>NZ_BMXG01000063.1 GCF_014651635.1 Cerasicoccus arenae | reverse complement strand
CCGGTAATTGAACTTGTAGCGCTGCCGATTGTAGGCGTTGAGTCCAAAGAAGGATTCACCCAGAAGTAGAGATCATCTGCGGCGGAGTCTGCCGTATTGATATTAACCTGGATGACAATAAAGGCGCTCGTTCCTGAATTGGGGGCGTCGCCACCATCACTGAAACCGGATATGCCCCCATCCGCACTCTTGGCCCGGATACGCCAATTTGCAGAACTGCCAAAGGCACCTACCGAAAGCAGTTCGGTGTTATCTGAATCGCGTATCTGCAAGGAGGCCTCATCACCACCAGAGCCAAATGCAACACCACCCGTTGAAGAAATCAGCGAGAACCAGTAAGTCGTCGTGCCATCAGGCGCAGTGATGGCCGAGAAATCACGAAAAGAGCCAGCCGTGGCCGTATTTGTCACTGTGGTAAAGCCGCCCGTTACGCTTAGATTATCAGCACCAGAGCTATAGGTATTCCCCGGATAAGTGACTGTATCTCCGCCCGCGCCACTGTTGGCCCACGCATTACTAAATCCAGTACCGCCATT
>NZ_BMXG01000062.1 GCF_014651635.1 Cerasicoccus arenae | reverse complement strand
CCGGTAATTGAACTTGTAGCGCTGCCGATTGTAGGCGTTGAGTCCAAAGAAGGATTCACCCAGAAGTAGAGATCATCTGCGGCGGAGTCTGCCGTATTGATATTAACTTGGATGACAATAAAGGCGCTCGTTCCTGAATTCGGCGCATCGCCGCCATCGCTGAATCCAGCGGTGGCTCCGTCGGCACTCTTGGCGCGGATACGCCAATTTGCAGAACTGCCAAAGGCACCTACCGAAAGCAGTTCGGTGTTATCTGAATCGCGTATTTGCAAGGAGGCCTCATCACCACCAGAGCCAAATGCAACACCACCCGTTGAAGAAATCAGCGAGAACCAGTAAGTCGTCGTGCCATCAGGCGCAGTGATGGCCGAGAAATCACGAAAAGAGCCAGCCGTGGCCGTATTTGTCACTGTCGTAAAGCCACCCGTGACGCTTAGATTATCAGCACCAGAGCTATAGGTATTCCCCGGATAAGTGACTGTATCTCCGCCCGCGCCACTGTTGGCCCACGCATTACTAAATCCAGTACCGCCATT
>NZ_BMXG01000061.1 GCF_014651635.1 Cerasicoccus arenae | reverse complement strand
TTGGTCCAAAGTCTTGACCCCGACGCGTTATCGTAGGCATGGCGTCATTTTCCCGGTATGACTATTGGGCTGGCTGGTAGAGAGGCAGGCGCGAAGATGGCGGCTAAGAAAAAAAATCCCCGACGCGCTTTTTGAGCGGCAAGCGGCAGGTTTCCAAGTGCCTGAGGCGGGATGAAGCCCCCAATCAAAGAACGATCACTCGATCAAAAGCCTCGGCGAGCAGAGCGACAAGGCTAATTGCATGGTCCATCAAGGTGGCAAAAAGCGGACTTGCTATACATGTATATCTCTGCAATATTACTAATTATGTTAGCCATTCGTTTAGATCAGGAAGTCGAGAGTCGCTTGGAGCAGCTAGCCAAGCGGACTGGACGCACGAAGACATTCTACGCACGGGAAGCGATCCTTGAGCACCTTGAGGACCTGGAAGATTACTATCTGGCCGTTGAAGCCATCCAGAGCCCGGGCAAGATCTACACCGCCGCAGAAGCTAAACGTGAGCTGGGATTATAGTATTTCCGGGCGTGCGCTCAAGCAGCTCAAA
>NZ_BMXG01000060.1 GCF_014651635.1 Cerasicoccus arenae | reverse complement strand
TCCCAGCAGTTCTCTTCGTAGAAGCATTTGACGAGTTCGAAGACATCCCTGGTTCGCTCAGCCTCACGCTCCGCGCTCAAGTTGTCGACACCGACAACCTGATCATCATTGAGCCCGTCGTCATCATTGATTAAGCGATAAGCTTTCATTTATATTTTCAAAAGCCCGGGCCTGTGCCCGGGCTTTTTTGTGCCCTCATTACTGGATAACCGACTAGAAAAGTTCGCTCGTTAACATTATTTTTTTCTCGCCGTAACATTTTCGTACACTACCATGCCAGACTTATCTCTAACACAGAGCTTTAATATCAGACTTAACATTACTATGAAAATCAAATCCATGATTGCCGTCTTCGCCGCCCTGATCTGCGGTGTAGTTGCAAATGCAGAAGTTGCTGCCAAGCAAACTCTGACCATCACTGGTCGTGTCGTTGCAGACGCTGCCTCTGGTAAGACCTACCGTGTTATCCGCGTTAGCCAACGTGACTTCGTTGCCATCATCGCTGAAGATGAAGGCCTCGAACTAAGCACTCGTGAGCTCCGCTCCGCTAAGTTCGCTCTGTTCGACTTCGGTGACGGCATCCTCGACCTCTTCGGTATTGAATTCTGGGATGCAGAACTTCGCGC
>NZ_BMXG01000059.1 GCF_014651635.1 Cerasicoccus arenae | reverse complement strand
GCGACCTGGGCCTGATTGCCAGTTGCGGCAAGATCATCGACGCCAGCTTCGTTGAGGCTCCCAAGCAGCGCAATCGCCGACAGGAAAACGAGCAGATAAAGCGCGGCGAGGTCCCTGAGCGCATCGCCAAAAAGCCGCGACGCCAGTGTCAGAAAGACCTCGATGCTCGCTGGACCAAGAAGAACAACCAAAGCTATTACGGCTACAAGAACCATGTGAAGGTCGATGCGGCCAGCAAGTTTATCGAGACCTTTACCGTAACTGACGCCACCGTGCACGACTCGCAGCCGGTCGAAGAACTGCTGCGCGAAAGCGACCGAAACACCATGCTTTGGGCCGACAGCGCCTACACTGGCCCGGCCATCCGGGTCATCTTGAAACGCTTCGCCATGCTCGCGAACATCTGTGAAAAGGGCAACGCCGCATACTCTCTCACGCGGTCACAAAAACTCAAAAACAAGAAAAAAAGCCGCATCCGTGCCCGAGTGGAACACACTTTTGGACGCATCGCTCAGTTCGGCGGCGACCGCTTCCGCCGTATCGGTAAACGACGATGTTGCTTCGAGACGGCTCTTGCCAACCTGACCTACAACCTCGACCGCTTCGCCATGTTCCATCGCAAGGCGT
>NZ_BMXG01000058.1 GCF_014651635.1 Cerasicoccus arenae | reverse complement strand
TTCTTCAGCGGCAGGCGCAAACCCAGCGTGCGGTCCGCGTACCCCAGACCGAAGGCCTCGACCGCCTCCCCGGTGATCCCCCGCGAGCACAGATAGTCCAACGCAGCCGGCGTCTGTCGCAAACGCTCCTGGTAATAATCCAGCACCTGAGCGAACAGAGTCTGGTCGTCACCATCGAAGGTAACCGGCGCGGCCAGCTTCGGAGCCGTCGCCTTCGTCACGGCCTTGCCGCCAAACAGCTGCGGGTTCTCCTCCTTTAAAAGCAAAGCAGCGTGCCGGAAAGACAAGGCCACCAGTGGCAGATGCGAGTTTTTGGAGGCTTCGCAAAATCTGGACAACGCAAACGGCGGACGGCGGCAGGGATAGGCGGAGACGCAGACGCAATGCGGCGCGTCCCGACAGACCGACGCGGACGCCTTCCTTGTCTAAAAGAGTAACAACTCAACCAAACATTCCCACTCCAAGGGGGGGGGGAGGCAGGGAGCAAAGCGACCCTTTCCTTGTTAGTATGCAGGTTAAATGTCGAGAAAGTCCGGCCCAAAAACCGCCAAGCCCTACCCTTGTTAAAAGGCATCATAACTCTCAATGAAACGCACCCTAGAGGCCTTGGACCTTAACCAAATGAAGCAATCACCCCAA
>NZ_BMXG01000057.1 GCF_014651635.1 Cerasicoccus arenae | reverse complement strand
TAGAAACAGAAGGGCTTGGCTTCAGGATTTCGCTTTCAGGCTCGCCAGCCTCCACACAACAGCTCGATAATCGGGACTCGTAAACTCGCACGATATCTTTGACTGTTAGGCAGAAAAATATGAATCCAGAAACCGAGCACTCCAAAGAAAAGAACCAGGCTGATTCCCTCTATTTCGAACCTTACGCCAAATTCGCCGCGACCTTGAGGACGTGGCTCATGGCCTACGGAATAGGCGTTCCCTTCCTTTTCGCGACTCAGGAGAAGTTTGCCAAAGTAATATTAGAAAAGGAAATCGGAACAATCGTATTCGCGACTTTTCTTGGAGGCGCTTTCTTACAAATTCTACAAGTTTTCTTGTACAAGATTGCAATGGGATATCTCTACCTAGGAGAAACGAATGATTCATTCGAGACTACGAAGAGATACAGAGCGAGCTCATGGTTTTCCAATCAGACTTGGCCATCTGCTTTTTCAGATTTAGGTTCAGTTGTACTTTTCGGATACGGCACAATCAGAATAGCTTACGCTTTCCTACAACAAACAAATGCCTAACCAGTAGGAATGAGAAGGCGTTTCCCCGGAACTGATACTTCTCAAGATGAGCAAAACACCGACTAAGCACCGCAAGACTAACGCCGCCTCCATCACCATTGGG
>NZ_BMXG01000056.1:393-976 GCF_014651635.1 Cerasicoccus arenae | reverse complement strand
AGGAGATCGTGTCAAAAAAGCTCTGAGGCCTGTACGCAAGGCGGAGCTGATCCGACAGGCATCTGATGTCTATGGGATCAGCGGCCGCCGCGGGTGCAGGCTGCTGGAGTTGAACCGCTCGACTTTCGCATATCGACATGTGGAGCCACCTGACGAAGGTGCCTTGCGGTTGCGCATCCTTGATCTGGCCGCTGTGCGTGTGCGCTATGGCTATCGCCGTCTGACGGTGTTGTTGAAGCGAGAGGCTGGGCAAGTTGGCCCCAAGCGCGTCTACCGCATCTACAAGGCTGAAGGGCTTGATCTGAAGCGTAAAAAGAGCAAGAAGCGTGGCTCCCGTGTTCGTGCGCCATTGGCACAGGCGGATGCTTCCGGGCAACGCTGGTCGATGGACTTCATTACGGACAAACTGAACGACGGAAGGCGTTTCCGCGTGCTGACTGTCGTGGATCAATACGACCGGACATGTCCGGTGCTCTACGCGGACCGATCCATCAGCGCATCCAAAGTTGCCGATGCACTGGACCACGCAGCCCGCAGCGCAGGCGCACTGCCTCAAGCAATCACGGTAGACAATGGACCTGAG
>NZ_BMXG01000056.1:0-383 GCF_014651635.1 Cerasicoccus arenae | reverse complement strand
ATCCAAAGTTGCCGATGCACTGGACCACGCAGCCCGCAGCGCAGGCGCACTGCCTCAAGCAATCACGGTAGACAATGGACCTGTACCGAGGAGCGAAGCGACGACAAAGCGAAGCGCCCATTTGCTGGCAAAGTGCTTGATGCTTGGGCCTATGCCAATGAGGTCCAGCTTGATTTTATCCGACCAGGCAAACCAACCGAAAATGGCTATATCGAGTCCTTTAATGGCAAGCTACGCGATGAGCTGTTAAACACTGAGATCTTCTTTTCCCTGTCCGAGGCCAGGGAAAAGCTTGAAGAATACCGCCTCGATTATAATACCTATAGACCACACAGCTCGCTGGGCTATCGGCCTCCGGCCGAATACGCCCAGCAAGCTGTAGC
>NZ_BMXG01000055.1 GCF_014651635.1 Cerasicoccus arenae | reverse complement strand
TTGAGTCGGCCGAGTGGCTGGGCAAGGGCTTGGCGTCTCCTGTCATCAAAGACCGTACTGTCTCTATTAATAATCCTTTAGCTGCTAAGTTAGTGGCTACCGAACCGGGTCTGGACGAGGTGGCGGCTAAAGAAAAAAAGGTGTCATCGGTGGCAGTGGTCGCCCACGGTGACGACCATGAAATCATCCTGGGAGATCGGGTTTACCGGGTGCGCGGGTTGTCGAAGCTTGGTGGCGATCAAAGACTTTTTCCGCTGGCTGTGCCGTGAGAATGAAATCCTGCACAACCCGGCCTCCGAACTAGAAATGCCCCGTGGGGAACGCAAGTTGCCGAAAACGCCGCTGACCGCTAGCGAGGCCGAACGCATCCTGAACTTGCCGGATATTACAGGCCCGCTCGGGCTGCGTGATCGCGCTTTGCTCGAACTGCTTTACTCGACGGGCATCCGGCGGATGGAAGCCGTGCGCTTGGCGCTGGAAGACGTGCAGTTTGAGCGGCGCATGTTGGCCGTGCGTCAGGGCAAGGGCAAGAAGGACCGCATGACGCCCATTGGCGAGCGGGCATTATCCTGGCTCGAAAAATACCTCGCCGACTCGCGTCCCCAACTCGCCCACCGATCCCGCGAGCAGACCCTGTTCCTGAGCGCCTACGGCGATGCGTTGGCCCCTGACTACCTGAGCCGCCTCGTCATCGACTACGTCAAACGCGCCGAAGTTGGCAAGCCCGGCGGCTGCCACCTGTTCCGGCATACCTGCGCCACGCTCATGCTCGAAAACGGCGCCGACATCCGCTTTATCCAGCAACTGCTCGGGCACGCCAATTTATCCACGACGCAGATTTACACCGATGTATCGATCAGCCAGCTTCAGCGCGTTCACGCCATGACACACCCAGCGCGTTAGCTTGAGCCTACTTGTAAATGTCTTTGCGGTGGCCCGCTTCGAGCACCAGCACGATAAAAACATCGTCCTGCAGTTGGCAT
>NZ_BMXG01000054.1 GCF_014651635.1 Cerasicoccus arenae | reverse complement strand
GGTAGTGTCCAGATTCTTTCGCACTTTGTTTTACGGTTCCTTGGAAGGTCTAGTTTTTTGTGTTGTTGAGGAGAGTTGTTCGGGCCGTCACCGAGAATGGGGAATAACTCGTCGGAGGTGACGGGGTGAACAACTCTCCGGTGGAAGGTCAGCTGGCGTTGGCCTCTTGTGGATTAGCGGTGGCTTGGTTGGTCAGGCGTGACATATCGAGGTAGCGGCGCATACCCCATTTGGTTCCTGTCATGTAGCGTAGGCGGGCGGCGACGAGCATGAGGGCGCTGTTGCCGTCGGGAAAAGCCCCGACCACTCGGGTGCGGCGTTTGACCTCGCGAATGAGCCGTTCGAGCGGATTGTTGGTGCGCAGGCTGCGCCAGTGTTCTCTGGGGAATGCCATGTAGCAGAGGGTTTCCTCGATGCCGTCGTCGACCATCTCAGCGGCCTTGGGGAGCTTCATGGTGCGTAGTTTGATCACGACAGCAGCGGCTTTTTCGCGGGCCGCATCGAGGTCTTCGCAGGCGTGAATAGCCTTGAGCATGGCGGCGACTTCCTTGACCCGACCGCTGGGCACGGCGGTCCACACGTTGCGATAGAAGTGCACCGCACAGCGTTGCCAGGCGGCATCCGGGAAGAACTCGCCGAGGGACTCAACCAACCCCAGGCATTTATCGCTGACGACCAGCTGCACGCCTTGCAGGCCGCGTTCCTTGAGCCAGCGCAGGAAGTTTTGCCAACTGGCCTTGTCTTCCTTCGTGCCTTCGGCCACGCCGAGGATCTCGCGGTAGCCATCCTGATTGACGCCCACGGCCACCAGCACGCTGACGTTTTTAACCGTGCCGCCCCAGGAACGTTTGAGCCACAGACCGTCGAGATAGACATAGGCATGTTTACCCTGAATCGGCAGGTTGCGCCATTCTTCGATCTGCGCGTAAATCTTCTGGTTCAGATCGCTGACGGTCGACGGCCCAACCTTGACGCCCCAGAGCGCCTCGGTGATATCCTCGA
>NZ_BMXG01000053.1 GCF_014651635.1 Cerasicoccus arenae | reverse complement strand
GACTTCCATGAGAAGGCATTTCAAGTTTAAGTTTCAAAATTTCAATTTTGGGTGTTCATCCCTTGGTGTGTTGGGGCTTTGTGCTGAGGTTGGTCTTCCGGTTTGTCAGGCTTCCATGCGCACTCTGATTGTAGTAATATTGACTACGGTGCAGGTGGGAGTCCAGCCTCAAGCGCGGCCTACTGGTTCTCGCATTGGATCATGCGGTCGGTGCATCGCCGTCGCTTGGACAGGACAAAGGGAAGGTTTAAAGTCATTGGCTTGGTGGTTTACTACTTTGATTTATGTTGAGCGCAGTTACCCCATCACTAATCAAACTGACTGAGGCATTGGTTGATAGTCTTGATCTGTTTTCCAGAGAGCCAGCATGGTCACAGCGAGCTTGCGAGCGGTGGCTACTACGGCGCGTTTCTTGTCGATCCGGTGCCCTGTCTCGCCTGCGATGCGCATGCCAGCTTCACGTAACTGCCCCGGCGGTCCGAACGGCCCAAGGATGTATTGCGCGCAACTGACCAGCAAGGTGCGCAGATATGAGTTACCCGCTTTGCTGATGCGTTGGTGCTTGTCGCTTTGACCAGACTGGTCGCGCTTGGGCGTGAGGCCCAGGAACGGACCAACGTCGCGGGCCTTGGCAAAGCGAACTTTGGATTCCAAAGTAAGCACGAAGGCTAGCGCGGTGATCGGTCCCACGCCCGGGATTTGCTGGAAGCGCTGCGTCTCGGGATAGCGCTTCCGGGCGAGCTGGTCGAGCTCTTTGTCGAGCAGTTTGAGCTCCTCGGTGCACACGATAGCCAGTTCGATCAGCGGGTTAATGAGGCGGCGGTCTTCCTTGCTCAGGTGGGCTCGTGCTTTCGTCCCAAAGCTGGCCGAAGACCAACCCGCTGGCAGTTGAACGCCGAGGCTTTTGAGGATGAAGCGCACGCTGTTGATCGCGCTAACCCGCGTGCGCACCAGCGAGCAACGAGTCTTGAGTAAAGCTTGATCGCGCTGGCAGCGTTCGCTGCGATGGCGAATCGGCGCGAGTAGCTTGGGGTCCATCCGGCCGATGCGCGCGAGCATCATCGCGTCGTAGCGGTCACACTTGCGGTCGTTCTGGTAGATCGCGCGGAGCTTGCGGGCATTGGCCACGAGCACCTTGAGTCCGCAGGCTTCCAGATGCCAACTGATCCAGGGAGAATGCGTGCCCGTTTCGATGATCGCGGTTGCGGCCGGGTATTGTTCGGCGAGTTTGGAAAGCGCCTCGCGCGTGTTGCTGATCGAGTCTTCCTGGACAATCTTACCTCGGTCATCCAATACGCAAATGGCATGTTTGCGGTCGCCCAAGTCAACCCCAATGGTGATGGAGGCGGCGTTAGTCTTGCGGTGCTTAGTCGGTGTTTTGCTCATCTTGAGAAGTATCAGTTCCGGGGAAACGCCTTCTCATTCCTACTGGTT
>NZ_BMXG01000052.1 GCF_014651635.1 Cerasicoccus arenae | reverse complement strand
TTCTTCAGCGGCAGGCGCAAACCCAGCGTGCGGTCCGCGTACCCCAGACCGAAGGCCTCGACCGCCTCCCCGGTGATCCCCCGCGAGCACAGATAGTCCAACGCAGCTGGCGTCTGTCGCAAACGCTCCTGGTAATAATCCAGCACCTGAGCGAACAGAGTCTGGTCGTCACCATCGAAGGCAACCGGCGCGGCCAGCTTCGGAGCTGTCGCCTTCGTCACGGCCTTGCCGCCAAACAGCTGCGGGTTCTCCTCCTTTAAAAGCAAAGCAGCGTGCCGGAAAGACACCCCGTCATGCTTCATTAAAAAGTCGATCACACTCCCACCCTGACCCGAAGACATACAGTGCCACAGATTTTTGCCCGGCGTTACAATGAAGCTCGCCGTCTGTTCCTCCGTAAACGGCGACAGCCCAACCAGGTCTTTCGAGCCATGCGGCTTCAACTCGATACCCTTCGAGCGAACCAGCGCTGCCAGGTCCACTCCGCGTTTTAGTTGTTCTAGTTCTTCGTCGGGTATGCGCGCCATCGGCTTCCTTTCTCAAAACCCCGTCAAGGGCAATTTTCGGTTTTTGACTTTTTCCGACTGATAGTTTTTATCTATATCAATGCAAGCAAAAACTATAACTCTTATAGACCCATGCTATAATGCCGACATGAAGACCGGTCGGCCTCCCAAGTCTAAACGCTCCGATTTTGGCGCGAGAATCCAAAACTTCCGAGAAGCTGCCAGCTTGTCGCAACGGGAGGTTGCCGAGAAGCTCGGGATTTCTCAGCCCTCCTATGCCGCCTGGGAACGACGCAATGTCGGACTGACCCAAGACCAGTTGGAGAAGCTCGCCCAGATATTTAAAATCGAGGTCGTCGACTTCTTCGCATCAGAGGAGCAACGCAAACGACGAGGCGGCCCAGTAGGCCGGGCAAAGACCACCTTTGAAGCCGTTTCCCAACTGCCACGACCACAGCAACTGAAGATTCTCGATGTCGTCGATGCACTCATTGCCCAATCGCAATGACCACTGCCGCGACAAGCCTACTTGTTCGAGGCTGTGCAGTTACCCCCCTAATCAATCTAATCAATACCCCAACGTGTCAAAATGGCTCATGCTCCAAACGGGCCAGCGGGTTGTGGAGCGAGCACGCGCCGCGTGCCGCGCCACGACCGGCGGCCCCTTAGCTTGAGGTACCTTTCGTAACTGAACCAAAACGCGTAACGTCAGGAGACAGAGGGCGGGGCCGCTTCCATTCACTGGCCAGCAAGGCAGGGTGCGAAGCGAAACAGAGGGAAGTTGGTCGAAGGCCAGATGGTCACGCCTGCGGCGCGGCTGGCGCGGCAACAAGGGCCGTTTGAGAGGCAAGGCAGAACACGGTGCCACCGGACAGCATCAAGGCCACCAGTGGCAGATGCGAGTTTTTGGAGGCTTCGCAAAATCTGGACAACGCAAACGGCGGACGGCGGCAGGGATAGGCGGAGACGCAGCCGCAATGCGGCGTGTCCCGACAGACCGCCGCGGACGCCTTCCTTGTCTAAAAGAGTAACAACTCAACCAAACATTCCCACTCCAAGGGGGGGGGGGGGGGGGGCAGGGAGCA
>NZ_BMXG01000051.1 GCF_014651635.1 Cerasicoccus arenae | reverse complement strand
GCCTCCGGCCGAATACGCCCAGCAAGCTGTAGCCAAGACAACAACAACCCAATCGAAGCGGAAAATCCTAGCACTGCCTATGGCATGAAGATTGGGAGCGGGTCAAAATAAAGCCAGACTAACACATGCACTGGCTCAGTTTGCGTAACTCGACCAAAGGAAAATGCGTGCGGATGGCTTGTAGCAATTCTAGCAATTAACTACAGTTTTTCACGATATCCGTGTAGAATTGCCACGCCTCGTTTCGAGTCAAGGCAATGTCAATAGGATATGGGTCCTCTTTCTGTGGAATAGCATGCAAACGTCTGCTAAATTCTTCGACGTCGTTTGTATAAATATACCAACTCCTGCGGCCATTATTTGTAATTACGACAGCAAGCGCTGATTGCGAATCGCGCTCAAGCTCAGGTATCAGATGGTTCTCAAAATCTTCCAAACTCCTTTCCTCGGCTTCTGACGGAAGCCCTTGGTCAACAGCATCCTCGAACCCCCAAGTGATTTTTAATTGGTGAGGAATTAGTCGGCGACCTGAATCAATATCCAAACCCTGTCGAAACCTAACTAATAGAGGCAACCCATCATGGGTCCCCTTTGAAAGAGTCCACACATCATTTATTACAAAAACATCCATAAACAATCACTCCTTAGCAACCAGGCTTAGGCCTTACATGCTTACTCATAGAATTGCCTTCCTCCTTCAACTCAGTTGCTGCTTTTTGCTCAGAGGCAAGTATCTTCTCCCTAGAGGTTTGTCCATCACTTCCAGTAACGTTCTTCTCCACAACCTCAGCTTGAAAACGACCTACACCTTCTTGTTTATTAAATTGATTAACTTGCCTGTTTGCTTGGCCCGACGTTCCATTCTGATTTAATTCCGTTCCACTAACACCAGTTTTTACTGCATCACTGCCTCCTGCCGGGTTTTGAACTTGAGTATCTCTAATCACATATCGGTGTTGGGGCTTTTCACTTTTTTTTGAATTCCCATTTTCGTCACCATTGTGGACTAATATCGAGTTTATTCCGACGAAATAGTTATGGTCGACTGCAACCTCTAAATTGAAGGTGTCTTCCGGTTGACTAAGCTCGTGCATAGTTGTGCCTTCAATTTCAGCAAGTCCGCCATCAGCTAGGCGAACAACCATGCCCGGTTTCAGGTCGATTGCATAAAGCCAGTCATTTTCAGACTCTACCCAGAAACAGTGAAAACGTGTTGCAACAATCGTCCCAGCTGCAATTTCAACATCAATCCAATAATAGGTGAAATTATTTATCGTCTCCAACACTTCTCGTTCGACAACTTCACCAGTTTCAAAGTTATAAGCGTAGACCAAATCCCCAGATTCAAGGTCCTGAATCTCCACAAAGCCATCCGGCGTGGAAACTAAAGTTCCTGCAATGAAACATCCATCGGGAACAACTTTCTTCGCCTTATTAAACTTATTCAGCGCAGCGGCTTCATCGATAGGAATTGCAAGTTCGGTTGCTAATTCGTAAGCGTCCGGCCTCCACCCTTCTTGACTGCCAATGGTAACCATTGGCCTTTCTTCTTGGTAATGATTTGGAGTTAGTGGCGATTTCCTAATGGTGACCATTGGT
>NZ_BMXG01000050.1 GCF_014651635.1 Cerasicoccus arenae | reverse complement strand
TCTTCGCGCCTGCCTCTCTACCAGCCAGCCCAATAGTCATACCGGGAAAATGACGCCATGCCTACGATAACGCGTCGGGGTCAAGACTTTGGACCAAGTTCGATCCGCAGGGGCTATCATATTGGACAGGCCAGTATTGGAGTGACGTTTGGGGGACTTTCTCCAACTTGCCATCAACTGCCGGCGAGGCATTTCAAGGAGCAGCAGACTTTTACAGTACAGGTGCTGCGGTGACCTCTGGTTACATAATCGGAGATACTGATGCAGGAGATGCAGTTGCTAATCAATATCGTGAGAGCACACTCGATAAAAATCCAGCTGGCCAGACACTAAGACACGGAGGAAGTTTAGAAGATGCACAAGCTTCAGCAAAAATTCTGGAAGTAACTCTTGAGATTGAAATCGCGCTGACGATCAAGGGTATTGTTGATATGAACAATCAGGGCAATGACGGTTCGCCTGAGGAGTCAGAACGACGACAAAAAGAAGATGAAAGTCAGGGTGGAGAGTTTTTAAACGACGAAGTGGATAGGAAGCAAGAGCCCGCGCCGCCAACTAAACCTGAATATCCCAGTAATCCCGATGAATGGGAATCGCCAGACGGTGTAACGGAAACCGAAGCCGGTGACAGGACCGATGGTAAGCATCGACAATGGAAAGATGAGGATGGTAATATGTATCGTCGATGGGATAGAGAAGGTCGTGAAGCTGGAAAAGAGAGAGGTCCACATTGGCATGATTATAATGATGAGTCTGGAGGAAATGATCACATTGAACCTGATGATGATTAATATTATTTATGAAATCAAAAATTGAGCATTTTAGCGGAGGTTTATCTGGAATCTCATTTAGTTTTCGTGAGCATGAGATTGATTTGCTCATCGAGAGGCTACAGGCTTTAAAATCCAGAAAGATCGGCCATTTTCATTTTCGTTCTGACTCGTTTGAGTCAGAACAAGGAATTGCCGATGTTGAATTATCAATGATGGGTGAGCATGAGGATGATGAAATGTCCATAGAATAACTGAAAATATCGCATCTAGAAAAAATTTTTCCTGCGACTCCATACGCCTCGGATTTTCCTTCTGTAAGTGATTCATCCGCAACAGGAAGAATCGACTGCTATTTACGATTGTCCGCCTGTATCAATACTTTGGACCTACTTCGATCCAACGGGACTGGAACGGCGTATGACTCCAGGGAAAATTGCGGCTCATAACGCCCAGAGGGCGCAATGGAATGCAGATGGAGGATGGGCACAAGTGCCTGCGGGTGCTATGTCTGGCGTCTCTCGAGGCACCACAAATGTCGCCGCAGGATTCGGTTGGCTGGGGGCCACGGCTGCTTCGGGCTATGAGCAACTAGCATTTGGGACAAACTATTCTGGTGAATTTGCTTCCGCCCTCATGAATGAAGCTGATTCATTCAATAAGGGATCCTCTCAAATCGCTGCAGACCATTTGGGTGTTTCTGTAGATGGGGCATTCTTCAAAGATGTAGAGGGAGCCAGCGAATTAGCGTAAGCGTCCGGGCTTCGACCGCCTTCCTCGATTCGCTTTGATTTGCTAAACTGCTCTTATGGATGTCGAGATCGTTGATACAGGTTTGAAGCGTGACAGTTGT
>NZ_BMXG01000049.1 GCF_014651635.1 Cerasicoccus arenae | reverse complement strand
GCCTGACCTCAAGTAATCTTGCCAACAGTTCCTTGGACCTCGGGGCACCCAGCCTGAATGCATGCCGCATAGAGCTTTTCGACGACGAGACCTCACTAATGATCCTCTTTTTTGTTCATTCATTTGGATGATAGCGGTAGTGTCATTTGGACGGTTTCGTTGCCGTTTGAAGTTGAAGCGCCCAATTTTTTCAGCCCAGAAGATGTCATCTTCCAAGTCGACACCAATGGACTGGTTAGCTATGCCGTCTCTTCATTGGGTTTAGTCGGCGTGATTGACGGGGAGGGGGGCAAGCTTCGTCAGTTCTATGATGATACTCTGACTTCTATTTTTGCGCCCTTTGTGTTCGATGATGGTTCGCTAGGAGTACGTCGGCTCGAACTGGTTCAGGAGGAGGGGGTGCCGACGGTTACCTTCGTCCAGAGTTACCAGTTTTTCAATGGATCGTTCAATCCAACTCAGCACGGTGATTGGCTCGCAGAGTATGCGTGGTCGGATAACCATTTTGCGCCAGCGACCTTCGCCCACGTCGTCACGAGTCAGTCGCTCAACCAGTTATCGGTTTTGCGGGTAGAAAGCCCAGCAAGTCTTTTGGTCAGTGGCTTTGTGTCGACGGAGGCAGTGAGTTTCGGGGAGTTGTTCGATGTTACGTCCGTCGACTTGTCATTAAGCACGGGGATTCATTCGCTCGCTAGCGGCTCGGCCAATGCTGAATTAATCCCGCTTCCTTCGATCACGCCCAGTGCGCCTCAGACGGTTAAATCGACACCGCTGGCCAGGAGTGCATTTGGCTTAGCCAGTCTGTCCGTTGACGACATCCGCTACGAGGGTGGACCGCTGAGCGACGAGACTTGGCGTAGCGTTTTCTTTGCCTACCCTTGGTTCCAATACACCATCGGCGAGTCTGACAACCTGAGCAACTGGTCTGGCGCTCCGCTGCTTCAGCACTATGGATTCCAAGAGAATTTACGTAATCTGGACGGTAGTCCGTTCTTCGAGCAAGTCCAAGTGCGTGAGTCCGAATGAAAGTCTTGGTAACGGGCAGTGGAGGGTTCCTTGGCTCGCGGATTGTCGGCCAACTGCTTGCGCGTCGTTATGACGTGCGCGGCTTTGGGCGCTCTCCACAGCCTGAGAACGCCGCGCGCGGGGTAGAGGTTGTTCAGGGGGACTTGGGTGACGCCTATGCAGTCGATGAGGCCGTGAAGGGCTGCGAGGCGGTCTTCCATGTCGCCGCGAAAGCTGGCGTGTGGGGGGATGAAAAAAGCTACGTCACGGCTAACGTCACTGGTGCCCGTCATATTCTTGCCGCATGTCAGGAGCATGGCGTGGAGCGGCTTGTTTACACGAGTACACCGAGCGTTGTCTTTTCCGGTGAAGCCTTTGAGGGGGCGAACGAATCCCTGCCGCTGAATCCGCATAATGAATTAAGCCCTTATGCACGCACGAAGGCCATTGCGGAGGGCGAACTACTCGCCGCACATGGCAAAAGCGGTGTGCGGATCTGCGCGTTGCGCCCGCATTTAATCTGGGGGGTGGGCGATCCGCATCTCGTGCCCCGCGTTGTTGCTAAGGCGAAAACTGGCCGTATGCGAATTGTTGGGGGGGGGGGGAATCGCGTGGACCTGACGCATGTGGACAATGCCGCTGCTGCGCACCTGTTGGCGCTGGATGCCTTGAACCATGGGGTAGCGGG
>NZ_BMXG01000048.1 GCF_014651635.1 Cerasicoccus arenae | reverse complement strand
GTTAAAAGGCATCATAACTCTCAATGAAACGCACCCTAGAGGCCTTGGACCTTAACCAAATGAAGCAATCACCCCAATCGAACGCGCGCTCAGGTCGCGGCCCCTTTAGTAGTAGCGACATATCCACGGATTTTGACGACCAAACAAACAAGCCATACATTCATGATTAGCTAGGGGAAGTTCTACGTTGGCCCCCTTTCGTATTCCTCAATATGACGCCACCGGCTACTTTTATTCTCAATAAACCGGGATTCTCACAAAAATCTTATGAGCTAAATTCGGCAAAAATGGTCGGCGTTATTTCGGCTCGTAACATGTAATGGTTCATTTGTTCAATTAATATCGCCCAAAATTGTAGCCTATTATTATTCACTCAAATTTTCATCAGTCTGCAAGCGTGCTTCCTCATGCACCACTTGGACTCTATCACCTTCACTATATATGTAGTAAGAAAGCAATTTACCATTTTCATCCCATTTAATCACTGGGCCATTTAGCAAATCACTAGAATAAAATGATTTAGCCTTTATTCTACCATTTTGATGGTATGTCGTCGACCAGCCATTTTTCATCCCGTTGCTATAATCAACAACCCAATCAATCGTTCCATCTTCTCTCCAATACTTTGTTACTCCTTCTCTGATGCCACTCTTAAAGTGAACAACCGCATATCGCCGGACTCTTTGTGAGCTATAGTAAACTGTTTTTTCTCCATCCTGCCATCCATCTTTCCAATTGGTAAGAGTCACTTTGCCAGACCTAGGCCCTTCAACATCTTCGTCCTCCTCCGAAACCAATGTTTGGCCAGTAAAAAGTTGGCCGTCATGATAACACAGTAAGTCATCGCCAATCTTAAACTCTCCATGCCTTAAAATAGTTCCATACTCTTCTGCATTTACGACAATGCAGCAAATAAAAACTGGCATCAAAATTTGAAAAAATTTAGTAATCATAGTCCATGCGAGTTGTAGTGATCCACATCTTCTCTCATAGCCCTAGCTGGGCTGAAATTAGGGTTATTAGCGCTATTATATTGCTCAACATGCCTTTCAAACGTTAGCGCTCGACCGTTGGAGTTTGGGAGTCGCGGATTCACAAAATAATCTACTGAATCTGCCAAACCTGCAACACCACTGTATGTGTTATACTGACTACGCAAACTTTCTCCGACGGTTGATCTATATTGGTTGGCCTCCCATACAGCATTGTATTCGGTCTGACTTGGGTAGCCAGACCATTGATTTTTTGGTTGAGCAAACATATTTTGAAAACTATCACTGTAGTTGTTTTTATTACCTTTTGCAGTAATATTAAAGTCGAAAGCATGTCGACCCTCATGGATGAGGACTGATGCGGCAGACATGAAGCCTTTGTTGCCTTTCCCGTCGATTCCCTTCGTTTCTTTGCCGTCAAGCGCATTCCTAGAAAGTCTAATTTCATTATCATTAATACTAAAATATGACGTATTACCGTCCGTAAACGAAAGCTGAACTGTGACATCCTCATTCTCATGCAATTGTTTTAGAGCACTATCTTCCATTTTACCCGTATCGGGATTTTTGCGCTGATCGTTATAATAATCACTCTGCTGCACATCTTGCCATGTATTCCAAATGTCTTGTTGGCTTTGGTCATTATATTGACGATTACCATCGTCATCCACGGTATAATCGTCCTCATCTCCAACCTCGAATTTTAGCCCCAACGGATCGAACTTGGTCCAA
>NZ_BMXG01000047.1 GCF_014651635.1 Cerasicoccus arenae | reverse complement strand
GTGGCTTTGGCCTATGGACTAGGGGGGGGGGGGGCAGCATTGCTGGCCGGTGTTTTGTTGGCGTTGTTCCCGCGATACTGGGGTCATCAATTCATAAACCCTAAGGACATTCCCTTTGCTGCGACATATGTATGGGGGCTTTGGGCGTTAGTTCGGATTTTGCGTAATGATCGTCGGGACTGGCGTAGTATGTTGCTTTTTGGTGGGCTGGCGGGCGCGTGCATGTCGGTGCGCGTGGGGGGGCTGTTGCTCTTGTGCTACGCTGGGCTTTTCTTTGGCGTCCAATTGGCCATAAACTGGGCGCAGTCGGGAGTGACCGTGTTTCGGCGGGAGGTGGTGCGCTTGGTGCGTTGGCTGCCTTTGGCAACGGCGTTGGCCTTTCTAATCTTATTTGTATTCTGGCCCGCGGCGCATCAAAATCCGTTTGCCACGACGGCGGGCGCGATCTCGGAGGTGTCTCAATTTGGTTGGCAGGGAGATGTGCTTTTTGGCGGCGAAGTCTATCGGGCTAATGAGCTGCCGCGTCGTTATTTGCCTGAAATGCTTGCCCGGGTTACCCCTGATTGGTGGTTGTTGTTGATAATCAGCAGCTTAGCCTATTTGGTTGTCGGCGCGATGAAACGCCCGGGCTGGCAGACTCTCTGGACGGACCATCGGGACAAGCTGCTCGTTGCGTTCGCGGTGATTTTCCCCCCGGCCTACATCATCATTCGCGGATCGATTGTCTACGACGGGATGCGTCATGTGCTGTTCATTATACCGCCCGCTGCCGCGTTGTTGGCTGCGCTGTCTTGCGGGGCTTTTCGGATGATTTGGGCGCGCTTTGGACGCTCGGTGGCACTGGCATGGGCCGTGCCCGCAGCGCTATTGGCGGTCCTGACAACGATGGATATGGTTCGTCTGCATCCCTACGAGTATACATATTATAATCGACTATCGGGCGGGCTGGCCGGAGCGGCGGGGCGCTTTGAAACCGATTACTGGGGAACTGCTTTTCGCGAAGCGACGGAGATTCTGGCCGAACAATTGCCGCCGCGTGAGCGTCCGTGGCGCATTACGATGGAGCCGCCGCTCGATTTGCTCTTTGAACGCTATGGCAAGCCGGTTATCCCGCCACCGGCTCTGGTGGAGCCCTTCCTGGGCGAGAATATCGTCCTCGTGCGTAGCCACGAACACCCCGATTTCTACATTGCGAGCACCCGCAACGGCTACAACGAGATGCGGGGTGGCGAGTCCCTCCTCGCAGTCCAGCGCGACGGCGTGACGCTGGTCGAGGTCAAGGTATTCCAGCAGGAGTAGGCCGCGGGCAACGTAGCCTCGGCCTTGAGTTACTCGCCTTGTTCGGCTTCATGGTGCTGGAAGTCGAGTTTCATCATGAAATCAGTTTCATCCATGACTTCTCCAGTGTAGTCGAATCCCAAACCCTGGTAAAATATTCCTGCATCTCCATCTCCTTTCAAATGACTTGTCAGAAGATATTGAGGATTTCCATTCTTTTGAATCCTCTGGACTAACAACTCTACAGCTCGGCGTCCGTAGCCACGCCCCTGATGATGTTGGTCAATCATGATTCGCCATAAAAAGTAAATACCATCCTCGGGGACTTCTGAAGTCATGAGGAATCCGACAGGAGTTTCGTCTGCGTAAATCGCGCGCATCCAAACAGGATCGTCGTCAGCGGAAAAATGCCCTTCAGCAATAGAATAAGCGTTTGAGCGTGGATACACTTTCTTCTGTTCTAAAGACACTTCTAGAGCGAGAACCGCCTTAATGTTGTGGCGGGTGATTTCCATTAAGGAGACTTGAGCTGTGGGTTCCGTCATAAGTCTTTGTCGAACGCCAAAGTGTGGCGACGGCGTTAGCCGTTGCCACCACTGCCTGGTTCGATTTTGCGTAATTCTGCAATTTGCGATTCAAGCCAAACTGCTAAATCCTCGTTCTTCCCAAATCTAGCCATCTCAACGACTGTCGCGCTGTCGCTGAGATCGCCGACAATAGCAGTCGGATCGGCCCCAGCTTCTAGCAAGAATTCGATTAGTTCACGATTTCCGTGTGCACCTGCAGCCTGGGTAATTGGCAACCATTTTTGCGCTGTCCATGGTGCATTTA
>NZ_BMXG01000046.1 GCF_014651635.1 Cerasicoccus arenae | reverse complement strand
GTAAGCGTCCGGGCTTCGACCGCCTTCCTCGATTCGCTTTGATTTGCTAAACTGCTCTTATGGATGTCGAGATCGTTGATACAGGTTTGAAGCGTGACAGTTGTGGTCGGCGCATAGAGAGCGAGGCCGAACGTGAACGTTTGCTGGAGGCTTATGATGTCAGCGGGCTGACGCAGAAGGCTTTTGCTGAACAGCATGGTCTTGCTTACAGCACGTTGGTTTACTGGCTCAAGTTGCGTCGGCAGAAGAAGGAGGCAGTTGCTGGTCCCGCGTGCGTCAGTCTTTTTCAGGAGGTATCGATGCCTTCAGTCTCACCATTGGTTTTGGAGGTTCGCCTGCCTGATGGGATGGTATTGCGCGGCGGCGATGCGGCATCGCTGGCGGCTTTGGCCAAGGCGCTGCGATGCTGACCCTGTCCCATCAACTTCGGATCTTTGTGGCGGTTGAGCCGGTGGACATGCGCAAGCAGTTTGACGGCTTGTGGGCGGTGGCGCGTGATCACTTGGGCGAAGATCCCAAACGGGGCGCGCTTTTTGCCTTTACGAACAAAAACCGCAATCGTCTCAAGTTACTTTATTTTGACGGCACTGGCGTGTGGGTGTTGGCCAAGCGCATTGAGCAAGGTCGGCTGAGCTGGCCTTTGGGCAGCGATGAGCGCAAGCTCATGATCAAGCCAGCGGCGCTGACTATGTTGATCGAAGGCATCGACCTGAAGGACGGCATGCAGAAGGCTTGGTATGAAACTTAGCCTGACTTTGTTATGCAAAGTGAGTTGACATTGATGCGTCGATCATTGGCATGGGCGCATGTCCAGCGCCGAGGCCATCTTGGAAGAGAACCAGCAGCTTCGGCAGAGTGTTACCGAAAAGGACGCCACCATTGTGGTGCTCCAAGAGCAGATTGCCTGGCTCAAGCAGCAGCTCTTTGGTTCGGGCAAAAGCGAGCGGCTGGATGCCGCGCAGCTGCGCCTTCATCTTGATGAGTTGGAGCGCTGCCTGAAAGACTCTGCATCGCAAAGCATTGCTTACGAGCGTCGCGCTCCCAAGGTGGGCAAGCACGAAACACCCGCCGAACGCTTCAAGGACCTGCCCGTGGAAGAGACTGTCGTGATTGAACCGGAGGAAGTCCAGGCCGAGCCCGAGTCCTTTGAACAGATCAGCCAGGAAGAAACTTTTGAGGTCGATATCCACCCGCCGAAACTCTTCAAGCGCTGCATCGTGCGGCCCAAGTATCGGCGTAAGGCGGATCTTTCCCACCCGCCGATCATCGCTCCGGCTCCCAAGCGCGTGATCGACGGCAGCTACGCTTCAGCGGGCCTGCTGGCCTGGATCACCCTCGGCAAATACGTGCAGCACATGCCGCTGTATCGGCAGGAAAAAGCCTCGGCGATGTGGGGCGCGCAGCTCTCACGCAAAACCATGGCCGACTGGGCCCTGGCCGTCGCCGAGTGGCTCAAGCCGATCTATAATTACATGCGAAGCGACTTGCTCAGCGGCGGCTACATCCAGGCCGATGAGACTCCGGTGCGCTACTGCGACCCCGATCAGAAGAAAGGCAAAACCGAACAGGGTTGGCTCTGGGCCATCTCGCGCCCCGGTGGCGACGTGGTCTTCGACTGGCGCTTATCGCGACGTCATGGCGAGCTGACCAGCTTGCTTGACGGTTACCGCGGCCTGCTTCAATCCGACGCCTACGGCGCTTACGAAGATTATGCACGCCGTGACGCCGTCACGGCCCTGGGCTGTATGGCTCACGCCCGACGCAAGTTTTACGAGGCGCTCAAATCGCATCCACGCGAAGCCGCCCTGGTGCTCAAGCTCATCGCCAAACTCTACGAACGCGAGGCCGATTACCGCCAGCAAGGACTATCACCGGAAGAACGCCAAGCTCACCGTCAGGATCAAAACGAGATCACGCTGACGCGCCTGCAAAAAGTCATCTCTATTACCAGCCGACAAGCCCTGCCCAAGTCCGCCATCGGCAAAGCCTGCACCTACGCCATCTCGCAGTGGCCCAAACTCATCGCCTTCCAACAGCACGGTATCGCAGAGATCGACAACAACCTCATGGAGAACGCCATCCGGCCTTCAGCTATCGGCAAGAAAAACTTCCTGTTCATCGGACACCCCGAAGCAGGCCAACGCTCCGCCATCATCTACTCCATCGTCGTATCCTGCCAAAGACACCAAGTCGAGCCATTGGAATATCTGCGTGATGTCCTATCGCGCCTGCCAAACATGACCAATCAAGACGATATCCGAGCTCTAACGCCTTACCAATGGTCACCATTAGGAAATCGCCACTAACTCCAAATCATTACCAAGAAGAAAGGCCAATGGTTACCATTGGCAGTCAAGAAGGGTGGAGGCCGGACGCTTAC
>NZ_BMXG01000045.1 GCF_014651635.1 Cerasicoccus arenae | reverse complement strand
GCCGCCATCTTCGCGCCTGCCTCTCTACCAGCCAGCCCAATAGTCATACCGGGAAAATGACGCCATGCCTACGATAACGCGTCGGGGTCAAGACTTTGGACCAAGTTTGATCCACTGGGGCTTTATACCACTGAAGAATCTGTTGACGAAGCTTTTGCAGCACAACCTGCATTTATTAGGGGTTTTGCCAAGGCAACAGGCATAGAGCGTTTAATGGGTGGTGCCTTGAAGAACCAAATTCGGGAGACAAATAAGGCAGCGATCACAGGGGATAAGGTTGCAGCTAGCACAACTGCTAAAAATTTTGCGAAGACAATTGCAGTAGATGTAGCTGTTGTTGCGGCAACCCAAGGTATACTTTCGGCCCCCCCGGGTGGAGAGGATAGTGGTGATGAGCAGGAGAATCCCGGAGGACCTACTGCTAGAGATCAGGCTGAGGAAAACGAATCTAATGACCCCAATGGGCCTACTACCACAGAAACAAGAGAGCGCCAAGAACCAGGAGGCGATGGAGGCAAGTCCAGTTTTTCAGAAGAACGAGATGAAAATGGCGATATGGTATCTACAACTCATACTGTAAAGGACGAGGATGGAGAAACAATTCATCAACATCAGGATCATCATGGTCGTCATGGAAGCCGTAGGAGGTTTCCAGATGAATTGACAGGCACTGAAACAGTAGGAGATCCTCCTGTTGAGGACCATCCGCCAACAAGATATATTCCACCAAATGAAAACCACGAAACGGCTGACCCATGATCGATGAGTTAAGAAAAGTAATTAAGAGCGACATATTAGACTATGATACTGCTAAGCTATTAGTTTATTCGAACTGGCAGGGTTGGATTGATAGTTTTCCAAAGGAAACACGTCAGAAGGCTGAATCAACGTTTGTGTTTCTCGAAGGATTTATACACGAGGTTGATGACGGCTTTGTCTCAAAGGGGCATGATCAAGATTCATTTGATCGCGTTAAGCGGTTGTTGGAGCTTATTGACTCTAAAGCCGATACAAGCCAGCCATCGTAGCAATCGTTCTTTGATTGAAAAATATCGCGTCTAGGGAATTTTTTTCCTGCGACTCCATACGCGCTAAATTTTGCGTTCTGTAAGTGATTCTTGCTCAATAGGAAGAATCCACTGCTGGCTATGATTGTCCGTCTGTATCAAGACTTTGGACCAAATTTGATCCACTGGGGCTGACTGTTCATCTAGAAGTCACCCCATCAACCAATGGCAAACTTGCGATTTCTGCTTCTGTGACTGAAGGAGGATTGTTTACCAAGAGGCAAGTCGTAGCTATATATGGTAGAATCAGCACACCTGAAACACTTGAGGGTGATGTAGTTGATATCGCTGTGATGGCAGGTATGCAAGACAAGGAAACCATACTAGGTATGGCAGTGGTTGGTGGCTTAACGATTGGAGAATACCTAAATCAGCAGAATAAGCAGCAAGAGACTTCGCCCGATCAAAGCCAAAGGGATCAGGCGGAGGAAAATCAGGAAACAGTAACAAGATACATGAGCGAAGGTGAGGCCGAAGAAACCAAAAGAACTGGTGAGGTGCCGAATTATGGCAAGGATGGTAAGCCACGGCCAACTCATGTGACGGAAGACGCGCCAACAAATAGTGCATCAGAGGCACAGGAAAAATATGAAATTGAAAAACCGACGCACAGGGTTACTGTACCAAAAGATCGAGCAACAAATGTAGGGCCTGCACCCGATGGAAGGCCGACGACAAGTGGTGGTGGTTCACAAAGTGCTACGCCTGACCCAATACCTGTCGAGCCTAATGAAGTTCAAGAGCTAGAGGATTGAGCCATGAAAAAGAACAATGAAATAATTATTCAGCTAGTAGAACATGGTTCTCAAAATAAGCTACAACTGCCCGATGTTTATTTTGATATACGCTTCTTTGTGAGTGATCGCTTCAGATACTGCTTTTGGTTTGGTCCCTCAGATTCTAATGGCCAGTTAAGAATTACATACGATGAGGTTGAACGAAAAAGGTGTGAGAATAGCCATGAGTCATTGATGGACTATAACACCCCAGTAGAGGAGTTGGATGACCGCATCGAAATTTCAATTCCTAATGTGGCTTCTCAGAAAAAAGCTTATGAAATTGCCACCAGATGGGCTGGCAAAGGCACGCCTCCTCCATATGCAAAGGCATGGTTAGAATCGAATAACAAATTAATATCAGCCGAGCCTCTGACTGCAAAAGTCAGCTCAGGGTTAATATATATTGGAGTTAGTAGGCTGTAGCTTCTCTTTAGCTTGTTCTTTCTGTCCCGCGCCTTGTTCAGGCTCTATAAAAATCGTACCAGAATCTCTACAAGCCAACCATAGGCATGGCGTTTACCAGCATGCCAAGTTCTTTGAAATAAGCGCAAAAGTAGCTTCTCAGCAGATGAACCAATTTATGCTGTGTTTGTTGGTGCTGGATGATTTATTGTTGCCGTCCACGGTCTAAAATTGCCGAATTTAGCTCATGAGATTTTCGCTGAAATCCCGGTTTATTGAGAAAAAAAGTAGCTCGTGCGGTCATATCGGATTGGGTGGGTTATGAGGGCCTTGGCCGAAATCCCTCTGTTTGGAGTGCGGAAAAATCTCAAGGTTTGATGCCGTTTGGCATTAGGAGTTTCGTGACAGTCTCCTTGGGTTCCAAAGGGCTCACCTCCGTCAAAATCCGTGGATATGTCGCTACTACTAAAGGGGGCGCGACCTGAGCGCGCGTTCGCTTGGGGTGATTGCTTCATTTGGTTAAGGTCCAAGGCCTCTAGGGTGCGTTTCATTGAGAGTTATGATGCCTTTTAACAAGGGTAGGGCTTGGCGGTTTTTGGGCCGG
>NZ_BMXG01000044.1 GCF_014651635.1 Cerasicoccus arenae | reverse complement strand
ACTAGAAACAGAAGGGCTTGGCTTCAGGATTTCGCTTTCAGGCTCGCCAGCCTCCACACAACAGCTCGATAATCGGGACTCGTAAACTCGCACGATATCTTTGACTGATCGACATAAAAGAATGACTCCCCGAGAAACAGCTCAGAGCTACGATAATCTAGCCTCTCATTGGAACTGCGATAAGTTCAACCGAGAGAATGGAATCTCACAGCATAAAAGAGCTCTCCGATTTTCAAAAGTAAAAGAGAGCGCCATAGACATCGGATGCGGGAGCAGCGGACGAATAATTGAGTTACTTTTGTCGGAAGGCTTCGAAGTAGAAGGCCTTGATATTTCTCCAGAGATGATTCGCTTAGCCAAAGAAAGAAATCCCCAGCAAGTTTTCCATCAGGCAGACATCTGCGAATGGAATTTCCCAAAGCGGTATGATTTTATTTCAGCATGGGATAGCATTTGGCACGCACCGCTTGAAGAGCATGAAGCAATATTGAAGAAGCTATGCGATGCGCTAGAAGAAGATGGGATTTTGATCTTCACGAGTGGTGGCGTTGATGCTCCCCAAGATGGCTCGAATCCTTTTCTTGGGCAGCCTCTATACCATGCAGCTTTGGGAATTCCGAAGCTGCTTGAGATTGTTGGACAGAATGGGTGCGTTTGTCGTCATCTCGAATACGACCAGCAGTCGAAGCAAGGAGATCACCTATACCTCATAATCCAAAAGGTCGATCAAGGCGGTGCGAGCAACGGCTAACGCCGCGCTCGACCTTTACGTTCTCTGAAGAATATTTCCGCACGTGAAAGCTTCACCCAAGACAATCTGGCGAGTACCCGTCTACCTGCCTTATCTCCAGCCAGACCTCACTGACGAAGCGATCTCTGAGGCGGAACGCAAGATCGGGCACCCGCTTCCGTCATCATTCATTGCACTCTTGCGGGAACAGAATGGCGGATACATCCGTTATTCTTTAGAGGATCTGCCACACGAGCAGATTTACGGGATAGGCTCCAATTTCCCTTCACTAACAGACTTCGACTGGGAGGATGATCAGGAGTATGTCGGTTTCCAGTTGGCTGGCCTGGTTCCCTTCGATGGCGATGGACATTGGCATTTGTGCCTCGATTACAGAAGAGATCCGAAGGTTCCCTCTGTGAGTTACATCGATATCGAGTGCGACAACGAACAGGAGATCGCGAACTCGTTTGAAGAGTATCTCGATCTCTTGGAGATCGACATCGAAGATCGGGATTTCGTTCCGTCCATAGATGATTTGGACGCCACATTATCAACACTGAGCACTGAGATGGGGGTTCAGTTTGAGCCGCCCGATTCTTGGGCTCACGGATATCCGCAGCATCGTGCTCGCGGCCTTGGCGAGGAGCCGGAGTGGATTTGGATTAGCCCGAATCTGGTTCGCCGTGGTTTCGTCCGTGAAGATGATGCACGATTCGAGGAGTTGCGAGATCGGCTTCCTGGAGATGGATTGCGGTATCCAGGGCTACCCGATTCGAGCTTCCTGCTGACCGTGACTGAAGGACTCCGAGGTGATGTGATTTCTGCTTGCCGTGCTAGATCAATCGGCATTCGGCCTCTCAGCGAATTTGCGACCTAACCAACAGAGAACAAGACGCGGATGATCAACTGCCTGCCCGCCTTGAGTCGAAGATTTCATGAACATTCAACCATAAACCCCGGAGTCGGAGCGCGCTGTCAGCAGGCAGTGACATCGCTTCGACGTTCTATAGAATGAAAAATATTATCCTGATACTCCTTCTAGGCCTACTCTCAACAAGTGTTTACGCAGACAGAGAGACTGAGCAATCTGCAGTAGCCGACATTGCTCCAAAGCTCCAAGAAGCTTGGAACGATCAGGACTTTGAAAAACTACTGGCCCTTTATCACAAAGTTTCACGCTTACGCTACGAAATGGAGCAGATACAAGATGACGAAAAAGTAGAACGAATCCACTTGGAGATGATGAAGGAATTTGGCGAAATGAAGGTAATTGAGGTCGGAAGTTATGACTCTAAGAAGAAAGAATTTATCCTATCAGTGACTTATTCAAAAAAGGGGAAAGTCGATGGGGCTATATCCATTTCACCTAATGGAGATTCGTGGCTGATTCGCGATTGGGACATTGATGGCTAAAACTAAAATAGAACCAGGCGAGCTAGCTGACCCTTCATTCCGCGCCTTGCAGCGCTCCATGACGGTCAGCTACTCTTAGCGTTCGAAGAAAAAATGAAACCTAAAGTCAAAAAGTTCATAGACGCTTTCGTCTTGTATGGTTATCTGGGAATTCCATCCATATTCGTGCTGGAATTGTTCTTCAATGGTGCAATCAGTAATTCGATTCAAGATACACCATTGTGGGTAAAAATATTCCTACTCATATTTTTAGGATTACCCATGATTATCGTTCCCTTTGTGATGTGGGCTTACGCCATGGGGAAATCAGATGAAATAGAAAATAAGAAAGAAGGAACTCAGTTATACTATTTAGCCCAGCTCATAGGTGACAAAATAGGTTTGCTATATTACTGGCGCTATATTCGCACAGGCAAAGATCCAGAATTTTTCGGACCTCTCAAAAAATATATAATACTCGAACAAGACGCTTGAAGAAACGGCGTAAACGCCGCTCTTCAGCTCGACGTTCTGATAAAAGTGGGAAGAAAAATACAAATAAAGCACGATATCGTTTTTGCTTTTATCGTGTTGATAGGCCTGATTCTCGTGTGCGTATCTTTTGAACCCCCATGGTTGCAGCGCTCTGGAGAAGTGAATGCAAATAATCTGGTCGAGTTACGCAAACTGAGCCAGTGCATGTGTTAGTCTGGCTGGGTTGATTGAATGGTATAGGTTGTTAAGGAAGTCAAGGCATCAACCAACCTGCCAGACTAACGAAGACAGTGGAACAGTTTGTGTAGTGAGACCACGTTCAAAGGGGCCCAACCAGTGGCTCAAGGACCATCAAATCAAGACCATCTACATCGATCCGTAAGCGTCCGGCCTCCACCCTTCTTGACTGCCAATGGTAACCATTGGCCTTTCTTCTTGGTAATGATTTGGAGTTAGTGGCGATTTCCTAATGGTGACCATTGGT
>NZ_BMXG01000043.1 GCF_014651635.1 Cerasicoccus arenae | reverse complement strand
TTGAGTCGGCCGAGTGGCTGGGCAAGGGCTTGGCGTCTCCTGTCATCAAAGACCGTACTGTCTCTATTAATAATCCTTTAGCTGCTAAGTTAGTGGCTACCGAACCGAGTCTGGACGAGGTGGCGGCTAAAGAAAAAAAGGCTTCCTCGGTGGCAGTGGTCGCCCACGGTGACGACCATGAAATCATCCTGGGAGATCGGGTTTACCGGGTGCGCGGGTTGTCGAAAAATGGCAGTCATGAGGTTTTGAAAATCAATCTGCGGCTGTGGCACAACGAGCGTTTTTACCTGGACGTGATCGATCTCTACCGGGCCAAGGAGCGTTCGCATTACATTGCCGCGGCCGCCAGCGAAACGAACCTCGAACCGGACTTGGTGAAGCGTGATCTGGGCCGGGTGCTGCTGGCTCTGGAAACTTGCCAGGAGGAACGGTTACGCGCCGAGCTGGCTCCCAAGTCTGAAGAGGCTGTCATGTCCAGCGATGAACGGCAAGCCGCGCTCGGTCTGTTGCAATCGCCGAACCTACTGGAGCGCATCCTCGAAGATTTTGCGCGCTGCGGCATCGTGGGGGAGTCCACGAACAAGCTCACGGGTTATCTTGCTGCGGTCTCCCGCAAGCTGGACAAGCCGCTGGCGATCATCGTGCAATCGACCAGCGCAGCGGGTAAGACGGCGTTGATGGAATCGGTGCTGGCGATGATGCCGGAGGAAGAGCGCGTTAAATACTCTGCCATGACGGGCCAGAGTCTTTACTACCTGGGCGAAACGAACCTGAAACACAAGATACTGGCGATCGTGGAGGAAGAAGGTGCCGAGAAGGCGAGTTATGCCTTGAAGCTGCTCCAGAGCGAAGGCGAGTTGACCATTGCATCGACGGGCAAGGATGAACAGGGCCGGATGAAAACCGAAGAGTACCACGTCGAGGGGCCGGTCATGATCTTTTTGACAACCACGGCGGTCGACATCGACGAGGAGCTTTTAAACCGTTGTCTGGTCCTGTCAGTGGACGAATCCCGCGAGCAGACGCGGGCCATCCATGACTTGCAGCGCGAAGCGGAAACCTTCGAGGGCTTGAAGCGCAAGGTTGAGCGTGAGGCCATCCTGACGGTGCACCGCAACGCGCAGCGTTTATTGAAGTCGGTTCCGGTGGTTAATCCCTATGCCCGGCGGTTAACGTTCCTGTCTGACCGCACGCGCACGCGCCGGGATCACATGAAATACCTCACCCTGATTCGCACAATCACCTTGCTGCACCAGTATCAACGGCCACTGAAAGAACGGGACGGCTTGCAATACATTGAGGTTATCCCGGCGGACATCGAAGCGGCCAATGCGATCGCGCATGAAGTGCTTGGTCGGAGCCTGGATGAGTTGCCCCCACAGACCCGCCGCCTGTTGCTGCTTCTGCGTGAAATGGTCGATAAGCTTTGCGATGCAAAGTCTCTTGAGCCGCAGGAGTGTTTGTTTAGTCGCCGTGACGTGCGCCGGTTCTGCGGCTGGAGCGAATACCAGGTGCGCGTGCACCTGAACAAGCTTCAGGAAATGGAATACGTCCTGCCGCATTACGGGGGCCGGGGGCAAAGCTTCGTTTACGAACTGCTCTTTGACGCCGATCCCATGGCGGCCAAACCCCAGCTTAACGGCCTCATTGATACCACTACGTTGCACGCTTCGAGCATCAAAACGTTTGCTTCGAGGGGTCATCGAGCAGCCAACGAGCCCGCTTCGGGCATCCCTCTGAACGAGGCTCAGCCCAATGACCAAGTGGCTTCGCGAATCAATGGCCAGCAAATCCCCACTGTCGCACAGCCCCCCCAATATTTAACGGCGGTCGCATCGTAGCCATGCCCCTGAAACATCGTCCCAAGGATCAGCGCGGCGGCCAGCGCAAACAGCCCGTCGAACTGGAGCCGGTCGGCATGGCCCGCCAATACCCGCTTTACCTAGAGGCGCTGGCTGTGCGTAATTACTCGCCGATCACGCAGGAGAACCGTCGTCAGGCGCTGGTTGCCTTCCTGCAATGGTGTCAGGAGCGAGACCTGTTTGAGGCTCGCGAGGTGACGCGTCCGGTGCTGGAAAGTTATCAGCGCTCGATGCACCGGTACCGCAAGGCCAATGGCAAGCCGTTGGGCTTCAGCACGCAGCGAGGCCGCTTGGTGGCGATCAAAGACTTTTTCCGCTGGCTGTGCCGTGAGAATGAAATCCTGCACAACCCGGCCTCCGAACTAGAAATGCCCCGCGGGGAACGCAAGTTGCCGAAAACGCCGCTGACGGCCAACGAGGCCGAACGCATCCTGAACTTGCCGGATATTACAGGCCCGCTCGGGCTGCGTGATCGCGCTTTGCTGGAGCTGCTTTACTCGACGGGCATCCGGCGGATGGAAGCCGTGCGCTTGGCGCTGGAAGACGTGCAGTTTGAGCGGCGCGTGTTGGCCGTGCGTCAGGGCAAGGGCAAGAAGGACCGCATGACGCCCATTGGCGAGCGGGCATTATCCTGGCTCGAAAAATACCTCGCCGACTCGCGTCCCCAACTGGTGCACCGATCCCGCGAGCAGACCCTGTTCCTGAGCGCCTACGGCGATGCGTTGGCCCCTGACTACCTGAGCCGCCTCGTCATCGACTACGTCAAACGCGCCGAAGTTGGCAAGCCCGGCGGCTGCCACCTGTTCCGGCATACCTGCGCCACGCTCATGCTCGAAAACGGCGCCGACATCCGCTTTATCCAGCAACTGCTCGGACACGCCAATTTATCCACGACGCAGATTTACACCGATGTATCGATCAGCCAGCTTCAGCGCGTCCACGCCATGACACACCCAGCGCGTTAGCTTGAGCCTACTTGTAAATGTCTTTGCGGTGGCCCGCTTCGAGCACCAGCACGATAAAAACATCGTCCTGCAGTTGGCATAAAATCCGGTAGTTGCCGCTGCGATAACGCCAGATGTTGTTCAGCTCGCCTTTGAGCTGCTTGCCCCATTGGCGGGGGTCTTCCGTGCCCGTGATGCGCTCATCAAGGTAACCGAGGATCTGGGCGGCGGCTTGCTTATCGAGCTTTTTGAGCTGCTTGAGCGCACGCCCGGAAATACTATAATCCCAGCTCACGTTTAGCTTCTGCGGCGGTGTAGATCTTGCCCGGGCTCTGGATGGCTTCAACGGCCAGA
>NZ_BMXG01000042.1 GCF_014651635.1 Cerasicoccus arenae | reverse complement strand
TTAGCCGCCATCTTCGCGCCTGCCTCTCTACCAGCCAGCCCAATAGTCATACCGGGAAAATGACGCCATGCCTACGATAACGCGTCGGGGTCAAGACTTTGGACCAAATTCGATCCGTTGGGGCTAGAATCAACAGATGATAAGACACCGAGATTACCTGCGGACGATGGTATCGGTTGGTGGGAAAACGCCGATGGAAGCACTGGAGAACGTGGAAATAGCACATTCTATCATCCAGAAAAGGCACCAGAAGGAATTCCGTTCAAAGATAATGTTCCAGATTTTCAGCAGAGTGCGAGGGATGTCGTTGAAATTGATGAGTTTTCAGGTAATCGTGCAAAGGACAAAAGAGAAGCTATGAGGAAGATGAAAGAAAAACATGGGGCAAATTGGAAGCAGCCTAAGGACACTGTCTGGCATCACTTTGAGCGTGATGGTAAATTCGAAATGCAGTTGGTTGACAAAGGAACTCATGGAAAACTCGCACATACAGGTCCTCATGCTAAAGTTACACGTAGACAGGCAGTTAAAGATTACCTAAAGAACCGAAATCGTGGTGGAGGCGGTGCCGGTGCGACTGCGATAGGTGCCCTGACAGTTGCTTCAATCGCTTATAACGAATACTCGGGAGAAAACGACCGAATGGCGGCAGAAATGAAAAATGACATTAAAATATACATGGACAAAAATCAACCAAGGTCAGCAAGACATGCGGCAACTTACAGAATCATGACGGGACTACAGGGCATGGGGGTGGTTGATTCTGCTGCTGTTAATGTTCAAATTGACCTCGAAAACAATCTGGATAATTGATGTAACCCATGAGAAAGTTATCAATGAGAGATGAGTATGGTTCTTGCAGTAGCTCCGTTGTCGATTCAATTGAGGGGCGGTTGGGGATTCGTTTTCCGGCAGACTACAGGGAATTTTTGTATGAGATGAATGGGGGGTATCTTGAACAAGAAAACGATAGTTTTTATGATGCAGTTGGGCATATCGATCAATTGCCCGTTGACGTGATGGAACTATATGGAGTCGGTGCTGGTGAACGCGCGTCAGAACTGGTCGATACTATTAAGCTATACCGAAATCGCATTCCTGACTGTATGATACCGGTTGGCTCTGATAGTTTTGGTAATCAGATTTGTTTGGTTACAACTCAAGAAGATTTCGGCAAAATTTATCTGTGGATTCATGATGAGGTTGGCCAAGGACAGCACGATAGCTTGGTCTATTTGATTTCAAATTCTTTTACTGATTTCGTCGATGGGCTGACCGAGTATAGAGATTAAGTGATTTAGATTTTTATGTTTTTATTCATATGACTAAAAACTGACACTATGCGCTCTATTCCAATAATCGCATTAATTGTTCTTTGATTTGAAAAACCGCGCCTAGGAAGATTTTTCCAAGAGAGGCCATAGGTATCGATTTTCAGTTTCGTAAGCGATTCATCCGCAACGGTTAAAATCGCCCAATTCCTATGATTTGGCGTCGGGGTCAACACTTTGGACCAAGTTCGATCCAACGGGGTTTGTCTTCCGATGATGCTGATCCACCTGCTCCTGATCCAGATATTGATAAACCAACCAATATTGAGAAAAGCTTGGCTTGGAAAGATAACTACCCATCGATAGAAACTACTGCATATCAGATAAAAGGTGAACACGTATGGGAATTTAGGAAGTTTTATAATCAAGCTAAAGGATTGAAGGAAAAATTGGGTAATGCTGATAAATCTATGGATAGTATACAGAATTTTAAGGAATTCGTTAATTCTATTCAGGATTCGCCTGAGCTATACGATTTCTTTATGAAAAACGTTTACAGCGCCAATATGGAACAATATCAGGTTGCTCATGACTCGGTTGATGCAATGAGTGGTCCAATGTTTTTGTTTCCAAGTGAGAGTGGTTGGTCTCACCTTGGATATGTTTCTCTGAAAGGAAAAGCGAGTTTCTCCTTCAATGCTGATTTTGATACGGATTTGAAGGAAATGTGGAATAACGCCAATGTTGCTGCTAGCGAAGCGACTTGGGATGGAATGCTTGGCGGTCCAGTGAATGCAGCTAGGGGCGGCGCAACTGCAGGGTTCGAATCGGTGTTAAAGGATTTGACGAAAGATCTAAACTTTCAGATTACACTTCAAAAAACGAAGTATCCAGTTTGGGGCGCACCTAACCAAACAGAATGGTATAATAATCAGACAAGTGGGATGGCTGATGCTGACCCAGGACGTGTTCGGGCGATGGCAAAGATACTCAATAAAAACAACAGCTCAATAGTTAGATTCAATGAAAAATAGATTCTTTATATTTTCACTATGGCTTGTGGCCAATGTAGCTCTCTACTCAAATGATCTAGATTTGGGAGACATCGATCTAGCTGCTGCTGAACATGTTGGAGTTTTGCCAGTGACCAACGATGTATTATCTAAGGAAAATGATATTGTAGTGAATGCGAAAACGGGGGAACCTTACACGGGTGTTGTGTATCGAGTTGGTGCGGGAGGTGGTTTTATTCGTGAAAAAGTAATAAATGGGATCGGATTCGGGATAATAGAAAGAATTAATCAGAGCGGTAAAGTCACCATGCGAGCATTCCAAGAGAATGGCACATTAACTGGCTACTATCGATTATATGATGAAAGTGGTCAAAATTTGGTTGAAGAAGGTTACTATGCAGACGGAGCCAAAAATGGCCTATGGGTTTTTTGGTATCCTAATGGAAATAGGAAGGCCGTTATAGAATACTCCAAAGGCAAGAAAGATGGGATATCGCTCAGATATAATCCAGCAGGCTTGTTAGAGGAAAAGAGTATTTTCGAAGATGGGCTTGAGGTAAATAGTGACGACAAGTGAAATTTTATGCCCAAGACGTAGAGTGATAACGTGGATTCGGTAAAGTCCCACCGGTCGTAGCCACGTTCACCCACGACCCAACACTGTCGAAGTTGCCTGATCATCGGGCGGAACACTGATCGCCGTCGCGCGGATCAGTCAATGATGCCAGCCACACCCTCTTTTTCGATAATCGAAATGACTTCTTCGAGGGCTTGCTCATCGGTGTCAAAATGCTGGTTCCACAGGTGGGAAGTTCCATCCTCGTCCATGACCTCCAAAATCCATTTTCCGTGATCGTCAGCGTAAATCAGCACTTCAATAACGGTTCGCTCGACCTCTATTTTCTTACACAGAGGCGAGTATTTAACTTTGTATTCTTCTTCGTTCATGGAGGTTGTATGCTTCGGCAAATGGCGCTTACGGTTGAGGTTTCTAATGTTCTTGATTCTTGTCAATCAGTAATAGCTTTGGCCACTCAAGGTCCCCCAATCGTCAAGCGTCTGTGAGCCGGAATTCCAGTTTGAACCCAACAAATGAATCCCAGGATTTTGCGAGTTCTTCGAGGGATAGAAATTGGCCGTTGATGATGACGCCGCTTTACGGGTCTGTTTCCTGGTCAACAATATCCAAGGCGATTTTTTCGTTAATGGGCCAGTCGATTTCATGAGGCGGTGGCTGATTATGCATGATCCCAAGAGTGCCTTTAGGATGAAGAAAAATCGAGCATAAAGATGATAAAAATGGATACGATGAGAATGGCACAATGTTTGGGTCCCACCTTTCGGTCCATGTTGAATGACTATAATTTGACCGTTTGCTTTTCAGTTATGTGTGTTGTTGTTTTAAGGTTCTGGTGTAGAGAGGGCGCAGCCCGAACGGAACCAGAGCCTTATGTGATTGATTGTGCGAACTGAGCTGGGCTGAGCAAGCTCAGAGAACGGTGCGGTCTGATGTTGTTATAAAAATTCATCCATTCCTTAAAGATGAACCGTGCCTCCGAGAGCGTGTAGATGAGTTCCCGGTTGAGGCACTCGGCTCTGAATCTGGAGTTGAAGCTTTCGACGTAGCCGTTCTTCCAGGGGCAACCAGGGTCGATGTAGAGGGTGTCGATCTCGTTCTGCTTGAGCCACCGTTGGATAATCTTCGCAATGAACTCAGGGCCATTATCGCTACGGATGTAGGCGGGAGCACCGTGTTGCTCAATGGCCTGCCTAAGCACACGTAAAACATCCTCGGCCTTGATCTCACGAGCGGCATGGATGACATGGCACTCTCGCGTATGTTCATCGATCAGGTTGAAGACCTTCAGCTTGCCACCGCGTTGGGTCCAGTCCGATACAAAGTCCCAGGCCCAGACGTGGTTGCGATGCGTAGCCTGCTGCGGCAGTCCTGTCGACAAACCGCGGCGGGTCTGTCTGGGCTTGGGGCTGGCACTTGCAAGCCTTCCTCACGGCGCACCCGCTGCACAAACTGCTTGCCAACAGCAAACCCCGCCTTACGCAGCTCCCCTGTGATCTTCTTGTAGCCCATTGT
>NZ_BMXG01000041.1 GCF_014651635.1 Cerasicoccus arenae | reverse complement strand
GAATCGTTTGCCGTTCTTTTTCATCGGTTCTCATTCCTCGCGTTTTGAGCCCTTTCAGACGAGAATATACGAACACTACGCTGGCTCAGTTTAAGGGGAGCAGGTCAAGCTCGACCAATGGAAAAACTGCCGCGATTCCTGAACCATATCCAATCAACCTACAATTACCCTGGCAGTTCTGTCACGAAATAATCACTGAAGAAACTGAAGAGAGCAAAAAACTACATGACCAACAAAAGTGGTAAGGCAATATTCAGCAACAATCGCCTTCGTTGATGGAGGAAGCGCAATTCCGTCAGTGGATTGACCAAGCCCTCTGGTCAAATCCATTGCTTAAAGAGCTAATTGCTGCGCCACCTATACACTCAGCAAGACTCAGCAGAAAAATACGTCAAAAAGAGGGTAAAAATTGGAAGCTTGCAGCCCCAAAAAAACATTAAGTCGCTGAAAATCAGCGACTTAAATGGTGCTCAGGGCGGGACTCGAACCCGCACACCTTTCGGCACACGCCCCTCAAGCGTGCGTGTCTACCAATTCCACCACCTGAGCCTTGGGAAAGAGACTTAGAAAAGGATTCCATCGAGGCGATACAAACAAAAAATTAAACTATTTTTGCAAAAAGGTGAGCTTTTGCTCGCCTTACATTTGTTATACGGCATTGAATCCGGCATGAAACCCGCTTTTTTATTGGCCAAATGGTAAGACCCCCGCTAACAAGGTTTCTTCATTAATCAATTCCGGCTGCCGCTACGCATGTCCGACTCATCAGACAAGTCCAAACCCGAGAGCTCTCTATCTCTCGATCTAAGCCAACTACAGGACCTTACTATAGGTCCTGACTGGAGCGATTCTGCGCGCTCAGCTGCATCTCGTAAGAGCAAGCCAGCGCGCGGCGATTCCAGCAAACGTCCAATGCGAGACCGACGGCCTGATCGGCCTCCGCGACGCACGGAGTATAATCGCGACTCAGCTCCACAGGGTGACCGTGGTGGTGATCGGCGCGGAGGAGGAGGCCCCAACCGAGGCGACCGTCGCTCTGGCGGGCCACGGCGAGACCATCAGCCCCCTGCCCCATTCAAGCCTGTCGTCGATGTCGCGTTCTATCCAGAGGACGCGCCGTTCAAAGCGTTATGCCACGCCATGCGGACCAATTGCCGCACTTATGAGCTCTTTGAGATTGCGCGGCTTATTTTGGACAAGGCTGAGCGCTTTGTGGTCGTTATGCACCCGAAGCCAGGTGAAGGCCCACAGGAATTCTTTATCAGCGTTCCCGATGGCCTCCCCTTCTCTTCCGAAGACCAAGTGTTGGCTCACGTGCTCAAGAACCACCTCGATAAGTTCGTTGACGCGGTCGAGACCGAGGTCGAGCCGCCCACAGGCAACTTCCCTACAGTGAACCGTTGCGGTGTGACAGGTACCCTACTGGGGCCGCCTAATTATCACCGCTATCAGGCGTTGGTCGTGGAGCATCACTCCATGAACGTGCCCAATATGCCATTTGAGAAATTCACCTCCCGCATTGAATCCGTTCGTGATGAAGAAGTGGTCAAGGAGTGGATTGAGAAAATGCGCAAGGAAACGCGTTACAAACTCAAACAGCCCGATGGCGTCGTCGAAGGGTTCGACACCATGGAGTCGCTCAAGTTTTATTTGGTCAACAAACGCCGTGCAGAAATCGTCCGCACGACGAATCAGGCGCGTTTCTCCGGCAAACAGGCCGAATCCTTGCCGCGCGGCCTTCTGCGCGATTCGATTTTCGGCTGGCTTGAGCAACAGCAACGCTTTCCGCTCGAAACAGCGAACAATCTACGTGGCCGCCTCCGCCGGATGCATTTCACGATTTACAAGCGTGGCTCCAAGGGCGCGTCTTACGTCTGTGCGGTCAAGCGCAAGTTCCGTAATCCACAGACTCGCCTCGCTGAGTCTCTCCAGGACCTGATCGACTTCATCGAGAAACATCCGAACATCGAGGTCAGCTCGTTGCCGGAGCAATTTCTCGGGATTGACATCAAAGCCAAGGCCTTACCTGAGCCGTCTCAGGAAAAAGCGCCCGACATTGAGTCCGTATCTGAGGAAGAAGCCGCGAAAATCGTGGAAGCCCACGAGCAAAAACGCGCAGCCCGCGAAGCCGGTGAAGCCAGTGCCGACGCTGAACCAGCCACAGAGCAAACGGCCTCCGAGCCTAAAGCATCTGAGCCGGAAGCAGCCGTGGTCGAAGCAACGCCAATTCCTGCCCCTGCCAAGCCAGAGGTGAGCCAGCTCGAAGACCCAGGTTTGCGTCAAATGATGTTCGACTTGCGTTGGTTGGTTACCGAAGGCTATGTCACCGAATACGGCGACGGGCGTTTGTTTGCACCTGCACCAATGGAAGAGCAAGCTCCTGCGGCCAAGAAGCAAGAAGTCCCCGAGAAAAAGCATTCGTCAGACGAAGCAGTTAATACCAAAACCGAAGCACCAGCTACGGAAACACCGGCAACCGAAACACCGGCCGCTGAAAAGCCAGTAACCGAAGCGCCTGCTGCGGAACTGAAGCCAGTAGCCAGTGAGGAAGAACCAGCCAAGGCCGAATCGGTTGCAGAAGCAGCTAAGAAGCCAGAAGCCGAGCCGGAATCTGTATCCACTGACGAGAGCGAAGAGAGCGAAAGAAAAGCCTCATCTCACTAATCGCCCCAACAGGCGTTTAATTTCCAATCAGCTAAAGCAGAGGCGTGTTCACACGCCCTGCTTTAGTCTGTGTGATGAGCAACGATGCCCAGTGGGCATGGGAACGCTATCGCAACTCAATCGGGATCAATCTACCCCACTGTGGGTGCCTTGGGCAGAAATACTGCCCACGCTGAATCATCAAGGGATCAACCCTTGACCGTCGACACCATATCGTAGAACTGGGTGAAGAGTGGATCGGCATCATTCGGGCCAGGAGCGGCCTCAGGGTGATACTGCACGCTGAACACTGGCAAATCCTTGTGACGCAGCCCTTCAACGGTGTCGTCATTCAAATTGATCTCCGTCACGACAGCACCGCGGTTTTCTAAGTCTTCCCGCTTGGCAGCAAAGCCATGGTTCTGCGCAGTGATCGAGACCACACCAGTTTCAATATTCTTAACCGGCTGGTTACCGCCGCGGTGACCAAACTTCAGCTTATAAGTTGGCGCGTCGAGTGCATGTGTAATGACTTGATGCCCGAAGCAAATGCCGAACGTTGGGTAGTCCTGCATCGCCTTGGCAACCGTCTTATGGGCGTAAGTAACAGCGGCGGGATCACCCGGACCATTACTTAAGAACAGGGCATCCGGCTTCAATTCGGCAATTTGCTCAGGGGAAGCGTCAGCGGGTAACACCCACACGTCGAACCCATGCATGCGCAGCTTGCGGAAAATCGAACGCTTAGCGCCAAAATCCAAGGCAGCAACCTTGTAAATCTTTTCCCGATGCGGGTCCGTATAGAGATTTGTGCCGGGCACCGTAAAGGGCTGACGGGTCACGCCATCTTCAAACTGATAGGCTTCCTTGACGGTGACAGCCTTCACGTAATCGACACCTACCAAGCCCGTCCATTCACGAGCGCGCTCAACGGCTTCGCCATCGGTGAGACCTTCGGTGGACAGACAGGCATTCATCGCCCCCGCCACGCGCAGACGCTTGGTAATTGCCCGGGTATCAACACCCGACAAACCAGGAACGCCATGGCGCTCCAAGTAGTCTGGTAGCGATTCAACGCTGCGCCAGTTGCTGACCACAGGGCTCAGGTCTCGAACGACGAAGCCAGAGGCCTTGGGGCCGTCCGATTCCTCGTCATCCGGGCTGGTCCCGTAATTGCCGATTTGCACAGCGGTCATCGTGATGATCTGCGCGAAATAGGAAGGGTCGGTGAGGATTTCCTGATATCCGGTCATCGACGTGTTAAATACGGCTTCGCCTACTACGGTGCGGGCGGCACCAAAGGCGCGGCCCCGGTAGACGGTTCCATCTTCCAGGGCAAGAACGGCTGACTTCGGATCGCTTGGCATTAACCCGGAGACAAAAGACCTACCCCCCCTACCGCGCAAGCGGAAAAGTGATATTTATATGCTCTAAGCATGACTTTAGCTTCATACCTGAAATTCCTTCGCCAACAACTCATCGGCTGGAGCTTGCTGTTCGGTATTCTAGGATGCTTAGCAACCTTATTGGGGTTCTTGGGGCAGTATCACTGGATATTGGGCCTATTTGCTCATTTTCGTGTACAATACGCAGCCGGGCTGCTGGCCATTACGCTGGTTCTACTGCTGCTCAAGCAGCGGCAATGCTCCGTCATCCTAGCTCTGTTTGCCCTCGTGAACATCGTCTTGATCGCCCCTCTATTTATCCATCCCAAGGATGCTCCGATCACAGCCAACACCGGCACACGAATCCGCGCCATGCTACTTAATGTGAATACGAACGAGGGCGACCCTGTGCTCGCTGCTCAGGCCATCCGAGCTGCTGACCCAGACATTTTGCTGCTGGAAGAAATCAGCCGAGAGTGGATTCACGACTTAGCAAGCCTGCTCAAACTCTATCCCTACGCGATTGAGCGACCGCAAAACGATAATTTCGGCATCGCACTCTACAGCCGTATTCCGTTGGTAAACACCGACGTCCGACACCTGACTGAGAGCGGTGGGCTACCCACGATCATCACCTCAATCCAGACGCCGCAAGGTCCACTGACCCTCATTGGCACTCATCCCCTGCCTCCAATTGGGGCCAACTACTGGCGCGAACGTAATGAACAGCTAAACGCCCTCGCCGATCTGGAAACAACAGGCCCCACGCTACTCTTAGGCGACCTAAACGCCACACCGTGGGATTACTATTTTCAGCAACTCCTCAAGCAATCCATGTTCCATGATAGCGCCCGCGGCCATGGCTGGCAACCCAGCTGGCCCGTTCAGCTTCCCCTTCTCTTGATCCCCATTGACCAGTGCCTGTATTCCGAGGGCGTCGTCATCACCAACCGTCAAACCGGCTCCAACGCTGGCTCCGACCACTACCCGCTCATCATCGATTTCGCTTTGACGGGCAGCGGCGGTGAGTAACCATTAGACGCACAATGTCTGAATCGTCTGCGAAGCACAGCTAGATTTCGTCGGTCATTGCGGCTCCGAAGCCATTGATCACGATCGCATCGATATTATTTATTGTAGGAAAATATTAATATTCAAATGTTCACTTATTTGATTGCTCGATTCCGTCGAAAAGGCCAATATGTAACTGAAACTGAGGAAGCCCTTCGGTTTATCCCCAATCAAACGCTGATTCGTTAACCCGAAGCTTGGTTGATTTTTCCACACTAGTCTCGCACGAGAAATCGTCGTGCGTGCTACGCCTACATCGTCCGTCTTTTGGCGCTGCTGTCACGTCGTTCGACTCAGCCCCCAACCTTCCCCCCCCCCCCCTCCTTGCCCCTG
>NZ_BMXG01000040.1 GCF_014651635.1 Cerasicoccus arenae | reverse complement strand
GCCTCCGGCCGAATACGCCCAGCAAGCTGTAGCCAAGACAACAACAACCCAATCGAAGCGGAAAATCCTAGCACTGCCTATGGCATGAAGATTGGGAGCGGGTCAAATAAAGCGCCAGACTAACGATTCAAGTGGACTCATTCACGTAAGCTCGACCAGCAGTAGCAGCCGCGCATGCGGCTTACTCAAGGCAACTTTTACGGTGACGGCTTAAACCCGGATTATGCAATAGGATCACATCTATTGAATTTGCCACAACCGCTTGCGCTAGAGGGGAGTTTAGGGAGGATGCTTTGAAGATTGGACTGATCATCCTGAAAGCGACATTCGCCGGATACCATCTTTGAGACGGAACACATTAAAATCTATTAGTTTTCACTGTTCACCTTGAGATTCCATGGCAATCAATAACCTCCCCGGCCTCGCCCGTAGAGCCCTCTAGCGACCTGTCCGCCGTAGCCTTGGCGAAGGAGGGAGCGGTTGTGAACAAGGCATCATGTTGAGCTCAGCGCCAAGGAGCTGGTTATCCTATTGCATAGATTGGGTTCAATACCCTCAATATAACTGCAAAAAGACACAAAAAAGCCTACGCAGAGTAAACTACGTAGGCTGAAATTTTATACTATTTAGATACTTTGGAACGGCGTTGAAAGCCAATCAAACATGCGGAGAGTAAACCTGTCAGTAGTGCAGCCGTTGAAAGCTCTGGAATTGCCGCGACATCCGCGAAGGAAGTGCCTAAACGATATTCATCCATGCGGAACGCATTAGCACCATCCTGTGGATTCTGCACATAAAAAGCTAATGAATCATAGCTGGTATCTACATCGACAGCGACACTCATCGTGGCAGTTTCAGAAATTGTTCCGTCATAGCTCGCGGCATCTACAATCCATACATTTAACACATCATCGGTTCCACTGTCATTGAAGAGCAATTGCGAGACCACAAAATAATCGGTTCCTGTAACAAGTGAGAAACTATCTAACGAGAAGGTTTCAGTTCCAAAATCGCGATTTCGGGCAAACATATTGCTACTTCCGTTCGCAACTCTTAGACCAAAATAGTTATTACCCGATGCGAATGAATTAATCACAAGTTCGCGCGTATTATTTCTTTCAAAAACGAAACTCGACCATGCTTCACTCAGAGCTGGAGTCGCCCCTCCAAAAGTCGTGGTATAGTCACGACTCAAAGTCTGACTATTAGAAGTAGTCGCATAAGTCAAAACACCGGAATCAGTGGCCTCTCCACCAATATTCAGTGAACCAGCACCTGCAATGTAATCGGTGCCACCTGACCAATTTCCAGACCATCCAGTGCCAAATCCAACGCCATTGACAGTTGCATCTTGCGTGTAGGCAGTGCCACCACCGCCAAGGTCAAAACCGTCATAGGACAGCAATTCCGCATTCGCTTGAGATGAGATTCCGAGTGAGAAACATACGACTGCGGCTAAGGCAGAAGTTCCGATATTTATTTTCTTCATAATGATTTTTTTTTTGGGGGGGGTATACTTCAGGTTAAACGTTGTTAACGCAAACCTAATAATACGTTATAGTAAATTGTTGAAATATCTATTGTCAATAAATTTATACAAAAAAACGAGTAAAAATAACTCTGCGGAGTTCAAACATCCGAATATACAATCCGGCAAGTCCCATGCACGATAGCCATTGACACAGGTTTCATCAAGTGGGACAAATTATGCTTTCGAGTATCACACTTACCCAATAATCTACTTCTGCACAGGTTGAACCCCTTTGACCGCCAAACCACCATCACAACGCAGGTCTGTGGCGGTGATATTGGCGGCCGCATCACTGGCCAGAAAAACAAATGTCGCAGCAACTTCCGCAATCGAGCCGACTTTTCCACGAGGATGCATCGCATCAAAGGCAGCACGTGTGGCCTCTTGGTCGCCGCCTTGACCTTTGATAAACTGATTCAGCATTGGCGAATCGATCGTCCCGGGACTCACCGTATTTACACGGATACCGAAAGGCGCGAGTTCCATAGCCAACCCCCGCGCCAAACCAAGCAAGCCCGCCTTGGACGCACAGTAAATACTGTGCTCGGCAATCCCATAGTAGGCCATCCCCGAACTCATAAACAAAATAGCTCCCTTCCCCTGCAACTTCATCCCAGGGGTTAATGCTTGAGTCAACAATGCGCCCACTCGCAGATTTAGATTCAATGCCATATCCAACTGAGCCATCGGCATCGAATCAATCGGATATACCGGCATGACTGCGGCATTGTGCACGAAAAGATCAATGGGTCCGCCCAACTGCCGTGCGGACTCGGCAGCAAAGTCGAGTGTCGCCGAGTCATCGAGCAAATCGAATCCTGCGGCATAGGTTTTCACCCCGTATTCGGCACAGATCGTAGCGGTGACTTCAGCCTCTTCACCATTCAGAGAGCAGACGGCGACCGAGGCTCCCTGCTCGGCAAAGGCTTTAGAGATACCTCGGCCCAGCCCCTCGCCGGCTCCGGTGATCAGTGCACGTTTGCCTATCAATGATTGATTTCTAATACTCATAATAGCTCCTATTCTAACGAATTTCCGGACGTTCCCAGTGGTCGCCCATGCTCACCCGCCCCACCGCCGAACCCGCACCGCTGGATGTGACCACTTGCTGCGCATGCGCCTCCCAGACCGCTGGCCACAACATGGCACCCAGGCCGTCGCCCGACGGAAGCGGCATCCGACCTTCCACGAGCTTTGGCTGATAACCTCCCAAAGTAGGATACGCATATTGTGTCAGCGCCCGGCTGGTTTCAATCGCCCATAAATTCGGGATCGTCGCCGCAATTTGACAGACGGCCGCATGCGCCACAGGTCCGCCCAAATTGTGCAGGATCACGGGGAGCCCATAAGTGGCCGCGAACTGAGCACAGGCTCTCGTTTCCGACAAACCGCCACACCACATCGGATCGATCATTACGATATCCACCGCACGCCTCTCAATCAGCTCTCGTAGTGCATAGCGCGTAAACACCGTTTCCGATCCCACCAGCGGAACCCGCGTGGACGCATTCACTGCTGCCAGTGAGGCCACGTCATGCGCCGGCAAGAGGTCTTCAAAAAATTCCACATCCTCCTCGGCACAAGCAGCTGCAATGCGCATGGCAGCGGGCAGCGACCAACGGGAATGTCCTTCGATCCCTATCGCCATCTTGTCACCACAGGCTTCACGGATTTGGCGCAGAGGCTGGAGCCCCGCTTCCACATGTTTCCGTGAAATCTGCTGGCCCAAGCTCGCTTCTGAAAATTTGTCGAACGGCCAGATCTTCATCATCCCATAACCGTCTTCCAGTAAACTAAGCGCTAGCGCTGCCGAGTCATTTTGACATAATTGATAATCCTGACAATCCCCCCAGCCGATGCAGGTGTTGTAACAGGGCAATGTCGTCTGCACCTCACCACCGAATAAGGTCCGCACACTGCAGCCCTGCGCTTTTGCGAGAATATCCCACAAAGCAATTTCCACCGCCGACCATGCCCGCCACTCTGCCCCCTGATAGCCATGGTAACGAATGTTATCAAAAAGAAGGCTTTGCAGCGCATTGATATTTAATGCATTCTGTCCCAAGACCAAAGGCGCAATCGACCCATGCAGTGCCCCCTCACTGCCCAGCACTTTATCGTAGGTTTCGCCGTAGCCTACGATCCCGGAGTCAGTAAGCACTCGCACGTTCAGTAATCGAGGATGCGCTTCGAGCCGAATCGTCTCAATGGATTGTATTTTCATGATAGTCTGGCCGATGGCTCAGCAAGCAATAGAGGAACCTGTGCCCCGAGGGAATCGTGATGGATATAACTGTCTAACTAAAAGGTTATATCTACTAGTAAGCGGTCGCACCCAAAAATGTCAACACCCAGAATGATGAGACCGAAACCGACCTCCGGCTAGACTCATGAAACATTGGACTGACACCTTTTAAGTTCGAGTAGTCTTTGAGATAGCGATAAATCTGGTTTCTAGCGCATTTTCACTTTATATAGTCCGATATTTGGCATGTTTAAAATATGCCGAGCAATCCTGCTTGGTTAGCTTATCGATTGCTTGGTCAAGGGCTTGTAGTAGTTGCTCAAAGGTTCTGGCTGAAGCTCGGCAGATACAGCTCTTGAGTTTGGAGAAGGCGTTTTCGATGGGGTTAAGATCAGGACTGTAGGGGGGCAAGTAGATCAATGAGGCACCGGCCTGCTCCACGATTTCCTGTTCCCTGGCTACCTTGTGGCTTGAGAGATTGTCGCAGATGACGATGTCGCCCAGCTTGAGCGTAGGCGTTAAGACGTGCTCCAAGTAGGCGATAAATCCATCCCCGTTGATGGGGCCATCGATCAGCCATGGAGCTTGCAAGCCATCGTAACGAAGCGCGCCGATGAAGGTCGAGGTGTTCCAGTGCCCATGAGGGGCTTTGCCTGGGCAGCGCTCAGAGCGCCCGGCCCAGCCGTAACGCGGCGTCATCTTGGTGTTCAGGCCGGTTTCAGGCCGGTTTCAGAAACACCAAGCGGCGCGCATCCCACTGTTGCTGGTCTTGGGCCCACTGTTCACGCGCCTTCTGGATGTCCGGGCGATCCTGTTCGGCCGTGCGCATCGTTTTTTTTATGGCTCAGCTTCATGGCCCGAAGTCGGTTCCACAGGCCAGAGGCGCTCACTTGGATGCCCAGGCGCTCATCAATACGCGCGACCAGGCGATCCAGAGTCAGGTCCGGCTCAGCCTCGATCCACTGCCTGAGCAACGGTTCATGAGCGCGCAACGTGATCGGCTTATAGCCCCCGCGCTGCTTTGCCTCCACATGCCCCAAACTTTGATACTGTCTCCAAAGCCGACAGACGCTCCGCTCGCTGATTAAGAGACGCTCGGCAACTTCACGAGCGCTGTAACCCTGACCGCGCAGCTCCACCATCCGAGTGCGTAAATCCATGTCCAAGTTTTTCATGGATTACTACACATAATACCTTTTTGGAAAAAGGTGCCGACAAAATTAGACTATTTGAAGTGAAAATGCTCTAGTCGCCCCTTTACCGCAGGCCATCTGAAGCATTTTCCCAGTTTTCCCTTCCAGAGTCATTCGTGAAATGAGATTGGATACCCGCGTTTCGATAGGTTTAGTCGCGCCTTTATAAATAGCAGTCATGATGCAGTGAGGGGGCTTTTTGTGGACATGCCGGTTCCCATGAATTATTGAATGCAAATATTTTTCAATTATCACTTTACAATGGCAAGCATAACTATAACAATTTACTTAATGTTCAGAGAAACAATACCCTATTGTCACGTGCTCGACCCTTTCTTCGCCTTTTATGTTGATGGCGGGGAGTCGTGGTTGGAGTTATTTCTACGGTTTTGTCGTGTACATGTTTGTACTGTTTTTGGTTGAATCGTCAGAGTGATGTTTAAAATAGACTTAAGATTGATTGTTTTATACCTGCAGGTCTGCCTCGCCATAGGGGCATTGCGAGCAGAGGAAGCCTATAGCCGTCAACAAGATGGATTCGAGGTCCTAGGAACACGCAATGAATTTTGGGCCATAGAGGTCGTTCCAAGTCTTGGAGGGAAAGTGATTTCTCTCCAAGACCAGATCTCTAGGCGGGAATGGCTTTGGTCTCGATTAGAGGATCGCAGTTTAAAGAAGGACCCTCGTTTCGGGTTCGGTAATTTGATGGGTGCCGATGAATTACTACCTAATTTGAAACCGGAGACTTTGCAGGGACACGCATTGCCCGATCATGGCGAAGTATGGTCGAGTTCAGTTGATTGGGATGCGGATCTGCTTGAAAGTTCTGGAGTTTTGAAGACCTATTTGGATTTAAAGGTTTTGCCACTACGCTACTCGCGTGAAATCAGCCTAGATGGCGCGATGGTGAGGATACGATTTATTGTCGAGAACTTGTCGGAAAAGAAAATTCCGTTTTTGTGGGCTTGGCATCCCATTTTTACGGTTAAGGCGGGAGACAAAATGTATTTGGATACGGTCCCGCCGGAATTTCTTGTTGTCGGGCATCCCGGTTTAGGGCAGGTTTCGATTGGTGATGTCATCACCTGGCCTGGATTGGAGGCTGGAGTCGATTTATCGCAATTATCCTTTCCGGAAATACCGAAAGCTGGAATCAAAGTCTATTCAGATTCACCAGCTGATGGCCGTATCCTACTGTCTAACACTTTCACTGGAGCAGCACTCACTGTTGAGTATGATCTAGGATTTCTTCCTTATCTTTCCCTTTGGTTGTCTCGAGGTGTTTGGGGGAATGCGCATCATTTAATTTTAGAACCCACTAACCGCGCCAGCGAATATTTGTCTGACGAAACAGAGAAGCTAAAATCAAGCGGCTGGTTGCTTCGCCGTGAACGGCGTGAATGGGAAATACGTTTGACGAATCACAGCGTCCGCACTTCGGCTGAACCAGCTAGCGGCGACAATTTTATCCATTAGAATTTACTATTATGAAATATCGACTTACTTTACTTCTGAGTTTAATCCCAACAGCTTTTCTGAGTGCCGAAGACTAAGGAGTTGCGCTGGATTCGAGTGCTACCGGAACGATTGACTGGGTGGCTGAAGTGCTCAAAGGTGGGGTGACTTCGATCGTATTGCTCGTGGTTCAAGGCGCGAACTTCATCCCGAAAGCTCTAGAAAAGAAACTTAGGAAATATACCACTGAGTCTGACTTCTCAGGAATCGAAGCAGCCTGCCGATCCAATAAAAGCGTTTTGGCCAAGCTCGGTGGCTATATCTCAACGCATACCCACATCCCTTTCGAAATTCTTTTCTTTGGGGTGACGGATATGATTGGCCGCGCCGTCAGTCGTCAGCATCTCAGAGGGCGTCCAAAAAGTCGGGGCCCGCAAAAAATGCAGTACATTGATTTACAAGTCTGAGATAGACTTGGGATGCGTGAAAGATATCCGAGTGATTTAACTGATACCGAATGGACCT
>NZ_BMXG01000039.1 GCF_014651635.1 Cerasicoccus arenae | reverse complement strand
GAATCGTTTGCCGTTCTTTTTCATCGGTTCTCATTCCTCGCGTTTTGAGCCCTTTCAGACGAGAATATACGAACACTACGCTGGCTCAGTTTAAGGGGAGCAGGTCATTTTTCCAGTGCATTCCAAGTGACCTTGCTTTGCGCCGTTCGGCGGTTGCGTATCCAGAATTCAGCAACCTCGACCGGATCAGCATCGCCAATGATCGCGTCTGCTCGTTCCCATCGCTTCAGCCGGTGGGGATCAACCTTGAGCGAGTTGGCACCATGCTTCAGCAGGTCTCGTTGAAACTTGGTCTTCCATTTCTGGCGCTCCTGATCCGTGGCAAAGAACTTGTGCTTGGCCTTGCGGTCAACATACCAGCGAATTCCGAATGGCAGATTTCGGCTATAATCCGGTTCAAGTTCCCTGAGTTTCATGCCGCTGGGTTAAGGCGCCAGTTAAGGCAAAAGTCAACGATCAACCCCGTTTGACCCGGCTCAATGCTGTTATGTCCCTAAGCTGTCAGGCGACCATAACTCCGCATGAATGCTGGGATTCGGCATAAATAAAGGCCTCAGAGTAATCTGAGACCTTTAACATTGGTCGGGCTGAGAGGATTCGAACCTCCGACCCCTACACCCCCAGTGTAGTGCGCTAACCAGACTGCGCTACAGCCCGCCATTGGAAAAGATCAAATCACTATGACTCTGCGGCTTTGTCAAACTAAAGCTTTGGGATTTTTAGAGAGTTGGCTTCAACGGTCAACGGTTTGACGTTATCCCGTTGAATCGGTTATCATTGTCAGATCAATACGCCGCGAACATCTTGGTCGGAGGATGTGTACAAGCTTATCTTTAATTCAGCTGATTCGTCCGTTGTCGGAATCGTAATGTAATCGATGGGCAGTAGATATAATTTGGGGCGATCGCCTAGAATATGATTTGGACGCCAATGCGATATGCATGCCATAAATGCGCGCTAATTGGTCAACTTTCCGCGCATCAGTGCCTTTAGGGCAGCTAGGTATTTCTCACGGGTTTTCAGGATGACATCTTCTGGTAAGTTTGGTCCGGGTGGTGTTTTGTCCCAAGTTAAAGTCTCTAGATAGTCGCGAACGTATTGCTTATCAAAAGCAGGCTGAGGCTGACCGGGCACGTATCCTTCCTGTGGCCAATAGCGGGACGAATCAGGCGTCAGCGCTTCGTCGATTAAGAACAGCTCGCCCGATGCATCAACGCCGAATTCAAACTTGGTATCCGCCAAGATCAATCCTGCACGTGCGGCGTATTCAGTCCCAAGTTTGAACAACTCGAGCGCGATTCTCTTCACCGCCTCATAACGCTTGGTGCCGATAACTTTTGCGCCTTCTTCATCAGTTACGGGCAAATCCTTGTCGCCAACTGCTGCTTTAGTCGTTGGGGTGAAGAGGGGCATTGGTAGCGCCTCGCTTTCACGGAGCTCCGCGGGTAAGTGACGACTCCATAAACCGCCAGTTTTCTGATATTCTTTCCAGCCGCTGCCGGCGAGATATCCGCGGACCACCGCCTCGAGCTTGAGCGGCTGCAGCTTGCGCACTAACATCGCGTAAGGTATCCATTCAGGAAAATTTGCTAGTAACTTGGCCAGCTCAATATCGTGATTCGGCACGAGATGGTTCGGAATGATCGTAGCGGTTCGCTCAAACCACCAGAGGCTAATTTGAGTCAAAAGCAGACCTTTTCCTGGCACACCGTCTGGCAAAACCACGTCAAAAGCCGATAATCGGTCAGTTGCCACGATTAAAAGGCGATCACCAAGATCAAAAATCTCTCTGACCTTGCCTGTTGCGATTTTTTTAAAGGGTAAGTTCACCACCTCTCTTCTCGCCTGCTTTGGCAGTTGATTACAAATCTCTTCAAAAGTCATATTTGTGATGCTGATCATGCTCTGGGAAAAGCGCACGAAAATTTTTTGAAAAAAACGCTTGCGCAAACTAAAACGAAACGTAGTTTTCACAATCTTTCTTAGGTCTGTCCCCATCGTCTAGTCAGGTCTAGGACACTGGATTTTCATTCCAGCGACCGGGGTTCGAATCCCCGTGGGGACGCCATTCTGAAATCCGTCAGAATGGGTTAGAGTGAGACTAAAGCTCTCTAAATCAACGGCTTCGATTGCATAAGCAGGTTCGTTGAATATGTCAGCAAAGGACAGCAAAGGACCCGAAACGTCTGCTGGAAGTGGGGAAATAAGTGGGGAAATAAGTGGGGGATCAGAATCTTCGCATTCCCGCTTTTTATCAGCCCAGGAGAGCGAATTCACCGCATCGAAGGTCGGCAACTGACTCGCATCGGTGTAAATTTGGGCTGTCATCTTTGGATCACTGTGCCGCATCAGCTCCTGCGTAGTGCGCTGGGAGGTGCCTTCACGAGCAAGTTTTGTGGCAAACGTGTAGCGCAAGGCATGGAAATCGAGCTTGCGGCCCATCGTGTCTATGCGGACAAGCCCAGCACGCTCAATATCGCGGCGTATGGCGTGGCTTATGTCCTTCATGAATGGAAAGACCGGCGTATTGTCGTTTGCGTCATCTGGTCGGGCATTTATCAGTTCAGCCGCAAGGCGGACATGTAATGGTATGGTAGCATCTTTACTGTCCTTGGTGGTGACAGCCCTTGCTGAAATGTAAGGTCGTTCACCGTCAAGGTGACAATCGCCCCAAACCAATGCGATTAGTTCGCCCTTTCTCATGCCGGTATAGGCTGCTGTCAGGTAAACTTGCCTCCGGTTTGGATTGGCAGTTGTTAATAGTTTTTCGAATTCGTCATCCGTGAAGGCCCTGCGCTTCGCCTGACGGCCCCGCTTATCGACTTTCTTCACCTTGTGTATGGGATTGGCAGCTATGCGCTCACTCTCGACCATCCAGTTCATTAGGCTGCTGATCGCGTCGAGATGGTCATTGAGTGTTTTGGGGGCAAATCTAGTCTGCTTGGATCGCCAATTGGAAAAACTGTCGGTAGTGACATCCTTGGCAAACCGCCATTTACATTCTTTGACCAAGCGCTCGATACGGACTTCAAGACGGTTGCGGTATTCATCATCGCGCCCCAGCGTTTCCAGATTCCGAATGTAGTCGCGCATATGATCCAGCAGTAGTTTGTCAGCGGACTCGCGTTGCAATTTTGGAGCTATAAGCCCTTCACGCTCCATTTCCTTTTCGCGGACAATATCCTTGAGGCGCTTTTGTGCGACTTGTTTGTCGGAAGTATGCAGCGCGATTTCGGTGACTTTGTAATCACCCTCAAGGCGGTAACGGCCTCGGTAGTTCTTTTCAGGAACGGATTTGCCTGATTGGTTTTTACGGCGGGGTCTATAAACATACGCACTCATTGTTATCTCCTTTTGAGTTTATCGTTGCTGCTGCCGGAGTTGATTCAGGTATTGCTCCAAATCACTCCAATAAAAGCGGGTGGCTCCGCCAACTTTGACGGGCTTGGGGAATTCGCCGCGTGCGACGAGCCGATAGACGGCCCGCGTGGAAATTCCTAGGCGTTTGGCAATGGTTCCAATGGGAACCAACTTTTCATCTGATACCTGCTGCATGTGTCCTTTCGTGTTTGAGTGATTTTCTTGCCGCCAATGTTGGTCAACACAGGATGATACGAGACAGGTGGGGCTATCGTCCGGTCGTGATTCTGTTGTTCGCGGCGGCTCCAGAACCGCTTTTATCAAAAAATCGCACGTTGCACCGGACGATTGCGCTTCAAGAAACGTAATAAAGGTAAACCATGATAAATCAGCCACCACTAACACCCGCCCCATCTTCTGCTTCTCTGGATGCAGAATTTGATCAACGGGTCGATTTGGTGATGCAAGCAGTCGATCTCTATCAAACTCACCTGCTGCATTACCTGATTGGCCTTACTCGCCACCACCATGACGCCGAAGATTTGCTGCAATCGCTCTGGAACCATGTCCTGCTGAACTTTAAAGAGCGCGACATTCTCAACCTGCCAATTCTGCGGCGCAAAGCGTATCAGCACTTCGTAGATGCCTACCGGTCCAAAATGCGTAGGCCCGTGGACATGCGTGAGGATTATACGGGCATCGAACCCGTCGCAACACCAGCGGAAGCCTATACTGACGCTGAAGAATCGGCGTTTAAGCGGCAATTCTGGTCGGAACTTCCGGGTATCGATCTGACGGATCAGCAAAAAGAATGCCTCTGGCTTCATGCACGCTTTTCCTACAGCTACTCCGAAATCGCCGAAAAACTCGGAATCGGCAAATCCACCGTGGGTGACGCAATTACAATCGCTCGCGACAAAATCAAACAAGCCTTTGAACACCCAAACGCCTAAATTACCATGCAACCACATCACAATTATTCCTTCCGTGCTTCGGACTCCGATAAGCTTATCTCCCAATTTGGCCGCAAACCCTCTCGGGAAATGCGGGATAAAATCCTGACTAACCTCAAAGGCCAGCGGCAAAACTTCAAATCTGCGCGTCAGCAAAGCAGCGAACTGAGCACGCGTATGGATCAGATTAAGGCCAAGATGCAAAAGCGCTCTCGTGGCCGGTCGGTGTAGCCTGACCATTTATCAACTAATCCCCATGAGCCGAATAGATTATCTATTCGGCTCATTTTATTGGCGTATGTCCGAGCCGATTACATGCCACGAGATCTGCCCCTGCGCCGGGAATGCATCTTCTGAGCAATGGCCTTATGTTTTGCCCTTAATTCATGAAGCTGGGACTGATCGGGTTTATGCTGCGTATTAGAATCCTGTGTCAGCGCCTTCTTGGCTGGCGCGGGATTGTCATTCGAGGGTACGGTTGGGCGTTGCTGTATCTGCGTTTCGCGCTGCTTATGCTTTAGCTCAGTCCTAGGAGCAGTACCTTGCATTCGCTCTTTTTCCAATTTCGCCAAGGCGCGGTCGCGTTCGGCATTAATACCGTCGGTCTGCTCCATAATACGCTTTTCCGCATCGACAAAATTCTGTTTCACTGTTTCCAGCTCCTGCCGGTCACGTCGCGCCAACCCGAATACCCGACGGAAGAAAGATGGCTTGGCGCAACGTCCTTCAAAATAGGCAATTTCGGCGCGGCGCTCATCGATACGGTAATAGTCACTCAATGATTTTTGTGTATTTAAAAGGCGGTGCTGGAAATCATCGCTGATCGAAGATCGCGCTTTCAGATACGCATCCTGAGCATCTTTAGCAGCATTGTGCTTGTTGGCACTGTTTCCGACAAGCTTGTCGCTCGCAATGCGATCCAGAAGCCAGTTGCGAAACGCAAGCGCGTGCCTGCGCTCATCCGCGCCTCCCTTGATCGTCCGAGCTGCGCATTCGCGGCGAATTTTCTCCATCCGAACAGACCGTAGCCGGTCATGGATCAATTGGGCGTTATCGATTATCGAACGCGTTTCGCGGAGGTAGCCCTCCAGTTCATGGTGGGGCAATGATAATAAGACATCGACCTGGGTGGCCGGAATGTCTTCGTAGTGGATGCTTCTTTCATCAGTCATATGGATATGAACTCCTGTTGGTTGTTAATGAATTCAGCATGTCTCATCCAGCAGGGTGACGCTTGGTGGGGAGTCGGTGCCCGGTGAGTGCTCAGATAGTGAAAGTAATGCCAATTTGGAAATTACAAGGTGCTGGGACGGTGCCCGCATGGTGAAGAGAGGGTGGAGGGGTGGTGAAGCAGCATAAGTATACCACTGTATGCCCCGAGCAAAGTCGCGGTCAGCAAGGTTTAGGAGCGCGTTCGCCATGAATAGCCACAAGTCCCTTGACGTAACGATCTAGACTATGGCAAAGACCCGCCCGTACGAATCATTCAGGGTTTAACCAGATGGAAGGAAATGTTGTGCCGTTCTGCTTACCCAATCGAGTTTCTTACGCGATTGAGGATTTGAAACATGCGTGGTCAGTCACGTCTTCAGCGATCAGGGATTGGATGCTTGATGGCGTCTTATGCGCCCATGCCAGTGTCCCCTTGATGAGCGCCTATAAAATACGTGAAATTAATGAGGGCGGCTCAATCCGGTTGGCCAAGGAACTCTGCCACTATGAAGGCTTTGTTCCACTGTCTCGCCATCATTGTCAGCGGTTGTTCAGGCAAGGCTTCCTAACGCTGCGCGAATTTTCCAGTGAATGTGGAAATCACCGCTACATTCTTCCCGAATCCTCCGATGACCTCATCGTGAATACGGGGGAGCTGATTGTATTATCGAATGAACGTATGCGCTTTGAGGCCAAATATCGCAGAGTCAGCGAATCCACGCGTAATGATGGCGTGGCACCACCATGCTTCAAATCCCTCAATATTGATGGTGAAACGCACTATTTTGGAGAAATGCAAACTCGTATCCTGAGTTTGCTCCACCAGGCGGCGTTACGGGGAGAGCCATGGCAAAATGGCAAGCGCTTGCTGCAAGAGGCGGGTTCCGAAAGCTTTACGCTTTCCAACATCTTCAAGCATAAGCCGATTTGGCGTGAAATCATTGAATCGGACAAGCGCGGCTCATATCGCCTTAAAGGGGATTTTTTTCCGGCTACAAAGCGAGAATGAGATTTTACGCAACGCCGGTTATCACATTTAGTCTTGTATGACCGCTATAGCTTCATTTTATTTCAATGGACAAAGCATTAAAAGCTGTGTTTGATTATTATCTGTAGCTTACGCCAATATTTACCCGTTTTTGAGGCTATACGCTTTTGTTGGCGAAATTCTCGAATATACGATGTTGATTACAATCATTGGAATTATAATAGGGATAGCTGGTTCATTGGCTATCGCACGCTTCTATGCAACAAGAGGGAATTATAAGCATTTAAATTTCTCTTGGACGATAAAATCTGATGAATATGGAATCAGAAATCCATATCTATTTGAGGGGGATTCGATTGATATAACTAAGGATCTAGCTGTTACCTATTGCGGCAAACCAGTAGGCGGCGTTGCAAAAGGGTATTTTCAAATCGCCAACGACGGAATGATTGCGATATCTAATATATCAAAACCTTTTACTCTGCATTACCCTGGAATATACGATTATGTAGACGCTCAAATAACACTATTATCCGACGAGAACATTGATATAGCCTTAGAAGTAGATAAGGAAAAAAAACTGTATCTATGTAAAGTTTAATACCCTCCAACCAGGCGAAGTAATAGAATTCGAAGCCGTATGGGTGATCAATGAAAAATCTTCGAACGAGGCGGAGCAAATCTATGCTACAATTGAGGCTCCAGATACGCTACGCGAATTTACTGAACCTGACAAACAATATACTTCCGAGCTTTATCCCAGATTGCGCAATCTTGATTTGCCCGGCAAGCGTAAAGAGATAGTTGCGGGAATCTTTTTTTTAGCAATTTTCCTTATTTGGCCTGTCTTGCTTCTCTACTATGTCTATCAGCTAAATCCCGGAATATTAGGAGGAAAATATTTGTTTAAAATAGATTCATTCCTACAAGTAGCCGCGATAGTTCCGCTAATCGCATACGTATTCTTCTCTTTTTTTGTTGCAGCCTCTTTCGCCATCGCATCACTCAAAGGAGTCGTTATAAAGTTTTTTAGTGAGTATCTTGATGTAACAACTAAAACAGGGAGAGAGATACGCAGATCACTAACCAGATTAAAAAAGGATAAGGGGGAATACATATGGCATCCCCAAGGTGGATCGATAATAATACCTCCCGAAAGAAAAGAGAAAAGCGATGATCTCTAGTCGGCTTTCTGCACCGTCCTTGATCATGTATTTTCCATACGATATATTATCACCCTGGAAGCCGTTTCGCCCTCCTGTTGATGGTTGATGGCGGAGACTGTGCTTGCTGATGAGGTGATTCCGTAGATTGGTCAAGGGCAGCCCAAAAGCGCGCACTACGGGCGTTGAATGTCAGCGATGTGGCTGCGCCGGACGCCGGACGCTAAGCCTTTTGCGCTGACCTGCTCCCCTTAAACTGAGCCAGCGTAGTGTTCGTATATTCTCGTCTGAAAGGGCTCAAAACGCGAGGAATGAGAACCGATGAAAAAGAACGGCAAACGATTC
>NZ_BMXG01000038.1 GCF_014651635.1 Cerasicoccus arenae | reverse complement strand
TCAGCGATCTTACGACCCCCTTCGACTTGCCGCAAAGCATAGATTATCTGTTCCTCTTTGAATCGTTTGCCGTTCTTTTTCATCGGTTCTCATTCCTCGCGTTTTGATCCCTTTCAGACGAGAATATACGAACACTACGCTGGCTCAGTTTAAGGGGAGCAGGTCAGTTCCAGCCTCTTCGGGTTGGATTGAACAAGAACTTTCTAATTGCTCGTTCAAGGACGAGCGATTGAGCAAGCGTTTTAGGACGGTACTCCAACAACTTGATGGTGCCAGCGCCGAAAGCATTCCCTGGGCTTGCCAAGACTGGTCAAACGCCAAGGCGGCGTATCGTTTTTTTGACAACGATCGGGTCAGTGATGCGGATATTCTCGCGGGGCATTTTCGCTCCACCAGTGAGCGTTTCGCCAGCACATGCGGCACGGTCCTGGTGTTGCATGATACGACCGAGTTTTGCTATCAGCGCGAAAACATCGGCCTGTTGCACAAGCCACGCCTTGCTCAAAACGCGCAGTGGCGTGAAAAACATCCTTTACGTGGTCTGTCCATGCACTCCAGCTTGGTGGTGACGACCGGTGGAGTGCCACTGGGCTTGGGCGCTGCGAGATTTTGGACACGTAACAAGTTTAAAGGAGCCAATGCGCTTAAGCGCAAAATCAATCCCACTCGCGTGCCCATTGAGCAGAAGGAAAGCATACGCTGGTTGCTTAACTTGCGAGAATCAACCAGTCTGCTGGGCAAGCCTGATCGTTGCGTCCATATCGGTGATCGAGAGAGTGATATTTTTGAGCTGTTTTGCGCGGCGCATGAAACCGGCTCGCATTTTCTCGTGCGCACTTGCGTTGATCGTCTAGTCAACGACGGTAGCTGTCTCTGTTTCCGTTTCGTTCATTGCTTCGGTTCGTTCTTGGAACCTTCCTCCGAGCCGCAAATCAAATGTGCGAAACAATACCTACGTTATCTGGCTAAGGAAATGGCCGTTGTGCCGGTGAAGGGATTACATCGCATTGAGGTTCCCGACAGTAAGGACAAGTTAGCCAAAGTCGTTCTCGAATTAGAATACCGAAAGATCCATATCCGTCCTCCTGTGGGCAAGCAGTCTAATTATCCTCCGCTGGATCTCACCGTTTTACACGCCGTTGAACGAGACGCTCCCCAAGGTCGTGCGCCTATTGAATGGAAATTACTCACCGACTTGCCAGTGGCCTCTCGCAAGCAAGCCATTGAAAAATTGCAGTGGTACGCACTGCGATGGAAAATTGAGGTGTTCCATAAGGTCCTGAAGTCTGGTTGCAAAGTTGAGGCCTCTGGCTTGCGCACTGCTAAACGCTTAATCCGACTAATCGCAACCTGCTGTATACTGGCATGGCGGATATTTTGGATGACCATGGTCAACCGGGAAGAACCTCAAGCTCCTGCATCCATCGCGCTCATCGTCGATGAGATCCGAGTATTGGATCGATTGCGGGCAGCCAAATCAAACACGACGAACAAACCGCTGCTGCTCTCAGACTACATCACGCAAATCGCCAAGCTCGGCGGCTACCTCGCGCGCGCACGAGACCCCGCGCCAGGGAACATCATCATGTGGAGGGGACTTACACGCCTTGCTGATTTTACATTTGGATTCTCACTAAAGTCATAACTTGTGGGTAATCAAAAGCGACCGCCGGACGTTTACTTTGAGACGGTTAAAATTGGATATTTTCTTCTGGTCCAACAGTGAAATCCCGTCCGACCAGAATTGATGACCGGGTTGTAAGCACAGGCTCGACAACAATTGCCAGGCAATTTCAGTGTCATCCGGACCATCAGGATACTTGCTGTGGCCAAAGATTCGGATGAAACCATTTTCGGTCAAAGGGCAAGTTGCCCATCCTTGCCTCTGATTTGCAAGAAACCAGCCTGCCGCCTTGTCGTGGTGCTCATGCTGCGGGGCAAGCACTGCGATCAGGATATTTACATCGAGCAAAAACATTCTCAGATGCCTTCCTCTTCCATTCGTTCGTAGATTGTCTCTGAGGCGACACGTTTCGTCGTGACTAATCGTTTGTATTGAGGCAATCCGCGGGAGCCGATTTCAATCAGATTATCGTCTGTTACGGTCGTGGGTTCGTCAGACAGGATTTCACGTTTCAACGCGTGCTCTACTAATGCTTTTAGAGTGGTGTGTCGCTTGGTAGCAACAAGCTTTTCCTTGATCAGCAGGTCGTCAGCAATATCCAAAGTCGTTTTCATCTGGTTCGCTGTATGGTTTTATGGTTGGACTGCAAGGTTGAAAGAATTGTAGTTATACGGGTCACTTAAAAGTGAGCCGGTCTCGTAAAGTTGGACAGATACCATGTGTTTTTCGTTATAAACTTGGCGAAGCGTAAGGTGGAGGTCGCTCACATCGGCTGTCAGGTGAATGGAGTGATGATGGCTCAGGTTACCCGCAATATGACTGATCGTTATGATGGCTTTCTTAAAAAGCAGGCGTCTATTTGTCTGCGACTATGATCCGCTCTACAACAAAGAGTTTCGTCAGATACTCACGGGTTCAGAAGTTGAAGTCATCCCAAATCGGATAGTGTGTCCGCAGTAAAACGGTTATGCTGAAACTAGCGCATGTGTAGTGCTACTAGCTGACAGGCATCGAAGTCTAAGCGAATGCTACCTGTTGTGGAGCGAGGAAGTGCTTGGCCAGTGGTTGCATCGATGACCTCACCATTATCAGGCAGTTTGATCGAGACACCTCGGACTCCTTCATAACCTGGATTGACCACTGCATAGTAGGTGCCGTGTTCACCTGCATCGATTCGGCGCACAACAATTTGTGAGTTGGATGCGGCTCCGTCGACAACTTTGGATGGCAACGCTGGAAGTGCTAGGTAGGCCGCGTTGAAACGACGCACATAGGATGGAGAGAGACGATTGAAATTGTTTGATGCTAAATAGCCTATACTGGTTGGATTTCCGTTAGCCATGGCGTTGGCTTCTGGGAGCATTATATGTGGTCCGACACGTTCCATATCGGCTACAAAATAGCCCAGTGGATCGAGTGGCTTCTCGTTTTTACCTCGTTCGATACGGAGCATGTTTTCGTTTAGACCGTAGTGGCGTATCATGGCCATGCCGGAGGCTGTCTCGAATGCTTCGAGCGCCATCGGATCGGATACTGAGGATAGGCGATTGAAAGAGTAGGTTGGATAAATGTCTTCGACATTTTTGTACGCATGTGGGTCGTATACCGGTTTGGCGTGTTCGTGCTCCCATTTTCCCCAAGTCTTGCGGACGTTGGTGAGTGCTTTGTAAGACCAGTGATTGTCAATAGTGGTCTGCAATTGAACTGGTGGCTTTTTCAAGTCGACATCTCTCCAAGCGCTCTCATCTTCAACGACGAGGCCTGTGCCGACACCTTCAGGGTGGATCCAGCCTGGCTCGGTTGTGTCAGCTGTGTAATAGATCGATGCATCTTTGATACCTTCGCTTTGTAGGTAGTCTCTGAGTTTGGTTAAGAATTCCCTACGCTTGCCATACCACCATTCAAGGTAGGCTTTGTAAGTTTCACCACGCTTATTGAGCTCACCGCGGGTCACGTCACTGCTGCCGGTTTCTTTTGCGAAGCGTTGAATGGTGGCATCGGCAAAACTAATGGCGAGCTGACTCGGGCGAGGGCGTAACCAAGCACCTATAATATCTGCGTTGTCCTTTTCTTCAACAATTGTAATTTCCAGCATTTTGCGGAGATCTTCGAAAGTGTCTGGATCTGTCAAATCTGCACGTGCGGTTTCGGTCCACGTTGTATGGGTGTAGTTTTTACCGTTAAGCGGTTGGGCTCTGAGTTCAAAGCCGAGTCCATTTTTTCCTTTGCTGCCCGCATATTCATAATAGGGCAGAACGGATAGATCGTAGTTTGAAGCGACTTTGATCAGGTTACTCCAGCGCTCGGGAGATTTAGATTGGTAGACCCAATTGCTACCTCCGAATTTTGAAGAATTCCATCCTTGGTTGGCTCCGAATTCCAAGAGATCCTTTGCCATGGTGTTCATCCCTAGGAAGTGCATCATCTCGGCTTTGCCGCGGTAGTAATCCATATGATCGTCCCAGCCATCTCCAGAATTGTGGCCGCCGATGACTCCATCAGCCATTTCTTCTCTGAAAAACAAGTGGCGCCGTGGGAGATCACTTGGTGGGTAGTTGATCTTCAATGCAAAATCTTCAAAGGCAGGTGCTTTGTAGAGGCGGATTTTAGAGATCGCCGCACCTTGTGAGAGCGGGGCCTGCTCCGGCTCGAATTGGGTGATATAGACCCAGAATCCGTCTTTAGGTGTCATCGTCCGCTTGCTTTTCGATTCATCCGGCACGACAGCACCACGAAACCCTCCGGATTCCGCGATATGATCCTGTAGGCGCATCCACATGTGCACGGCTTGGTACTTACCGGAAAGCGGAATCTCCAAAGACTCAGGGGCTTGGTAGACATAGCGAGGGTTTAGACAGTCACCAAGTGTATTACCCGTGTAGAAGCCGCGTAGCGTTTCATTGCCTCGGTTAATTAGAATCGTTGAGCGTGGTGTGTCTTCTGGGTAGACGACCTCAAGGACATAGTTTGCATTTGCTTCCAAGCCTTTGTCTTTACCGATTAGGAAGCCGAAGTATTTGATGCCTGGCTTGTCATTCGGGATCACTCGTGCCGACTCACCTAATATAGTGGTGACTTCAGTGATTCCTTCAGGGAATTCTTTATACTGAGACTTGTCGGAAGGAAGTCGGCTGACGTCGATTTCCTGGATGAGTTCGAGGCTCCGATTAATCGGGACGCCGCCAAAGCTCGTCGTTAGGCCAGCGATGCAGCAGGTGAGGATTGTTGCAGTGATCGACTTCATAATTATATGATAATTTAAAGGGGGGGGGGAGGGGGAGAGCCTTAGGGCAATTATCTACGGGAACTATTTTTATAGGACGATATGGATAAGATAAGGTATTACGTTATATAATATTTAGATTTTTAGCTTGTTATAGATTTATATTAAATTGGTATAACTTTATAGTATATTGTTTGAGTCAGATTCAAAAAATCTATATCGCAATATAATCCTAGTTAATGTGATGAAATAATCTGTATTTAAATTATCATTATCAAGCGCTCAAAATTTAGCCTACCTAGCTGTAGCATCTGTTGTTAGGTGTCATTTCGGCAACAGTGCCATAAGTTTGGACACTGTTGGGTGTGTTTTGTATCCATTATCTGGGGTAATTTGCTTTACCTGAAGCTGGAAAGGCGACTGAAACGATTTCAACAAAGTCGACTTTCAGGTGACTATTAACGGTGCGGATGCCAAACCATCCTGATGCCAGGAATTCGGAGTCATCGAATTCAAATATAAGTGCACCGTCACGGAAAACTTGGACCTTTCCATGGACGGCAGTGAGTTCTATGAGGATGGGCGTATCTGGCTGAATCCAACCAGTCTCTATTCTTAAGTCATGTTCGGGTCGAAGGGGTCGGTTACCTAATCCATCGTAACGGCGAAAGCGGGTCGTTTGGTTGTCGTTGCCTCCGATGCTAGCATAGTAAGTCTCCAAACCTCTATAGCTGTTAAAGCGTCCGTTGCGTGTATGGCTATCGTGAAAGAGGTTTTCCGGGGTGCTCGGGTCCCGTGCCATCCAAAACATATTGATATCGGAAATGCGGCCAGATGAAGCGACTTGAACTTGGAAGCGAATACGCAGTGGTGAATGCAAGCGTTCATGAAACCATACAGTTGCACCCGCATCGTCGTTAATCACGAGTTGGCCTTCTTGGATCCCAGTCTTGCCGTTCGGTTGTTGTTCGATGGTCCAGTGGGATAAATCCTGAGTGAATTGTTCTTTAAAATGGCGCATTGCTGGCGCTAGGTCGTGTGCGTAAGTGAGCTGAAGGGGCAGCGTGATGAAAGTTGAGACACAAATTGTTGGTAGAATGCGCTTCATGGGGTGAGTGATTCAAATAAAAGCCGCCTTGAGCACTGTGGCTCCAAGGCGGCTTACGTATGAGATGAGAATTAGTTTTGGCTTAGTTCAAACCAGTCGAAATTGTAGCCAGCATTTAGTTCAAAACGTAGGACATGTTGCCCTTCGCTCAGGTATATACCGCTCGATGTGAAGGTGGAATAAGTATTCCATCCACCGGTGTGTGTGGTGGTCACGGAAACAGGTGTGCCTCCATCTATAGACATACCTATGGACTTATTGGTATGAGCGTTTTGAGCGAGTCGGATACTCAGATCATAGTTGCCGGTAGTGGCGACATTCACAGTATATTCCAACCACTCGCCGTTGTTGATCCAGCCAACCATATAGCCACTAGAGGTGGTGCCTACATCTACGTCGTCAGTTCGATAATTGTTTGGTGTGTTACCGGTTGTCGTATCGTGGTAGGCGACGCCTTCGCCGCCGATGTCATAGTCTTCGGCTTCGGTACGTCCCGGGATGCTATGTACTGCACCACCATAAGGAGCTCGTGTGATCCCTGATGGAGCTGTGCCATAACCGCTTTTTTCAGTAATGATGAGTCCGCTGATGTTGGGGGTTCCGATCGGATGCTCAGTTGTAAAAATGAGATCCATCAAGCCGGTAGAATCTGGCTTTGCGTTAGCGACTAATCCAACTTGATCGACATTCTCTTCAACGATAATGGTATCACCTTCGCCTGTGATTGCATCCAGTAGCGTCGCATCGATGTTGTAGCCAACGTAATTTTCAATATAACCAGTATAGCTCACTTCATAGTATTTATTAGGGTCCATACCTGTCAAGCGAAAGACACATGGGTTATTATACGGAGCGGTGATTTTGATGCCTTGGCGAGTGATTGCCGCGGGAAAATCACCAATCGTTAGTCCGGGGGAGTTAGTGAATATCTTTGAGTGTTGAGAATAACCTTGATAGATATTTTCAATCAACATGTGCCAACCAGTAGCGGCGCCATTGACATCGTAGAGATCGGTATTGGTGGGTAAGCCGTTGTATTCTAATCCTGTGCCACCATTGCCCAAGTCTGTCCAATCCGGATAGAGGCTGTTGACGCCACTGTTCTTGTGCATGTTAACCTTGGATACGGTTCCGTAGGTGATATTTGTATCAGAAACATAGATTGTGCGAAAGGCGGTGTTAGCTTTATTGCCTGCAGCATCCATCACATCATAGGTCATGGCATACTCACCAGTCTGGTTCATGTCGATGGGGTCGGTAATCCATGTGGTGACGACGGATTCGCTTAGGTTTCCGTCTACGTTATCCACTGCGATATAGCCCGGATCGAAATATGAACTACCGACTTCGACGCTGATTTTACTGCCGCCGAGGAGGGTGATTTCGGGTGCTTCCAGATCGTCTGCATTCTGATTCGCAGGATTATAGGTTAATCCCAATCCACGATAGTTGTAGAAGGTATCTGGCTGAATGCGAACGTCCACTGGGGGCATGTTATTGCCATTCCAAGTGAGCTGCTGCCATTTAGTTGGGGATTGGTCCGGGTAGTAATAATTTGTAGCATCACCTGTGTAGCCGGAGATGCACTGGTATAGTTTGGTCATGCCAGCTTCGCTGCCAGTCATATCGTAGTGAATGACGACATCACCTGTCTGATAGGTGATATACTCACCATCGCGACCTGCATAGCCATCAGTCTCGAATATAGGCGCCCAAATAGTGACTCTACGCATGTCAAAATCATCCGCAAAACCAGTGTCCATGAATTTGATCTGCGGTATATTCCTCCATTCATTGTTCACTTCTGTTACGCAAGTTCCACCGTTATAGGTGTAAGCCCATTGCTGGAGACGCGGATCGTATAGATTCCCTGAGATGAGTGTCGGATTGCCCGTGACGCCAATTTCCTGGAAAGCCGTTGCGTCGACTTCGTTAGTATAAGCATCATTCGTGTTGGGAACATCCAGTGGTCCCCAAATATTGTTGGTGAATTCGTAGGGGGTAATGTCATCTCCATTCCAAATGTAACTGGCGTGCGCGCGGCCCATGCCTAAGTAGTTATTGTCATAGATGAATTTCTTACTCGCAGATGGAGATCCTTCGGAAGCATTGTCCGATTTGCGAATTGTCTGCATCATTCCCATACCACCAACCATGACGTTATTTCTGACTTCGATATCGCCCTCAGAATAGGATAATTGCTGCAGGCCTTCTTGATAGCTGCTCTGGAAGGGAGTCCGGAAGTTGGAAGCCGAGCCGTAAATGATGTTATTCTCAATTCTTGAACCTTCGACCAAACCATCGGTTTGCATTGCTTCAGTGCCAGAAAAGAACATAATGTTGTTACGCAAGGTTAGTTTCGTCCTATCATAATTTGCAGTGAACTTTCCGATATAGAATGATTCGCTCGTTGTGAATGCAGCAAAGCAGTCCTGTGCATCCACTTCACAGACGCCATCCGGTGCGTATGGCTGATCGTTCTTTAGATTGAATGCGGCAAACCCGCCCCCAAAAGCGGCTACATAGTTGATTTTACAGTAATCGAAGTTTTGAATCCTAACTAGATTTCCAACGCCAGTTGTGTTCAATGGGTCAGCTGAGGCACGATGGGCTGCCCAGAGGTTATCGACCCAGATGCCATAGTTACGATAGTATTCACCATCCCCCATATTTGCACCTCCGTTGTGGCCGAGGTAATTGGGATCCCCTGTTTGGGCGACTGGATCGTATTTACCGGTTACGTGGACATTCATAAAGCCTGAGATGCTCAGTGACCGTAGCCAATCCGTAGTCCCAACTATTCGTACTTGTCCTCCAAGATTTGTGATTACGGTAGGTTGCGCCTGACTATTTACCGCATAGTCGCCTTTGAGGCTAATGCGTGTGTAATCGCCCGCATAGATGTGGACTTTTTTACCGAGACCTACGGGTGGGCTGTCATAAAGGCCTCCGTGGTTGTCATCGGGTGAAAAGTAGATGTAGTCATCGACGTTTACGTTGGGCCAATAATCGGCATCGGCCTGTGTGGCGAGGCGATTGGTTGTGGTGTTCGGCATTTGTGCAAAGGTTGTGTGAACACCAGCTAGCATGATTAAAACGGACACAAATGACCGAGTTGAAGTCTTCAATTTTGTTGATAGATGTCTCCAGAGATACTTTGGGATCGTATACATATATTAGGGGGTTGGAGTGATTCTTAGATGCCTTGGCCTTGGGTAATATCCTTGAATCGGTAGGGGATGTGAGTGGATGACTTTAAAGTTTTTTAGCTCACGAGGGTATCATAACGATTAGGGATAACGATATAGTTCAATGGCTTATGTCAGGTCAAACCTAAAAGCCTTAATTGCTTGAAATTTATGGGCACTTCGATTAACCTCTACGGTTCCGGTCGGCATCGATGATTCTTGGGCATGCGCGTAAAGACAGGCAGTGGCCAAAGTAATCTGTTCGATATTTTGTCCCACGTAGACACCGCTTCGGAGCGTAAAAGCGGCCTTGATCGGCTATTGGTAATGGACTGGGAGTCGTTCCGCCTGGTGCTTGAGGATCACTTGGCTTACGGCGACCAGAAGAAGGGGGACGACCGCCGTGGTGTCCGGTGTTGATGCTCAAGGTGCTGATCTTGCAACGCTTCTTCGACTTGTCCGACGAGGAAACGGAGTTCCAGATTTTAGACCGCTTCAGCTTTCTTCGTTTCCTCGGGTTGCGTCCGGGTGATGGTGCTCCGGACCACGCGACGATCTGGTCTTTCAAGGAACGCCTTGGCGCGGATGGCATGCTTGCGGTGTTCGAACTCTTCAACGCAAAGTTATGCGACCTGGGCCTGATTGCCAGTTGCGGCAAGATCATCGACGCCAGCTTCGTTGAGGCTCCCAAGCAGCGCAATCGCCGACAGGAAAACGAGCAGATAAAGCGCGGC
>NZ_BMXG01000037.1 GCF_014651635.1 Cerasicoccus arenae | reverse complement strand
CGGCGACCGCTTCCGCCGTATCGGTAAACGACGATGTTGCTTCGAGACGGCTCTTGCCAACCTGACCTACAACCTCGACCGCTTCGCCATGTTCCATCGCAAGGCGTTAGCCTGTACATGTGTCAAAAATCCACCACTCAATCACATCAAATCAACCTCAGCGGAGCCTGCTCGGCCTAATCAGCAGGCTCTACGGGCATTGGAAATCTGTAATCGGAGTGAACGGCTGAGAATTAGCACGTTGATCGAAGTCACCTTAATTGAGTTCTTCGATCTGGAGCCGAATGAATTTTTTAGAGTTATTTTCTACGCTGTCTTTAACGCGCACAGTAACCGTTTCACTGTCGTCGCTATGATCAATCGCGGGTGGAACGGATTCCAGATAGTCCGTGCCGGTGAGCCAGCTGTCCGGGGATAGATCGGGGCTGATTTGAACGGTGTAGCGCAGATTTCCTGCTTCGTAACCACTTTCGGCGCTTCCGGTGCCGCCTTGTATTCGGCGATAGCTAAATGTGAGAAAGTGAAGATTACTTTCGCTGGTGATCTCACTATGCGGCAGACTGCCTGAGCTGGAATCGGTCGGCAGACTGCCTTGTGCGTATTCAAGTATGTTGGCAATTCCATCATGGTCCGGATCGGCCGACGGTTCTTGATCGGCTACTGGTAATTCGCTGAGCATTGCCGCCTTCCATTCACTATAGCTCGCCGGTGTGCTGCTTCCGGTGTAGGGCTCAGTTTCATAGAGAGCTTGCACTTCGGCAGCTGTGAGCGCGCGATCATAGACGCGGACCTCATCCATGTCCCCTGCAAAACCGAAGCCGTAATCTGTGTTTAATATACCGATCGTGATCGGGCAATCGAGCACTGGGATTGCCGTGACACTGATTGTATTGGAAGCGACTTCGTCTCCATCGATGTAAAGCTTCACGTTGTCCGAGACTTCAGCTCCATCAAAAGTCATGATGAGGTGCTTCCAAGTATTCACTTCGTTGAGCGAGTAGTTGGTCGTGACCCGTTGATTACCTAGGTCGATGTTGATGTTAGAATTCGTATGACTAAAAATAGCGAAACAGCGTTGACCTGCGGTGAGGCCTAGGCGTTTTGAAATCAAGCCGCGAGGCTCTGAGTCGACAACTGATGGACGGACCCACATGGAAATGGTCAGAGCAGTGCTGCTGTATTCGGATTGATGGGGGGCTTCCACCCAATCGTTGGTTCCGTCGAAGGTCAGGGCATGGCCTGCAATGGACTCACTTGTGCGGGACGTGTTGCCGGCGAGAGTTCCATCATTGAAGCCCTGTGTGTCGAATGCGGTGTTGCCGGACAGTGCATCAAACTTCCATCGTGAAAGAAGTCCGTTCGCCAGACTGCCCTCGAAATCGGTGGTGCTTCCGTTGGTCGTTGCGGCGGCGGAGGCACCTTCAGGGTTGTTCGCTGTCACCCAAAAATAATAGAGGGTGCTAGGGCTCAGTCCCTCGACCAGTGAGTTGGTCGTGTTTGCAGCTAAAGTCGCATTCGGGCTAGCTGGTTGGCTATTCGCGGTGTTCCAGTAAAGATTATAAGCGCTCTCATTGTCTGCATTGTCTTGCCATGACAAGGTGAGGCTGGTTGCGGTTGGCCCTGAGATACTTAAAGCTGTTGGTGCATTTGGGGGCAATAAAACCGTCGTAGTGGCAGAGGTTGTGGTAGTTTCCGATTCTCCACCGGAATTATGGGCGGAGACCCAAAAAAAGTATTCGGTTTCGGGGTCTAATCCTGTCGCCGTGTAGCTGGTAATATCGCCTGTTACACTTGCTTGGTGGGAGAGGGGTTGAGTATTGGTTGTGCTCCAGTAGATGCGGTAGTCTTGGACCGTGCCAGTGCCAGCATCCCAATCGAGCGTCACGCCGCCGGAGGTGATACTGGTTGCACTGACCGCAGCGGGAGCCGTTGGGGGATCGAGGGGTTCCAGTGCTTCAAAAGCCAAGAATTCGAAGAGATAAGCGGTGTCTTTAAATTCACCTGAGGTCCAGTTGGCATCGATAACATTGAGACGTAAGTAACGCACGTCCACGGCTTCGAAATTATGGACGCGGGTGGATTGGTAATTATCATCCACGTCGACAATCGTGTCCCAGTCGATGCCATTGGTGCTTGCTTGAATGTTGTATCCAGCGAGTGCATCGTAGAGAGAGAGAGTCCGCAGGAAAATTTTATCGACAGAAAAGGACTCTCCTAGATCCAGTTGTATCCACTTTTTGCTATAATCGGTCGTGCTGGAACTCCAATATGACTGTGCGCCTGCGCCGGTCTTTCCTCTCGCGGCACCATGTTCAGGGTCCTCATCACCCGCTGTGGCAATTGCCTCACTACGACTGGAGAGATTGACACGAGCGGGTAGGCCGGGAGTTTGCAGGGTTTTGGAGAGGAACCATTCGTAAAGATTCGGGTTGTGGTAAGTATGACCTAGGCTGTATTGACGACTGCAACTATGTCCATAGCCTGGATACATTGTGACGATGTGTTCAGCATCCGGATAGTGGACACTTATAGCGCTGTTTGCTCGCAGAACGACCTCAGGTGTGTGTTCAGTGTTATCATTTAGGCCACTCATCGACCAGATGGCTACGTTGTCTTCTGCGATTTTTACCATTGAACTAGTGCTGCCCTTGCGTCGACCTGCCACAACGGCTGCGGCCGCGAATCGGTTAGGCACATTTGCATCACCAAGCAAGACTTCCCATGTCCCGGTTCCCCCAAAACTGAAGCCAGTCAAGTATACGCGACTAGAGTCGATGCGATACTGCGCGGAGACTTCGTCGAGGAGTGCGATGACATTTTCTGAAGTCCAAGCTGCTTGGGTCTGAGGCGCTATGAGAATAAAGTGTTCCGTCTGACCGTTGACATCGAAGTTTAAATAATTTCCATTCGCTGTATAGTTAGGTGGTGTGCCGCCGGCGCCTTCGACCTTGTTTAGATAATCAGTTTTTCCAAGGAAATCACTTTCACCTCGTTCTCCGTAACCATGTAAGTAAATGATCGTAGGGAATTCGCGTGCAGCCTCACTTGGGTCCTCATAGATCTCGGGCAAGTGTAGAATGTAAGGCAAGCCACCGCCTACATTTGAAACCTTCTTAAGATTATAATTAACGGCGTGCAGCGATGACCCATTTGCAAGGAGCAATAAGAGAGAGACTTTAATGAATTTTTCAAGGAGTGGGGTATACATAATAGTGGTGTTTGCTTGGATTAATTATGATTGAGCCGGAAGAAGAGTTTTGTGTGATGATCCGCATACATTCGTTTCAGTGAGTCGATCGGAAGTCATTCCGCCTATGTCCTGGTGTAAAACGATATAGTTTCTGTGTTTTAAAGAGGAGATTGTCAGCGATTGCATGATTGGAATGAGTTCTGCACAGGGTGGATTGGCCTGCTCGACCAGTATTTATCTGTTCTCTAGCCGGGAAGTTTGGCCGAGCGAATAATTTGGGTCATTTCTTGGTGCCAGTCTTTATCGCGCCACATGCCTCGGAACTGTGGTCCGCAGAAGTTGCTGGTGGCGATGGCCGCCCAGCGTCCTTTTCCGGCTGCATGGCGCACGCCGACTTCGCAGCTGCGCTTGACCCATTCCCAGTCCAGCATAGGCCAGTCCTTGTAGTCCACGATCCCCCAACATTCGGTCGTGATGAGCGGCAGGTTGAGCGCCTCGGACTCGATACAGACTTCATCGATGTGAGCTTTTAGGTGGTTGTCCCAATAGTCTGAATCGGCTTCGTAGAAACGCTGCGCATTGAGCACGACATTCTCGTAGCCCTTGGATTCAAAGCGCTCGTAATGGTAGTCGATCCGGGTGTAGAACTCGTGGCGATTGGCCTGTGCCATCCAGATGTGTGGCTCAAGTAAGTCGAACGTTTCGGATACGGTTTTATGGTCCTCTTTGGCTAGATTTAGGTGTCCGATGTTTGAATAGGTGTACGCAATATTCGGATAGGATAACCGCAGTTCATTAATGGAGCTCACCATCCAGCGGATGGAAGAAGGGCTGTTCCAGTCTGCTTTTTCCGTGGGTGCGGGTAGAAAGAAGGGGGCCCAGCAGTCCAGTGGCCACTCATTGCAAAAGTCGAGGTAGAGGACGCTATCGAGTAAGTTGTCGCTGGCGATTGAATCCAGCAAATCTTTCCAGATTCGGCTGTGGCACTGAGGTGAGACAATTTGTGCGACATTGGTTTCCTCTACCCGTTGAAACCATGTGGACAGTCCGACGAGTATCCCACGTTCGGCGCATTTTCGGATGAAAGTGTTGAGGTTGGGCTGCACCTGAACGCGATTGCGCGCGGGCGAGCCCCAGTCCTGCTGGTTCCAGCAAGGTTTGACTGTCCACTCGGCTTTAGCATCGATGGAGACAAGTAGCGGATAGGCGTCGATACGCACGGCATTGTAACCGCGTTCGACCAACTCATCCAGGGCCAGGTCCCAGTCTTCGTAGCCAGCTCCGCTCCAACGGCGTTCCAGCCATGAAAAGTCCCACATCGTGATGGCGAGTGGCTCAATCAGTTCTTTGAGTTTCATTATATTTGCTTTCTTTTTAAGTGATTACCGCAAAGACGGAAATCTCTGCCTTCCGGCATGAGGAACCAAGCGGGGAGTGCGGCCCAAGGGTGGCAGCGTGTGTCGCGGTCGCTACCTTCGAAGGTCTCCCACCAAGTGGTGGTGTTCGGATCGTCGCTCATGATAGACCATTCTTTGCGGATGAGCGGCATGACTTGATCCGAGTAGCCGGTGATGATGAGCGCTTCTGCGAAGTAGGTCCAAAAATAAGGGGTGCAACGGCAGATTTCCGGATGCTGCCAGACTTGAATCAATTGACCCATCAGTTGACGTGCCGCGTCTCCCTTGAAGACGCCACCCAGCACGGCGAGAATCTGAGATTGAGCACTCCAGCCTTTGAGGTCACCGCTTTCAGTATCGATACAATCGGCGTAAAAGCCAGTCTTCTCGTTGAAGAAAAGAGTGTGGCAAATGCCTCGGATCTTATCGGCATCGAGTAAGCTCGTATCGAGCGTATGTGTGTAATCGATGGATTGGGCGCAGGCCGTGAATGCGTCGATAGCGATGGCCAGATAAGCATTGAGACCCAGTTGCTTACGAGAACGTTCGATGCCTGAGTGGGAGAAAGTGTGCCAGATACTAGGGTGGTCGATGAAGACGACTTCAAAGCGCCCGCCTTCATAGTTCTGGATGTCGAGGGGATCTGTTTCAATGAGACCAGATGGGCCGATATGATCTTGATACCAGCGCAGGGTGCGCTCGGCGACCGGTAGCATCTTTTGGATGATATCTGTGCGTTCTGGATGTGCGCGGCGATAGACATCGACGCCCCAAACAAAGATGAGGCAAAAATCCAACAGATAATGGGGCGGATTCAGACTGGAAAATACGGATGAGGGCATCAGGCCGTTGGCATTCTGTGCCTTTACGATCACGTCCAGAAAATGTTCGAAATAGGACGGCTCGTCGTATAGCTTGTCGATCCAGAGTGCATTCCAAAGACCATCGGCAATGAAGAGCGCTTGCTCGCGGGTGGGGCAATCCACACAGGTTTCCTGGGTCGATACTTGTAGGGTCCGCATGCTGACATCCCACATGCGTTGCAGTTTTGGATTTTCCGACTGGTAGTTGTATACTGGTGTGATGTCTGCCTCTCGCCGCCAAACGCCGAATTCTTTTAGGTGCATCGGCGTATTGTTTGGGCGCAGCACGATGAGGAGATAGCGGAAGCCGTTATAATTGAGGGTGCGAAAGTGCGGGTTACGCCCAGAGGCGGTCCAACGGGCTGCATATTCCGCATTGCCGCGGTTGGCCCAAGGGCGTCCATCACGCAGCAGTTCGGCGCCATAGTGGTCGACGGTGCCTGACTCGGCTTCGATGGTGAATTCGGTTTGACCAGACATCTCCTCGCCCAAATCAAAGAGTAGAGCAAGACCCTCATTCTCCGATGCGCAGGTGATGCCTTTGCCTGAATCCCATTTGGTCTGAAACGCTTCGATTGGCAAATCTTCCCACGCTTCCGTATCCAAGATTTTGCTGAGTTGGCCTTCACCCTCTTCGGCAATTGCGGCGTCGGTGGATACCTTAGCCACTGCGATCAATTTCTCTGCAGGGACGGCATACTCGCGTAGTTGTGGGGTGGCTCGCGGTGAGAGGGTGCTCTCCGGGTGTTTGACTTCGACTGCTATAGGCCATTCACGATCGTCAAAATCGGGTGCTTGCCAATTCTCCGGTTGCTTCGAGCTGTCAAATTGTTCCATCCAACCAGTCGCCCAAGTGCGTCTGAGGTTGCTGTGACGCCAGCCGCCCTGTGAATGATACTTCCATGACTCCGTCGGTATTTCAATTGCCTCCCATTGACCCGCTTTCAACCCGATCAGACGGCACCAGAAGCCAGTGGGTGCGTAGGGATGACTTTGCGTGCGGACACCGAAATGATGTATGATTACAGAAAGTGTTACGCAGCCATTCTCAGAGCTTACAGGGTAACTGTCCGCTGTGCTATCCGGCCAGATCGAAGGGCAGGGGCCTTGACCAAGGTACTGACCGTTGGCGCTCAGGTAGTAGCGTGTTTGTCCGGTCAGTTGAACTGCAAGGTCTTCATAATCTTCAAGTTCTTTAATCTGAGTCCGAAACAAAACGGTTTGGTTCGGGTGTGATTTTTCGGCCCAAATCCACTGTGGCTCAGTTGGGAGTTGAGTTTGTTTAATCTGATAATTCATGGGTCTACGTGACGAAGCTTTTTGGGGTAGGAGCGCTCTGCGCTATCAAATTCACATATGAGTATTGGGTCACTATAACCATATAGCAATTCCAAAAAGTAGAATTCCCTCAATGGCTCTACGGCAGTATAGATTCTGTTAGAATCAAAAGAGAGCTTGTCTCATGGCAGTGCACTGTGGTTATCTATGCCGTGAACAATGTAACGTTTTAGGTATGCCCAAGAAGAAAACAGCAAAGTCGTCATCCTCGCGTCCAACTATCTTGGAGCTGGCGAAACTCACCAGCTTGTCACAAGGTGCGGTTTCGCGGGCAATCAATGGACAAGGGGGAATCAGCGATGCAACGCGCGAGCGCATTTTAAAAGCCGCACGTGAGATCGGGTATCAGCCGAATCCATCGGCTCGAAACTTTAAGCGTGGTTACACAAAGCGTATCGGGATGATTCTTCCCAACTTGGCGAATGCCAATTACTCTGAGCTGTATGAGCACTTGGACTTATCAGCTGCCGCTGAGGGCTATTCGTCGATTTTAGCCTTGGCGCATCAATCCGCTGAGCGTGAGCGTAAATTACTTTTAAAGTTTTCGGCGGGTGAAGCGGATGGGCTCGTGGTCAACCCGGTTCAAGGTTTGGTTAATCTCGATATCTACCAGAAGCTAAAGGCTTGGAAGTATCCACTGCTGTTGCTTTATGTCGGACATGAGGATGAGTTCGACAGCCTCGGAGTGGATTATTCGTTTAGTTTACGTAAGGCGATGGAGTATTTACGCGATGTTGGCCACACACAGGTTGCTTATGTCGGGCCAAGTGCTGCGAATGCCACACCGGTCGGAAAGCACGATCAGCTGATTACTGCCTTACAGAAAGTCGGTATGCAATATGATGCTGAGCTCTCCGTGTTTGAGGTCGATGCGTCTGAAGCGGGCGAAGCTTCCTTTGCCCAGTGGCGTGCCATGGGGAAGCAACCGACTGCCGTGGTGGCATACAATGACCAAACCGCGATTTCACTCAGCACCGAGTGTAAGAGGCAGGGCTTGAGTGTGCCTAAAGATCTGTCTATTTTGGGCAGTGATGATATAACATCTGCGGTAGCTCTAGAGCTTTCCACTTTGCGAGTGGATCGTGAAGTGATGGCGAAGACGGTATTTCAGATGCTGCAAAACCGTATCAAGAACTTTGAATCCCCCATACAGCTGAAAAAGCTGCGGTCTGAGTTCTTACTCCGTAGCTCCATGGGCCCAGCTCGAAAGTAGAGGCAGTGTCGTCACAGAAGGCTGTGTCATTGTAGACTTTATAATTGCTGTCTATAACGTTATATGCAAGCATTGATAGATTCCTATTTTATCCTCAACGCTTTAGCCTTATGAAAGTTGTCATGGTCATGTTCGATTCACTCAACCGGCACTATATGTCGCCCTATGGTTGTGAGTGGACCCATACTCCGAATTTCCAGCGACTTGCTGAAAAGACTATTCGTTTTGATGCTTCCTACGTCTGCTCGATGCCGTGCATGCCGGCCCGTCGGGATCTACACACGGGAAGGCCCAATTTCTTACATCGTGGTTGGGGGCCAATGGAACCCTTTGATGAGTCGATGCCACGCACCTTGAAAGAGAATGGGGTGTATTCGCATTTGATCACCGATCACTATCACTACTTCGAGGATGGTGGCGCGAATTACCATACCAAGTATTCCAGCTACGAAGCCTTTCGTGGGCAGGAAGGCGACCCTTGGGTCGGGCAGGTGCGCAATCCGGAAATACCTGCAGATGCCGCAGGGCGTCATGGACTGAATGGCTATGGCCCAGCGCGGCAGGATTGGATCAATCGACAGCACATGACCGAAGAAGCAGCTCAGCCACAAAGCGGTGTGTTTCAAGCTGGTTTGGACTTTATTGATCGAAACAAGGGTGAAGATAATTGGTTTCTACAAATTGAGACCTTTGATCCGCATGAGCCGTTCTTTTCCCTACCACAATATAAAGACCTCTTCTTTGAGCCGCATTACAGGGATTACGATGGACCACACTTCGATTGGCCGAATTACGAAATGGTGCAAGGGCGTCACAAGTTGGCCGAGCATTCGCGCTACGAATATGCGTCCTTACTCGCGATGTGTGATGCCAAACTGGGCACCATTATAGATAAGATGGATGCCGAGAATCTATGGGAAGATACCATGTTGGTCGTCTGGACCGATCACGGCTTCTTTCTTGGAGAGCACGATTGGTGGTCGAAGATTATGATGCCTTGGTGGGAAGAAACCGCCCGAACGCCTTTCTTTGTCTGGGATCCACGTGTTGGTAAGCAGGGGGAGTCACGTCAGTCGCTGGTGCAGCCATCCATTGATTTGGCGCCGACGGTGTTGGGCTTCTTTGATCAGGAAATTCCATCGAGCGTGACGGGGCATGATCTACGGCCCATCATGGAGACGGATACACCAGTTCGTGAGTCAGCCATTTTCGGCACTTTTGGCAAGCAGGTTAATGTCACCGACGGACGCTATGTTTACATGCGTGCCCAGCAGGAGCGTCTATCGAAGATCACGGAATACACTCTCATGCCCGCACATATGCGGACGCCTTTTGGCTGTGATAGCTTTTCGAAAGAGCGCATGTCGTTGGCCGAGCCATTTGACTTTATGAAAGGCTGCCAGGTCATGCAAATCGACTGCACCGGGATGGGATGGTCCGATGAAGCCTCTTGGGAACGAGACGCGCAGACATGCGAAACCGTGCTTTACGATTTGCAGACAGATCCAGAGCAAGAAGCACCGATCCAGGATGCAGCCATTGAGTTGAAAATGAAACAAAACCTCGCGGCCGAAATGGAAACCTGTGATGCCCCACGTGATCAATATTTGCGTCTTGGATTGAACGCACCGGCATCGGCGCATTAGGGGGCCGGGGGCTACGGCCTAGAATTTTGAGGGCGGGTTGGTTCTCGACCCGTAATAGCGTCGTGCTGGCCATTGAGTGCAGAACCTCTTGGAACATGGGTTCACCTGGAGACACGGAGCTTGGGATGAGTGCCGCGCCAATGACCTGCTTGGGTAAACCAGATGAACTGCAACTAGAATATTGTGACAACCGCTCTCTTCTTCGCTGTTCCTTCGTCGCCCTTCAGGCTATGCAGGACGCAGTCGAGCTAGGCTGGACAGGCCGCTAGAGAGAGGAGATGAGGGAATGGTAGAATCTTTAAATTGCCTGACATGTTTCGAATCTTGAGCCAGTCGAAGGAAGCTTGCCTGTGGTGAGTTCGTCGAACTGTCGATGGTTCGGTTCGACCTCTTCGGTTTGTTCGAATAGTTTCTCAAAAACAGCTTGAAAATGATCAAATTCGGGAGCATGTTTCATTTATGATGGTTGTTATATCCAGTAGAAGCAAAGAAGAGGCTCGGCAGGAAATTGCTGCAATCAAGAAAGCGACGAAGAAGGTTAGCGTTTCTTAGAGGGCGTCTAAAAATTCTTCTTGTTTGGGATTCGTTTGATCATGAGTCGCGTCATGGCGATATGAATCATCGCCACAGACGAGTCGGTGTTTGTTTCGTAGTCCT
>NZ_BMXG01000036.1 GCF_014651635.1 Cerasicoccus arenae | reverse complement strand
GGGGGGGGGGGATGGTTTTACTCGTGATAAATGGCTTTTATTAACATTGAGTAGCTTTTTTTAGCTCTAGATCGTAGTGAATTTGCGGAGTTGCCGTTTGTTGAGTGGTGATCTGAACCTCTTTCGGAAGAATGAAGTACATATTATCTTGGGCGGAGTACTCATTTTTATGCTAGTCAACGGGCGCGTGTCCTTTAGGTTAATTAAACACCATCCAACAAGAAGGCATACGTGAGCGACTTACCCTTACCCAATTCCGACGCGCAAGACGAACTACAGGACTTCTTCTCCCAAGAGGAGTTCTTGGCATATTTCAATTTTTATCAGCCAGCTCCTGGCGGCAAACGCACGCTTGAAGGGCTTTGTAAAGTGGCTCGTCCGCGAATGGGATCGCAGAGTGCGCGGGTTAATTACATGTGTCTGACCTTCGTTGTCGACACGCCCAATGTGGAGTCGGAGCAGCGTATTGAGGCGACGTTGGACAAGCTGAAGGTGTCATCTTTTAAGCTCCAATTGCCCGCTCTGCAGTCGATCACTTCGGTGCCTGCCAGCATGCGTCGCAGTGAAAACTACGTTCACCAGATGGACTTGATTTTCAGCAACAAGTCATCGCTTGACCCGCGTGAAGTAATCCCAGTGATCCTTTTTACTTTCCGGAATGTGACTGGCATGAAAACTGAGGCCCCGCAGTGGTGGGACGAAGAAGCGCTCAAGGCTCCACCGCCCAGTGCGATGGAAAAAGCCAATTGGGGCAATCGAATCAAGGCACTTTGGGGTGCTTTGGGGAAGTAGTCATTAGTAATATTGATATTCCAAACTGGCATAGGATGGGCGTTTATAAACGCGACATGCCGAGCTTAGACATTTTGAATCTTCGTTTTGAGTTCTGATGATAGCACCACGCGAAGCATTTGAAGAGGGTGGTCAGACTGATCCGCAGTTTGAGCCGGGCGATCTGGTCAAGCATCGGCGTTACGGCTACCGCGGCGTAGTCGTGCACCGAGATCTATGTTGTCAGGCTTCAGAGGATTGGTATTTTAAAAACCAGACTCAGCCGGATCGCGATCAGCCTTGGTACTATGTCCTTGTCGACGAGAGTGATCAGACTACGTATGCTGCGCAGAGTAGTCTGAAGCCGGACGATGTTCAAACTTGTGTGATGCACCCTTGGGTGAATCTTTATTTCGATGGCTTTCACGCTGGTAAATATCACCGCAATGATAAGCCTTGGGAGCCCGAAGAGTCTTAGGACAGGGCAAACACGCATTCTAAGTCTCAACCAGCGAAATCGGAGAATGCCCGGGCGGGCTGTTTAGACTGTCGGATTTAAAATCGCGACCCTCGTCAGCAACCTTTGCTGACGAGAGATCACGGAATTTTAACTGAGTCGCCCGTCTAGTGATGCAGGCGGTTGTAGGCGCTGACTAACGCCTTTAAACCAGCTAATTCGATCGAAGGATCGAGGCCACAACCCCACACTGAGCGGTTATCGCCTTCACGCACGATCTGCACGTAGGCGGCGGCGTCTGCCGCTGAGCCGTCCGTAATGGCGTGACTGCGATAATCGGTGACTTTGAAGTCCTTGAGGCCGCGTTTCTCTAAGGCATGGGCGAGGGCGTTAATCGGCCCGTTGCCATAGCCTTCGACCACGCTTTTTTCACCAGCATGGGACAGTGAAAAGGTCCATCCGTATTCATTGCCGCGCTTGGCGCGCTGGTGGACTAAAATCCCTTCGGCGTTAGCGTTTTCAACATGGCACTCGTCGTGGTCCAACAAAGACAATGGCGCATTGCGGTTGACGAATTCATTGAAGAAAGACTCGCGAATCTCCTCGATGGTCAGCTCGCGGCCTAACTCGTCGGCTTGGCGGCTGACGATGCCACCGACTTCAGGATGCATCGACTTGGGCAGATCCAGCCCGTGCTCACGGTCGAGGACATAGGCGACTCCACCTTTGCCCGATTGGCTGTTGATGCGGATGATCGCCTCGTAGTTACGGCCGATGTCCTGTGGGTCGATCGTCAAGTACGGCACTGCCCACTCGACACTATCGGAATCAATTAAGTCCATGCCCTTTTTGATGGCGTCTTGGTGACTGCCGGAGAAGGCAGTGAAGACCAATTCGCCTGCGTAGGGATGCCGTTCGTGGACGGCCATGCGTGTCAGACGTTGGTAGGTCATGCGGATTTCGTCCAAGTTGGAAAAATCCAAGCCGGTCGCGATGCCGTGACTGTTCAAGTTCAGCGCGACATTGACGAGGTCCAGATTGCCAGTGCGCTCACCATTGCCAAACAAGGTGCCTTCGACGCGGTCAGCACCAGCTAGGATAGCCAGCTCAGTTGCCGCTGTGCCGGTACCACGGTCGTTGTGTGTATGCAGCGAAACTTGCACCTTGTCACGCAGGCCGTCTTTTTTCAATTGGCGGCAGCACCACTCGATCATGTCGGCGTGGATGTTGGGCGTAGCCCACTCGACGGTGGCAGGCAGGTTCAAAATGATTGGTGATTCCTTAGTCGGCCCCCAGATTTCGGTGACTGACTTGCAGATGTCGTAGGCGTAATCCAGTTCGGTGTCCGAGAAGCTCTCGGGCGAATATTGGAAAAGGATTTCGCCGTCAGTGACCTGATCGGCCAACTTACGCACCAGTTTGGCTCCATCCACTGCGATAGCCTTGATCTTTTCCTTGCTGGCATTACCGAAGGTTACTTTGCGTTGCAAAGGTGACGTGCTGTTGTAAAGATGCACGATGGATCGTGGCACGCCTTCCAGTGCTTCAAATGTACGCTGGATCAAGTGCTCACGCGCTTGCACTAAGCATTGGACAGTGACGTCCGCAGGAATTAACTTCTCATCAACCAGACGACGGAAAAATCGAAATTCAGTGTCGGAGGCGGACGGGAAACCGATTTCAATCTGCTTAAAGCCGATGTCGCAAAGCAGCTGGAAATACTCCAGCTTTTCCTCGACATTCATTGGAATGGCAAGGGCCTGATTACCGTCGCGCAGGTCGACGCTGCACCAGATGGGTGCGCGCTCGATATGACGGTCCGGCCATTGACGGTCGGGCAAACGGATGTCGAACTTTTCGTGAAAGGGTCGGTATTTACGCAATGATGCGGGTTTCATGACAAAATCTAAACGTGAAGGTTGGATGCGTCCCTGCCAAGCGTGAATCGCACACGCTTGGGCCAGGAAAATAAGTCAATAGCGGCAAATTGAGCCGTGTTGAATTTCTCTTTCGGGGAAGTGTCCCCGAGGCCTTGCTCAGGCCATGACGAAATTACTTGTCCCCCTCAGGGGAGAAGCTTGGCGGCCGCAAGTTGAAGAAAGGCGCGCATGATTAAGTGCTTTAATACGCCGATATTGGGCCGAGTGTCAAGCGTGAGAAATGCACACTCAAATAAGCACAATGGAGCTTATCCAGAAAATACGACGTGCCAGCCAGTTGACGCTAGGCGAATTGATTACTGCCTGCGCAGATCAATTGTCCATTGTGACTCCGGTGCAGTTTGGGCTGGTTGACTGTCTGCGGGCAAAGGATTACGGGAAACTTTCCAGCGCACTTTGCATCGGCGGACGGCTTCTTCGTCACTGTCGGGTAGGCCGTCGTAGAGGGGCCCATCGGGATTCCAATAGTAATATTTTGCTTCGGCAACCGAATCTGCGGCTTGCCACTGAATGTGCAGGGGCGATTGAATGGCTACATGCGGGTGTAGTGCGGGGTAGGCGCTGGCGCATTTATAGCGTAGGCCGATGACCGCTTGGCCGTTGACGAATTGCCAAGGCAATTCAACGCCATTAACTATTAGCTTGCCGGTCTCAGCCAATTTAGAATCGCAAAGTGAAAGTTCTATGCGATCAGTCGAATTGTCTACGACGCGGACCGTTGATGCGCCGAGGCTTTCCTCGGCCATGAGTGGCCAAGGTTCGAAGGCTTGTCGTACAACGAGTTCGCCCCCTGGGATCGCGAGCGTATTAATGACAGGGCAGCGGAAATCGACTACGGGTGTGAGCCAAGCCGGATCAAACTCGATGCCCGCCTTTTTAATGTCGGCGCAGATTGCTTGTAGATCTTCCGTTAACTTGGCGGGTAGGAAGTATTGGTCATGCAGTGAAGCGCCCCATCGTTTGAGTTTTTTGCGGAAAGGTGTGCGCTCCAGCATGGTAATGATCGCGCGGATAAAGAGCGCGACTGTCGACATCATTTCCGGAGTCGGCAGCGTCTCAAAGGCGCGTAGTTCGACAATACCAATCTTGCCGGAGGGGGAGGCAAAATTCCAAAATTTGTCTAAACAGATTTCCGCGCGGTGGGTGTTGCCGGAGGCATCCGTCAGCAAGTTGCGGAAGAACTGATCAAGCATTTCACGGGTCGGTGGATAGGGGAGGCGATCCAGCCCATCGCAAGCCGACTCCAGTTCGTAGAGTAAATGGTCGGCCCCTTCGTCCACCCGAGGTGCTTGGCAGCCTGCGCCAACATACTGGCCGGTGAAGATGTAAGACAGCGCGGGGTGATGCTGCCAGTAGCGGAGGACTGATGTGAGCAGTGTGGGCTGATCAAAAAATACATTTTGGTCTACCGATGGACCGCCGAAGGCAAGGTGTGAGCCGCCGCCAGTGCCGCGGATTACGCCGTTGAGACTGCGCTTGGTTAATCGAAGTCCGACATCATAGGCAGCCTCGCTGATAGCGCGGAAAGTCGTGTCGTATTCACGCCAAGTTTCGCAGGGGGGCAGGTTTACTTCGAGCACGCCAGGGTCTGCCGCTAGACCTAGGCCGGTCGTTTCTTCTTTTGTTTCGTATGGCGCATAGCCGCAAATAACCAAGTCACGCAGGTCCAGCTTTATGCTGAGCGCTTCCAGTATCGATGCCATCTTCTGGAAGCCCGCCCACTCCAACGGAGGCAGGAAAACTTCCAATGCGCCGTGGCGGACTTCTACCGTCAGTGCGCGTTTGAGCGCGTCCTCGGGGAGCGCACTTAATGGCAGACGCAGACCAATGGGGCTATCGCCAGAGATCAGCGGAATCGGATGTGCGCGGTCGTAGGGCCACTTGCCAGTTTGCCAGGCGTCGTTCTCATAATTGAGTGGTAAAACGTATCCAATGGTTTTCTTCTTTGCCCGTAGTTCACCAGCTGGCATTGCTTGCGCATCTAAACCAAGCTCACTGATGATTGCACGGATCAAGCGTGAGGCTTGAGCGGGCAGATTACGGCCTTTCTTATCAGCGAGTAAAAAGCGGCTTGGTTCGGCCCAGAGTGATTCGCCTGATTTGCGTTGCAGAGTGAGTAGCACCCAGCGAGGAAGCGGTTCGCCGGGGTAGAGCTTGCCAAAGACTTGCATCACGAGGCCCCCGTTGAAATGATTCTGCAAGAGCTTACGCGTTAATCGTCGCGCATAGTTAAGCTTTTCCGGACCCATTGCGTCGTTGTTCCACTCGGCACCAGTTGGCATATCGGGTACAAAGGTAGGTTCTCCCCCCATCGTTAGGCGGACGCCGCGTTTGGTGAGTAAGGCTTCGATCTGGTCAGCGCAGTGGGTGGGCGTGTGGCTCAATGGGTCGGTTGGTTATGAGTTAGCAGGCTTGTTTATCGGTGGTTTTGTTTTTCGCTTTTCTGGAAAAAAACAGGACAGCTTACACAATGACGAGTCAGAAGAAGGGAGACCTTTCTCTTCACTCTTTTAATTCCTCCAAGGTCAGATCAATTTCCATGGTTGAAGTGACTGGGGTGTCGTTGGGTTTGCTGAAAAATTTACCTTGGATCGGGTTGACGCTTTGTGGTTCGTGAGCGACGGCGGATGGCAAAAAATACTCATTGGCGAGGATTCCATTGGTTGGATCGAATCCTTTCCAGCCTGCGCCAGGTAAGAAGACCTCGGCCCAAGCGTGCATGGAGCCGACTGCGCGGTTGTAGAGGTGGGCGCTGCCGTGGGAGCCGTCGATGGGTGGATCGAAGAGATAACCGCTGACAAACCGTGCGGCCATACCTAGGTGGCGGCATGCGGAAATGAACAATACTGCCATGTCGCGGCAGGAGCCCAGACGAAGCTCAAGGGTTTCATTGGGCGATTGCACGCCTTCTTCGTCACGGCGTGCGTAGCCAATATCACGGTGGACTGCCTGATTGATGCTAGCGAGAAACTGCACGATGTCGGAGTGTTGGTTGACATCTGAGATCGCGGAGTAGAGCCAATCAAGCACGCGGTGGCTGTGAGCGATGATACTGGCGTCCATATAGGGGGCCAGCGCATGGGCTTCGTGGGGCAGGTAGCGAAATGGATAGCTGGTCGCGTAGGGCTCCAGAATGAAATCGAACGGGTTGTCCTGCTCGACATCTATAGTCATACGGCAGTGGAAATTTAGTTCTGCTGTTTCAATGACTCCGAAATTGGCAACGCATACGATGTTATTATTGCAGTCGCGAATCCAGCGCTGCCGGGACTTTGGAGATGTCTCAAGGGTGAATGATTGTACGCGCAATTTATGACTGTCGCGTGGACGTAGGAAAAGCTGATGTTCGCTGAAATTAACAGACCGCGAGTAATGATAGCGGGTCAGGTGATCGATGGATATTTTCACAATGTGGATGCGAGGGTGCGCTTTAAAGATACCATAACTTGCAGGCGCTGATCCAGTGCACCTTTGTAGGTGCCTCGCATCGGGGCGACATCGTTGTAGTCGCGGCCAACGGCCACCTTTACATGACGTTCACCTGCGACCTGATTGTTGGTGGGATCAAGCCCCCACCAGAAGCCCCCAGGGAGAAAAACCTCGACCCAAGCGTGGCTCGCGGCGGCACCGATCAGGTTGGGATCGGTTTTTTCCGGGTCAAAGGCCTCAATGTATCCACTGACATAGCGGGCGGGCAGTCCGTGGTTACGCAAAATGGCGAGCATGAGATGGGCGAAGTCCTGGCAAACTCCGCGCTTGTTTTTGATCACTTCAGTCAGTGGGGTGGAGATATCCGTCGTTCCAGGTTTGTAATCAAATCGCTTGAAAATCCACTCGTTCAAGCGCACCAATGCTGGGCCAATCTCATCACTTTCGTGGAAAAAACACTTACGGATGCCTTTGCGGACGGGCATGAGCGGAACGAGTTCGGTTGGCTGAAGGTATTCAAAAAGCTTGAAGAGCTTGCTGTTGTAGATCTGCCGTGCTTCACCGACTGGCGTTCCCAGAATGGATGGTCGCGGTTGGTTTGGAAAGGTCTCCACCTCGGCCAATGATTTGACTCGGACTTCGCTGTGTCGAAATGGAATCGAGAAAAATTCCACATGATTGCCGAAGTAGTCCACATAATGATCGGCGCGGACCTCTGGCTCGATCACGAGTTCGCGGTGGATTACTTTCTGGCCATTGGTGTCGATTGGCCACACCCGTAGCTCCGCGAACGATTCCGAAGCGGGAGCCGCATACTCGTATTGCGTCGTGTGGGTGACGTGGAAGCGCATTTTTAGATTAATCTTAGGTGCCGAAATTCGTGAATTTTTCTCAGTTGATCAGCTAACATAGCATCAATATTGAATCTTACGAACATTCTAACTACTGAACTTACGCACTTTTACTTGGGTTAGCCTTCAAACAATGTCGGTGCACGGGCGTAGACGTGTTGGTGGCTGAAAAAAACGTCTTCAATCTTCTCATGAAGTGCTTCAACTTCTTTCGTGAGGGCGTTGAGTTGGTCGCGGACGTCGTCGGGCTGTACGCGGGCCGGTTCGTCTGGCGTCCCGCCAGCGTCTAGGCCTGGCACAGGCGAAGGAAACATCCGGCTGATCGGCAAACTTTCCAGGCAAGCGATCAAGGCATCCACTTCAGTTTGGATGCGCAGGCCGATACTGCGCTCGCCAGTTGTGTTGAGGGTGCCAAGGCAGTAGCGAGCATTTCTGAGGCAGAAGTTAACTGAGCTTGGGTTGTTCGGACTGAGCAGGAGGAGGCGCGCAACGCGGTCAAGGTAGGCACGAGATCGAAATTCCCGGCGGTAGGCGTCGAGTGAGCCGGTCAGGCGGAGTAGAGCGGTGAGGTCTGTGCTTTCCTCGTCTTCGGCGCGATAGGTTTCAGCTGCCCGCGGCAGCGCGACCTCCAGTAGATACAAGGCACCGAGCGCCCGCTCTAGGAAACCACCAATACGGTAAAATTGCCAGGCGTCGTCATGCAACATTGTGCGTTCGGCCACTCCCTGAAAACGTGCAACCTCGCTGACGACTTGTTCGCTGGACTCACGCAAGCAGGCACGTGAATTACGGGCGCGTGACTGACCGTCGAGGTAGATAACCAGCTCGCGTAGTGTCTGCCAGCATTCCGGGCTGATTGAGCCGCGGACTGATCCCAGATTATATTGCGCAGAGCGGATACAGGCGTTGACCGAGGCGCTTTCCATTGGATCGAGCACCAGTTGGGTGGAGAATTTTAGTGTGTCGCGGGGGGGGCGCTTGCGCTTGGCGAATTTCTGTTGGCCAGTGGCTGCGGCGACTGCCTGCATGAGTGGCCAATAAGCCTTTTGGTCCATCAGGCCGAGCTGGTCCCAGCGCAGGTTCTCCAATGTGTAAAATTGCCGAGCGGTGTTTTCGGCGCGGTTGAGGTAGCGTCCAGCCCAGTAGAGGGCCTCCGCCGTACGACTACCGATCGAAATCCGTTCGCCAGTATCCTCGGGAGAGATTTGAACATCACGCTCGAGAACCGCGTGAGCAGGTACCCAAGTGTCCTTCATGCCCTCAGCGCTGATGGATAGACGACCCGGTTTGTGTTGCTTAGAAGTCTGCCGAGTCAGGCCACCGGGGAGCACCATCGGTTCGTCTCCCAGAATGAAGAACGCCCGCATGAAAACAGTGTGCGGCGCGAAATTGCCTCCGCTATAGCGAGGCAATTGAGAGGGGGCAATAATCGGTTGAGCGACGCAGTATTCTGGGTGGCGCTTAGCCAGACGTTGGACGTCTGCCGGGGTATCAAGCATACCCTTCCAGCCTAGTCGTTGTCGCAGGGATTCGTGGTCCTGCACTGGCTTGAGGATCATATTCTCGTGGTTCTCAGCCACGAAATCCCGCTGATCGGGATCGCTCAAGTGGTAGGTAGGGGCAGTGGGTAGGAGGGCGCGGTGCCCCGTGTAGTAGCCGACAATGCGGTCGCTGTAGCGGAGTATCGCACGATTGTCTGCGACGCCGGAGCCAAGGGAATTGACGATCGCTACGTTGCCTTTGCGAACAACATTTACTAGGCCGGGAACTCCCGTAAAGCCTGTGCCGGGCGTGGCAATGGGGTCTACGGAAGCACTTTCGACGCGGCGGTAAATAATGTCCACGCGCTCCAGTCCTCGGATCGTTTTTAAGTAAACCCGGCTGTCGCGCACGAGCAGGTCGCCTGGACGGACGACCGCAATGCCCATATGCCGGGCGAGGAAGCCTTCTTCAAAAAAGGTCTGATCGTTCTCACCGCGGGTCAGCAGGACAATGTTGGGGTTGGCGGAATCTGACTGGGCGCGTAAGGCCTCTGCTAGGTAAGTAGAAAACGAAGCGACAGGCGCAACGTCCATCGTGGCGAATAGCTCGGGAAAGCATTGCGCGAGCAGACGGCGATTTTGCAGAATGTAGGAAACGCCGATGGGGGTCGCGAGCTGGTTTTCCAGCACCTGCCATTCTCCGTCTGGCATACGGATCAGATCAAAGGCCCCCGTCAGGCAATAGCGTCCCCCTGGGGCATCGATACCCGAAAAGGAGCGTTGAAAAGCTGGATCGCACAGCGGAAGCTCAAATGGCAATACGCGCTCACTGAGGATTTTTTGCTCATGATAAAGGTCGGAAATGTAGGCATTAAAAGCCTCTGCGCGCTGAATGACGCCGCGGGCAATCAAGTCCCAATCTTCCGCCGAGAGCACACGTGGGAAGAGGTCGAGCTTCCAGTCAATGCCGTTGCGGTTACGTTCTCCGGGGAGCGCAAACTGAATGCCCAGTTCGGCGGCTGCGCGGTCGAGCCGTTGCTGGCGGGCTCTCAGCTCACTTGGGCTACTCTGGTTGAGTGCTTCAATAATCGCGCGATAGGGCGCAGCCATGCCATTGGTGGCAAATGCCTCGTCCCGTTCGGTCGAAGCATAGTCATGGAAATGGTCAGCATGTGAAGCGCTTTGTAGCATGAACGGTATGGTTTATCGGCATTACAGCAACGAATCACAAGGCGGATTCGCGGATAATTTTAGGATTCCCGCCAGAACGACGATTAATCCAGAAAAAGCGCCATTCAGTCCGGGTGCTCAGCGTTTTTCCGGAAAGAGCCAATTGTGGCAGAGTATGGAGAGGGCTGGCATGACGATGAAAGTCATCAGGATACTAATTACCGGAGCAGTGTAGAGTATTCGCAACCAAGTCGGCAGATCGTGAACCAAGGGCATCATGAAGAAGAAAACCAAGTTCAGCGTTGGGTAAACACCGAGAAAGGCTAGCACGCACATCTTCCACTTAGGGGGGGGGGCTAAGGCTCCAGAGTCTAGATTAAGCCAAGGCTCAAGACCAGTCACCTTGCGGATTTTCTGTTCGGCAACCATGGGTTCCAGCCGGTCGTAGAGCGAGGTCTTCTCTGGAGATTGGCACCAATTACTGAAGTTTTCTGAGGAATCAAAAGTGAAGACGACTTCGAATTCGCCCGGGGCATTTCCATCCTCAGACTCGAGCCAGTGGCTGTTAACGAATCCTGGAAAGGTCTGCACGACTTCGCCGATTTCGCGCATCCAGGCTTCGAGGGCAGTTTCCATACCGGGCTTGGCAGTACGCGAAATGAAGATGGTGACCGGCTCGGGCATGGCAGGTTAATTTGCCGCTTGGATGCTGGTGGGCTGAAAATCTTTGACGGCTTGTGCGGTGGCACCAGGGGGCATTAATTGGATAGAGCCTCGAGTTTCGGGAGAGAATTCAGGCAGGCGCTGATTCATCCATTGGCTAAAGCGAGTCCAAGGCAGATCGCTGGGGCGTGGACCCCAAGTGGACTGGTAATGATATTGCCAGACGTAGGGCTCGATGTAACCAGCGTCGGAAATTAATATCAGGGAATCGAGGTAGTCGTCGGTCGCGTTATTTGACGCCCGAATGGATTTCCAGAGCTGGGCGAGGGTTTTTCGGCCAGCGAGTTCTTCGCGAGGGGGGGGGGTATAGGAGCGGAAATCTGACGGAGAGGCGTCGGTGATGTTCTCATTGATCCACATGTCGCGGGCCGTTAGGTAGCCCATCCAAGCGGCTGAGACGGCGCTGTCATTCATGGAGTTTAGGTCAACCACGAGCGCGACTTCGTAATTGGTTGGTCGGCTGGTGCCAACCGTATTGGCACCAGCAATGGAGGCGGAAGTTTGGGCAGTCTTGGGCGCTTCCAAAACCTCCTTACTCGAACAACCGGCATAAAGCAGGCTGAGCAAGGTGAAGGTAAGGGAGAGGAGGCGGTTCATGGGGGGGGGGGGAGGTCAGGCGAGCTGATCGAGGTGGAACCCGTCGTGGACAGCTTGGGCGGCTTTCACGGCGTTATCCAAGTCAATGGCCACCGAGATACGGATTTCCGAGGTGGAGATCATCTGGATGTTCACACTATGCTTGGCGAGGATGTCAAACAAGGTTGCGGCAACGCCTGCATGACTGCGCATGCCAACGCCGACCACGGACAGCTTGGCGATGTCGCCGGTGTAGTTGACTTTGACTCCGCTGTAATTTTCGAGAGCCTTTTCGACGGTACCCACGGCGCGATGGATATCGTCCTTGGCCACGGTAAAGGTCAGGTTGGCGGCACCGCCACGACCGACGTTTTGCACGATCATGTCGACGATGACGTTGGCTGCGCCGAGGGCCTGGAACACGAGCGCCGCGGTGCCGGGCTTGTCCGGCAGGTCGCTAACGGTGATCTTGGCCTGGTTCTTATCCAGTGCGACGCCACTTACGACGACGTCTTCCATGGAGGGGACTTCTGCTTTCACGATGGTTCCGGGTTGGTCATTAAAACTGCTGCGAACTTCAAAGATGACGCCATGCTTCTGCGCAAACTCAACGGAGCGCGCTTGCATGACCTTGGAGCCCATCGAGGCGAGCTCCAGCATTTCTTCATAAGAGATTTCGTTGATTTTGCGGGCATTGGGCACAACGCGTGGGTCGGCGGTGTAAACGCCTTCCACGTCGGTAAAAATCTGGCACAGGTCGGCCTTGAGGCCTGCGGCAAGGGCGACGGCGGATAAGTCACTGCCACCACGGCCAAGCGTGGTAATTTCCCCTTCGGTATTCTGCCCTTGAAAGCCTGCCACGATGACGACTTCTCCCAGAGCGAGGCGTTCCTTGATGTCGCCTCCGGTGATGTCGATGATCCGCGCACGGGTGTGCTCTTTGTCGGTGACGAAACCGGCCTGATAGCCCAAACGAGAAACTGCGGGTTGGCCAATGGCGTGCAAGGCCATCGCGGTCAGCGCAATGGTCTCCTGCTCACCGCAAGCCAGCAACATGTCCATCTCGCGCTCTGCGGGATGGGGGTTGATTTCTTTGGCGCGGTCCACGAGTTCATTCGTGACCCCGCCACGCGCGCTTACCACCACGACGACCTGGTTACCCTGGTCGACGAAGCTTTTGACGCGGCGCGCCACATTTTGGATGCGGTCGACGTCCTTTACGGAAGTCCCGCCGTATTTCTGCACAATCAATGCCATGGAATATAAAGGGAAAGCCGATCAGCAAACACCATCGGATTTCGAGATTAAAGGAAAAAGAGAGGTTAAAGTGAGTCACCAACGTCCTGCTGGCCGTTTGATCGGTCGCGATGCGAATTTTCTCGATCCAACCAGACGTTGAGGGGGTATGCTTTGAGTCTGCCGCCTAATCCTCGGATTTCAATATTTAAATGTAAATATGTTCATCTTTTTAGGTGCGGTGACAGTATCCGCTCTTCGTCGCTATCCAGCTCAGATATCATCCCGTTTAGGATGACATCTGGAAATCCACTAATTACTTGTTCACTGAGGTAGCGCAGGCGCGTCCCCGCGCCGCATACGTCTCGCTGACCAATAGGACACGCCACATGAAGCCCTCCATTGAATTGAGACCAAATCGCGTAGGTTAGGGTTGCTATTTTTAATAGACGCCAAGTCGCAATCGCTCTGTCGCCCTATGTATTACTAGGTTTTCGACCAAAATCCCCCCCATCACCACAATCACCCTAAAACCCAACTGAATTGGTCGCCTAGTACATCAAATTGATATTTATATTGATAATGAACATCTAAAATGATTAAATCAGTCACTATGAACGTTGCACCAACCAGTGACAAATCCTGCAACAATCGCACCCTGCTCGTATACTAACCTGTTAGAAAGAAAGTGAAATGATATGTCTCAAGAACTTAAAGACGAACTAGAAGAATCAATTAATGACTGCTCACGTTTTGCGAAACGTTCATACTTTTGGGCACAAGTTTTATTCCTAATTACAATCCTTGCCAGTTTCTTCGCCTCGATCTTAGCTGCTGGAGATTTAGGAAAGAACTTGCTTGGAGAAGAATGCCAAAAAGCAGTCACTGCATTGTTAGCAGCATTACCAGGCACTGCGCTTCTTATTAATAATTCTTTTCGATTTGAAGAAAGAACCAAATGGTTTTGGAAGAAAGTGAGAGTCTGCGAGAAGCTACTAAGGGAATTGAGAGATTCTAACAACACAGACCTAGAAGCCGTCAGCTCAACATATAGTGAGAAAATGGAAGAATTAGAACTCGAATGGCCGGCGATGGATTCACCAGCTCAACAACCAAAGAAAAAATGATGATAACCAGTAGGAATGAGAAGGCGTTTCCCCGGAACTGATACTTCTCAAGATGAGCAAAACACCGACTAAGCACCGCAAGACTAACGCCGCCTCCATCACCATTGGGG
>NZ_BMXG01000035.1 GCF_014651635.1 Cerasicoccus arenae | reverse complement strand
CCAGCCCCCCCCCCTCCGCCAGTCGAATCCCAACAAAATCCCCCCCCCCCTCAGACGCTCAAAAGTGCCAATATAACCCTCGATGAGGGCACAATCGTCGCCCGCCTGCCTCAATTGACGAATCTGCCTCCCGACCTGTTAAAGTCCCCCGACGAGCTGGCCTTTTTTGAACGACCGAACGCGGACACCATTATTGAAGCGAAATCCGTCGCACTCACCCCGACAACTGCGCTCGACGAATCAAGCATCCACACGGCCATCATCAATGGGAACTGCCGTAGTCTAACCAATTCAGGCCCGGATCAAGCCCCCCCCCCTATCGCTGAGTCCACCAAATCCACTAAACACGGTGGCGCATCAGAGAAAGCAGGTGCCTCCGAACAGCTTGCCAGCCAATTTTCCGATAGTTGGGACGACCGCGCACCGATCAATTTACGCGCAGAATTAACCATCAATGGCCGCCTGACGCCTGGCCTCACACTTGCACTTGGCAGGCAGCTCATTCGCCCACTTCCGGGTGGGTATTTCAAAGTTATCCGCAAGCTAAACAATTTCGCGGAAGTCTGGCCGATTTTTTCAACGCTCAGCCTTTTAGGTGATTCTAATCAAGGCGCACTGGAACTGGCCAAAGACACCGCCACTGGCAAGCCGATCTTGGAAATCCATGCATCCATCTGCATCGAAGGTCGCATCAACGATGAGTCTTACATTAAGTTTCTACCAGCCGATGTTAAACCAGATGAAAACGGGCGTTTTTCGCTTCACCGCGCACTGCCCCAAGGTGCCGTGCTGCTGCCAGGCCTAAGCCTGATTGCTGAAGGGTGAGCGCCAAGCGGACCGTTAGCCTACTGCTGCACGCGCATTTGCCTTTTGGACTGCGCCCAGAATTGCCAGTCAGCCTAGAAGAGGCTTGGCTATTCGAAGCAACAATCGACTGTTATCTGCCGCTGCTGGAACTCATAAGTGCCGAGCCTGGTAAAAAGCCCCGACTGGCTGCATCGCTCTCACCCACGCTTCTTGAGCAATGGTCACACCATGATTTCACCGATCGCTTCGCCGCGCATTTGGATCGCCTCGCAGCTATCCTTAAACGCGAATGCTCGGATCAATCCTTGCCCAAAGAACGCCGCGAGTTAGCCGAAGAAATGCTGCTCCGAAATGCTCAACTTGCCGCACATTTCGTCAGAAAATGGAGTGCGAATCTCTCCGCCGCTTGGGGGCACCTCGCATCCGAGGGTAAAGTGGAGTTGCTCACAACGGCGGCAACTCATGCTTTTCTGCCCGCTCACCAAAATTCACCGCTGACCCGACGCCTGCAAATCCAGTTGGGCATTGAACGTTTTACTGCGCTAACTGGTATAACTCCCCAAGGCTTCTGGTTGCCCGAATGCGGTTACTATCCGGGCTTGGAGTACGACCTTGCGGAAGCAGGTATCCAATGGTTTGCCGTAGAGAACATGAACGGCTCATCCGTCGTTCGCTGCCCCAATGACGTAACCGCTATTGCGCGGCAGGGAGAGCTGTCGCAAAAGGTCTGGGATGCTCACTCAGGCTATCCGGGCCATGCCAACTACCGCGAATTCCACCAAGACGCCGTGCATCAGCTCAGTCATGAACAAGCAGGGCTTTATCGCCTTCCGGACGGTGGCAGCCTCCCCCTCGGCCTTAAATACTGGCGCGTCACTGGAAAAGGCGAAAAAGACTGGTACGACCCAGTCGTCGCCCGTCAGCAAGCGGAGACCGACGCCCAAGACTTTATCGAATCGATGGCCCGCACACCGGAATCCTTTATTTTTCTGCCTTTCGATGCCGAGCTCTTTGGGCATTGGTGGCATGAGGGGCCTTACTGGCTAGAAAACGTTATCCAGCGCGCAAGCCAGCATCCTGCCCTTACATTGGCTTCGCCTACTGATGCCATAAGCTCGTTGAAAGACATCCCCGAAGGCCTCCCCGCAGCCTCGACTTGGGGCCACCGCGCCGATTATTCGTTTTGGATCAATCCGGAGACAGACTGGATTTATCCGCTGTTAGCTAACGCTGGCCGCAAATTAAAGGATGCAATTGCCCGTTCGGAGTCCGATCCGCTGCGCCGTCGAGCAGTCAATCAACTAGCCCGTGAGCTCTTGCTAGCACAAGCCTCAGACTGGCCTTTTATGCTGCGGGCTGGAGCAACGGCGGGTTATGCAGAGGAGCGCTTGCGCCGCCACCTGACACGCTTTCAGTTTTTGCTTAACCAACTTGCGACAGAGGAAATCGATGCTGAAACCCTTCACGCGCTCGAGCAGCTTGATCCGATTCAACCGAATCTCGATTTACAGCGTTTCTAATGACCCAATCTTCTCAGCCCACGCTTTACTTTCTCCGGTAAATCGACTACCCCAAAGATATGGCCAAAAACACCGGTCCCGCCAAAACTCCCGTGAAGAAAAAAACTGAGTTCTCCACACCAGCATCTGCCGCTCAGGATTCGCCTTCCAAGCCAGCGCAGACACCACACACAAATGTGGGTAAAGGCATCATAGCGAAACCGACCTCGGGCGAAGCCAGCAAAGAGAAAGTGAGCTCCAAGCCACACCCAAAGAAAAAGCCCAAGGAGCCTCTCGTTAACTTCGAGGAAATGGCGCGCACTGCGGAAAAGACTTTTGCCCAAGAGCAACTAAGCGCCCATGAAGAAGCGGCACCAATCAACGCCGACCCCACGCCAGCGGAAGGTGTTAATCTGCATAATATTTTCCTACACGAGGAGATTCCATCGCTGTACACCGTGCACATCACGTCGGAGCTGTCCCCCGTCGCCAAAGTCGGCGGCTTGGCGGATGTCGTCTTTGGACTGACTTGGGAACTCCAGATCCGCGGTCACAACGTGGAAATTATTTTGCCGAAATACAACAACATGCGCTACGACCATATCTACGGATTAGAGCGCTGTTTCGAAGACTTGTGGGTACCTTGGCACAATGGCGCGATCCACTGCACGGTGTATTTCGGTTTTGTCTACGGACGTAAATGCTACTTCATCGAACCGCATTCGAACGACTGCTTCTTTGAGCGAAATAAATTCTATGGTGACCACGATGACGTGTTCCGCTTTGCGTTCTTCTCCCGCGCCGCGATGGAGTTTCTGCTCAAGTCCGGTAAGCGCCCAGATATCATCCATTGCCATGACTGGCAGACTGGTTTGGTACCTGTTTTCCAATGGGAAATCTATCATCGGTTAGGCATGCACGACAGCCGTGTTTGCTATACCATTCATAACTTTAAGCATCAGGGGGTCTGCGGTCCACAAGTCCTCGACGCCGCTGGCCTGCATCGGCACGAATACTATTACTCGAAGGAGCGACTGGGCGACTACAACTATCCAGAAGCGATCAACTTAATGAAGGGCGGCATCGTCTATTCCAATTTCATTACCACCGTCTCTCCCACGCATGCTGGCGAGGCCAAGGATAAAGGCCAAGGATTCGGTCTGGAGCCAGCCTTGCACATCCATGGCGGCAAATATGGCGGCGTGCTCAATGGGATCGACTACGAGGTTTGGAACCCGAAAACCGACTGCCATATCCCCGTTCAGTATAGCTCGGAAAATATCGATCAGAAATACGAGAACAAGCGCGCCTTGCGCGAGCGTCTCTTGATGGCTGACAACGAAAAACCAATCATTGCTTTTGTTGGCCGCCTTGACCCGCAAAAGGGCCTGGATTTGATTCGTCACGCGCTGTTCTACTGCGTGAACCATGGTGCGCAGTTCATTATGCTTGGCAGCAGCCCAGACCCATCCATCGACAGCTATTTCTGGCGGCTAAAGGGTGAAATAAATGAAAACCCCGATAGCCACATTGAGATCGGATTCAATGAAGAACTGGCGCACTTGATTTATGCAGGCTCTGACATGATGGTCGTGCCAAGCCGTTTCGAGCCCTGCGGCCTCACCCAGCTCATTGCCATGCGCTACGGTGCCGTCCCACTCGTCCGCTCTGTGGGTGGTTTGGCAGATACTGTTTTCGACAAAGACCATGCTGATAAGCCCTTAGACCAGCGCAATGGTTACGTTTTCCACAACGATGACTATGGCGGCATTGAAAGTGCTCTATCGCGCGCCATCAGTTGCTACTACATGTATCCTGATCACTTCCGAAATCTGATGCTCAACGGTATGGCGAGCGATTATTCGTGGAACGTGCCCGGGCAACACTATTTGAATATCTACAACTACATTCGGGCCAAGTAAGGCCCGTTTTTCTATGAGTACCACAATTCGCCGAATTCTTGCCGCCTACTGGACCGCACCTGGCAAAGGCGTCGTCCTGATGAAACGAAACTGGAGTTCCTCTACCCTGCCCCAGTTCTATATCGACGGCAAAGACGTGGAAGTGGCGAAAGTTAAGCGGATGGACCCCATAGCTCTAGCGATGTTTACGGGCTTCTACGAGGCAGACGGCAACATCCACTTCTGCGTCGACCCGCTGCGCTTTCCGCACGTTGATTTCAAAACAAATCCTGTTCGCGTGGCTGGCCTCTTCAACAATTGGGGCCGCGATGAAAATGAATCAGCGTGGACGCTCCATTCGGCCAAAGACACTAATGGCAAAACCTATTATACGACTAAAATCCCCAAGGGGGATATTGGCTCTGGAACGGCAAATTACATCTTCAAATTTGTCACCCAAGATTGGCATTGGCTCACCCCACTGCGTTGCGCACCCAACGTGGAATACGACAAGGCCGAAAACGCCAATTACCGATTAACATTTGTGCGAACTGGTCAACATGCCTTTGAATTCGAATTAGGAAAAGGCCAGCGTGGCATGGACCAAGTTTGCCGCTTGGGAAGGCGGGATGGTGGCTCCGTTCGCGACCTGCAATTAATCAAGCCCGGCTTAAGCTTCTACGACCTTTATACCGATGCACTGCTCGGCACCACGGTTCGCCGAAAAGAAACCGTGTTCCGGCTTTTCGCGCCGCGCGCTAAAGGCGTCATCCTAGAGTTGTATGACACCATCGACGCTGAAACGGTCAACCAGTATGACATGGAGCTTTCCAAGGATCAGCTTTGCTGGGAAATCACCCTCAAGAGCAACCTCCATGGTTGGTTTTACAATTACTACGTCGACGGTGAGAACGATGGAAAAACGACGAGCTTCGAGCCCGACCAGCCTGTGCTCGATCCTTATGCTTTCGCAGTTTATGCCCACGATGGCCCAGGCATCGTCATCAACGTTAGTCAGACCAAGAAACCAATTAAAACCCATGAGCCCCCCCCTTGGCAGGATCTGATTATTCTAGAATGCCACGTGCGTGACATCTCCGCGAAAGCGCCAATGAAGATGTCGGCAGACGACCGCCTGGGTTTCAATGGCGTGACGCATTATCTGAGCAACGACATGTGCTACCTGCGCACCGTCGGAGTGAACACATTGGAATTCCAGCCCATTCAGCAATTCGACAGCACCACGAAGGAGGAATATCACTGGGGCTACATGACCACGAACTATTTTTCGCCTTGCGCTTGGTATGGCTCAGACCCTGCCAAGGCCACGCAAAACGATGAATTCCTGCACATGGTCGAGGCATGCCATAAGCATGAGCTGTCCGTCATTATCGACGTCGTCTATAACCACGTGGGCGTGCCAAACTTCTTGAGCCGTATCGACAAAGCCTATTATTTTTACCTCGAAGAGAACGGCGAGCATAACAACTGGACCGGCTGCGGCAATACGCTCAACGCCGAATCCGCCATGACAAAACGGCTGATAATTGACAGCCTAGTTCACCTCATACAAGCCTACGATGTTGACGGTTTCCGCTTTGACCTAGCTGAGCTGATCACCGTTGAAACCCTCAAGCAGGTCGGCGACGCACTCAAGGCAGTCAAGGAGTCTATCATCCTGATTGCCGAACCATGGAGCTTCCGTGGTAGTATCCAGTGGGACACCCGTATGGCAGGTTACGCCTTCTGGAACGATGGCTACCGCAGCACCATCGCGGACTACGTTCAGGGAAAAAGCAACGCCGATGCATTAGCTTACTACATGAAGGGCTGCCTCGATCACATGGCCGCTTGGCCCGCACAAAGCATCAACTACACCGCCTCTCATGATGATCGCTGCTGGATCGACAAAATCACGACCAACAATGACTTCAACGGCGATAATCCTAGCCACCTCGACATCCAACGTACTCACATGATGGCCGCCATTGGCCTATGTGCGGTCGGGGTACCGATGTTCTCTGAAGGCCAAGATTTCCTCCGCAGCAAGCAGGGAATCAACAATACCTACCAACGCGGCGACATCAACGCTCTCGACTACGGCCGCCTTCAGCGCTTTGGTATGACGCACAATTATTTCCAGCAGTTGATCGGTTTACGGCGATCCGAATGGGGAGAAGTGCTACGCCTCTGGGACCGTCCCTCTGAGGGTTATCTCCGTGTCTTCAAGTGCGACAATCCTCAAAGCAGTGCTGTGGCTCTGCTCTTTAACGCTGACTGCGCCTTGGGCCCACGACAATTGCTGTTTGCAGTCAATCCGAATAACGACCCGCAAAACATCAATCTCCACGACATTGACGGCACACATTGGCACTGCGTCGCCAATAATGAGCACGTTAACTTCACGGGCCTGATCGATAGCCGATTGGACAAACATAACCACCGAGTAAGCCTGCAGGCAATGGACGTGGGCATCTGGGTCCGCAAGTTCCCGAAAGCTGAATGACATCAACTCCGTGCAGAGTTCGGCCCAACATCCCCCCTCTAGCCCAGATAAGTGAGCACCTTTTCAACTTCAGCGGTATAGATAGCTACCGACTCCAGTTCCTCTTCTTCGGTGACCGCTCTCAGCTCATCGAGGATTTGCTGGACTTGATTTTTGGGCAGTATCATTTGAATGCTGCCGAGTTCGCGGTTCAGCCGTAGTCCCGCACCAGTGACCTTGCATTCACTCTCCACAAACTTACCAAAAACCGAAGTTGCAGCTGGGGCACCCGCCTTGAGCGCCGCAGCCACTAGAACGTCCAACTGCTTCCGTTTCGTCGTGCAAGTTATCCTTACGAGGTTGTGTAGGTATTTACGCGAACGCGCCGCGCCAATCCCAAGAAAGCTCAATGCCCCCCCCGACTTAGGCATGTCTACAAGGTTGCTCGTGGCGCGCCAATCCGCGCAGCCCTTCAGGTCGTCGATAGCGTGGATAATCTGATGAATACTCGCGGCATGGCGGGCAGACTGTGTAATGCCAGGCAGCTTGATAAGACCATGACTGACGGGCATTGAATAAATTATACCACGCCCAGGCTCCATCAATCGCCCCGAAACTGCCATGGCCTCAAACACTGGATCAGCGTCCATTTCGTCTACGATCACGCGGATAATTTCCTTGTCTGGGTTCTGGGTAAATCGCAAGACGCCAAGGCGGTCTCGCACACCACGGCCTTCGCAGTAATGAATAGTCGGACCGTGAGCACCTGCCTTGATTGCTGCCCGCGCAACAGCCTCCGAAATAGAAGACTGCACCGTGGCTGCAATACCGATCAAATTGCGCTTGAACCGCATCATACTCAGCCCGGCCTCTGTATGCTCACCATTTTGCCAAGTGGGAAAATCTGCCGTGGCAATGAACTGCTTGCAGGGATGCGTAAAGACCGCGCCCGCGCCTGCCAACCGCAGTTGTCCGAGTGCCACAATTTGCTCCATGATCACATCTACCTCGTCATGTGGCAGCAGAAATTGCAAAATCTCCTGCTCCGGGCTGATGATTGGAATTAGCGACTGATACCAACGGTCCTTGATCACGGTACCACGCGCATTGAGCGCCATCAAATGACGGGCCGGACAGTCCATCAAGAAATCCGTCACTTCACTGCTCGCACGACGAGGCAAGATCGCGGTGACCACGAAGTGCTTGTTATGCTCGACCCAATCAGTCATCGACCAGCCCCCCTTGAATATGCTCCGCGGCCTCAGCGGTTCGACGGACAATCAAGCCCACCGTCAACACGGTAATGATTGGCCCAACCGAGGCCAACGCCAGCACCCCGAAACCATCGATGACGCCAGGCACATTCGCACCAATGCCCAATCCCATGGACAGCACTAGCGGCACCGTAATAGGCCCCGTCGTCACGCCTGCACTATCCCAGCCAAAGTTGACAAACTCCTCGGTCGAAATGTGCGTCAAGAACAGCAATAAAATATAGGGCGGAATCAATAGCCAAGCCAGCGGCAGGTTGTAAGCGATCTTGCAGACGCCAGTTGCAATTCCCAAACCAACGCCAATGGCCACGGACTGCATCAATAGTTTCTTACGGAAAGCGCCAGCCGTAATCTTCTGCACGGTCACCCCCAGAGCATTCAACGCGGGCTCAGCCAGCGTTGCTCCGTATCCAAGAAAGAAACCAAAAAACACCGCGATCAGCTTACCAACATCCTCCGTTGGGATCAGCGGGCCGAAAGTTGCTTCCATGCCCCAGGGCGAAATTGACGCAAATGTCGCTGGTATGTTGCTACCTAACTGCGTGCCCAACGGCGTCAGGCCCATAGTAATTCCAATGCCGAAAAGCGCCATTCCAATCAGTGCAAAAACAATCCCTACGGCCAATTGATCCAAATCTCGAATCGGCTCGTTCACCAGTAACTTAAGAATCACGAACAGAAATAGCACCAATGGCACAATGGCCTGTAGTGCGCCTAAGAGCGAAGATTTCAATTCCTTGAAGAAATTGGCCGACGGATCCCATTCCTCAACATCTTGTGCCCACAGAGACGGGTCGACGTGGCGCTCGTAAACAACCTGTGCGCCAGTCTGGACAACACGCCCATTGACGAGTTCCGTTTCGCCACCTTCAAAGCGGACGGTGACATCATCCGGCAGCTTGCCAGTGCGTAGGTAATGCCGAAATTCCTGTTCAGAAATCGGCTCGGCTGCTTGCAGAGGTGCCGCCTTGATCTCCTTTAACAGGGCAGCGGGGGGCGCACTCGTTTCTACGTTATAATCCGGCACCGGCAGTTCCGCCTCAGCACCTTGATAGTTGGGGGCCCCCACGTAGTCCTCCGCTACATAATGATAAAAGCCCAACAACAGCACCGCTATGACCGGAAACAACGATGCCAGCGTCACGATCCCAAAACCAGAATTGCTCGAATCCTCGTCGCCCACAATGCGGCATACGCCAATACCGAGAGCCAGCACAAGGGGAACCGTCACCGGGCCGGTGGTGACCGCTCCACAATCCCACGCCAAGCCAATGATCGGCCCAAGGATCTCGTTACCGTGCGCATAAAAAGTCAACACACACAGCAGCCCGACCAATGGCGGAATGATATATTTAAGCCGCCAGCCACGAAAAAATCGCAGCACTCCCAGCAGCACGGCAAATCCGACACCCATCGCGACACTGAGCACCAGTTGTGGCGCAAAATCATTGAGCAAACTGTAAAGCAATGGGGCGTCTTCGGGCTTAACCCCTGCCCCCGCAGCACGCAGAACCGCAATCGCCGGCTCTGCAAAAGTCGCCAGCCCACCAAGTATAAATGCAAAGGCCAGAATGGCTGGGAGCTTGGCATTACGCGGTAAAATTGCCCCAATAAATTCTCCCAAAGGCATAAGCCCGAGCCGCAGGCCCTCCATAAAGAACATCAACCCCAATGCCACCACAAACACCCCCACACCGATCATCGCCGCGTAAACCAGCGGTACTCCCAGTATGAATATTTGGAAAGCCGCCAAGTAGAAAATGATGAACCAGATGCTCTTCACCTGATCGAGGAACTTCTCACGGAAGTACGGTGACAACAGGCGGAGAATTCCCTTCACCCCGAGTTTCGGCGCTTGCCACGCCATCGACTGCCCATCGCCCGCCATTGCCGCTTAAATCATCGTCAAAAGGCTTGCTCGCCAAGCGTAAAAGATGAACGACTAATAAGATGCATCTGACACGGGCGAAAATCCGGCCATGTCCACATGCGATTCACCCCGTATCGTAGCAAAATCGTCAGACCGAACGCTCAAACGGTAGCGCATTTGCCAAGTGTGGATCCTCCAACGCAGCAATGCCAGCCATAATGCGGGCAGCTGCGGTTTCGTAGCGCTTGGGGTCTTTCTTGCCAGGATCATATTCCGCGACAGGGATTGGCGGGCCGAAGCTGACCCCCAATGGCCGCGTCAGACGAGGAAACTTATGATGACGGTTCCACATCTCGTAGCTCCCAAAAATCCGGGCCGGCACGACGGGCACCTCACCTCGACAAGCAATCATCCCCACCCCTTTTTTACCTGCGTGAAGCTCGCCATCGGGCGTCCGGGTGCCTTCAGGGAAGACCAACAACGCCCCCCCCTCCTTAAGAGCCGAAAAGACATGCCGAAAAGCCTGCATGTCGCGCTCGCCATCACGGTCGATGGGGATCGCGTTGAGATTCGAAATAAGCGTGCCAAAGAAGCCCTTCCAGAGTGTCTTACGCGCAAAAAAATGTAGCTCCCGCGGACAGGCAGCGGCGAAGGCGGGAGGATCGAGGAAACTCGCGTGGTTACAAGCCAGAAGGAATGGCCCCGTCATCGGCACATGATAGGTCCCCGCCACCTCCAATTCATTCCAAATCCGGAACCAACCACCAAGCGCGGCTCGTGCGTTTCCGTAAAATGGTTTCATCGGTGGGTGGTTCATAAATTGGCTTCTTTCGCTATTCGCAGTTCTTTACACGCGATTCAATCAAGTCGACGACTTGATCTAGGCTCAGTGAGGAGTTGTCGATGCGGAAAGCGCCCTCGGGACATGTAAGAGGGGCAGTTTTACGTGAGGAGTCGATTTTATCGCGGGCTTCGATGGCGTCGTTCTCTCCCTCTGCAGCGCGGCGTTGGGCGCGGGTTGCGGAGTCGGCCTCCAGGAAAACGCGAAGCGTGGCATCCGGAAAAATCACCGAGCCAATGTCGCGGCCTTCCATAATGAGGCCCGCAAAGCCATTGACGCGGGCGAGTTCGGCTTGGAAACGCTGGTAATCAAAGAGAAACTGCCGCACAGCTGGAACCGCTGCATAAAGCGAGACCGCGTTGTTAACTGCCTCACTGCGCAATTGTTCTGCCGTCGGGATCCCCCCCCCAAGCGCAATACGGGCTGAACCGCCCTCCACCACAGTGTCTAGCGGCAGGGTTTGCAATCGTTCAGCAACCGCGTTTTCGTCGGTTGACGGCACACCATCAAGCATCAATGCATAAGTGACCGCCCGGTAATGCGAGCCAGTGTCCACGTGCATTAGGTTCAAGCGTTCAGCGACGAGACGAGAGGTCGAGGACTTCCCACTGGCCGCCCCGCCGTCCACTGCAATGATAACAAAGTCATGCTTCATGTTTGGCCTAGATTGGAGCACGATCCCCCCGCAGGGCGAACGAAAACGCGCATTTATTACGCCCGAGACAAGGTAGCCACATTTTCAATGTGACGCGTCTGCGGGAAGAGGTCGAAAGGCTGAATGCGCTCGATCTGATAACCGCCCGCTTGGAGGATTTTCAAGTCGCGAGCCTGGGTCGCCGGATCGCAGGAAACATAGACCAGTCGCTTCGGGCCAAAGTCGAGCAACTGGCGTAGGAAGACCTCATCACAACCCGCACGGGGGGGGTCAATGATCATCGCCGACTCTTCTCCGGGGAACGATAACGAGGCAAAAATCGCTTCCGATTTGCCAATGGTAAATGTGGCGTTCGTGACGCCATTCGCGGCCGCATTAACGCGTGCTTGCTCGGCTGCCTGGGCATTAATCTCGACCCCTGCTACTTGCTCAAAATGACGCGCAGCGCTCAAGGCGAAAACGCCCACACCGCAGTAGGCATCTACGAGGTAGCGTAACTTCACGCGGCCAATTTGCTCCAACACATACTCGATTAGCTCGGGTAAAATGAAGGGGTTGTTCTGGAAAAACTCTCCGGCCTGAAATTCATAAACCTTGCCGAGAACCTGCTCCGAAACCGTCGCACGCGGGTCGGTGATTACGCCCTCCAAGGTGTGCCGGAGAAGCAGCGTTGAACCCCGTTTGAACTTCTCTTTTTTCGCATGAATTTTCTTACGCTCAATGGGCAGTGCTTCGTTGATGGCATCAGTCGCAATGGGGCATTGCGGCACATCGATGATTTGGTTACGGCGGCCATAACGCAGGAAGCCAATAGGGAAATCCTTGGACTGGCGGTTCGGGTGGTGCGGGGTCAATTTCGACCGGTAATGATACTCCTTGGGCGAGCCATGAACAGGCTCCACCACCACGTTTTCCAGGCCGCCAATGCGCTCCATTAAGTCGACCACCTGGCCGCGTTTCCACTCCTTTTGACCCGTGTAATCGAGGTGCTGATACTGGCAACCACCGCACTGGCCAAAGAGCGGACAAGGCGGCTCTACCCGTTGGGGAGAGGGCTCCAGGACATCGACGAGGTCCGCGTCGGAGTAATTCTTATGATTCCGAAACACCCGTGCGCGCACCCGCTCACCCGGTAAGGCAAAGGGGACCATGACCACCCAATTGTTATCCCGTGCCAAGCCGTGCCCGAGGTTGGTCAGGGTCTCAACGATCAGCTCCAGTTCGTGGTGATACGGATAGGGCTCCGGATTAAAATTGCGCGGCGTCTCAGTCATCCGCCACATCGCTAGGGATAACTTGCCCCGGAAACGAGGAAAAACGAAAAATGCCTGCGTTAGTCGAGGGGGGGGTGTCGCTCGGCAATGTCGCCGCTGCGCCGCTGTTATGCGAGGTGGAGGCCATTTTCAACGAAAACGCCTGCTCTCAAACTGATACTTTTATGCTCTTTTTGGCCTAAATTTTATTCAAAAATGTAAACTACAGCAAAGTCCTACGTTTTAAACGGCCGTATCAAACATGACCTTCACGTCTAAAACCAGTCACTCGGCGGCGGTGAAATTTATTCGCGTTCAAGGGCGAGATTCGTAGTAACTCACCGCATGTCCCGATTTCCGCGCATAGAATCGCGTCAGAACCCGCGAGTGAAAAACTTGGTCAAGCTCCGTGCTGCCAAGGAACGCACTGCGCAGGGATGCTACATCATCGAGGGCGAGCTGGAGCTGAGCCGCGCCCTCGCCGCTGGCGTAAAGCTCCGCGAGCTCTTCGTGTGCCCGGAACACTGGCGCGACACCGCATCCGCCAACCAGCTCGTTGCCGAGGCCGAGAAGCGCCAGGCAAAAGTCAGCGAGGCCACCCGCGAAGTCTTTGCCAAAATCTCCCTCCGCGAAGGACCCGACGGCCTCCTCGGCGTGGCGGACTTGTCCTCACACACGCTGGACGCCCTCACCCTGCCCGACCGCCCATTAGTCGTCGTCGTAGAGAAAATCGAAAAACCCGGCAACCTCGGCGCGCTCATCCGCACCGCAGAAGCCGTCGGCGCGCACGCGCTGATTGCCTGCGATCCCGTCGCCGATTTTGAAAACCCGCAGGTCATCCGCAATTCCCGCGGCCTCGTCTTCGCCCTGTCCTGCGTGGCGGCAGAGCAAGCGCAGGTGGACGCCTTCTTGGCCGAGCACGGCATCCGCGTCGCCGCCACTACCCCCGACACCGATCTGGCCCATTGGGACGCCGACCTCACTGGCCCGCTCGCCGTCATGGCTGGCGCCGAGCACGACGGCCTCAGCGACTATTGGCTCCACCGCGCCGAGATCAAAATCCGCATCCCCATGCAAGGCCAAGCCGACAGCCTCAACGTCAACACCGCCGCCGCCATCGTCCTCTTCGAGGCCCTCCGCCAACGCACTTAGGACCGCGGAGAGCTACATCGCTAACGGCAAACGATACACTCACAGCATTAAACATATGCGGCTTATAAATCTCACGCCAAGGCACCGAGGCGCAAAGGAAGACCGCAACGTAAAATTTGGCGACTTTGCGCCTTGAGCGAAGCGGGCGTGAGATAAAGAGCTATTGGGTTATCAAGGCTGGAGTCCGGTGGCCTTATTAAGCCCCAGTAAGCTTTCACCCAAAGGTAGCGCAGGCGTGTACCCGCGCCACACACGTCTCGTTCGGTCAACAGGACACGGCACATGAAGCCCTCCATTGAATTGAGACTAAATCTCGTAGGTTAGGATTGCTGTTTTTGATATACGCCAAGTCCAATTGGCCTGTAGCCCTGTGTATTGCGAGGTTTTCGGCCAAAATCCACCTCATTTACCACAATCCCCCTCAAGCGCCACTGAATTGGTCACCTCGTACCGCAAATTGATATTGATAAGGCACTTCCACACTGATTGAATCAGCCACAATGAACGCGACACCAACCAGTGACAAATCCTGCAACAATCGCACCCTGCGCGTATACTAACCTGTTAGCCAAAGAAATATGAAATCCGTTGCGATCATCCTAAACGGCGCATCGAGCGCCGGAAAGACCAGCATCGCGCGCGCGATTCAGCGCGTGTCTCGAACCCCGGTCCTTCATGCGTCACTCGATACCTTTACGGACATGTTTCACTGGGCGGTAGTCGCGGACCAAGAAGAACGAAGAGAGTGCCATCGGGTTGGTGTGGCGAATTTTCACGCGGCGCTTCCGATTCTTGCGTCGAGCCGTTTTCCGCTGGTTGTCGATCACGTCTTTGAACGGCACGATTGGTTTGAGACCTGTATTCTCGCTCTGAAAGAAAAGATGACCTATTTCATTGGGGTTCGATGCCCGCTCCCAGTCCTTGAGGCGCGAGAGGCTGCGCGAGGTGATCGAAAACTCGGCATGGCGAGGTCGCAGGTTGATCGAGTCCACAAGCGGAAGAGCTATGCCCTTGAGGTCGATACTTCCGTCCACTCCGCGGAGGAATGCGCGACAGCAATTCTTGGCTTTGTCGAAAAAGAAGAAAGGGCTAACCAGACGCTACAGCCAACGGCGCTGCTGAGCCGTGGCTGATCTCAGACGTTGAATGGCGTCTGCGAGGATGGGCTTAAATAAGGGGACGAGACTATCTGGAAAAAGCAATCATAGTCGATTTTCCGAGCTGCGATCCGGCAGGCGACCTAGTTCGCAAGACCGGACGGTCTCGGAAAATAGGAGTAAATGGATAAATGTTCAACGCTGTTTTGACCGAAAGCAAAGCAAGTATCTGATGATCAATGAAATCAAAA
>NZ_BMXG01000034.1 GCF_014651635.1 Cerasicoccus arenae | reverse complement strand
TTGGTCCAAGGATTCTGCACGACGTAAGTATATAAATTCGGTCCGTCGACAAAGCCGAGGGGGTCGCGGGTGATGAAAGTGCCGGTTTCGAGGTCGCGGTAGCGGAAGCCCTCGTTAAGCAGGCCAGTGGGGTCTTCGTCCTTGGTGTTGCCTTGTTGACGGTCGGGATTGGTTCCCCACTCCTGCGAGGATGGAGTATCGCCATGACGGCTGAAGGCTTCGTAAGCCGCCTGATAGATGATTGCCCCGGCATCATCCATCTTGGCCACCACGTCCCCTCGGCTATTGTAGTGGTTGAAGCTTGCGTCATTAAGCACACCGCCTGAATCCAAGTCGCGAATTGTGTACAAAATGCCGCCAATGCCGCCGCCGTAGTCAGAACCGCGGACATAGTCGACGATGAGATCATCCGAGGCAGGCGTGAATCCTGATGCAGCTCCGTCTTCCTGCCATTCCTGTATGCTGGTTCCGCCACTAAACACTACGTAGACCGCCTCACCGCCGGCGCTGGACTCGTCCCTCAACACACGTCTAGTCCGGTAGTCGTAGGCGTAAGCGTAGGTATCTGTCCCATCGCCAAGGCCGATCAAGCGGTTTTCATGATCGTAAACATAATTGGTGGTTACCCCGCTTTCCACCCGGGTTGCTCGATTACCTGCATCGTCATAAGTGTAATTTACCAACTTTGCAGAAATGGAATCCGAATATGCGGTTATCTGGTTGAGATTGTTGACGGTATTTGTTGAATCCTCCACTGTCGTTACAGCCGAACCGTCATCCAGCTCAACCTCCTTTCCAACGCGGTTGTTGGCGTCATCGTAACCATAGGTTGTCGTAACCGTCTCAGTGCCGGACACAATGGCCTCAACTTTTAAGCGATTCGCGCCGTCATAAGTGTTGGTGATTACCCGATCCTCAAGCTTGGAATCAACACTTGGATAGGTCTCGGTAATTTTCGCCAGATTGCCGAACAAGTCGTATTCCTGTTCGTACTGATAAAGCGGTAATGCCGTTGGCGTGTCAGATCCTACTGGTCCAGTAATCGCATCTGTCCGATTAAGCGTATCGTATGTCTTCTTAATCAGATCCTCATTTGCCTGCAGTTTTTCGCGTATATTTCCCGCCAAGTCATAGCCGTATTCTGAGATGCGCTCACCACTGTCCCATGTCTCATTATTATTATCATCCTCATAGATGGTGAGAGTCAGGTTCGATGCATTGTATGTGCTGCGAAGCCGCTTCTGCACACCACTCTGGCCGTCGCCATACTTAGCCAAAACACGGTTGCCCGCGTCATCGTAACCATACACGTGGTTAATGCCAGCAGAAGTCTCACTTGTAATCCGATAGAGGTCATCGTAGACATAGGCAACATTTGCGAGGGCATTGCTTTCAGTTACAGTCAGAATGTTGCCTACTTTGTCGTAGGAGTAAGATCGGGAACCACCGCCGTTGCTGTAGGTAACCGTAGAAAGCCGATGTCGATCATCATAATCGTACTCCGTCGTGCGGCCCATTTCATCCGTGCGGAGGGTCAGGTTAATGGCATTATAATCCATTGATTTTGATGAGCCATCCGGGTGGTAGGTCGTTGTATTGCGGTTAAGACCATCATATACGAAACGTGTCCGTTGGTCCTCGCCATCTTCGACCATAGTGCGGTTACCCACTTTATCATAACCATATTCGACAACAATGGCAGCCCCGTCCGTCGTCGACTCAAGGCGGTTCATTTCATCCCAGGAATTGGTGACATCCGTGCGAATAAGCGTATCCCCATAACCGGAACTTTGCGTGAACAAGTTGCCATTTTTATCATAGCTAATGAACGTAGTCGGAGAAACCGACCCATGGCTCGTAGTGTCAACCACAGGGCTAACTATTTTGATTGGCCGATTTACCTCATCATAGTAAGTTATATTGACATATCCTCGTGGATCCGTAACCGAGGTGATGTTTCCGATGTTATCGTAACCAGTAATTGTAGTCGGCCTGCCACTCGCAATCGATCCATTTTCAGCGATATAACTATCAATCGGCTGGTATTCATGAGTCTGGCGATCCATTGCATCGAAGGTATAATCCCAGTCCTTATCATTAGGATTTGTCATTACGGCGACATTGCCATTCGCATCATATTCGTACTCAGTTTCGACGTTGCCAGGCTGAATAACTTTAACCGGACGGCCTGCCGCGTCATACTGTGTGTAGACTTCATTGCCCTCCTCATCTCTAACATAATAGGGCACGCCTGTTGAATATGATGTGGAAGTATAATCGCCATTCTGAAATGTCGTCTTAGTCACACGATCCAATCCGTCATATTGGTAAGACGTTTCCTTCAGTAATGGATCAATTATTTTTGTTACATTGCCGACTTTATCATAAAACTTCTGAGTAACTGCGTATACGTCATCCTTATATTCAACCGATTCAAGCGTTGGGCGATATAGTTTATCGTAGGTAATTGTCGTTTCATATCCACGAGGATCAATCGTGCTGGTCGGCTTGAATGAGTCAGTATCAAACAAGGAAGCCCCTGGGTTGTCCCCGTCATAGAAGTAGCTCGTTACCGGCGTTACAACGCTGGAGGAATTAGCAACTGGATCGAAAACAGTAATATCGGGATCAGTCTTCGATATCAACCGGTTCAGGGCATCATACCCAAACTCAGTAACATTAGTTTCTGGGTCAGTAACTGAAGTTCGCGCATTGAGCGCATTATAGCCGAATTCGGTTATCAGATTTCCGGTGCTAACATCCCGAGTTTCCTTAACCAATCGATTAAGGCCATCATACTCATAGTGCGTGACATGGCCATTGGCGTCCGTGAATTTGGTTCGATTACTGCGGAAGTCATATTCGTAACTCTCTGAACCAAAACCAGTAGGGTATATAATGTCAGTCAAACGATTCAGGTCATCATATACATAAGTAGTAACGTATGTACGCGGATTTTTTACTTCAATTCGATTTCCATTCAAATCGTATTTAAAGAAAGTGGTATCACCATCAATTGTTATGGATTTAACATAACCAGGAGGGCCATCAGAATCGCTAGATCCATACAATCCATAAGTCGTCGTCTTTGTTGGTGCATAGGCATTTAGGGATTCAACTGTTTCAGACACGACGACGCCTCTGTATGTGGTATCATACGTAAAAATTGTGCGCTGAATAAGGGAATCATCTGCATTGTAAATTTCCTCCTTAGTGCGCCTTCCAAGCCCATCAACCGGCGTGCTGACCTTGCGTCCTTCTTCATCGATCATCTCAGTCATGATGAAGTAGGCCCCATATGAATATTCGCGCACCTCTTCCTTCGCATTTGTTTGCGATGTTGGTTCTGGATTAAATGTCGCTAAATTAACCGCGTCTCCATTCGCATCCCTCGAGGGAACACCGAAGCCAGCTGATAATTGATCGGTGTAGTCAAAAGTCGTAGTATTGCCACTATAGTCTGTTACAGAAACCGGAGCCAGCGAAAGATTCGGATCATATACAACAGTCTCTGTTTTGGTATCAGGATACTCAATCTCCATGGTGTCATAAACAAACAAAGTGGGGGGGGCCTGAATGGTGTTCAAATCATGGATATCAATATTGGACTCAAGCACTGGATATATCGCTGGATTCTGGAAGCGATAAATCCGCTCATTCTCTCTAGCATCAGTAACCGTTGTTACTCTCGGAGTCGATTCATCAACATTCGGTAAGTCCCAACCGGTAAACGTTTGAGTGATTTGGTACCGCCATTTGATCTCTCCAGTCTGTGAGAACAGAACTGTATTCGCAGTTTCCGGCAAAGTGATGCTGGCAACCTGCGTAGGGTGTCCAATCGTTTGGTAATAGCCTTCAAAAAAGCTGTCACTAGATGCTGAATGTTCGAATGCCCAAAGCGAACTGTTGAATTGGTAGGTGAAACCATACTCCTTGTCATTACCGTCAGTAATTTTCCTCAACGTAAAGTGGTAGGCATGGTTTTCAAATGGTTGGCATCCCATACCAAGAACAGGACGCCACGTCAGCAGGAACTGTCGAAACGCCTGCATTGAGGCCGGTGAAACTTGTGGGACATTCTCTTCACGAAACACATCATAACTGTATTCCGCCTCTACCCCTTCAGGCTTTGTAACCTTCGTAAGCGCAGTGAATGAATCATTCGGGGCGATACTTGCATCAGCAACCCCGTCTTCATCATAATCGTAAAGCACTGAGCCATAAGTGTAATTTATTGTATTGTCCATTGGGTCCTTGACCCATTCGATTCGCGGTTGTTCACCAGAGTCATCGATCTCAATCTGTATTCGATTAGTGATCGAATTATCCCGCCGAATTTCATTGGGAATCAAAGTGGCATTACTAACATCGTAGTAATAGTTCAGCGCATTTCCATAGCGATCCGTCACAGACTTTAAGCGGTAGTACTGGATGCTTTGCCGTGTAACCGACGACACCGTACAATCATTAGGACTGTAATTATACCTTACTCCATGATCAAAACTGTACAAATCAGGATCAAGATCAGGCGCGATATGGGAGTAGCTTGACAATTCATAAATTAATACTGTCCCAAATTTTTTCGTAAACTTCAGCGATTCATCCGGAAGCATTTCAAGTGTGCTCTGCAATGTATCAATGTCGCTTGTGTCATTTGGAAAAGGCGTAAAAACAGGGCTGTTTTGATACACCATACTCAACGCAATTTTTGTTGTCCAAAACTGATTTCCGGTAGGATTCCAATCGGTGTCAATCGGCAACCCTTGAACAAAACGATGAGCAGCGCCGTTTTCGTCCGTTACATAGACATAGCGTTCGAAATAATACGAACTCTGTGAGACAGTCGAAGTTAGCTCTATTTTGACATTTGCCGCAAGGTTGCTGCTCCAGCCTGGACCAAAAGGACGATCAGGCTGAGTATAAGGCGTCAGCATTGAGGCCTCCGGATCGCGCCAAACGTCTCCAGTGTAATTACGCCGCACCGAAAGCGCCAAGTCACTTCCGGGAATAGGAACATAGATATCGGTCACGCTATGATTAAGCGACAGAGACAACGCATCAACATACGTCTCCTCGCGCACATAATCTGTCTCTCCTTCATTCTGCGGTTTCTCATCCGAAAGTGGTGCGCCATTCAATGCAATCTTCCGGTATTTTGAACCGATCATCTCCTGAGGTGGTGATGCCGTAATCGAAAAGGAAAATGGCGGTTGATTGTTATTGGAGCCATCAACACGGACACCAAAAAACGAGGCAATTGCAACTGCCACCATCAGCACTGAAAATTGGCGCGTACGCCCGGAATATAAAAAGCCAATCATGTGTTTTACCATTGTCCTCTTTTCGAAAGTCTGTTCTGCGCAGTCGCCGCCGCTGAAGCGATAAAATCAGTCGGAGAACCCGTTGCTTTTTGCACAATACTTCTGGCAGATTTGCTGCCATGGAGCCCTAAAACGCCTAAAGAAGAAACCCGAAGAAGGTCACTGGGCAAGATGTCGAATTCTTGCCCAAGCCACCCAGCAAATTCTTCTGGGCGCAATGAACCATATACTTGTATGGCCGTTATCCGGCTTGCCAGCGGTGTTTCGGAATTAATCGTCATTATCCGTGAGCATTTCACAATTTCAGCCTCAGAAAAGACCGCAGGATAACGCTGAGACAATCGCATGAGGCCAAGAATAGCGGTTCCTCCAATAGTTCCTTCCGGCTTGTTAGTAGCATTTAAGAGAAGTTCGCTAATCATCATCTTTCCTTCAGGATTTACCCGATCATAATTAGCTATCATGTGCTGAATTGCGTAATCTCGCAGCAATGAGTTTTGCGAAGAATTACGGTAAATGCTGGCCAAGGTTGGTGCTAATTGCTCAGGAAGATGCTCCTGTGACCCTAAGGCGTTAAGAGCTTCATTCTTCAAGGCTATTAATTGAGGTGCCCCAATTAAGGACAATGAATCGGTCTTCTCCACAAAAAGCAATAGTCGCTCAACGTCTCCACAACTAAGCGAATCCGGCAGCAACGCAGCTAGCCTATATCTTTCTCCATACGTTAAGCGACTCGAATCACTAACAATTATATCAACCGTATAAAAATCCTTTCGCACTGGATATTCAGGCGGCATAATAATCGACTCTGATGCATGAGGCACTGCTGTCAAACTACTGCAAGCAAGTGCTAACACCGTTACTGTTAACCTTTTCCAAAAGCATATGTAATGTGAGCCAGTCATGCGAATACTCCTCTAATAATGCCCAAGCGACACTCCATTCTGGAACAACTCGAATGTATGACAGGTCGCAGGATTCGAGCCTGACGGCACAAGAAACAGAACCTTAACCTGTCCATATTCGTCAAAGTCATCGGCAGTAAGAACCATCGTAGTTGAACCATCGATGAACAACGCCCCACCTACTTGAATTTCCATCACCATCACGATATCCTCAGGTAATGGATCCAGAACAAATCCATACTCAATCAGTTGGCTTCCATCATCAAAAATCTCCGCAACGCGGTAGGACGTATTCGGAAACAGTGCAACATCTACGGTTTCAACGGATACCACATCCAACACAGGTCCATCTTCATTGATACGTGCGAGTATACGCGCATGTCCGATAACTAATGGAGTAATCAAAAAATGCAGATCGTTCGTTTCGTCCTCTTGCAACCTAATAGAGTCATCCGATTCGAAGACAATCTGATCATTGCTAACGGATGGATTCCAAGCTCGAGTTCGATTCAGATAACCAACGACGCGAAGGCCAAGATCAGTAGCCAGAACATTGACCTGAATCTCATTTGAGGTGATTTCATTGCCATTACCATTATTTCCATTCCCATTTCCGTTTCCGTGCTGGTATTGAACTGTGATCGAATAATCGCCAGGGACATCAAAAACATGCATGGCTAGCTCGGAAGAAGTAATGTCGTAATGGGCGACCGTTTCACTGCCCATAACCACATCAATAGTAACCGGATGATTCCCAGTACTATTATTAAGGAATGCGGACAGCAGCATAGAATCACTTTGCCGTATTGTCATATCCTCAGCCACAAGAAGGTTAAGCGGCAACCATTCCACATCTTTTTGGTATGTTTTGGCTGCGCCAGCATCAGAAACCGAAATTGTCGTTATCGCTCCTGGATCAAGTTCAACGTCTTGAAACCAACGACCAGCAAGCCCCTGCTGAGCGATTATTGGCTCGGACATGAGATCAGTGCTGATGCTAACCCAAGTTGGATAGCGACTTTGGCCCTCCAAACATACCGGAGAGACATATGTCGTAATCAGATCATCATCGAATGATGATAAAGTATAAGAGCGAGTTTGCTCCCAATCAGCAACACCATTGGCATCACCATCAATACCTAGAGGTTGATCAACTTGGAGACTCATGAACTCAAGAGCCACCCCTGTCTTTGCATTATGCCAACTCACTGTCACCACATGCTCACCAGCCTTCAGATACGGCAGGTAAAAATAAATCTCGCCTACAGAATTAAGCTCACGAGTCATCAATCCACGGCCAACTGACAGTCCATCTACGAGAACTTCGAGATCAAACGCCCATGTCCAAGGCGTTGAAGCTAAGTTTTTGCCTTCCAGCTTAAGCCGATAAAAACCGTCCTCATCCAAAGTAATGAGATACGCAAGATCTCCATTTAGGCCTTCAGAAATTAAACTGCTGCCTTGAACTAGCCAATCACCTCGAGCAGGAGTCAATTCCGCCCCTTGAACATTGGCTATCGAGTTAAACTCGCCCGTAAACTCAGCAACTAAAGGATTCGTCAAGGTGTGGAAAATTTCGTCGTAATCCGATACTCCATCACCATCGCTGTCTGGATTATCAATCAGCGTACCGTACAATTGCAGTTCATCATCATCATACAAGCCATCCTGATCCTGATCGATAATCAGTTCCGTCAGCTCAACTTCTGCATAGATAGAAGCATTGCTCTCAGAAAACAGAGTCAGCCCGACTTCTAGGTCCTCACTCATAACCGCAACTTGTGCTCCAACAAAATACCAGTTCTCGGAATCGTTTGATAGGTAGCTTTCGAAAATGCGATCATGCCGCACCAACTTAATCCAAACATTGGGATAGGTTTTCTTATCCCAGTATTGCCGAATCTCGCTAGGCAAAAGACCTATAGTGGATCTCACGGAATTATAAAAATATGTCCCAACAGGAGCAAGCGTGGCCCCATATCGGGCATTCGCATTGGTTGATTCACGCCCCATTAAACCCACAAATCCATGATTCCCATCCTCATTATGGATTTGGTGAATTCTCATCGTGAGACTGAAATCACCACGTAAAGACTTGTGAAAAAAGTTCAATTCGTCGCTAAGGCCCAATGCCCCGCTTCCCGATCCTCGTATAAAATAGTGGCCGTCAGTCCCCAAATAGGCGGCCCCAGATCTGACATCACCAATCGATGAGATTGTCCAGTCTGACACGGGAAGAAAAGGTGCATCCAGATTTGGCGTCGTCGGGTCTAAATCAAACATATTCACCTCATCCCAGTCAGCCAAACCATCTGAGTCCGTATCAGCACTTGTCGGATTCAGCGCCATTCCCCATTCCACTGAATTAGACAATCCGTCCTGATCAAAATCTCCACGAGCGCCTTCAAGTGCGTTAGTCTGGCCGTTATCCTGCGGATCAAGGCCGTTAGCAATTTCCCAATCATCTGGCAGATTATCATCATCGAGATCATTGTTATCTCTGATCCATGATGTCAGGAAGTCCCCCTTAATTACTTGTATTGGACCATCAGCCAATTGCCAAGCAGCGCCAACATAGTCGTTGCCCGCATTTTCCTTATGCAGAATTTCAATATAATAGGCAACTCCGGCTTCCAAAGGGATTTCCACACTCTGCTGCTCAGGAAACTTATTCCACTTTAGATAGCCGGTAGCACCAGGAACATTGGCAATTAACTGCCGATCAAATTTACTATCCGATGTGGATAGCCAAAGTTCGGCGTGATCATCGCCCATCAGATAGAACGTGTAGCTGCCCGACTCCGCTGGCGTAATGAACCCACGAAAACGGTCACCGTAGTGGTCGCCATAGTTGGGAGATAAGACCAAACTGGAAAACCATTGCCGCTCATCGGGTGAATGTGGATATCGCGAATCATTGAGCAAATGAACTACCTCACGATTGGCGATCTCATTCCAAACTTCTCGAAGTATTTTGCCAACCTGTCCCTCACCATCACGAACACCGTCCAAATCAGAATCAGGCACAGTAGGGTCCGTTCCCAACAAATATTCGTCCAGTGCCCTCAGGATGTCACCATCTGCATTACTAGTAGCATCACCCGCATAGAGTGGGTTGAAGCCATAGACAACTTCCCATCCATCTGGAAGCCCGTCACCATCCGAATCCGCAGTCAGAATTTCCGTGCCCAATTCGGTTTCGGTTGCATTATCTAGGCCGTCTCCATCGTAATCCAAGTCGGATGGTTCTTCAGCGGACATGACGATCTGGTCGATGTAAGCGGGCGCTTCACTACCGGCCTGCTGAATTGCACGAAAACGCTCGAAAGTTGCGCGATTGGGATCCAGAAACGGAAGCGAATCGAAAGCTAGAACTCCGTCCACACAGACTTTCCAAGTCTTCGCGGTGTAGTCGAGATAAACATCGTAACGATGCCACTGCGATGAATCCACCAAAATCTCGCTGATTTGCCATTTACTAGCAGCAACATCATAAGCCGACAGACGTTCATTCCCACTGAGCGCAAACAAAACGGAGCTGGATTCGTCAAGCTCTGAGGGATCCACTAGGCGCGCCGGAACCAACTTGGCGCGGAAGGATACCCAAAACCGATCCATACCCGTTCCATCGAAGTAATGACGAGCCTGAACGTCATGGCCCTCAAGCTGCCCGGCGCCATCAAGCGCCAAAGTTTGCGGCGAGCTAAAACCGCCTTCATCGACACGGGCGCCCGGAGAGGCAATCCAGTAGTGCTGACCGTCAATGACGCCCAATTCATAACCCTCCGGCGTCTCGAAGTCAGTCGACCATCCAGCCGCTTGGCCACTGAACAGATTGGTAAAATACTCCTGCTGCGCTGGCTGATAGTTACCGAGATAAACCTGCAGATCATCAATGCCGTCGCCATCGGTGTCTACCAGCCTGGGATTCGTCTCACCCGCATCCACCAAACCGTTGCCATTACTATCTTCAAACGCATTGGGAAGCCCATCTCCATCATCATCTAGTCCCAGCGGTTCCGAATAGGCGACTGAGACGGCGTCAAGAGCTGCTGATGTTCTGGAAGAAGCTGAGTCGATACGTAACTGGGAAAAGAACGGTGACGAATTGGCAAAGCCGAGATTCTCACGGACGAGCACACCATTAAGCCACAAACTCCAATGCTGTGATTGATAGTCAATACGCGTGGTGAGACGCTGCCATTCTCCCAATTCCACCGGATCGCGATCTAGGGTCAGCCAGATGCCTCCCCCATTGCCTACACCATCATAAACCATCAATTGACCATCATTATTAAAGCAGTAGGCAACCGCTGATTCAGCCGACACCTCAGGAGCTTCAGCAAACGAAGAGGCCTTCAGGTGAAAATCCACCCAAACCGTGCTGTATGACTGCGTCGTGAATGGATTTCTCAGACTAACGCTTTGCCCTGGAGAAACCAGTACTAACGACTGCCCGCCTTCAGCGCTGTCTGAATCGCTAATTCGTAGCGTTGTCGTTTCGCCAGCGTTCCAATTATTTGCCTCCTGAAAAGGACCAACGTCATATGCCTCAAACCCATCATAAAAAGGGGCATTGCTTAAACTATAAGCTTCAGCAATGACTGGATCGCCACCCTGAATCATTTCCATGCCGTCCGCAACGCCGTCTCCATCTGTATCTGGATTGCCAGCGCTAGTCCCAGACAAAAACTCCTCCAAATTAGCCAGCAGATCATGGTCCAAGTCTCCATATCGGTCATCCATACTGACGCTCATACCCTGAGCGATCTCATAGGAGTCCGGAATGCCGTCTAGATCTTGATCCACAAAGAGGGGATTGGATTCGCCCGCATAAAAGAAGTCGAACCAGAGATCGGCGGCTCCATCGGATGACAAACGGAAGGTCGTAAAAGCCAGCAAGTTGGCATCCAGAAAACCAAGGTCGGCAAGCACCATTTGACCGTCTAGATACAAGTCCCAAGATTTCGTAAAATAATTCAGTCGATAAGTAAAACGATGCCAATCAGCGCTCACATCGTCAACCAAGCCATAACGCTCGCTGGTGGTCACCCAGTCGCCATACCCTAGGCCGTCACCATCCATGGCAATGACCTCTCCTTCTCCGTTTACGCGAATAAAACCGGTTTGCGCTGAAGATCCTGTGTAGGGTCCCAGCGGCAAATCCACCAATTCTCCCGCCTGTGGTTTTAAGTAAAAATCGACGAAAACAACCTGACCCGACTGACCAGTAAAGTTCATGCTAAGAGCGTGGTTTCCCCCTTCAGCAGGAAACAGCAGCGATTGCTGAGCAGACGCCGAATCCAAATCAGAAATTTCCGACGCTCCAGATTCTACGCTCCAATCGGAATCACCCGAAAACGCCCCGACCGAGAAGCCCTCACTAGACTCAAAGTCAGTCTCATAGGGCAATATCGTCTGCCCTAGCGCCGTTATCGCCATCACACAGGACATTATGTATCCTGCGAGTCTCATCATCCAAGCTCGCTGCATCGTCGGACCTTTCAATCTGGTTGATAAGGTCCGCTTACTTGCGGTCGGATTTGTTTTTGCGCATCTCGGCCACCACCATCGCAATCGAGGTGATCACAATCAGCGAGCCTACCGAACTCATTTGAATGAGGGTCCCGCCACCGCTTTCATTCGCCAAAGCAAGCGAAGGCATGAGAAAAATAGCGAATAATGTAAGAAGGCTTTTCATAAAGGAAATGGCGGTTAGGTGTACTTATTTATCACCTCACGGAGGAAATTATTGAAATCGATTGATACAACGTGTCCAAATTTCAAAATGGTCAATAAGTTTCTATCACTTAAATCTCAGCCCATCCGTAAGCGCCTGTAATGCAATGAGATTCCGCTAATGTAATCACAGAAAAAGTTTTCCTTATAGACTTTCGCCAATAAAGTTCTAATGATTTCTTACCCTCATCATGAGCTCGAAAATCATTAAATTCATTGCGATCCTCAACATCGTGCTAGTCGGGTATCTCTTCTTTGAACTATATCAGCTGAAAAATCCTCAAACGCCAACCCAGGCCCCACTAAAGCAGAATGGTGAGCTTAGCGAAGCTGAAATCAATCAACTGATCGAAGAGGCTATCAATCCTTCAATTCCCTTAGACAAAAGGATTCAAGCCCTGATCCAACTTCCTTCGAAGCAACTCACCAGTCAGCAACAATCTGCCCTAAATGAAACGTTTTTCCAGAAAGTTCCCGGTGATGACGGCCTCGAGACGCTCAACCTCCGCGAACGCGCTGGAAGCGTTTTGATCGCGTCTGACTACGAGCCTGTGACGTTTGCCGAGCAACTTAGTCAAAATGCTGAAAATGAGACAATCCCTCTCCCCTTGCGCCAGCAGGCGCTGGTCCAATTATTCCTACTAGTAAACGAACAATCTGCGAGAGGCAAATTACCGACACGTCTGTCCGCCATTTTAGATCGCAACATACAGGTTTTATTTAGTAATCGCGCCAGTTCGCTCGCAGGGACTGTAATTGAGGGGCAAAGCTACTTACTCAGTCGCCATCCAGAGGTTGTCCGTTCGACGCAACTACAGGAACGAGTGCTGCGCGGATTACGCGATCTGAGATCTCAGGAATCAGTGCAAATCGCCGCCCTAAATATCGCGGCCAAGCTGGGCGTACTCGAAGCACGTAGCGATGCCGAGGCATTCGCCCAAGGAAATGGCTCCAATGCCGTCAAGTTAGCTGCGCTGGAAGCTGCCACCACCTTGGGCACGGAGCCTGAGTTCTTCCAACAGCTCTCCTACTCCGACAACCAATTAGAACTGGCGCGACTAAAAGCCTTGAAGCAAGCCAGCAGATCTAGGGCTCAAAAAGCGACGGCAGCAGTCCCGGATTAAATTCATAGCTTTCTACCAACATTGTTTCATGGAAAGACCGGTCATCGTGGTGAAAAAAGCTATATTTAAAAGGCAACATGTAGCACCCAACTTCACGGTAATCAGACACCAGCACCTTTACCTGATGCTTAAGACTAGCTGAGGATACTACTTTGATTAGAAAAGTCTCGGAGGAGACGATGATTCGCAGGCGCAATTTCCCAGGCCCATTCAACTCTAGCCAGTAATCCCCATCCAAAAGCTCTCCGGCCTTCATATCGTGCTTACCATAATCCCCGTACAGAGGCAACACACTGCTAACCCGTAATACCCACCAATCGCTTTCCTGACATGAGACTTCATCAGGATGGCTCTGAATATAGGCTCCACGAGAAATGTTCCAAACCAAGTTACCATCACTGACTCGGAGGAACCGTTTATTGCCAGATGTAAGAAGCTCGCGAATTTGCCCGCCACCACGCTGCATTTGAATGTAATTAAGTTCAACTCCATCTCCAGTAATAACCCGCCCTCTCTGCGTAATGGATTTCACTGCCATTATCTCTCCTGAGAGGCTCATCGCTCTTAGGCAGGCTGAAAACAACAATTGAGGATCCAGTTCTCCTGCATCATTGTAAACGGTTAGCGGATCAAAAGTGGGAGTGGTTTCTTCAACAACTTCAACTTCACCAACTGTTTCCTCAAAATCAGTATCTTCAAAAGAATTCACAATGATCACCATTATCGGGAATAAAACAACCTGAGACAAAGCGCCATACAAGGCGAACTTCATCAAAAACCTGTGATCCCACTTACTGACAGATTGCCGCATCATTCAACTATCACATGTTAGTCAGTAAATAGATCGAGTCTTTTCCTCGGACAATCAACCCCTAATGCTTTACCGATAAAACGTAATGCGGCATGGATGCCATCCGCTTGAGCATTTTCCCTTCAAAGCTGATGGCCACTTCGATTAACCTCGACGGTTCCCGGCACCATCGATGATTCTTTAGCATGCGCGTAAAGACAGGCAGTGGGCAAAGCAATCTGTTCGATATTTTGTCTCACGTAGATGGACCGCTTCAGCTTTCTTCGTTTCCTCGGGTTGCGTCCGGGTGATGGCGCTCCGGACCACGCGACGATCTGGTCTTTCAAGGAACGCCTTGGCGCGGACAGCATGCTTGCGGTGTTCGAACTCTTCAACGCAAAGTTACGCGACCTGGGCCTGATTGCCAGTTGCGGCAAGATCATCGACGCCAGCTTCGTTGAGGCTCCCAAGCAGCGTAATCGCCGACAGGAAAACGCGTAGATCAAGCGCGGCGAGGTTCCTGAGCACATCGCCAAAAAGCCGCGACGCCAGTGCCAGAAGGACTTGGACGCTCGTTGGACCAAGAAGGGCGGGCAGAGTTATTATGGCTACAAAAACCACGTGAAGGTCGATGCGGCCAGCAAGTTTATCGAGACTTTCACCGTGACTGACGCCGCCGTGCACGACTCGCAACCGGTCGAAGAACTGTTTGGGTCCCACCTTTCGGTCCATGTTGAATGACTATAATTTGACCGTTTGCTTTTCAGTTATGTGTGTTGTTGTTTTAAGGTTCTGGTGTAGAGAGGGCGTAGCCCGAACGGAGCCAGAGCCTTATGTGATTGATTGTGCGAACTGAGCTGGGCTGAGCAAGCTCAGAGAACGGTGCGGTCTGATGTTGTTATAAAAGTTCATCCATTCCTTAAAGATGAACCGTGCCTCCGAGAGCGTGTAGATGAGTTCCCGGTTGAGGCACTCGGCTCTGAATCTGGAGTTGAAGCTTTCGACGTAGCCGTTCTGCCAGGGGCAACCAGGGTCGATGTAGAGGGTGTCGATCTCGTTCTGCTTGAGCCACCGTTGGATAATCTTCGCAATGAACCCGGAGCCATTATCGCTACGGATGTAGGCGGGAGCACCGTGTTGCTCAATGGCCTGCCTAAGCACACGTAAAACATCCTCGGCCTTGATCTCACGAGCGGCATGGATGACATGGCACTCGCGCGTATGTTCATCGATCAGGTTGAAGACCTTCAGCTTGCCACCGCGTTGGGTCCAGTCCGATACAAAGTCCCAGGCCCAGACGTGATTGCGATGCGTAGCCTGCTGTGGCAGTCCTGTCGACAAACCGCGGCGGGTCTGTCTGGGCTTGGGTGCTGGCACTTGCAAGCCTTCCTCACGGCGCACCCGCTGCACAAACTGCTTGCCAACAGCAAACCCCGCCTTACGCAGCTCCCCTGTGATCTTCTTGTAGCCCATTGT
>NZ_BMXG01000033.1 GCF_014651635.1 Cerasicoccus arenae | reverse complement strand
GTATCAGTTAAATCACTCGGATATCTTTCACGCATCCCAAGTCTATCTCAGACTTGTAAATCAATGTACTGCATTTTTTGCGGGCCCCGACTTTTTAGACGCCCTCTAACAGATGGCAATTTCCATCAAATATAGCACTAGCAGCACAGACTAAGGGTATCATATCTAAGCATTCCAACTACCTTCGACACGCAGATAGCGCGGCTTAGCCTGCGGGCCATAGTTGTGCGCATTAAGCATCCAAATGAGCAACTCAATGGCTGCGACACCGACCTCTTCAGCACATTGATCAACACCGTTAACGTTCGGCAAATCCTTGGCTGTGGCATTTGCATCCAGCGAATAAAAGGTCGTGTTTGCAGCGAAATCGATACCTGCGCTCCGGAGTGCTCGATGGGGAGCAGAGACATTGCACAAGATCGCGTCCGGCTGCTTGTCACGGTACCATGCAACGAAATGCTCGTCGTTCCATTCATCGGGCACGAACGGTTCAATTAGCCGTGCTTTGCCCTTCGAAGACATCATGTAACGAAAAGCAGAATTCCATTCATTGAAAACGCGATCATCCTGCTCCCGTGTATTTACATAGGCGATGGACTGATAGTCACCATGAAGCAGATTCTCCAAAGCCAAGCGCATGCCTGAATAGTGGTTGTGCGAAACCCGGTTAATATTTGCGACCTCGAATGAGTCGCCAATGGCCACAATCGCGAACTCAGATGGTATTAATTTCATCCTACTGTGCGACACCGCCGCCGGCTCTAAGATGACGCCGCGTATCGCGCGCGCGCGGAGAATTTTAGACATACGCTCCGCCCGCATATTAGGCTCCATTGACCATATCGGCTCAACATCGTAGCCCAATTCACTGCCGCGGGACTTAGCCCCCTCGAAGTAAGCAAGGTCATTATACACCGAGCGCCAGTGCGTTTTGCTCTCGTAACAAGTGAGGTAGGCGATTTTATCGCGCACCATGTTGCGCCGTCCCGACCGGAGATGGTTCATCAACTCACGAGTAACCTTATCAGGATAATATCCCTCCTCCTTCGCTAACTGTTGAATGCGTCTACGGGTTTCTACTTTCAACGAAGGACTATTTCTCAGGGCCAGAGAAACAGTGGTTCGCGATACCCCAGCGATTCTTGCCAGCTCTCTGATTGAAGGTGATTTATTCGGTTCTATGGCCATCTTGTAATCCCTGTCTCATTACCTTTTTCTCTAGCCAGCTGGCTTAAGTCCCTTGCAGGGTTACCATCCGAAGCTCCGCTCGTTGTGGATCGGGAGTGAATACGATAAAAAGAGGAGTCTGGTCGGGAAGAATCGGCCGCTGTGCGGTGTATATGATGCGCTGACGGCCACGATCATCAATCGCAAACTGAAAGCTCAGCATATAGTTGGTAATCCCCGACAAAGGAATAGTCACCGATTCCCTCGGATTCAGCACCAGATTCTCTTCCCCTACTCTTGCGTAGATAACCTGATCAGATATGTTGAATATCTTACCGTGCCCGGCAGGAACATCGCCATCCGTAAAGTTGATCGGATAGAACTTAAACGGCTCTGAATTACTTTGATTCGAAGCAACCGCCAACAGCACTACACGTCGCCAATCCAAAGGTATGTCCGCATGCCCTTGGGCAACATGCACAACCCCCTCTTCGGTTGGCTGCTCCTTAAAGAAATCAATCCTTGGGAGACCATGATAATTGTGAAATGGAGTTTGCCGGCCATGGCTTACCCGCATGCGAGTTTCTCCCTTAGAATCGGCATAAAGCATATTTGGTGAACGATACAATGGCAGTATGCTCTGATCATCAGCACTCGGTTTGCTCGCTTTAGAAATGGGCGTTTTATAGGCACCCATATCGCCAGAGGGCCAGAGGTAAACCGAGAAGTCGATCGTAACGAAGTCCTCTTCCTGGGCCGGCAATTTAACCGCCAGCAGCAAGGCAAGCATGACAATAATTCGGATAACAGCGTTCATTCTTTTTATAGTGTAGGTGGGGTGCTGCCAGATGGATTCAACCAGCGAAATTCAACGATGCGAAAGCCCCTGCCAAACTGTTGATTAACGGACAAAACTGGATCCGCTTCGGCTGACGGATCCGCCTCGTCGTCCAGATATTCCGGATAGCGCTGAACAACAGCCTCACACCATGCAGAGGCCTCAGTCTTTCCGGTGAGAGGATCCTGCGACTCCCCATAGGCGCGGATGATAAATGTATCCGATCGCGCCACTAACACTGAGCCTAGGCGATAAAGTAAATCATACTGCGTGAAAAAGCCAGGCGTCCCGGCGGCGCGAGGCATTACTTCGGCCTCTGGAAAGGGCAGTTCGCCTGCTACGTAATTGGCTTTCTGCGTCATGTAGTATGTGTCATAGAACGATGCATTCAGAAGGTTCTTCCCTGACTTCGCAGCATCCATCGACACTTCGTCGATCGCCGCCTGAAGTGCGCCCTTCTGGTTCCAACCAAAAGCGCTGTCATCTGGTGACTCTACCCATTGCTCAGGTTTGTTAGTGGAAAGCGATCGATTCACAAACTCCGACATGGAACGAAATGGCCCGCGCATTTTAATCTGCTTAACGATTGCTTCGGCCAAGGCTTGAATCTCCTCACTGTTTAAAGTGCGGTAACCGCTGTAGACCACATCGCTTCGGGAATCATCCGCAGCGCGATCAAAGCCGTCCCCCCACACTCGCTGCCCGCGTGGATACGCCGCCTGATCATCTGCTAAAGCTTGGAAATCATCGCTTTGCTCCTGCATCGGAACCCCTAAAAAAGAGGCCAGCAATGCGGCCCACGCGTCAACCGACGTTGAGTTTACATTAAAGCCTCCATTCAACATTAAATGGCTCGAAGCCTTGTCGTAATCGAGAAGCTCCTGTAGCGTGGGATTACTCGGCTCATTAAGCACCAGTCTTGAATTCGGCAACTTGCTGGTGAGATCGAACCCGAGTCGGGGTACCGTTGAAAAGAAGTAGTGATCCCACAATACATCATTGAGCAAATACGGGTAGTCATACAAGGTGCCACGAAAATTAAAATCTCGTAGATTTGCATGTGACGGCCCGAAATCGGCAAAACTTTGAAAGAGATGATCCCTTGGAATGCGCGGATTGGCCAGTGAGTTTCCAATGCAATAGGCCGGTGTTAGATTTTGGAATCGTGCGTTACGAAATACGCTACGAGTAAAGACGCTCTGCGGGTCATCTTCGACGCGGAAGAAGTTCGAAAGATTCGCATGCGCCAACTGAGCAATGGAAGCCATGTGTTGCTCGCTTTCTGGCAAATCAAACAGAATAGTTTTCGTCGGCCCGTTACTTTCCGAAAAGCCGACGAAAGCACTGCCCTGCGGCGTTTGCACTACCTCGTAGTCAACCTCGGTTTCCAAGGTGTCCATGTAGGATAGATAACTCGGATTAACGGACGGATTCGCGTGCATGTAAGCATCTTCCAAGAGAGAACCACTGGGCCACTCGAACTGAGATGATCCGGAATATGTTGCCCGTGGATTATACGACCCCAACCAAGCAGGTATATTGTATGGACTACTCGGCAACTGATTATCGGTGAAGTTCATAACGGTCTTATAACCATAGAACTCATCAATTCGTGTAAGTGGTATATCGGGATTGAACTCATCGATGTTCAACGGGGGCGGCGATACTCCAGAAATTGTCGCTGGATTCAAAGTCATGACAACCTGCAACGGTTCGCCTTCGTATGGCGTGCCAGTTGACTTGCGGGCCAAGCGCCATGCGTAGTCCTTGTATTGCGGCATCGCTGGCTTCACCCGCGTCAATAAATTGCCCTCCTCGTCTTTGTGCAGAGCCTGCCAAACACTGCGTCGATAGAAGCTCGCCCCGAGCCGCATTCCTTCTTCGAGCACATTTGGGTCATTCAACATGGAGTCGTTCTCCCCAATAGGCGAAGGTTGAGCATTTCTCTGATAAGGAGAGTGCCAGGCAGGTGGAGAAAAAATCTTAGCTTCTCCAGGCTCGAAGCTCACATTGTTAATTTCAAACGAAAGTGAATCCCACCCTGGGAACCAGGCAGTAGCATCATCCGGGTCATAAACTTCGTTGCCATTCTCATCAACTGAGCGAAGGCGATACACCCGGTAGTTGTTACTATAGGCTTTTTCAAAGTACAGATTATATGGGTGCCAGATATCGTCCTCATCCGGCACGCCCACTTGCTGCCCTTCCTGCCACTTCAATCTGCCGAAATGTACGGTATAGTTCTCGCTTTCCAGTGGATAGGAATACGGGTTCCAAAGGACAACCGCAGGAAGGAAATGACACATAATATCCGCTCGCTCATCGGAAGTCCCACGGTTCACCCACTGATAGGTAACAAAGGTGTATAACTGCATGCCCGCCAAAACCGGATAAACCCCCATCTGGTCATCGAGCTGTTCCCTGACTTCGATACGACCGTCGTCATTGGGACGAAGATTGTAATAGCTGCGCAGTTGGTTCCAATCCGGACCACCTGGGTCTCGAGCCGTTGGCGTGTCACTCATCTGTGGCCCAAACATCTGCCCGGAGGGTTCGATTGAGCTCGACTGCAAACCAGCCGTGAGGTCTTTTTTCAAGCCGCCGTTTTTAACATCCGCCAGTACGCTCTGACTGAAACCGGTTAGCGATGGGCTCAACGCATGAATCTTACTTTCATCGAGCAGACTTCCATCATCTGCAATGAGGGGTAACTCCGAGAGGTTTGTAATTCGCTCAAGCTTGGCATTGCTGGCGATATCTATCTGTTCCAACACATCAATCACGTTGATTCCAAAGTGCTCCGGCACCACTGAATCAAATGAAGATCTTTCGGCATCGGCGACATCTGAGTTCTGAGAGAGACTGACTCGCGCCTTTACGCCCTCATCGCTGACCCAATAGGCATAAGCACCCTGCCCGGTGGAAATTTTCCCAACAACCACAGCTGGCAATAACTCACCGCTGTCCTCAGCAGCATACGGCGGGGTCATCTCAATCTTAGCATCTTCTGGGATGATAATGTCACTCACTGCCCCAGACGTATTTCCACTTGGCGTCGAAATAAGCCACTTCGGCGCATTAGAATAGTCGATAGCGTCGGTATCCGTTCGCCAAACACCGGTCCAGTGGCTCCGCTCAGTCGGCAACGTTTCCACCAAATCCGCAGTCGTGCTAATGCGCTGATCCGGCCCAAGCATTGATTGAATCTCCCCAAGAGCGGTGTATAACCCTAAAAGCGAAATTTGGCGGGCAGCCTGTACCGACTGGGATTGAGTTGCTAATTGTGTTTCGATGCGCACCAGCATGGACACACTCAACATCAGGAGCACAATGAAGCTCATAAGTGCGATCGCGATGATGAGCGCAAAACCCTTTCTGTTTTTATGTGGGGTCATAAAGAACATGGAGAACGACTATTGGAGTAATGCTGATGTGCGTTTGAGGTGAGGTATTGAGGTAAAGCTGAATCTGTAAGAAGGTTAGAAATCTATCAACAAATCACTAATTTGACAGTCAAATTGACGGCATTTCGGTGTTTTGGCTGCCAATGGATCGACGGATTACAGACTTGGCACCTTGCTCAAATCCTACATACCAGTTCACACTTCAAACATTCCACGCCTTGAATGAGCGGTTTGTTTGAGGTCGTCCGAGCGGCTTAGCCCGCCAACGTCACATCTGACTCTACCTCCTCTTGGACAAGCAAAATCGCAAAAGCGCTCCACTCGCCATCAAACTTCGCCGAGAGAGCCGCGCCCTTCAACTCGGGGGAAGACATTTGTTGCGGGAACACCTTTTTGATGCGCCATGATCCCGCTGGCAATTCAAGCTCCACAATCTCGGGTGGATCGCCTGCAAAGGCATGCCCCACAACGAGCGCTGCGCCGGCACCTTGCCTGACGACTGCCTGCCATCCCACCGGATTTCGGTAGCTAAGCACTGGGCCCCCGTATCGCTTGGATGTCCCATACGCGATAACCGCCGACGCTTCGTGATAGAAGGCTATTGCGAAGCGTAAAATATCCCGCTTCCATTCATCGAGTTGATCAATTTCGCCAGATAGTCCCATGCGCCCCAGAAAAGTGGCCGCCAAGGAATAGACGATTCGCTGGGCGTTATCACCTGATCGCAATACAGACCATATTTGCGAAGTTCGTGGCAGGAGCACACGGTGCAAATTCGCTGCAATGATTGGGATATCTGAAGTTTCATGCGCATCCGAAAAAGATGCAACATTCGCCAACTGCAACATCGATGGCTCAAGCCGATGCCCGCCGGAAGAGCACAGCTCAATCACGAGATTCGGCAAACGCTCGCGAATGCGAACGATGAATTTCTGCACGCACTCCAGATGTTCGCGTAAGCCTTCCCCCAGCGAATCAGTGCCATCGCAGCCAATTCCCAGGCTGTCATTGTAATCGATTTTCAAGTAGCCGAATTGGCATTCTTCCAACAAATCGATCATCTGCTCACTTAAATGATTCCAGACCCATGGATCACGAAAGTCCCAAAAACAACGCTGCCCGGATTGAATCGGGAAGCTATCACGATGGAGCAGATGCTCCCGGTTCTCATGAGTGTGGCCGTCAGTAACCTCGCAGCATTCCATTTCAAACCAAATGCCGGGAACCATGCCGCACTCGCGAATTTTTTTTGCAGTGACAGCTAAACCATCCGGAAATTTGGCGCGATTCTCTTGCCAACTGCCCATGCCCAAGCTCCAACCAGCATCAATTACAAAGATATCGATGCCCTCGCCCATAAGGATTTCAGCCATCTCCACCACATTCGCATGGGATGTCTTCCCCCAATGCGTGCACCAGTCATTGTAAATGATCGGCAAGCTCTGCTCGATTGGCAGTATCTCTTGCCGCTGCTGTCGTTGCAAAAAACGCTCGCAGGCATCGTCCAAACTAGCGCCCACGGTTAACATGGCCGTCGGAGAAGTAAAGCGCGCCCTAGGATTGATCCGCTTAAGCCAATGCCCGAACTCTCGATCAGCCAGCCCTCCCGAAATGCTAATGCAGTCATCACGACGGTGCGCTTCCAACTGCCACGAACCCGGACAAGCAAGCTGGGCAGCCCACGTAACGCCGACCTCCAAGTCTTCAATCGCGATAAAGGGATGCCATCCCCGAACCGGCATCGAACCGACTTGCCCAAAGCGCTCCGCCGTTGGGGTATCAGGATAATGAAAACACTCTAGCTGCATTTCCTCAATTGCGCGTGATTCCAATCGCCCCTCTGCGCACCAGGCGCTTCGCAACCGGTGTAAGACCAGACGTCCGGCAGCATCGCCACAGGCAAAAGGCGTGATACCTCCGAGCGAAAAGCTGCTGAACATCTCGAGCGTCAGCGGCTCATTGCTGTCATTGTGAAAAGTGGAGGTGACTTCAACAAATCCCTCCCCCTTCATCCACGTCAACTGATGCACGCAGTGGTATCGCCCGTCATCGCGCAAGACGGTCAAAATGGACTTTGACGTTTCGTCTTCAACAACACGTTGCCCATCAAACCGAAGCCGCTCAGTGGAGACGCTGTTGCGCATCGTGCGCCCCTGAGAAAACATTTTCGGGTAAGCGTCTCCAACTATCTTCAACTGGATGAGAGAATCCACGGTCCATGCCAGCGTCGAATTATTATGCGAGCGGCGCTTCACGACATCGGGAAGCCATTGAGTCGGAATCAGCATCAATCCCGTTGCCTGGGTATTCTCGTCGCGCAGATAAACGGCTTCAACATCACCAAGGGCAATAATCGAAACGACGCTGATATTTTCCGGCAACGGCAGATGCGACTCACACTGATTGGACGACACTATATTTTGCATAGCAACAATAACGGGCAAAGGGCAATTGGAGGTATCTTCCACAATCACCCGCATAAATCTGATGCTGCGCTACTCGCTCGCCTTAGAGAACAACTCGAGAAACGCTGCGCTGGATTTGGGAAACTTCGTTTCGGTTTTACCTGTTGGGTCCGGGCAGAGTTGATGCGCACCATCATGAGCGTCGACATCAAAATAACATTGAAATGCTACGTTGTTGTCGGGGTTCGAAATAAACTCATGCATCTTACGAATGAAGAATGGATTGTCATCGCCTCCATGTCCGTCCTTTCGAGCACAGACTCCCCACTCCGGAATAGTGAGAGGCTTGTTTCGCTCCTTCGCGAATTTCACCCAATAAGGAAGCCCATATGCATGCACATTGTTTTTAACTTCGTCCCAGACTTTACGCTGGCGTCGCTCAATTTCGTCGGGGCTCGCACCTTCCGGGAATGGATAAGTGTCTTTTGCCCAGGATTGATCATAAACATCGACTCCAACGTAATCAACAAAGTCATCTCCAGGCCATGCTAATGCGGGATCATAGGGCCACCAAGGTTCCATTGCCGGATTCCAGAGGAACTTAAGTCCCCCCGCGCCTGGAACTGAACGCATCGACTTTACAATCTCACGGAAATAGGCAGCGAAGTGTGGCGCTAACTCCTTGTTATCAGCACGCCACGCGTACCAACCGCCGTTAAATTCCCAACCAGGCCGCACAATGGTGTCACCTAAGCCATAGGCTACGAGATTTTCCGCCAATTTTACGAAATACTCGTTGTAAGCGCCGGCTCCACCCTCTTCGAGCGAAACTGGCGTATCTACCCCCGGCCCGATGGAAGGGCCATTGCGATCCCAACCACCTGGCAGTATTGGAACGCTAAGAATTAAGCGACGCCCGGGATATTTTTTATTCCAGTCACGCCAAGTGGCCAACTGCCACTCTTCGCCTTCAATTTTATTCCACCCCTCGTTCGGCATAAAATCTTCCGCCCAGACAGACTGACAGCCAATCCAATCACCATAGGCATCGTAGAGCCCCTTTACAGCGCCGGACACCCCCCAGCGATAAGTAACAATATATGGTTCAGAATTGTCGTTTACCTTCGGCTCATCTGCCGCATGCGTAGAGAGTAATTGCAACGTCGCGAAAAAAAGGGCGATGGCCTTAAAGCACTTTAACTTAGTCATGTATATCCTTATAAATCAGGGTTGTTGAAATTAAATAAGCCCTATGATCCCGAATGGAACACATCCCGCAACTACGGCTTTGATTGACAGTCAAACAGTAACTTCGCCTTGAGGCCATGCGAGGTTCGATTGTGAGCCAATCAATCGATAAGCGCGCGGGGAATGCCTGACTTTTCGGGTAAACCAATTCGAGAAATGCGCTGCTGAACTAAACCCCAACTCAAAAGCGATTTCTTTCATAGGCAGCTCGGTTTCTGAAATAGCGTGCTTCGCAAACTCTAACCTTAAACTTTCGTAGTATTGAAATGGAGACAAGCCAGTCTCTCGTTGAAACACCCTTGCCAGTTGGTTGATGCTAAGACCACAATGCCGCGCGAGATCCGCTTCAGTGAACTTGTCGCGCATTCGATGCTCCTCAATATAAGCTAGGGCGCTTACCACTCGTTCATCACGTTCGCCAGAGTCCACCGGGCGCTCTCCTGCCCACTCAAGCGCCGCAACATACTCAGCGAGCCAGTTCATAAACGCGGATTCGATACGAAAATTCTCCACCAGCGGAATTTTCATGCGTGAAGTCCAAAGTGTGCCGGTAGAGTTGACGCGTATGTTCGCCTCAACCAAGGCCTTCGCGCTACTCGTGAGACCTGGATGTTCGGATACATCGAGCACAATATCTCTCGCTGGCGCATAAAGCAACTTACCGCCTCGAAGCCTCAAGTGAAAGCGTATGGAGATAACGGCGGAACCATCTTCAAAATGCTGGTGACCGTTTTCTGCGCGTAAAAAAATCCACTGCCCGGCTGTGGCTCGTGTGACACCATTACGATAGGAGATTTCCACCGAACCTCGCTTAATAAACCAAACAACCGAATCGGTGCCGCCGCGCGTTTCGCCAACATCAAGATACTTTGCCTCAACCTCACGTTCATTGGCCCAAATCAGCCGAGAGTGTATGCCGTTAAAGTCCATAAATGGACCTCTGCTGATTGCTCGAGCCATGGTGACTTAATGTAACTTTTGGGTGTAATTCCGCAAGCCCATAAACTTGTCTATAGGATTTAAAATTAAGATTATTATGACCTTAGCAATAAGCAGATTCGAAAAACAATTACCATAACACACAAGACAGGTTTGAACGAAAAAGACAAACAACCAAAAGAACACACATGAATACCTCAAAACTTATCCCCATCCTGGCAATTGCCGCTACTTCTTCGACTTCGTGCTTTGGAGTCACAATCTACTTGGACTTTGGTCCAACCGCAACAAGCACACCCGCCAACAGCCCGTATACAACATCCGGAACGCCGACATGGAATACCGTCGGCGTTACTGACGTTGCAGCAGGATCGATTCTGGACATCAATGGATCTATAGCGACGGGAGTCAGCTTGGATATCGGCTCAGCAGCTGGCTCGGGCTCAACGCCCAACACAACCCTGTCACTTTCGAGTCAGCCCACCTCATCGTCCAACCTAGGAGGCATCTACAACACCGGCATCTATGCAGGCAGTTCGGTTGGCACGGATGGAATCTTCAATAGCCCGGGCGGCAATACTCAATCAGCCGCCGTTGGTTTTCAGATTGGTGGTCTCGATGCCGGAATCTATGAAGTCTATGTAGCTGCACGCAACACGAGCCGCACTGAAAACGATGGCATCTACTCCCAGACGGTATCCGTCGGCTCATCTTCATCGGCGGGCAACTTCAGTTACCTCTCCAGCTCAGGCAGCAGCGGCAGCACAACAGCAGAGACACTCAACTACAACACGGTTTCATCAACGTCCGCCTGGATTGAAGATTCGAACTACCTGAAGTACACGATCACACTAGCCGAAGGCGGTTTTCTGAACCTGGCCGTACTTGGCGGAGGCGTTGATCGCCGGGGCTTTCTGAATTCAGTGCAAGTCGTGTCGATCCCGGAACCTTCAAGCTTTGCAGCTCTATTCGGCCTCGCGACCCTTGCATTCCTCGTGCGCCGTCGATTTATCAAAAGCTAAATCGCCCGATTCCATTCACTCCAAAGCCGCCAGTCTATTACAGCTGGCGGCTTTTATTTTCGCTACTGCTGTGAGCATATCATGTAAATCCGCAACTGCGAAAGCGGAGAATCAGACGAACGACCAAGTATATTCCAGCTGAGGAAATTCAGGTAAATCCAAATTCGTCCGAGGACGTTGCGACGAAACATTGAACCTGCTTGTTACCCACAAACATCTATCAATCAGACGAGACAGCTACAGCATCGTCCCTTTGAGGACTCTTTTCAGACCAAACGTTTCTCGTGCGATAAGCAGATGTCGATTCAGTGCAAAATTCCGTCGATTAGTACGCCTAAATGTCCACTCAAATAGCAGATTAAACAATCATAAATTACTTCTATCATTCAGCTATATATATTCAATTATTTGATAGGCGAGCGCGCCCCCAAACGCCACGATCACCTGAGTTCTTATCGGTGCCATTCCAAACCAATTGGTGCGTACGGGTTTCCCCATCGCCACTGTTGTCGATAGCCAGATCGAAGAGCATCTCCATACCGGCATTCGGAGTAATGCCCAGCGCGGACCACGGAAGTTCAACCCGCAGCATGTAGCCATCACCGGAGACATCCTTGGCCAAAATAGCCCGACATCCCTCCGAAGACTCAGGATGATCGACAATGTAGATTTCTGGGTTTTCAGAAGCTGAGATAAGAATGTGTCGATCACTGTAAAGTGGACTCCCCTCTTGGTCAGGATTCCTTGATCCGATAAAGAGTTCGATGCAATCCGCAGCCCAAGCGTATGCCGCTGGCTTGTGATTAAGCGCGGGAGTTGGATCGGAAACCTGAATGATCAAGTGGAGAAATCCTTCATCCCAGCAGAGCCGAAACGCGCCACTGAGCCCCGGCTCCATAGTTCCCAACACAATGCTAGATGATCCAATTGGCTCCGCTGGCCGACCAGGCCAACCGGTCGTTGTCAGTTCAAAAGTCAGCTCTTCCAAACTCCGCGGAATGGCAACATATTTTGTGGCCTCTCGCCCTTTTCCACTGAAGCGAGGATCATCAAAAGCGTAGGCCTCCTCATGACCGAGGAGAACTTCGTAAATGCGGGCATGGGTCAAAGCTGCGGCCGTAACCAAAGGTTCGTAAGGGCGGTCAGTCACATCAACAAGCCCGGTATTGTTTCCCTCTCCATTAAAACCTTCGAAGAATCTACCCGTAATTGCCTGATCAGTGTAGATAAACCATTGCGAACCTACAACGACACCGGTAGCTGCGGCCTGCTCAACATAGTTGCGATAGGCCATTCCGCGCTCCGCTTGATCGTTAACTTCTTTCGCTGCCCCGAGTCCATGATCTGTGGCGCTGAAATACCATTCGCTCAACAACAAGGGACGCTGCCCCCATTCATAGATTTTTTCGAAAAATCCCTCTTCAATTTGATACGTGTAGTAGTTTACGCTAATGACATCCAAATATTTTCCAGCGATTGAAACAACATCCCGGTTGTTTGCCGTGTGCGGTGTCCAACGACTACCAATCAGCAGGTGATTGGGGTCGTGCTTCTTAAAGATTTTCCGGATGGATCCATAGTAGGCATCGAGATACAACTGAAGAAAGGCGCGCATATCCGCAGCCGCCGCATCACTGCGAATAATAAGCGGAAACTCAGCGGCCTCAGCAAACGACTCGAACGACTTCGCCGGCAACCATGCCGCATTAAAAGATTCGATGTCGACATACTCCTCTTGCAACAGCTGCATCAATCGCGCCTTGGCCGGAGATTGCGAAGCTTGATAACGCACGACGTGCTTCGGAATATTTTCGAGGTGTTGCTCGTTTCCGAGAAAATAGCCAATGACCAGCGGGTCATTCGCCCGAGGTGCGATGTGCTTTTGATAGGCTTCATCGATGGCCGCTTCAAAACCAGGCGCAAAAGGATCTGCTATCTCGGCAGCGCCGATTTTCTCGGGCAGCATTATCGCGCCTTGCTTTTTTCCATCAGGCAAAAAGGCCACGGTTGGAAATCCTTCTTCGCGCATTGCCACGGTGTAGGGACCAAATGCGCCCAGACTATTAAAGCCCCAGGCTCGCAGACGCTTAATGGCCTGCACAGACCATTCATCGAAAGAATAAGGCTTACCGTATTTACGTATCCAGTTTACGATCTGAAAAGAAAAGACTCCCCATGACGGACTATTCCCCCTCCAAGCGCTTTTCCATTTTTCATTATCTGAGCTTGGTAGCCACTCATAGATTTTCTCCCGTCCTTTCACCGCGGTGAAATCGTCCGTATTCACCACCCCACAGACGCCTAGCTGAAAGAATAGATTGCCTTCAGGCGTCACCAGAACATGGCGATCATTTTCAACTGTGGTCACGTAAAAAAAGCCGCTGGCATTCAAGCCGTAAAGCTCCCGACTGCCAGCCAAGCCGCCAAAGGCGTCCAGTTCTGGCCCTTCATAGGAACCCAGCGCCTCTGCTTGAGCAGCAACATCGGCCTGAAGCTGCGAATCATCAGTGATTTTCCCAGGCCATTCTTTCAAGGTCGACTGCCCGTAACGATCGACCAGAAAATCCCGATGCAAACTCCCCTGAGCTGGCTTTATCACTTCGACCCGAAACACGAATGAATCCTGCCCAGGATAGCGCTTGAAGTCGTAGCGATAGATCCACGCAAAAATGTTCCAATTCCAAGTGCGGTTATCCTGAAGCTGCTGATAGGCGCTTGGAGTTGTAATGCGGATGCCATCACCCAGTGCGTGAATGATCTCTAAGCGGTCAGCCTCACCGTGCGCCAGAAACTGACCAGCGTGCTTCCCCGGAAATTCTCCTTGCATGGCTCCCAGTGAATATTTGCCTGCGTTGTTCAAATTGATCGGAATGTAAGTGATAAACTTCAGCGATGCCGCACGTTCGGGCATGCGGATCATTTCATACTTAATTTCACTATTTCCAGACATTCGAATACTGATGGCAAATCCATCGTCATAGATGACGCTCAACTCGCCATCTCGTAGCGTCGACGTTGGCTTATGCTCCTGCCCATCATCCGAAATATAGATTGGCGCAGGGATGCTGTATTCGCCAATGGCACCCGCATTGATGGTTACCCCTTGGGCATCGAGCGTCAACATATCCGCCAAGCCGCCACAAGGTGCCCAAAACAGCAGCACGGTTAAAAGTAATAAAGAGGTAGACTTCATAAAAGATTAAGCCTCGAAGGAACTGCCAAACTTATTCCAACCTTGTCGACAAACAACGCGAGAGGAATTTGACAGTCAAATCCCCCCAGACAGTCTCCTCTACCATTGACCGTCAAACAACAAGTGCATCGGCAGCATTTAGCAAGACAGGCTATGCTGACAACGTTAACAATTCGTATTCTCTAAACCCGGTCGCCCACGCGCGATATAACCCCATACTCCAATGCCTAACACCCTACGATGGCCGCTCATGGCGGCGCTTACGCTAACTGCAGGCCTGTGCTTGAACATACACGCCGATCCGGTCCCCCCATCTGACAATACGGAGGTGCCCTACATGGGCGTTTACGAATGGGGTTTCACCCAGGGAACCAACATCAATCGCCACGAGTTCGCCGCCTCATGGCTTGCACGCTCCAACCTCTGGACTGAGACCTTTACAGCGACTAACACTTGGACCGATATCAGCGGCCCAGGCTGGCTGCTCGATCCAGTAGCCTGGTGGCTCGAGCAACATGATCAGCGTGTGTGCGTTCTGTCCGTCGCTATGCTGCCTGGACCATGGGATGGCAGTGGCCCGACATCAGGACCAGGAGCGGGTTCACCTGTATCGCTGGCAACGGGAGCTACGGGCGCCTACAACTCCTATTTCACCACACTAGCGCAAAACCTGGTGGCGCGCAACATGGTGGACAACACCATCATTCGCCTCGGCTGGGAATTCAACGGAGGTTGGTATACCTGGCGTGCAGACTCCGCTTCAAAGGCGGCCAACTTTGTTGCTTATTGGCAGGAAATCGTAACAGCAATGCGGTCCGTTCCCGGTGCTGCGGATTTAAAGTTTTGCTGGAATGGTATCAACGTGTGGATGTCATATCCACTTGAGGACGCCTGGCCGGGGGACGACTATGTCGACTATGTTGGCGTTGACCTATATGACCAAAGCTGGGCATCCAACACCTATCCATACCCCGACGGTGCAACACCCGAGCAAATACTTGCGCGGCAGCAAAACGCCTGGACGTCTTACTCCAGCACTTACGACTATGGTCTGGCATGGTGGCGCAATTTTGCCGCAGCTCACAACAAACCACTGAGCATACCCGAGTGGGGGCTTTGCGACCGCTCAGATGGCCATGGCGGTCAGGACAACGCCTACTACATCCAGCAGATGCACGACTTCATTCAAGACCCGGCCAACAATGTCGCCTTCCATGTCTACTTCGATGTTCAGGCACCCGATGGAGGGCATCAAGTAACGCCCTACAATGGATTCATCACCAGTTTTCCAGACGCTGCAGTGCTTTATCGTGAGCTCTTTGCCTACCTGCCATGGGATGCTTACGAGATTGGCAACACCGGCTTGGCTGGTGACTCAACGCCGCTTGCTTCAGGCGATGCAACAGTTGCTGGCGCAGGCAGCGGCTACAGCGACGGTGCCACGACTGATGCTTTCCACTTAATGGGAAAACCACTAACTGGTAACAACGAAATCCTGCTGCGTATAGACTCCGCAACTGGCTCGGGAACCGCGCAGTCTGGCATTATGATTCGCGATGGGGCCACGGCCAATGCCAGTTATGCTGCCGTCTATCTCTCCAATGGCTATTGCTCGTTTCAATCCCGCTCCTCTACAAGCACCGCTGCCAAACGCTCTCAGATCACCGCGAATGTCTCCGCGCCGCAATGGCTAGCCCTTCGCCGCCGTGGCGATCAGGTACTCGCCTACCACTCGCCTGACGGCACCAGTTGGAGCTATGCTGGAAGTGCGAATGTTCAGCTTAGCAGTGAAGCCATTTACGGCATCGCAGTTTCCAGCGGTTCGACCACCGTGCTCAACACAGTTGCCGTGTCGAGCATTGATCAGCCCATATCGGTCATCCTTGACAACACAGCAAGCAGTGGCGTGACCAAAGTTGGAACTTGGTCTGCCTCCACCAGTTCGCCCGGATTCCGCCAAACGGATTACTTGCACGACGGCAACTCCGGCAAAGGCAGCAAAAGTGTGACATTCAGCCCCAGCCTGCCATCTGCTGGCATTTACCGTGTTTATCTGAATTGGACAGACAGCACAATCAGGGCTTCCAACGTCCCCGTTACGGTAACCCATCTCAATGGCAGCACCCAGCTCACCATCGATCAACAGCAGCCGGGACAATGGGTGGACCTGGGTCTGTATACCTTCGCCTCCGGATCGACAGGCAGCGTCACGATTTCGAACGCTGGCACGTCCTCCTACGTGGTGGCGGACGCCGTGGAGTTTGTCGCCAGTGCGCCCGATATCATAGTATTAGACAGCACCGCCAACACTGGCGTCGTCCTGACCGGAGCGTGGTCGTCCAGCACGGCCATGCCTGGCTACTACGGGGTGAACTATCTTCACGATAACAACGTCAACAAAGGTGCCAAGAGCGTTACTTATACGCCTAATATCCCCTCCGAAGGTTTGTATCGAGTCTACCTCAACTGGGGCTACGGCTACGCCAATCGCGCAAGTAATGTCCCATTCGACGTGACCGACGCAGATGGTTTGCAGGGCTACGCAATCAATCAACAGGTCGACGGCTATTGGGTCTGGTTGGGAGATCATTACTTCATTGCTGGGACCTCCGGGACGCTACAGCTCGGAACTGCTGGCACGAATGGTTACGTATTGGCCGACGGCGTGATGTTGGAAGCCATTACGCAAATGCCAGCACAATAAACGACCGCAAAGAGCGTTTTTGACTGTCCAGTGGGCGCGTGATTGGTCACGCGCTCATTTTATTTACGGTAGCAACACCACTGGTGAGTGCTCTGCGACAGTCGCTTGTCAAATAGTTTCCTAGGGCGTGTTCAGGTAAATGAGTGCATCAAAAATCACCGCGATATGAATGAACGCGGTGAACATGATGTCGAGTTTTTCGAATCTAGAGAAGATTCTTCGAAAACCTTTGAGCCTTCGAAAAAGTCGCTCCAACTCGTTGCGTCGTTTATATAGTTCATGGTTATACTCCCATTTATTTATGCGGTTAATCTTGGGTGGCACGACTGGATCTAGGCTCAAATCGAAGACGAGCTGGCGAGTCTCGTCGCCCTCGTAAGCGCGGTCCATGATAATGGTTTTCAGAGATTGAGGACGCCCTGAAGCCCACCGTTTGAGCCGGCTTCGTCCTTCTGGTCCGTCACCGTTTTGTCCCGGCGAGAGGCTGAAGCACAGTGCCGTTCGCGCATCGCCGACAACCATATGAATCTTGGTTGTGAGTCCGCCGCGTGAGCGTCCGATGGCTTGCGGTCCGTTTTTTTAGTGCACCGGTACCATCGGGATTTGCTTTGACCGAAGTGCTGTCCAGCGAACCAGCTGTGATCTTGAAATGGATAAGTTGCTCTTGCTACGACGTCTCAAGAAGCTTGAGGATGAGAACCTAAGTTTACGCAAACTGGTGGCTGACTTGAGTCTGGATAAACATATCCTCCAGGAGATCGTGTCAAAAAAGCTCTGAGGCCTGTACGTAAGGCAGAGTTGATCCGATAGGCATCTGATGTCTATCGGATCAGCGGCCGTCGCGGGTGCAGGCTCCTGGAGTTGAACCGCTCTACTTTTGCGTATCGGCATGTCGAGCCCCCGGACGAAGGTGCCTTACGGTTGCGCATTCTTGATTTGGCCGCTGTGCGTGTGCGCTATGGCTATCGCTATCTGACGGTTCTGCTCAAGCGAGAGGGCTGGCAAGTTGATCCCAAGCGAGTTTCCGCATCTATAAGGCTGAAGGGCTTGATCTGAAGCGTAAAAAAGAGCAAGAAGCGTGGCTCCTGCGTTCGCGCTCCATTGGGGTAGACAATGGACCTGAGTTTGCTGGCAAAGTGCTCGATGCCTGTGCTTATGCCAATGAGGTTCAGCTTGATTTTATCCGACCAGGCAAACCAACCGAAAATGGCTATATCGAGTCCTTCAATGGCAAGCTACGCGATGAGCTGTTGAACACTGAGATTTTCTTTTCCCTGTCCGAGGCCAGGGAAAAGCTTGAAGAATACCGCCTCGATTATAATACCTATAGACCGCACAGCTCGCTGGGCTATCGGCCTCCGGCCGAATACGCTCAGCAAGCTGCATCCAAAACAACAACAACCCAATCGAAACGGAAAATCCTAGCACTGCCGTTGGCATGAAGATTGGGAGCGGGTCAAAATTGATGTCTATTTGAACCCGTAATCAAAGATCGTGAATTCCAACAGCTAGGTAATAATCGTTATGTTGGGTCGAGTGGGTCAAGCGGCGATTCTGTGTTGTAGGTTGTTGGGTGAAAGGAAGTGCAAGATCTTGCGTGGGCGTTGATTCAGTTCGGTTTCGATGAGGGCGAGGCTAGCCTCGCCCTCATCGAGGAAGTTGGTTCCCTTGGGGAAGTATTGGCGGACGAGTCCGTTGAAGTTTTCGACGCCGCCTTTCTCCCAGGAGTGGTAGGGCTGGCAAAAGTAGCCAGCCGCACCGAGGGCCTCGGTGACCTGCTCGTGTCCGGCAAACTCCAATCCGTTGTCGTAGGTGATCAGTTCGGGCGCGGTAGCCAGCCAGGGCCGTGATGATAGCCTGGGCGGTCAACCGTGGCATCCTTGCTCAGCAGCAGATAGCCAGCGCCCCGGCAACCCGCGATAAGGTCGCACTCCCAGTCGCCGTAACGCTCGCGTCGCCCCACGATGGGCGGGCGCTGCTCAATGCCCACGCGGTTTGGAAGCTTGCTGCGGCTGGTTTTGTACTTGTGGCGATAGCGGCGTTTGCCGTTGATGCGCAGGTGCAGGTAAAGCCGCCCGCCACGGTCGCGGGCAGCCCGGGTGAACGTGTAGATGCTCGTGCGTGAAGGAGCTCGTTGGCCCTCCCGCCGCAGCGCACCGCTGATCTGCTCCGGGCTGTGCTT
>NZ_BMXG01000032.1 GCF_014651635.1 Cerasicoccus arenae | reverse complement strand
GGGGGGGGGGGGCTGTTTGTTCAGAAGGGCGCGATCCGCCGAAGATGAAGTTTGCAATCCGGACTCATCAATCAATTGATAGAAGCGATTGGCGAGCTCACGCGCTTCTGGCAAGTCAAAGGCGTTGGCATCCCAACCGGCGGCTTCCAGGCGGTCACAGTGTCTGAGGAAATCGCTGGGTTCCTGGGCGGTGGCTTGCGCAATGGGATTGTCTGGCAGGTCGACTGCGGCAAGTTCCATCAGCAGGCGCAAGTCTTCGCGTAAGGCCAGTGGGCGGGTCTCCCCCCCCCCTCGCAAGAGCGCACGTAGGCCACCGGGGGCATGGAATTGAATGCCCAGCGCCGGGATGCCCGCTTTGACCAAGCGGCTCTTTACCCAAGCGATTATGGAGCTGTCGGGCGCGAGAAAGACGACGGGACGCTTCTGCCGCCAAGCCTCACGTGGCCAGAATTGGAACCATGGCATCAGCACCTGACGCCAGGCGGTATCGGGGTCACGGTAGAAAAGCAGCCGTGCCATCAGGATTGATCCCAGTGGAAATGGAACGTTTTCTCGATGGCAGGGTGTAGGCTTTGAAAGACGGGGCAAGCGCGGCAGGACCGTTCCAGCGTGGCACGTTGCTCCATGGGAACAGCGCTGGGGGCGTGGATTTCGACGGGTAGGCTGACGATCCGACGGGGCGGGTCTGCTGACATGTGTTTTTCAATACGCATGGTCATGCCAGTCAGGTCGATGTTTAGGTTGCGGGCCTTGATACCCATGATGGTGGCCATGCAACTGACGAGCGCGGTGGCGCAGAGGTCAGTTGGGGAAAAGGATTCGCCCTTGCCTTGGTTGTCGACTGGAGCGTCCGTGACTAGCGTGACCCCGGAGGGACCGTGTGTGGCGGTGGTGCGTAATTCGCCTTCGTATCGTGCGGTTATCTCTACCATGCGGTTGATCTTGGGGTGCGAAAAGGCCGTATGCAAATCGAAAGCAGAGAATGCATTCTCCTATTGCGGTGCGGCGGATAATTTCCAATTATCGCGCTCATGCGACTGCTAAAAATGATTGCCCAACTGGGCCTGTGCCTACTTTTGCCGCTCTCTCTGATCCAGGGTGAAACAGAAAAACCGGTGGCTCCAAGCCCCTTTAAAACGAAGCCGCTCCGGGTTGGAGTGACGTCTGATAGCCCACCGTTGGCCTTTAAGGTCGGTGATGAAATGGAGGGTGTAGAAATTGACTTGGCGCGTTTGTTGGGCAAAGAGCTTGGCCGCCCAGTTGTCTTTGTTGAGACGCCTTGGGGGGATCAGATAACGGCCCTTCGTGAGAACAAGACCGACATCATCATGAGCGGCATGACGGTTACCCGTGAGCGCGAGGACCTCGTCGCATTTTCCCCGCCATATCTGAATTTTGGGCAGATGTCGCTGGTGCGGAAAAACATTCGTGCGCGTTACACCTCGGTCCGCAGCCTGTTGGACACCAATGGCAAGGTTGCCGTTATTCCGAACACCACAGGTGCCGCCTTTGTGAAGGAGAACTTTAAAAACGCAGAAATCGTCAGCTACGATTCACCTGATGCAGCGACCGATGCTGTGGTCCGTGGACAAGTGGATGCATTTATCTACGATTCACCGGTTATCCTCTGGTTGGCTGGTAAACGTGAGATGGAAGACGTGGTCCCGGTCAACATCAACCTGACCATTGAATACCTTGCTTGGGCAATGCGCCAAGACGATGCAAAACTACAGGAGCAAGTTGCGAAAGCTATGATGGAATTTGAAAGTGACGGCCGTCTGCAAACTGTGATTGATCGCTGGCTGCCACGTTATTAACCGAACCTAATACTATTATGAGCGAGATATCTCCTTCGGAAAAAGATGCACGCCTGTGGAACATGCTCTGCCACTTATCGGCATTGGCTATGTTTACCAGTATTCCTTTGGCCAACATCTTAGGCCCGCTTATCGTTTGGCTGATCAAGAAAAACGAAATTCCCTCTGTTGATCAGCACGGCAAGGAAGCATTGAATTTCCAGATATCAATGGCGATCTATATGGCTATCGCTGCCATATTGATCTTCGTCGGGATCGGCGTAATCCTGCTGCCAGTACTGGCTATTGCCGACCTCATCCTCGTTATCATCGCTTCGGTCAAAGCCAATAACGGCGAGCCTTATCAGTACCCAATTACCATACGCTTTATAAAATGAGTCGCGAACTTGAAGAAGGAACCGAACTTAAGCTTGATTTTACCAAGCTGAAAAAAGTAGCCAACTGTGGCGAAGATGTGCTTCCAGCAGTGGCTCAGGACGCGAAGACTGGCGAGCTACTCATCGTTGGTTACGCCAATCAATTGGCATTAGACACTGCTTTGGCCGAGGGGCTGGCGACCTTCTGGTCCACTTCGCGCAAGGAATTGTGGATCAAGGGCAAAACCTCGGGCGATACGCTTAAGCTGGTGGAAATACGCGTGAACTGCGAGCAGAACAGCATCCTCTATCTGGTTGAGCCGCAGGGCGCTGGTGCATGTCATACAAAGGGGGCCAGCGGTCACGCTCGCAGCGGTTGCTACTATCGTAAACTCGAGGCCGACGGTTCACTGAGCTTCGTTGCTGGGCGCGAATAATTTATTGGACTAATGAGTGCGCCCAGTGCCAAAGGAAACCTCGTGGGTTCTATTTTCCTTGGGCTTTTTGGATCGTTTTTCTTCGTAATTGGCGTTGGCGCGGCAATTGCCACGTATCAACAGGGCCATAGCGGTGACGGCCAATCCGTTTGGGTTGGCGTGATCATGGGCACATTTTTTGCGCTGGTCGGTGCGGGTATTATTTATGCGGCGTTTGCATCGCATAAAAAAGGGAAGAAGGCGGTGAAACTCGCAGCCGAGCATCCTAATGCGCCATGGTTACATCGAAGGGACTGGGCGGAAGGACGTATCGTCGACAGCAACAAGGTCGGTTTTATTTTTGTTCTTATCTTTGCGGTGTTTTGGAATGCGATCGCTTGGGCAGCAACGATTGGTGTGTTTAAGGAAGGGTCGAACGCCGATGAAGCCGCGCGCTATGTCGTGTTGCTATTTCCTTTGGTGGGCTTGGGGTTGGCTTATGCGGCGATTTACCAGTTGATGCGTTGGCGCAAGTTTGGGTCGTCCGCCTTTGATATGGCGGAGGTGCCTGGTGTGATCGGCGGCAGCCTTGGAGGGATCATCCTGACAAAGGTGAATGTGCGTCCTGAAAAGGGCTTTCATCTTAGCCTGCGTAATATCAAAGAAGTCGTCACGGGTAGTGGCAAAAACCGCTCCACGAATGTCACGGTACTGTGGGAAAGTGAGCAATGGGTGAAAGAAGACGCGTTGGCCGACGATCCGACGCAAAGCGCGATTCCGGTGCTGTTCAATATTCCTTTTAGCTGTAGTTCGCCAGAGAATGTTAGCTCTAGCGTAACGATTAAATGGGAGTTAAAAGTAAAGGCGGAGATGCCGGGCGTGGACTATCAGTCGACGTTCGAAGTGCCGGTCTTCAAGACGGAAAACAGCGATCCTGATTTTGACGCCCGAGCGGCTCGCGATGCGGAGACCGTCGCCTCCGCTCCCGTTGTCGACTGGCGTAAGAGCGGTATTGTTATTCGTGATGATTTCTCAGGTGCGACCTTGGTGGAAGCGCGAGCAGGTCGTAACTTTATCTTCTTATTCGTGCCGTTGCTTATCGGCCTGGGGATGCTGGTGGGGACCTATTTTGCTTGGAACAGCAACATGCCGAAGATTTTCCCGATCTTCCTGACAATCTTTGGCCTGCTGGTGACAGCGGGTTGCGGGGGGGCTTTGTTTACCTCACTACGGTTAAAAATCTTCCCGGATCGTCTGGAGTCAGAGCGGCGTTTTTTTGGATTAACGAAGTATGCCTCGGTTAACGTCAGTGAGCTTGATCGGCTTGAGTCGATCAGCACGATGAGCTCGGGCGAAGTGCATTTCTATGACTTGGTGGGCATCAAGCATAACGGCGAGAAGGTGAAGTTCCCTCTGCGCATCCGTGGTAAGGCACAGGCCGACGCCATGATCAAGCTGATCGAAGACAAGATATCGACTGATCGATAGCGACCAGAGATCCGTTACAGATGGCGGGTAATGCCCTTGCGGCCGACTGCGCCAACTTCGGTGGCAACGAGTGATCCATTCTTGAAAATCAGGAACGTGGGGATGCCCCGCACTCCGTATTTTTGAGCCAACTGAGGATAGTCGTCGACGTTGACTTTGTACACGCTGACGTCGTCGGAATAATCATCGGAGATTTTGGCGATGATAGGATTCATGGTCTTGCAGGGTCCACACCAAGGTGCCCAGAAATCGACCAATACGGTTTCTTTATTTTGAACTGCTAGCTCAAAGCTGCCGGAGGCAATGTTGCCATGAGATTCGGAGGTCGATTGACTGGGCTTTGAGTCGCTGTTTGGCTTAGGTTTTGTAATCAGGTAGCCGAAAGCCAAAATCGCAAAAAGAATGAGTGCCGCTTGCTTCATGACTATTGTTTAAGCGTAATGCTTACCAATGTGCAAGCTGAAGGGGAGATTAGGCCGAGCCTAGGCGGAAGCGGCGCTTTTCCAACTCGTCGCGCAGTTGATCTAGCTCGGTCCGTTCGTGCTCAAGATTTTGGGCCTTCTGATGTACCAATTCCTCGGCTTCACGCAGATATTTTTCGCGGTGTTCGAGGTTCTTTATGAGCTCATTGGCGTCTAGCAGGCGGTCAACCTTGGCCTCGAGTTGCTGGATCACCTTGCACATGTCGTCGATTTTCTCTGGAACGTTTTTTTGGGCCGGGACGGTTTCGAAATTCGGGCGTTGGTCTTGGGTCGCGGCAATGGGCTTCTTCGGGGCCGTAGCTGGTGCGGGTGCGCGGAAAATGGTTGTATTGCCGCGGCTCTCGACGACGCGCGAGGGGGGGGGGCTGCTAAGGCTGTGCCAGCAATCGGCGTTATCGCCATCATCCTTAACATGGCAGATCTGATAGTCACCTTGTGGGTTTTTCTTTGTGGTCAGCTCGACTGCCTGAAGGCTCATCGGGCTGCGGTAGGTCACGCCATTACGGGCTAGCCACCAAAGATCCTTCATCGAGTGCGTTATTATGCGCTCGCGGAGTTCGCCCAATGTAGTTTTCTCGCTCACAATTGCTAAGGTTATTCAATTTATAACCACGTAGGTTACCATTATCCGTTGAATAATTAAGCATGAAAGCACCTTTCGTAGAGGATGTCAAGGCATTAGGTCCCTACTGGCTGCTGCGGGTATTCGTCTAATTGATGGTCGGTTAGTCATGTAGGGATCTAGTCAAAAGTCTGAATTTGCCAAAGCATTCATCGACGCGGATGACCGTCTTGGTAGATCGAGAGTATCGCGTTGGCGCTTTGTTCTAACTGGGCACGAAAAAACCCAGTAGTTCAGATTATCGTGAAACTGCTGGGCTTGGTGCGGCGGAGCCAGATGCGAGTGAAACTAGCGTGTGCGTCTGCGTAAGAAGCACAATGCGAGTGCCACGCCGCCTAAGGAAAGAGCCACAGAGGAGAATTCTGGGATTACGCCAACGCTGAAGTTATCAATTGCGATGCCTTGGCCTACGCCGGAAAAACCTTCGTCGTTAAAGTTATCTGTCCAGCGGAACCAAAATGTCTCACCGGGCGCAATTGAAAGACCAGTGAGGGTGGAACCAATATTTGTAAAGTTCGTGGCACCAGGGCCACCAGCTTGGCCAGCGGTTTTCGCCACATAGCCGGTGCCGTTCTCAAAGATTTCATCAGAATTGCCATTTAGCGCCTCTCCGCTACCACCAGAATAAAGGGCGGTGAAGTTTAACAATGAAACGTCAGTCCATACTCCGGTCGATAGACTGGTGGCATCGGTTGAGTATGCAAAATTAAGGCTGTTGAGATCACTGCTGGAATTCCAAGCCCACTGTTCACCAGTGTAGCTGATGTCCAGCCCATTGATCGCGGACGCAGTGTTATTGGTGAATTGTACACCAATTACGGCATGATGGGTTCCGTCAGCGATGGAGCCAAGGGCACCGTCATTGCCATCAATTCCAGTTCCCGTCCGAAAGGCAAAGAGAGACGAATTCGGAGTGACGGAGGTCGGTGATTGCCCTCTGCCATTGCTGGCGCGGTAATTGCCATTGTTCGGGCTATCCGTTGCGGCGTACCAACCGGGGATTGTCGAGTTGTCGGTCCAGGTATGAGAACCGGTACCATAGCTAAGGCTGAATGTGCCAGTCGCATTAAAGTCTTGGGTATAACCGGCATCCGTTAATGAAATCTGCCCGTGCAAGGCGCTAATGGAGGCAAGCAAGCAGGTGGAGGAGATCAGTTTGGTATATTTCATGGGATCGTTTTGTAGGGTGATTATTGATTCAATTCTTAAGAATGCTTCAGGTCCTGTTCATTGGCAAGCGAACCAGATTCTATACATATAGACTGAATTGTCCCAATTAAGAGATATGGGGCTAATTCGTTGATCGTATGTTCCAGAGCTCTTGATTATCAACGACTTGCTCTCGATTTAACATCTCAGCATGGCCATCGAAATAGACCACTCCGGCATAGCCATTATATCGATAGGCAATCGCCGAGTTGGTGTTGTTGTTATTCACCTCTTCGACCCCATTATAGCGATCCGCCCCGTAGATTTGAATTTGCCAGTCAAGCGCATCGGCGAATGCCAACGTCTTTGAGGGATTGGCCAGAGTCATCATATTGGCATTTCGCGAAGTTCCAGGAATCCCATAGGCTCCCAAGCCGGTGTAATTATATCCATAAGAACGTTCGATGAGCAATTGTCCGTCGCTACTGCGTATGGATGCCCAGGGCGAAAGAAACTCTTCGGGCCACTGGTTGACATCCGTAAATCCAAGATATTCGGTTACAAAGCTTGGATTCTCATGCCAAAAATTCCCATAGGAACCTTTTTCATTAAATGAACCAACGGGAACGTAATTACCGCTGTGCTCCGTGGCGTAGAGCTGATTCGCAGACTGTAAATTCCTAAGATTCGAAATGTTTCTTGAAACTGCTGCATTCCTACGAACGGACTGAATCACAGGGATGAGAATGGTCGCCAATATCGCAATGATCGCGATGACAACTAAGGTTTCGACGAGTGTAAATGCATGAAGCTTCTTATTCCTTGTAAGGGTAATCGGGGTAATAAGCATGATGGGAATATAGCACTGGGATCCTGTATATGCTGCTCTAATTAAAGTAATACATATAGAATTGGTGTTTTATAACCTTGCTGCAGACAAGGCGGTGGTGCCTGCTGAAGTAGGCTTAGACACCTTCTAAGCGGATTGCTGCCGCAGGGTCGTCCCCTCAACCCAAGTGCCATCGATCATTAGTGTGAGTGGTACTTCAGGCACTCCTTGCTCACGTCGGTGGATGAGGTCGACAAGGAATTCGAGTGCGCGGGCACCGATGAGCTTTGAGTTTTCATGGATGCCTGAATAATTACTATTCTCATCATGGAGGGCTATATAAGCGAGCCCAAGCGTTTCTGGAATGCGCTCTCCCACTGAATTCAGCCACTCCGGAGCCTGTTTCTGCTCTGTCACAACGACATCTGGGCGATGTTCTTTAAACCATGGCAAAAAATTCTGCTCGGTAATTTTGTCCTCAAAGCACATTGGCACACGGTTTTCTAAGGGCAAGGCTTGCTGCGCTGCCCAAAAAGCTGATGACCAATTATGAAGTGTGCGTTGATTGCTCTGTTTCGATAATGCTAAACCGGGACGTTTGTAGCCAAGTTTCATTATCTGCTCCATGAGTTTGATCATGGATTTGGATTGATGAGAAACGACTGTATGGACTTCTGGCGATGCCAATGTGTGGCCAAAGGTGACGACAGAGAACTTTGAAAAATCAAAATCCATCGTTCGGTTTGGCCCAGCTTGGGGAGAAAGTAGAATGCCTGGTATGTTTCGTGTCCATAACAGCCCGGACAGCCGTTTCGGTGTCATGCCATTGCTCAACAACTGGTGCTCCTCCACTTGATATCCTAGCTCCTTCGCCCGCTCAACTGCGCCTAAGTGGTAATCTCGGTAAAAGAGAGGAATCGTGCCCCATAGCTCGCTCTCCGGATCATTGACCAGCCAGGCCAGGGTTGCCTGATATTTCGCCGACTTCGAGCACTTCCGGTAGGCTGATAAAGCGGTTAGATTAGGATCAGGGCGATAGCCAAGCTGTTTTGCGACTTCATGGACTCTTTTTCGGGTTTCCTTGGAAACTCTGGGATTATCCGCCAACGCCATTGATACGGTCGCTTGGGCTAAGTCAGTCAGCTTGGCTATGTCTTTCTGAGTCGCCCGGAGTGCATCCATTACATGTGAGAATGTCAGAATGCCTATTGGGTAATCAAGGTTACATTCAAAGCGCTATTGGCCTTTTTTATATCGTTTGGAATAATAAATCAGTATGAAGCCGATGCTGGTTATGAAAGCCCCGAGAGCTGCTATTTGCAGCCGCCCACTAAGGGAGTTTGCAGCCAGCAGATAAAGGAAGATCAGCGAGCCAAGGATAAGAGTCGTCCAGCCTAGGATCTTGCATTGCTCCGAATCACGAGATTCGCCGATTTCTTTGTTGAAATCGACAGGCCGATGCATTTTTTCGTAAAACCGCTGAACCTGTTTTTTATAAGCATCGGTGCCGTGTTTCCAGAATCGCCAAGAAAGGGCCACGCCCAGAAAACTAAGAGCGTAAATCCATAATAAGCGATCTTGGATGGGCCACACTTCGCCAAAGATGCTGCTGCGTATCACGAAATAAATGGATGGGGTGATTGCGGCACCAATAATTATAAAGTATGCTTTCCAATGGAGTTTGGGTATCCATAGACCCAATAGCATGGGCATGCTCAAGGGGAGTCCGACAATGGCAGCAATCATCAGGTAGGCATCGAAAAGCGCTAATCCCTTTTGTAAGGCCAACAACAAGCTGACAAATATGATGTAAACACCGAGCAAGATCGTAACCAGGCGACAAAGCCGAATGTTAGTTTTATCGTTCAAAGGCTGTTTGCCAGATTTTTTGCGTAGTCGTGGAATGATATTGTTTACCACCACCCCGGCGACGCTGTTCAAGCCCGTATCCATGCTACTCATCGTTGCCCCTAGCATGGCGGCAAGCATCAGCCCCATCAGGCCATTAGGCAAAAGATGCTGAGCAATGACGGCATAGCTCGCAGTGGCAGGCTCCTTAATGGCCAAATTCATCACTTCATCAGAATAGAGGAAGCGGGAAACCATTGGGGGCAAAAACCAGACAAGCGTCCCAATGAGCATCAGAAAGCAGGCCCAGATGGCAGCCCAGCGAGCGTGACGACTGTCTTTCGCAGAAAGAAAGCGACCAACCGTGTTTAGATTCACGTAGCCCTGAAGCTGCAAGATGAACACAACAGCAATCCACTTCCACGTAAATTTGTCTTCTGGAAATTGCCCACTGGATTTAACGAATTTAAAGTCATCGGCGAAGCGGGGATCGCTGAAATAGGAAAAGAAACTCTCAATCCCGCCAACCTTATGGAGCGCTAGGAAAAATACTAAAACCGTTAGTGCAAATAGCACGAGTCCTTGCACAAAATCCGTTGCCATCACCGCCCAGCGCCCACCGGTGGTTGAGTAAAAGACGACTATCAAACCAAGCCCTAGAATAAAGTATGAGGTTGGAAGGCCCAAAATTGCCGACATAAAAATTGCCAGAGCATAGAGCTGCGTTGCCGCTCCCACGGGCTGTAATATCAGGGAGAAATATACGCTAAACTGTTCCACACTTACATGAAAACGCTCTTTGATGACATCGGCCCAAGTGATCGCACGAGTTTGTCGGAACCAAGGCCCAATGACGATGCAGATGGCAAGTCCCACACAATTTGCGAGATACAGGACAAGGAAAGTAGGCCCGGATAAAAAAGCAGCAGAGGCATTGCCAGTGAAGGTGAAGGCACTGATCCCGCCCATGAACATACTGGTTCCAACCATCCACCATGTGCCCTGCGCCCCTCCCCGGGCGAAGTCGCTCACGTTCTTGTTCATCTTTGAGAAAACCGCACCGACGACCATCAGAAGGACAAGGTATGTTACCAGTGTTATGTAGTTAAGAGTCATGCTTCACAATTAGTGGTCCGTGTAAATTTGCCCGAGAGACACGCGTCACCGCGTTATTCCAAGTCGATGGATTGAGCGATGCGCGTCGTGGTATTAATAACCCGAAATGGATTATATTGTTAATGGGCATAAAGGAGCCAACTGGCACCTGTTGCCTCCCCTCCGTGTTACTGGATCCGCTTTGATTTTGCTTCGATCATTTTACTTCTCAACTTGAGAAGGCTCATGCTCGCCATCGGCTAAAGCAACATCCCAGAAATCATACATTCTAAGTGACGGCGTCTTTCTTCCAGCAAGAGTGTATAATGCAGCCCTCGTGCGTATTGCCATTGTCGTTCCGTTCAGTTGGCCTTGTGGACCGGCCTGGGCAGGGATCCGGTCGGCGTCGCTCAAGTAGAGATCATTGGGGCTAATGTAAAAACCATAAGTAAAGCGACTGAAGCCACCATCGCTTTGAAGGTATCGTTTAAGCTCGCGGGTGGCAAAGTTGATGACCGCAACCATTTGCTCATTAGTGAGATTTTGGCCGGTCTCCTCAACTAGGATATCAAGCATATCAATGGTGTTTCGAACAAAGTAGATCTTCTCTGTTTCCGGTTCTGATTCTAGCCATTCAATGACGGTTTTCTGAATTTCTTCAGTGTGGGGAATGGGACGCTTCATTGCTCGGAAAAACAACACTAGCTTAAATGCGCCCGATAGTCGCACCTCGGGGGTTCCTCCTCCGATGAGGCCCGTGTTTGCCTCTTGGCGTTCAGATATGTATGCAATGGCCTTATCAATGATGGTCGTGCGATAAGGCTCTGGAAGACTATTAATTAAGGTTTGCTGGGACTGGATGTTGTCCATGGCTGTCCATGCGAAGTGCCAAGGGCGTTCATCCAGCCATTGATGAAAAGCTTCGGTTGAGGCCAGATGGGGCGGCGTGTTTGCCTGAATCTCGATCGATAGTGTTTTCGAATTAGGCACGATGTAAACGTTGTCGCTGGCAGATTCTTTGTCCTCTAAATCCGGATTGGATTCGGCATTGTCTTTATTTGTTGAGGCGGGGGGTATGCGATTGCTGCTTGAGGCTGTTGGCGCTGTTTCCTCTGGGCCTTGATTCGTTTTAACGATTTGGCCAGTCTTGCTCGCAGCTAATTCGATTCTAGTTGGAGCATTTGCTGATGCGCGAGGCTTGCCCGGTAATGGGTAAAGAGGCGCTGCGCCCAAGCTTCTCAATGATGCAACCGAGAATGATAATGCGCGCGCCATGATGCGTTGGTTGTCGAGCATATCAGGGTAATCGGGATCACTGAAGTAACCGGTTTCCGGATTCTGTCGGCTTTGGAAATATAGAATCAGTTTTCCCTTAACCTCTGGCGGCATGCTGGCTAATAGATCCGAACTTCGTATGAGGCTAAACGCAAAATGAGTGGCCTGAATGTCTGGCCCAAAGTCTCTGGGTTCCTTCCCTTCCCTAAGCCCGATGGACTCGTAGAAGCCGCCACTTTTCGGATCATAAAGCCTAGCCACCCATGGGAGGACGCCTTTGTACAGGGACTCTAATTCGCCAAGGGAATCGTCTATTTCGGTATTATCGGCTCGGAGATTTGCAGGGGAAGCCATCGCAGATAAGGTGATCATTAAGAGGGACAGCAAGCTGTATGTTTTTTTAAGGGGCATGTGTGTTTAAAGCTATATGGGGTTGGGCTTTTAGTTTTGACAGGTGGTATTATGGAATCGTATATTGTAATAATAAGCGCCTGATGTTGGGGGGCTGAGTTCTAAGCTTTACCTTAAAACTTAGGTTCGATTTTCAGCGAATCGATGCTGAGTGCTTGGTCGACACCTTTATTGTCTAGGTCAACCCAACGAAACCATATGCTCTCGCCGTCTCTGAGCCTTATGCCGGAAATTTTACCTGATATTTTTTTGCTTAAAGAATCTGAAGTAATTACCAGTCCTTCAAAATTGCTTGTTCCGGTATCGGCAACGCTCACGAATGACAGATCCTCAACAGTGCTCCAGTTGCCTGTCTTTATGGAAATTGCATTGGTGGAATACTGAAAGGTTAGCTCATCCTCGGCCCCTTCATTTTGTTGCCATTGCTGCCCGAGGTAGCTGACGGAAAATCCAGTTATTGTTCTGTTTGTGTCGTTATGAATTTCGACACCAAATGCGGTGAGGCCACTATTGGAGGGACTGCGGATTGTGCCAAGCGCTCCATTGTCGCCCGCTCGGCGAAAGAGATAGATTCCAGTGTCACCTTCCTGCCGATGCCCATTAGTCGCCCGATAAAGGGCCTGCTCTTTGTCGTCGACAACGATGTACCAGCCTACAATAGACGAATTATCGATCCAAGGGTACTCTCCATATGAGGATATTTCAGTTGAATCATTCATTCCGTAAGAGCCCTCCTCAAAAGTCTGTGCGTAAACTGAGTCGTCCGTGAAAACGACTTTCGCTTCTAGGAACGATGTAATGATGAAGGCTGCCGAGACAGCAAGAAGCGAAGAGATTTTAAACTTACTCATGGGATTTAGGGTATCAATGGATCGTGACATTTCAAACGATACTCCGTTTATGGCCTCTACTTCAAATTAGCAGAAGTCTATACATATAGACAACGGGCGGCCCGGATCATCCTGTAAATCAATATATGCACCCGCTCTAACTGCCGCTCAATCGACCAGAAAAATCCTGACGCTCCTTCGACCATCAGGATTGGATGCGGGTCATCTTCTGATGACTCATCAGTATTTTTTGGGGCACTCAAGGGTGTTCTCAAGCATCCTTGGCCTTTGTAAATCGGTGTGCGCGTTATATAGAAAGTTCCGAGTGGGCCCTCTTACAACCGTCGATCGGCATCATTTTCATGGGGCGTAATAACGCCAAAAGCGGCTTAGGGGATCAGAATAGTTTGCTATCATTTCATCCATCGTATAACGACTCACGTGGCCATCAACGAAAACAACGTTTACGGCGTTACCGTGTGGATAAGAGATAGGCGTGCTATGGGAGTTTGGGTTTACTTGACTATACTGGACATTCGTCCAATAGCCCCCGCCATTGTTTGGTGAAACCGCCCCATCAATAAATAGGGCCATTTCTGTGGGATGCTGAATATTGAGAAGGCTTCTAGGGTACCAACGCGGATCGAGCCCCTCGCCATCTCCCGTCGACGACGCATGTGCGTTGATACTGTAGGTGCGCGCCCATGCCTGCGTGGAGGGTTGTATGTCATTTGCCGCCGGGCACGTCATGGCCGTCGGATGCAGTAGGTCGGCTCCAGCACCGGACGAAGAAACCAAGTCGAGATAGGGGGCAATCTGATACTTGGAGGTCGAGCTCGTTTTCTCTTTGTTATAAGACCACCAACGCCTGTCTGGCATGTGGTTGTCAGAGTCTGTAATCCAAAGCCAAGTTGCGGCATGCAACTGGCGTAGGTTCGATGTGCATTCAGTCGCCTGCGCTGTGGTGCGAACACGCTGCACCACAACGATGAGAATGGCCGCCAGTATTGCGATCGTGGCTATGGAAGCCAGCAACTCGATCAATGAAAATCCAACTCGATTTGAACCTAGATGTTTCCTTAAATACATAAATTCAATGGAGTTAGTTTTATGCGTTTGATAGCCTTTCCCTTAGGCAGACTTTCGTGCAAAACGGCGCAGCAAAAGGAACAACAGCGGTACGCAGAGAATCAGGGTCGTAGAGCTCGATTCGGGGATCTGAGAGACATTCAAATTGTCCAACCCCAATCCGCCTGAGTCGGCACCTTGATCGTTGGACCAGCGCAACCAGAGGTAGTCGCCGTTACTCCAACCGATACTGTCGATATCTAGATCAAAAGGGTTTTGATTGCCGCTATAATTGCCGTTCGAGCCACCAGCACTACCAACCGTTGATTCGAGCGTGCTTCCTGGGACTGTTGTGTAGCCGGATGATCCAATTGCATTACCACTATCCGCAGTCACGAGGTATTCAAGGTTCCACGTAGTAACGTTGCTATTCTTGCGCCACTGCTCAATCACGTATGACACGTTGAGAGAGTCAATCGTTGCGCCGCTGTTGTTTTGCAATACGACACCGAAATAAACGGTATTACTGCCGTAGCCATCCGCATCAAACGTACCTAGTGCACGGTCAGCGGTTCGGCCCCAATTGTAAAGACTGCCGGAAGAAGCCGCAGCACCCCCGCTGGAACGTGCCTCGTTTACGCCATTGCCGACGCTGGAATACCAACCATCGAGGGTCGAATTATTCGTAAAGTTAAAAACAGCGGTGCCGGAGCTGCTCTCGTAGAGGGGCAACGAATCGAAATCTTGTGTGTAGTTATCCTCAAAGGCGACTTGCGCATTAAGAGGCAAAGCAAAACTAGCTTGCAGAAGGCAGCAAGCTACTGGGGCATATTTCAACATATTCATAATTTATAGTGTTTGCGTGTTTATATTAACAATAATGAGGCGTTTAAAATCATGTGCATTAGGTATATCGGAGAATGAGGACTAAGCTTTATTTTAATTTCGGTTAACAGTAACGGTCAATTTAGATTTTATGCATTTATACTGAATCTGTGACATTCACGGAGCTGCTGTGCTCGCTTCGTCACACTCATTCCAAGGCAAGAAAGGTGGTTGGCTTGTTCCGGCTTTAAAAACGGCCATCCCGAACGGAATAGCACCGATTTCGGGTGCCGTCGTGGAATCGGACTCGATGGAATCTGGCCACCCGGATTCGATGGCTCGTAAACTACCCGCGCCTACTACATCACTGTCTTCTCGGATGCTGGGATCAGGCGGATAACGATTAGGTGAAACAAAGCCAGGTTGCCCCAGTATCCCGGCAGTTGAGTAGGCTGCGTCGTATGCCCTGAGCCGATCCATCTCTTCCTTCTTCGTGAAAAGGTTACCTTCCCAATGTAGGCCCTGATCCGGAGCCCCCATGCCTTCGATTCCAACAGGGCCGTCGTCGCCACGGCTGAAGATGTTATTCACCCATTCGATATTTCGCCACTTCTGGGGATTCGATCGGCGGGCGACAAACATACTGCGCCCCAGCGAATCGAAGGTGTTTTGGTAAATGTATATATGCTCCGCGCCCGGGCCCCAGTCATTGCCAAATTTTAATGGGTATCCGTAGCGCCAGACATCATCATACATGCGTGAAAGCATGTTGGTCTGAATAAAGTTCCGGTAGATATATACGGGGCCTCCTCGGTTTGCGACCACACTGAGCCCAGAAAATAAATTAAAACCAATGTTTTCGAAAACCCGCACGTTTTTGGAATTATTGGATTCTAACTCGATCATATCATCCTTGATGTGATGGATGAGGTTACGCTGGATGGTCAAGTTGGTCCCTTGCAACTGCATGCCATCCCACTGGCCGGCGACTTCGCAGCGGAGGATTTTACTATCTCGGGCCCGTAGGTGAATGCCAGAGCCCCGCACGGGAGCAGCTTCATCGCTACTGGGAGACTCGGCGTCGCGATATCCTTCTTTCCATGCCCAGGAAAAATCCCAACGATTGAGGATGCGACAATCGCTGATTTGTATTCTAGACGAAGGACCGCCAGCGCCGTAGTCCTCAGACGATATGCCGCGGAAGGAATCCTCAATGGTCAGATGTTCCAATTCGATATCGCTGACACCTTTTCCGTTCAGATAAACTCCGGCAAACCCCGCGTGGCGCAAAGTCAAATTACGTATCACCCAGCCTGAGCTGTCGTTGAAATAGATAATCGCTTCACTCCTGCCGATGTTGAGAGAGAGCGTATTCGGGTCCACCTTATCAAGCAAACGCAGGTGAACATGTTCTCCGGTTCTCCATAAAGCGTCCCCACGGGCACCTTCTTTAAATTTTTCCTCGTTGTGATGGCTCGCGATGAGACGTCCATCGTCATAGCTAGCCCAACTTAAAAGGCTTCGCGAATCACGCCCCGACCATGGCACGGTGGCAATCCAAGCGTCGTCGCCCTCATCCCATTGCCAACGGCCATTTTCTGAAATCTGCAACCCCGGATCCGCATCATCAAGCACAACGCGTTCCCCAGGAGTGCCCTCTAAAACGATGGGATTGGCGGGGTCCGCATGCTTGCCGTCAATGTAAACACTTTCGTGGTAAACTCCTTCGCGCAATTGAATCCGGTCACCCGCGAGGGCAACATCTACGGCCTTCTGGATGGAGTCGAAGCTTTCGAGTAGTTGATCTGTGCGCCATAGCTCGACTGTCTGAGCTGACGAAGATAAAGCCCATCCAATACAACAAAGATGACTGAGAAAATGAATGCGGGTAAAAATCATGCGAGAAACAACCATTGAAAACACCACCAATATAGTCGACTTACATCGATAAATCTATTAATAGAATTTGAATAAATAACGATTTTGATACCTTTTCAGCCAAGTCAATCATGTCTGTAGTGCCCCCCCCCCCCAAGAATCCGCCCACACCGCAATTAAGCAGCCCTATTCTTCATCCGAAGCTGGGGTCATGTCGTTGGCTCACCTTTGAAAAGCAATACACTTGGCATCCGTTGCCCCGCCAGGAAGGGGGCGTTCGCCTGCTCGTTGTTTTCGACCAGTCTGTCCAAATTGAGGAGGGCAACGTCACTCATATGCTTGAGCCGAACACCGTTTTTCACTGTCGAGCAGACCTGCAGCTCCAGGCAAAAGCGCCCGAAAGTTCAAGCGTCAGGCTCTTAGAGTTGGATTTCGATGACGAACTTTCATGCACATATCTTGGTGAACTCCAACGGCAGTACGGACGTATTCTGAGAATACCTCCCACTCATGAAGCACGTAATGCCACTCAAGCACTAGCGCACAATATCCCCACTTCCCGGGAGCTCTTTTACTGGTTTTCGATCCTGCATGATTTCGCGGATCAAGGACGGCTCAATCTCGGAAAACTGCTGGCGGGAGGCCCGGCGACTCTATCAACCATTGCGGAACGGAATCAATTCTCGCTGAAATCCATCGCGTATGAGCTGGGCTGCCACCAGTCCCACCTGCGCAAATGTTGGAAGAACAGCGGCTATCCCTCCCTTGTGCCATTTTTGAGGGTTCAGCGCCTGACACTGGCAAAACGACTCCTCTGCGGAACAGAGATGACCTTACAAGCAATTGCCCGTCTCTGCGGTTATTCTGGAGCATCGGCCTTCTGCACTGCATTCCGTGCAGCTGAAGGCACCACTCCCGGACAATGGCGTACCACCCATCAAGGCGAGCTAATCAGTCCCCCTTCATTATCGTCGAAAACGCGTCGAGCCGAAGTATTGATGGACAAAGTAGATCAGGATGAGCGGCCCATTTGCCTTTGGGGGCTGCCCTACTTTCAGTTTGACGGGGGACAGGTCGATTTCCCCTATGAAACACCGTTCAATCTGGCCATCAATACGATCACTAGCGCTATTAGTTGGATCTACACGGTGGAGGGCCACGCCCGTTTCGAAGTTGATGGCCACCATCTGGATGTTGGTCCCGGCACAGTGGTCATTCACCCCAAACCAATGTTCGGACGCTGGTCGACCCCCCAAGGTAAGCCATGGAAACGCATCTGGATTCACATGCGAGACCCTTGGTCTCGAAAGGCCATGAATCATTTAACTAGCCGCTATGGTTGGGCTTTTCAGGTGCCTAAGCAAAGCGTCTCCGTCAAAATGGCGCGGCGTTGGGTAGGAAGATGGAATGCCGGTCGAGGCTCACCCTCGGTAGAAAGGTCACGGGCCGCGTATGACTGGTTGCTCAGTTGGGAATCTCTACTGCATTCCGACACGATTCGTCCGTTGGATCTGCCGGATTTACAGCGATTTCAGGCCTCAAATTTTTACCGAAAAATAGGGACAATTAGCGACTACGCCAAATCCATCGGATACTCTCGGGCCTATTTGACTCGTTGCCTTCGACGCCAATGGCAAGGGGGCACACCTTCGCAAATTGTACGTCGTCACCGGCTAGCACAGGCAGCGAGTGAACTGGCCAACGGCAACGAGGCAATCAGTAAGATAGCCTCCAGTGCTCTTTATGCTAACACCAGCGCTTTCATTGCTGCCTTTAAGCGCGAGTATCACTGCACGCCACTCGTCTACCGCTATCGTCGCATCGCATAGTGGCAGATCGGGAAAAGCTGGGGTGCTTTTATCGTCGACTAAGACTAAATTGCCCTTTGAAAAGCCAACACAAAACACTAGGTGCCTGTTCATGTGGCACATTAGTAACCAATTCATTTAATTGTTCCAAATAAGGAACTAGCGTAAGGTCTTTTGCGGCAATACGCTTGTCTATATCAGTGCAACCTTCAATTTGGCATGCAGAGAGATTACCTGCCCCAATCTCCATCCAACCCCAGTATTAGGAAACCGCTTAAACCCCATACGGTCATAGTTTGGATGTAGTTCGTTGGGCATCTTTCGACAAACCCCAAACCAAGGAGAAAACGATGAAACTGAAGCGCACTCGCTATGCTTCAGCAGCAGCTCTTACTGCATTTATCTTAATGCAAATCAACGCTGATGCTTTTGAGCCTACCCAAAAAACCGAGGACATTATAGAGAGTATTGGAGTCTGTACTCATTGGGATTATCCAAACTCACCTTACGGATTTGCATACAGCGAAGCCAAAAATAGACTAGAAGAAGTTGGTGTGCGCTATATTAGGGATCGATTTACAATTAGAACTGTTGAGTTATTCGAAGATCTGGGAGTGAAATCAACCGTTACCATGTTGCCAGACATGGATTCATATTTAAATAAGATACGAAACAATCCAGAGGCGGTTGTTGCGGTCGAGGGCTTAAACGAAACGGATGAAGATCCTAATAGTGGATTTCCACAGGCAACAAGAATAGCCCAAGCGGATTTATATAATGCGATTAAGTTAAATCTATCTACCCATCACCTTCCAGTAATTGCGCCTTCTATCGCCTATCGATTGAACAATAATATATTAGCGCCATTGGATTATTTTGATTATTCAGTCATGCATTCCTATGCATCTGGTGGGCTGCCGTCGAGTGTGGATCCGTTTATGGAATCGGCCAATAAAGTATTGGGATCAAATGTTTACTTGAAGCCTGTGGTTGCAACTGAATGCGGATATCATACGGCCTTCGGAAGGGTAGAGTCACAACCGCCGGGTGTCCCAGAAAGTGTTCATGCAAAATATATACTGCGACTACTGTGCGAATATTTCAACAGGGGAATTACGCGTACGCACCTTTATGAATTTATTGATTCCTATGAACATAGCCGTAATGGAAATGTTTCTGAAGCTAATTATGGCCTGCTTCGTTATGACCTATCGAGAAAGCCGGCATTTAATGCTCTCAGGAATTTCATAACATTGCTTGAAGATGAAAATTCTAATTTTAGGCCTCAAGCTTTAGATGTAAATATTCAATCCGACTCCCCATCGATTCACTATACAATTCTTCAAAAAAGCGTAAGCGTCCGGGCTTCGACCGCCTTCCTCGATTCGCTTTGATTTGCTAAACTGCTCTTATGGATGTCGAGATCGTTGATACAGGTTTGAAGCGTGACAGTTGT
>NZ_BMXG01000031.1 GCF_014651635.1 Cerasicoccus arenae | reverse complement strand
CGCCCCCCCCCCCCTTCACTCGGAAAGCCAGTTAATAAAAAGCTTGTGTTTGAGTGGGAATTCCTGATTTTCTCCCGTCTTGCGTTAGAAGTCAGATTGCTTAGCCGCAGTCTCGCTTCCACGGCCCACAGCAACCTATCGCTGTGTTAACGGCGTTCCCGGCGTGTCGCGGGGGGCGCGATTCCAATCAACTTTGGGGTCCGAGTGCCTGTGAAATACATGAATAACAATGGCTGATTCCATCGCAGTAGACAAAGACAAGATTATCGCTGAATACAAGACCCACGAGGGTGACACCGGTTCGCCCGAGGTGCAAGTTGCCCTCCTAACAGCCCGTATCGCTCACCTGACGGACCACTTGCGTATTCACCGCAAGGATTTCCACACTCGTCGCGGTCTGATTCAAATGACGAACAAGCGTCGCAAGCTGCTCAATTATTTGCGCAACACCGACCTTGAGCGCTACAAGACCATTATTCAGCGCCTCGGCCTCCGTCGATAAGGCAACTTACCGTTGCATTCAATTATGGGGCGGCTGCTCCATCGCTCGCATGGCTCGCTGCCCCCTACTGAAGCAACAACTTCCCATTTAGCCGCAATTGCGGGCCCGGTTCGCCGCGCCCGCTTTTTTATTCCCCCTCCCCCCATCTCGAATGGATAACACCGCCTTTCTATTAATCCCAATCGTGGGGCCAATCTTATTAATTGTCCTCCATATTTGGTTGGCATTGTATATCTGGTTGGACTCAAAAGCCTTTAAGAACCGCCAAGGCATATTCCTGGATTCTCCTGGGCTATGGGCGTTCGTGGTTTTCGTCACCGGTATAGCCGGCGTCGCCCTCTACTGGCTTGTGCACTACTCCACCCTCCGAAGAACTTCTAATTAATTAAACCCATAAAGAAACCTGTCAGCGACCGCGTCCTATCCGCCCGCTGACTCACATAAAATACAAGTAATGAAACAAGAACACAGCGTATACATCGAATCGCTCGACATCACCTTAGGGTCGGGCACCATTGCCAAACAAGCTAACGGCGCCGTGACCATCACAAAGGGGGAAACAATTTTGTTCGTTTCCGCCACTGCCGCCACCAGCCTGCGCAATCCTGATCAGGACTTCTTCCCGCTAACCGTGGACTATCGCGAGCGCTTTGCCGCTGCTGGCCGCTTCCCAGGCGGTTATTTCAAGCGCGAAGGCCGCCCTTCCGAAAAGGAAATCCTCACCTCCCGTCTTTGCGACCGTCCGCTTCGTCCGCTCTTCCCCAAGGGCTTCCTGTATGAAGTGCAGGTCATCGGCTTGCTCATGGCAACCGACTTGGTCAACGACCCAGACGTGCTCATGGTCAACGCCGCTTCTGCTGCATGCCATTGCTCCGACATCCCTTGGAACGGCCCAATCGGCTGTATTCGCCTCGGCGAAATCGACGGCGAATTCGTTGTCAATCCAACCCACGAAGAAATGTTCGAGTCGACCCTCGACCTGATCTACGTCGGTAACGAAAAGGAAATGATGATGATCGAAGGCTCCGCGGACCAGCTCCCCGAAGCTCGCTTCATCGAAGCCCTTGAATTCTCGCAAAATGCCATTCAGCCACTGATCGCCGCTCAAAAGGAGCTCGCTAAGCTCGTTGGCAAGAAGAAGAAGGAATTCGTCCTCAATAAAGTTCAAGACGACGTCCTCAATGTCTGCCGCGAAGCCGTTGGTGAGAAAATGACCGCCGCCGTTTTCCAAGACAAGCGTTCCGACCGCAGCGCAGCAGTCTCCGCCCTCAAGGACGAAGCCGTTGCCGCAGTCACCGCTGCCAAGCTTGTGGAAGAATCCATGGTTGGCCCACAGGTCAATATGGCCTTCGAAGTCCTTCAGGAAGAACTTTACCGCGAAAACATCCTCGTGAACAAAAAGCGTGTGGATGGCCGTGGCCCAGAAGACCTCCGCGCAATTCATTGCGAAACTGACGTCATTCCTCGCGTGCATGGCTCCTCGCTCTTCCAGCGTGGTGAAACCCAAGGCATCGTTTCGCTGACCCTCGGCACCAGCAAGGACTCGCAGGACCTCGACGCCCTCACCGGCGGCGTAAAAAGCAAGAGCTTCATCCTGCACTACAACTTCCCTCCTTTCTCGGTGGGTGAATGTGGTCGCTTCATTGGCCCTGGCCGACGCGAAATCGGTCACGGCGCATTGGCTGAGCGTTCGCTCTTGGCCGTGCTTCCTGGCGAAGATGAGTTCCCTTACTCCATCCGCTTGGTCTCCGACATTTTCGAGTCCAATGGTTCCACTTCGATGGCTTCCGTTTGCGGTGGCACCTTGTCCCTTATGGACGCAGGTGTGCCTATCTCAGCTCCCGTCGCAGGTATCTCCGTCGGCCTCGTTGCCAAGGGTGACGAATACGTCATCCTCACGGACATCATCGGCGCAGAAGACCACTTCGGCGACATGGACTTCAAGATCTGTGGCACCAAGGCTGGCATCACCGGTTTTCAGTTGGACTTGAAGATCGCTGGTATCTCCATGGAGATCGCCAAGGAAGCCATCTATCGCAACAAAACCGCGCGTGATAATATCCTCGATATCATGACCGCTTCCATCTCCAGCCCGAACACCGAGCTCAAGCCATGCGCTCCGCGCATTGAGCAGGTGCAGATCGATCCGGAAAAGATCGGTGCCCTCATTGGCCCCGGCGGTAAGAACATCAAGCGTATCGTGGAAATCACCGGCGCACAGATCGACATCAACGACGACAACTCCGGTCGCGTGCTGATCTTTGCTTCCGATGGCGATGCCATGAAACGTGCGATCCAGGAAGTCGATCTCGTCACTGCTGAAATTGAGCCAAACAAGACCTACAAGGGCATCGTTCGTGCAATCAAGGAATTTGGCTGCTTCGTCGAATGTCTCCCTGGTAAGGAAGGCCTCGTCCACGTTTCCGAACTCGCCGATTTCCGTGTCGAACGCGTCGAAGACGTTTGCAAGCTTGGTGACGAAATTCTCGTCAAGTGCGTCGGCATCGACGACAAGGGCCGCGTGCGCCTCTCCCGCCGCGCTGCTCTCTGTGAAGCTCAAGGCATCCCTTACGAGTCCAAACAAGGCGGTGGTGACCGTGGCGGCGACCGCGGTGGGCGCGGCGGTGATCGTGGTGGTCGCGGTGGCGATCGCGGCGGTCGTGATGGTGGACGTGGACGTGATGATCGTGGTGGACGTGGACGTCGTGATGACGACCGCCCACGTCGTGAAGACCGGGATGACCGCCCACGCCGTTCCGATGGCGACTCCGGTAACGACAAGCCAAGCGAAGCCTAAGCTGTTCAGTCCACTGGGCAAACCTGCCCAGGTAATCTTTCAAACCGCGTCCTGCATAGGGCGCGGTTTTTTTTTGAGATGCACCTGCAACTTTTGATCGGGAGCTTGGTTACTTCACACATAACCTAATCCGATAAAAATGAACATATCATCCTCTCTCAAAATAGTATCATTAGCCCTCTTGGGCTTCGCCCCGTTTGGGGCTTACGCCGCTGCTTCCGGCGACAATACCGCCGCTCATACCAAGGCCTACGCCGAGGAGCTCGAAGGCGAAAAAGTTAGCCTCGACGTTGTATTCATCCGTCTTAGCCGCCATGCGCCCGAAGATGTGCCCTATGTATTTTTCTGGGCAATGACCATTGATGATGACGCCCACTCCGGTGGAGGCGCGATCCTCGTCGTTGCGGACAAGGACGATAAAGACGCCTTGATTCGCAAATACGGCACCAATCTGGATCGCGATCGTGGCGAAGGCGGCCCTGAGCACAAATCCCTTCGCGGCACCGTCCGTATTGTTGAGCGCAAAGGCAAAAGTCGCCATGTATATCTCGACGTGACAGATAGTGGAGTCGACCTGTCGAATGCCCCCGATGGCTTACTCGACGACTCGGATACCACAGTCGATATCGACCTGCCTCCCGGCAAAGGACCACGTGGTGGTGGCATGGGCGGCAATCTACGTTAATAGACTTTTTACTAACTAAGGGGTCAGTAAAAAAACAGCAGCAAGCACGAGCCGTCCTGGTGAAGATCAGGGCGGCTTTGTTTGTCCCACCCCTCAACCCTTAATTGAGACATCGCGAATGGCTCCACATTCGGGCAAGGCTCGGATGCGCTTGAGTATCTGCCGCTCCGCAAAAAGTAACTCCTGCTTAATGACGGAATTTGCGGCGAGAATGACCAACTGCTTACCATTAACCAGCTTCATTGGACGAGCCCGATGAGCCGTTTCTTCGCCTACAATTTCCTTCCAGTGTTTGACAATAATTTCCTCCGCCGTGGGCTTCCCAATCTTGTAACGCTCCAGAATAACCTCAACCACGCTATCAATTGGCTTAGCGGATCGGGACACAGAACGTCCACGGTCTTCGGGCAAGCCTCGGAGATTAGCGATCAGATTGTTGACTTCGCGGCTGAAGTGCATCGTCTTGGCGGTTGTATGCAAACCGTGTTGGAGATACTGCAGAAGACGACGACCTATTTCGAGCAGAAAGGCGTGCCTGAGGCCAGATTGCAGGCACAACGTCTAATGGGCCATGTTCTAGAGTGCGGTCGACTGGAGCTTTACCTGCAATTTGAACGCCCCATGACCAGCGAAGCGCTTGACAAGCTACGCCCCTTGGTCGCCCGCCGAGCCAAGCGCGAACCACTACAGCACATCCTAGGCGACACCGATTTTCTCGAACTGACCCTCAAGTGCGACGCCCGCGCATTGATCCCCCGCCCCGAGACCGAAGAATTGGCTGAACTGCTGACTATTCATTTTGCCCCGCCCCCCCCTGCCGTCCTCGATTTGGGAACCGGAACTGGAGCTCTCGCCCTTGGGCTAGCCTCCGTCTGGCCTGACTCAACAATAACCGCGGTCGACGCCAGCCCTGATGCGCTCTTGCTCGCACAAGAGAATGCGGCCTTAAACAACCTCAGCGGGCGAGTAACATTCCTCGAATCCGATTGGTTCTTGGCGGTTGAAGGGCAGCGCTTCGATTTAATTGTCAGCAACCCCCCCTACCTCACCGAAGAGGAAATGACCACTGCCGCGCCAGAAGTCACCGATTTTGAGCCAACCAGAGCGCTTGTCTCCGGCCCCGATGGCCTGAACGATTTACGAAAAATCATTGCCGAAGCCCCAGGTTTTCTAACGTCTGGCGGCCTCCTCGCTCTCGAAACCGGCATCGCCCAACATGCGACACTGACCACTCTTGCGGCAGAAGCTGGCTTTAGGAAATCAGAGGCAAAGCGGGATATCAGCGGCAGGCCACGCTTTTTCTGGGCTTGGCTTTAGGTTTTTCCAGTAAAGTTGATCGTTGAAAAACCGCTCTAATTTCACAAATATTACACCCGTAAACTGATCTTAACTTCAATTCCACCTGTAATGCCTATTTCCTTTGACCATACCCGTATTCGCGTCAGCAACCTCGAAAAATCCATTAACTGGTATTGCCTCACCAGTGGCTTTGAAGTGCTCCGTCGGACGGACAAATCCCCCTCTGGCAACCAATTGGCGCACCTGTGCATCCCAGGCTCCGAGCACAAACTGGAGCTAACTTTTTCGCCGGACTACAAGGTCAAATTTCCTGAAGACCTTGTCCACACCTGCATCCGAGTCGATGACATCGTCGCTCATTGCACCATGTTGGAAGACGCAAACATTGAAATCTGGCCAGAGGACTGGAAGGCAAAATTCACCAGTGGCGGCAACAAAATGGCCTTCATCACCGATCCCGACGGCTACGAGGTTGAGATTTTAGAGCATTAATCACAACCTCGCTGACCTACTTCCGTGTATAGATTAGCGGATTCTTGGGCGTCTGGATGACTTCGCCAATCTTGGCACTAGGACACCATGAATCCCAATCTTTATGCTGGTTCTGGCTCTTTGGCGCAATGAGCTGCATCTCGGAATCCATGTAAATAATGGTCATCACTTCGCGCGGGCGATTGGTCACATTTGGACCTGCGCGGTGGAAGGTATAACCGTAGTGGAAGCTGACTTCGCCGAGGTCGAATGGGCCTGAATCAACGCGCCGATCGCTGAACTTCAAGTGCTGGTCGATCGCCTTTTCGCTCTCGTCGCTGATGACCATATCCCGGCCAAACTTGATCTCTTGGCTGCCGACCGAGAACTCCAGCGGGCCCATATCCTGCGTAATTTTGGTCAACGGAATCCAAGCCGTGACGGTGTTATTATTCGAAAGCGGCCAGTAAACTTGATCAACATGCCACGGGGTGTAGCCGCCGCCAGGCTCCTTGTAGAGGGCTTGATCGTGGTAAAGGCGCACGCCACGAGTCCCCAGAAGCTCAGTCGCAATGCGGGCTAGACGTTTACCGAGGACAAAGGCCTTCACGTCGTCACTGTGCTCCCACAGGTTCATAATTTGCAGGAAGGCTTTAGCGTAAGTGTCGCGTTCTGACATGGAGCGGCTCTCGCGGTTGAGCTCCTTCACCTTCTCGGTAATAATCGGGCCGTAGTGGGCCAGCAAGTCGGGCGCGAGCACGTCCTTGAGCTTTATGTAGCCGTCCTCGCGGAAGCGGAAGATTTGGTCGTCGGTCAACGCAAAGGGTGCGTCGAGGAGTTCGAAGGGGGGGGTGATTTTCATAAAAAGTCGTTATCTGCCTTAATAATAAGGCTTTCTGGGCAATCACGCTTTGCATTTTCCGTCAAAAACTGATACTTTTATGCTCTTTTTAGACCCAATTTTCGTCAAAAATGGAAACTAGAGCAAAGTTTGAGTATATCGTTACCCAAGAAAATGAGTCATTTCGCTGCTTTTACATCGAAGGGCAGCGCTTCGATCACGCGTATCATTACCACCCGGAAATCGAGCTAACGCTGATTCTGGAAAGCTCGGGCATGCGGCTGGTGGGCGATACACTGAAGCCCTTCATGCAGGGTGATTTGTGCCTCTTGAGTGAAAACCTGCCCCACCTCTACCACAATGGCGAGTTGACCGAGGCTAAGCCCGACCAAAAAGCCCGCGCCATCGTCCTACAATTTCGACGCGACTGCCTCGGCGGGGTCTTTGACTCAGCCGTCGAGCTACAAGCCATCAGCAAAATGCTCGACCGCGCCAACCGCGGGCTCCGCTTTCCATCGGAAGCCGCAAGAGCCATCCAAGGCCAAATGACGACTCTTCTGCGCGCCCGCGAGAGCGAACGCCTCTGCCTGATGCTTGAGGTTCTTGACTACCTCGCCAAGTACAACTCCGAGCCAATCGCCAGCGCTGGCTACCGGCCTAATCTCAACGACTATCGCTCTGAGCGTATCAGCAAGGCCTCTCATTACATCTTGAATCACTTCCACGAAGAACTCACCCAGGCCGATGTCGCCCGCCACATTGGCATGACAACATCCGCCTTCAGCCGTTTTTTCCAGCGCACGACCAACCAGTCCTACGCGAAATTTTTGGGCGATATTCGCATGGGCCACGCCTGCCACCTGCTCCTAGAGTCCGATATGCCCATCACCGATGTCTGCTACGCCGCTGGCTTCAGTAACTTGTCCAATTTCAACCGCCGCTTTAAGGCCCGCCTCGGCCGCTCCCCGCGAAGCTACCGAGACTTAACCGCGTTCTAGTACCACTCCAAAGACCTCCTCAAAGGTGGCGCAGGCGCGTCCCTTTATGCGGGAGGTGCGACCTCCGGCGTAGGAATCTCTCCATTGGGCATAAAAAAACGCGAACGGCAGATAGCCATTCGCGCTTTTTGGAGAAAATCTTGCGTTGATCAATACCCGCCGGTTGTGCCGATGGGGATCTGGACCTGGAAGATGACCTGATTGTCCGAAGCGGCGCGCACGGGTGGAATCCAATAAATGCGGAGTGCGAAATAATCGAACTCGCGGTGTAGATAAGGAAAGAGCGCTGGGCCAACTGGGACGCCCCAAGTGGTCTCGAAATTACGCTTGTAAAGGACCATGAACTGAGCGCCCACATCGACAACCGGGTTGTGCCACTGGATCGAGGTGCCTATGTCCGCAGCGAAGTCGCGGGTGGAGTCATAGGGGATGATATCGGCGTTGACTGCCCAAATGAAGTCCTCGCCACGGTGCAGCTCGTAGGTGAAGCCTACGCCCCAAGTCCACTCGTTGAGCGGCTCCTCGTACCATTCGAGGTCAGGCTTGAAGTGCCATGCGTAGATCGTGGTATTGATGGCGAAGTTAGGCTGATCCTGCTTGTAGCGAAAATCCCAGTCCAGCGTCGGGAGCCAATCCCAGCTGTCGGATGTCTCAACGGGCACACCAGGGTTGGCGTGTGTCGCCATTTCCGTGCTCACACCGGTTTCCTCGTGGGGAACGGCGTGCGGCGTGTCCTCAGCGGTCGCAAAAGCGGTGCCGGCGAGCAAGAATAGAAGTGAAGCAGTATATTTGCGCATGATCAAAAACACGGGAATGTGTATTTGCGCCGCCAAAGGTCAAGCGCGGACGTGTTTTAAACGCAGGCCAGCGGTTGGTGATAATCCCCCAATTCGCGAATTTGAAAACAAACTGTCGTTTATAATCCTAGGGCGTTTTATCTGAACACAACTAAGTGTGGATGATCTTTCTAAAGGTGGAGCCCGGTGTCCCTACCGGGCTATTTCATCCTGCTAGCTGAGAGGCAATGAGGCCCAGTAGGGACACCGGGCTCCACCTTTTAGAGGCTCCGCATTTTTAGAGCGCTACACATAATAAAGCTCCCCGCTATTCCTATCAGGGCAGAATCAACTCTATGAGTTTTGCTTCTGCCAGACATACGGCCAATCTTCAGGCTTTTCACATAATCCGGCTCTGACGGGATTCATTCGGATGTAGTGGGCTTTTTCCTCGTAGAAATCTTGATTGCGGATTCGGTGATCGAAAAAGTCTTTTTGCCAATCGATGCCTTGGTTTCTGGTCAGGTATCGTTTCCAGAGGTTGACAGTATCTTTCATGCTGCGCTTGCCGTTGTTGAAAGAAATAAGTCCGTGTGTATGGTCGGGCATCACCATCAGCAAATTCACCCACCAGAAGCATTGGTCCTCGTAGTATTCCGCCGCCTGCTGGATGCCTCGAAAGGCTTGCTCGTTGGCCCAAGAATTGATGCCGCGATGCAGACAATTGACCGTGATAAACATGGTTTCGCCATCGGGAACCCAACTGGGAATTTCATGGGGAAGCCGTTTGCTGAGATTTCTGGCCACATGCATAAAGCTTAGGCGCTTCCATGCTTTGGCAATGAAATTTTATTTAATTGAATTTGATGCGTTCAAAGGTGGAGCCCGGTGTCCCTACCGGGCTGTTTCATCGTGCTGGCTGAGAGGCAATGAGGCCCGGTAGGGACACCGGGCTCCACCCTTAATAAAGGCTTCACTCGTTCTCAGAGCTCCACCTTTGAATGCAGTCCCCTGCCCCGCAAAAAAACCGGGCGCGGAGATTTGCTCCGCGCCCGGCCTGGGGTCACTTGGCAACCAACAAGCCAAGCATGTGTATCAAGTTAAATGTTAATTCGGGAAGTTGGCCAGGGGCTCGCCGCCGTAGACTTCTGTCTGGCGGGCGACGGCACCAGTGAAGCCAGCGTTGTAGTCCATCGCGACTTCGTTGGTGATGTAATCGCCGCGGTCATCCACGTAGGAATAGTCGTCGTCCGACTTTGGGCCGCCGACCAGTGCGCCGTAGAGGACGTGCTGGTTATTGACAGGCGAGTTGATGTTGTTCGTGGTCGAACCGTGTGCGGCGCGGTGGTGCGGGTTGATTGGCGGGTTGTTGCCGAATCCGACCACGTAGCTGCGGCCAACGGGATTGTCGCCCAACATGTAGTCGAGCTGGTCTGCGGCAAAACCGGTGTAGACGCCGCCCTTGTCGTTGACCGTGTCACCGTAGATGAAGGCCATCATGGAGGTGTTTGCGGTGTAGCGGAGGCTGCCCCACTGGTCGAGCCAAGCTAGGCCGCCGTCGGTCTTTTTGATGGAGCCGTTAACCCAATTGTCGAGCCAGCCTTCGACCTGCTGCTTATACTTGGACTTGCCGGTGATCTGCGCCAAGAGCAAGGCAGCGCCGTGGGACTTGTCATCCCAATTAATGGTCCAGCTCTTGTTGATGCCGTTGATGTTGGCGTCCCAGTAGTTCTCAGCTTTGGTCAGGTAAGCGGCTTCTCCGGTGGCCTTGTAGAGCCAGAGCGCGCCCCAGACGAGCTCGTCATTATAGCCGGACCAAGAGTTGTAGAACGACGTCACGTTGTTGATCGCGTCGGAATACTTGCCGCGGTAGGTGTCGGCGAAGTTATAGAGCTCGCGAGCATGGCTCAGCAACTGGTCGGCGTAGGCCGGGTCGCTGTCACGGAAGATGATCGAAGCGGCGGCCAGAGCGGCAGCGGCTTCACCTGCGACATCAGAGCCGGGATTCTGCGCGTCGACCTTGTAGGAAGGGCGATTCATGGTCATCAGCTCGGGCGGGCCCCAGAAGGAGTGGTCCGCGTGGCCGTCACCCACCTGAGCGTAGAACACATTGGCGGATGGGTGAGCCTTCATGAGCCAGTCGGTGCCCCAGCGGATCGTGTCCAGTGCTTCGTCGAGCTGGCCGGAGTCGGCGTAGCCCTGCTCATACTGGTCGATGCCCCAAGCCAACAGCGTCAGCGAAGCCGACATTGGCAAGGCGAACTTTACGTGGTCACCCGCGTCGTAATAACCACCGCTCAAATCGAGGCCCACATCGGCACCGTCGTTAAGGGCGGAATCTCCGCGCCAGCTGACACGGTTGTCGTCGGGCAATTCACCGGAGCGTTGGACTTCGTAGAAGAAGAGCGATTTCTGCAGAACTTCGCCGTAGTTGAACGCGCCCAAGCCAGGATCGCCGGTGTTACCGCCAGTGTCGCCACCGGTGGAACCACCCGTATCGCCGCCCGTGGAACCGCCGGTATCTCCGCCGGTGCTGCCACCCGTTGAGCCGCCGCTGGTTGCTTCTTCAGAGAAGACTTCTGCGGTGACGCGGATCAGGCTGTCGGGGTTGCTGGGGTCGCGGATGTCATTGGACAATTCCCAGAACATCACGCCGCCAAGGCCTTCTTCGTCAATATACTGCAACTTGCGTTCGACTGCACGAGGGCTGTCGTAGCCAGCCCAGGAACCACCGTTGAGCGTGGCGCTGTAGAAGTAACTGACTTGCGCATCGGCGTCCCAGTATTCGACGTTGTTGGCCGAATCGCTGTCGATGAGCGCGGCGATGGTGCGGTAATCCGCCATGCCGGGTTCTTCGGCGATTGTACCAAAGCCCACTCCGGACGCACCCTGATAGAGGCCGTTGTTGTTCGCAGGCACACCCTTCCAGGTGTAGCCGTAGAGCGGAATGCCCAGGTTGAGCTTCGCGGCGGGAACGCCGGCAGCGATCATGCCTTGGATAGTCGAGTCCGCATTGTAGCGGTCACTGTCAGGGCTGGCTGGGTTGTCGAAGAGCGGCGCATTGTGACCAGTCCTGTTTGCTATCCAGCGACCGTGGTAATCGTAGGTCATGGCGTTGATCCAGTCCAACTCCACGGCTAGGCCGGCGAGATTGATTTTCTCATACTTATCGTAACCAGCAGGCACCGCGGCGCTGATCAGGTATTCCTTGCCGTCGATGGCGCTCTGGGCGTCGAACTGGGCACGGATGGCACGGGCCAGCAAAACGTAGTTTTCGCCATCGGCTGGGCTGACGTTGCTGTTCGCATCAGTTGCAACGACTGGGTATTCCCAATCAAGGTCCACGCCGTCGAATTGATACTGCACCACGAAGTTGCGCACTGACTGGGCAAACTTGTCGCGGCTAGCCGCCGAAGCAGCGATGTCGGAGAAACGGCCCGAGTCAAACCAACCGCCCACAGCGATCATGGTTTTAAGGCCGGGATTAGCAGCCTTCAGCTCAATGTATTGATTGAAGATGCCCTTGAGTGGTTGATCCCAAGTATCGTCGCCATAGGACTTTTCAACGTCGGCATAGGTGTCGATAATCTCAATTTCGCCCGCCGTGGAAATCCGCGCAAAGGCGTGCACGATATGCGTCAATTGATCCGCTGGGATGTCTTCGGGCTGATAGTCACGGCCATAGATACCCCAGCTAGGGAAGTAGGCCACGATGCGCTTGCGATAGTCGCCGAGGTCGGCATTGCCGCCCGTGGAACCACCCGTATCGCCACCAGTCGAACCACCCGTGTCACCACCGGTTGAACCACTATTATCTCCGCCGGTGTCGCCACTAGTGGAGCCATCATTGCCAGAAACGGCTGTGCCGTTGAGCGTAATATTAGTCGGGAAGGAAGACACGCCGCCAGGGCCGCCATTGAAGCCAAACTCAACCGTGCCATCGGCTGGAATTGCACCGTTGTAGGACACATTTTTGATCGTGTAGCGGGTGCCGACATGTGAAACGATTTCCGCGCTCCAGATGTCAGTGATGTCGTAGGACCAGTCAAAGCTGAGCGTCCAATTAGAAATCGCTGAGCCAGTCACATTGGTTACGACGGCATTTGCTCCGAAGCCGCTGCCCCAGTCATTAGTAATCGTCAAGGTGAGGCCATCACTGTCTGTTGAACCACCGGTATCGCCACCGGTATCACCACCAGTATCTCCGCCGGTATCTCCGCCGGTATCGCCGCCAGTGTCACCACCCGTGTCACCACCCGTGTCGCCGCCGGTATCGCCGCCAGTGTCACCACCCGTGTCACCACCCGTGTCGCCGCCAGTATCGCCGCCAGTGTCACCGCCAGTTGAACCGCCGGTCACAGCAACGCCGTTGATGGTGAGATTCGTGGGTTGGGTTGTGACATTGCCAGCCGTGCCATTGAAGCCGAACTCAACCATACCATTGGCTGGAACCGAGCCATTCCAGGCTTCGTTCTTCACCGTGTGCTTGGTGCCAACAACGGAAACCAGCTTGGCGTCCCAGATATTGGTGATCTTGTGATCCCAATCAAAAGTGATCGTCCAGCCATTCAGAGCAGAGCCGGTCGTATTGGTCAGCTTTGCGCTGGCCGTGAAGCCACTGCCCCAGTCATCACCAACATTTACATTAAATGCGCTGCTGCTGTCCGTATCTCCGCCAGTGTCGCCGCCAGTATCACCACCAGTATCTCCGCCAGTATCACCACCAGTATCTCCGCCAGTATCACCACCAGTATCTCCGCCAGTATCTCCGCCAGTATCACCACCGGTATCTCCACCAGTGTCGCCGCCGGTATCACCGCCAGTATCTCCGCCGGTATCTCCGCCCATGTCGCCATGGTCGTGATGCTCACTTATATCAACACCATTGAGCGAGACGTTAGTCACGTCGGCACCCGCGCTGGAACCTGAGGCTTGGAAACCAAACGTTACCGAACCGCCAACGGGAATATTGGGATTCCAACCCGCATTGGAGAGTTCATAGCTGTCACCCGTTCGGGTAACAACGTTGGCGCTCCAGAGGCTGGTGATTTCACGTGGAAAATCGAACTCCAATGACCAGCCGTTGATGGCAGATTCGAATGGGTTCGTCAGAGTCACGCTGCCAACGAAACCGCCGTCCCAAGAATCAGTGACGGAGAAATCGAGGTATTCGGAAGTCGCTCCGCCCATGTCCATGCCGTCAGGCGGTGTGGTTGTGTTACCGTTATCTTCGCCGAAGACGACATCACTCCAGGAGAAAAATGCTTCACCTGCTGGATCGATGCGTTGCCAAATCACGTAAATGCCGTGTCGGCCCTCACGCTCAGGTAAATCTAGTGAGAAGAGGTATTCGTTACCCACAAGGTTCGCCGCGATGTTACCATCGAGCAGTTCCAAATCGTCCCAGCCCACGGATTGCAGCGGGTCATAATCTGGCTTGGTAATGTAGGCGATGAAGAAGCTGGGGTCATGCGGTACATGCGCATGATAAACGAAATCGTAGGTGCCAGCAGTAATATGGGTCGCTGGCCAGTCGTCGCGCAGAAGGTTTAGACCGGCGTATTTTTCACGTCCTGCTCCCGGCAGTTGGCCGTCGGGGATCAACTCTTGATAGTTATAGTTGGGAGCAAGGCGGCTGACTTCACTCCAGTCGTAAAATGGCTGCGTGCCACCTTCGGCAATCGCAGCTTCACTTGAGGGAAAATCTGGAGATTGAGGATCCTCCAGAAAGATTTCATAAACTCGGCTAACAGGGTCTGCCATCGAGCCGTGGCCAAAGGCCGACGCACTCATGGTCAGCGAAGCCAGGCCGATTAAAAGTGTATGTTTCATAGTTTGATCTATCGAATTTGCATGGGCACAGCGACGCCAGGTCCAGGCGGAGCGCCAGAATTGAATGCCTGAGATTTCGTCAGGATTTTGAACAGGGGCGCACAGCCCCTGGTTACACAGCGAAGAAGAAACGGCAACAAGCCGACGCTATGTTACGGCGACAAAAAGGATGTTATATACTGGAGTCTTTTCATAATGATTTTCTGGTTCGGGACTCGCAGATCAGGTAATAATAAGAGTAGTTAACCCTCTACTTATTCCAAGTAGCAAAATTTCTTTTACTTTTTAATCATCAATCACTTAAGAACATTTTACAAACTACAGTATTTCCATTAGAAACAATTCCTTAATTCTATAGAAAATACCGACAAATTGTCCTTAAAGAAAAAAATGTTCATGATTTTTTCTGCTCAAATTAAATTATTGAATACCCTCCCCTTTCCCACCAAGTGACGTATTCGGCAATTCTGGTAGTTGACTGGAAGCGACAATCTGATAAGCCCATAACAGAATGAGTCGCCCCATTTTCATACTTGTAATCATTTACGCCATAAGCGCCCAACTGCTCATGGCCCAAGTGACACCTCGTCGGAGCAAACCCAACACCACCATCAACGAAACGCTGATTGACTACGGTCGCACCTACCAAAAAGCCGAAGACGCCGTACTTCAAAAAGCCAAGCTCAAGGCATATGACGGGGAATACGAACTGAAAAACATCGGGCTCGGTGGACGCGATGATGAGCATTACTGCATTATCGAAATCCAGCACGAAATCTTTCGCCCCCAAAACCGACGTACGATCGACGAAGTAACCGTTGGCTACGGTCGCACCATGGCCATGGCCGAAATCGACGCCCGCTACAAAGCCGAACGCATGATTAACGAACGCCTCAACAGTGCTAAAGAACGACGCGCCCGCCAAGCAGCAGCAGAGGCTGCCCGCCAACGCGATAGCGCTGCATTGGGCAAAGAAGAACCCATCATTCTCGATAAGGACGACGACACCTCTTACATCCTGAAAAGCATCCGCTTCAGTGGTCGCTCTGACGACTACCAATGCTACATCAAGTTCGAGTACCTCGTGATGAAATAGCGGCTGGCTGACTTAGCGATTATCGGAAAAACCAGCGGGTGGCTCACCCTCGAAATAGACATCGCGGTTGGGCCGTGAGCCAGGGCTGTGGATATCCAGCATGACGAGCGGCTCGTCTTTCGTCACAAAGCCATGCTTCACTCCAGGCGGCAGACGTAAAAAATCCCCCGCAACCAGCGCGTGCTCCACACCGTTGAGAATCGCGGTCCCCTGCCCTGTCAGCACAAAATAAATCTCCTCTGCCTTGCGATGATGCGCAATGGTGGTGGTTGACCCCGGCGCAATCGTCACGCGATAGGCGGTCATTGCCAGTTCGTCAGCTTCGTCAATCAGCGATTCCAGAGCGTAGGGTCCAAGGCGCTGGGCGTTGTTTTCGCCCCCCGATGTCCGATGCACTATACGCGACGTTTCCATCCCAAGACCTTGGCGATTAAAGGCGATCGATTAAAGAATAAACACCGCGGAAAGAATACTCAGATCGCCATCCGGCGCTTTTTCAATAATCGCTCGAATAGGTCTAAATAACGAGCAGCGTTGTCACCCGATTGAAATTTCTGAATCGCAAACTCACGACCGCGACGGCTCATTTCTCCGCGAAGCGTGGCGTTGTCCACTAGAGCACCGAGCTGATCACGGAAAATCGCCGCGTCATTGAGCGGCACCGCGTATCCACTCAAGTCCGGCATAAAGCATTCCCGCACACCGCCAGTGCAATAGGCCACGACGGGAAGTCCGCACCACTGCGCCTCCACCAATGCATTGGGTTGAGATTCGGCCTGTGATGTAAATACCGCCACGTCGGCCCCCGCCAACAGCGGGAAGGGGTCTGCCACATTACCCCAAAATTTGACTTTCTCGGCAAGGCCAAGCTCGCGACACGCAGACTCGCATTCTTTGCGGGTGGGGCCGTCGCCCACGAGCCAAAGACGCCAATTGCCTTGTGGACGAAAATTAGCGAGGGCGGAAATTAACTCAGGCTGGCCTTTACCGGAGCGGAAGCCCGCCACCTTGAGGAAGACTGGTGACTCGCCGACGTCCTGCTCCTTGCGAATTTGCTCACGCAGCGCGTCCCGCTGACTCCAATCCCAATTACGGCCCACCGCATTAGGGGCCACAAGCACACGGTCACGAGCCACGCCGATTTCGCGCGCGCGCTCAGCCGTCCACTCCGCATTACAAACCACAGCGTCGTCCACACAAAGACTACGAGCATAGGCCAGCGGAATTGGGTTTCCGGTGCGCAACGTCCCCACAATAACAGACTCCGGCACGCGCTCCTTCAGCCGCAGACCGCGGCTGTTCGCCACCTTACCCATCAGCAGGATGATGTCGGGTTTCTCGGCGCGCAAGGTTGTCGTCAGGCCCGGCGTCCAGATGTTCAAATGCGAGTCAGCGGGCTGCAGGGCGATGCGGCGCGCGCTCAAATTTTTGCTCAACGCCCCGCCCGGGCGAAAAGTGACGACGAAGCTCTCTTGCCCGGCCATGGCAAAACGATTTGCCAAATGTACGGTGTGCTTTTCGGTGCCGCCAGTTCGCAGCCAATCCTGAATGATCGCGATCTTCACAATTTGTAATAGGCGCGCATCACGCGCTCGGTCAGGTTCCAGGTGCTGAAACGGGTGAGAAACGGCGCGACAACAGCTTGGAAAAAATCGCCACTGGTCACCACACCGCTCTTTTCTCTTTGCAACGCATGCAGTAAATCCTTCGCAGCCTTCGCGGGCAATGGTGCTGCTTGGAGGTGCTTATCGATGCTTTCCCAAGCCGTGGTGAGGCGCTCGTTTCCAAACTCCTCAGGACGCTTGGATGATGTATTGAACGAAGTCCGGTAATCACCCGGCTGAAAATCAATAATGCACACCCCGCTACCCGCGCACTCAGTCTGCAAACTACGGGAAAAATTCGAGATCCCCGCCTTGGCAGCGTTATAGAGGCTGAAAAATGGCAATGGAAAATCCCTCGCCAACGAAGCCACATTGACAATGGCACCGCCGCCTCGGGTGATCATGTGCGGATAGACCTGATGGCAAAGCGCAATCGGGCCATGTAGTAGCACGCGAAGCTGTTCACCGATGTCGTTCGGCTCAATCTCCTCAAAGGCACCAAACACGCCGTTGCCCGCATTGTTAATCAGGATGTCTATCTCGGGAAATAGCGGGTTCATTGCGCGGAGAAAGGCTTCCATACTGCGACCGTCGGCCAGATCGAGTGCGAGCGGATGCAGTTGATCATGCATCGGCAGACGTTGAGCATCGCGGCTGGTGGCCCAGACCTCGACTCCCTCTGCGAGCAGCATCTCAGCAAAGGCACGGCCGAGCCCCGTACTGGCCCCCGTAACCAAAGCTGTGCGATAGCGTTGCGACAATGATTGCATAAACCGTCTATGCTCCCCAATCTTCCTCGCTTGGTCAATTACGATGTCAGCTTCTAACGACACTCCCATCTTACTAGTCACGCACGAGTTTTACCCTAAACGCGGTGGTATCGCCACGTACGCAGAGGAAATGGCGCTCGCTGTGCAGGCAACGGGTCGAGACATCAGCGTCTGGGCCTCGAACCGCACAGGCATGCTCGACCGCAAGACTTGCTTACCGCTTCAACCGATAGCCAATGTCGGCAGCCTCGGTTGGACTTGCCGTCATGCCACGGCAACCAAGCTCCGCACTCAGCGAGCAGAAGTTGAGCGTAGCATTCTTTATCTGCCCGAGCCCGGCCCCATCTTTACGATGATGTATGCACAGCTACTCGGCTTGCCCAAACCTAAGGCGCTCGTTCTGACTCTTCACGGCACAGAGATCTTGCGCTTCAGCCGACTCCCGCACCGCAAATTCCTCTTCAACCGCCTCCTCCGCCAAGCTGATCGTATCGGGGTCGTATCAGAATACAACCGCGGCCTGCTGATCCAGAAATTTCCGTTGGTCGACCAATCGAAAATTCGCGTCGTTCCGGGCGCTCTTCGTCATGATTTTGAAGACCCGCCCTCGCGCAAACGCGACCGTCTTTACTCCCGTGTGCGAGTAATCACCGTGGGGCGCATTCACCCCCGCAAAGGCCAACACTATGTCATTGAGGCCCTCGCTCGCATGCCCGAAGACCAACGTTCTCAGGTCGAATACCACATCGTCGGGCCCATTGTAAAAAGCGGGCGTGAATACGTCGAACAGCTCAAAAAAACCGCCGCCGAGTCAGGCATCCCGGTCGAGTTCGTTGGCGAAGTTGAAGACGACGAATTGCCGCAACAATACGCCGACGCCGACATCTTTGCGATGACGAGCGTACAAAGCGGTATCAGCATTGAGGGCTTTGGCCTCGTCTATTTAGAAGCCGCCGTCTGCGGTCTCCCCGTGGTCGCGCATCACACTGGCGGCGTCGCCGAGGCTGTCCGCCACGAACAAAGCGGGCTAGTCGTAGAACCGGGAGACGAAGACGCACTCACCAGCGCCTTTATCCGCCTGATCGATTCTCCTCAACTTCGTGAGGAAATGGCCACCGCTGGTAAGGCCCGTGCCGCCGAGCTCTCCTGGCAGGCAAACGTGGACGCTCATTTCTCCGAGTTGTGAGCGTAGAGGGCGTCTAAAAAGTCAATTGGTCTTCGCCTTCGAAAGTCTTTTTTAGACGTACTCGTTAAGAAATTCTATTTCTTTTTCATCGGAAGAAAGTCGTCGAATTCATCACTTTTGTCGCTCTTTTTATTGGGATTAACGGTGTCTTCCCTACCATCGTCTTTGGAAATATCAGGCATCGCCATGTCGTCTTCTGCTGCTTCTTCTTGGGCGGCTTTGGCAGCAGCAGCTTCAGCGATTTTAGCAATATCAGGCTCGTCCGATTCGTCGGCCATCTCGAAATCATCCATGTCGAGGCCTTCACTTTCGGCAGCAGCAGCGGCGGCTTCACTATCGGCCTTGGCCTTACCGGTAATATCAAGCGCGGCGGCTTCTTTCAGGCGTTCCTCTTCCAAATTATGTTTGCGCGCCTGCTCTTCAGCCAATTGATCTTCAGTGCGAATCATGTCTGGCGGCACGGTGCCAACGGCCTCAAGGATTGTTGTTAACCCATCGGACACTTTGAGGATCGAATCCTGGTGAAGCGTATACATGCCAGTGCGCATGGCGATGCGCTTGAGGTCGGCTGTTTCCATGCGATCATTGATGGCCTTAGTCAGCTCTTCGCTATTCTGCATCAGTTCGTGGATACCAACACGACCTCGCATGCCGTTGCCGCCACAGGCCTTACAACCACCTTCGGATGCACGGAAAATCGGGTGCGGCTCCCAGTTCGGCAAAGCCCGCATCATAATTTCCAACTCATTGCCCTCTGGCATGTATTCTTCCTTACAATTCTTGCAAATACGGCGCAGTAGACGCTGTGCGCAAACCACCAGCATCGATGCCGAGATCATGAACGGCTCAATACCCATGTCGGTAAAACGGGCCACCGTCGACGGTGCATCATTGGTGTGCAACGTGGATAGCAGCAAGTGACCGGTAAGCGCGGCCTCGACCGCGATTTCCGCAGTTTCTTGGTCTCGAATTTCCCCCACTAGAATGATATCGGGGTCCATACGAAGATAAGCACGAAGGGCGCGCGCAAAGGTTAAGCCGATCTGCTTGTGCATCTGCATCTGATTGATGCCCGGGATGGTGTATTCGATTGGGTCCTCTGCCGTCTGGATGTTGATGTCCGGCGTGGCGATTTCACGCAAGGCAGAGAAAAGCGTCATCGACTTACCGGAACCGGTCGGCCCGCAGTGCAGGATCATCCCGTAGGGCTGGCGAATGCACTCTCGGTATTTCGAAAGATTGTATTCAGAAAAGCCTAGAGCGGTAATCGGCAACGCGCTCTTCGACTTATCGAGAATACGCATGACGATCTTCTCGCCAAAGTTCATCGGGCCAGTTGCCACGCGAAGGTCGATATCGATGTTCTTCTTCGTGTATTTCTTAAAAACAATACGGCCGTCCTGCGGGAGACGTTTCTCCGCAATGTCGAGCTCACTCATAATCTTGAAGCGTGCGCAGAGCGCCCCAGAAACCTGCTTAGGCAAGCGAAGCTTTTCCTGACAAACACCATCGATACGGTAGCGGACAATGAGGTCCTTTTCCTGCGGCTCAATGTGGATGTCAGACGCGCCCAGCACGTATGCATCCTCCACGATACGGTTGGCCAAAGTGATGATTGGAGCAGAGTCCTCATCTTCCAGATCGCCATCCCGCTTGCCTTCGCCTCCTTCAAATTCAGCACCAATGACATCGACCAAGCCTGCGATTTCAGCATCATCCGAGGCCTTTACTTCTGGACCGGCAGTGGTCTTGAAGATGTCCATGAGCATCTCATTAATGAGCGACTCCGGCGCGACCATCACCTCTTCCAAGCTCATCTCAGTGACTCGCTCAAACTCTTCCCTCGAATGGTAATCGTAGGGGTTGACCATCACTGCCGAAATACTGGTGGGAGTCAGTTGCTTGGTTGGCACCACGCCAGTCTTGCGGATGATCTCCTCACCGACAACTTCGAGCAGTTTTTCATCGATCTCCAGCTCCATCTTGTCGAGGACGAGACGGGAGTCAGTGAATTTGGCGATGTACGTAGCCAGCTTTTCATCTGGCATCTCGTATTTTGGATCAATCAGTCGCTGGATGAGCGGAGCGGTATATTCGGCGACCTCCTCGATCACCTTTAGATCATCGCGGCGGAACTCCGGGTGAATCGCATCGGGCTCTTTGTTGAGTAGCTGAATCGCGCCAATGCATTTGCTGCCAATGAGCGGCACGGTAACCATCGACGTGACATCAAAACCCGTGTCCTTGGACATGTTGAACATCGGGCGGGTATTTTCCTTGGACAAGGAGAAAAATGCTGGCTCGCCGCGCTCAATCACTTTGCCCACGATCCCAGTGCCCACTGGCAGCTCTAGTTCAAGTAACTTGGTCTCCTTCTCGCGGAATTCCTTCTCCCTAGCATGATTGTCACCCCATAGTGACGGGGAATAGTAAACGTATTTGAATCGGATCTTATTGCCCTGCACCAGATAAAACGTCATCGACTGCGCTTGCAGGAGCTCCACGATTTTACTGGAGGTCAGCTCAATGATGGAATCCACATCCTCTGGTTGTGGTTCCTTGTTGGAAATGATCTTGAGGAGAAGTGTACGACGTAATGGTGCAGATAGTTCAGAGTCAGGCATAACAGGTAGAATATTTTTGGGCAGTATAACGCCAAGCATCCGCAAGGCAATCGGTTATTTTGAGGGGCCTTCCCTGCGGTCCCCGCATTATTTCTCCGCTACACGATGACAGCAAATGTTCATTCCGGGGTCTGGCATCTGCTCCTCACTTTAAATCTCATTTTCGTCTTTCCTCTGAAATTCTTAGTGTCATTGTAGCGCATATGCCAGAAATCGACAACACGATTGCCGCTACTGAAGCGGACTTTGCCAAACTGATCGCTAACACGCGCTCGCTAATGCTTGCTACGGCTGGGAAATCACCGACTCCTGAGTCCTCCTACGTGCCCTATATCCGCGACGAACAAGGTGCATTCTACATTTTTGTCAGCGAAATGGCACGCCACACGATCAATCTGCGCGGCGGCAACCCAGCCAGCATCATGATCATCGAAGATGAGGCGGACGCTGTTCAAATCTTTGCCCGTCGACGCGCCACCTTCACTTGCCAGCCCGAGGAAATCGCACGCGACAGCGAAGAATGCACAATGCGACTCGACGCCTTTCGTGCGCGATTCGGCGGCATGATCGACACACTTGCCGGCATGAGTGACTTCCACCTGATCAAGCTTACACCAACAAGCGGTCGCGTCGTACTGGGATTCGCAGCAGCTTTTCGCGTGACCGGTGATAACTGGGATCAGCTAGAGCAGCGTGTCGCCACTGGCGCTAAAGGCCACCGTTAGCGGTTTACCGACTCAACCGTTCGAAGGGAGACCTTGCGGCGGTGATAGAGGAAGCAGCCCAGAAAGATGAAACCCAATCCAGATATGTAAATAGATGGTTCGGGTATCGGACTGGTGGAAATGGACACATTATCGATGCCAACTCCTTGCACTCCATTACCTGATACCCCGCCATTATTCGCCATTCCAAACAGATAGTAGGCGTAGCTCCCAGTTATGCTAAAAGTCTGCGTTTCCCACGTGTTAAGTGAACTAACAGTGCTCATCGCAGTAGGTGCTAACAGCGTGGTGAATCCACCAGCACCATTCGGAGCATTCAGGATGTTGCCATCGATCCCGATAGGCGTTGATAAGGCAGTCGCTAAATCACCCGAAATTCCATAAAGCACGAACGATAAATTTGAAGAATTTACAACCGCTGCGTCAGGGATAGCAATAACAGACGAGTCATTGCTCACAAAGCTGTCGAGCACCGCAATATCAATGGATAACTCGTTTACTGTTCCCGAAAGTGTGAACAGATTCCATGTGGTTGCCACAAAATTGGATTCGGTTTTTTCTGCTAAATAGAAACCTCCTGGATTTCCGGAGCTAGACGCATACTGTATAGAAGCAGTTTTGGGATTAGGAACACTTGCGGCTGCATCAGCATTTAAACTAAAGTTAACGCTATTTGAGGATACCCATCCAGCATTTAAGTCGCCCGATTGCAAAGTATAGCTACTCGCATCCTCTGCCTTGATTAAAGCATTGGATGAAATGTCGCCATTGACAATTAAACCCGCTGATAAGCCTCCAGCATATATAAAGGAAATGCAGAAAGCAGCGCATGCATTCATAATCATTTACAGATTGATTAAATCAATAAAAGTGGCCTTCACTTGCCGACGAGGCTTATTGTAAAGACTAAGACATCAATGCCTACACCTTTCTCACTGCCAGTCGACGGTGACGATATAGAAAGCAACCCAAAAGGATGAAGCCCAATCCAGAGATGTAGGTCGACACCTCTGGAACGGCAACGATTACGTTGTCAATGCTTACCCCTTGCACACCGCCTGACACACCGCTCAAACCGAACAGATAATAGGTATAATTCCCAGAGATGCTGAAGCTCTGAGTTTCCCAAGTATTGAGCGATCCGACAGCACTTAATGATGTTGGTGACACCAGCGCAGTGAATCCTGTGGTTGGCGCAGCAAGATTATTGCCATCAATCGATATTGCATCGGTCGCTAATGCACTTGAGAGAGCCGTTAAATCTCCCGAAAAACCATAAAGTGCAACGGATAGATTGGCAGAGTTCCCCGTCACCGCTCCTCCAATAGGATAAGTCAACGTATCGTTATTAACGTAACTGTCGAGCACCGCTACATCAATGGATAACTCAAAGACATCACCCGCAAGAGTGAATAAATTCCAGGATGTTGACTGAGATAGAGACGTGACATTTTCTCCCAAATAAAAACCTCCGGGATTTCCTGAAGTGGATGCGTATTGTATCGAAGCAATGTCCGACCCTGGGAAGATAACCGTAGAAAGTGCATTAAAATTATAGGTAACACTGTCTGATGATACCCAGCCCGCATTGACCTCGCTCGATTGCAAGGTATAGGTCGCTGCATCTTGAGGACTAGTCAATGCATCCGAAGAGATATCGCCGTTGACAATTAGACCTGCGGACAGGCCACTAACGAATAGGCAGGAAGCACAGAATGCAGTTGGTACGTTCTTAATCATGTGAATAGCGTAGGTTAAATAGATAGCTTTTTTAATAATTCATAAAAAACGTAAAACTTAACCAAAAAGTAGTCAATTAATTTGATCGGAACACATGCCAAACACAATTAAGACAAACACCCCAATTTCACTAAAGTCTGGAACCCACTATTCCATATAAATAATTCCTATCTAAATCCATAAATAGCACATTAACAGGCATTAACAAATAATCAATCATGCCTCCCGAGAAAAACACGCATATATTAGGGGTTACTTGAATGAGATGATTGACGACTCTACATCGAATCTCCCTAAATAGGGTTGTGATTTCCAAGAATCAGGCTCTTACCTTCAATAAAAATGCCCCCCGTGCTAGTGGGTACCGAGCTAAATGGGCACTGCTCACAATAAATGCATCAGCTCTCACATAGACAAGTCATCACCGGCGGCTGTATCCTGGCCTTCGGAGCAGCATTTCTCAATGCTGGCTTCATTATCAAGACCGGGACGTCGGTTAGCCATCTAACCGGTGACATTTCCCGTATCGCATCCGGAATATTTACGCTGACCGACGACACCGTCGAAGACCTGCTGATGGTCCTGGTCGCCACGATGGGCTTTATCACCGGTGCGACCTTATCGGGATACCTCATCCACCACCCAACACTGGAAATCAAGATGCCCTACGGTCGTATCCTATCAAGCCTTGGTTTCGTGCTATTTGCTGCACACTTTCTTTTTGATGAACACCCGATCGTGGCCATCAGCCTAGGCAGCATTGTCTGTGGTGCACAGAATGCGCTGGCGAGCCGATACCGCGGCGTCATCCTCAGAACCACACACCTAACTGGATTGTTCACTGACTTGGGGATTCACTTGGGCATGAAACTGCGAGGGCATCAAATCGAGAACTGGAAAATACTGATCCCCATCGTCATGGCGTTTTCCTTCTTCTTAGGGGCCGCCATTAGCAGCGCCTTGATTGTTTACGTCGACGTAGACTGGATTTTGATTGCGGCCATCGGCTACATCTTCGGCGGAGTCTCCTGGAGCGTTTATAAAAGACTCCCACTTCTAAGGCCAACGAACAGCTAGCCAAATTGTATGCTCTACGAATTTGGAAACGCCCTCTGAGGCTCCGATCAACAGAACCTCCCATATTATTTAGAAAACATACCGTTGGCATTGAATGTTTTTGTCTAGTGTGAGTCAAAACTGACAGAACGCGATGCAAACGACTATAGCTTTATTTTCATATTTTATAATACTATCTATATGCAATTCAGCTCAGGCAACTCAGGATTTCTCTCAGACAGCTTACGTATGGCAGCGTAACTGGACGTCCGCCGTTGAAACAGCTATCACCGCACATCAAAAAGACTTGAATGGACTGTCGGTATTAGCCGCTGAAATTACGCCAACTTCGGATCGTAATTATGTCGTCTCAGTCGCAATTAACTACGAGGCGCTCTTGCGCTCGCAGTTACCCATAACTCTAGTCGTCCGGGTTGGCAGTTATCCGGGGCCGTTTAATTCCGAGGCTGAGACAACCCAATGTCTGCTCGATACAGTCCGCAAGGTTCTCGCTGAATCTCAAAGACATGGCTTAATTCCACTCGCAATTGAAATCGATTTCGATGCGGCCACCAGCAAATTGGAAGGCTACCGCAGTTGGCTCAAGCAGCTACGCGCCCCTTTGGGCAACGTATCCCTGTCCCTCACCACACTCCCCACATGGATGACTCGTCCAAATGCGTTTGCTGAACTCGTGAAATCGGCTGACCATTTCGTACTTCAAGCTCATAGTATTAAACGTCCAGATTATCCCGATGACGCCATCGAACTTTGCAATGCAGAGCAAGCCCTAGCTTGGGCCGCCCAAGCGGCGACCTTTGATCGTCCCTTCCAATTGGCGCTTCCAACCTATGCCTATCAACTAGCCTTTGATGCAACGGGAAAACTGGTAGAAGTCTCGGGGGAAAATTTAGCGGCAGCCCTCAATTCCAATTGGGATTATCGTATCGTACGCGCCGATCCAGGAACAATGGCCCAAGTGGTCCATGATCTCGGCGTATCTACGCCACCAAATTGCCAAGGCATCATTTGGTATCGCATGCCCATCGTAGGCGATCTGCTTAACTGGGATGCCGTGACGTGGAAAACCGTCATTACTGGACATTCTTCCAAGCCAAGTTGGCAAGTCGAAGCCGTTGCTCAGATCAACGGATCCATAGAAATACAGGTAGTTCAAACCTCACCTGTCGCAAGCCCACCGCCCCAGACAGTCATCGTGCAATGGGCTGACGCCAAGGCTCAAGCCTGGGATGGCCAGCGCAACTACATCGTTGATACGACACAGCAAAATGAACTTTCCTGGCATCGAACCAACCATTCCGAACGTCTCCCACAAGGTACCCGCTGGACTGTCGGCTGGTTACGTATCAATCCCGCCACTGAACTGAAAATTTCCATAAGCCCATGACTATAAAACCGTTTTTCCTCATTGTCTCCGTCACGCTCATCGTCGCCCAGTCCAGTATCGCATGCGGGCCCTGGATCCCCACGCCTTACGTCGTTCGCAACGACAGGGTCTTTTTCGACGCCCCATTACTTACCTTCACATATGAGCTAAAGGAACAGCTCGACAAGTCCGCGCCCCACTCCGCCGTTCTTACCCAAGATGCGCCCAACGCCAGTCTCGAGCTGATCAAATCCTTACAACAAGCGGGCGTCTCTGAAGCTGAGCAACAGTCCATTCTGAATAAATACCAAGCGTATCGCAGCTTACTCAACGAGATTAAGAAAGATCACGACGCTCCAGCTGACTCGACCTATCGATCAGCAAAAGATGAAGAGAAATTACAAAGAGCCTACGCTGCGCTTCAAGACCAACTAGCCCCTGACGATTTGCCGTTGGAGTTCCAACTCTATCTAAATGGTGCGCTCGCCTATAACTTGGATGATGCCAACTCTGCGCAACAATATTGGAATGAGCTACTCGCACTCCCCCCTGAGAAACGCCCTGTTCAAACCGTCCCCGCCGCGTACATGCTCGCGCGACTAAGCCAAAAAACTGAAGCCCCGCAAAGGTATCAGCGTGTACGCCAATTAGTCGATTCGGGCTTTGTGGACATACATGGCCTCGCCGCCGCCAGCTATGGGTGGGAGGCCCAGGCACAACTCCTTCAAAAGCATTACGCCGAAGCGGTCAGCCTTTACATCCTCCAGTGGAAAGCAGGTTACGAAAATGCTGCCGCCAGCCTAAGAATTGTTGCACGCGAAATCTGGCAATCATCAGATGAATTGCAATTGGCCGAGCTAGTCCAAAACGACCAAGTCCGCGCCGTTCTGACCGCTGATCTGATCTGCCGTTACGACGCTACCAACACTCAAAATCTCCGCCAGCGTTTGTTGAATATGCTACCTAGCCCCCAATTATTAACTGTATCCGAAGCGGGCCGATTCGCCCTAATGGAATATCAGCAAAACAACCTATCCGCAGCAAAACTCTGGCTGGATTATGCAGACCCAAAAGACGCACTCGCACTTTGGATACGCAGTAAAATACTGCTACGCGATGGCCACATCGACGAAGGACGCACGCTATTAGTTGCCTTACTGGCGGACACCAATGAGAGTCAGCCCGACTGGAGCAGAATCGACACACGTCACGCCTGGGGTGAACTTGGCCTACTCATGCTGAATAAAGGAGCCTACCTCGAAGCGGCCGACTGCTTCGTCAATGCCGACAGTTGGTTGGACCTTGCTTATGTGCTTGAGCGTGTGCTCACCACCGACGAACTGATCACTTGGGCACGAAACGCTCCACCACAAAATGAAAATATGGCCTACCCGTTTTGCGAACCGCAATCGCTCATTGCCCGTCGCCTAATGCGGGAAGAACATTTTAACAAAGCATTGGAGTATTTTCCACCTTTAATTCGGATTCAGGCGGAGTCATATATGAACGCCATGCAGCAAGCCAGTGACCCGGCATTAGCTCCCCACTTGCGCGCTAAGAAATATTGGATGGCGGCCCGACTTACGAGGGACTACGGCCTAGAGCTTTTTGCCACTGAACTGATGCCCGACTATGCTTGGAGTTCTGGCAGTTTTGACCGCCCCAACGTCGTCGAGATGCGTCATACTAAAATCCAACACCGAGACTCTGAAGAGGAAATAAAACGCATCGAGGCCAGTGCCACGCTACCCGACCAACGTTTCCACTACCGCTATCGTGCCGCTCTGCTCGCCGAACTGGCCGCCGGATTACTCCCCAATAACGACGAAAACGCCGCCCGCATCTATTGCATCGCCGGTGGTTGGCTAAAGCATCGCGACCCCTACGCAGCCGATCGTTTTTATAAGCATCTCGTTGTTCGTTGCCCAGAAACAACGTTGGGCCAAGATGCCACCCAACGGCATTGGTTTCCGCCAGCTGAGTTCGTTACCAAGCAACCCTTCGAAGGCTGAAGAAATTTTCCGTCTCGCAAAGGAAACTCCATGAAAGGCTCGCCTTTGAATCCTTGTCTGCTCAAGTTGTGCGCGTAATGAATCGCGGTTTTTCGCTTACGGTTTACGCAATCAGCGCCGCCTTCTTCGGCTGCTTCCTGATCTGGCCCATCCTGCAAATCTTACAGGGTGGCTTCTTCGTCGATGGCGAATTCTCGCTCGTGTTCTTTGCCGAAGTCTTCTCCAATCCGATCTACCTGGAAGGCCTCGTTAACTCCTTCGGCATGGGGCTGTTCTCAACGATCCTCGCCCTGTTTCTCGCTCTGCCATTGGCCTATGTGGCCGACCGTTACGAGTTCCGCGGAAAGACCATCTGCCTCGGTCTGGCTCTGCTGCCGATTATGCTCCCCCCCTTCGTCGGCGCGATTGGCATCCAGCAAATCCTGGGGCGACACGGCGTGTTCAATGTCATCCTGACCAAACTCGGGCTGATGAATCCCGACATGCCGATGGACTGGCTGGCCGACGGGCGCTTCTGGGGCATCATCGTGCTCAATGCGCTCAGTCTCTACCCGATCCTCTATTTAAACACCGCCGCCTCACTCGCCAACATCGATCCAGCCATGGAGGAGGCCGCCGAAAACCTCGGCTGTCGTGGCTGGAAAAAGTTCTTTAAGATCACCCTCCCCCTCATGCGCCCAGGGCTCTTCGCTGGCTGCACAATTGTCTTCATCTGGGCCTTTACCGAGCTAGGCGTTCCTCTCATTTTTAATTTCCAACGTGTCACCTCGGTGCAGATTTTCGACGGGCTCAAGGAAGTAGGCAATAATCCCTTCCCCTACGCACTCGTCACGGTGATGCTCGTTTTCTCGATCGTGCTTTATCTGATTGGCAAAGGTCTTTTTGGCCGCAACACCTTCACCATGATGGCCAAAGCTGGCCACGCCAGCAGCGCGAAAAAACTGGGGCCACTAGGCCAAACACTTTGCCTCTCACTGTTCGTAGGGGTAAGCTTCATCGCGCTGCTTCCGCACCTCGCCGTCATCCTAATTTCCTTCTCCTCAGACTGGTATAACAGTATTTTACCGACTGGCTGGACCCTGCACAACTTCGAGCTCGCACTAAGCAACGGACTCACCGTACCGTCGATCCGCAACAGCCTCTTTTACGCGGGCGTGGCGACCCTCCTCAATGGTGCCTTCGGCTTGGCCATCGCCTACGTGGTCGTCCGCTCCAAGCTCCCAGGTCGAGGTGTGCTCGACACCTTGTCAATGCTTCCCCTCGCAGTCCCAGGCCTCGTCATGGCCTTCGGATACTTCACCATGGCCCAAGAGGGTAAATTCTTCGGTTTTCTCAATCCCATTGAAAACCCCACCTGGCTACTCATCATCGCTTACGCGGTGCGCAAACTACCGTTTATGGTGCGTAGCGCCGTAGCTGGACTTCAGCAAACATCAGAGACTTACGAAGAAGCTGCGCAAAACCTCGGTTGCCCGCCAGTCAAGGCCGCCTTTAAGGTCACTTTACCGCTGATCATGGCCAACCTACTCGCTGGTGCCATCTTGGCCTTTTCTCAATCAATGCTTGAAGTTAGCGACTCCCTCATCCTCGCCGTGAAGCAGGAGTTCTACCCAATCACCAAGGCTATGTTTGAGCTGATGAGCCTTCTCGGAGACGGCCCGTATCTCGCCTGCGCATTGGGCGTCTGGGCCATGTGTTTTTTGGCCGTGACCATCATCGGTGCCAACCTACTCCTTGGTAAAAGACTCGGTGCAATCTTCCGCGTCTAGCCAGGCTTTTGAGCGATCAGTCGAGATGTATAAACAGGCCCGAAGATATGGTCGAAGGCCACTAGTCACTCCATTAAAAAACAACCCCTTAGAATAGGTTGAGGAAATTTGGTCGCCCCCAAATAAGGATGACACTGGAAAGAAACCCCAGAACAAGCAGAACAATATACCAAGCGAAGTAGCTTTTTTCCGTGGATTTTTCATAGAAGCGCTGCCCGCTCCAACTCCCCAGCAAAGTAATAGGAAATAGCATCACTGCGGCCCCAGCATTCCCGAGGTGTAAAATGCCAAGAGCCACGAAAGGAATTAGCTTAAGTATATTTTGAACGAGCAGGAAATAAAGCTGTGCAGCGACGAAACGGTCTTTCTTCAAGCCTTGGCGAACAAAGTAAACGGTCATCATCGGTGAACCAGAGTTGGCCACGGTCTGGCTTAAGGCCAAGAGTGCGCCAACGCTGAAAATGCCATTAGTTTTTGGAGGACCGCCCCCCCCCCGAAACTTCGTGATCTGCTCACGGAAGGACACGAGCGCAACGTAGACCAACGAGAGGCCTGCAACAATGTACTCCATACGCTGATGCACCTCGTTTTCCTCCCCGGAGGCAATCAGCGACCATAGAATCAACCCACCCAAAATGGTGCCGAGAAATGCGGAGGGAATCAGCGGCTTGAGCAACGAAGCTTCCACTTCCTTTCGATGTTGCCAGCAACCAATAATCGCGGCTGGCACCATTAGCACAGCAATCACGGCAAGCCCATCCTTTGCACCCAACGCGAGCACCATCAATGGCGACACCACGAAACCTCCAGCACCAAGCCCGCTGCGGGCAAACCCCATTAGCCAAGCCGTAAACAACGCCACAGGCAGGCTAAACCACGGCAACGGTGGTTGGATGAGCGGGGCAACAACGTCGGTAAACGACACGACTAGAAATTAAGTGGGCAGAACACGATTGTCACGTCAAATGATTGCAGAACAATTAGTCTTTCGTCAGGGTTGGAAGCCAGATCTGTACAACCAGTAGGAATGAGAAGGCGTTTCCCCGGAACTGATACTTCTCAAGATGAGCAAAACACCGACTAAGCACCGCAAGACTAACGCCGCCTCCATCACCATTGGGG
>NZ_BMXG01000030.1 GCF_014651635.1 Cerasicoccus arenae | reverse complement strand
CAAACCGGAAGACCAACCTCAGCACAAAGCCCCAACACACCAAGGGATGAACACCCAAAATTGAAATTTTGAAACTTAAACTTGAAATGCCTTCTCATGGAAGTCGGAGTAGCACAATAGATTTCGACGCGCTCATCTACTGCTATCCTCTACGTTCGAAAGGCTCGTCAATTTTGAGGGATTGGAAGGTTCGCCATATTAATGGGTAGAAGCCGCAGGTTTAATCTCCTAGCCTTACGAACTTTACAAATCCGGCGAACCGTAAGAGCCTTCTCTCCTGCATGAAATATATCAGCACACGCGGACAAAGCGACGAGAAGACCTTCACTGAAGCAGTGGCGACGGGCCTAGCGCCTGATGGCGGGCTTTACCTGCCCAAGACCCTGCCCAACATTGCCCCTCGCCTCAAGCAGTGGGCTGATCTCTCCTACCCGGATCTGTGCTTTGAGTTCATGAAGCTCTTTGCGACCGACATGCTGGAGGACAAGCTGCGCACCATCGTCGACGCATCATATAGCAATTTCTCCCGCAAGGAAATCGCGCCCCTCGTCAAGCTGGACGGCCATCTAAGCGTACTGGAGCTGTTTCACGGCCCAACCCTCGCCTTCAAGGACTTCGCGCTCCAGCTTCTGGGCAATCTTTACGAGGAGCAAATCGAGCGCACGGGCGACCCCATCAATGTGCTCGGCGCGACGTCTGGCGATACGGGTTCCGCGGCGATTCACGGACTCCTTGGCAAAAAAGGCGTCCGCATTTTCATCCTGTATCCGCAGGGACGCGTCTCAATGCTACAAGAGCGGCAGATGACAACCACCGCCGAGCGCAACGTTTACCCCATCGCGATTGAAGGCAGCTTTGACGACGCGCAGGCCATGGTTAAGGACGCCTTTGGCGACGCCAACCTCAAGGCCCGCTATAGCCTGTCGGCGATCAATTCCATCAACCTCGCCCGCATCCTCGCGCAGTGTGTTTACTACATTTGGGCTTGGCTCCAGCTCGATGAAGACGCCCGCAAACGCGGCGTGCAATTCGTGGTGCCCACCGGTAACTTCGGCAACGTGCTCGCTGGCTGGCTGACCCGCGAAATGGGTTTGCCCATTGAGGGTTTCCGCGTCGCGACCAACCAAAACGACATCCTCTGCCGCCTCTTCAACACCGGCCACTACGAAGTCACCGCCGTCGAGCCAAGCGTCGCACCGTCGATGGACATTCAGGTCGCCTCCAATTTCGAACGCTTCCTTTATTATTCAGTCGGGCAAGACCCCGAGCGCGTTCGCACCGTAATGGAGCAGTTCAAGGCCAAGGGCAAATACACCTTCGAAGATTTCGACCGCAGCGCGTTCTCGGCCACCCGCATGGACGACAAGGAAATCCATGAGACCATCGAATCCATTTACGGGCGTTATAAATATGTAGCCGACCCGCACACCGCCTGCGCTTTCAAAGACCTTGATGAGTCGAAAACCAATATCGTGCTCGCCACGGCGCATCCCGCCAAGTTCCCAGAAGTCATCGAGGAAGCCTTGGGCCGCACGCCCACCGCTCCATCGTTGGAGGCCATCAAGAACGAGCCTATCGTCAACTACATGCTCCCCGCCGAGGGTGAAGCCCTGGCCGAGTTCCTCAAGGAGCACGCCAAGGGCAGTGAATGATGGTTCAATGAGCAATGATTCCGCAAGCAACTGCGGAATTCAATGCACGGGCTCGGTTGTCCCGATCCATACATGCTAGAGTGATCTCTCGTGTTCAACGTTTACGGCCTAAAGGTGGAACGCAGTGTCCCGACCGGGCATTGCTCGGCTCACGGCCAACAGGATAAAACTGCCCAAAGGTTTTTTTTGAAATATTTTTCAGGCCGAGGCATAAATCGGCAAACGTCACCACGTTTTTCGATTAATTAAAGCTAACAGATAACACTTAGCACGAATAATTAGCATCAAAGTGCCGCCCAGCGCAAAAAATCGGGCTGATTTTTATCCAACCCAACCAACTGAACCAGTGGAGCCAACCAAGCCAGCCGAGCCATTGCAGAGTTGAAAAAACCGTGGTATTCTCTGCCCATGCCCCCAAGACTCCGCTTTGGATTCTTCACCTTTAAACTTTAAACTTTCCCTTCCCGCCATTTTAATCCCCGAAAAATCATGACACTTACTACCGTAAAACCTCGAGTCCGCGGATTCGTCTGCGTAACTGCCCACCCAACCGGATGCGCAAAAAACGTCCAAGAGCAAATTGACTACGTTAAGGCCCAAGGCCCCGTTTCCGGTGCCCCCAAGAAGGTCCTCGTGATTGGCTCGTCCACGGGCTACGGCCTCTCCTCCCGCATTGCCGCCGCATTTGGCGGAGACGCCGCCACGCTGGGCGTTTTCTTTGAGCGCCCCAGTGACAAGGGCCGCCCCGCCTCCGCTGGCTGGTATAACTCCGTCGCTTTCGAGAATGCCGCGCACGCCGCTGGCCTCTACGCCAAAAGCATCAACGGTGACGCCTTTTCCAACGAAATTCGCCAGCAGACCATTGATACCCTCAAGGCTGACCTTGGCCAAGTCGATCTGGTCATTTACAGCCTGGCCTCCCCCCGCCGCACCGATCCCGCCACCGGCGAAGTCTTTAAGAGCACGCTCAAGCCCATCGGTAAGCCATTCTCCGCCAAGTCGGTTGACACCGATAAGGGCCTCGTGACCGATGTCTCGCTGGAAGCCTCCAGTGGCGACGACGTCGAAAACACCATCAAGGTGATGGGGGGCGAAGACTGGACGCTCTGGATGAACGCCCTCAAAGCCGCCGACGCCCTCGCACCCGACGCCAAGACCATCGCCTATTCCTACATCGGGCCAGAAGTCACCTTCCCCATCTACCGCGAAGGCACCATTGGCAAGGCCAAGGAACACCTCGAACTGACCGCCAACGGACTCCGCACACTGGGCTTCAACGCCTATGTCTCGGTCAACAAAGCCGTCGTCACTCAGGCCAGCTCGGCCATTCCCGTCGTCCCTCTTTACATCGCGATCCTCTTTAAGATCATGAAAGAAAAGGGCCTCCACGAAGGTTGCATTGAACAGATGGACCGCATGATGCGCGAAAAAATTTACGTGGACGGTGGCCCCATCATTGATGACCGATCCCTGATCCGCGTCGATGATTGGGAAATGCGAGAAGACATTCAGGAAGCCGTCAAGGCCGTCTGGGGTGACATTACCTCCGACAACCTCATGACCGACACCGACTTTGCCAGCTACCAAAAGGACTTCCTCCGCCTCTTCGGATTTGGCGTAGAAGGCGTCGACTACGATGCCGAGGTCGATGTCGAAGTGCCCATGCCAAGCATGGCCTAAGGTCTCCGCCACTAAATACCACGGATAAAAAGTTGCCCCATGAAAATCATCGTCACTGGAGCCAGCGGCCTCGTCGGCAACGCCTTCCTAAAGGAAGCAGCACGGCGTCGGCATGAGCTGATCGCCGTGTCGGGCACACGCGAAGCCACCCTCCCCCCCGGTGCCCGCAGCCGCCAAATCGACCTGTCCGAGACCGCCGCAATCGAGGCGCTCATCCTCGAAGAATTCCCCGATATCATTGTCAACTGCGCGGCCATTTCCAGCCCCGCCGCGGTCGAGGCCGACCCGACCAAGGCGGAGAAAATCAACGTCGCCCTCCCCCGCCACCTCGCCATGCTGGCCAACCACCTGAGCGCGCGCTTTTACCACCTGTCCACGGACATGGTGTTCGACGGCTCGCAGGGGCCTTATCGCTCAACCGATGCGCCCAACCCGCGCAATCTCTACGGCCAGACCAAGATGCTCGCCGAGCGCGAAGTCCTCAAGTTTGGCAAGACCTTCGCGACCGTGTTGCGCATCGCCATCATCACCGGCAACAGCCCCGGCGGCGAACGTTCCCTCCACGAAAAACTGTTCAAACAATGGGCCGAAGGCAAACGCACACCACTCTACACCAATGAGTTACGTCAACCCCTCGGAGTAGACAACCTCGCTGAAGTCTTGGCCGAGCTCTGCGAACGCCCCAGCCTGCACGGGCTCTTTCATTGGGCGGGTCAAGACCGCCTGAGCCGCTACGAAATCGGCCAGCGCATCCTAAAACATTTCGACCTGCCCGAAGATTTAATCGAACCCATCGAAGCCAGCGATGACCGCCCGCTCGACCTGACCCTCGACCTGCATCCGCTGATCAGCAAGCTACGCACCCCCCCCCTATCATTCGCCGACCAGCTCGCCGCCATGGATCCACCCGTGCTCTGCCGCGCTTGGCACGCTGCGATGACCGGGCAAGCCACCGACGCCCCCCCCCCCCGAGAACGCTTCGTCAAGGGACGCGATTTTTAATCCCCCCCGTAGTCGTTATTGCTGCGCGATATTCCGCCCAACAAACAATTCCGGGGAATCCGTCGTTAGAAAGTCAAAACCCGCCGCGTCCCATTTCCCTAGGTCAGCCGGATCGTTTACCGTCCAGACATTCATAATCGCCCCCGCGGCAATAAGCTGCTCACGACGCTTGTCATCCAAATCCAGCTGATTCGAGAGCCCCAACCCGTGCACCGGCAAGCTGTCGGCTGGCAGGCGTTTCGGAATCTTGCGCGGAAGCCGGTTCAGGTTGTCCAACAGCAGCAGCAAAGTCAGGTCGGGAAAACGCGCCGCGATCGACCAAAGCGCATCCGGGTAAAAGCTCATCAGGAATACCTGACGCTCGGTGACGAACTGCGGGTTATCACGGAAAATCGGCTCCAACGCCTTTGCTAAAGCCTGCCCTGAGACATCCTTGACCTCGACGAAGAAATTCTTTCGCGCTGGCATCGAGTGCAGTACATCGGCCAAGCGTGGGATACGCTCCCCTGCAAACTCCGAGCCTTTCCACGAACCCACATCCAGTTGGCAAAGCTCCTCGTAAGTCGACTGCTCGACGACCAATTTTTGCCCCGCAACGCGCTCCGTATCGGGGTCGTGAATCACGACGGGCACGTGGTCTTTAGTCAGGTGGACATCCACCTCCACACCATCCGCGCCTAATTCCCAAGCACGGTTAATCGCGGCCATGGTATTTTCAGGTGCGGAGCCAGAGGCCCCGCGGTGAGCGATAATGCGCATTGTAGCGCCATACTCCACGTATCTCTAATCTTGTCAGTAAGGAAATCTGATGCGGCGCGGTTTTAACAGCATCGCTACGTAGATGTTGTTTAAGTTGACGCCCCAACTAGTGATAAATAACTAAACAACATGGCCGACAAGGACGACAGCAAGCGCACCGCCGGACAATACTCCGCCATCGGCATTATCACAGTCTTCGCCGCACTATTGATCTACTTGCTCTCGTTTCCCTTTGCCATTAGGCTGTGCGTACTCTATGACTGGGGCTTCGATTACATTGAACTCGTTTATAAGCCACTGGAGATAATCGAGGGCAGTCCACTTGAGGGCCCCTACGTCTGGTATCTCAAAAAAACGGCACCCGATATCTTCACCATAGCTCCCTAGCCCAGCGAAACCGCGACCGAAAACACCTCGCTCTTGCCGGGGGAGACGAAATGCAGGCCGTTTTTGATTTCCGGACTGTTCGGCGGGCCCATCCAAGGTTCCACGCAGAAAAACGGGCTGCTGTCCTCCAGAGTCCAGGTGACCACGGTCATCCAAGGGTCCGGGCGGGAGGTATCTCCAGCCTTGATCACAATGTCTTCCTCCCCCCCCTTGGGGCCAAAACGGATTTCGTTCGTCTTGAGCTTGGTGCGGATCAAATCGACAATCGCCGGATCGCCAAAATTCGCTGGGTCGGGGAAATCCTTAACCAGCGCAAGTTTGCCGTTGGGCTCTTGGTGGAAGGCCTTCTTGGCTCCGGTGGTGAGCATGTAGTCCTTGCGCCCAAGGTCTTCGTGCCACGGCATCGCGAAATAGAAGTGATGGCCCGCACTCCACGGCAGCGGCTCTTTACCAAGATTCTTCAGCTCGAAATCCACGTAAAACGCGAGCTGCTCGAAGCGGTAGCGGACGGAAAAATCGTAATCAAACGGGTAGGCCTCGCGGGCGGCTTCATCGGGGATAAACTTCGCCAGGAAACCCTTGTCGTGCGCGGACTCCAAGCGAAATTTCCCCTGTCGCGCATAGCCGTGCTGGGCCATGGGGCGGCGCACACCGTCAGGCCCTTTCCAGAAGCCCAGCTCGCCGTCGCAGAAGGTCCGCGCTGAAAATGGAAACAAAACCGGGTTGCCGCCGCGAACATGGGCAATCTCGTCTAAATTGGCGTTCTCCGGCCAGTGGATGACGTCGCGAAAGGAACCATCGGCCATTTGCAGGTGCCAGTTCATCAGGCGAGCGCCGGCCTCGGGATAAGCCAGAAAAGTCGATGCCCCAATTGTCCATTTACGAATTGGGTGGCCTTGCAGATCGATTATTTCCATAGATTTGAACGTGAGCCAATGTCGGCTATTTTACCAGTGCTAATGAACAATCCGCTGCAAAATCCTGTCTCTTGTCGATTCCAAAACGCGGCGTTCATTGTAATTGTATCGACCTGCCGCTTCGTTGTAAAATAATGAAAATAATGAACCGCCAACATACATGGTCTGCAATTTTAGGCGTTATCCTGATCGCCTGCGCCGCGGCGTTGCCACTCATCGCCTCACGCGTCGATGAAAACCAGCCGGCGGAAGACAGCGAGGTCCTCACTGAATCCGCAGTTGATGCAACCACCGAGGCCAACGAAGAAACGCCCAAAGAGGCCGACGTCGAAGAGGCCCCACAGCCAGCCCCACGCGTCATCCCCGAACCACCTGAAGGCGGTTGGGACGTCTACGTGGTGCCGATTGAGGGGGCGATTACCGAGCCACAGCTTTTCATCCTCAAGCGCGCGCTCAAGGAAGCCATTGCCAACGGCGTAGAAGTGATCTTGCTCGATATGGATACACCCGGTGGCGCGCTCGGCGTGACTCTGGAAATGATGGAAGCGCTGGATTACTTTGAGGGTACAACAATCACCTACGTGAACCCTGACGCCATTTCGGCCGGTTCCTATATTTCCATCGCAACCGATGATATCTGGTTCGCCCCCAATGGCGTCATGGGCGCGGCAGCCGTCGTCTCCGGTGGCGGTGAGGATATTCAGGACACCATGAAGGAAAAAATCGACAGCTACCTGCGCGGCAAAGTGCGGGCATTGTCGGGTGAAAATCGTTACCGTGCTGATGTACAGCGCGCAATGATGGACAGCGATTTTGAGTTCGAAATCAACGGCGTGGTCCTCAAGGAGCCCGGCGAATTACTCTCCCTGACCGCCAAAGAAGCGACTGCTTACTACGGCGACCCAGCCGAGCCCTTGCTCGCTGAGGGCATCGCTACGGATATCGAAGACCTGCTCACCCAGAAATACGGCGCGGGCAATTACCACATCAAACAGTTTGAAGTCACCTGGAGCGAAGAATTCGCGAAGTGGTTCCAGAACATTGCCCCCCTCCTCATGGGTGCGGGTGTCTTGCTTCTTTTCATCGAAATGAAAACGCCCGGTTTCGGTGTCTTCGGCATCGGTGGCATCTGCCTCCTGCTCGTCGTCTTCGCCAGTAATTACTTTGCCGGCATGGCGGGCAATGAACCACTGCTTTTCTTTATTATCGGCGTCATCCTAATCGCAGTAGAGATATTCCTCGTGCCCGGCACCCTGATTGCGGGCTTGGCGGGCGGCATCCTCGTCCTCGGCTCACTGATCTGGACCATGGCCGATATCTGGCCCAAAGGTAGCAAAGGCTTCGAGCTGGCACCTGAGCTTTTCTACGCTCCCATCGGCCAACTCATTCTGGGCCTAGGCCTTGCCTTTGGCGCAGCACTCGCCATCCTGCGCTACCTGCCGGAATCCCCCATGAAGCGCGCCATCGTCTTGAGCACTGAAGTCGGCGATACCTCTCCCTCCATTACCGGAGGCGGGCGCTCCATCGACTATGCCGAAGGCGGCGACAACGCGCTCCCCGCACCCGGTACTCGCGGCCAAGCCGTGACCGACCTCCATCCCGGCGGCCAAGTGGAAATTAACGGACGGCGCTTCCAAGCCCGCGTCCTCATCGGCGCCATCGAACGCGGTGACCGCATCGAAGTCGTTGAGCAGCGGGACTTTTCCCTCGTTGTGCGAAGCGTGTAAACAAACAAATTTACGTCTAATGGTTGATCGAAAATCCAGGCAGCAAGTAATTAAAGCCATCGAAGCATTTCTTGATGACAGGATCACGGCGTTTGAATTTGATGATCGCCTCTTCAAAATCGTAACAGATGATAAAACCTTGAGCGAAATCATCTTATCCTGTTGGTACTTCTACGATGACTGTAAAGATCACCTGATTAACGTTCAAAAACCAGAGTGGGATTATCTTCAACGCTCTTTGTTGATACTCCACTCCGACGCCGAATTCGCCACTGATTTTGAAGAGCATAAATATGACTGGTCGTGGCTACATACTATCGCGTTGATTGCCTCCATTAGCTTTATCGGAACTGGGCTCTTTCTGGGTTGGGGCTGGCATTTACTCCTCGTCGCCGTCCCATTTGGAGCAATTTCGATGTTCATCGCTCAGTATCGGAGCCAAAACAGAACAGCATTTTACCACAACAATCCAGCGTGTTACCCATTTTCCGATGTGGCCCAAATACGTTTACTCTATCGGCAGATTAAATGCTTTAAAAAGCGCCCCTACCGTAGTGAAATTGCCCAACGTACAATTCGGACCGATTGTGAAAGACGACTGATGCTTATACCGGCATACTTTACTTGGCTAATCAGTGGGCCACTCGTCCTCCTGTTTCAAGGCCTACCGTCGAGCCAATCCGCCCCAGCCACTCTTATCATAAGCAAATAACCATGATCCTCATCATCGGACTCATAATTGCCGGCCTCCTGCTGATCTCGTTTGAGATCGTGGTACCGGGCGGCGTGCTTGGAACCATTGGCGTCTTGTCAGTGATGGGCGCAGTCGGAGTGGCCTATGCCCAATATGGCGTGCAAATCGCCGCCATCGTCTTTCTGGCGTCCTTGGTGATCATCACGGTGATGGTTATCGTGGAATTCCAATTGCTCCCCAAGACCAAGCTAGGCAAACAATTCTTCCTCTCCAGTTCGAGCGGTGGCGCAATTCGCTATGGTCAGCGGGACGACAACGCCGCACAGGAAGACTCCCTGATCGGTCAGCAGGGCGAGGCCCTTACCACCATGGCCCCCAGCGGCCGGATAATGATCTCGGGCAAGAGCTACGAAGGCTACTCACAAAGCGGCCTACTCAACAAGGGCACCTTGGTAGAAGTAGTCGCACGTGACGCCTTCCGGGTTGTCGTTAAAAAAGTTTCCTGATAACCATTCCTTTAAGTAAATACCAACAACGTTAAAAATCGCCATGGATCTCCTAAATATAGCACTGATCATTCTAGGCATCATCCTCATCGGGATGTTCCTCATCATACTTTCCTACATCCGGACCTGGATTCAGGCCCTCCTCTCCGGAGCACAGGTGGGCATCCCGACGCTGATCGCTATGCGACTGCGTAACGTCCCCTACAAGATGATCGTCGAAGCCCGCATCACCGCGGTCAAGGCTGGCATCGGGTTAGACACCGACAAGCTTGAAGCGCACTACCTGGCCGAAGGTAACGTCATCCAGACTGTCCAAGCCATCATCGCCGCCGACAAGGCTGGCATCAAGCTGAGCTGGGACCGCGCTTGCGCGATCGACCTAGCCACCAAAGGCACCAACAAGAGTGTCCTCGAAGCGGTCCGCACCTCGATTAACCCGAAGGTCATCGACTGCCCAGCCCGTGAATCTGGTCGCACAACCATTGACGGTGTCGCCAAGGACGGTATTCAGGTCAAGGCCCGCGCCCGCGTAACGGTTCGCTCCAATCTGGACCAATACGTTGGTAGCGCGCAGGAAGAAACCATTATTGCCCGTGTCGGTGAAGGTATCGTAACCACGATCGGCTCCTCCGAAACCTACAAGTTCGTGCTCGAAAACCCGGACCGTATTTCCAAGGTCGTGCTTCAGCGCGGTTTGGACACTGGCACCGCCTTCGAAATCATTTCGGTGGACATTGCTGACGTCGACGTCGGCACCAACATCGGTGCCAAACTTCAGGAAGAGCAGGCCATCGCCAACAAGAACATGGCTCAAGCCCAAGCCGAAATCCGCCGCGCCGCCGCCGTCGCCCTCGAACAAGAAATGAAAGCACGCGTGCAGGAGATGCAGGCCAAGGTCGTCGAAGCCGAAGCCCAAGTCCCACTCGCCCTTTCTGAAGCCCTGCGCACTGGCAAGCTCGGCGTCATGGACTACTATCGCCTCCAGAATATTCAGGCCGACACCGAAATGCGCGATTCCATCTCCAAGCCCGATCAGGGTGAAGGCCGCATACAAGATTAATTCCAACCGGCCAGGCACCCAATGTTAACCACACAACGAAAGAGCACGTATGGACTTTAGCGAAATCATCGTTCCCATTATTGTGTTCATCGTGTGGGCGGTCGGACAATTCTTCGGTAAGAAAGAAGAAAAAAATCAACCCACCTCACCCGCACAAAGAGAGGCACCGCCATCGCAGCAAAACCATCCGCCGCCGCGACATCAGCAGCAACATCCGCGTGAGCAGCAACATCCGCGTCATCAGCAACAACCAGTTAGCGAGGACGAACGCACCCAGCGCATCCAAGAGGAAATTCGTCGGAAAATTGCAGCGCGCCGCGAGCAATCCCCGCAGGCACCACAACCTTCGCCTTCTGGCCCGCCCCCGGTTCCGTCCGCGCCACCGCCAGTTCCAACTCAGCAGCCCGCCTACCAGCAGCGCAAGCAGATTGACTACGGACGACCGGGCGAGCAACCTCAGCCAAGCTTCTACGAGGCACCGCCGCCACAACGTAACTACGAGGCAGAAATTGCCGAGCAGCAACGTATCGTCGCGGCCACGGAACAACGAGCCGCTGAAGCCCGGGCGCAAGCTCAGGCCCAAATGGACCGCACGTATGGCCTCTCGAGTGCCAAGCGCCGCAAGCCAAGCCGTAGTAGCAGCACCTTCACTGGTGGCATGAGTAACCGCATCAAGGGCCGCCTTCGTGATCCCAAAGCCGCCCGTGAAGCCTTCCTCTATCTGGAAATCCTCGGCACTCCGGTCGGCCAACGCGAACAAGGCCAAATGCACCCCAGCTGGGAACGCTAACACCGCAATTAAACGGCACGCGGGCACAATTCCCCGTGCTCAAATTGATGTTGTTCTAGGCCGACACTGCGTCGGGTATCCGTTCACGCTGCGATGCAAATGGCAGCGACTCTTGGCTTTCCTGAATGACCTCGCGGGTCAGCTTGACAATCGTCTCACGCCGCTCGCTACCCGATGGGCATTCCTCCGCAATAATGTTCAATGACGCCACAATTCGCGTTACGATGGTGATATCCTGGCGGCCGTAAAAATGAATTTGCTGAAAGGCCTGCCTTAAGAGCGTCTCAAACTCTCGTGGCGGGGCGATCACGCGTAACGCACCTTCGGCGTCAAAGCGTTGTGGTTTGGGCCACGTGCGGCGAGCCAGCTTACGAAAGGAGCACGTTAGGTAGTCGATGCACTCCACCGCCGTATGTGGATCGTTGATACCCGGCGACAGTGCGCGGATCGCGATTTCCTCCATTTGTCGAATTGGAAACGTCGCGTCCTGCTGGTGGGTCGGAAACGTCCCCATGACAAAAATCCCGCGCAGCTCTCCGAGCGCATCATCGTCCAGCGCACGCTTGGAGTTCACACTCGCCAATTCGTAGCCGTCATAGACGAAATCTCCGGGGCGTGCTTTTAGCTCCACCCCTAGATCCCACTCCTTCGCCAACCGCATCAGATCATCATCCTGCACATATTGGACATAGCCTGCGCGGTGGCTCCTGATGCAAGTCAATTCAGCCCCTTCGCCAATCGTTCGCGGGGCATCGGCGGTTGGTTTAGCGGACGGTTTCTCCGGCGCAATTTCCTCTGGGAAAAGTTCATCGACGGCATGATTCAAGTCATGGTAAACGCGGCGCATAATCGACTGCACTTGGATCGCCGACGCCACGTGCTGCACGAAGTAAATCATCAGCCCGATGCACGTTAGCGACAAAACCACCGCAAACAAAACCGACAACGTGGGCACAAATTCCGTCCCGCCGGAGTTGATATTCTTCAGCGTGATAATGCTGTAAATGAAGCACCCTGCGAAGGCCCCGATTACAAATTGGCTGGGCCGATCTTCGATAAAGTTTTTCACCAGCCTTGGGCCGTATTGCTGCGAGGCCAACGTCAACACGACCACCATAGTGGACAAGATCACGCCGGTCACCGTAATCATCGACCCGGAAATCGTCGTCAAAATCGACCGCGCACCCTCGGGGGACTGCGAAAACCAAGCCAACGCGCCCTCGGGGTCCAGGTTGATACGGTGGTCGAGCCAGTTCAGCCCCACCGAGGCAAATATCGCCGAAACCGCCAGCCCCGCTGGCAACAACCAAAACGACTGAAGAATCCGCAACCAAATGGCCTTTAAAGAAAAATTCATCACAGGAAATCGATAAGCTCAGCCTACGAATAAAACGGCCATTGTCTAGCTGGATGCCATGGAATACGCTGGCACGCTTCGGTAGCGAAGCCGCGTCACCTGCCGCTACATACGTTTCGCTGGAAGCATGACGAGAGGTATTTCGTTCTCTGACCGTTTACGCGCCTACTTCGCTATGCTCGGCTGATGCTTCGTCGCCAATCGCCGGGCAAGTTGCGCGGCATGCAGTTCAATCGGGGTGAGTTCCTCCGGTGGGATCGCTTCCCACCAAATTCCATCATGCTCCAGAACGGAAGGCGAATCAGTCGTCAGCCCCACAAAATTCATCGACGGCGGCCCAAAGTCTGACGGCGGCGGCGCAATATTATTCTTAGCCTGAAGCCGCCAAAAGGTGCCCCGCGCCGCACAATTTTTACCCAGTGACTGACCGCCTCCACAACGCCAAATGTTGGACGCCTCTCCACAATCCAGATTGCTGAATAGGTTTTGATAGGGCACCCGCCGATGATGGTCCAGCGACATGTCCAACGCACGTCCGTTCTTGATCACGTTACCCGAGGCAAAACCATCCACCGTAACGTCATGGATAAACTCTGTTCGTATATCAAAATTCTCCAGCACACTGTCTCGCCCCACTTGAAGGCCGTGGTGCCCTGTTTTTCCCTTGTGAGTCTCTCGCTCGGATTCGACCAGCACGCCATCAAAGGTGCAGTTATAGCCGCCGCCAAAGATACCGCTATCGCTGTTGAATATGCGCACATTGCGCACCCAGCAATTCACCGCACCATTGATCGCAAGTGCGTTATAGCCCGGCTCCGTAAAGTGTCCCTCATAAGGGATGTTCGGAAACTCAAAACCCAGCTCCTCAACACCCGATTCATAGACTGATGAGCCTCCGCCCTTCAACGACGGATTCCACTCGGGCCGCACATCAAAACTCAGCGAACGCTCCAACTCGACACGCTGGCCATCGATGGCCTTAATACGCGCCCGCATGCCCGCCCGAAAAGTAGGCATCTTGGCCACATCACCCGCATCACCAGAATACAAGTAATCCACCAAAGTATTCTCCGCATCAGCGTGGGCTGAGACCTTCACAACCTCTCCAACCCTTAAGCCATCCGTCGACGCCACATCCAGCCAAGCGTCGCCACGCTGGGCGCTGGCCGTAATCAGCGTAATGACTGCGTCATCATACTTACCCTTGATCCAGACGATCCCACCGCTCCACGAATAATTCGACGTGGGCCGGCCGGTTGTCGTCTGGCTCATATCAGGCAAAATCGTCTCCAGTGGCGTGGGACAATAAAGCACGCTCTGCTCCGCGCTCGCACCACGCAGAACAATGTTCGGCTTCCGAATCCATAAAATATCCGTGATCACATAGCGGCCCGGCGGCACGAAAATCGCGCCAGACTCGGTCTGCGCAATGGCATCTTTGAAGGCCTGAGTGTCATCATGCACCCCGTCTCCCACGGCCCCAAAATCCTTGACCGAGCAGACGACTTCCACCTCTGGCAGCGGGTCCTCTCCAAAGTGATAACCAGCAAATGAAAAATCAGGCAAACGCCCACCGGGGACCCAAGCCTCACCAGTTTGCCCCCAAAGTTCTGATACGTGCTGCGCACTTCCGTCATTGGCCAGGAAACTGGCGCTAAACATCAAGGAGTAATTCATAATCTTTCGGGTATTAAACAACCAACAACTAGACACCTAGACAATTCTTACATGTTTACTAATTCAATCAAGCGAGAATCTATTGAGTCTATTCAGCAGGCATGATAACAAAGTTAGCGCTGGCGCAGCCCCGCGCCAGCGCTAACTTTGGCAACGGATAGTAAACGACAACTCAGCTAAACGAATCGCCACTCCAAGGGTGGAGCCCGGTGTCCCTACCGGGCAGGCATCTGCCTCTCCCCAGCAGGATGAAACGGCCCGGTAGGGACACCGGGCTCCACCTTCAGTTTCCCACCTCACTGCCGCTCCGCGCCTCTTTTGCGCAGTGCGCAAAACTCTCGGTCCAGCGGGACGCTGGTTTAGGGATTTGCTTTGTGTACGGGGCGGAGTATATTTGATGCATGCAACCCCAAATTTATAAGTCTGAAGTCTTTGATATGGCGTGCCGTCAGTTTGACATTGCGGCCGATTTGCTGGGGCTCGATCCCTCGCTTTATGAGCGCACGAAATACCCGAAACGCTGCATGGCGGTCATGTGCCCGATCCGAATGGACTCCGGCGAGGTACGTGTATTTGAAGGCTATCGCGTGCAGCACCACCTCTCGATGGGGCCAACCAAGGGCGGGCTTCGTTTCCACCCAGCAGTCACACTGGGCGAGGTCGCAGCGCTCTCCATGTGGATGAGTTGGAAATGCGCGTTGACGGGCCTGCCTTACGGCGGGGCCAAGGGCGGCGTTTGCGTTGACACGCGCGATTTGTCCTTTGGCGAACTGGAGCGCCTCTCTCGCCGTTACATGCAGGAGATGATTTCCTTCGTTGGCCCGAACACCGACATTATGGCACCCGATGTTGGCACGAACGAGCAAGTCATGGCTTGGATGATGGACACCTATGCGAACCACGTAGGTAACTCCGTGCCGGCCATCGTGACCGGCAAACCCGTGAGCTTGGGCGGCTCGGAAGGACGACGCGAAGCAACCGGCCACGGCGTCGCCTATCTCATAAAATCTTATCTAAACGACTTAAATATCCCGCTCGACGAGGCTACCGTGGCGATCCAAGGCTTTGGCAACGTGGGCTCCGAGGCCGCCGTTGCGCTGAACGCGTTTGGCATCAAGGTCATTGCCATTAGCGACTATTACGGGGGATTTTACAACGCCGGCGGAATCAACATCCTTGATGCGGTTGCCTACGTGAAAGCACATGGCTCGCTCAAAGGCTGGAAAGGCGGCGATTCGATTTCAAACGAGGACCTGCTCATTCTGGAATGCACCGTAGTCGTCCCCGCCGCCCTGGAACGCGTGATCGACGAGAACAACGCGCCCAAGCTGCGGTGTCGCATCTTGGCCGAAGCCGCCAATGGCCCCACGACCAACCAAGCCGACGCCATTCTGAAGCAAAACAAAGACATCATCACCATCCCCGATATTTTCTGCAACAGCGGCGGCGTAATCGTCTCCTACTTTGAGTGGGTTCAAGACCTGCAAAGTCTGTTTTGGACCCGCGAAGAAGTCCTCAACAAAATGTACAAGATACTCGATCGCGCCAAAATTGAGATCGAAAATCAGAAAAAGAAACTCAAATGCAGCCGCCGCGAAGCCGCACTCACGTTGGGCATTAAAAAAGTCGCCGACGCCAAAGCCGTGCGCGGTCTTTTTCCGTAAGCAAACGAATTTCGGATTTCGCAAATTCGCCCAAGCATCGCAGCCCTTGCATCCCAACAGGCAACCAAATGGTTGCCTGTTTCCGATTTAACTGCTTTTTAAGCCTCATTTCGGCCGTCACATTTTTCAAAACTTTGCTGTAGTTTCCATTTTTGAGACATTATGAGCCTAAAAAGAGCATAAAAGTATCAGTTTTAAAAAACGGGAAATCAGCCGAAAATCCTCGTAAACCCTGATGTAAATTGGCCTAAATGCCATTTTTTGCCCTCCGAAAAATCGCCACCCCCCCCTTCTGTTTTTCACATTGGTAATTTTCCACGCAAACAGTTTGCAATTTTACCTCACAGACATCTGCCTTCTTGGGCGAAGATTGATCATCATGTCCACCGACCTCCTCCACACGCTACCTGCTATCAACGCCTCCCTCAATGGCCTGGCGACCGTGCTGCTGACCACTGGCTTCCTACTAATCAAGGCCGACCGGGTTAAAAACCAAAACGCGCACCGCGCCGTTATGGTGAGCGCCTTTACGGTGTCCGTGGTCTTCCTGACTTGCTACCTATTGCACAAGTGGCTCAAGGCCCAGTCTGGGGTTGCGGTCAACACGTCCTTTGCTGGCGAAGGTATCTGGCGCTGGATTTATTACCCAATGCTCATCAGCCACGTGCTGCTCGCAATGGTGATCGTACCCCTCATCCTCATCACCCTATGGCACGCCATCAAAGGCCGTTATGAGAAGCATCAGAAATGGGCAAAGTGGACTTTTCCGCTCTGGTATTACGTCAGCGTAACAGGCGTGCTCGTCTATTTTTTCCTCTATCAGTGGTTTCCAGCGGCCTAAGCACCCACAATAACCACCCAAGAATAAAATCTTGGACGAGGCGTCAATTGGGCTTGAGACTCGATTTCAGGGCACTACGATAGGCTAAATCAATTTCGCTATGCGCTTGGACCAATTACAGATCGGACGCCGTTGCCGCGTCACCGCGATTAACTTCAACCACGCTGTCTGCCAACGATTGGCTAACTTTGGCCTGCTGCCTGGGCAAGAAGTTGAAATGAGCCAAATTGCACCGTTTGGCGACCCAATCGCAATTACCTTTGGCGGACAAAAAATCAGCCTGCGCAGACGAGAAGCCGCCTTGGTTGAGGTTGAGCTGATCGCCGTCTAATTCCCCCCCCTAGGTGCGCGACACGCAATTTCTGTGACCACAACCATCGCTTCACCTCCCGCTCAGCAAACCAAGCAAATTGCGTTGATCGGCAACCCCAATACGGGGAAAACGTCGCTCTTTAACTGCCTGACGGGCATGCGCCAACGCGTAGGCAACTACCCAGGCGTCACCGTCGAAAAGAAGCTCGGCACCGTTTACTTGGCTCAAGGCCCCGCGACTCTCATTGACTTGCCTGGTGCCTACAGCCTCGCCGCCAGCTCCCTTGATGAACGCGTGGCCGTGGACGTCCTTAGCGGGCACCTGCCCGGCATGGAACGCCCTGACGCCGTAGTCTGCGTGGTCGATGCAACCAACCTTAAGCGCAACCTCTTCTTGGCAATGCAGATCGCCGAACTCGGCATCCCCATGGTCATTGCGCTCAACCTCTGGGACTCCCTCGAAGCACGCGGACAGACCATCGATGTAGACGAACTAGAAAAACGCTTGGGCGTGCCAGTTGTCGCCACCGTAGCCCGCAAAAGCACCGGCGTTAGTGAGCTCAGAGAAGCCATTTCCAACGCCATTCAGCAGGAACGCTGCATTGCGCCAATGATCTGGCCGGAGGAAGTCGACGAGGCCGTCAAAGAGATTCAAATCGCCGCCAAGGGCCACACCACCGTCGCCCTGACAGAGCTAGAGGTCCGCCGCATGCTCTTTGACGCAGGCTCAGCCGTGATGCGCCGGGTGGAAAGCCAACACGAAACCGTGCGTAATGCAGTCCAAATAGGTCGGGAAAAACTCCGTAAGCTAGGCCTCAACCCAATGGCGGCGGAGGCTGTACTCTGCTACAAACATCTGGAAAAACTGCTCGAAGGCATCGTTAAGCAGGCTGGTGAAGCCAAAGGCGAGAAAAGCGAATCCATTGACAAGCTCATGCTGCATCGCATCGGGGGCCTGACCATTTTCGGAGTGCTCATGTACGTCGTTTTTCAGGCCGTCTATAGTTGGGCTGGCCCGCTGATGGACCTCATTGACGTCGCCAAAGGAGCCGTACAAGGTGTAGTCGGCGGTTGGCTCGAGCCTTGGCCTATTCTGGGTAGTCTGGTGACCGATGGCATCATCGAGGGCGTTGGTGCATTCGTTATTTTCCTGCCGCAAATCCTGATCCTGTTCTTCTTTATCTCCCTGTTGGAGGACACTGGCTATATGGCGCGTGCAGCCTTTCTGATGGACCGCTTATTCGGCTGGTGCGGCCTCAACGGCAAAAGCTTCGTACCCATGCTCTCCAGCTACGCCTGCGCGATCCCAGGTATCTTGGCCACTCGCACCATCGAAGACCCCAAGGCGCGTATGGTGACGATTCTCGTCGCCCCGCTGATGAGCTGCTCGGCGCGTTTACCCGTCTACGTACTCCTGATCGGAGCCTTTGTGGAACCGAGATATGGCGTGAGGATTGCAGGACTAGCCCTCTTTGCCATGCATCTCCTGGGCTTGGCGATTGCCATTCCCGCCGCCTGGCTGCTGACGAAATACGTGGTCAAGACCAAGCCTCAGCCTTTCTTGCTAGAGCTCCCCCCCTATCGTGTGCCCCGCATGCAAGACGTGCTTTACCGCATGTGGCAGGCTGGAAAAGAGTTCATCGGCCGTGCCGGAACAATCATTCTGGCGATCACGATCATTGTCTGGGCACTCCTCTATTTTCCTCGCCCTGTAGAGCTCGAAGCACAGGTCACTGAGCAATTTACCGCACAACAAATCGCCGCGAACGATGGCCATGCTGATCTGGTGGAAGCAGAACTCGCTGATCCAGATTCCGCCCTGTCCGTCGAGCTGGGCAACAAAATTGACAGCGCATACACGAACCAAAGCTACATGGCGCGGATTGGCAAAACCATCCAGCCTGTCTTTGAGTTAGCGGGCTTTGACTGGAAGATCACGGTAGGCGTCGTGGCGAGCTTTCCTGCGCGCGAGGTCATTATCTCCACACTAGGCGTCATTTATAGCTTGGGCGGCGATGTGGACGAGGATTCACCGGACTTGAAAACCACGCTCGCGAACGCCAAGTGGCCTGATGGCCCACATGCTGGCCAGCCGATTTTCACGCTCGCGGTGGCTTTCTCAATCATGGTGTTTTTTGCCCTCTGTCAGCAATGTGGCGCTACGGTAGCCGTGATCGCCAAAGAACTCGGCTGGCGCTGGGCAATGGCGAGTTTTGTCTCGATGACTGCTATGGCGTGGATCGGCTCTGTCCTTGTTTACCAGATTGGAACCGCCCTCGGATTTTAGCCATGACTGAGGTCACCATTGTCGCCGCCATCGTCCTCGCAGCCGGGTATTACTTGTTCCGCTGCTGGCGGAAGTCCTCCAAACCACAGGGTTGCGGAGACAACAAGAGCTGTGGCTGCCGGCGGAAACGATGAAATCCGCCTGAAACTTACCCGACGGACCTACTGAGTGGCCTCAATTGCGGTCAGGAGCTGCTTGGCCATAGCCTGATTGGACTTCACGTTTGGATGCCAGTGAGCGCCCACGCCCTGCATACCAAATTCATTCGTCAGCTTGACGACATAAACCTGCTGATTGTTCGCAGCAATCTCGTTTAAATACGCCAAGATCTCACTATGCTTTGGAGTGTAAATCATGGGTCCGAACACACAAAAGATCTTGGCCTCCGGTGCCGTAGAGCGAATGTCGTCGATTAGGGCCTGATAGGCCGCTATATAGTCGTCCTTCGGCGGAATGCCCTTGGCGGAGTCATTGGTGCCAAGATTGATGACGACGATCGTGGGGACCCATGCAGTGCCAGCACGCTCAGGCTCTCCGGTCTCTGGCAAGGCCTGACGCCAGATTTCGGGGAGCTGCCCGTGGAGATTGTTGTTACGGTCGCGCAGGACGCCTTTGCCAGACCAAGCGGCGCAGCGGACATCGGCCCCAAGCTCACGGCCAGCAATCGCCCAATAGGTAAGCTCACCGTTCTCAGTAGCGGGGCGGAAGGGAGCCTTAATTCCGTCGGTTTCATTGCCGTAGCCACAACTGATGGAATCACCAATAACTTGCAGGCGAACGTCCGACATAGGGGGGGGGGGCAATAATTGGGCACCGACAGGCAATTCCAACCCAAGGAACTGGATCGGCTTGAACAGTGGCTCCGTCCGGCGGAAAACGGTGACGGTGTGCGGCTTCCCATCGAACCCAGAGACGGCGTAGCGCGTCTGTCCCTTTTGCAGAGCAATGGCTGTCGGCACCTCGTCATCGATGCGGATGTTGAGGTAATTATTGCGATAATCATCCTCAGCGTCGCCGTGTAAGCCGCCCGGGGCATAATCTTGCATCAGGATGTTCATTGCGTCCGCATCGGTGCGGACCTTGAAGCCTATGCCCGTCCAAGACCCCTTAAAATCGTCCGTCCAAGCGCCTTGGAGCGCAATGCTGTCGTTATCAGGGGCAATTTTCTGTGGCAGTTCATCTGCGGCAAGGCGCAGCGAGCATGTGACCAGCAAAGCACAGGCGAGGAAGGAGAGTCGTCGATTCATCTAGTAAAAATGGGGCGTTAAAAAGAATTGCGCAACTGAACTCTATGGCACTTCCACCACGACGCGCATGATGCCCTTCATGCCAATGGCGTAATGGCCAGTGAATGAGCACAGGAACTCGTAATCACCCGGTATCTTAGGCGCGGTGAAGGTGATGGTGTCCGACTCTCCAGGGCCAAGGAGCTCCGTGTGGGCAATCATCCAATCATCCATCCCAGCCGGAATATAGTCCGTCTCCTTAGCGAAGGATGCTTCTGCCATAAAAGCCTGTGGTTTTCTTTTCAGGTCCAATATTACCAAATTATGCCCCATCTGCGCTTTGGGCATGTTACCAATGTTGGTCAGGGTAAGGGTAATCTCTTTGCCTGCTGGAACTTCAATCAGACCTTTGTTGAAGCGCATATTGTCTCCTGCCGTCAACTCGAAGGTCGTGCTGGGCTTACCTGCGGCATTGGTAGTCTTGGCGGCAGTGGAGGGGGGGGATTCGGCCTTGGGCGGCTGGGGTCCGCAAGCTGTAAAGGCAATTAAAATGGCGAAAATTGATATGCTAATGGTATGACGCATTAGGCAAAGTAAAGAGGGTAAATATCGCGAATGCAATATTCCGCTTGAATTTGACGTCGCTGTTCGCACATTACGTTAGGTTTTGAGCGCCATTTCAGCGCTTAATAATATTGATTTTCTTGCTCACTAACTGATCCATGACGACATCACCCCGATTTCGACGCTTTCTTCAGCGCGCTGGCTTTCTAGCGTTGAGCCTCGGTCTGGCCGGGTGCAGCTTCACGACTCCGCAGTCTAGCCTAGACCCCAAAGGGCCCGTTGCACGTGAGCAGCTCGACCTTTTTTACCTGACCGTCTGGGTCTGCCTCGGCATCTTTATTTTGGTAGGTGGCGCGCTGGTTTGGGTGGTTATCCGCTTCCGCGAACGTCCTGGCGACGACGCCAAGCCCATGCCTTCGCAGGGCCACGGCAATCCAATGATTGAAATCGGCCTAATCGGCGGGTCGATCTTCCTACTCGTCATTATCGCGATTCCCACCTTGCGCGCAATTTGGTTCACACAAGGCCTCCCAGAGGATAAACCCTACTACGAAGAGTCCAAGCTCGGCACTTACATAAAAGGCGAACTCGCACCGGAAGAAAAAGACAACGTGCTCGAGATCAACGTCTACGGCTGGCAATGGTGGTTTGCTTTTGAATACCCTCAGCTCGGCTTCACGACCGCAAACGAGTTCGTGATGCCCGTGGGCAAGGTCGTAAAGTTCAACCTGAAGGGCCGCGACGTCATCCACTCCTTTTGGTTGCCCAAACTGGGTGGCAAGGTGGACATCATCCCCGGCCGCAAGAACTGGCTCTGGTTGATGGCCGATGAAGAAGGCTACTATTTCGGCCAGTGCGCGGAATACTGTGGTGCGGCTCATGCCTACATGCTTTTCCGGGCCGAAGTTGTTTCCGAAGACAAATTTAATGAGTGGGTCGCCGATTATAAGCAAGGTGCCGCTGCCCCGTCTGGCTTTACCGCCAAACCCACGGCAGAGAACCCCCACCCCACCAATCAGGACAACTGGACCGCATGGGCGAAACAGAACGCCCAGGACCCCCAATCGCTCCCTCAGGACGACGCTACCAAGGGCGCACAAGTATTTATGGGCAAGGGCAAGTGCATCGTTTGCCATACCATCGACAGCTCCCCTGCGGGCGGTACTATTGGCCCAAACCTAACCAAGCTCGGACAACGCAAGTCCGTCGCCGCCGGTATTCTCAATCATTACACGGAAGACGGTGGATTGGATGAGGCCAAACAAGCAGAGAACCTTCTGAATTGGGTAGCCTACTCCCACCGCTATAAGCCTGACAACATCATGTATTACCAGATGGGTGCCGGGCTCGCCGATCTGCAATATCAAGGCCTGACCTACGCTGACCTTTCCAAAGTCGGCATTACTGACAAACAACTGACGAGCGCCGGAGTCTCCGACGAGCAGCTTGCCGAACTCAAGGCCAATGCAGGCGATCCCTTGACCAGCATTGTTTCCGACCAAATGACCCTCCGTCGTATCATCAAGCCGTTGGAAGATAACGACGAAAAGCTGGCTGAGCTTGCAAAAGTCAGTGGCTGGCTAAGCCCAGAAGAATTTAAACAAGTTGCGGTCTACCTGCAGTCCCTCAAATAATTTCACCATACAGACAATGAGCAGCGCCACCGCCGAAGTCCATACCACCCACCACCACGCCGTCGCCGACAAAACACAGTTGGCACCGGAGAAGTCGTTGCTGGGCCTCACACGGCCTGATCGACACACCGGCTGGATCGACTGGGTGACCACCGTTGACCACAAGAAAATCGGCATCATGTATGGTGGCTTCGCCCTGCTATTCTTCATCATCGGTGGTATTGAAGCCCTGATGATCCGCCTACAGCTGTCCGTGCCGCAAAATGATCTGATCACCGCGCAGCTATACAATCAGTTCTTCACGATGCACGGCACCACGATGATTTTTTTGGGGGTCATGCCGCTGTCTGCTGCGTTCTTTAATTTCCTCGTACCGCTCCAAATCGGTGCCCGAGACGTCGCGTTCCCGCGGCTCAATACCTTTTCATTGTGGACCTTTGTTGCTGGGGCTTTCGTGTTGAATATCAGTTGGCTCTTCCAGTTTGCACATACGGTTGGCTGGTTTGGCCAAGGCCTCGTGCACACAGACATGGCCCCTTCCGGCGGTTGGTTCGGCTACGCTCCGCTGACGGGGGATAAATACACTGGTATTGGCACGGACTTCTGGATTGTGGGCCTACAAATCCTTGGCGTCGCCTCGCTCGCAGCCTCGTTTAACTTCATTGTGACGATCCTCAACATGCGTGCACCTGGGATGACCATGATGCGCCTGCCGGTCTTCACCTGGATGACCCTCGTGACCAGTTTCCTGATCATCTTCGCGTTTCCTGCAATTACCATTGCGCTAGCTGAGCTGATGTTCGACCGCTATTTTGGCTCCAATTTTTTCCGCACAGAGAACGGCGGGCAACCGATCCTTTGGCAGCACTTATTCTGGGTCTTTGGTCACCCGGAAGTGTATATTCTCGTGTTGCCAGCCATGGGCATCGTATCCGAAATCCTGCCAACTTTCTCCAAAAAGCCGCTTTTCGGCTACCCAATCATTGTTTTCTCAGGCGCTGTAATCGGCTTCCTCGGCTTCGCTGTTTGGAGCCACCACATGTTTACGACTGGCCTCGGTAAGGTCGCCACAGCCGCCTTCTCGCTGCTAACCATGGCCATTGCCGTCCCGACGGGTGTTAAGATTTTTAACTGGATGGGCACGCTTTGGGGCGGCCGCATTAAGTTCACCGTACCTATGGTTTTCTCATTGGGCTTCATCTGGATGTTCATGCTTGGCGGTTTCACCGGCATCATGCACTCCTCTGCTCCTGCCGATGCGCAGCAGCAGGATAGCTACTTCGTGGTCGCTCACTTCCACTACGTGCTCCTCGGCGGCGTGCTCCTTGGTCTATTGGCTGGCCTCTATTTCTGGGTTCCGAAAATCTTTGGCCGCATGCTTAACCAGAAGCTTGGTTACTGGACCGCTTTCCTCGTGATCGCCGGATTCAACATAACCTTTTTCCCGATGCACTACTTGGGCCTGACGGGTATGCCACGCCGCACGCACACGTATCTTGGTGACATGGGCTGGAACCTCTGGAACCTCGTTGCCACGATTGGCGCGTTCATTCTGGGCATCGGCGTCCTACTCTGCTTCGTCAATATCGTCTACACCGTATTTAAAGGCAAGAAGTGCGACGCCGACCCTTGGGGCGGTCGCACGCTGGAGTGGTCCACCCCTACCCCGGTTCCCGCCTACAACTTTGCTGCTACACCTATCGTGCAAGCGCGCGACTGCTTCTGGGTTCACAAGCATGGCGACAAGAAAATTGAATATATGCCCGATGACGGCCATGGCATCCACATGCCAAGCCAATCCTGGTTTCCTCTGCTCTGTGGCTTCGGTTTCGCCTTCTTTGGCGTATCGATGGCCATGATGGGCGCTGGCGTGCCATACGCGGGCTATTGCGCAATCGCTGGACTGAGCGCGGTATTCCTCGGCGTTTACCTCTGGGCGCTCGAAGGCCCCGGCGGCTATCACTTGGAGCCCCCCCACGAAGAAGGCGCAGACAAACCACATGACGCACCTGCCTCCCACGCCGCTCATTAAGCCGCGCATTTGGCCCAACTTTCATTTTTAATCTTCTTTAATCTTTCCAATGCCTTCCGCCAACCCGCCGCTAGACGACCAACTGCTGGAGGAAATTCACGCCGACCAGAACACCAACACCGGCATCGAGAACAAGAAGCTCATTATGTGGCTCTTTCTCGCGTCGGACTGTATGTTCTTCGGTACGCTGATTTCCACGCACCTGATCTATCGCAAGCTCTACCCCTTCGGCCACCCAGAAGAGGGCGCTGTCAACATTACGGGTACGTTCGACATTGAGCTGACATCCTTCTCGACCTTCATCCTGCTGATGAGCTCGTTTCTGATGGCCCTCGCGGTGTCCTCCATGCACAAAGGAGCGATCCAGAGCTTCCGTAATTACACCTTCGGCGTAATCATCTTCGGCCTCATCTTCTTGGCTGGTCAGGTATATGAATTCCAACACTTCTACCACGGACAAGGCTGGTATGATTGGAAGGTCTCCAGCAACGCTGGGCAGGTGATTGTCGGCAATGAAAAGAACAAACTGCTTTTCCATGATGTCGCCAACACAGCCGCAGCCAAGGAAGGCTTTGGCCATGAACAATTTGGCCTTGAGTTGCTGTCATTCACTCCAGCCGAAGGCGCGGATCTTGCACATCCTCCAATCACCTTCAAATACGAAGTCGAATTACCCGATGAAGTGGGCAATGCCCCGGAAACTTTTTACGGCGAGTATATTTACAATCCCACGGACCCACACGCTTCCCAAGTCGTCGTCCTGAGCGAAATTCCTCCACCACCCGTCATTGAAGAAGCCAAAGAAGCCCCCAAGGAAGAAGCCAGCGACGATACGGCTAAAGCGGACTCCGGTGGTAAGACAGATGCTTCAGAAAAGGCTGAGACCACAGAAGAAGCAGAGGCACCAGCCGAAGCAAGCGAAACAAAGGATGTGACCGCCGCTCAAGAGCAAACCGAAGCCGCCGAAGAACATGTGGCCGAAAGCACTGAGCACACTGAAGCCCCTAACGAACACGCCACAGAGAAGCACACGGAAGACACTCACAATGAAGCTCATCCCCACACTCACACCCCCGCCCCAACCTCAATGGCTGAGGTTACCAAGGCAGCCAAGGAAACCTTTAAGCACAGCAATTACGGTTTCGAACTGAATGAATTCAAGCAGGTTCAAGTTGTCCCCGGCCTCGACCTGAAAACCAGCGTCTTCGGCTCCACATTCTATGTGATGACTGGCACGCACGGCACACACGTCGCCATCGGCGTGCTCTGGTTGTTCTCAATGCTGGTCTATTCTTACTCTGGCCGCCTCACTCCGCGCCATGCAGTCGACGTTGAAATTGCGGGCCTTTACTGGCACTTTGTTGACATCGTCTGGATTGTCATCTTCACCGTCGTTTATCTGGTCGAGTATATTTAGAGTTACTTTTATTTTCAAACTTTAACCTTTCATCTACGATGTCCCACGCCACAACCTGGAAAGAAGCCGCAATTCTTGAGAATGCGCGCTATCACACTTTCTTCAACCTAGCGATGTTCCTGGCGGTCCTGACAGGGATTGAAATCGTCATCATCTTCTTGCCATGGGCCTCATGGCTGGTGATGAGCATGCTTGTGGTGCTGTCCGTCATAAAATTCTTCGCAGTCATCCTGTGGTTCATGCACTTGATCTACGACAAGATCACCCTTTTCTGGCTATTCCTCACGGGCATGGTTCTCGCCACCGGAACCATGATTGCGCTAGTCGCGCTTTTTTCCGTGGACAATGTGGACTTCGGCAGCATTGCCGCCGTTGGCCAATACGCCGTTACAGCCCTCGCTTAAACCCGGTTTATAAGCCGCAGATCTTTACCAATGCAGCCCAACCGGTAGGGACTCACCAAAGAGCTGCTGACGGTCTTTTTCTTCGATCGGGACAAAGGTCGTGACACGTCGTAGCTGATCCTCTTTGGCCCCCGACTCCGTTAACTTCGCCACAATTCGCCCACGAAGCGCCTCGTCGAGGTCATGGTCACGGTTGTCCAGTCGGCGCGCCGCCTGCGTGAAAGTCGTCTTCAAGCCCGCCAGCGAGTCACGCCAGCTCAGCCTAGCAAGTTGATCAAAGGCCTGAGTCACCGCCGATACAGGTAGAATAGCCCCCTCCCCGGCATAAAGAGGCGTCCGGGTAAGCAATCTCCCAAGCGCCCAAATTGCGTGATCACAGTATTTATCGGCACGTTCCAAAATCAGCTTCAGACAATGGTTTGCTAACTCCATGCGATCCTCGCTCGGAAGCCACTCCAGCGCACCAGCCATGCGCAGCGGCTCATAAGCCTGCTTGGCGTCGTCGTAAATGCGTTCCCGCCAAGTATGATAGAGCGCAGCCTGTTGGTCTCGGTCAAGCCCACCCGCCGTACGACGCCACAGAATGAACAACTGTTCGCGAATCGCCTTATCCCGGTCATGTGCCAGCCCCAGCTCGTGTAAAAACCATAGCCTCTGCATCCGGTAACGGTCCAGCGGATGGCCATAGCCTGGACGTAAGCAGAAGCCCGCCGCCATCAGCCAAGCCAGCTCGTGCTCCGTCGAACGGTCGCGCCGGGTGATGGATTCGCCCAATGGCTCCCAAAGCTCCCGCAACAGCGCAGTATTCCAGTCCTTACGCTTCAGCCGCAATACGTCCTCTAATTGCTTGATCAGTCGGGCTGGTTCGCTCTGCGGCTCAGAATTACTTTGTAATCCGAAACATTGTCCTATCTGCGCCTGCGCCGCCTGCAAATCCTCAGTAGCCGCACCGGTGTCCTCGGCAGGAGTCTCCTCAATGGGCTCATCTCCATTGAGTTTTTCGCGCAAATTAAATTCCAAAGACCAACGCCGCTGGCGGTCTCCTACCCGACGCACGCTTTCGCAGACCAGTTGCAACAGCCCCAAATTATTCAGCTCCGCAATAAGGTGCACGGCGAGTTTACCGCCTTCCGGTTTTTCAACGTTCGGGGGCAACAACGCCAAGGTCGTGAGCGCAGGCAGGCGGTGAAATGCATCGTCGTCCAGATCAACAACCTCGCCCACGGTATCTTCGGGGCGCGAGGGAGAGGTCCAGGCCTGAAAACGCACCGGGCGGTCAACCATCAATTGAATTTCGGGCTCCACGAGCCGCACTGGTGCCTCGATTTCTGCGCCTTGTGGCAAAATACATACGCCGCTGCGCACTGGGGCATCCTTGCGTTTTGTTTTACCGCGACGCTTTTTCGGCGCTGCACCCTGAATCTCCAAATAAATGGCGTGCCCACTGCCTCCCGTAATCGTCAAGCCCGCAGCCTGCCGCTCACTAAATCGATAAAAAGCCGCACCCCGCGCTACCGCCAAGTGTGGTTCGTCATTGGCCAGCATCCCCGGCTCCGCGTTATCCTGCCAGACCGCCGCTTGCGCGCACAAGCGTTCGCGTAAAAGAGACGAAGCCACCGTCCCGCCGTTGAAGAGTAGCGCATCCACCCGCCGGCCCCGCAGGAAGCCAGCCAAGTGCCGCGTAATCGCCGAGTCCTGCGCATAGGGCAGCCCTAGTTCGCGTAAGCCTGTCCGCTCTTGCGCGGGTCGGGCATCCACCGGGCATTCGGGGAAAAACCCATCCAGCATCAGCGTCAACAATTCTCCTTGCGAAACCTCTGCGCTCCGAGCGGATGCAAACAGACTCGATCCGCCATCAGTCACCGACACACGAAGTAATTTGGCAGGGTCTGGCGCGGGGTCCGCTAATACCCACTCCTTCAATGTGCGGCATTGCGAAAGTAGTTGCGCCCAAGCGCTGGTAGATAAAGTTCCTCCGTCAGCTAATTGCGGCTCCACCATTTTCGCCAGCGCCAAGTCGAGGTTATCGCCTCCCAGCAGAATATGCTCACTAACCGCCAGTCGCCGAATCGACGGATGCTCATCGCCCTCCGATGCAGTCACTTCAAACAGACTGAAGTCTGACGTGCCACCGCCAATATCACACACCAGCACTAGCTCGGGACGCTCATTTAACTGTGGAAAGGCTGTCGCCAATTCCGACGCTCCCGGATGCCGCTCCAGCCAAGCGTAAAACGCTGCCTGCGGCTCTTCAAGGAGTCGCGTGGATGCAGGATAACCCGCACGTTCCGCAGCTTCCAATGTGAGCCGTTGCGCATCTGCATCAAATGAAGCCGGAACAGTAATAACAATGTCTTGGCGGTCAAAGCGTGCGGTCTTGTCCTTGCCCGCCATCTGCCGATCCCACACGACACGCAAATAACTGAGGTAGGCAGCGGAGACGTCCACTGGCGAAAGTTTGCGATCAACCGGCAACACCGTCGACTGCCAAGGCAGTAATTTGCTTTCACGGTCAACGCCTCGATGGCAGAGCCAAGACTTCGCCGAATACGCCACACGCTCCGGGGAAAGCGACGCCATCTCCCGTGCCCACTGTCCGACGACACGCGTATGCGACCACCCAGCAAGCTCTCCCTCAACTGCTCCGTCGGGATGCAGCTCACGCGCTTCGTCATCAGTTAGAAAATAGCAGAACGACGGCAGCACAGGGTCCTCCCGCCACTGGCCCAGCGCCTCGTATTGTGGCACATTGAGCAACTGCGTAGATGGCGATGCAGCCGTTGTGTCCACATATGCGAGCGCACAATTACTCGTGCCTAAATCTATTCCAATACTGTAACGGGCAGCCATAAATCAGAAACGCCTTTTGCTCCAGCACCAAGCCCTATACAGGATAGGATCCCAATTCGAAATCTTTGCGATACAACTGATGAACGATGGCTTTCGATTCCTCATCAAATTCAAAATCAGTCTGCACATGACCCGTGCTGTTGATGCGCTTTCCCAAATTTAATCCGGGTAGTTGACCAATAGTCTCTAATTGCTCCATAAATAAAATCTCGCACTTGGGCCATTGGCCAAATCGCCGCCCTTTCCAGTGAATCTGCATGAGCCAATGCTGCGGATGAAAATGACTATCCAAGTGGTAGATCTCTGGCAGTAATTGAATAAAGTCCTTGAAGCTAAAGGCCAATAAAGCCTCCGTCTTCGCCTCGTCACTGGCGTCTAATGCAACCCCCAAGCGCTCGAAGACAACGTGGTGACATTCCTGCCAATAAAAATTCGACTCCTTAATCCGTGTCGGTTGCTTGCGATACTTGTCCTTGAAACACGAAACAGTGCGATCATATGGATTCCGCAAAATAATTTTAGCCGATCCAGGCTTTCGAACCATCGCATGCAGGAAAAGGCGCGGTGTTACATATTCCCCCAAATACTTCCACTCACCGGAAGAATTAAACTGGCTGTATAGACACTTATAGCTAACCAACATGTAGCGAGTCGGCTTGACGCTATTATGATAAAACAAAGGCATGGGTTAGCTAAACACAGTTAGGAATTTCACGCTGGCAATGCTATTCCGTGCGCACGGAAAACTCCAGTTTCCAACGGGCATCGGAGCGCGTGTGCTGCATCCATAGCTCCAAGGCGCCCACTTCGGTCACGCAACTGTGGAGTTTCACCGGAATCGCTTCGCCAGCAGTAAGCCCTTCAACCGGTTCCAGCACGGTTTGCACAGCGGCGGTTTCTTCCAGTTCCTTTTCAGCATTGGGCAACACTGTCCCTACAGCATCACCAGCGCGAGCAGTGGAACTGAAGAAGCGGAAGCTCACCTCCTGCCCGAGTACAAGGCCAAATTCTTGATCACCCAACACGGCCTCGGTCCCCTCCTCCATGCCTTGTGGAACGACGCATATGCCCTTGACCGGTGGCTTGAATCCTGGGATCGCCATCATCGTTGTCTCAAGGCCAAGGTAGTAGCTTCGCGAAGCGCCCGCTTTAATGCGCACGCCCTTGCCTGAGAGTTTGCTCAGTCCATAATAGCAGGCACCTTGCGCAACTGCTAACGCGTAATCGCTCCCTGCAAGCTCGCGGACCTCAGCACTCGACCATGAACGCAACAGTTCGAGCACGCGGGCGCGAGCGGGATCCGCATTGAAAAAGCCGCCATTAAAAAGTACCGCTGACGGCGCGAGCAATTCGCCCGACAAGGCTTCGGCGGACAATTGAGCGGACAGTGTCTCACTAGAGCGTACGTTGTCCAAACTCCGCTTCAGAAAGCGGGCGAGGTGCTTGCTCAGCACGGGATCAGCTGCGTAGTCCAACCCAAATTCCTTCAAGCCGCCCGCTGCCTTGGTCTGCGGCATGTCACTCGGTGCCGTCAGTGGCAGGAAGCCTTGCAGTGCAATTTGCTCCAGCAAATCACGCCCCAACGTCGTGCTCACCGTGCCCGCGAAAAGCGATGACCCACGTGAGGGAACAGCGATCGGAACTTCAGGCAGCGACAAGTCAGAAAACAACTGCTCTTTGCCAACGCGCGCGGAATGAATCAATGCCAAGAACTGCCAGTCGTCAATCGATGCGCCCTCGGCTTCGATCTGCGCCCGCAACGCAAAGGCCAATGCAAGGTCGAGGTTATCGCCTCCCAGCAGAATGTGCTCGCCCACGCTCACACGCTCTAACTGCAATTCTCCGCCAGAGTCGGAAACTGCAATCAGGCTAAAATCTGAGGTGCCGCCACCCACATCACAGACGAGAACCAAATCGCCCGGTTTCACATGGCTACGCCAGTCACCGCCCATTTTTTCCAGCCAAGCGTAAAACGCCGCCTGCGGCTCTTCCATTAAAATCACATCACCCAGACCAGCCGCCTGTGCGGCTTCCAATGTCAATTGGCGAGCAGCTTCATCAAACGACGCAGGCACCGTCAGCACAACCTGTGTGCTTTCCAGAGGCGCAACACTTGCCTTAAGCACTTCCAGATAGCGCTGTGTAGCGGTCAGCGGCGAAACTTTTTGCTCCGTCGGCACACTGATAGAGCCCCAAGGAAGAATCGGCTGTCGATGGTCAATCTGCCCATGGCAGAGCCAGCTCTTGGCCGAGGTCACCAAGCGATCCGGCGACTGGGCACCATGCTCCCGCGCAAACCGACCAACAAAGCCCGGCTTAGTCGAATCCAGTCCCGGCACGCTGAAAGCGTCGTCTTCGAACTCACCCTCGTTCGGTAAATAAAGCGCGGACGGCAAACCAGCCTGCTCGCCAACACTGTGCGGCCCAAAAGCCTGCGTGACCGGCAACACCGACAGTACACGCTCATCCAGCGAAGCCAGCGTAAGCGCGGAGTTACTCGTGCCCAAATCAATTCCAAGGCAATGCGTTTCGTTCATGGCAAAAATAGGTGGTGGGTCTGAGGGGCAACGAACAGCAACCAAACTATTTCAGCTCAACTTGTGCAGGGGCAATGGGCGGCAACGCACCATCTTTGGCAGCAACCATGCGCGGCAGTTTAAAGGCCGTTGCACGCCAGCCTTTGTGACGCAAAACTCCCGTATAAGGCGGTTGGCCTGTCACTTTACCCACAAGACGGTAGTCGCCGACAGCGTAACCCGGCTCCAGCGTAATATTGCTATTTTCCGCAGAGTTCGTGACCGATTCCACGCTAAGCGCCTCCTTCATGACTGTCTGACAACCCTGATGCACGACGCGGGCGGCTGCGCCTACTTGGGCATCGCTGTAGGACGTAACGTCGTCCATGACAAAATCCACAAAACGTCCCTTTTCTTGCAACTGTGCGAGAAATTGAAGCAACTCCGCATGGTCTGGCTCAGTTGGGTTTTCGACGGCGGGGGGTG
>NZ_BMXG01000029.1 GCF_014651635.1 Cerasicoccus arenae | reverse complement strand
TCCCAGCAGTTCTCTTCGTAGAAGCATTTGACGAGTTCGAAGACATCCCTGGTTCGCTCAGCCTCACGCTCCGCGCTCAAGTTGTCGACACCGACAACCTGATCATCGTAAACGACGAAGCGTAAAAAACCTCGTTTAGATTTCCAAAAGGCCCGGGCATGATTGCCTGGGCCTTTTTTATGCTCGATTCCGTCAGTCATATACACAACCGTTCGCGCATCTAACCATATCAACCATGAAACTTTTCCCTATTCTCACTCTGGCTGTCGCCTTGTTGGCAGGCACATCAACACAGGCAATCATTGTCGGCAAGCAGACCGTCACCATCACGGGCAAAGCTACGACAGATAACATCACTGGAAAATCCTATCGCACCGTGCGTATCAGCCAGCGCGATTTGATTGAGATTATCGCCGACGATGAAGGCCTCAACCTGAGCACTCAGGAACTCCGTAGCGCCCGGTTTATTCTTTTTGATTTTGGGGCGATTGATCCCGAAGATCCTGAAGTTGAGCTCGAGCTGTTTGGCATCGAGTTCTGGGACGCCAGCCTGCGTAGCCGCATACTTTATCTGATTGAAGACCGCTTTACCTTCACGCCTGTAAGTGAATATGCGGGTGACAACTCTTCTGGCGGCGGCCGCTACGCCCTCGTAGCAAATCTCCAGATTGATCTAATCACTGGCGACGATGGCGCAGAGTTTGCCGGGTTTGGCATCTTCGAGGGAGCCGTGCGCACACTGCGCCGCGGACAAGTCAACATTGAGGTTCCCACGGCTGGCTTTAAATCCGTCGTGCTGCCAACGACCCTCTTCATCAATTTCCTGGATGACGTCGAGCGCGTGCCTTCCTCGATCAAAGTCAACATGCGCACCGCAGCAGTCGAATTCAACGACATGGTTATCATTAACCCCGCTCCCTGAGGACTCCGGAAATAGCTTTTACACAAAGGTCTGGGTATGCGATACCCAGACCTTCTTTTTTTTCACCATGCTTTACTACGACGTTACGAACAGCATCGGCTCCAAAACCAAGTCTGGCCTCCAGCGTGTCGCCTCGGCGCTCCGCCGTGCGCTAGAAGCCGAGACCACACTGATCCCCATCGTCTGGAGCACACGCCGTGCACGCTATGAGTCCGGCAGGGATTTAGTCCATTTTTCGACCAGCGATACCCTGCTCATCCCCGACCTCTTTGCGGAAGAGGATCGGCCTAGGTTTGCGAACTTCATCCAGAGCTGTCCGGCACGCACTGCCGCTATTTTCCACGACGCCATCCCAGTTCGCTTCCCCGAGTTCACCTGGCCGCATTCCGTCCGCAAGCACCCACGCTACCTCAAGGACCTCGCCCATTTCGACCAGATCCTCGCTGTTTCAACGCAAAGTAAAAACGAGCTTGTTGGATTCTGGCAATGGCTCGGCCTTCCTACCCCCCCCCCCGTCGAAGTCGTCCCCTCAGGCGCAGATATCCACCCCGATCGTCCACGCGTGACGGGTGATCAATTTCCTTCTGGGCACCAGATTCTCCAAACCGGCATTTTGGAGCCACGTAAAAACCAGACCACCTCACTCGCCGCTGCCAAAATCCTGCACCAGCAAGGCGTTGGCTTCCGCCTCGGCTTCATCGGCCGCGTGAACCCGCACTATGGCAAGCCGATCCAGCAAGCCATCAAACAGGCGACCAAGGCTGGTATTTCTGTCAAGCACCACGGAAAACTCACCGATGACGAGCTCGCTGGGCTTTACCGCGAGGCACGTTTCACCTTGTTGCCATCTTTGGCCGAAGGCAATGGACTACCCGTTTTGGAATCGCTCTGGCAGGGATTGCCAGTCATTTGCTCAAAGCTCCCTGCCGCTGATGACTGGGCTGCCGGAGAAGCCGTGCGCGTCGTCGACCCGCTAACGCCTGAAGCCCTTGCCACCGCGATGAGGGAATGGCTTGAGAACGATGCGGCTTACGCCAAATCAGTAACAGCAGCTCGTAGCATGCCACTGCCCACTTGGCACCAGTCCGCGCAAAGCATCCTTTCCCTGCTAAAGCCTTCCAATTAAGGCCCAAAATCCGCGCTTTCGCCCCGAGGGATTAAGGAGCGAAATAGTTTGCTCACGTCGCCGCTTCGGCAAATCCACGCATGCGGGCAATCACGCGTTCTTTGCCAAGAACGCGCAACAAAGCAAGCAAGTCTGGGCCACCGGCCTGTCCGCTGACCGCGAGACGGGCGATGGGGAAATAGTCGAACTTTCGCTGTCCCTTCTTTTCCGCTAAACCGAGGATCGCGTGGTCGATGTCCGAATCTAACCACGAGTCGAGTTGCTCCAACGCTGGAACCAGCTCTGCCAAACGAGCCATTGGCTCGCCCTTCTTGAACACACGCTCACGCGCACCGGAGTCGATGGTGAAGTCCTCCGTGAAAAAGTAGCGGACCAACTCCGACAGCCCTTCGAAATCACGCGCCTTCTCTTGGCTAATCGCGAGCACGGCGTGCAGGTAATCTTCACCCGTTGATTCGTCGATCACGCCTGCCTCAGCCAAGATCGGCCCAGCCATCCAGCAGAAGGTCTCCACCGGCAATGCGCGGAGATATTCGGTGTTGATGTGAGACAGCTTCTTTTCGTCAAAGCGGGCACCTTCCTTCTGCACGCCATCGAAGTCAAAGCGTTCGATGATCTCAGCAATGGGCATAATTTCCTGGCCATCCTTGGGATTCCAACCGAGCAAGCAAAGAAAGTTCCGCACCGCTTCCGGGATAAAATGGCGCTTCACGTATTCCTCGATCAGCGAACCCTCGTCGCGCTTAGACATCTTGCCCTTGCCGTCGACCTTCAGGATGAGCGGGATGTGGGCAAAAACAGGCGGTTCTGCGCCAAGTGCGCGGTAGATTTCCACGTGACGGGCGGTGTTCGAGAGATGGTCTTCGCCGCGAATGACATGGGTGATGTTCATCGCAATATCGTCGACCACGTTGACGAAATGGAAGCCATAGTCGCCATTGGAACGACGCAGCACGAAGTCCGTCTCAACGGCACGAGTCACATCGCCACGAATCGCGTCGTGTACGGTAACAGGCTCGGTGCGCACCTTTTCCAGCTCGGCGTTCTTGTATTTGTCGAACTCGGTGTAGCGCTCGCCCAAGAGCTTGAAGAAGATCGCGCCGTCCTGCTCGTAGGCTCGACCATTGTCGATCAGCTTCTGCAAATATTCGGCATAGATCGCAGTACGTTGGCTCTGGAAATACGGGCCAACGTCACCACCGGCTTCGGGGCCTTCGTCCCAATCGAGTCCCATCCAGCGCATGCCTTCGAGCAGAGCGGCGAGGGCCTCGGGCGTGTTGCGGGCAGAGTCAGTATCCTCGATACGCAGCACAAATGTCCCGCCAGTGTGGCGGGCATAGAGCCAATTGAACAGCGCCGTGCGGGCACTGCCGATGTGGAAGAATCCCGTCGGGCTAGGGGCGAAACGGACGCGAACTGCGCTTTCCTGAGTCATTCCGCAGTGTTGATGCACTGCGCACGAAAGGTCAACGGGGGAAACGCGTCTATCAGCGTTTACTTTTCATCCGGCGGAAAGTCCGCCAAAATTTCGTGGATGCCAGCAATGACATTATCCGTGTTAATCGTGGCCCCGGGAGCACGTTTCTGGGTGGACCAGCCGACCCAGTCCAGCTTGCCTTGACGAGAAATCTCAAGAGCAAGTGTTCCTTGGTCGTAATTGCGCACAATCTGCTGCTGTTGATAGGGATAGCTGTTCAACCAAGGGTCGCTGTAAGTCTGAGGCATGTAACCAGTGTTGATCACCTGCGTGCGAGGCAGCAGTTCGCCGTGTAGGCCCACGGTGATGTCCGCGGTTTCTACTGGTGCTTGTTGGTAGCCTTTGGCCTCCATATCCGCGATGATGGCAGCTTTTGCCGGTGCGGCGAGCTCCACCATCACACCAGGCTCTGCACCCGTAATCTGTGTGGGCATCGGTAGCACAGCAAAGGTTTTAACGTCGGAAAAATCAGCGGACGGGCTGTATCGAGTCTGGACCTTGGGCACTGTCGTGCAGGCACCCAACATGGCGAGTATAGCCGTTAAAAACAAGCAACGTATCATAGGAATCAAAGCATACAGAGGCTGACTAGGGCGTCAACGGGGGAAACGCATTGGAGCACAGTATTCATTTCAATCACCCAAATGTCTTGTCCTTAAAAAGCCGCAGACTTTCATCCCAATGTTCTTCCAAGAGCTTACTAACGCTAATGAATCCAGTCAGGGCATTGATATTGGCGTCTTCGCGACAGTAGGCTTGCATCCGAGCCAATAAGCCTTCCAGCGCGATACGTATTCCGCCCATGTATTCTTGGAAGTGGTGCCAGTTCACCGCATGGGGGTCGGGCTCACCGGAACTGAGGAAATGATGCTGGATCAGAAAGCTGGAAAAGAACCGGTACAGCAGTTGATCAATGTCTAGACAAAGAATAAAGAAACCTTTGTCCGCGCTAGGATCGAACAGATATGGGCATTTAGCACGGGAAACAAATTCGACCAGTAGCGCAAAGACAATCATCTGAGCGGAATCGCGCACCGTATACTTCTGCTTAGTCCAAGTAATCACTAAGTCCACTTTCTCAAACGAAATGACTTCCGTAAAATTCTGCACTAGATCCGCCACAGACGCAGCAGCAGGGCAGCGCTCGATTCGTTTTTCGTCCAGTGGACAATTACTACATTGATGATAACTTAACCGAGTCCATTCGGGCAAATTTGGAATGCTCGCCCACTCCACTGGCATGATGCGCGCCGGGCTCGAAAGCTCGATAATGCGCCCGTCATCGAGACGAATCTGGTAATGTGGTAATTCACTAGACATAGCACCGTAAACCGTGCCGATGTCCGTAAATGAAGGAATCAGCGGAACAGTTCGTCCATCATGGTGCCAGAAAGATCGGCAATACGCCAGCCAAAGGTTGTACCAAAACGACAGAAAAGCGTGGGCGCGCGAGGCACATGATCCACCTTCAGAGACACCATGCCCATTGGCTCGTCACCACACTTGACGCGTGCACGCTTGCCCGAATAACCCGCCAAGGACGTTCCATCCCTCAGCGTAAAAGGGAATCGTAACTGCATTTGCAGTAATTCAATGAAGTCGTCTCGCCCGAGGTCGTCGGCCCCCTGCCAGTAACGCTCATACTCAAAAAAGCCGCGAACACGCCCCTGTTCATCGACAATGGTGAACTTTGCGCGCTTATCAAACTCCCGCCATTGCGAGAGCACATCACGAAACTTTCGAAAGGCGTCTTGCTGGTATTTTACATGTTCGGGCTCAACCAACCGCAAGCGAAGGTTGGGCTTTACCATCGCCTCATTGATCGCCTCGACAGCGCTATCCAAGTCAAACAGCGCGGGGCGGTTGGTGTCGTTCATAGTGATCACACTTATTCACAGTCTTGTCCCCATGCGGCGATGGGTCAAGTCCGCGAAATCGAATTGTCAGCGACAAACTTCCGGCAATTCGGAGAGCCCCATGCGCTCGTGGACGAACTGTGCCATATCCCAGGCCAAAGGGGCACGAAAGGTCAAACCGTCGGTAAATTTCAGCTCCGTGCAATGCAGTGCCTGACGGCGCATGGGCAAGCTCGCAGCTAGTCGCTCCGTCCAGCCATGCTCGATGAACTCTAGGAAAAGCGTGTCGTCGGGCCCGTAAATTTTGTCGCCGACAATCTTATGCTCCAGCCATTCAGCATGAGCGCGGATCTGGTGTTTGCGGCCCGTTTCCAGCGTTACTTGCGCCAATGTATAGCCGTTGGCAGCAGCTAGCGGTGCAAAATGCGTGATCGCGCGTTGCGAGGAATTCGACCGGCGCACCGTGACTTTTGCCGCAACTGGCGACTCCAAATCCTTAGCCAACCGTTGATCCACGCTGACCGCCTCCGTCATTTCGCCCTCTAAAATCGCGTGATAGCTTTTCTCGACCTCGCGCTCCTGAAACGCCATCTGGAGCTTACGGGCGGCGGCTTTATGCTTAGCCAAGAGGATAACGCCGCTCGTTTCCCGATCCAGCCGGGCAATGAGGTGTAGGGTCTCCAGGCCAGTCCACTCACGGCAGGCACCCACCAGACTCGACCATGGGCCATTCTTGGAAGGGTGGCAAACGACCCACCCAGGCTTGTCGATGGCCAGCAGGTCGTCGTCATTAACGAGCACCCAGTTGGGCAGCTCGTCCGGGCTGATCAAGTCTGCGTTGGGCCCGAAAATCGGGTAAGTGGTGAAGTGCGTGCTCATTATTGGTTACCGGAAGAACCCTCGAGGAGTCGCGGCGCTTCCATGTACAAAACGGTTAAAACAGCGCCAGTTGATCGTCGTTCTCCAAAGGCTTGGGCGGTTTCGGGGCCTTCGCACGGGGGGGGATTCTGCCCGGCTCGCGCAAAGTCTCGCGGAGGACGTTCCCCTCGCTTTCCAACTCTTCCAAGACGACCTTAGCCCGGGCGATGACACTGGCTGGGAGACCCGCCAAACGGGCGACTTGGATGCCGTAGGAGCGGTCCGCCGCACCAGGGACCACCGTGTGGATGAAGCGAATTTCGTCCGCCCATTCTTTCACGGAAACCGAAAAATTCCGCAGTCGCGGGAGCGTGTTTTCGAGCTGCGTGACTTCGTGGTAATGCGTCGCAAACAAGGTCCGCGGGCCACATTCGCCTTCGCCATGGAGATGCTCCACGACGGCCCAGGCAATGCTCAAGCCATCGTAAGTCGAGGTGCCGCGCCCAATCTCGTCGAGTATGATCAGGCTGCGCTCAGTGGCGTTGTTAAGGATGTTCGCGGTCTCGTTCATCTCGACCATGAAGGTGGAGTTCCCGCGGGCGAGCTCATCACTAGCGCCAACACGTGAAAAGATGCGATCAACCACGCCGATGTGGCAACGCCGCGCCGGGACCCAGCAGCCGATCTGCGCGAGCAGGGCAATCAACGCAACCTGTCGAATGTAGGTCGATTTACCGGCCATGTTCGGCCCGGTGAGTAAAGCAATTTGCTCCACGCCTGCGGTCAGCAAGGTGTCGTTGGGCACGAAGCTATGCGCGCCGCGCAGGCCCAAACGGTCGGCCTTGATCATCTGCTCGACGACGGGGTGCCGGCCCTGTTCGATGTCTAAAACATCGTCATCGCTGAGTTTGGGGCGGCAATAGTCCCAAATACGGGCGAGCTGCGCCCAGCCAATAAACACGTCGGCCTGCGCAAGGGCGGCGGCGGTTTCTTCCAACATTGATGCGTCTTCTAAAATGCGGGCAACGAGATCTTGAAACAACGACTCTTCGCGAGCGAACGCTTTTTCCTCGGCGTGGAGAATTTCCTTCTCCTTTTGCCTCAGCTCCTCGGTGACGTAGCGCTCGGCGTTCTTCATCGTCTGCTTGCGAATGTAGTCCGCAGGTGCCTGAGCGGTGGTAGACTTGGTCAGTTCGATGAAATAGCCAAACGCGCCGTTGTAACGAACTTTGAGGCTCTTGATGCCCGTGCGTTCGCGTTCACCTGCCTCGAATTCACTCAGCCAAATCTTACTGTCACGTGTCAGGCTTCGCAGGTGATCCAGCTCGCTATCGAAGCCATCGCGAATCACGCCGCCCTCCGATAAATTACTGGGCAGTTCGTCAGCCAACGCAGCTGCCAAGTGGTCGCGCAACTCGTCAAACGGACTCACGTTGCAATGCAAAGCTTGAGCTTCGGCACCGGCAAATCCTGCCAGCTCAGTGCGAATCGCGGGCAGTTGGTTGATCGTGTCACGCACGCCGCCCAGCTCACGTGGATTGCGGATGCGGTTCTGCAAGCGGCCCAAAATCCGCGTGATGTCGCGGATGCCCTTCAGTAAATCTGCTAAGGCGGCGCAACGCGTGGGCTCAGCGTGGAAGTCTGCTACGGCTTGTTGTCGGCGATTTAGCTCGCCAAGGTCCAGTAATGGTGAAGCCAGCCATTGCTCCAGCAGGCGACCGCCCGCGGCGGTAACGGTCTGGTCAATCGCATAAATCAAGGAACCGTTGCGCCCGCCTTGTGAGCTTTGGAAAATCTCCAAATTGCGCAGGGTTGCTGGGTCCAGCAACAGGGCGCGGCGCGTGTGATATTCCTTGATTTGGCGCAGGTTTTTCGGCGGCGCGCAAAGGGTGTCCGTCGCATAGGCGATCAACGCGCCTGCGCTGCCAAGCGCCGGGTGAGACACGTCGAGGCCGAAGCCATTCAGGTTCAGCACGCCCAGTGAATCCAGCACTGCGCGAGCGCCGGAGTCGGTTTCAAACTGATAATCCGGCAAAATCGTAACGGGCCGCGACTCGCAGTAATAGTCAAAATCTTGATGCCAATCACGGATGGATTCCTCGTGCGCCCAGCGGCTGGAAGTATTTTCCGGCAGCAAAATTTCCTTCGGATCGATTGAATGAAACAACGACATCAGCCGCTTGGGCGAAGCTTCGCTGGCGATCTGAAATTCGCCCGTGGAAAGGTCTAACCAAGCCGCATGAAAATTGCCCTTCTTGTCACTGGTCAAGGCGAGCAGGTAATGGTTACGCCGAGCGTCGAGCTGGTGCTCTTCCAGCGTGGTGCCGGGCGTGAGCACACGAGTGAGATCACGCTCCACGAGTTTGCCAGGCTTCGGTGTTTCGATCTGGTCGACAATCGCGACCTTGATCCCCTGGCTGAGCAACTTGGGCAAGTAGGTATCGCGAGCGTGATACGGGATGCCCGCCATTGGGTAGCCGCTGCGCTGGGTCAGCGTAATGCCCAACAGGCGCGCGCCTTCCTCGGCGTCGCTGTGGAACATCTCATAGAAATCGCCCAAGCGAAACAGAATAAGCGCATCACTGGGAACCCGTGGGTCTTCCCGGCGATAGCGCCAGTACTGCTGCATCATGGGAGTTTCCCGGGCGGCTTTCTTCTGCGGAGGCATCGTTACGAATGGGAAGTAAGGATACAAAATCGGCCACGGTCCGATCGGGTCCGCGGCCGATGTAAAAAATGCGAGCCGTTACTTGCTTTGCAATGCAGCGGTTGCGTTTTTGAAGGCGGCTTCCATGGATGTCCAGGCGGCCTTGAGCTTGGTTTCGACCGTGCTCCAGTCTTCAGCAGTGGCGTCCTTCATGTCGTCAAGCGCATCGGAGTAATCATCCTTCGCGTCGTCCCACTGGCCTTCTGCCTTTTCCCATTGGTCCTTGGCAGCACCCTTGAGGCTGCTGGCCTTGACTGCGAGCATCTTCCACTGGGTATCCAGTGCGTCGCCCGACTGCTTGAACTTGGCGATGGCTTCAGCCTTCTGCTCGGAAGACCAATTTTTGACATCAGCAGTCAGCTCTTTGGCCTTGTCGCCGACGGTGTCAGCGCCTTCTTCCACGCTTTTCGACAAGGTGTCGAGTGTAGACGAAGCGTTTTCCTTGGCTTCCTTGGCGGCCTTTTCGGCGTCAGATTTATCAGAGCAACCGACGAGGGCGAGGGTTGCAGCGAGGGAGATGGCAATCAGTATTTGTTTCATGACGTCATTGGATGCCATGCGGCTTCATTTGGCCAGAAAAATGGTTAAGGCGCGGTGTAAACTTCAATTGCAGCGGCCAGATCACTCATTGCGCTAGCGAGGGCACCGGCGCGTTGGCGGTCAGCGTCCTTGCGCAAGGACCCGTATTCCTCGTAGATGAGCACGGAATCCTTACCACCAAACATGCCGCCATTGAGCGAGATCGATCCGAATCCCTTGGGCCAACGCTCTTTGATGTTGAGAAACTCTTGGCGAATCTCCGGCAACAAAGCCCCGTGGACAAAGTTTGTGTCACTGCACTTAACAACAAAGGCGGCGTCAAAAACAGGATCACTGGTTTCGATGTCCTGCATCCCAACGGCCTTGCCAATTTTGGCGAAAAAGCCCTCCACTCCGAGCTTGAACGAAAGTGTCGTTGGCTGGTTGAGGCTGAGGCGTACCGCATGATGTGCTGAGCTGTTTTGTCCTGAACCACGCGTGAAATCATAGATTTTCAAATGCCGACCGCGATACTCGCCTTCGACATGGAGCGGGCGTTTGATCAGGTTGAGCAGCGGGATGCCGGGCATATAGGCGTCGCCACCCAGCAGCGGTACATTTAACTCGGCGGCAAGTTGCGGATACTGCTTCATGGCTACTTTTGGTTGAAGACAATCATTGCCACAATAGCAACGAGAACGATAACAACGGCGACAACGAGGAGTAATGACATGAGAGTAGCTTAGCGAATAGGGCGTTGGCTGGCCATTACAACTTACTGATAATTTTATAGGCGAGGCTTGTCTTTGTGCTGTGGGGCGTTCGTGATGAGGCCATGGCGGACAAGACATCCACCGCGTTAAAACGCACCGCAGACGTCAAAGGCGCAATTTTCCTGGGTTTAGGCTCAATCCTTGGCACAGGCGTTTTTGTCATCTTATCGATGGCAACCCTGCAAACGGGTGACTGGGTACTGCTCGCGGTCGGCATCGGCGCACTGGTGGCAACGGTCAACGGGCTAAACAGCGCGCAATTAGCCGCCGCCTATCCCGTCTCGGGTGGTGCCTATGAATACGGCTATCGCCTGTTGCACCCCTCGGCAGGCTTCTCCGCGGGCCTGCTCTTTCTATTGGCCAAAAGCGCCAGCGCCGCCACAGCCGCTCTTGCGATTGGGACATTTTTTCGGCCAGAAAATCGCGTTGCCTGCGCGGTCGCCGTCGTGCTGGTCGTCACGGCCACGATCATCTTCGGCCTGCGCCGCAGTAATCAGGTCAACGCCGCGATCCTCACGATCACCATTGCAGGTCTGCTCAGCCTGATCTTTGCCCCCGGAGGCGATGGCCCAGCATTGACGAGGCCCGAGTTCTCCCTCCGCAACGTGCTAGAGGCCTGCGCACTGGTTTTTGTCGCCTACACAGGCTATGGTCGCATCGCGACCATGGGGGAGGAAATCATCGAACCGCAGAAAAATATCCCTCGTGCGATGGTCATTACGCTGATCATTTCCGCCGTGCTCTATGTCGGCGTGACGCTCGCGTGGCTGCGCGGCACAGTGCCAACCAAGCTGTTTCAAGTCGCGGGCTATGTCGCGCTACTCGGCGTTTTGCTGAATCTAATTCTGGGCCTGTCACGCGTGCTGCTCGCAATGGCACGGCGTGGAGACGTTGCCCCGGCACTGAAAAAGCTTGATAAAAACAAAGAGCCCACGCGCGCAATCTTGGCCATGAGTGCCCTGATCATCATCCTGTGCATGCTGGGCGACATCAAGCTGGCGTGGTCATTCAGCGCCTGCACGGTACTCATCTATTACGGGATCCTGAATGCGGCGGCGCTCAAGCTACCCGCTGATCAACGGCTCTACCCGAAATGGCTGGCACTGCTCGGGCTGGCAGCCTGTCTTTTCCTGGCTTTTTGGGTCCCGATGGTCGTTTGGCTCGCGACGCTACTGTGCATTGCTGTCGGCTTAGTGATCCGTTGGGGCATCCATAAGTTACAGTAGTGCCATTCATGTGCCGCTCTGACACTCGACTGAGATACGGTTACCCGATCGACATGATCGTCGCCGTTTAATTACAATTAGAGTGTTTTCATGGTCGGTGGGTAATGTGATTTTACCTACTATGCCATCTCCCAATAACCGTGCGAAATCGCGATCCTCATGGTCACGTAAGCGTAAACCGTCGCGTAAATTCATCACCGGGGTTTTCTTTGGGCTGATCTGCGTATTCGCGGTTGGTTATATGATCGTTTTTGCGCTCAAACGAAACGCCAACGATGCAGCCAACAGACGCGCTCAAGAAAACCAATCGGAGGTCGAACTGGTTGTCAGCCAACCCGAACCCGTTCAACAAATCCCCGCAAATCTGACTCTCGAAAACATCATTGTGCGCCATTTGACAGCGACCAAAATCAACGAGGTCACCACCTTGAAACTCAAGGCCAGCCTCAGCATGGGCGAGCAAGATGCCCCAACCGACGTCCATGCCGTCACACTCTATTTTCGACGCCCAAACTACATCCGACGCATCCTGGAACACGATGGCATGCGCTTCGACATGGGCTTCGATGGCCAAAACATCTGGGCCCAGCAAATTGGTCGCAACGGCGTTGCCCGCGAATTCGATCAACTCACCGACGAACACAAAAAACAATTCCGCGACGCCTCCAACATCGGCAGCTATTTGTGGCGCTATGAGACCGAGCCTGAGCACTTCACGCGCCTCGAAGACACCATCATGGGCGGCATGCCCGCCCACGTCATCGCATACGAAACCGAGCAAGAGCGTGTGCTGACCTACATCGACGTCATGAGCTTCTACGAGATCGGCCGGAAAGAAGCCGCAAAAGGCACCGGGGAGAAAGCCGTTTACATGAGCATGTCAGACCACCAAAACACCAACGGCGTGGTGATGCCGCACCGGATCATTTCCTCGGTCGATGGCGAGCAATATTCCAGCGTCACCATTGAAAATGCCGAAATCAATGCCGGCTTGCCCAGCTACATTTTCAACGCCCCGGATGTGCGCTACACCGTAAAGTAGCCCCACCCGCCACGGTGCGGCGTTATTTCGCACGAAAACACGCTTTCGGCATTGCATTAGGGCGTTGTTGAGCTAGAGTCTCAAGTAAGAATGATTCTAGATAAGGACAGTTTGGTGTCGCAGTGGGATGTGGCACAAGTACGGGCGGAATTTCCCATCTTGGGGCAGACAGTCAACGGGCACCCGTTGGTCTATCTGGACAACGCCGCCACCTCGCAGAAGCCACGCGCCGTCATTGAACGGCTCGACCGCTATTACCGCACCGAAAACGCCAATATCCACCGCGGCGTGCACGCCCTCAGCCAAGAGGCAACTGCTGCCTACGAGGCCGCCCGCGAATCCGTCGCACGCTTCATCGGCGCACCCGAGGCCCGCAGCTGCATCTTTACCCGCAACGCCACCGAAGCGATCAACCTCGTTGCCGCGACTTGGGGCCGCGAACACATCGGGGCGGGGGACGAAATTCTCGTCTCCGAAATGGAGCACCACGCCAACATCGTGCCTTGGCAAATGCTGGCCGAGCAAGTCGGTGCCACCGTGACCGTCATCCCGATTAACGACCGCGGCGAGCTCGACCTCGACGCCCTCCCTGCCCTGCTGACCAGCCGCACCAAGCTGCTCGCCCTGTGCCACGTTTCCAATTCGCTGGGCACGATTAACCCCGTCGAACAAATCATCCCGCTGGCCAAGGCCAAGGGCATCACCGTGCTCATCGACGGCGCACAATCGACCGCGCATTTCCCCGTCAACGTGGCCACGCTCGGCTGCGATTTCTTTGTCTTTTCCGGCCACAAAGTCTGCGGCCCGACCGGTATTGGCGTCCTCTGGGGCAAGCCCGATCTGCTCAACGCCATGCCCCCTTACCAAGGCGGCGGCGACATGATCGACCGCGTCAGCTTTGCCGGGACCACCTTCCGCCAAATCCCCGAACGCTTCGAGGCAGGCACGCCCCACATCGCCGGAGCCATCGGCCTCGGCGCAGCCGCAGAATACCTGATGGGCCTCGACCAACAAGCCCTCGCCGCCTACGAGCACGAGCTGCTCACCTACGCCACCGAGCAACTCCAAGCTATCGACGGGCTCCAAATTTACGGCGAAGCCGCGCACAAGGTCAGCGTGATTTCCTTCACCCTGGCTGGCATCCACCCCAACGACATCGGCACCATGCTCGACGTGGACGGCATCGCCATCCGCACCGGCCACCACTGCACGATGCCCCTCTGGGCTCGCTTCGGCCTCGAAGGCTCCACCCGCGCCTCCTTCGCCTTCTACAACACCCTCGCCGAAGTCGACGCCCTCACCGCCAGCCTCCGCAAAGTCCAAAAGCTCCTCGGATAGCCCTCCCCAGCGCGAACCACCCAGCGCATCCATTAGCATTGCCTTCTGGCAAGTTATCTCATTTGACTGGATACGGCAATTGCCACTATTCTATTTAGATATTATCCTAATTGGTATAACATCTAGAAATCCACCAATATCTTGTTACTCGGAGGTAATCATGAAAATAGTTAAAAAATTCCCTTTGCTAGTATTTGCTTGTCTGGCCATGTGGTTAACCGGCTGCGGCGAATCCCCAAGTGAGCCGGCTGCCCAATCAATCAAAGAGGAGCCCCTTGGCATCTTGAGCGTGGAAAGCTCTGGAAATCGGATGATCCTGAACGTCTTCCTTAAGGATCAGTTCAAACTTCAGTTGTTCGAGGGAGACGTTGCAGGGCCCCAAGTATGGGTCAACTCAACCAAAAGCCCCGCCCCAGTTGCTATTCGATTAGAAGCGGACACTCTAACGATCGGATCATTTAAGCAGCCGTTTGACACAACGGGAATACAAATGAGAACCCAATTTCCTGAGATTACCCCCGGCGCGAAAGAAATCCTAATTGCAACCAATGAGAAGGACGGTAATTCAGTGCCTATTCTGCTGAAATTAGTGCCAACTACCCCAGAAGAAAAAGCGAAAATCAATTCGGGAAAACCAATCAGTGACGGCAACGGCTGAAGCCGCGCGCCGCATCTCCACATTCACACAAAAAAAACATATCCATGGCATGTCGAGGAGTCCACTTCGCTATAACTGACGATGATCTGAAAGCATTGCGTGCTGCTGAATCTGATGAAGCTCTTATCGAAATCATTCAGGAAGAGATCGAGGAACGGTGGGAAAAAGATGCAGGGTTCGTTTGCGAGACCGATAAAGCATGGGATGCAATCCACCGATGCCTTACCGACGGACGCCTTGAGTTCGAGAACGGAACAGAACCGCTTCGACTCTGTATTTTGGGAGGTGAGCAGCTTTATTCAGGTGAAGATTACATTGTATCGCTTGTTCCTCACGAGAAGCTGCGTACATTGGCCGACAGTCTAAAGCGGGTCACAGCAGAGTTCATGGGACAGCGTTACTCTGAGTTACCCGATGACTATGGCACCGGAAAGAGTCAGGAAGACTGCCAATATACGTGGGACTGGTATTCTGGCCTTCCATTATTTTTCGACCAGGCAGAAAAAGCTGGGCGTCACGTTATCTTCACCGTTGACCAATAGTAAACAGCTGAGCAAGGAAGGCGACGATTCACATTGCACCGACTCTTTGCCTTGCCATCACCAGACCAATGGTCCTATGGACATTTTTGCCCAAGCCCCTTTCAGTCGATCACTCCGAAGGTGGAGCCCGGTGTCCCTACCGGGCCGTTTCAGCCTGCTGGCAGTGAGGCAGCAAAGCCCGGTAGGGACACCGGGCTCCACCTTTGGGCCATGCCGAATAAGCAATGGGTGCGGGATTTTCAGGTTGAATGGCCCTACGGTGGTCTGCCCGCGGACCAGTGGTTGACATGGCGGCGGAATCTGGTCCCCTTTTAGGCATGACCGACGACCCCGAGCTTTACCGCGAAATCCTGCTCGACCACGGCCAACACCCGCGAGGTGACGGCTTACTGGACCCGTGTGACCTCGCCACCGAGGGTAGCAACGCCGACACGGGCGATGTCGTGCGGTTGACCGTGCGGCTGGCTGAGGGGCAGATTGCCGAGATGGGGTTCACCGCCGAGGGTAGCGCCGTTTTGCGGGCCTCGTGCTCCCTGATGACCGAGGCGCTGACCGGGCAGTCGACCGTCGAGGCCGCTGCGAAGGCGGACCAGTTCATGGCCCTGCTCAGGGGCGAATCCGACGACGACAATTGGGACGGCCTCGGCGACGCCGTTGCCCTGCGCGGCATCCGGCAATTTCCCGCCCGCGTGCGCTGCGCAATCTTGCCTTGGCGGACCTTTGCCCGGCTCATCGCGCAGTAAAAGCCGTTTTTTGCGTCCTTTCGACCGCGCAAGAGCGCCATTGTCCGGGGACGCTTTTGCCGCCTTAATATGCAACCTTTTGGTGGCGTTTTGCTTTTTCAGGGCCTCCTTGTCCGTCGAAACTTTGCTGTAGTTTCCATTTTTTAGGCAATTTTCGCTGAAAAAGAGCATAAAAGTATCAGTTTTCTAAACGCGCCCAAGAGCCGCATCCGCGATCACACGCTTCAACGCTGCCTCTCCACCGATAAGCCAATTTTACCCCCCCCTTCGTGATGACGGCCCAATAAAAAATCCCTCAGCCCCTTGCTTTGTGACTTGGGAAAATCCGCGTTCCTCGACAAGGTGGACACCTGATGGCGAAATTTGGCCCATTGCTGCTACTCGGTTGGCTGTTGCTTATAGCAACGGCACGCGGCGCATTGACGGACATGCCCCCCACCATGCAGGAGACGCTCCAGATCGGCGTGACGGCCTTTACCCATGCGGAATACGACAAGGCAGCACAGGCCTTTGACCACCTTGCTGAGCAGTTTGGCGAGGAGTCACAATACCTCCCGCTGGCCCCCACTCTGCTCCCCATCCACGGCTACGCCTGCCAGATGAGCGACCGCCCCAGCGACGCCATCACGCACTACCAGGCCTTTCTGGGCCTGCCCAACCAGCTACCCTCACGCCGCGCCTTCGTGCTGTTCAGCCTCGCCCAAGCCTACCAGCAAAACGGTGATTTCGACAAGGCAGTGGCCACCTACCAGAGCTTTATTGAGGCCGCACCAGACTCCCCCGAAGCCGTTCTCAGCGCCATGCGACAGGCGGAATTACACTTTGAAAAAGGCGATGATCAGGCCGGCATCGACCGGTTAATTGGCTTCGCCGCCAGTGACCGCGTGCCCCCCTCTCTGGGCGCTCAGGCCCAGCTTCGCGCCCTCCAGAAGGCCCTTGAACTGGATGATTACCCGCAGGCGCAAACGATTCTTTTTGGCTATGAATGGCGCGTTGAGGCCATGCCCGAACTGGCCGTATTGACCTTTGCCGCACTCGAAGTCGGCAACCGCCTGCTGGACGATGGGCAATACCTCGACGCCATCCGCGCCTACCGCCTGGTAACGCCAGCCAGCCAGCTCATAGCCGCCCAGAACGCCCGTCTACAGGGCCTCCAGATCACTTGGAACGACCAGCAGCAGAGCGCCGGGCAAGGCTATCACGCCGAGGCCATTTGGAACGACTACTACCGCGACCTTATGGAGCGCGTACAGGCACAGCTACTAAGCCTGCACACCTCAGAAGACTTCACCCCGAGCTTCCAAATGCGGCTCGGGCAAGCATTCCTCTTGGCGAATCGGCCCCACGAAGCCTATATCGTTTTCCGTATGCTGGCCGCGGACGAATCCCTCAATGGCACCCTGCGCGGCTCGGCGCACTACCGCTGGATTCTAGCCGCTAATAGCCTCGACGACTGGGATGAGTCCTTGCGCATTGCACGGCTCTTTTTGGAGCGCTACCCGGATCACCCCGAGGCCCCCGGCACGATGTATCTCATCGCCAATGCCTATCAGGAGAAAAAGGAATTCCGTCAAGCAGTGACCATACTGACCGAACTACTCGACCAGTTTCCTGAGCACCAGCTAGCCACGCGTTGGCGGTTTATCCGAGGTTACAACTCAGTGCTGGCGCAGGATTACCCGTCTGCCCGGATAGATTTCCAGACCTGCCTGCAAGCCAACCCAGACCCCATTCTCGCTGCTCAGATCCGCTTGTGGGATGCGATGTCCCACTTCTTTGAGCGCAATTACCCCGAGGCGTTGAGGCGCTTTGACGCCAGCATTGAGGCCACTCACAAGGACAATCCGCTTTACCCAGAGATGGTCTATCGTCGCGCACAAACGCTGTATTCTGCTCGGGATTACGCCGCTGCACTCGTGGCCACCGACGACTTTCTCCAACGCCACAGCGACCACCTACGCGCCCCGGAGGCTCGCGTGCTTCGGGGTGATGTGCTGATGGGTGAAGGCCGCCTACTCGAGGCCTCGAACCAATTTGCCCGTGTCACGCCAAAGGCCGGGCCATTGTTTGCCTACGCCGTCTTCCAGCGTGGGAAAATCCAGAAGGCCATGGAGGCCTATGACCTGATGATCGAGCACTTTACCGGCTACGTGCGCCGCGAAGACGTCCCGGACAAGGTCCGCATTGCCGAGGCGCTTTACTGGATCGGCTGGGCTTATCAGCAGCAGGAGGAGCCCGCCCGAGCTTTTCCGCTGTTTATCGAGGCGCTCGCCGTCCACGGTAACGATGTAAAAGCAGGCGAGACCATTGCGATCCTTCAGGCGCTTCACAAGCTACACGGCCAATACCGATCAGGCGAACTGAGCCTCTCAAGTGTGGTCCTAGACCCCTTTGGCCTACTCACGACGCCCGATTTCGAGGAATGGCTGGAAGGCCAATATGCCCAAGCCTACGAGGCCGAGCAATGGACTTGGCTGTCCCGTATCAATCTCTACCGCGCCATGCTCTATCGCCAGCGCAAGGACGACATCCGCGAGGGCGACGCCCTGCTTGAAATCGTGAATAGAGTCCCATTGGAGCGACTCGACCCAGAGGGTCTGGCGACCGCGGGCAACCTGCTCGTGGACCTGGAGATATCCTCCGCGGACGAGTATTTTGACTACCTGATCGAAGAATATCCGCGCAGTATGCAGCTCGGTGCCGCCTACTACGGACGCGCCCGGCTAGCATTGATCAAGGACAAGCCCGCCGAGGCCGAGGCTTGGCTTAATCGTTTTGAAGCCGAGACCTCCTACCACCCGGCAGGCCCGCAGGTAAAGCTTCTCCGCGGACAACTGCTCGTGCAGCTCGGCCAGCCAGAACAGGCCGTTGCAGTGCTCCAACAGCTGCTGCGACTGAAATCCGCCCGTGGCCGCCCTCATGCTCAAGCCCTACTTGGCATTGCTCAGGCCTATGAGCTGGCGGGCCAGCCGGACAAAGCCATCGCCCATTACCAGCGGATTTACACGCTCTACCGCGCTTACCCAGACGAAGTCGTCCAAGCCTATATTGCCAGTGCACCGCTTTTTGAGGCTCGAGGTGACCTGCGTGCCGCTTATAACACTTGGGCCGAGCTGCAACGCGATCCACGCCTAGACCGCTTTACCGAGGCAAAGAAGCAGGCCAGCGAAGCCATAGCCCGCTTGGAACTGCTCTTGCCAGCAGAACCCGATGCACTGACCGCCGACCTTCCCAGCTCCAAAGAAACGGAGGGCCCACTGTGAGACGGCTCATGCTCATTTGCTTGGTGTGTTTCGCATCAATGGCTTGGGCGATGAGCCCGGAGGAGATCACAGCAACGCTTGATCGACCGCAAGGCCTCGTGCTGAAGAACCGGGCACCACTCAGTGGCAAGGCAATGGGAATTATCGACGGGAAATTGATTTTCCGCAGCCAGAGGGGGGGGGGGACGCTGGATTACCGTTATGCGCTCGGGGAGATTGAGCGCCTGCAATTTCCTGGCAATGAGGTCGCCTTTGCCTCCAACGAGCTGCTGGGCGCGGGCCAAGACGAAGAGGCCCTTCCGCTGATGCGAGCGCTCTATGAGCAACGTAAGGACTACCTCGCACTACTCACGATCGGCGAGCAGGCCTATTTTGCCCGGTATGCCGAGTTGGAGTTTAAATTGGGTGATCCGTATGCGGGCCTTGGAGCGGGCTTGTCGCTGCTGCCAGCCATTCAGGACCCACAACTCAAGCGCACGGTGGACGATCTCGTGCTGCTGGGTTATTACCGCCTACCGCTCAAGCAAAACACGAGACAGCTCGCCAACGACTGGATTGCCAATCATGAGCCTTACGGCCCATCTGCTCTCGGCTATTACGTGCTTGGCCGCATGGAGTTTGATCAGGATAATTACGAATCCGCGCTCTGGCGGACACTGGAACCGGTGGCGCTCAGCAGCCAGTTTCCGATGGACTATCTGGACTACTGCTACGCGCTCGCCATTGCTGCCTGCGTAGAGCTGGAAAACGAAACCGAGGAACAATCCCTTCGTCAGGAAATGGCCCAACGTGGCATTGCCTGGCCGAACATTGACGATCTAGCTGCCTATCAAGAGCCAGCCGCCAATCCTTTAAAAACTGAACCGACCAAGCCATGAAATCAACCATCATCACCCAACGGGCATTTGCCCTCGGATGCGCAGCACTAGTGGGCGCTTCCACGCTCTACGCTCAAGAGGGGGCCACCGCAGAAGAAGGCAAGAGCCTCTTCGCACTCATTGGCGAGGGGGGCTGGGCCATGATCCCGCTCGGGCTCTGCTCGATCTTCATGTTTTTCCTGATCTTCTATTGCTGGAAGGAGACCGTGCGCAAAAAATTCATCCCCGAGGGAATGATCACGCAGGCCTCAAGCTACCTGCAAGCCCGACAGGTGTCTGAGGCGCAAATGGCGCTCCAAGAGAGCGACTCCGTGCTATCACGCGCGCTCGTTCCTGCTTTGAGCAAGGCACGCCCCGAACGGCACGACGCCAATCGGGCCAAGGTGGAAACCATCCTCGTCGAGAATCTCGAATCCGAGGAAAATGCCGTAGGCCAATGGGTCAATTATCTCAATGTGGTGGCAACGGTCGCCCCAATGATCGGGCTACTCGGCACGGTCAGCGGCATGATCAGCGCGTTTCAGACCATTGGCACTGGCGGCATGGGGCGGCCTGAGCTGCTAGCTGGCAGTATTGGCGAGGCGCTCATCACAACAGCCACCGGCTTGGTCATCGGGATCCCCTCAATGGTGTTTTACTTCGTAATGAAGAACCGCCTCGGCAACCAGATGATTGCGACGGTGCAAACAGCCTCAAACCTCATCGACGTTTTGGCGGAAGAGTCAGAATACGTGACGGAATAATTTTCCTCCCACGAACTGGCTTGGTAAAAGATGGCCTAGCCTTCGTTTTCTGGCGCGTGTATGCCAATCTTTTCCAAGCGCATCAATCGGTCAGCCATGCTCTTCCAATAGTCGACATTGGGCATATCGGCCACACGTTGCAGAAGGGAAGCGGCGGTATCGCGGTTACCCGCAGCCAATTCGAGCTGAGCGACTTCCAAGCCAGCTTCTGCCCGAACGGCACCCAACAAAGCAGGGGACTCAAAAAGTGACGACAGCGTGGCCTTACCGGTATCCACATCGCCAGCCTTAATCTGCGACATGCCAAGACCCAAACGAGCTCGGGCGACGACTACAGAGTCTTGCAGTGCGGGGAGTGACTGGCGATAAAAGTCGATGGCAGCGGTATAATCACCGGCACTGTATTTGCCATCAGCAGTACTCAGCAGGGCAATGCCGCCAAGTAAGGTGTCAGGGTGGGCAGTGCCAAAGGCTAGTAACTTCTGGGGGTCGCCCAAAGCAGCACTGTAGTCCTGCTGGATGCTCACCACCTTATTCTCTTGGATCATTTTCCAAGTATTGATCCCCACCACGCCGAGAACAGCAATGATGATGGCCGCAATGACGCCGCCCTTGTTTTTCTGCCAGAACAGCCAAGCGCGATCCTCGATGTCGGCTTCGGCGAAAGCATCGTCAATCTCCACCAAGTTGCGGTCGTCTCCTTCGGTGTGTGGGGCAGGTTTGTGGGTAGCAGCGTGCTCCAGCTCCTCACGCGAAAAGCGTGGGTCTTCGACGAGATCACTGTGTGGCTTCTTCTTCTTGGGCGGGCGATTCATAAAAGCGAAAACGGGCAGGTTGCAACCCCCTGCCCGCCTAGTCAAGCGAAAGGAGCGGGGGCCAGTGGTCAATTTCGTGTCGGGTCCTTAACGCCAACGGCCACCGCCGTAACCACGGCGGCCCTCTTGGATCTGAAGTTCGCGGTATTGTGCTTTTTTGTCATCGGAGTAGTCGGAGTCGGCCAGATAAGCCTCAAATGCCTCATTATCCTGCTCGCGCAGCATTGGCAGGATCATCTTTTCCAAGCGTTCACGGGATTGATCGTCACTGACAGAGCTGGCCCAGGTGAGTGCAGCAGCGGGGTCATCCTGCGCAGCGCGCATCGAAAAAATGCCAACCGCACGGTCAAGATCAGGGGACTGCGGCAGAGTGTTTAGCCAGTTGGCGGCGGCTTCCATATCGTAGCGAGTCCAATTGGCCACGAGCGAAGTGGCGAGGCGCGCCTGATCGTTGGTTTCCGGGTCGAGGCTGCTGAGCCATTTAGCGGCGGCGGCGGGGTCGTCATCTGCCCAAGAGCGGAGCAGTGAACGCTGCATGTCGCCATAGGCGGAATCTTCCGCCATCGATTCCACGAATTTAAGCGCGGCGGCGGGGTCACGCTCGGCCCATTCGTTAACTAGGCGGGAAAGTGCGTTGTCACGGCTGCTGGACGCCTCCATGGCCAAAGTTAGATCCAGAGCCTGATTGACTTGGTTTTGCTCGACCATGGCGTCAATGACCTCGCGGAGGGCACCTTCCTTGATGCGGCGGTCCGATACCGTCGCGTCTGGTAAACCGCTTACAAATTGAAATGCAGACTGCGGATTGCTCTGCGCATAGCCTTGGACGATGTCTTCCAAGTAGTCGCCATAAATACGAGCGGAGAACTCTGTCCCATTGGTGTTGAGCCAATTGATAGCCGAAACCGGGTCGCGCATCGCCCAGCCCTGCAGTACTTCGCCCGTGCCACGGTTGCGCATTTCGATGGATTGAATGCTGGAGGCATAGGCCAAGGCGTTGATCGGGTCGAGTGAGCCCCAACGCGCGAGCAGTTGATACACCAACGCGTTACGTTCACGGCCAGCAGGCATCGCCAGCACCTTGCCCAAAGCATCTTGAAGCTGGGCAGGGTTATAGTTGAGCGCTTCCAAGGTCGCGAGCATCCACGCTTCTCGACTGAAATTGCCGTTTTCCAAGGCGGTGAACGCGCTCCCGGACTTCTTGGCAACCGCTTCAGCCGCTGCAGCTATGTCCGCCCCGCTACCCGCCAAGGCCGATTCGTCATCCTCAGATGCGTCGGTTTTCGCCTGTGCGGTGCTCGTAGATGGTGCAGTTGATCCAGTCAAACCGGTGTCCTCCGGTGCTTTCTGTCCAACGAAATAAGCGGCAGCGAGACTGGCTATCCAAAGCGCTGCGAGGGTTATCCACTTTGAATTCATAACTTATAGGGAACCGGTGAATTCCGGCAAAAGTTGCAGGTAAAACGAAAATATCGCCGAAAAATCTACTTTTTCAACACGTCACCTGCTTCATCGAGGATTTTATGCTCCTCCGGGCTAAGCGACTGGAAGCCCTCGCGATTGATCTTGTCGAGAATTCGGTCTACTTCGCGGCTAAATTCGTTCCGACTGGAGAGGTTGACCTTGAACTTGCCGGAAGTCGCCGGAGTCCGCTTTTTTGTCCACTTTGGTGCCTCGACGGACACTTTTTTCGTCACGGATTCAAACAACGGCGTGGGGCGCTGAAGCAAACGGTAAAAGAGATAACCCGCCAACGCCCCGCCCAGGTGAGCGGAAAAAGAGCTGCCAGGATCATTCATGACCAGCGTGCGCCCCATCAACTGAGGCAATTCAATGAAAAGGAAACCAGCCGCCTGCAAGCCCACGACAACCCACATCAACACCCGAGCGCGGATATTAACCGGAATCAGGAAAAACAGTAGCAATGTAATCGTTTCGCCCGGCCAGAGCAAACACGCCGCAATCGTCATGCCGACGGTGATCGCAGACATGCCAATGACAGCGCCCCCACCAAAAATGGCATGAACCACCAGCCATACCAATGACCCGAGAAATGCCGAGGCAATGATTAGATGCAGGAACTTCTTCGGCTCAAGTTGGCGCGACAACCAACGACCGATGAAAAAGAACACCAGCATGTTGAAAAAGAAATGCATCATGTCGGCATGCATCAGGGAATAGGTGAACAAGGTCCAAACTTTGCCCTGCGTAATCCCCATGATCGACAAGGCAAACCAGTCGAACAGGAACCCCCCGGCCCCTAGCCAAACGCCAAGAACATTCTGGAGCACAAATGCGCCCACAAAAATCCATAAGGACCACCAGAAGTAGTCCACATGCCTAATCGGGGCGCGATCCCGCATGTATGGTCGGTCGTACAACATCGAAGAACTAAGACTGTCTACCGACAACCTTGTTCAATTAATCTGCCATTTCATTGATTCTAGGCAATGGTTATTTTTCAAAAGCACCTCACTGCTAGCCGTCTTTTTTAGGGGGGGGCACAAATGAAACCCTGTGGCATTTCTGTAGTCGCTGCAGGGATTCACCACCCCGAGAAAGGTGCGCTGCATCCGTAGCTCACTTGATCATCCCAAGCACCTACACCACAATATAAATGATTTTCACTCTAAGCTTGTCCCGAAAAACGATTTCAAGATACGATTTTATGATGAAAGGATTAGCCCTTACGGCGATAGGCAGTCTGATGCTGCCACAAATGGCTATGGCAGCAATTACGCCTGCCGATTTGGCTATGCCCACAGGGGTCCAATCTGAATATATGCTTGAGGACGCATTCCCCGGATTAACTTTCAGGGATGCGCTATCCATTGAGCACGACCCGACCGATCCGAATCGGATTTACGTGGCGGAAAAAGGCGGAAAGCTTTGGGTAATCCCCGATGTTTCAATACCTGAAAAAGAGCTATTCCTAGACCTAACCGTACTCCACCGAGTGCCAAATGTTTGGGAGGCAGGGCTACTCGGCGTAGCCTTTCATCCGAATTATGCCGAAAACGGCTATTTCTATGTATTCTATTGCCCCGAGAACACGGCTCAGGGGGATATCCGCCGCAACCGCATTTCCCGGTTTCAAGTCAGTGCAGGCAACCCCAATCAAGCCGATCATTCCAGTGAAACAATCCTGATCAATCAGGCAGACCCCGCTGAACCCTTCCATGACGCAGGAGACCTCCATTTTGGAGCTGATGGCTACTTGTATTTCACTATAGGAGACCGGGGCGGGGCGGATGACCAATATAATGTATCCCAGCGATTGGATCACGAATATTTTTCGGGTCTTTTCCGCATCGATGTCGATAAGCGCCCAGAAAACCTTGAGCCCAATCCGCACCCAAGCGTTTATCGAGAGACCTCGGAAGACCTCGCAAACTATTCAGTGCCAGTCGACAATCCTTGGGTGGGCGCAACGGAATTCAACGGACTCCCCGTCAATCCCGATGAAGTAATCATGGAGTATTTCGCCATTGGGTTGCGCAATCCCTATCGCTTCTATATTGATGAGTTTATGGGCGACATTTGGATCGCCGACGTCGGGCAAAACTCCGAGGAAGAAATCAATATTGCCCGCGGTGGGGAAAATTTTGGCTGGGCTTTTCGGGAGGGTTCACTGAATGGCCCAAAAATTCACGAAGCGCCGGAAGCGTTCGTTGAAACGCCGCCGGTTTACACGTATCCCCGCGAGCTTGGACATGCCATTATCGGGGGAATTCTCTATCGGGGCTCCGTTCATCCCGAGCTTTATGGAGCCTATCTGTTCGCCGATTATGTTTCCGGAAGGATCACCGCTCTACGCAATGCCGATGGCAACTACAAGCCGGAATTACTATTAGCTCAGCAATTGGTGAGCGGCTTCGATACCAATCCCGTCACGGGCGACATTCTGATAATGGTTAAAGGCTCCAGCCTGGGCAACAAAATCATGAAGCTGGTGCGCAATTACGATGTAAATGACGACCTGCCGATCATGCTATCCGGTACGCTTGCTTTTCTATCGGTGAATGAGCTGATACCCGCCCCTGGCGTGATCCCCTATACGCCTAATCTCAGTTTTTGGTCCGATATGGCGGTTAAACAGCGCTGGTTCGCCCTACCCAACACGACGCCTATTGACTACCATGAGAACGAGCCATGGACGTACCCAGAAGGCACTGTATGGATCAAACACTTTGAGCTAGAGATGGAGCGCGGCAATCCCGCGTCCAAGCGACGCGTAGAGACCCGCTTCATCGTGAAAACCGAAGATGACGCCTATGGCGTCTCCTATCAATGGAATGAGGCTGGCACAAACGCTCAATTAGCACCGCAGGAGGGCGTTGACCTTGAGTTTGAGATAATCGACGAAAATGGCCTTGAGCGCACTCAACCCTGGCGCATCCCCAGCCGATCCCAATGCATGCAATGTCACACCAAGATCGCTGGTTATGCCTTGAGCTTTAATTCTCGCCAACTGAACCGCGTCACCGAGTTTCAGGAAGCCGAGCAAAACGTCCTGCAGGCTCTCACACAAATGGGCTACCTGCAAGATGGACCAACCGCAGCAGACCTGCCCTACCTGCCAGCTTACGCCGTAACCAATGACGCAACGCAGAGCCTCGAACACCGTGCGAGGAGCTATCTGGCCGTCAACTGCGTCCAATGTCACCAACCAGGCGGCCCCGCAATCACTCCATTTGACGTGCGACCACAGATCCCACTCCACCAGACACAAATGATGAACGCTCTGCCCGGTAATGATTCCGGTGGAAATGGCAACCCGGACAACCGTATCATTGTTCCCGGGGAACCAGAGTTATCCGTTTTATTACAACGGATGTGCGAATGCGAAGGCTTCTCCCGTATGCCTCCGCTCGGCTCCTATGAGATCGATGAGGGCGGCGTGCAGCTAATCCACGATTGGATCGCATCAATGGTTGATTACGAATCCTATGAAGACTGGACTGCCAGATATTTTGGTGAACCGCATGCCCCCGAGGCAGCTCTGGGGAGCGACCCCGACCAAGATGGTCAGCACAATGAGGTGGAGTACCTCGCCAAGACTGATCCAACCCGCTATCATTCCGCTTGGCGGCCAGAAATTCAAATCGGAGACAACTGGCATATCGAGTTCGCCACAATGCCAGGCACGCCCATCATCATTGAGTCATCAACGAATCTGGTGGATTGGTCAATCTGGCCGTACGGACCGGCTAAGATTGACTATCCAGCCTCGCCGTCGATGCAGATTGAAGCACCGTTTGCCGAACCAACGGAGTTCCTCCGTTTCGCCTTCCCGACGCTTCAGGAATGAAAGGATTAGGGGGATGAACAGAATAGTATGCATGACACGTGTGGTTGCCGAGGAGGAGTAGACGAATCATCACACATGTAAATTCCAAGCTTTACCTGTATGGAAATGGCTTCTATTGCTGATCCCCTAAACACGCGTAAAGCTTCTTGAATATCCATTGTCATTTTGGAATTATTTTAGAAACTCGTTGGTTTAGCACACATACATCGCATAAGCCTTTCATTAATCAAGTGCTCCCGTAGTTCAATGGATAGAACAGCGGTTTCCGGTACCGTCGATCTGGGTTCGACTCCCGGCGGGAGTACCACTTGAAAATCGGTTAAGCCCCTCTATTGATGAGGGTTTCGCGCCAAAACGCGGTAATCTGCTTACATGTGCTCAAAAGTCTCGTAAACCTGCGAAAACGGTATAAAACGGGTATACGTGAATGAAGCAAAGGTATATCCGGTTACTCATGAGCGATATTCGTTCATGGTGAAATTCTCGCGAAAGGGCTTTAAGCCTTATCGGCGCTACTTCCACGACCGCAGTTCAGCTGATACTGATGCCGCAGAATTCAATAAGAAGCTGTTTCGCGAAGGTTCAGAAGGGGTTCACATTGGCCCACGCGAACGACGCGAGTTGCAGAATCTTTTACTCATTCTCAAAGATCGCGGATTAACAATCAATCAGGCGGCAGAATTCATTGAAAAGAACACCCGAAAGCGCAGTTCTCTAACTTGGAAAGATGCCGTATTTTCTCTGCTTGAGGCTCGGGAGCGGCAAGGCGTCAGTGAGCGCACTTCTCAGAATCTCACAAGCCGCCTTAAGAACTTCGCAGAACATTCGGGGATAAAGCTCATTGACGATGTAGGCGCTCAAGATTTGCAGGAATACATTTATCGCCCCTGCTCCGTCCGAAATCAGATTAACGATTATGCCGCCTTTTCTAACCTCTTCAACTTCCTCTTGAAGCGCGGCCAGATCGAGCAGAGTCCTCTTGCCCGTGTTGAACGGCCAAGGGATACCGCGAAAAAGCGGCCCGCTATCATGAAAGCAGATGACGCGGCAGTGTTCATGGAACGAATTGCAAAGCACCGAGACGGCCTTTTCGTGCCTTATTTCGCGCTTTCCCTGTTCGCTGGATTGCGTCCATCAGAAATAGCCGACCTGGACCGCGAAGACATACGTCAAAAAACGATACGAGTTGATGGCGGCAAAATGAAAGGGCGTGCGCGCCGTAACGTTCCATTACTTCCCAATCTAGCCAAATGGCTAAACTCATTTAGTGGCTCCCTCTGCCCCCATCGCTTAGATTCACCCGTATTCGTTGAAGCAAGACGCCTCTGCCCTGTTACATGGAAGGAAGACGTTTGCCGCCATTCCTTCATTTCCTACCGAATGGCAATCGTGGAAGACGAAAGGCAAGTGTCACGCGAAGCTGGTAACTCACCAGACATGATTTACGCGGCTTACTTCGAGCTAGTATCGAGCGCAGAGGCCAAGGCATACTTTGCAATATCCCCTTAGTTTTCTACTTTGTTTATTTCGAGCGAAGTTACCCCCAATCGAAACAATCATATATTACCCCAAATTTCGCAGGCGAAGCCGAAGAAGACGTTAGTTCAAGCTGCTATCGAACCACTTTCGGAATCTATCCTGTGACGTTATCACGATTGTTTCGCCGTCCTTTGTCTTTCCTCTAACGTCCTTCCTCATGTCGAAAATCTCTTTGAAGTTCTCGATATCAAGCGGGCGTCCTTCGGTGAATGTATGTGGCTTTCGCTCTAGCTTGAAGTATTTGCTACGATACTCGACATACACACTGTTTTGCTCCAAAGAATCAGCAATCGGGCTGACTTCAGCGCCAGAATAGAACTTAAGCTTATCTGATCCTTCGCGTGTCGAATACTTTGACTTGTACTCATACTGAACGACAACTTCCACCTTGGCAGAAGCTGCATTGATTAAACAGAAAAGTATTATTGATAATAGTATATTATTCATAGCAGTTACAGTTCACTTAGACCTGTAACCCTCCAAATCTAGGATGTCTACCACTTTTTGGGATAAATAAAATCCCTTATGTGCGGTTAGTCCTGCAAACTCGCACTAGCCAAAATCATCTGTTCGGGTTCGCGCTCGGATTGACTCCAAACTTCGTCCGGATTTCTCGCTCTCCAAGGAATAACATCAGGAGATAAATCGCGTATGTAGGTTTTCAAAAGCTCCATTCGGTTACAGAGATCAAGCCCAGCATCCAAGGCTTCGGACATGCTCTCAACCTCAAGATTGGGCAATTCCCATTCCGGCAAAGAATGATTCAGGTAAGAAACCTGCTGGCTTAAGAGCATAATTTCCTCACACAGCATTAAGGTAAGCCGAAGACGTCCAGCCAAGGACTCTGCTGCCCAAAGCGCACAACGATATGCACGGGCAGCCGGTCGCATGCCGTGTGCCTGAAACTCCTCCTCGCTCATTCTCCGCTAGCCTTCTTGCGGGCCGTTTTTCGCTTAGGGCGTTCGTAGATCGAATGATCAACTGAGGGTTGAGCTTCTTGACGTGGTGGCAGATTGGCCTCCTCGCGTAGCCGCAATTCTAATTTGGGTAATACGGCAGCAAACTGTTCGTAGTCCCGCTTGGAGACTATTTTTACCGGTGTTGCTATGTCAGGGTTTTCCTCTGCGTATTCAAACAAGGCATCGGCGAGCATTTGGAAAACTCCATTTGCATTCGTATGTAGTTGATTAGCAAGCGCATCAATGCGTTTCCAGTCATTTTTACGAATCCGGATTCCTCTAGGGCTACTTTTGTCATTTTCGCCATCTGTGTTTGCTCGTCTCATTTTTAGTAATCTAAACGAAAAAAAATTTAGAGTGCAACAACTTGATTGTGAGGGAGTTATTCGACATTAACGTGAGCTTGTGTGAGATTGCGTGCAATTAATGCTTGTTAGCTGCGTGAGATTGCGTGAGCTTATGCAACATGAGCCAAGATACCGTTAAACGCAAATCCATCGCTCCCTTAACTCCTGATGAGGTCGAGCGGTTGAAGAACTCAAATTTTTACGACGCCTCAATCTATGCGGGGGCAATGGGGATGAAGACACTTGCCCCGGTTGTTCGCGATTTCGATGAAGGTATCATTGACCCTGACGACGCTCGTTTGCTTGGACGTGGTGCTCTGATTCGTGGTCGCGGCCGCAAGCTGAGTCTTCAAATTCGCGGACGTGAGATTAAGCGCATTGCTCTGCGCGGTGGTCGCATCCCGAAGAACCATTTAACACTGCAATCAGTATAGCGATGGCCAAGAAGCATCGCGATTCCACGTTAGAGGTTCGGCCATACAGTGCGCCCAATTGGTTCACTCGTTCCGGTGTCGAATTGAAGCGGCGCGCCATTGAGCGCAAGGGGCTACCGCCTTGGAAGCAGTGCTTATTTTTAACGCTTACGCTGGACCCCATCATCGGCGAGCCCGTGGAGGCATACGAACGGGGAAAGGACCGAGTTCGACGTTTCTTGTCTGCGTTGCGTGACGTCATCGGTCCTTTCCCTTGGGCGTGGAAGCTGGAATTTCAGGATAACGGCTACGCGCATTGGCACTTGATCGTGCATTACAAGAAGCGGATTCCTCGGGACTGCCTTTGCCTGATTGGTCAATGGTGGGGCCTTGGTCGGACGAACGTTGAACGTCTCCGCTACAAGAAATTTCGCTACCTGTTCAAGTATGTTTCCAAAGGCGCATTCGATGGCGATAGCTCGGAAGGGCTTAACTTGCCTGAATGGCTCCTGGACTACGAAAACGGCGGACGTATGCGCTTTTGGCAAACGGGCGGTGGTTTCTACACCAAGACGCAAGACCCTGATTGGGATGTGCTCGAAGGCGGACGCTACGGCGTGGGCTGCTACGGCCAAGAATACTATGAGCCTGCACAGGAAAAAAGCACGGTGAAGCGCTTTAGCTACATCCGGCGCACCATCCGGCAACAATGGCGCGTTTGGATGCGTAAGGCGAAAGTCTGCATCCGTGATGAACGGTGCCATTACCCGATCAAATCAATCTACGTAGTGCTTCGGACGCACTACACCGAATTTTACCAAAAAGGGGTAAATCTCACACTTCGCGGCAAGGCTGCTCTGTCGGGTCTGTGTGTCTATCTAACACCAGCTAAGATAATGGAAAGCATTGAACAATGGCAGAAAATACAACTAAACCGGATAACAACAATCTCCTTGCTGATGATGGCCTAATCCTGAAAGGACTGGTCGTCGCGGTAAAGGTCGAAGACAAGAGTTGGGAAGGCAAAAACTACAAGCGTCTTGAAGCGACGATCACGAACGGGAAATCAACGTGGTTCTATCGTTTCAGCGATACGGCCGGCCCGATTCCCGAAATCCACCCCTTCCGGCGCATCCTGATTATTGTCCAAAGCGCCAATAGCGAAAAGGGCAACACGGTCGTTAAAGGTGAGGTCCTGAGTCATGGCTAGTTTCACTCTCTCGGGCGTGCGCTTTGAACGGCGCGACAATCCTCCGGTAGATCAATTCCTTCAGGTCATCGCTAGCGCATTAGTTGGCGGTGTCCTGATGGACATTCTAGTCGGACAGGATGATCAGGAATACGCTTACGCTGGCCCGCAAAGGGGTCGGCGTGAAGCTCTATGGATGGATGTCAGCGGATATGCTGAAAGTCTCTCTCATGGACACGAAGAGTTATTTGAAAACCTCAAAGATAACGGCTGGGAGATCGGCGGCGAATGGGATGGAAGCAGCCTTTAGGCTGCCCCATCCCATCACCGCCTTTTCCTTGTTAAATAGGTAACATAACTGACGGAAAGATCATGAAGACTGAAAGAATGAATGATATAGCCGCAATGCGGTTCGCTCGTGAATGCCTCGGAAAGATGGCTATCGCACTCAGAAAGCCACTCAGAACCACCGGAAGGATGGAATACCGTATCGGGGTCGCGAAAGACGCCCTGAGCTACGACGTCAAAGGCCGCTCAACCAAAAGTTGGGAAGAAGCCTTTTCAAAAGCAGGGGTCACGGAGATTCCCCGCAAAGTTTACAACCCACGTTATCAACTCACACCACAATAAGCACCACCATGGATTATAGCATCGGAAAATGCACAGTCGGGAAGAACATTCAAATCGTCGAGGACGTCGTAATATTGCCACTTTATGACCGCTTCGAGGATGTTCATAACTACCTCTTTGACGCTGAGTTCATCGAACTCTTCGAGTCCAGGACATGGAAGTTTAGCGGTAAGCAACTCTATGCCACATTTGGCAGCAAGACAGTCGGCTTTCACCGAAAGATAATGGCGATCAGCTCGCAAACGGAGTGCGTCATGCATTCCAATGGCGATTTGCTAGACAATCGAAAGTCTAACTTGAAAATCTTCCCTCGCTCAGACGTTGGCGGAAAAGCTGTGCCAGAATGGTTCAAAGGGGGCGTCGTTGCGGGCGTCTCCTACTCACGGACTGAATACTCTTGGAGGGCATATTTTCGAGGCACATACCGTCGCTATTCAGTGCGGAAATATGGCGAATTTGAAGCCGCACGCTTGGCATGTAAATGGCGAGTCGAGCAAATGCAGCAAGCAGGCTTTTTCATGGACGAACCATGCATGGAAGAAGTGCTAGTGGCCTACGGTGAAGTTGATGCTGAAGGAAATCGCGATCTAGTGCCATTCTACGGCGAGCCGTCGCTGGTCGTTTAATATCGAGATCACGACTCATGATTGCCTTTAATGCCAAAATTGGCATGCCATACCAGGGAGGTCATTACGGAATGATAGATATTAAACACAAATGACTTTAATTGAACAACCATAACGTAAAAAATACCTACTACCAAAACCGAGCACAACTTGTAATACCACTCGATTGCATTCGTATCCGGATATAGAAAATCAAAAGCATTTTCTATAAATCCATTTTTCCCGCTTATCATTCCAAGAAACAAGAGAACTATCAAAAAGGAAAAATAGTTACAAAAAACTCTGATGAAAATAAAGTAGTTGTATTTCAACTTGGGTAAGCCCGTCCTCGGCTCTTTTACTTCAGCCATTGCCAAAAACAGTTCTGGTTTTCCGACAGTTGAGAATATAGTAAAACCTGCGATTAGAAGGCCAATAAGTGTAAAGGACACAGTAAAGCCCATCCAAAGATAGTCCTCTACTTGTGTCCTTAATGATTCTTCATCACTAAATGAAAAGTACTCAATTATGAAAATAGCAAAAAAAACGCCCAAGCTCGAAATCCAGTTAAACTTAGATTCAGGAATCTTCCTTGCTTTCATGTAGATCTGAAGCAAGCCCTTCTCTTCCAACAGAAACCTAAATTTGACATCATCCTCCATCTAGGTGCCTGGACTTAATGGCCTGAATCTTCGCCTTAGCCGAATCAGTAGGCTCCGGAACTTTAATGATCTCATGCTCAACTAACCCAACAAAGCTAAGATACATACGTTTTGCGGCAGCCTCAATGCCGTCATCATTTAAAGGTAGCGCCGTTTTGATCTTAAAACTCTCATTGTTCCCGCTCAATTTGTCTCCATAGCTATCAGTTCCATCCATTTTAATTTTCTGATTTCCTTGCGACACAACAGCTTTCAGCTGTTCTACCGCTTCAGCTTTATCAAGTCCTTTTGAACTGGAATGCCGGAGTACTGTATTTGAACTCTTAATTGAATCTTTCCTTGATCGCAGAGCATCGAAAAAATCTTCATCGTCAATCTCATCATTTGGTTCGACCAGCTTGATTTCAAGCGACTTCAACAAATCGTATTTACTAACAAACGCCTCTAGTGATTGTTCGGATGCCAAGGGGACTACTTCCAAAGAAGGCCACGGATATTTGGATAAAATTTGCTTCTTAGTGACCTTGGGGCTATTAGGTTCTGATTCCCTTAAGTAAACATTTTCATCATAAAGTCTATTAGTAAAAGACTTATGGGTTTTTTTTAGAAATGATTGAATAGTTGAACGGAATGAGTTGATGGATGGAGCGCCAATAGTTTCTTTCACATACATCAGCCGGTGAACGTTTAAAATCAAAAGAAAAATTGAGGACGGGGCGGACTCCATCTCTTGGGAATCAGGTATAATCCCTTCGACTGGGTCAAATATTTGCTCACGCTCTAGGAATGTGTCTTTAACGAACCGCCCAGTTAATCCAATAACGGGATACCCCTCATGCACCTCCAACTCGATTAATTTTGGCTGATAAATGAAGTATCTCGTTCTATCATACTTTCGAGAAAGATTCCCGAAGAATGCGGGGCTAACAACCTCATTGAATAAATCAAGCAGCCTATATGTTTCGCCAAATCTGCAGATGAAGTTTGCTATCTCAAGAGTCGGGGTGGATGTATTAGCCATTTTTTCTATTAATCTGTAAGAGCAATAATATTGATGCAGTTGAAGGATCACCAAAATCCCACTGCTGTACATTTATAGCATATAGCATTTAGATTTGGTGGTAATAAGATGGCAACAACAATATCAATTAACCTTAGAGGTGCGATAACGAGCATTCTACAGCCAGCAAATGCGTGTAGCTGTGCGAGCAGAGCGATGCAGCCAACGGGCTTCAATCCTTTGAGTATTGAAGCAGCGGTAACGGAGCGTCTTGCTGGCTATTTCAGTGCCTCGCGGTGCTTCTTAGGATTGCTGCGGCAATCGAGCACGCGATAAATGATCACCTCTTGGCCTTCTACCTTGTAGTAGATGGCATAGGGGAACTTGGAGGCTAGCAGGCGGTGAAAGCCGAAGCGCTTGCTGTGGATACCTGCGTATATGCGTAGTGACTCGATCTCGGCGAATACCGATTCCAGAAAATACGTTCCAAGGTTCGCTTCTTGCGCGTCATAAAAGTCGCGGCCGTCTTCAAGGTCATTGAAGCCGGATGGAAGTAATCTGGGTTCCATGCTACCGCTTGAGCAACTTTTGCTTTGCCTCGTTCCAATCCATCGGAATCTCTAGGCCAGCTTTACGGCGTTCTTCGGTGGCTTCCAGCTCGGAGCGGTGCCAATCTGGGGATTCGAAGCTTTCAGCGGCATGGTGAATGTTGTCCCAGATCATTTCCATGAGTCTGAGCTTTTCATTTAGCGGCATGCCTCTAACTTCGTTTTCCGTCAGCATGGGGATAATCTAATCTACTGCGGGCATATTTCAATATTTCTCTTCGGGTGAGAGAAGGTCTACGGTTCCGTTTTTACCCCTCTGGAACTGGATTTCGAGTATACGTTTCGGGAAAATTAAATTTTGCCTTATTAATAGGGCCTTCATGGAGGTTTCCGGTACCGTCGATCTGGGTTCGACTCCCGGCGGGAGTACCACTTGAAAATCGGTTAAGCCCCTCTATTGATGAGGGTTTCGCGCCAAAACGCGGTAATCTGCTTACATGTGTGACTGCGGCTCAGAAGGAGAGCTCAATCAACTACCACAGCGAGGCGGCAAGCTCTGCGCCGGGTGTAGTCGCTGACGAGGTTTCAGGCAGTCCTTGCGTTGACGTTCCTCGCTCAGATGTTCTTCTAGGGCGATCTGCGGGCACTTGTTTTGGGCATCGGCGGCCAACAGCCCCTTAAGCTCGGTTGTAGATTACCACAGGCTGTTATTGTTTTCGTCTGACTCAAGGATTCTGTCCACATCATCCACGAGAGCGTTTACTTCGTGTGCTTCTGCATCGGGCATTGCCCAATACATGCTACCTCCCGGGCCATTACTTGCGGTGATCGCTACGCTTTCGCCTGGCAGAATTGGCTGTCTCCAGCTTGCAGACCATGAGGCGGTTTGATCGTCCACCATAAATTTTACACCATGCGTAATTCCATCCGGGGTGGGGGAATTTCCAATATTTTTAATGGTGGCGCTGAAAAGCACCGGATCTCCAGGCTCCGGATTTTCAGGACTCCAGGAAATGTCTGAGAATATTAAGTCCGGCAGATCTACACTCAATGTTTCAATGAGATTATTGTTTTCGTCTAATTCAAGAATTCTATCCACGTCATCCACGAGAGCGCTTACCGTATGTATTTCTGCATCGGGCATTGCCCAATGCATGTTACCTCCCGGGCCATTACTTGCCGTGATCGCTACGCTTTCGCCTGGCAGAATTGGCTGTCTCCAGCTTGCAGACCATGAGGCGGTTTGATTATCCACCATGAATTTTACCCCATGTGTAATCCCATCGAGGGTGGGGGAATTTCCTATGTTTTTAATGGTGGCGCTGAAAAGCACCAAATCTCCAGGTTCTGGATTTTCAGGGCTCCAAGAAAGGCTCGTCAATGTTAAGTCCGGCAGGTTTACGAGTAATGTCTCAATGAGATTATTGTTTTCATTCAATTCAAGAATTCTGTCCACGTCATCAACGAGAGCGCTTACCGTGTGTATTTCTGCATCGGGCATCACCCAATACATGTTACTTCCTGGGCCATTACTTGACGTGATCGCGACGCTTTCACCTGGCAGAATCGGCTGTCTCCAGCTTGCAGACCACGAGACGGTTTGATCGTCCACCATGAATTTTACACCATGCGTAACCCCATCGGGAGTGGGGGAGTTTCCAATATTTTTAATGGTGGCGCTGAAAAGCACCGAATCCCCAGGTTCCGGGTCCTCTGGAATCCAAGAAACCCTCGATAAAATCAAGTCCGACAAAACAGGTGCCAGCATCACCTTTGCTAAAACAGGTTCTGATAAATTACCGCTGGAGTCACGAGCTTCTACTGAATACTCATATCCATATCCGGAAGGAACATTAGAGTCTGTCCAATAGTTTTCTGATGTTTTCCCTACTAATTTCCCCATTCGTCTGATGAAAAATTCATTATGTGACGCTAGAGATTCCCATGAAAGCTGAACGGCCTCGCCATCCGCTGAAGCTTGGAAATTGATTGGAGGTTGTACTGGTTCGATAGTCCTTGGCTGCGTAAAGGCTATCGTTGCAACAATGACTTCATCAGGAACAAGTAATTCGATGCTCCGCGCACTACTAATTGAAGATATGGGATTAGTAGAATCCATAGGATTGTAAATGGTTATATCAGCAGAATTTTGCAGATCTATAGTCACAGGCACACGAGCATTCTGTATAATATTTCCATAGTTTTCGCTGGTGCGATTGTTTTGATAAGACAAAACTTCATTCCACAGCATTAAATAGAAGACCCCATCGCTTTTTTGTAAGCGTCCGGCCTCCACCCTTCTTGACTGCCAATGGTAACCATTGGCCTTTCTTCTTGGTAATGATTTGGAGTTAGTGGCGATTTCCTAATGGTGACCATTGGTA
>NZ_BMXG01000028.1 GCF_014651635.1 Cerasicoccus arenae | reverse complement strand
AGGACTACGAAACAAACACCGACTCGTCTGTGGCGATGATTCATATCGCCATGACGCGACTCATGATCAAACGAATCCCAAACAAGAAGAATTTTTAGACGCCCTCTGAGAAACCTTCAGGCTGGCTTCATGTATTTTATGCAAATCCGAATGGAACGCCTGTGCAGTAGCAAGTCGTTACGTTTCTGCCACTTGGCGCGAGAACGATGTGAGCTATGTCGGATTCACCATCTCAGGAAAACTCCCCATTCAAAATGTACTGACTTGCCTAGACCATGGAGCACATGTGTTAACAGAAACTTTACGTAAAGTTGTGGCATGCTTTTCTGTTGCTGCTGGAAGGAGTAGTCTGAAATCAGATAATTAAACTTTAGCTCGTAGTTTGCCTCATAACTTTGATTTTCATAGTATTTTGGTTATAATGGCATAAAAACCCTCATCCCTATGTATAAAAAATCTGAACGATTTAAAAAAACCTTCAGCCCTGCTTTTTCATTGGTTGAGTTACTTGTTTGCGTAGCTGTTATCGGGATATTGGGCACTATTGCCCTAGTTGCACTGAGTGGAGTTGGCCTTGCACGGGATAAGACAGTTTCCGCGAGTAATATCCGCCAGATCGTAATGGGCCTGCATCTTTATTCACAGAGCAATAGCGGCCTTTTGCCTCAACAGTACGACGCTGAGCGCAATCTTGACTGGAGTGGGGTGCTGATTGAGGACGAGTTTTTACCCAAAGAAATTTTTCATGCGCCAGCAGATGATTTTGAGCGGCGCTTGGAAGGCACACCCCGCAGTTACGCCGTTAATTCGGCGACTTACACATTTCTTCAGAACGGATACCACAGCCCGTGGCCCAAGAATCGTACCGAACAGCCGAGCACCGCTATGATGGTGCCACCAACGGTAATGCTTGTCGGGGAGAATTTCGGAGGTGCGATTGAGAATTCAGGGGCCGTAACTGGAGTCGCTGAATTCGAAGGACTGAATGCCGAAACCTATAATTTTTACCGTAATACTGGGGCACACTACTGCATGGCCGACGGCAGTGTCGCCTTTATGAGCAAGGAAGAAATCGACCACTACCGGGCGGATACTGATTACAACGGTGATCCCAAAGACCCCTGGAAATGGAAACCTTAATCTGAAACCAATGAAAACTACGCCCGCACATTTATTAGCCTTTCTTGTTTTTACACTACTAACCGCTACAGTATGTTCCGCAGAATCAATTACGATTCCGTTAGCAATTGATAAATGGGATGTCGCGCGGGAGGCAAAGCTTGGCAAGGCAGATGGTGAGCTTCGGGTCAAATCATTGGCCAGTAGCGTTTGGCTTGTTCCGCAGGAGCGTATCCGCTATGAGGATGGCGATGTTTTGGATATCCGTTATGTGCTTCGTGGAGGTAACCTAGTCTTTCAACTCAACTGGTTTGATGCATCTGGCGATTTTCTTGAAACAACCACTATAGGCAAAGCGACATCTGCCAAGAATGAGGCAATTTTTCGCGTTAGTTGCAGTGATAAGGTTAAGGAAGCTGGTCCGCAGTACGAGCTGAAAATTTGGATTGAGGCGGACATGCCAAGCTTGAGTATTGAATCCATCAAGATCATTCGTGGGGTACAAAACCTACCGTTTCTCACCAAAGATGATTTTGAAAGCAGTGATACTATTTCAGTTAGCCAGTTGGAAAGTGGTAGTCTGATTCTAGAGCAAGCTGGTTCAGGGCAAACGAGCAGCATATTGACTCAGAAGCGATTTAGCCTGAAGGATGCTTCCCGTCTGAAAATAGATATAGAGGATGTTGCACCCAGCAGCGCTTTTTCTCTACAAATGATTTTCTGGTCTGACAGCGGTTCCTACCTAGGTCACGTAGATATTCTTCAGGATATTACGACAGCTAGATCCGAAGTCGTCGACGCTGGATCACTTGATGTGCCTGCGGGGGCGACGAAGTATAGCTTTAAGCTTTGGTTATCGGGTGCTTCTGCCTCGGCAACGCTAATGCTTTCCGAAGACAGCTAACCTAGTGTGCTTCAAGCATTACGTGGGACGCCTCATACCGTGTATTCAAGACCAAGTTTAGGTGTAGCAGATCTATTTGAATAGTAAGAAGGGGCCGACGGAAACCCCGAAACGTCGACCCCTTTTACAATTGGTGGCTATCGCAGTAGCGAAGCCGCCTTCGAATGATATTCAGCACCTCACGTGCCAACTCTTGCTGGCTTCTGGAAATGTATTCATATTGAGCATCATCCTAGGACAGATTGAGCATCGACAAACATTTTTTTTACAATAGAGTGAATTGCCTAGATATGGGCGAAGCAACTAAAGGCAACTCTCCGAAGCTAATACTGGTTGGGGAATGGTTAGAGGCGCTATGCCTTTGTGGCTGTAAGTCTTGTGATTGCCAGAGGTGCCCAGCAGATTCGATGAGCCTCTCGCAAGCGATGAGGTGCGAACAAAATGGAGCACCAGTTATCGTGTTGCTCCAATGCAATGATTTGCCCGAAGCATTGCTGAAGGAACTGCAGAAAGCTCGCTTTTCAACAGCAATACTTGGTCTTTCGCATGGCTCAGATTCGCCAGTGGTTGTAGAAATCTGTGATTGCCTGATCAAAGACGAACAGACGTCTGCTATGGCACCTGCTTTTTCTGCGTTAAGCCAGCTAACAGCGACTCGGCGCAGACTGCAAATTGAGGAGAATGCGCTGGGGCAGCAAATGCGTATGCTCGATCAGGTCTCCATGGCGATCATCGTTACGGATTTGAACGGTTCCATCAAAGCTTGGAATCAGCGAGCTGAGTCAATGTTTGGTTTCAATCAAGACGAAGCCATTGGGCAACCATTGACCTTAATTTTTCAGCAAGGCACAGCTAATGATTTCCATCTACATAAGATGTTGGAGCCGCTCTTGATCCATGATCGCCATCAATTTGAGACAGATATAAAACGCCGAGATGGGACGTTTTTGCCGATACATCTTTCACTCAGCTTGGAAAAAAATGGTCAGAATGATATTATTGGAGTGATCTGTTGTTGCCGAGACATCAGCCTGCGTCGTCGGGTCGAGGGCGAAAAACGTGAGGCCTATCAGCGGCTGACTTTCTTTATCGAGCGGATGCCGTTAGGCTTTGTTGAATGGGGATTGGATGGCAATATCCGCGCATGGAATAAATCAGCGGAGGACATTTTCGGTTTTAGTCAAAAAGAGGCCATCGGCCAACCGTTTACGATCCTCATCCAACATGATTTCATTGATGAGTGTCGTCGGATGTTTAGCCTAATGCGTGAGCGTAAGGGAGGAAATCGTAGTAGTAATCGAAACATTACCCGAGACGGACGTTCGATCGTGTGCGATTGGAACAATACGTCGCTGATTGACGAAAAGGGGAATGTTGTTGGGTTTGCTTCGATTATTGAAGATATCACCGAACAAATCCAAATCGAAGAGGAGCTTAAGCAGTCGCGGGAATCTGCACATGCGGCTAATCGCAGTAAGGACGAATTTCTTGCGGTGATGAGCCATGAGGTACGCACACCGATGAATTCCATCATTGGATTTGCCGATTTGCTCATGGAGTCGCTGGAGGATGATGAGCAAACGGAGCTGGTCAATATTATCAAGGCCAATGCATTTAATCTACTCGAACTGATTAGCAACGTCCTCAACTACAGCCGCCTAGAGGCCGGGCAAGTGTCTTTAAAAGAACAGGAGACGGACATCATGGCGCTGCTCCACGAAATCCAGGAAGTTACTCAGGCCGAAGCACAAGAGAAGGATTTAACGTTTGAAGTGGAGCTAATGCCTGCGACCCCGCGCCACATTTTCTCGGATTACACGGAACTGCGGCAGGTGCTACTGAACTTAACGGCCAATGCCCTTAAATTTACGCGAGAGGGGGGGGTAAAGGTCATCGTTAGCGCCAAGCCCATGCCACAGGGTCCTCCTTTACGCTGTGAGTTGCTTTTCGCAGTAAAGGATACCGGTATCGGCATCGAGGATTGCGACCAGGACAAGCTATTTCAGTCATTTACCCAGCTGGATTCGTCGTCCACGCGTCGTTTTGGCGGGACTGGCTTGGGCTTGGCGATTTGCCGGCGGATCGTTGAGCTTTGGCAAGGGCGTATTTGGGCCGAGAGCAATCTCAACGAAGGCTCCACATTTTATTTCACATTGCCGACCCAAGAAAACGCCCAAGAGGCACAAGATTATCCGATAAATCCTCTGTATGAAGAAATTGAGGATCTGCGTTTTGCGCAAATCTTTCCAATGAGGATCATTCTGCTTTGTTCAGCGGTGTCCGCTGGGGAAATCATTGAGCGAATCTTGGCTAACCTCGGTTACGAACTTACTCTTCATTACGATGCGATCGAGGCCATTAGTCACATGCAGGACAACTGCTACGACATCATCTTGGTGGATGACGATTTAAAGGAATTTTCGATCAGCGAGATGGTGGAAATTATTAATGCGGGCCAAGCAGGGCTAGAGAATCAATCGTCCCAGATCGTTCTCCTTAGTGAGCATGGGCCACAGAATAAGGAAGGCGCGACATCGCTTGCGCGCAGCAGTGTGGAATCAATAGGCAAGCCGATCATTGCACGCAATGTGAGACTCATTCTGCGTAAGATTGCGATCCAACGCGATACCGCCAAATCGCAGATGTAACTACTGTGCGCCTGCGCCTGGTCCTGTCTTTGTGTGAAACACGGTTGCGGGCTGGCCAAAATATTTTTGATAGGCTTGGGTGACTTTATCGGCAGCTGACTGATCAAATTTGCTCGATGTTACGCCCATTACCGCACCGCCAAAGCCGCCGCCCGTCAAACGTGCTCCCCAAACGGTTGGCTCTTCGCGCAATCGGTCGACTAGATAATCGAGTTCCGGTATGCTGTTCTCAAAATCTGTCCGTGAGCTGTTGTGGGAAGCAAAAAGCTGTCGACCCACTTGCGCAATATCGCCTTGCCCGAGTGCTGCTTCAACTGCGCGGACGCGTTCGCATTCGCCAACGATGTGTCGTGCGCGGCGGTAAAGCACGTCGCCCAGTGAGCTTTGGCTGGCCTCCAACTGCTCTGATGTGAACTCGGCGAGGCACTTGATGTTGGGATAGTCTTCCTGCAGATGCTTAAGCGCCTCCATACATTCGCTGTGTCTGGTGGCATAAAGAGAATCGATGAGTGCATGTTTCTTGGCGGTATTAAACACCCAAAAGTGTACATCTGTGGGGAGCGGCAAGCGATTGAATATCTCCTGCTGGCAGTCGATTTTGACCAAGTGATTGACTTCGCCGAAGGCGGAGACACCTTGGTCGAGAATCCCACAGGGCACACCCACAAAGTTATTTTCCGCCCGACGTCCGACTCGAGCCATATCTGCGCGATCAAGGTTGAAATGATACAGCTCGCAAAAAGCGTAACCGCTGGCTAGCTCGAAAGCGGCGCTGCTGCTCATCCCAGCGCCAGCAGGCAAATCGCTATCCACGGCCATATCGAACCCGTGGGGAGCGGTCATTCCAGCGGCTATCAGCTCTTTTAAGACTCCCAAAGCATAGTTGGCCCAGGAATCACTACCAGTCAATGGAGCGAGACTGTCGATATTTACTGTGACCTCGTCGTCCATGGAAGCACTCCAGAGCTGTGCTTGGCGATCTTTCCGAGGGGCCATGGCCACGCTCACACGGCGATCAACAGCGGCTCCTAATACTGGACCGCCATTGTAGTCGGTGTGATTACCGATAAATTCCAATCGCCCGGGTGCTTGCGAGCAGATTGCTGGTTCGTGTCCAAATTTTTGGGTAAAAAGCTGTTTGATCACGTCACAATGCCTAAAAGCACGGCCTCGCGCTGCAAACTAAATACGTTAGTTACGTAAAAAAACCCGCGCCATTAAGACGCGGGTTTTAGGGTATTTAATGACTTGGGCAATTATTGAACAAGCGCCTTTAGGCCAGTGCCTGGCTTGAACTTAACTGTTTTGGAGGCCTTGATTTTAATCTTTTCACCAGTCTTTGGGTTAACGCCTGTGCGGGCTGCACGTTTTGCTACGCTGAAGGTGCCGAAGCCGATGAGCTGAACGCCCGCCTTATCCTTCTTTACGCCCTTTTTAACTGCTTCCAGAACGGCTTCAACAGCGCGCTCAGCGGATGCTTTGGTGGCTTCTTTGCCGAGATTCTTTTGTACTTCGATGACAAGTTCTGCTTTATTCATATTTCTAATATTTGGATTTGCGTTAGTTAGGTTGAATTAACCTCTGCCCTTATGGCGTGACAAACCTCATCTCGTCAACGAAATTAGCAGTATAGAAATGATTTTTTCCAAAAAACTAACGAGCTCTATCCTTGTCGGGGTGGGAATTCTGGCGGATTAATCCCTTGACTGCCGCTAATTAAAAGGCTTAAGAGATGGTCCAGTGCCTCAACCCGCTTGATACCGCGTTCTCGGGAGATTTGCTCAGAGCGTTTCATGAGTTGGCGTGCCATGGTGCGCGCCTGAGCTTCTGGTGCGCCCAACCGTTGGCAGAGTACGGTTAAACTATTTTCGTTTTGATTGGCGTCTTCTTCCATTCTCATGTCGTGATTTCGCCAATTACGTGGACCGGGAATCCGCCTGGTTGTTCGCCAAAAAGTTTACTTTTTTCACTCACGTAGCGTCGTTTAATCAAGGCGAGACCTTTGCCAGCGCTGTTTGACGTGATTTCGCCAACCGCTTTTTCCTCAGAATAAACGGGAATGCGTTCTGGCGGATTTTGTGCTGAAAAGCTGACTTGATAGAGTGCTCGTTGGGGGCGTCCCATGGCGTGGAGTCTCGCCATAACTTCTTGTCCCAGATAGCAGCCTTTCGTGTAGCTTACAGCCGATTTCGATAGGTCACCGCCTTCGTGTGGAAGGTCGTTCAGTCCGATGTCCTGCGGGATGGCCGGGATGCCGGAGTCAATGCGGGCCGCGAGCAGTTCAGTTACGCTGGCTTGGGCGGCGTTGGGGAGGCTGAAGATGGCGTCTGCAGGGATGAGGCAGTCGATATGAGGCTGCGTCATTTGGCGTCCGCGATAAATCAGGGTGCCTGTTTGCTCTATATAAGTACCAACATCGGCTAACAACCCGCTCAGTTGCGTTTCATTGCCCCAGAGCGTGACAAGTCGGTACTGGGCGGAGACGTCTTCAAGCTCAACTTCGTCGGCGATGATATTGGCCTCAACCTTGTTGATCAAGGCGGCAGGTTCGGCATGGTAGCTTACTAGCAAGAATCTTTCCGGATTGAGTTGTAGGGCAAATGAGTCGGCTTGGACTTTGCCTTTGCGGTCAAGAAAGAGACCATAGGTCACGGGGCGTGCATCCGTGCGGCGCAAGTCGTTGGAGAACTGACTTTGCAGGTAGCTGAAGGCGTCTTCGCCCGTGACCGAAAGGACACAGGGTGTCGATTGATATGCGTATAAATTACCCATTGAATTCTAAACTGATAGCACAGGGCAGGGGGTCTGTCAGGTTTTTTAGCCTTGAATCCAGCGCTTAGTTGCGCGTTGATGCCCGCTTTTTCCAAGCCTAATTTCGGCCTCAGTCAACATGCAAGTTTTGCCCGTGATCACCACGACCGACATCAACATTGAATCTTTCCGCGAGCTACCAAGCCCGGAAGAACTTCTCACGTCCATTCCCAAGACCGACGCCCAAGCGGACTTCGTCACTAAGGCGCGCAATAATATCCATCGGATAATTTTCGGTGATGATCCGCGCCTGCTCGTCGTGGTCGGCCCTTGCTCGATCCATGATCTTGAAGCTGGCCGCGAATACGCTCGTCGCTTGGTTAAACTGGCTGAGGAACTCAAGGACCGCATTTACATAGTTATGCGCGTGTATTTTGAGAAACCGCGCACCACGGTCGGCTGGAAGGGCCTAATCATGGACCCGCAGCTCAATGGCGAATGCGATATTCCCGAGGGCTTGAAGATTGCGCGCTGCTTCCTGCGTGAGGTGATCGACATCGGTTTACCTACGGCCACCGAGTTGCTTGATCCGATTACGCCGCAATACATTGCTGACCTCATTTGTTGGACGGCGATTGGCGCGCGCACAACGGAGAGTCAAACGCATCGGCAGATGGCTTCTGGCCTCTCGATGCCTCTTGGCTTCAAAAACAGCACCGACGGTAGCATCGAAGCGGCAATTAACGCCATCAAAGCTGCGAGTCAGCAACAGACATTCCTCGGTATCGCCGACAATGGTCGAGCCTCCGCCGTCACGACGAAGGGCAATCCAAACTGTCACCTTGTTTTGCGTGGCGGTAAGTCTGGCCCGAACTACAGCGCCGATCAGGTCAAGGATTACGCCAAGCAGCTTAAGGCCAAGGGCCTGATTCCAGCGATTATGGTTGATTGCGCACACGACAATAGTGGCAAGGATCCGGCTAAATCGCCCGCCATTCTCGAGGAAGCAGTCCAACAAATACTCGACGGGAATACCGCGATGATTGGGGCCATGGTCGAAAGCAATTTACAACATGGCGCTCAGAAGTTTCCGCAGCCGTTGGAAGAGCTCACCTACGGTGTTTCCATCACTGATCCCTGTCTCGGCTGGGAGGATACGGAAAGCTGTCTGCGTGAGGCCTACGCCAAGCTGGCACCTCGTTTCCAATAACGCACATTGCATGGTTATGCTGACTCCGGAAGCAATCCGCGCCGTCGATAGTCTTGATGAGTGCCCTGGAGTGATGACAACGCGCCGGCATGTTATTCGTGAGCATGATGGTTGGGAGCAAATTGTCTACATTTACGAGCCTGAACAGCCGTGCAAGGGCCCACGCCCTACGCTGGTTCTCGTGCATGGCGGTGGTTTTTGCATAGGCGACCCGATCTCCCAAACACCGATTGCACGTTACCTCGCGCTGCATTTCGGGATAACCACGATTTCGCCCAGCTATCGCCTTGGCGCGCCAGAGACTCCAACATATCCCGCACCGTTGGAAGACATCGCTTTTGCCTGGGAGTGGGCGCGAAATCATGCCGCTGAGTGGAACTTGGATGCGGGCAAAATGTTCGTTGGCGGAAGTTCAGCGGGGGGGACATTGTCCGCTCTTTCGCTAACCAAAGGCATGCTGCCGAACTGTCGGGGACTCGTGGAATATTGGGGGCCGCTGGACTTCATTTGCCGCTGGTTTGATAATGGCGAGAAGTCAGGCGGAGAGCTGAATTTGTTGGGATGTAATTATCCCGAAAATCCGACTCTTTTTCATGAGGCTAGCGCTTTGGCTCATGTGAAGCCTGGGCTGCCGCCAGCGGTCTTTATTTACGGAATTCAGGACACGACTGTCCATAAGCGACAGGGACTACTTGGCGTTGCGGCCTGGAAGTCTGTGAGTGCCCATGCTGAGTATTACGAATTTGACAACATCGGTCATGGCATCATTGGCGATAATACTGAGTCGATGGTTCAGGTGATGCTACGTACCGGCGTTTTTTTACAGTCTTTGCTTTGAGGCTGAGGGGGGGGGTATTGATGACTTTGACACATCCGTCGCCTCCAAAAAAAAAGGAGGGGAGGGATGCCTGACTCAACTCAGAGGGGGGGGGGACGCTGATATTGGAATTGGGTTTTTCACGGAACAAAAATAGTGCTGACCAACTTGTGATTGGCGGATCGATGGAGATAGCGGTAGGCTTGTGGATTAGTGTTAATAAATATACTTCAATTGGCCCGGCCGTTGCAATGAAATAGTGTTTTTATTTTCACTTTATTTGGTCTGGTGCGTGACTGATCGAATCAGTCGTATGAAAACCGTTTATGCGTGCTGAATTACTTGCGGATGCATTGATTGACCTGCTAAGGTTTTTTCATGTCCAAACCGAAGATTATCATTCGTTACTGCCCGAAATGCCATTGGCTACTTCGTTCAGCCTGGATGTCGCAAGAGCTCCTGAGCACCTTTCAGGACGACCTTGCGAGTGTCACTCTGGAGCCTGCGGAGGAGTCCGGTCGCTTTGAGATTCTTTACAACGAGGAGTTGGTTTGGGAGCGTCGGCGTGATGGTGGTTTCCCGGACGTGAAAGAGCTCAAGCAGCGTGTCCGCGACCTATTGGACCCTGAACGCGATCTCGGCCATTTGGACCGAAAGAAAGAGGAGAGTTAAGGCCTGCGGGGCCGAAAATATTTGCTGCCTGTGCCTAATGCTCAAAAGCCTGATGGGAAACTTCCATCAGGCTTGGCAAAATTGCGCAGAAATACAGAGCTGAATACGTGGAATTGCAGTTAAACAGCCAATCGCAAAGGCTTCCAACGCGATAAGCGCTGTGCGGGGCGCGTGACTCGCTACACGAGATAAGAGCAGCAATAGTCTGCGCCGCCAGCTTTGACCTTGAGTGCGAACTTCGAACTGCCGGGCACGTTGAAGGATTGGCCAGCGGTGTAAGTGATCCACTCATCAGCGCCTGCCAGTTTTACATCCATTTCTCCGCCAAGCATTTCCATTAGCTCAGGTGCTTCAGTGCCGAATTCGTAATCGCCAGCTTGCATGAACCCGAGCGTCTTTTTTGAGCCGTCAGCAAACACGATTGTGCGGCTAGTTACTTTGCCGTCGAAATAGACGTTGGCTTTTTTAACGATGGTGATGTTGTCGAAGGTATCAGACATGCCATTAGCTCTGGTGGCTTCTTTGGGGCAGGCAATGCCAAATTTAGTCTGCTGATGAATTCCATTACGAATTCAAATTCTTTTACGTAATAAAAAAATCCGCTATCGCCCTTGCGATATGGCCTAATGGTAGCTTCATTTGAGTTGAGCTACATTTGAGAATCGATCTCGTCGTATTTTCGTTTGCGTCTCGCCGATAACCCATCTTTAACCACTCACGACTATGGCTACGGAGAACAACTACGCTTACAACAGCAAGATCGAAGGAGACCTTGTCGTCACCAAACTGGATAGTGCAATCAATTGGATTCGCAAACATTCAGTATGGCCGATGCCAATGGGCTTAGCTTGCTGTGCGATTGAGCTAATGGCCGTTGGTGCCTCACGTTTTGATATCAGCCGTTTCGGCATGGAGGTGATGCGTTTTTCACCCCGTCAGGCTGATTGCATGATCGTTTCGGGGACCGTAACCTATAAGATGGCTGAGGTCGTCCGACGAATTTATGACCAGATGGCTGAGCCCAAGTGGGTGGTGGCTATGGGCGCTTGCGCCTCGACTGGTGGCATGTATCGCTCATATGCTGTTCTCCAAGGCGTGGATCGCATTGTGCCGGTCGACGTTTATATCAGTGGCTGCCCACCTCGACCCGAAGCTCTGCTTGACGGCATGATTAAACTTCAGGATAAAATTCAACGCGAACCATCAGTGAAAAATCTGATGAACCGGGACATGCACCAGGCACCCGAAAAGAAATCCACGCCGGCGACCGCTCACGCTTAGTGGTCCCTAACTTGCTGACTGCGATTATGGAATCTGCGCTAGTCGAAGAAATTGTATCGAAATTTGAAGGCTCGAGTCCTCGTGCTTCCATTGATCATCCGGCGGCCAATGTGCCGGCGGACCTCCTGACAAGCGTCGCCCAATGGCTGCGCGACGCAAAGGGGTTTGATATGTTGATGGACGTCACTTCGATCGACTTTTCAGAGGATGCTTCACCTCGTTTCACGGGCGTTTACCACTTCGCCAATTCGATGAAGCATGAGTACGTCCGGATTGCTGCTGATTGTTTGGACGATGTCGAACCAGAGCTGCCGAGCTTGTCAAAAATTTATCCGGCTGCTGATTGGCATGAACGCGAAAACTTTGACCTGATGGGTATTAAATACCAAGGTCATCCAGACATGCGGCGCATCCTCATGTGGGAGGCGTATCCCTATCACCCACTACGCAAAGAATTTCCATTGGCTGGTATCGAAACTGAACTTCCAGCGGCTGACGTGGCAGAAGCCACTCAGGCCAAGGTGATTGCAGCCCCGATGATGGGCGGCCCATTTCATTCACCACAGACTGGGGCCATGTCCAAGCGCGAACCTCGGGCTGCTGACGAAAGCTGGACCGAAGCCAAACCCAAGCCGAAAAACTAATCTCATGGCGAGCGAAACCGAATTTTCCTTGGGCGATACCGCCAACCGTGCCGCCCAATATGAACGGGACGAGCTTCATGGCGAAGAGATGCTCCTCAACATGGGGCCATCACACCCGGCGACTCATGGCGTGCTACGTCTCAAGCTGAAGCTTGACGGCGATATTATCTCGGGCTGTGAGCCCGTTATTGGATACCTGCACCGTGGTGACGAAAAAATTGCTGAGAATATGACGTATAACCAGTTCGTGCCCTACACGGACCGGTTAGACTATCTTGCACCATTGGCAAATAATGTAACCTACGCCATTGCAGTAGAGCGTTTGGCGGGCATCCAAGTGCCACCACGCTGTGAGGCGATTCGCGTCATTTGTTGTGAGCTGGCCCGTATTTCCTCCCACCTGCTCGGTCTCGGGGTTTACGGTATGGATACCGGTGCGCTGACTACGTTCATGTATACTTTCACTGAGCGTGAGAAGCTATACACTCTCTTTGAAGAACTGACAGGGGCCCGTTTCACGACCAGCTACACACGCATCGGCGGTCTCACCCGCGACATGCCAGAGGGCTGGATGGGCCGCGTAAATAATTTTTGTAACCAATTGGTTCCCGTGGTCGATGAACTCGACAAACTTCTGACCCGTAACCGCATCTTCGTTGATCGCACCCGAGACATTGGCGTCATCAGTAAAGAAGATGCGCTGGCGTGGGGGCTGACTGGAGCCAATTTGCGCGCATCTGGTGCTGAGTATGATGTCCGCAAGGCACAGCCATACAGCGGCTACGAAAACTATGATTTCGATGTACCGATTGGCTCGGCAGGGGACTCATATGACCGCTATTTGGTCCGGATGGAAGAGCTTCGCCAAAGCCTACGTATCGTCCAGCAAGCGATCACTAAGATGCCCGATGGTCCTTGGTATGCCGAAGAAGCCAAAAAGATTTTCGCTCCGCGCAAGGAAAAGGTCCTAACGAGCATGGAAGAACTGATTCAGAACTTCATGATCGTGACTGAAGGCCCGCAGATCCCCGCTGGCGAAGTTTACTTTGAAGCCGAAAACCCGAAGGGCGTGCTTGGATTCTTCATTCACAGCAAGGGCGGTGGTGTACCGTATCGCCTGAAAATCCGCGGCCCGTCCTTCAGTTCGCTCAGTATTCTTGCACACATTTGCCCAGGTCACATGATGAGCGACGTACCAGTGCTCTTGGGCAGCTTAGACTTCGTTATGGGCGAAGCGGACCGCTAATAATTTTCCAGCCATGGACCTGTCTCTCGAACTGACCGAAAAAATCGACAAGCTGATTCCGCGCTATCCGGACAAACGGAGTGCGACGCTGCCGCTGTGCCACCTGATTCAGGAGGAAAAGGGCTATCTCTCCAAGGAATCCGTTGAGTGGATCGCCGCGAAGCTCGACCTGCAACCGATGCAAGTCTGGGAGGTGGTCACATTTTATCCGATGTATCGTCGGGAACCTATTGGCAAGGTGCATGTGAAGGTCTGCCGCACGCTTTCCTGCGCTCTGCGCGGCTCATACAAGACCTGCGAAAAACTCGAACAAGCACTTGGTTGCAAACGAGGTGAAACATCGCACGATGGCAAATTCACCATCGAATTCGTGGAATGTATTGCTGACTGCGGTTACGCTCCAGTAGTTCAGGTTGACGACAAGCTTTACGAAAAGGTGACTCCCGACGGCAAAACCGACGAACTCATCGAAAAGATTAAACGCATGGCAGAAGGGGAATCGGTTGACGAAACTCCTGAGGGTGTTAAACACCCCGCCTTTATGGGCTAATCCACTCTTTCGAACTTTCCTACTAATTTTTTAATGGCCATCAAGGAACGCAGAATTGTTTACAAGCACGTCGACGAAGAAGGCTATTCGAACGACATTGACTGCTATATAAAAAATGGCGGTTATGAGGTTCAGAAAAAAGCCTTTGAGGCCAAGCCTGAAGACCTGCGCCAGGAAGTGCTCAACAGTGGCTTACGTGGTCGCGGTGGAGCAGGCTTCCCAACCGGCATGAAGTGGAAGTTTCTCGACTTCAAATCTGGCAAACCAATTTATCTGGTCTGTAATGCCGACGAATCTGAACCCGGCACTTACAAGGATCGCCAACTACTTTATCAAGACCCACATCAATTGATTGAGGGCATGATGATCAGCGCCTTCGCAATCGGTGCTAAGCAGTCCTTCATTTACATTCGCGGCGAATTTATTAACGGCGCACGCATTTTGGAGGCGGCCATTGAGGAAGCCCGTGCGAAAAATCTGGTCGGCGACAACATCTTGGGCAGCGATTATTCTTGCGATCTGATTGTCCACCGAGGCGCTGGTGCCTACATTTGCGGTGAAGAAACTGGCCTCATCGAATCACTCGAAGGCAAACGCGGCTACCCACGTATTAAGCCACCGTATTTTCCGGCGGCATTGGGCCTCTACATGTGCCCGACGATCGTGAATAACGTCGAAACACTCTGTCAGGTGAAGCATATCATCGACATGGGTGGCGAGGAGTTTTCCAAGATCGGCGTCAAGGGCGATAGCGGCACCCACATTATGGGCGTTAGCGGCCTAGTTCAGAAACCTGGTTACTTTGAGATCGAAGCTGGAGCCTGCACCTTTGGCGAGCTCCTCTATGATGGCTGCGGCGGGCCACTGCCCGGACGAAAGTTTAAGGCGGTCATCCCAGGCGGCTTATCCATGAAAATTCTCAAATGGGGCGAACGCTTTAAAGGCAAGCATCCAAACACAGGCGAAGACTTTGATTGGGGCGTCGAGGACATCCCGCTGGATTCCATCAGTATGGGCCTCTGTGGCACAGCACTAAGCACTGGCGGAGCAATCATCATGGATGACTCCGTGGACATGCTTGAAGCGATGGCTAACATCAACGCTTTTTACGCGCATGAGTCCTGTGGTCAGTGTACTCCTTGCCGCGAAGGTTCATTGTGGATGAACAAACTTTCCACGCGCATGACCTCTGGCCATGGACGCGAACAGGACGTGCCTTTGCTCTTGGACATCGCCGACCAAATTGCAGGCCGCACTATTTGCGCTCACGGTGAGGCGGCCGCTTGGCCGGTACAGAGCGCCGTTCCCAAGTTTAAAGACGAATATCTCGACAAGATTAAGAAACAAGCTAACGGTGAACGCTATAACCCCGCAGGCTTCCCACTGATCTGAACTATTTCTCATGGCTGACAGCGAAACCAAGCAGGTTACGATCAATATCGACGGCGTCGAACATCGCGTGCCGGACGGGCTGAATCTCGTCGACGCGTGTGAAGGCGTCGGGGTAGAGATCCCGCACTACTGCTACCATCCTAAACTTTCCGTGGCAGGCAACTGCCGTATGTGCCTCGTCGAAATGGGCATGCCAATGCGCGACCGCGCAACTGGTGAGCCTGTGCTGGACGATGCCGGTGCACCCAAAATTGGCTGGATGCCGAAGCCTGCGATTGCGTGTGCCTCCAAGGCCATGCCAGGGCTCCACATCAAGACCAAGTCTGACCTCACAAAGGAGTGTCGCGAAGGCGTGATGGAGTTCCTTTTGGTCAACCATCCACTGGACTGCCCAATTTGCGATCAGGCTGGTGAATGCCGACTCCAAGAATTTGCCACCGATTACGGACGCGGATTCAGCCGTTTTGTCGAAGAAAAGAACGTTAAACCTAAGCGAACTAAGCTCGGGCCACGTGTCATATTGGACGACGAGCGATGCATCCTCTGTTCACGCTGTGTCCGCTTTTGCGAGGAAATTGATGAGAATCCAGTCCTCGGTTTCACTGAGCGCGGTAGCCATTCGACCTTATCTTGCTTTCCAGGCAAACAACTAGACAGCAATTACTCGCTCAACACAGTGGACATTTGCCCGGTTGGAGCTCTAACCAGCACCGATTTCCGCTTCAAAATGCGTGTTTGGTTCCTTAAGCCAACCCCCAGCATTTGCACCGAGTCCAGTGTCGGAGTGAACACCGAAGTTTGGACCCGCGAAGGTAAGATTTACCGCATTACGCCACGTCGCAATGACGCCGTAAATGATACTTGGATGACGGACTCCGGACGTTCGCTCTACCAACAGGTCGAAGCAGAAAATCGGATGAAAAGCTTCCGTGTGGATGGCAATAAAGCCAGCCTTGGCGAAGCCGTTCAGCGCGTTCGTGAATTGCTTACAGTTGGCCCGGTGGCCTATGTTGCTTCGGGCCACATGAGCGTCGAAGACCAGTGGATGTTGCGTAAGCTTGCCGAAGCGGAGCCCGGTGCCATCCATTTTGTCTATCATACAGGGGAGGGTGATGGTCGCTTAATTTCCAAGGACAAGACACCGAACTTGCGGGGGGGGCTGTTAACGGGACTGATCAAGGGAATTCCTGACGCCCACCTGCACAGCCTGCGTGATAAGCTAGAAGCGGGTGAGATAAAGACGATCGTTTCTTTTGGCGAAGATATTGTAAAGGCTGGCATATCCCCAGAGCTCATCAAGAAGGCCAATCTTGTATACTTCGGCGCTCTCCGCGATGATTGCACCGACTACGCCAAGGTGCTGTTGCCTGCATTGACTGTATTCGAGCGCTCTGGCTCGTTCGTCAATCAGCAGTTCCGTCTGCAAAAATTCTCTCAGATTGTCCCAGGCCCAGCTGGTCTGTTGCCGACAACTGCGTTACTTGCTCGATTAATCGGTGAGATAACAGGTCAGCCAGCGACTGCGCCAAGCAATCCGCAAATGTGGCGTGAGATCGCCGCCGCCGTGCCTCAATTTTCTGGAGTGGAATTCGCGAAAATTCCTACCACTGGACTCGAACTTGATAGCTCTGCCTTTGCCACACTTCCCTTTGTTGAGGAAAAAGGATGGCATTTTGAGCCTGTCGCTGAACCCGCTGGAGCCCAAAGCTCGCACCACTAAGCCATGCCGCCTGAACTAATAGCTGACATTCTCTGGAAAGTCCTGTTCGCCGTAATTTTCGTCGTGGTGATCATGACCTTCGCAGCGTATTCCGTGCTTGCGGAGCGCAAGGTCGCTTCATGGATTCAAGGACGTGTGGGGCCAAACCGTACGGCCCTACCAGGTCTTTCAGCAATTCCGGTCATTGGCCCACATCTGGTCAAAATGGGCATTTGGCAGCCGCTAGCAGATGGTGTTAAGTTCTTGTTCAAAGAGGACCCGATCCCCGGCCACGTCAACAAACTATACTATTGTCTGGCACCTGCGATTGCACTGATCCCTGCCTTGACCACCATGGTCGTGTTGCCGGTTGGACAATATACAGTGGATGGCATTGCCCACCCGATTGTTCTGGCGAATATCGATATCGGCATTCTCTTCATTTTGGCGGTTAGCTCGCTTGGTGTTTATGGCATCGTGATCGGCGGATGGGCTGCCAATTCAAAATACCCGTATTTCGGTGGTATTCGCTCCTCGGCTCAGATGATTTCCTACGAGTTGGCGATGGGGATGAGTATCCTGCCAGTTTTCATGTGGGCAAACGGAACTGAACCTGGACTCGGTGGGCTGTCTCTATTCAATGTTGTGACGTCCCAGCAGGCTATGTGGCTTGGCGTGTGGATGCCAGTGCCGGCTTTCATCTTCCTGACAGCACTTTTTGCTGAAACGAACCGCTTGCCATTCGACATGCCCGAAAGTGAAACCGAGCTCGTTGGTGGTTTTCACACCGAGTATGGCTCTTTCAAGTTTGGTCTCTTTTTCGTGGGTGAATATGCCCACATGGTAATTGGCTCAGCAGTATTCACAATTCTCTTCCTCGGTGGTTGGAATTTCCTACCTGACTTCGGTATCGATGGCTTGGAATGGCTATCCGACCCTTGGTCGCGAATGGGCTGGTTCGGTAGTGTGCTCAGCGTGCTGTATTTCATCGCTAAGACGATGTTCTTTGTCTTCTTCTTTATGTGGGTCCGCTGGACGCTGCCACGTTTCCGCTACGACCAGGTTATGAATCTGGGCTGGAAGTATCTGGTGCCAGCGGCACTAGCCTGCATATTCATCTATGCACTCATCATCGGCCTCATCGACATTGCATTTGCTGTTGAGGAAACCCCGGCAATCGTCCAGTAAAACCAGGAAACGTCATGGCCGTAAAAGTAGTAGATCGCTCACCTTTAAATCTTTGGGAAAAGACCTATTTGCCCCAAGTGCTGGGGGGGCTTAAAATCACTCTGGACCAGATGTTGAAGCCCAAGATTACGCTTCAGTATCCAGAAGAGCGCCCCGTCATACCGAACCACTATCGTGGCGTGCCCACGCTGGTTCGCGATCCAAACGGGCGTGAGAAATGCGTATCCTGTCAGCTTTGCGAGTTTGTTTGCCCACCTAAGGCAATTCGAATTACTCCAGGCGAAATCAGTGAGGATGACGAAGCTGCGCACGTTGAAAAACGCCCTAAGGATTTTGAGATCAACATGCTGCGCTGTATTTACTGTGGCATGTGTCAGGAGGTTTGCCCGGAAGAGGCAATTTTTCTGCAAGACACGTATTCTGTTTCTGGCTATTCACGCGAAGAATTGGTCTATCACAAGGCCAAGCTCTACGAACTCGGCGGCACGCTTCCGGACCAGCACTACAAGTGGGACCGAAAAAAAGAAGCAGCGGAAAAAGCCGCTGCAGGAGGTCATCATTAGAATTCCGAGCTTTACGCTTTCCAAGGTTCGGTGCTTCTTTTTAGTTACCTGATTTGCTCATGCCTGACTTTCTTTTCTATCTGTTTTCCGCACTCACAGTGCTGTCGGCCTTTTTGGTCACCGTGAGTCGTAATGCCGTCAATGGTGCGATGTATATGATCGTGAGCTTCGTAGGCATGGCTGCACTGTTTGTTTTACTCGAGGCCTATTTCTTAGCCGCACTGCAAGTGCTGGTTTATGCTGGCGCAGTCATGGTGTTGTTCTTGTTCATCATCATGCTACTCGACGCTGGCAAAGGCCGAACAGTTCGCCCAGATCGTTTAACCACGGCGGCAGCGTGTATTGGAGGCCTGCTGTTAATTTCTGGATTGATCTACATCACTTTTGACAGTGGCGCGGCACCTTCTACGCCATTACCGGTAATCACAGAATTGCCAGAAAACGCGACGGCGACGAATATACCGTTCACGACTTCTTCGCGCTCATTTGGCTATGGTTTGTTTACCAAGTATATGTTGCCATTTCAGGTAACAGGCTTCCTTCTGCTGATCGCCATGATTGGGGTGATTGTGCTTAGTAAGAGAATCGATTCATCGGGTGATGAGCCTGCGAAACCAAGGATCGCCAAGTCATGAACATTGAGCTTAACGACTACCTTTTTGTCTCTGGCCTGTTGTTTATTATCGGGTTCTTTGGCGTATTGTTTCGCCGTAATACCCTGGTGATTTATATGAGCCTAGAGCTAATGCTCAACGCGGTGAATCTTGCACTGGTTGCTTTTTCCCGCTATCATAATTCAATGGACGGCAATCTGTTCGTCTTCTTCATCATTGCGGTAGCTGCGGCGGAGGTCGCAGTCGGGCTAGCAATCATTGTTGCCCTTTACCGAAAACGCCAGACCGTGATGGTCGAAGAACTCGCCGAACTGCGGAACTGATTAGCTTACGCTGCTGACGATGGATACGCTCGCTCTCTTTAATATTCTTTTGTTTATCCCGCTGGTTTCGGCGGGCATTATTGCGCTGTTCTTACGCCGCGGTGGTATTGTGGCGGCAGGGGTTTCCGTTCTCGCTGCGCTCGGCATCGCCGTGGTTTCGTTCATGATCCTCTTCGGGTGGAACGGTGAGCCACTCGGCGGTGATCATTATAGCTACACATGGTTGGAGTTTGGAACTTATCAGATTAATCTGGGCTATTACTTTACCTACGAGAGTGCGACAATGCTCGCGGTGGTCGCCTTTGTCGGTTTTTTCATCCACGTTTTCAGCGTCGGATACATGGATGACGACCAGAATAAGGGACGTTTCTTTGGCGGGCTTTCGATCTTCATGTTCTCAATGCTTGGCATCGTCTTAGCGAGCAACTTGTTCATGATTTTCATCTTTTGGGAGTTGGTTGGTTTCAGCTCCTATATGCTGATCGCACACTACTGGGATAAAGACTTTGCTGCCGCCGCATCGAAAAAAGCATTCATTGTAAACCGCATTGGAGACTTCGGTTTTCTCGTTGGTATTGCTTGGGCCTACCATTACTTCGGCACAGCGGATTTTGCTGAGATCAATGCACTAATCGCAAGTGGTGAAAAGCATGCAGTGACCGGTATTGGATTACTGTTGATGTGCGGCTTCCTTGGCAAGAGCGCGCAATTTCCTCTGCAAGTCTGGCTAACAGACGCCATGGCAGGCCCGACTCCAGTGTCTGCGCTCATTCACGCAGCAACGATGGTCGCGGCTGGTGTCTACTTCATGGTGCGCATCTTCTTCTTGCTGACGCCGGATGTGCTGGAAGTCATCATGTGGATTTGCGCTGCAATGGCGATGCTTGCTGGTTTTTGGGCACTTGGGCAGAGTGATATTAAGAAATCTCTGGCCTATTCCACGCTCTCGCACCTCGGATATATGGGCACGGCGCTCGGCCTCGGATTCCCCGGCTTGGCAATCATGCACATGGCGATGCACGCTTGTTTCAAAGCAACACTCTTTCTCTGCTCGGGGTCTGTTATTCACGCGTGCCACCATGAACAGGACATGTTCAAGATGGGTGGCCTCTGGAAGAAAATGCCAATCACTGGCACCGCGTTCCTGTTCGCAACTCTGTCTATCGCCGCGGTACCGATGTTTGCTGGTTATTACAGTAAGGATACGATTATCGGCGCAGCCTTCGGCGTTGGGGCTGAGACGGGTAATAGCGCCTATTACGGAGTTTGGGCACTGGTGTTGATTGCGGCGCTGACGACTTCACTTTACATGGGCCGCATGTTCTATGTGGTCTTCCTTGGTAAGCCTAACAGTGAAAAAGCAGAGCATGCCCATGAGTCTAATTTGTGGATGACTGTTCCGCTGATCGTATTGGGTATTTTCCTTTCTCTGGGCGCAGGTTGGTTTGCAAGCAGTACACTCGACTTCAAGTGGGCAAATGGAGAAATGACGGCGATGTTGCCGACAGATGCGACCACCTTCATGATGGATGGCTATGACGTAGCCGAGGATGGATCACATGCAGGAGATACTGCCCATCATGTCGATAAGCCTCATCACGGCTATGGTGGCGGGTTCACAGCTGCCCATCACGCCATTGACGCATCTGGCCAGAAAACGATGCTGGAAGGTTCGTCCTTTGCAATGATGTTACTTGGATTCATCTTTACCTTCTTCTATTACGGTCTCGGCCCTTCAAAGGATAAACTACAAACCCAGCTGCCTGGGCTTTACAACGCTTTGGCCAAGCATGGTTGGTTCGACGACATTTACGATTGGTATGTGGCGGAGGTGCAGGAACGCTTCGCTAATATCCTTGCGACTCTCGATCAACTGTTAATTTCCGGCCTTCTCGTTCGTGGAACGGCGGGCGTTGCTGGCTTGTTCGGCATGGTTTCCCGCTCGTTACACGTGGGCAACATCCACGGCTACGTTTATTGGTTTTTGGCCGGAGTTCTCTTCTTTGGCGCTTTCGCTCTTGGAATGCTCTAACTCATGTTTAGCGACTTCACATTACTGCTTCTTTCGATATTCATTCCGCTGTCCGCCGCGGTGGTGCTCTTTTTTGGTAAATCCTTGGGCAACTCCGGAGTCCGGCTGATTTCGGCCATAGGCTTCATGCTGCCTGCCGGAATTGCTGTCTACCTGTGGATGAAGTTTAACGCACAGGAGAATCTCATTGATGGCTTTGCCTATGTGGGGGGCTGTGACCTTGGGCTGCGCGAAAGCGTGGGCATCACACTTCTGCTCGGTCTCAATGGTATTTCTATGCCACTGTTCCTATTGGCAGGTATTGTAGGACTCGCTGCTGGCATCCATGCTATGTATTCTCAGGCTGAGCGCCTGCATCTCTACATGGGATTACTCTTAGTGATGCAAGCAGGGTTAATGGGTGTCTTCTGCTCGATCGACATCTTCTTTTTCTACTTCTTCCACGAACTCGCGCTGATCCCGACTTTCATCATGATTGGTCTCTGGGGGGGGGAGGGCCGCCGGGCCGCCGCGATGGAAATGACCGTTTACCTGACCCTTGGTGCCATGTTGTCGCTATTGGGCTTAATTGCTCTTTATGGTCAAACTGGTTGGGATACGGCCACTGGCTTCAGCTTGATTGGACTCCGGGATTACTTCGCTCATCACACGATTAGTGAGGCGGTGGAAAGTAACATCTTTGCGTTGTTACTCTTCGGCTTTGGTATCCTGGTTTCTCTATTCCCATTTCACTCTTGGGCACCGCGTGGCTATGCCAATGCACCTACGGCTAATGCAATGCTGCATGCTGGCGTGTTGAAGAAATTTGGGCTTTACGGCCTTGTTCAAATCGCTGCACCGCTTATTCCACATGGGGCATTGGCTTGGAACGATTGGATTGTCTGGCTTGCACTAGGCAACATCCTAATCATCGGTTTCGTGACGATTGCCCAGAGTGATCTGAAGCTAATGATTGGCTATAGCTCGGTCATGCACATGGGCTACATCTTCCTCGGGATTGCCACCATGTCAGTGGTGGGCATTGGCGGCGCAGTTATGCTTATGTTTGCGCACGGTATCTCTGTCGCACTGATGTTTGTGTTGGCTACTGCAGTGTTTAATCGAACGGGCACGTATGACATGAAAGCCATTGGGGGGCTGGGGCCGAAGGCACCGGTTCTGGCTGGCTTCTTTGTGGCCGCAAGCATGGCCTCAATCGGATTACCTGGTTTCGCTAATTTTTGGGGTGAGTTTACTATCTTTATTGCACTTTGGGAAAACCATCCTTGGGCGGTGGCTCCAGCGGTGTTTGGCGTGGTGATCTCCGCCATCTATGGCCTGAGAGCGGCGTCTAATATTTTCTTTGGTTCGCAAACCAAAGCATTCACGGATTCACTCGGACATCGGGAGATTGGCGACATCACGTTGGCTGAGCGCGCTCCTGCAACGATCCTGCTGGTAACATTGGCATTTATTGGTTTGTGGCCGATGGGGATTTCCCAATCGATCCAAAAGGCAGTGGAAGCTGATCCGGTTTACACACACGCCCCCGCCAAGCTTGCTGAAAGGGATAACGCTCCAGCTATCAATATTGCGGACACAGAGGCCTCGTTACCAGGAGGGCAATCGCTATGAATTACAACGGTTTTCAAGAGCTTGCTGCGACCAATCAATGGAGCGCGATTTGGCCCGAATTAAGCATGGCCGGCATCGGATTGCTGGTGCTTTGCCTCGATCTATTTCTGCCGTCATCGCGTAAGCGATTGATTCCTCTCGTCGCAATCTTCGGACAGTTGGCACTGCTGGCGGTCTTGGTTATGGGATGTGGCTGCGCGACCGAATCAACTGGGCCATTATTTGGCGGGATGATTGAGAGTGGGCCATACACACCTTACATGCGCGCCTTCTTTGTGCTCAGTTCGACATTGGTTTGTTATTTAGGAGTCTCTTACCTTTCTCGTCAGAATTTGCCACGCTCAGAGTTTTACCTGCTCACTATCTTCGTCAGCGGGGCAATGATGCTCCTAGTCCAGTCGAGCAATTTCGTGATGTTGTTTGTGTCTCTGGAGACAGTCACCATCGGCTTCTATGTGTTGGTTTCGTATTGCCGATATAGCCCGTTTTCGCTGGAAGCAGGACTGAAGTATTTGATCCTTGGTGCCTTGAGCTCGGCTATCCTGCTCTTTGGCATTGTCCTTCTCTACGGAGCGGCAAGTAATCCAGCCCTTGCGCAGTCGACTACCGATAGTATGAATTTCGCCGCATTGGGGAAATTCATAGCAGCGACGCCCGAGGAGCCATTGGTGCTTGTGGGGGCGGTTCTCGTTCTTTGTGGAATCTGCTTCAAGATTGGCGCTGTGCCTTTCCAAATTTGGGTGCCTGATGTCTATCAAGGGGCACCGACTCCCGTGACTGCATTTCTTGCTGTTTCCTCGAAAGCCGCTGGATTTCTGGTACTGATGAATCTAGTCGCCGGTCCTTTTGCTGCGTTGTCAAAGCTAACGGTGCCACTGCTTTCAGCGATCGCAATTATCACGATTCTCTTTGGGAATATCACTGCGTTGGGGCAACGAAACGTGAAGCGCGTCATCGGCTTGTCCGGTATCGCGCATGCAGGCTATTTGCTCGTTGGTGTTGTCGCGATGGCGGTCGGAGTGGCATTGGCACCTTGGGCGATCATCTTCTATCTATTTGCCTACTTGTTTGCGTCCTTTGCGGTTTTTGGAGTGATGGTGCATCTTGCAGGCGTCGAAGACGAAATCCAAGAAATCGATCATTATCAGAAATTGGCGGAGCGCCAGCCATTCTTGGCCGGAGTGCTTGCAATCGGCTTAGGGTCGCTCGCTGGTATACCGCCACTGGCTGGATTTATTGGTAAGCTTTTGCTGTTCATTGCTGCGTTTCAAGCTGAACTCTACACGTTGCTTGGTGCCGCGATTATCGGCGTGGTCATTTCGGTCTACTATTACTTTGGATGGATGCGTGAAGCGTTCTTTATCAAGCCTGCACTGCCAGGTGATGAAGCCCGCCCAAGCTATCCAATGCCGGGTGCCGTTGGAATTATCCATAAGCTTACATTAGGCCTGCTGGTCGTCATTACTGTGCTCATGGGGCTTTTTCAGCGTGGTATTTTTGGAGGTTAAATTCGAGTGACGGCATCAACCGTCCTTGAGGCCTCATTTTTTGCCCGGAACACCCTCGTGGTTTCACGGGAATTGATTGGTAAATATCTCTGTCGGCAAATGTCAGATGGTGAAATTCGACGTTGGAAATTAACCGAAGTTGAAGCTTATGACGGTCCAGAAGATCGCGCATGTCATGCTTGGAAGGGACAGACGCCACGTAATGCTGTGATGTTCGGCCCGCCAGGAGTGTTTTACGTTTATCTCTGCTACGGCGTGCACTGGATGCTTAATGTCGTAACTGGGCCGGTGGGTTTTCCGGCTGCTGTATTGATTCGCGGGGCAGGGGAGGTAATTGGGCCAGGAAGGGTGACAAAGTCGTTGGCGATTGATCGTATTCAGAATCAAAAGCCTGCACAGAAATCGACTGGGTTGTGGTTTGAGTCAGCTAAGGAAATTCCGGATCATGAGATTGAGACCACTCCTCGGATTGGAATCGGTTATGCATCTGAGCCATGGCTTTCTGCTCCATATCGATATGTGTGGCATCGGTAATTTAATTATTGGGTTCTGTGAGAGAACTGGCTAAGTTATAGGCATGAGCGAACACATCTACAAGAAAATCGAATTAACGGGTTCTTCACCGATTTCCACCGATGAAGCTGTCCGTAATGCAATTACTCGCGCCTCAAGTTCCATTCGAAATATGCGATGGTTTGAAGTCGTAGAGACCCGTGGTCATATTGAAGGGGGAAAGGTCGCACATTGGCAAGTGACGATCAAAGTCGGCTTCACTTTGGACGAATAAACGGCATCCCAAGCATCGAATAGTGCATGATTGCAGGTTGTTTCAAAAAATAAGGAAACAACCCACGCTTGCGCTGTTCACAAACACTAGTATGATTTCCTTCGTGAAATTTATTTTCCTTTCAATTATCGCGATTGTGACGCTGCCAGTTTTTGCTGAACGTGCGGTAATCACCTTGAGTGAAGGCAACACAATCAGTGGCTCTCTTGTTCACGAGCGCCCGACCAGTATTTACGTTGATCTTGGTTTTACGGTGCTCGAGATCCCTCGAGCTAGTATCGTTGGTATCGATATGGAAGGCACTGCTGCTGGTGGAGACGTATCCACCGTTGTTAATCATGGCCTTTTCCAAACGCTTACTGATCGGCAGGCTATGCCGATTGGGGATTGGGTTGATCGTTATGGAGAGGCAGTTGTGCTGATCAGAACCCCAACCGGGCTTGGTAGTGGTTTCGTGATTAACCCAGATGGCTATCTCATAACAAATGACCATGTCATTGCAGGTGAGCACGATATCTCAGTTACCGTTTTCAAACAGAAAGACAATTCGCTGGAGCGAGTGCAGTTTGATAACGTAAAAATAGTCGCGAGCAACCCAGGGGCTGACTTGGCCTTGCTCAAAATCGATCTGCTAGACAATGAAAAACTGACTGCGGTGCCGCTCGGAGAATCCAATGATTTAAAGCAGGGGCAGTCGGTGTTTGCAATCGGCGCACCGCTGGGCCTGGACCGCACAGTCTCTCAAGGGATTGTCAGCAATCGTAATCGCCCGATCGATGGCCGCGTTTTCATTCAAACGACAACCGAAATTAGCCCAGGGAACTCTGGAGGGCCGCTCTTTAATCTGCGTGGTGAGGTTGTTGGAGTAAACAACATGAAGGTCGTTGCGATGGGAGCTGAAGGCTTGGCCTTTGCAATCCCGGCTAATGTGCTCAAGTTTTTCTTGGAAAACAGAGATGCCTTCGCCTTCGACCCGCGTAATCCCAACACCGGCTTCCGCTATAACTCCCCTCCGTCGGCTGTAGTCAACGATTCATCGCATGATTAGAACCAGTTTGTTCATCGCGCTCGCGCTCTCCTGTTTTGCAGGAGTGGCAACGGCTAAGAATTATCTGGAGGATTACCTCCCCGAAACGACACTTTTCAGTTTTTCGCTGGATGATTCGACGTCTTTAGTCGCTGCGCTTGAGAATGGCGAGTTAAGCAAGCTTGTTTCAGAAGATCAGAAGGAGACTTGGCTGGAAGATATTAAGGAGCCTCTTGAAATAGGGGATGGTAAGCGTTTTAAGCTGCCTAATGGCGAAGAAGTTTCTATGAGTAATTTGAACGAACTGCTTAGTGGGCGGATTTGCGTGGCAGTTGTTTCCTTGGATGCGGAAAATGAGATGGAGCCTGCGATCGTCCTTATGGCTGATTTCGCGGGAGAAATAGATGCGTTAAAATTTCTTCAAATCTCAGATAGAGATGAGAGCTCAGACGAAGTTCTCTTGGTTGAAGAGGAGTATGCAGGAATAACGTTATTTACCGAGGAAATCGTCGGCCTTCCCAATGATGAATGGATGGCGGAATATTGGACTTTAGTGGACGGCATTGCAATCGAGGCAACATCCCTAGATCTACTTAAAAACACAGTTGATGCAGTTATTGATTCGAGAAATGAGGGGTTGGGGAATACCCCCGCGTTCCTACGTGCGATAGACCTTTCGTCTGACGCTCAAATGCGCGGATTTGTTAATTTGAAGTCTGGTACTGCCATTTTTCGCGAGTTTCTTGACAGTGATATAGGTGACCTCCCCATGAATCCTCTTGCGGTCACAAGCGATAGCTTATGGACCAGTTTGGCGCTCGATTCAATGGATGCGGTTTTTGTCTCTTTCGATTACGAAAGTCAGGATATGGAGAGCGTTTTTGGACTATTGTATCAGGAGCGAGCTGGGCTCTTAAGCATGTTGGCATATAGTCAAGACCCTGTCCGCTATCCACATTGGGTTCCCAAGGACGCAGTGGCGTCAACCGTTTCGATGATTGATTTTCCGGAAGTCTTCGCGGCCTTTGAATCGGTGATGAATATTATGAGTCCGAATTTCGGCTCCATGTTCCAACTGCAGCTGGATAATTTCCGTGAACAATCGGATATCGATATGCGTGAGTCGCTGATGAACAATTTCGGTGACCAATTTATATCATTTACGGTCTGGAAGGAGTTAGAAGAAGATGTTGCAGTCGCAATAGACAATGAGCAAAAGATTATCGCAATTCCTGTGCGTGATCCCCAAGCCTTTCAAAACGCAATCAAGGGCCTCACCGAAATATTCATGCCAGGCACCGAAGTGCTCACTGAAAGGGAATTCCTCGATCTGATCATCATCACTCCAGCCAATCACGGCATGGAAGACGCCCCATTTGGCTATGCGCTGGCAGATGGTTATTTGTTTCTTGCGATCGGCTCTGTGGATTTGCTTGAGCGCACGCTCTACCATGTGCGCGAGTCTAGTGAGGGACTTTGGAATCAATCTTATATCGTTGATGCATTGAGGCAATTTCCCCCGAATCCTGTCGAAAGTAACTACTTTAATCTGGGCACCGTTTTGGAAGAAATATTCAAACTATATCAAAACGAACTCAGTGACGATTTCGACTTCGATATGCCCGACTTTTCGGAAGTCGAGCTGCCGTATTACATGATTTCGACTGGCTATATTATTGAAGGTGCTCAACTGACCCGGGCCCGCATCTTACCCAAGAAACCGTAAAGCGATGCGTATTTTATTCATCTATTTTCTCTTAGCTAGCACGCTGTTTGCCGACAATGCTGCGGTTCAATTGACTGGTCCCGAAGTCATGAAACTTGATTGGGGCGTTCGTGCACTGGCAAAGGCGGATGTGGATCAAGATGGCCGGGAAGATATTGGCGTTATCAATAACGATCGTGCACGCGTCGAAATCTATTATCAACGCCCCCCCGGCGAGATCAGCACACATGGTCGCAGCCTGAAGCGAAACCGTTGGGAGCCCGTCCTCGAAGACTCGCGATTCGAGATGGAAGGCGTTGCTAGCGGTATTGCTATGTATGATTTGGAGATGGGCGATATAACTGGAGATGGTCTTCCTGATGTGGTCTACACGAGTAAAGATGAACCGCTCGTCGCAGTGGCGCAGTTGGAAAAAGGCGTATGGGCGGAGAAGCGGGAATATGATGGCCTGGAAGCTTTGCCATGGAACAGCACAATGAAGCTTGTGGAGTTGAGCGATGTCTATCCGGGGCTTGAACTCGTTGCACTGACAAAGAACCGTCTAGTGGTTTTCGCTTTTGATGAGAATGCCGATCCAGTTAAACTTTATGAAACCTATCGCATGGATAGTACTGGCATGGACTTGGATGTTCTTCCGGCGAAAGGAGATAAGCCGCTGCGTTTTTCCTACCGAGTACCTGGTTCAGTTCGTGCCTTGCGTATTATTGAATGGGACCCGGAGAATGGGCCAGGCGCTGAGCTTGCCTTCTCTCTTGATGCGACCTCGCCAAGTATTGCATGGATTGACCCTGCAGCCACGGACCCCGAATTAGTTCTTATTGAACCGCGGACAGGGCGTCTTCGTATCGAACGGTTGGAGAAATCTTCACCTGATTCGGGCGAGGATTGGCCACTTGAGTATTACTCAACCGGCGCTGAAACCGATTTCCCTGAAGCCTATGCACGAGGCGACTACAACGGTGATGGTATAGACGATCTTGCGGTGGCAGATGCTGCTAACGCTCAGATTTGGTGGCTGGAAGGCAATCCTGATGGGGGATGGAAAGCCCCCCGATCTTATCCGTCCTTTCAAGGAGTAGAGTCTCTGGCGGCTGCGGACATTGATGGCGATGGACAGTCCGAGCTTTTTGTCCTCAGTAAAAACGAAACAATTATTGGTCTGACGCGATGGAATGGTGATCGCTTTGTCTTCCCTCAGGCAATTGGTTTGTCGGGCGATCCTAAGAAAATTCTCTGGTTGCCCGAGAAACAACAATTAGTCGCGCTGACTAGTCAAAAGAGCGATCAGCAATTGGCATTTCTCGCTCAAACAGACAACGGCTGGACAATTGAAAAGCAGTTTACTCTGCCGGATGTGCGTCGGGAGCCCTCGGGAATTCTGCTGGCCGACCTAGACCAAAATGGCTCACAAGATCTGTTGATCACTATCCCGCGTGATGGAGCTAGGTATGTCGATTTAGCTATGGTTGATGGCTTGCCAGACGATCGAGTAAATGAAGCTATATTTGAGATAGACGGTTTGCGAGAGATTGATCTTTCCAATGTCGGATTAGGCGACATCAACGATGATGGTTTAGAGGAACTGCTTGTGGCTTCCGATGGTTTTGTGCGCGCTATTTATTTGGACACCGATAAGCGTCGGACAGTGCTTGATCAGTTTAATTCACGTTCAGGCAACGACCATCTATCGATACCACATTTGAGAGACATTGATGGAGATGGAGTTACCGAACTACTGATCTTTGATCAGCGCGATAAGAGCTTCCAAGTATTACGGCGGGATGATGCGGGCATTTACCGCTATACGCGCACGGTGAAATTTGGTGATTTCAATCCAATCGCACTCATGGATATGGGGGAGGGCAATCAAGACATGGTTTTGCTGGGGAAAACGGCATTGGTCCGGTCTCCACTTGGTGGAACGTGGGAAGCACTACGCACCGTGACGACCTATGAATCCGATCTTGACGATATTGTTTACAACCAAATTGCGATCGCAGAATTAAACCAGACTTCAGGTGCAGAGTTCATCCTCATCGATGGCCAAAATAACGTTTTGGAAATCATCAAGCGCACGCCACCAGATGGTTGGAAAAGCGCCCTTCATTTCAATGTATTTGAAGAAGACCTTCATTATGGTGGCCGAAAAGGCGCTCCATTAGAGCCACGTGAGGTCATTCTTGGCGATTTCACCAACGACGGGCTTCAAGATATCGTGCTACTTGTGCACGATCGCCTATTGCTTTACCCGCAGGGCGAAAATGAACTCGACGCAGGCAAAGCCGTCAACTGATTACGCCTATGACTTTGGCCAGGGACCCGTTACCGCGACCGTAAAGCCTGGGTTGTTTTGGACATTAAAAAAGAGCGTTTGCCCATCTGGCGAAAAACAGGCCCCTGCAATTTCTGAGCTATTGTAGACACATCGAGCAAAATGGTAGATTTCTCCAGTCGGCGTAACGCCTACCAGACGCTTATGAGGGGCATTGGAATCCTCGCAGAGTAAAACATCACCCCACGGAGCAATCACCAAATTATCGGCGTTCTGCATTAGGCTTGAATCGAGAGATTCGATAAAAAGCTCGAGCTGATCTGGGCGATCGTCTCGACTTGGATTAAAGCGGAAAATTTGGCCAAAAAGCTTTGGGCCGCCAGTTGTGCATGCAAAGTAAAGCTCATCACTTCCCATCCAGATTCCTTCAGTACGTGCGAATACAGCAGCGCCCTTCGCGTGTGCGCGGTGTCGCAGATCATTTTCAGGGGCCTCAACTTCATCCAGATCCACCCAATCGAGAGCATATGATTTATTGAGCGGGAATTCTGATGTAGCCCCCGGATTGTTACGCGTGTCGGTTGGTCCGTCCTTGATCACGAGCGCCTGCAGTTTGCCAGAGTCAAGTTTGCCGGGTTGGTCAGGAATGAACCTATAGAAGCAGCCGTCGCCCATGTCCTCAGTCTGATAGACAATGCCCGTTTGCGGATCAATCGCAACGGCTTCGCGGCGAAATCGTCCCATGGCCTTCAGGGGGGAGGGGGGCTCAATTGCGGGATCCGTTGTTGGCGTAACTTCAAAGGCAAAACCGTGATCCTCGCCGTATCCGTCTTTGACGGCGACTGTGGATTCTTCACAAGTGATCCATGTTCCCCAAGGAGTTGGTCCTCCAGCACAGTTGCGCTCAGTCCCAATTAATCGCAAGAACTCTTTCTCTACCTGTTTGGTTTCTGGATTATAAATCAATACAGTGCAGCCGCCAAGGCATGGCATCGAGTCGGTGCGAGCGTCATAAAGCAGCGCTGGATCGATTTGGCCATACCGCTCATTTAGTAGGCCAAAGGGCCCCATCGCTCGCCAAGGATACTCGTTTTCGTGGTTTCGAATGAGAATCACACGGCCATCAGGGCCAGGGAACGCAGCCATACCATCTTGACGCCCAGGCGAGAGTAGCCCATCGGCCATCGTCTGCCCAGTTTGGGAAATAATTTGGTAACTAAATCCTGCTGGTAGTTCTACTACTGAAGCTGAATCGCGCATGAGGGGGCCAAAGCCTGCCGCCGATTGACTCGGCCCTTGAGCCATCAGTTTTTGCAATCCACCAAAGCCGAGCGTAAGGACGCTACTGGATACTCCTATGGTTTGGATAAAACGTCTGCGATTTAGCATAGTTTAGAATCGTTCTTTTAGCTCGAAGTGTCTATGTTTTTCCTTAATCAGGGACTAAAGAACGTCGATAATACAATAATTACCTCATTTTCCATTGTGGTTGATTCCAACGTGGAACTTTAAACCTTTGCCTATTCATGTCCAGCGAACCCACGCTTAATATATATTTTGCGGGAGATCAGTTCACCCATAAAGATTTGATGGGCAATGCATTATTAGCAGAGGCGATTTCTGACATTTCAGATCACCGTTTTTGCAGTGTGTTACCACAAAATTTTCCCGAGGGTAAAAAGTCTCTGCACCGAGTTCGCGACGACAAGCTGTTGACCTTGCTTGAGTGCGATTTGGCTTTGTTTAATTTTGATGGGGCCGAAATCGAGGCAGGTGCAGTCGTGGAGTTTATGACGGCCAAGTTTGCAGATATTCCCACTGTCATTCTGAGGACTGATTCTCGAGGTCAGGATGAAGGTGAGCAACATCCATGGAGCCTCATGATGCACTTTTTTCCTCGTACCGAGGTTGAAGTACTCAATGCATCCGCGATTTACCAGAATGTGTTCGAGGAATTCCCAATGAGTGCGGCGGAAGACGTCTTGATTGAAGAGCGTAGTTCGGAAGTGGCACACACAATGGTTCGTGTTATTGCTCAAGCTGTCATTGACGCATTTGATCGTGTCCTTGAAACTCCATCAAGAATTGAACCTCAGGAAGCGCCACACGTCTACAGTTGGTTGGCTCGCTTCTTTGGAGCAGAAATTAGCTCGGAGGAATGTAATCGTATTTTGCAAAGAGCTATGGCTCGTAAGCAAAATCGAGGGCTGATACCCGTGCCAAAATCCTCGCCTATGCGAGATACTAAGCCCTCGGGTCTTTAGTCAGTAGATTTCTCTGTTGGCCTTTACCTTATCGACGGCGTTTAGCGTGCATTGTCTGTGCTTTACGACTCCAACTGAGGTCAAACCACAAATCTAGCGCTAGAACACCAAAAACAAATGCAGCGATACCATAAATAACGTGAACCAAGCTTAATGTTAAAACCATGTTACTTTTGTAACCTTTGCGTCACATTAGGTCAAGCGCATATATCGCTAATCTGCTATTACAATCGGTGATGTTGATCATGCCTCCTAACCTGCTCATTCACGCCCATCTCTTGGTAGTCTTCAGCGATCCTACGATCATGGTCGGGCTGCAGGGATTCGAACCCTGGACCTCGTCGTCCCGAACGACGCGCGCTACCAGACTGCGCTACAGCCCGTTGATTGGAGTTTTTTCTCAATAAATTGATTCTCACTAGCAAGCTCATTTTTGATGTCTAACTGAACATACGAAGACTCGACAGCTTGAACGAACTCTTTCAAAATGCATTCATGATTGCCTCAGATTTACTGACCTTTCCCGAGTCATTAGCCGTCTTTGCCGATTACTTTCCACTTGATGGAACTCCGTGGAGTTGGATTCCGCAAATAGAGCCTGCACTCGCGTCCTTTGACTGGTTACGCGCGCAGGGACATGCGGCGATACCAAAGGGCATTCATGTTAAGGGTAAAGTCTATATTCATCCGTCCGTTAAGTTGCCTCCGATGGCGGTGATTGAAGGCCCGACATGGATTGGAGCAGGAACAGAAATTCGGCCAAACGCATATATTCGAGGCAGAGTGATTATTGGCCAGAACTGTGTCGTGGGAAATGCCTGTGAACTAAAAAATAGTTTGCTACTCGATGGAGCTCAGGTCCCTCATTTCAATTACGTTGGTGACTCGATCTTGGGTGAAGGAGCACATTTGGGAGCTGGAGTGATTCTCGCAAATTTACGTCTCGACCAAGCAAACGTGCCCGTGAGGCTGCCTACAGGCTCTATGGATAGCGGTTTACGCAAGTTCGGCGCAATCTTTGGTGATCACGCTGAGGCGGGCTGTAATGCCGTTCTGCAACCAGGGACAGTTCTCGGTCGCAAGGCGGTGGTCATGCCCAGCATGCCTTTTGGTGGTTACTTACCAGAGGGAAAAATGGTCTATACGAAGACAGAAACTCGTATTATTGATCGGCGTTTTTAGGCGACTATTATCAGCTTTTCCGTAGTGCGTGGATGACTTCCTGATGCAGATAAGGATGCGCGGCAACGGCAGATGTTACATTGTGCAAGTTGGGAGCTTGCCCTTGCCAGTCAGTGATCATGGCTCCTGCACCTCGGATGACAGGGACTAGAGGAAGTAAGTCCCAAGGTGCGAGTATGGGATCAATCATGATATCTGCCCGACCAGTGGCTACGAGTAAATAGCCGTAGCAATCGCCCCATGTTCGGCGTAGATAAACCGACTGGACCAGCTTTTTTAGGCCAGGAATGTCGTCGGTCATCTCAATCAGATTGGGGTCTGTGGTTAGGAGGATTGATTTTTCAATCTCTAGTTGAGGACGGGCCTTAACGATTTTTCCGTTGAGAGTGGTTGTCTCGTTGTCACCGATTAGGCATTGCCTTAGGATCGGTTGATTGATGAGGCCCAAGATGGGTTCACCGTTGCGAAGCAGACCAATCAATGTGCCAAATAACGGCACATGTGACATAAAGGATTTCGTGCCATCGATAGGATCAAGTATCCACACAAATTCTGCATCTTCGTTTTCATTACCGAACTCTTCGGCGATGATACCATGATCGGGGAAACGCTTTTTAATCATTGCCCGCATTAGCTCCTCCGCTTCGCGGTCTGCGCGAGTGACCGGAGTATTGTCTTCCTTAAATTCGAGTCCGAGGTCATCGGTCTCCCAAATTCCACGAATTCGTTCGCCGCTGACATCGGCAAGCTGCTGAGCAAAGGATTTGAATGGTGCGAGGTCCATGGCAGTAGTGTTGCTTTCAGCGAATAAAACTCACGCTTAAAGATTCAAAACCAGTAAAATTTATGCTCATGCTGCGACTTGACTAACTCAGTTTCATGCTTCTGAATTTAGCAGCATGACTCGCCCTAATATCCTCTTCATTACTAGTGATCAGCAGCATTGGAATACGATCGGTAAGCATTTTCCCGAAGTCAAAACGCCGAATCTCGACCGACTCGCGAACGATGGATTGCTGTTCACACGTGCCTATTGCCCTAATCCAACATGCACGCCCACTCGCGCTTCATTGATCACAGGCCAGTTTCCAAGTCAACATGGAGCTTGGGCGTTGGGGACGAAGCTGCCAGAGACTGCAACGACGATAGGTGAGCTTCTACAAGCCGAAGGTTACGATTCATCGCTGATTGGAAAAGCACATTTCCAACCTCTGGAAAGCACTGATGAATACTCATCGCTAGAGTCCTATCCGCTGCTCCGTGATCTTGATTTCTGGCGCGGGTTCAATGGCCCATTTTATGGATTTAATCACGTGGAACTAGCGCGCAATCATTGCGACGAAGCCCATGTGGGACAGCACTATGCGCTTTGGATGGAGGAGAAAGGTTTACCTGATTGGAAGGATCACTTCCAGAATAAGTGGGGTCCTTTTGATTTTACAGATGGGAAGCCCAATGTAAGTCAACGTCATGCATGGACTTTGCCTGAGGAGTATCATTACGACAACTGGATCACCGAGAGGTCTATTGCGCGTATGGATCATTGTCGTGAAAATGATAAGCCTTTCTTCGTTTGGGCGAGTTACTTTGATCCGCATCCGCCGTATCTTGTTCCAGAACCTTGGGCCTCAATGTATGATCCAGCCGATGTTACCGTGCCACAAGCAATGCCGGGAGAACACGAAAACAGTGCTCCCTACATTCAGGAAACGCAGAAGCAAAAGCCGAATTTTGATTATCCGCCAGGAGAAGGAAATTGGAATCATGGTATGGGGAGTCATTTGCAAGATCGTGATGATTTGGCGAAGGACATCGCTGTTTACTATGGCATGATCAGCATGATGGATCACTACATCGGTAAGCTGCTGGATTACCTGGATGAGACAGGCCAACGAGAGAATACGTTAATCGTCTTTACGACCGACCATGGTCATTTCTATGGCCATCATGGACTCAATGCCAAAGGGCCGTTCCACTACGAAGATGAAATCCGCGTGCCGATGATCGCGAGCTGGCCAGGGCAGATTCCTGCTGGGGTCGAGACCGCCGCGTTACAAAGCTTGGTCGACATCCCTGTATCCTTCTTGAAGGCCGTTGGGGCACCAGTTCCAAATGATATGCAGGGCGTAGATCAGCTACGCGTATGGCGTGGAGAAGCGGACTCGGTTCGTGATCATTGTGTGGTGGAATTTCGCCAACAACCCACTGCGATTCACTTAAAGACCTACGTCAATGAGCGCTACAAGCTGACTGTCTACTACAACAAACCTTATGGGGAGCTGTTCGATTTACAGGAAGATCCTGGCGAATATCGCAATCTTTGGAACGATCCGGAGGCGGCGAACCTAAAGGCGGAACTAATGCAAAAACTGGTCTTTGCCGAGATGGGCAAGGAACCAATGTGGATGCCGCGTATCGCTGGAGCCTGATTTTATGCCTAGTTGGCGCGACATACCGGTTTACGTTATAGACTTCGAAGGAGCGCCGAAGACTGGGGTGGTGGAATATGGTGTGGTCGAAATGCGAGGGGGGGGGGTCGCGTCAACGAGTACCCGTCTCTGTCGGCCTCGTGATGAACTGACTTCGCAAGATACACGTCTGCATGGAATTGCCCAAAGCGATGTCTCCGACTGTGCGCCTTTTGCGGATGAATGGGAGCGCTTTCGTGACTGGCGAGGGGGGGGGGTCTTTGGCGCACATCATGCGGCAGTGGAGCAGGGACTGCTCAAACAGCAATGGAATTATCCGCCGGCCTCTCCAGATTACCTGGGGGGGGGGAGGGTCGCTGATTGGGGGCCTTGGGTGGATACGCGGCGCTTATATGAAGTCGTTTATCCCGGCTTGGAATCTTATCAGTTAGGGGCATTGATCGAACGCTTTGCATTGCAAAGTGAACTGGCAGCATTGGCCGAGTCTCATTGCCCGGAGAAGCGTCAACGTGCACATTGCGCATTATATGATGCATTGGCTTCGGCCCTGCTACTGTTACGTTTGTTGGCTGAGCCTGGCTATGAAGATGCATCGATCGGCTGGCTACTGGAACACAGTTTGCCGTCGGCGGAGAAAAAACAGGCCGCCCGACAAGGCGACCTGTTTGAATAAATCGATTTGGAAAAGGTTTAGCCTTCTTCCGCTTCCTCGTCTTCGACTTCAACGACACGGCAAATGCCGACGAGCGTGTCGTCCTTGGCGAGGTTGATAAGCCGGACACCTTGCGTGCTTCGGCCAATGACGCGCACGCCCTTGACTGGGCTACGGACTGCCTGGCCACCAACGGTAAACATCATCACCTCGTCGTCCTCGTGGACGCTGAGTGCGCCGGCAACCTTGGATGCTGTTTTGAGTGCGATGATACCTGAGCCACCACGGCTCTGTGTGCGGTATTCCGAGTATTCGGTGCGTTTGCCGATGCCGTTTTCACCAGCGATGAGAAGTGTGGTGTTTTGGTCAACGACCTCAATCGCCTTCACACAGTCACCTTCCTTTTTCAGAGTGACACCCTTGACGCCGCGGGTCGCGCGGCCTTGGTCACGCAGATCGGTTTCAGGGAAACGGATCGACATGCCTTCGCGGGTGACGAGCACCAGCTCGTTGTCGCCATTGGTTAGCTTGCTACCAATGAGTTCGTCGTCTTCATCAATCTTAATGCCGATCGTGCCGCCCTTGCGGTAGTTTTGATATTCGGCTAGATTGGTCTTTTTAACGATGCCCTTCTTTGTGCACATCACGAGGTGTTGTGTCTCGGCAAATTCCTTGATGCAGATCATCGAGGCGATCTTTTCGTCCTTCTGCATTTGCAGTACATTGACGATGGAGCGGCCCTTGGAGATGCGCGTGCCTTCAGGGATTTCGTAAACCTTCTCCACATAGACGCGGCCATTGTTCATAAAGAACATGATGTAGTCGTGAGTGGAGGCGGTGAAGAGGTGCTCGACAAAATCTTCGTCGTGTTGGCCGGTGCCGATCACACCCTTGCCGCCACGCTTTTGTGAGCGATAGCTGCTGACTGGTGTGCGTTTAACGAAGCCCTTGTGCGAAACGGTGATAATGCAACCTTCGTTGGCAATCACGTCTTCCATCCGGAACTCGCCTTCGGCAGGGATTAGCTGTGTGCGACGCGGGTTTTCGAACTTTTCCGTCAAGGTGTTGAGTTCTTCGCGGATAACGCCAAGCAGAATGGATTCGTTGTCGATAATCGACTTCAAATATTCAATCAGCTTCATGAGCTCGCGGTATTCCTCTTCGATTTTTTCGCGCTCCATGCCCGTGAGCTGATAGAGTCGCAAGTCGAGGATCGCGTTGGTTTGCCGCTCGGTGAGCGGGTATTTCTCCATGATCCGCTCTTTGGCCTCTTCGCGGTTTTTCGAGGCGCGGATGATCTTCACGAAGTCATCCAGATTCATCAGCGCGATCTTGTAACCTTCAAGAATGTGCGCACGGTCTTCGGCTTTTTTCAGTAGATACTGGGTCCGGCGATAGATGACGTCGCGGCGGTGCTCGATGAAGCATTCGAGCATTTCCTTGATATTCATCTGCTTTGGGCGACGCGAGTCGAGGGCCAGCAGAATGACACCAAAGGAGGATTCAAACGGGGTGTGCTTGGCGATCTTGTTGATGACCACGCGGCCTGGCTCGCCGCGCTTGAGCTCAATGACGATACGTGTGTTTTCGTCGGACTCGTCACGCAGATCGCTGACTTCGTCGAGGACTTTGTCATGAACTAGATCCGCAATTTTAACGACGAGATTGGCGCGATTGACGTTATACGGGATTTCCGTGATGACGATCTGTTCCTTGCCATTCTTTAGCTCTTCGGTGTGCGCAGTGCCCTTGATGCGAACAATGCCGCGTCCGGTGCGCATGTACTGGTCGATGCCAGCACGACCACCAATGGTGCCGCCGGTCGGAAAGTCTGGGCCAGGAAGAACCTCCATGATGTCATCGATCGAGCAATTCGGATTTTCGATGATCAGGTTAATCGCGGCAGTCAGTTCGGTAAGATTGTGCGGCGGAATGTTCGTCGTCATGCCGACGGCGATTCCAGTGGAGCCGTTCATGAGCAAGTTTGGCAGACCACAAGGGACGACAGACGGCTCGACGGTTTCCTCGTTATAGTTGGGGACGAAATCGACGGTGTCCTTGTCGATGTCGCGCATCAACTCTTCGGCAATGGCAGTCAGGCGGCTTTCGGTATAACGATAAGCAGCGGGTGGGTCACCATCAACGGAGCCAAAGTTACCTTGCGGATCAATGAGCGGATAGCGCATCACCCAGCGTTGGCCCATGCGCACGAGTGCGTCATATACGGACTGGTCACCGTGTGGGTGGTATTTACCCAGCACTTCACCAACCACGGCCGCGCACTTCTTATGCGGGCGGTTGTGGGCGAGGCCAATCTGGTTCATCGCATAGAGGATGCGGCGCTGGACGGGCTTGAGGCCGTCGCGGGCGTCGGGCAGCGCGCGGGAGACAATAACCGACATCGAATAGTCGATGTAGGCTGTCTCCATGATTTCGGTGATGGAGCGGGCTTCCAGGCGTTCTTTATCGGTATACATGAGGTTTCTTTAAAAAGGGTTTAACAGGAGGCAGCGGAGTATGTGTTCGAGTTAACTAAACGACTGACTCAGCTCTGCATGTTCCTGCAAAATTTACACGTCCAGATAGGAGGTGTTGAGGGCGTTGTCTTCGATGAAGGCGCGGCGGGAGGGGACGTCTTCGCCCATGAGCATGGAGAAGGTTTCGTCGGCCTTGGCGGCGTCTGTGATGTCCACCTTGAGCAAACGGCGCTTTTCGGGGTCCATTGTGGTTTCGTAAAGCTGCTTCGGGTTCATTTCACCCAAGCCCTTATAGCGCTGCATGGTTAGGCCCTTGCGACCAAACTCGCGGATTGCTTGTACGAGCTCCAAGATCGTGTTCATTTCACGAACAGTTTGGTTCTTCTGGCCTTTATTTTCGGTCAGGGTGTAGCGCGTTTCGTCCGTTGGTGAAAATTGGGTGAGTTCCAAACCAGTCTTAGCCAATTCCTTGAGTACCTTGGTGATTTGCGATGCTTCGAAGATTTCATGCACCGTGAGACGCTGCTGCATGGTTACGCCGTTCAGCTCCGTTTCGCGAACGACCATTCCGGCAAACATGTCTTCAGTGATGTTCTCTTCGACATAGAAACGGCTGCGCGCTTCGTCGTCCTTGAGGAACTTGAATTCTTCCTGATTACCAGTGCGAATACGGGCCATGAACTTAGGAAGTTCCATGGTTTCCGGATCGTGGTGATCTAGGAACTGGTGGCCTGGGCAACCGTAGCGCGTAACACCGCGCAGGAGGGTTTCCATGCGGCTGAGTGTTTCGACCATTTTGTCCACCTTGATGGAGGGGAACTCGAGGCCGTCGCGGAGGCGGGTCAAGATGACGTCTTCGCTGCCGAGTTCGAGCAGGATGCGGTTCATCTCGGCGTCGCTATCCACGTATTGTTCACGGCGCTTGCGCTTAATCTTATAGAGGGGGGGCTGCGCGATGTAGATGTAACCAGCATCGACCAACGGACGCATGAAACGATAGAAGAACGTCAGATAGAGCGTCATGATGTGGGAGCCGTCAACGTCCGCGTCAGCCATCATGATGATCTTGTGGTAGCGTGCCTTGGAAATGTCAAAAGCGCCATCGCCGTCGGTACCGATACCAGTGCCGAGCGCCGTAATGAGCAGGCGAAGACTCTTGTTGCTAAGCATCTTGTCTAAGCGGGCTTTTTCCACATTCAGCGGTTTGCCGAAGAGGGGGAGGATGGCCTGATAACGACGGTCACGGCCTTGCTTGGCGGAACCACCTGCAGAGTCTCCTTCTACAATAAACACTTCGCACAGTGACGGATCTTTTTCGGAACAGTCAGCGAGATTACCAGGCAGACCGCCACCGCTCATGACGCTCTTACGAACGGTTTCACGGGCTTTGCGGGCGGCTTCGCGGGCGCGGGCCGCTGAGAGGCACTTGTCCACGATGCGCTTGGCCTCGCGCGGGTTCTGATCAAAGTAGAAGCGAAGCTTGTCGCCCATGACGCGCTGGACAACACCGTCGACTTCTTGATTGAGCAGCTTGTCCTTGGTCTGGTTATTGAAGCTTGGGTTGAAAAGCTTAACTGAAATAACTGCGGTGAGTCCTTCGCGAACGTCTTCACCTGAAATCTGCGGGTCCTTGTCCTTCACCAAGTTATTGGTCTTGGCGTAGGTGTTGACGGCGCGGGTCAGCGAGGTGCGGAAACCCGACATGTGTGAACCGCCGTCGCCGTTGTAAATCGAGTTCGCGTAAGGATAAATCTGCTCGTTGTAGGTGTCGTTGTATTGGAGCGCGACGTCGACCGTGATGACGTCATCCGGCTCGTCATCCTTTGGAGCGATTTCACCCGTAAATTGGACGGGTTCGGAGGTGAGGGTGGTCTTGTTGCGGTTGAGCCAGGATACGTATTGCGAGGCACCTTGGTCGAACTTGAAGGTTTCGCCCTTCTCGTCGCGCTCATCCCGGAAATTGATAATGATGCCGGGATTCAGGAAGGCCAGTTCGCGGAGACGCTTGGCCAGAATGTCGTATTTAAATTCGTTTTCCGTGACGAAAATTTCCTGATCCAATAGGAAGGAGATTTTCGTGCCGGTCTTCTTTGAGGCACCGACGACATGGAGCTGTTCAGTAACGAGACCGCGGCCAAAGGACATCTTGTGGATTTCACCTTCGCGGCGGACTTCCGCTTCCATCCACTCAGAGACGAAATTTACGCAACTGGCACCCACGCCGTGGAGACCACCAGAGACCTTATAGCCACCTTGGCCAAATTTACCACCCGCGTGGAGATCGGTCAACACGAGTTCAACACCGGACTTGCCGTGTTTGGTCATTTTAACGGGGATACCACGACCGTCGTCCTCAACAGAGCAAGATCCGTCGTTGTGGATGGTTACGTCGATTTGGGAACAAAAGCCTGCGAGGTGCTCGTCCACAGAATTATCAACGATTTCGAACACGCAGTGATGGAGCGCGCCGCCGTTGGTGACGTCACCAATGTACATGCCGGGGCGTTTGCGCACGGCTTCGATGCCCTCGAGCTTCGTGAGCGAATCTTCGGTGTATTCGGTGGGCTTCTTTCGGGAGTTAGAGTCGGGATTTGTCGATGCCATAAAATCTATAGATTAGTAAGAGTATTTTCGGAGAAGGCCAACTAAAAATTCACGCATTTGCAGCACTATATATAGGTCAAACGGATGGTTTCGTCACTGTATTTAGTGACTTTAGGCTAAGGCATGCATTGTCGTGTAATAAAAGTGCAGTCTCGGACGTAGGGGTGATTATAAAGGGGGGGGAGGTTGGTTTCATGGCCCAATTTTACTAAGGTTTTCCGTGTTTGGCAATGGCTCCATTGGCTCAGTTGGCTGGGCTGGTTCCATTGGTTCGGTTTGGCAGCAATTTTCGTCGTTTTGACAATTTCAGAGCTGAAGAATGGTATTTTCTCGCAGTGAACGTTATTGGATCGCTCTGAATGACGTTCGTTCCCATCGAAATACGCGGCTTAGGGAAGGCATCGAGTTTTGCCATATATATTTCTTTAAAAAAGCTGAGACTACTTCTTCACCGTCACATCGAGCTGCGGGAACGGTATGTCTGCGCCGCAATCCTGAACTGCCTGATAAACTGCGCGGTTGATCTTAAAGCGGGTCGCGTGGAAGGTTTTAGTCGGGACCCAGCAGCGGTAGCCAATATTGACTGAGGAGTCCGCAAAGGCGTCAATGCCGACTTGTGGGGGTGGATCTTGCGTAACGTCTTCAATACCCTGACAGGCCTTTAGCACGGCTTCAATGGAGGTATCGGCATCACTTGCGTAAGAGATGCCAATCACGCCCTCCACAATGCGGCATTCATGCGAGTTGATGAAAATCTCCCCCATGATGTGTTTGTTGGGAATGGTGATGACCTCGCCATCTTCGTTTTCCATCTGCGTGTAGGCGAGGGTGATCTCTTTGACCTGCCCATATTGCCCTTGCACCGTGAGCGTATTGCCTACCACAAACGGGCGTGTGATGATGATCATCAAGCCCGCTCCGTAGTTGGAGATTGGTCCTTGGATGGCTAGGGTCAGACCGAAGGCGCTGGCACCCAAAAGTGCAACCAGCGGCGAGATGCTGTAAAACTTAGCGATGGCGAACAGTACGGCCATCATGAGGATGATTAATCGGACGCAGCCCGAGACGAACTTGGCCAAGGTGATGTCCATCCCCTTCTTTTCCATCATGCGCAGCAGTAGATTGCGCAGCCAGCCGGAGAGCCAGTAGCCGAGCGCTAATACGAAGATTGCGGAGAAAATCTTGGCTCCGTTATCGATTAAAAACTGCGTTACGTACTGGGCGCTTTCGCTGACCTGTTTGATTTCTTCGTCCATGGCTAATCGTTTTCGTTGCCAAAGTTGGGTAAAGAACTCAACTTTAGCAACGTTGAAGCTTTCCCTTAAAGTCGAATATGCCCTCCGTGTCCTTGCCCAACTGGGTCGCTACCATGGTGGGCCACAGCTCGCGCACATCGAAGACCTCGCTGAGGCCGAGGATGTGCCGTCAAACTACTTGGTGCAGATTCTCAACGAATTGCGCAATGGTGGAGTGATCACCAGCCGACGCGGTAAGCAAGGCGGCTATGCACTCACCAACGAGCCAGAAGCGGTGTCTCTGTTCGACGTAATGCGAGTCATCGACCCAGGTCTCTTCGCCAACGAGCCTTCCCGTGCTGGCCAGTCCGGCTCTCTTGTCGCTGAGGCATTGAATAAAATTGGCGCATCCTTTGAGGAAAGAGCCAAGGAGATTTCCATCCGCGATCTCATGCCCCGCGACGCCGGGCCGATGTATTATATTTAGCGAATTGGCTGCGGGGCATTGCGTTTAAAAGGCACTACGGACCAATCCGCCTTCTGCTCGGATGTTGGAGCCATTTATCGCTGAGGCCAGTGGGCTGCAAACGAAGGCCACGACGTTACCGATTTCCTTCGGGTCGATGAAGCGTTGAATAAGCGAAGTCGGTCGATTGTTCTTAATGAACTGCTTCTGCGCTTCTACCGGTTCGAGGGTCGGGTAAACATCTTGCACAAATGCTTCCACGCTAGCGGTCAGGGTTGGGCCGGGGAGCACGCTGTTGACGGTTACTGCCGTGCCTTGAGTAAGCTCCGCCAAGGATCGAGAAATGCCCAGCTGCATCGTTTTCGTAGCACTGTAATGAGCCATCTCCGGTGCAGGGCTGACGCCTGATTCGCTCGAAATAAACACAACGCGGCCCTGTTGACGGCTGATCATGCCCTGCAAATAATGCCGCGATAGGCGAACGCCACTCATGATGTTGGTTTCGAATAACCGGTTCCAGTCAGCATCACTTTCATCGAAAAAGCCGACGGCTTCATAGATGCCCAGATTGTTGACGAGGATATCGACTTCGGGCCAGGCGGCGATTGTCAGAGCGCAGCCCTCGGCGGTAGAGTTATCGGCCACCAGTGCTTCAAGTTGCGCGGACGGCACGGCCTGCTTGATTTCTGCAATGGCCTTCTGGACGGTTGCGTCGGAGCGACCGTTGATGATGGTCCGGGCACCCTCGGCAGCCAAAGATTGAGCGATGGCCAAGCCGATGCCCGAGGAGGATGCGGAGACGAGTGCGGTTTTGTTTTCCAGTTGTAAGTTCATGGATTAAATAATGGGTGTGCGTTTCTGGTGATGATTATTTTGCGAATGGATAATCGGTGTAGCCCTCGGCTCCACTGCCATAGAATGTGTCACTGCGCTGTTTATTGAGAGGAAGGTTTTCAGCGAAACGGCGGACAAGGTCGGGATTAGCAATGAACTGCTTGCCCCAAGCAGCGGCGTCCACCTGACCGGAGGAGACCAATGATTCGGCGGTCGCTTGTTCGAGTTGCTGGTTGGCAATGAATGGCCCGCCGAAGATTTCCTTGAGCTTGGGCGTTTGGTAAGGCTCATCGCTTGATTCCCGGGCAAAAATGAATGCGATACCACGCTCGCGCATTGCTTGGGCGACGTAGCCAAAGGTTGCTGCGGGATCGGAGTCGCCCATGTCGTGCGTATCGCATTTGGGCGCGATGTGCAGGCCCACGCGATCAGCGCCCCAGACAGAAATCGCGGCGTCCACGGCTTCCAGCATTAACCGGGCGCGGTTCTCAATTGGACCGCCGTATTCGTCCGTACGGTGGTTCGTGGAGTCTTGCAGAAATTGGTCGAGCAGGTAACCGTTAGCTCCGTGAAGTTCCACGCCATCAAAGCCAGCGCGCTTGGCGTTTTCGGCACCGCGGCGATAGGCCTCGACGATGGCTGGAATTTCTTTCAGATCAAGCGCACGCGGGGTGACAAAGTCTTTGTATGGCCGCACTAAGCTCACGTGCCCCTTTGGGGCGATGGCGCTGGGCGCGACGGGCTGCTTGCCGTTCAAGTAAAGCGGGTCAGAAATGCGACCGACATGCCACAGTTGCAGTATGATGCGTCCACCCTTGGCGTGGACAGCCTTGGTGATGAGCTTCCAACCCTCTACTTGCTCGTTTGTCCAGATGCCGGGCGTATCCGGGTAGCCCACGCCCATCGGGTCGACTGAGGTTGCCTCCGAAATAATCAGGCCCGCAGTGGCGCGTTGTTCGTAATACTCGGCCATCAGGGCGTTCGGCACACGGCCTTCGCTGGAGCGGCAGCGCGTGAGTGGTGCCATGATCATGCGGTTAGGCAAATCCCAAGCGCCAATGCGAATGGGGGTTTGGAGAATCGATCGCTCAGTAGTTGTTTGGCTCATAATAAATAGTTGTTCTAGATTTATCGAACAATATGCCGAGGTATTGATCCTGTCAAATTGGTGTTCGCATTTTTTCGAACATTGCCGTATATTTTTTACTGAATGAAGATTTATCAGCACCCAGATTTGTCGGACGTCGCGTTGCCGGCCGTTATGCAAGCCTTGTCAGATCCTTGCCGGATTTCGATTGTCCATGCTTTGCTGAAACACGAGGAACTGGCCTGCAACGAACTGCCCGTAGAGGTCGCTAAGGCCACTCTGACCCATCACATGGCGGTGCTGCGTGAGGCCGGGTTGATCTACACTCGCGTTGACGGTGCCAAATGCCTGAACTCCCTGCGGAGTGAAGAGTTTGATAAACAATTCCCAGGCATCATCTCACTCGTTGAGCAAAGTGCTGTGGTTGCTTCGTGATGAGTGGAGCATCGAATTCGAGTCAATCTACACCGCCAGCGACCCCTCGAAGCGCGTGCGCTGTTGAGGGGTAAGAGCGGGCATTTCAGCAAGACGAATGATGCCGAAGTGCGAAAGGACATATTGACGGGTGAGCTCCTTGAAGTCCATCCAGCGATCCCAATAGAAATCGGGCGCAAAGGCAATGTGGTTCAGAATGCTGCGCCATTCCAATGAAGCACGCTCGATGTCGCCGTGGCGAAGCTCGTCGCCCAGAAAGCGGTGCGCGGCCTCAGGAGATTCCGTTAGCGCAGCAATAACTTCTGCCGCACCGTTGCCATAGCCGGGCGGCATACCGCCGTCGAGATAACCTGGGGCCGTGAGCCCACGATACGTCAAACGACACAGATTTCCGAGGCGACCACTGGTATTATCAAAATGCTCAAAGCGATAGCCAGCGCGTAGGTTGGCGACGTCGAAAAGCAGATCATAAAGGTCGTAGCTTTTGTCTTCAAGTGCAGCGGCGATGGCCAGGCCTTCACCATGATTGAAAAAACTGAAAATGACGCCACGACGGGTTGGGCGTTTGTAATTGTCTATTAGGCCGAGTTGCAGCCAGATTTCCGCTGGTGTGCGCTTGGCAGTCTCTGCGCCACTAGCCGCGAATTCAGCGAAACTCGGGAAGGGTGCTGGGGCGACTTCGCGCTGAGGAGGGTTGATCAGTGCTTCGCCGCTGGCGTCCACCCGAGCAAAAACCATCGCCTGAGAATAGTCAAGGCGCGCCGAAATGGTGTCGTTTTGCGGGACGAGGTCCACCAGACGTCCTCCCTGAGTGAAGTAGGGCAGTAGCGGCGCATAAACCTCCTCCAGACGCTCAAGTGTGCACAGACGGCCGGGAGTTCGGTCGTCCGGTCGTTCTTTGAGGAAGTGATCCTTGAGCGCACGGTGGAACCACTTGACGAGGGACACTCGGCCTTTGCGTTCTTCATTGGGAAAGGTGGCTAATGGCACTTGACGACCGTAAAGGCGGCGTCCTTTGCCCTTGAGGCGACAGAGATTGCCGATTTGCACGCCTTGAAGGCTTTCAGGCGTTTCGAGGGCGGGTTTCCAGTTGCCGTTGATGTAAAGTAAGGCGTCACCAAGGCGGGCTTTACTTGGGGCGCGCAGGCGTTCCCATTCGCCTTCAGCATTGCGCATTTCTTTGATTTTTTTCGCCTCCGGTTCGCGGAAATGAAATTCGCCCAAGGCATTCTCAAATGAATCGCCTGCCTTGGTTTTCGCGATTTCTGCGGTGGGGAGGGGCTGGTGGGAAGCGGGCTTTGTTGCGGGCTTCGCCGGTTGTTTCTTACCCGGCGTGGGCAGACGGCGTAGCCCTAAGCGCAAGCGTTGATCCGTAAAAAGGCGATTGGCTAGCTCGTCAGCCGCCTTGACGGGGCATTCGCTGGCCTTATCAGCCTCATGCATAACAGCCAAAAAGCTCGGCCAATCGACGGTTGAAGCGCGCTTGAGGCTGAGTGGGCGAGCCTCAGCCATACGTGGTTTGCCCGGCGCAACCAGCACAAACCCTTTATCGTCTAGTCCTCGGCGGCCAGCCCGGCCAAACATCTGGAGTAGTTCGTCGGGCCGGACTTGGAAACTACGCTCGCTGTGATGATATTCGCGTTCGGTGACGAGCACGCTGCGCATGGCGAAATTGATGCCCGCCGCCAAGCCCGTGGTCGCTATGATAAGGCGGAGCTGACCAGCCTTGGCCAGTGGTTCAATGAGCCCCGCCCGCTGTCGGTAATTAAGACCGCTGTGGTGGAAGGCGATGCGATTCCGGAGCAACTTGGCAAGGTCGTCTCCAGCTATTGCGCGCTGCTCAGCAGTCAGCTCCAACCACTCTGGGAGGGGCAGGGCAGCGCTGAGTTTAGCGGCCAAGTTTTCAGCTTCACGGCGCTGAGGAGCGAAGACGAGAATTGGGCCAAAATCTTCCGCGAGCGCACGGGCGATCATGCGCGGCCAAAAGCCGCGCACATTGTTGGAGCCAACGTCTGGTAGGGCCTGGAGCTGGATTTCGTCTTGCGGCACTGGACGTTCCGTATGCTCGACGAGCACGGCGTCACGGCCAATTTGCTGGAGCCAGCCGACGAGTTTTTCTGGGTTAGCTACACTGCCAGAGAGTAGGAGTAGTTGGGTGCCGGGGGGGGCTAGGGCAATCGCGAGTTCGTAATTAATGCCACGGCGGGCGTCGGCAAGCATCTGATACTCGTCAATAACGAGCAGGCCCGGGCCTCGGCCTTGGAGAAATTTTGCTTTCTGAGTTTCGAGCGTGGCGACCACAATCGGGGCATCAAGCTTATCGGCGAAGTCCCCCGTACACAGACCGACGTTCCACCCCTTGCCACGCCATTCGTATAGCTTGTCGTTGGCGAGGGCGCGGGTGGGCACCGTGTAGATTGCCTGACTTCGCAGCCCACGCTCAACAAGAAGTTCAAAGATGTAGGTCTTACCAGCCCCTGTTGGGGCGTTGACCACGACATCTCGTCCTGCCAGGAGTTGATTTACCGCGTCTTGCTGCCAAATATCTGGAATCCGTAGATTGTTAGGGAGACCTTCCACTCTGGGTTTTGAGTAAAACGAGTTAAGGGGTCAAAAGCAATGTCAAGTTGCCAGTGGACTGCTTACGCATCGGTACCGGAGCCTTGGAAGCTTGATTTGGCGGGCATTATCGGGGGGGGGGACAATTTTTCTCATGCTATTTCACGGTCAAGAAACAGAAGCTGTCTTTAGGCTGAGTATGTCATTTCGGCGGGTAAACAAAGCGTAAAATTTTTGTCGACAACTGGTCAGATCATTCATTTATACATTAGCATGTCCACTACTACTAATAAGGCATTGATCACGGCATACTCTGTCGGGGCAACGTTAGCGACAACGGCGGTTACTGAAGGCGTTTTAATCAATTACACCCCAGTGGGTGACTCTTTCTTGGCGGGAGACGGCTCTTCTCAGTCTGTAGATCGCGCAAACATCAGCTTTGATCCAGGCCTTGGACAGATCAATTATAGTCGTGTTAATACCACCAATGCGACCACTCTTAATACTTTGACGGTCAGCCCGAATTATGAGTTTAAGCCGATTGTTGGCTCTCCTGAGACTCGGGATGGAGAAGCGAGAACCAATCTTACATATCAAACGCTTCTTACAAGCCTAGGTGATACTGTTGATTCGGGTGATACATTTGACACCGTCTCTGAGCTGGAGAATAAGCCAAACGGCTTTCTTGGTGTGCAGTATTCCCCCTTGCTCGGTGATACCTACTACGGGTGGATTAAGTATTCCTACAATGGGACCGATGTTAATGTGGGTACGATTGTCTTTGAAACAACACCAGACCTAGCGGTGACTGTTGGCGCAATTCCAGAGTCTTCCGAAGTCATGATGGTCCTGGGTGGTATATTGACCGGTGGCCTGCTCGGCGTGCGCCGTTTGCGTGCACGTAAGAAGGAGAAGACGGCCTAAGCTTTGGGTGATCACCGTATCCTGATTAAGGCGGTTGATCCGCATTGGTTGGAGCTTTTAACGCACGCCGCATGGTCGGGCGTTTACGTTGGCGACGCTGTGCATTGTGGATGGGTGGCAGTGACTCCAGGCCGTCATGTCATTCTGGGGTGTGTCGTTTGGCTTTATCCAGCAACCGGTGAGCCGCCATTTCTGGTGTTTTCCGTCAGTCGCTCTGCCCGTCAGGGTGAAGCCGTGGCGATGGAATTGGCTCAGCAAGTGGAGTCAGGGGATTTTCGCCAGCGAAACTGGACGCCCGCAGATTCTCCAGAATGTCATGCATTGGAGAGCATCGGTTTCCAAGTGTGCGATAGCGGCTACTTTTACGACATTCCGATGGAGAAAGTTTGTGAACGCTTGGAGCGTGTCGGCAAAGCGTTGGATCGCTTACGGCCTCTTGAGCCAGGGCAGCAGGTGACTTCGTGGCAGCCAGAGCGCCGGGCGGAAGTGCGGCGGATCGCTTTAGCAGAGTCGTTGGCCGACACGGCCTACCTAGACTCGATCATGACGCCCGGCCCGCCAATGGAACTTCATCCCCATGGCACTACGCTGGCATTTGAAAACGGGAAGCTGGTTGGCTTTTTCTTGGCCGTATATCATGGCACTCACGGCGAAATCCCAGTCCGTTGGGTCGCCCCGAGCCATCGAAACTCCTGGGTCAACGCCCGCCTCATGATTCACAGCCTGCAAGAGGGCTATCAGCGTCATCAGGAGGTGAGACATATTCGGTTCAAGGGGGATGAGGCCGCTCATTTGGAGACCCGCTACATGTGTCAACAGTTCGGCGGTGCCGAAATTGCCCAATGTGTTCGCATGGCCCGAAGCATGTCGGCTTGATTTAAACGCGTCGTTTTACGAGTTTACTGGGATGCCTCGCCGTCAGACTTTGTTTGTTTACGTTTCTGGTTTGTCCGCCGGGCAGATGGAGCATCTTCTGGAACGCGAAGGTGGAGCCCTTGCGGAACGTCTCCAAGACGCTGTTTCGGGCCCTTTAAGCTTCCCGCTGCAAGATAAGGCTGCCGCCACACTGACCTCGATTATGACAGGGCTTTGGCCAGACCAGCATGGCGTTTTATTGCCGCAAATTCATGATTCGGAAGCTGGCACTTTTCGTGCGGCGAGCGGGCATGACCGTCAGCGCCCTACATTCTGGGAGCGACTAGCGCTAGAGGGGCAGTCTGTGGTATCAGTTGGCTGGCCCTATGCGTTGCCCACACAAGCAGGCAACCATGTCGAGGTAATCGACGCTGCCTTTGGCTCCAGTGAAATCAGTCTGCCATCCGCAGTTTTTCGAGACGCCGTTTCGGGCAAGGGCGCTGAGTCTCTGTTCGAGGCTTGGGTAAGACCCCATGAATTGCCCACAGAAGTCCTGCAAGCACTTGTACCGCGCATTGCCGAAAAAGCAGCTTACAAAGGCAATCGATTCGGTCAGCTCGCAGCGGCTCTAGCGGAAAATATTTCTCGACAGGTGGCCTTTGTGGAGCTGATTCAGTCAGTTGATTGGAAGGTAGGGACGCTTCACCTAAGCCTGCCCGCGCAATTGGCTCGTTTGGCGGCACAAAGTGAAGGCGACGATGCTTTTGCGGAAGTCGAAACTCAGGTGCTGGTCGTGCTTGAAGAAATGCTCTTGGCGATCCTTGCGTCAATGTCGACGGAAACAAACCTCATTTTCGCTAGCTTGCCGATGGGGGCGAATCCCTTGAGCAAGGGCAAGGTCCTGTTTCATGGGCCAGATTTCCAGCCAGGGCAAACCTGTGGAGCTAGTGCGCTGGATCTGGCACCGACAATCTGGTCCCTGGCCGGGTTTACGGAACTGAAATATCCTGGCCGCGCGCTTTTGGAAATCCTGCGCCCTGAGGCATTAGCTGGCTCCCGTTATTTTCGTGCCAAATGGAGTCCGTCGGCTGGTCCTGCACCTACAGCCGCCGAGTTAGCCAGCCTTGATCTGCTCAATCCGCCAGGGATTAATCCGCGTGCATTTTTCACGAATGAACAACTGTTGGCTTGGAAGGCAGAATGGAACCTGACGCTTTTTCGTTCATTCGTAAGCCACAGCGCTTATCTGGAGGCATTGCCAATCGTGGAGCGGCAGGTTCGCGATTATCCCAATCAGACGGAGATGATCAAGGTGCTGGCGGAGATATTATTGCGGGCCGAACTCTTCGAAGAGGCATTGGAAGTCGCTTTAGATGCGGTTGACGCTACGCCACCAGATGATCCCGACCCCTTGCTCCTGTTAGCGTCTGCCTACGCTGCATTAGGCGATCGGGCAAAAGCTCTGGAGCTTCTGGCAGAAGTCGAAGCCCTCAGCGGCGATGTAGCGAACAAACTGCGCGTGGTGCAGATTTATGAGTATTTTAAGGAGTGGGGCACCGTGCTTTCGCTTATCGAGCGCGATTCGGAAAAGCTGCCAGAGGAACGTCGTTGTTTGGCTGCAGCCCGTGCTCACTTGGCCCTGGAACACTGGGAGGAAGCGCGCGACGAGGCCTTACAAGTGGTGTCGGTAAATTACGCCAATCCGTTTGCCCACGAGCTCTTTGCTCAGGCACTCTGGAAACTGAATGAACGTGCAGCGGCGCTGGCGGCGTTCTCTACGTGCGCCTGCCTGTTGCCGAACCGGGCTTGGCCTTTCGAGCGACTGGTGCATTACGGGACCTTGGCAGGCTGTGCCACGAGCGACATAGAGCAATGGCAACTACAGCAAGTTTTTGCTCAAGAACACGAGCATAAGTTGATCGCCGACTATCGTAAAGACGTGGCGCAATACCGGCAGCAGCAAGACGATCCTATGCCGATTTCGGCCCCACGACAGCCGCAGGTGGCATCTGAGGCATTGCATGTGATTGGAGTGATTGGTCTTCCGGGGGGGGGGCAGG
>NZ_BMXG01000027.1 GCF_014651635.1 Cerasicoccus arenae | reverse complement strand
GGGGCAAAGTTCACGCCCTGCGGCGGCTCCTTATCGGCTTCCTCACCTGGGCGATAAAATTTAACGCCAGTGTCGGGGGGGGGGGGGAGGTTCTCAACGGGGGGAGTAAAGCGGAATTTGCTGTCGATGGGCTCTCCATTGAGGCTCCAGCCCGAAGACATTGAAAAGGTGAACTGCGATTGGCCATCCGGGGCCATGTAGGCCATTGTGAGGCCATCCACGCTATAGAGGCGGCCTGTGCGGAGTTCGGCGGACCCACCGGTGTAAATGAGTATTTTTTTGCTCTGACGGCCTACTTCCGACACCGGGGTGCCTAGAGCTTCAATCATTTCTTGCTCTGTCATGCCCCGGAAGAGGTCAGCAGCATGGGCTGTATACCCTACGGAAATAACAAGGCACAGCAGAATCACGCGTAGCAGGCGGCAGTGTATCATCCGAGCCAGTCTTAGTGATTGAATCTCGCGGCGCAACGTGTCTTTTTCATAACTTCATGCCCCTCGACTCCGATACTGACGAACACTTCATGCGCCACGCCATGGCGGTCGCTACACGCGCTTGGGGCGACACACACCCCAACCCGATGGTCGGTGCGATCATTGTGGAGCAAGGGCGTGTAGTCGCCGAAGGCTGGCACCAGCGCGCCGGAGGCCCCCACGCTGAGGTCGCGGCGATCAAAGCTCAAGGCCATCGTCCCCGCTATGATGCCACAATCTACGTTACGCTTGAGCCCTGCTGCACCCAAGGGCGCACAGGCCCTTGCACTGACGCCATTATTGAACGTGGTTTTCGGCGAGTGGTCATTGGCGCAATTGATCCCAACCCGGCCCATGCTGGACGAGGCGTCGCCCTACTTCGCGAAGCTGGTCTAGAGGTCGTCCACGGCGTGCTCGCCGAGCAATGCGCCGATATCAACCTGATTTTCAACCACTGGATCGTCAACCAAGCCCCCTTCCTCGCGGCGAAAGTCGCCATGACACTCGACGGCAAAATCGCCACCCGCGCCGGCCATTCCCGTTGGGTGACGGGAGAGGAGGCTCGGGCTGACGTCATGCGCTGGCGTCGTCTTTTCCCCGCTATTGCCGTAGGTGCTGGCACGGTGATTGCCGACGACCCCGCCTTGACCGCTCGTCTGCCAGATGCAGAGATCTACTGCCCTACCCGCTTTGTCTTTGACCGACGCCTGCTCCTCGCAGATCACTTGGACCGGCAAGTTTTCAACGATAATTGGCGCCACCGGACCATTCTCGTTACTGAGACTGAATCCAACCAATCTCGTCTGCACCGGATCAAGGATCACGGTGTCACCATCTGGGAACTTCCGACCGATCCGCCCAACATTTTCTATAAAGTATTCCAGAAAAAATGCATCAATCAGGCGCTAACTGGCGTTCTCATCGAGGGTGGTTGTGGTCTGCTCAGTGACATGCTTTCCGAGTGCCTGCTGGACTATTTGCTCTCCTACCGCGCTCCCAAGCTTCTGGCCGACGATGATGCCCTGCCCGCTTTCCGAGGCCTCAACACCAGCGAAATGGCGGAAGCCATCACGCTTGAAGACCCGCAACACGCGCTCTTCGGGCAGGATGTCCTGACCCGCGGTTACTTAAACTACCCCGAAGCATGAGCACGCCCCGCATCGTCGTCGCCACGGGTAACGCGCACAAAACCGGGGAAATTGCCGCCGCTCTCCAACGCGCCGGATTATCCATCGAAGTCGTCTCGGCAAAGGCAGTCGGCGGCATGCCCGAAGTTGATGAAACGGGCCAAACATTCGCCGCCAACGCCCGGCTCAAAGCTGAAGCACTGCGCCTCAAAGCAACTCCAGGTGACTGGGTGCTCGCTGACGACAGCGGGCTGGAGGTAGACGCGCTTGACGGCGCTCCTGGCATTTACTCCGCCCGCTACGCCGGGCCCGACGCAACCGACGCGGACAACATGGCCAAGCTGCTCGACGCACTGCAAGGCCGTGCACCCCACGAGCGCGGCGCGCGCTTTGCGTGCTGTCTTGTTCTGCTTGGCACGGGCTTCGACCAAACCTTTACCGGCCATTGTCCGGGACAAATTCTGGAGCAGCCAATCGGTGATGCTGGCTTCGGCTACGACCCGCTTTTTGCGCCGGATGGCTACGAAGAATCTTTCGCCCAGCTTGGCGCAGTCGTCAAAGACCGTATCAGCCACCGCGCTCATGCCTGCCAATTACTGGCGACCTGGCTGCGCGAGCGAGCGCTCACTCCACGCGGCTAAAGCAACAGTCGCGAACGCTGCGATTTTCATTCTCCCACTTCATTTTCGCACTGCGAAAATCTATCCGTCTAGCGGAGCGCGGGTTATTGGGTTTTCATTTTGGGATCGACGATGTCGCGGAGCACGTCGCCCAAGACGTTATACGAGATCACCGTCAAGAAAATCGCGACGCCCGGTGAAAGCAGCCACCAGAAGTTCAGGAAAAACACCTTCATATCGCTTTGGGACTGCTTGAGCATCAGGCCCCAGGAAGCGGAAGGCTCCAGAATGCCCAATCCAAGAAAGGACAACGCGGCCTCGCCCAAAATGTAACCTGGGATGGATAAGGTCGCCGCGACGAGCAGGTAACTGGCAAGATTGGGCAGGATGTGCTTGTAGAGGATTTTCCACGCGGGTTGCCCCATGCTCTCCGCCGCCATGACATACTGTCGGCTGCTGATCGAGAGCGTCATCCCACGGATAATACGCGCCGCACCCGCCCAGCCAATGATCGATAAAATCACTATAATGCCCAGATACACCTCTGACGAGCTGAACCCCGGTTTGAACAACGCTGATCGCAAGGCCAACAAAAGATACAAGGAAGGAATCGAAAGCAGGAACTCAACGATACGCATCCCAATAAAGTCCACCGCCCCACCAAAATAGCCCGACAGCCCCCCGACAATAAAGCCCAGCGTGAGGGTGATCGAAATGCCAATCAGGCCAATCGTCAGCGAAATTTGTGAGCCATAAAGCAGGCGCGAAAAAACGTCTCGGCCCATTGAATCACTGCCGAGCAGATAGACGCGGGCATTGGGGTTGTCCGACTTAACCCCGAATAGCTTGTGGCTCACTGGGATAAAACCGAAAAGATTAGCTGGGGAATCTGTCTTTACAAAGAACTCCAGCGGGTAGCTTTCACCCTCAATGGGTGCGTAGCGACTAATTGCGCGGTCAACGTTTTCGTAAGCCTGCACGCGCAGCCCATCTTCCCAAAAAATCGCCGTGGGCGGATGGAAGGACTGCGACAGGTTGTTCTTGTTAACCGAATACGGCGCGAGGAATCCCGCGAAGGCCGCTCCAAAGTAAAGTGCCGCTAGGACAACCGCCGATGCCAGCCCAAGAGGACGCCTCAGCAGCGCGCCGCCGAGCCGCTTAAATAATATGACCGTGACATACGTGACCATGGCCAGACAACAGAGCACGATGACGCTGCCAATGACGATTGCCCCCCATTTGATCCCGGTCAGCAAATACGGAATAGTTCCCGGTATAAAAGCCTCAATCCCGATCTCCACCAGCACCAAGCCAATCACCACGCCAGAGATCATTACAATCTTCAGCGGGCTGATCGATTTGCTGCGCGCGCCGTCTTCGCTCAACCGGACGCGTGGGTCCGACCAGGCCAGAAACAGGTCTGCAAGCAAGTTGCCAAAGACGAGCATCACCACACTGATAGTCAGCGCCGCCATGACCACGTATTCATCCTCTTCCAACAGCGACTGGTAAATCAACTGTCCGAGCCCAGGGTAGTTCATCACATTTTCCACCAGCAATGCGCCCGACAACAGACTCGAAAATGCAAAGCCCAATGAAGTAATGAGCGGGTTGATCGCGTTGCGCAGGACGTGCTTGAACATCACGACTTTCTCGCTGAGCCCCTTCGCGCGCGCAGTGATCGCAAACTCCTGCCGCATGTAGTCGATGAAGTTCGCGCGCATGATGCGCATCATGCTGGCCACGCTGCCAAGGCCGAGCACCAGCGTCGGCAGAATCAGGTGGTAGGCGTAATCCGCTATTTTCAAGCCTTCGGGATAAAATTCACTGCCGATCGCACTGCGCCCGCCAACGGGAAACCAGCCCGTAACCGCCGCAAAATACACGGCCAAAATCGCCAGGAAAAACTCAGGTATCGACAACGCGGCGTAGGCCAAAAATGCCGAGATGCGATCCCAGATCGAGTCCTTGTAAATCGCCGCCAATACCCCCAACGGAATCGCTACGATCCAGGCAAAAAGAATCGATGTCAGCGACAGAATCAACGTGGCTGGAAGGCGCTGCATGATCAAGCTCAGCACTGGAATCCGGTAGGTAATCGATTCGCCCAAGCTGCCCTGCATGACATTGCCCAACCACGAACCGTAGCGGATATACCAGCGGGTCGGCTCGCCTTCGGCATCCACCAGATCGTATTGTTTCTCCAGCCGGACGATCACCTGCTCGGGCACATCGGGCTGGGAGCGCAATTTCGTCAGGATGTCGCCAGGCGAAATATACATCAGGATCGACGCCAACAGCGTGACCGCGAGGATGAGCGGGATCAGCGTCAGGAGTCGTCTGGCAATATAGCTAAGCATGAGGTATTAGTTGTCCGGATCATCCAGCGGACGGTCGGTCCAGATTTCTTCAATGTTCCAAGTCGTGCTGCCGGCAGGCGGAATGGTGAAATTTCGCCAGTGATTCTGAACGCCGACGTAGCCCTGCACGGACGCGAGCAGGATTAGCGGCGACTCCTCCGCCAGAATGGCCTGCACTTCGTGCATCAGTTCCTGTCGGCGCTTCAGGTCGAGCGTGCCTTCCTGCTCAGTGAAAAGCTTGTCGATTTTTGCCTCCCACGGCGTAGCCGGTGTTTCCTGTTTGGGATGCCATAGGTGGTAGATGCCCGAGCTCATGTAGAGCGCCTTGCTGCCCGAAGGATCATAGGCCGCGGAACTGGAGCCCCAACCGATGACGCCCGCTTCGTAGTCCATAGTGTAGTCAATACGACGGATCAACGTGGCAAAATCCACCGGGGTGATGTTCATTGTCACGCCGATATCGGACAGGTTTTCCTTGTAGGTGACTACCATGGACTCCCAAGAGCTTCCGCCCGCGGGAATGAGTAAGTTGAATTCTACCGTATTGCCCTGGGGACCGATCAATTTCCCCGCTGGATTCCAAGTGAAGCCCGCCTCGGCCAACAGCTCCCGCGCTTTAGCGGGATTGTAGCGGTATTTCCGCACGTTGGGGTTAAACCAGTCACCCTGCGCCTCGGCGACCATGGAGTCCAGCGGTTTGCCGCGCCCAAAGAACACGGCATCAATCACCGCCTCGCGGTCGAAAGCATAAAACATCGCCTGGCGGAAAAGTTTGTTCTGAAACCAAGCCATTTTGTAAGGCTCCACGTAAGGGATGCCCTCCTCGTTTTTCCCGGGGTTCAGGTTAAACCAGATCATCGACACCGACGTCGACGGCCCACGCTCATAAAGCGTGAAATCGAATTCTTTCTCATTGCGCTGGACCCAGGAAACATCCGACGGACCGACGCCCGCAATGCTCGTCTGACCGGTCGCAAATGAGATAATCGAAGTATTCGAATCTCCCACAAACTTCATGATTAAGCGGTCAACATAGGGCAGACGCTGTCCTTTGGAATCCACCTTCCAGTAATGGGGATTCGGCTTAAGGATCAAGCGCTCACCCGGCCGATAGCTCTCCAACACAAACGGGCCGGTGCCAACAATTTCCGAAGGGTTCTCAATGCCAGTCTGCGTGGACCACATTTTCATGAAGGTCTCATCATCGTTTGACGCCGCCAGCTTGTGCTTCGGCATGATCGGCAGCCCCATGATGTCGAACATGAACGGCGCGTAAATATCCGGCGTGCGGAAAATCACCGTGTAGTCATCTATCTTTTCGCAGGACAACGTACCGTTCTCGTATTTGAAATCCTCGTATTGCCTTGTTGGGTAAATGGGGACCATTTCGCCCGTCTCCGGGTCCTCCCGCTCAGCCACGATCAAATTGAAGGTGAAGACCACATCGTCGGCGGAAAACGGTGCGCCATCGGACCATTTGATCCCTTCGCGCAAGTGGAAGGTATATGACTTCTGGTCCTCCCCGATCTCCCAGCTCTTGGCGAGGGCGGGCACCATCTCGCCCTTCATGGGATCGAAGTCAGTTAGCCCAGCAAACATTCGCCCCAGCACAACCGCTGTCGTCAGGTCATTCGGCACATAGTAGTTGAACGTCGTCGGCTGAGTCGTTTCCGAGACAATGAACAGCCCGCCGTACTCCCCGGGGGGGGGCTCGGTGACCATGGCGTCTTCGGGCACTGGATATTCACCCCGAATAATCGGGGGGGGCCTCGTGTCGCAGCCACCCAGCAGGGCTAGGACTGCGATTAAACCGCTAATGACTCGTAACTTGTTCAACACGCACAAACAAACGACCCATCCGCAGAAATGCAAGTCAACGAAATCACATCGATAAACAAGGGGGGGGAGAAAAGCGATCGCCGTGATTATGGTCCCGTAACGCGGTAGCTAGGCTCACCAGTACTTGATGGCGTCACTAATAGAACAGCCGCCTGTCTAGGCTGCGATATTGAATTGCTTCCAGCAAGTGGGGGGTAGCGATGGACTCTACGCCAGCAATGTCCGCAATCGTCCGGGAGACCTTGAGGATACGGTCGTAGGCGCGGGCGGAGAGCTTTAACTCTTCCATTGCCTGCTGGAGCAAGTCACCCTGTTCGCGGTTGATCGTGCAATACTGACGGATTTGTCGATGAGTCATGCGGGCATTGCAAGCCGTTAGGCGCGCGCTGTTCTTATCGCCACCAAAACGCTGGCTTTGCAAACCGCGGGCCTCCATCACACGGCCACGAATTGTTTCCGAGCTCTCACCTTTTTGCGCAGATCGCAGTTCATCAAAGGTCAACGCGGGTGCTTCAATATGCAGGTCAATGCGATCGAGCAATGGTCCGGAAATCCGGCTTCGGTAGCGCTGAATCGTCGTCGGATTGCAGCGACATTCGTGACGGTTGTCGCCTAAATATCCACATGGGCAGGGGTTGCCGGAATTTATTTGTCTTATCAACGTATTACAAGATTGAGGGACAAAAAAGGGACACCGTGAAAACACCAAATCCAAAAATCACAACCGGGAAGTATGCAAATGGGACCAATTACTGGCTGATCTCTTGCATGCTGCCTAATGGTCGCTACCGAAAAAAACATTCAAGTGAACGAGCTGCGAATCAAGATCGAATCCGGATAATTAGAGAATTTGCCACCGGAATGAGCCAACAGGAGTATTCGGATGCGGAGCGTGCACTCTACGAATTACGGAATTCGGAAAACGGCGATGCACGTAATTGCTCTTTACTGAAAGCTATCCAATGGTTCTGCGAGCACTATACCGACGAAGCCAAGGTTAAGCCGATTGGGGAATACTTCGAAGCATTTCTAGCAATCAAGTATGCTCAGGGACGGCGACCAGACACCATTCAAGAAATTGAGAAAATACTGGGTAAGTTCGCCAAGGATTTTGCCCATGCCAACGTGACGCTTATGCGCTATCCACAATTAAAATCCTGGGTTGAGGGTAATTCGAATGGCCCTCGTTCCTATGAACGAGTGCATCATATGGTGAAACACTTCTTTGGCTATTTAAGCGGTCTGAGTAAGAATACGCCCAACCCGTCGCCAATTCTCCGCAAAAGTCCTTTTGAAGGACATGACATTTTCTTCCAAGATGACGAGGCCGATGAGTGCACCAATATTACCATATTCACCGCAGCGGAGTGCAAATGCCTCCTAAGAGAGGCCCAGCGACACAACGCCCAGCGTATGTTTTTGTGGCTGCTCTTTACGGGGATGCGTCCCAAAGAGAGCATTCGCTTCTGGAGCAACCCGCAATGGGGCTGGAAACTCATTTCCGAGGACCTCAGCTACATCAGCGTGCCGAAAGCAGTCAGTAAAACGCGACAAAACCGGGTAATCGAAGTAAATCCGACCTTGAAACAGTGGCTGGAATGCTACCGCGATCATCCCTCGTTCATGACCCCCAATTGGCGGTATAAATACACCTGGGTACGGCAGAATGTTTTACCGAAGGGTAAGTTAGACGCAGACGTTGCCCGACACACCTTAATCTCTATGATGATCAAGGATGGTAAGGGATGGGCGGAAATCGAAATGCAGATGGGCAATAAAAAGGACGTGCAAATGCGTCATTATGCTTCGCTGATTACCGCTAGGGGTGAGGTCGGAGCATTTTACGGTCTAACACCAGACAAATTTGAACATGAGATCCTTGAAACTGAAAAGCGCAGACAGATCGTTGCAAAATTGAAGAAGCAAATGCTAGTCAACCGGATCAAAAACCAGCCCTCTAGAGGCCAAGCTGCCTAACAATTTGGGGCAGGTTCCAACGAACTATATTCCGGCCCCGTTTTCCCTGTTGAGACACATTCAAATAGATTGGCGGAGATATTTCACCACGATCCGCCATCTTCAGGAGCGTTTGTGGTTTCCGAATACCAAGAAAAGCACACAGGGTGTGACTATCCACCAATTCTATTCGGCGACCGTCTTCTGTATACATCGGTAGGCTCCCTTTAGATCCGCTCATTCTACTTCAAAATACGGGAAGTCGTTCTGATTTTTCCGAAAGCCCCTAAAAAACCGTTTTCCGGCGGGCTTTAGATGCCCTATGGGCCTCCGAAAAGCTAATTCATGCCGCTGAACATGGTCCTCTGCCTTGTTCGCTAAGAATCAACCGGACACCCATTTTTTGAAGGAATTGACTAAGGGACGCTGCCCCTGACGCGATGCAAGGGTGTCCCCGACTTTCCGCGCTCCCGTTTCACTCCCACTTGTGCAAGCCGGGTGATCCCCCTCCCTTGCATCTTGTCTCCCCGTTCTCGCCGAAGGGCAAGGTTCGCAGCGGCGAACCCTCCTCAACTGAGGGGGATGCGACCCAAGAACCCAACAACCAAGCGAGAGGCCATGAAACAGACACCATATGAGAAAATTACCGAGCGTATCCTAAAACTATTAGAAGAGGGCGTTTGTCCTTGGAAAAGGCCATGGAGTCACGGCAACAGCTTACCGCAAAACTTTGTGGGAGGTAATGTCTACCGGGGAATCAATCTTTTCCTGCTTAACGCCATGGCCTTTGAAAGTCCTTACTTTCTGACCTTCAAGCAGGCCAAAGACTTAGGCGGCGCTGTTCGCAAAGGTGAGAAAGGACTTCCCGTGGTTTACTGGGGGCAGAAGCTGGTGGAAGAGGCCACGGATTCTGAGGAAGATGGCAAAAAGATTCGTTTCCTGAAATGCTACACCGTTTTCAATGCGCGGCAGATTGAAGATGTCGAATTCCCCACGCTCGAAGAGCGGGAGGCGATCACCTTTTCACCCATTGAAGCTGCTGAAACGATCCTGGCGGGCTGGTTGGATGCTCCGAAAATTGACCATGGATTTAAGAAGGCAGCCTGGAATCCAGGCAATGACACGATCATCATGCCTTCCCGCAATCAGTTTGAAAGTCCGGATGAATACTATTCCACCTTGTTTCACGAGCTCGGCCATGCCACCGGACACCCCAAAAGACTCGATCGGAATATGACCGGGGGGGGCTTTGGCTCCGAAGCCTACGGACGTGAAGAATTAGTTGCGGAAATGACCTCCGCCTTCTTGTGCGCCGAATGTGGAATCGATAACAGCGTGATTGAGAACCAAGCCGCCTACCTCGATGGGTGGATTCGGACCATCAAAAAAGACGCCCGCCTAGTCGTGATTGCCGCTGCACAGGCCAGCCGGGCCGCCGGCATGATCCTAGGGCGTTCAGATCAGGAGGCCTGATCTCGCGAGGCCCGACCGCCTGAGCCGGTCGGGCCATCCCATTCGTCGCAACGCGTCAGGTCCAAACATCCCATGGTATGTCCCCATTGAAATGATCTTCTGCCTGCGCTATGAATGGATTAAGACCAATCAATCAGACCGTAGAAAGGGTTACGTTATGCCGACCAAAAAGAAAACCGCCGCCAAAGCAGTGGAAAATTCCCCCATGGAAGCGGAAGAGGGCCGGAGGCCCGACTTTGTCATCTATCAGAGTGAAGTCTTGGGCCCCGATAAAAAGAGATTGATCCAACTGGGCGTCGCCTGGAAGCATTTCAATGGCAACGGGATTAACATTAAGCTCGATGCGTTGCCGATTCGCGCATTTGACGGACAACTCGTTGCCTTCCCGGCCAAAGAGCGCACGTAATACAGCTTACGCAGGGCGAGCGATCCCCGATTTAAAGTATGCCGACAAAGTCGGCGACTAGGCGATACGTCTGGGCGCGAGCTTGTCCAGTGCTACATGGAATGTAGTTTGTGAGGCATCATGTCGGTGTTCGATCTACCACTGCGCCGAAGTGTTGCTTAATGCCTCGCGTCTGAATCGCTCAATCCACTCCGCCAACGTGGTAGCATCCAGAATACCCAATAGGGCTAATTCTGAGGCCGTCGCGTAACCGCGCTCATGCAGCAGAACCGGCATTCTCTTTGCAGACTGGCTACCCGAATCTTACTTGGGTTTGATAATGCTGTAGACTTTTGCGCCATCAATCTCCACGTAAATTCGCTTCTCCCCACTCTTTTTCACGGCCTCCAGGGCGGCCGCGATGCGGGGGTTTGTTGTCCAGAGTCTGATTTCGGCGAGAAATTCCTCCAATGTGGGCATTAGCCCCATTTCTTCAGACAAAAGCGACCTCCTTTCAGAATAGTATTGTCGCACAGTTGAAACAAAACTACCAGTTTTGTTTCAAGTATGATTGCCATAATCATTAGATAAAATCAATGAATTTCTGGAATTTCTTTGGAATTTAATCCCATGTTCGGCGGATAAAATCACGTTCCTCAGCCCCCACTGCATCCAGATAGATCATGGTTGTCATCGGGCTTGCATGGCCCATCCACACTTGAATTTTGCTGATAACAGCGTTTTCAGTGGCACATTTGATGGCAAATCCATGCCGCAATCCTCTGGGAGTTGCCTGGGGACCATTGATGCCAGCTCCGGCCATGGCTTTCTTAATGATACGCCATGCGGTAGTCCGCGAATATGGAAAAGGGCACTTTCCAAGTGAGCGGACTTCTTTGACGTGTTCGTTGGGAACAGGCACGGATCGTTGATGCTCGTGGCCGTGTCGTTTCAGGGTTTTAAAGGTGATAACCTTTCCCTCAACATCAGCTGAGAATTCGCCAAGAGCCAGCGCCTCTGAGAGCCGACAACCTGTATAGTAAAGGGTTTGGCAGAATAGACGATTCCGCGTTGAGAGCGTTTTGGTGTGGTTGAAGAATATTCTGCGTTCATCTGGTGTCAGGTATTTTCGACGCCCCTGACGGTCGCGCAATTGAATGGGTAGGTGCATAGGCGCATCTCCTGCCTGAAACAGAACTGGTAGTTCTGTTTCATTTCCTTAAATCGCTAACTTACAATCACATACAATCATATGCAATTCTCACGCATGCGACGGGCAGGCCAATTGTCGGCCATTGCCCTAACAGCCACACTTACATCAACAGCCTTTGGCATCATTCAAATCGACAATTACTTAGTGGGAGGAGCTGCCTCCGAAGCTGATTTGTTGAATGGCGGCCCTTATGCTTGGTATATCATTACACCTGATTCCACAGACGGAGATCGCCAAAAAACCGTCTCCGAGCCTATTGCCCTTGGAGGAAAGCGAGATTTGACTGCCAGTTCCTATAGCACCAGTGCGGGCAAGGCTTACTTGACTGAAATCACCTCCGAAGCATCGGTTCGAGGCTATGGCACCAATCCGGGACTTTATCTGTCCTATACGGTTGATCCGGCCCCGATCGTAGAAAGCGACTTCGAAGGGCTGGCAGGCATTCAGTATGGCAACACCAGTAGCTTTCAGAATCTGGATTTGGATTTGAGCGGAATCGCGGTGAATGAAGGAGCCTTTGTGCTCGATGTTAGCCATCTGGCTTTTTCCGGCGAAGCGGAGCGTTCAATGGGAATTCAATTGCGCCTTAGAAGTAACTCAGAAAGCGGATCAAAGAACGCAAATGTCTGGAACTTTTCCAACGACTACTCGGCGACCTCTATCGTGTGGACATTCGATGACATTTTGGCGGTGAATCCTGATTTCGTTTTGGGGGACGTTGACCAGATTCAGCTCTGGTTGAAGACCAAAGACGCGGATACGACATTTTCGTCTGTCGAATTGGTGGCGACATCATTTCACGTCGTGCCGGAGCCGTCCACCTATGCACTGCTTTTGGGTGGGGCTGTCCTATTTCTCACACTCCAACGAAAGCTCAACGCGAAGCACTCATGAAAATCCAACACATCATTGGCGAACAAGGCCGACAAACGGGCTTTTGCATGAATGGCGGTTGTCCCGCCTTTCTGTTCACGGACGACAACCGCGTGCTGATTCAAGGCGTGCGGTTGACAGAGGATGAGAAGGCTAGCCTCACAGCTTCGGCCCACGAGGACTTCGTGGCCATTCCGAGAGAGGTTTTCGACAAGCTGACGGGCCACCTCTAGTCGCACATCATCGTCTGCACCCGTTTACAAGTCCTCCCAATGGCGCTATATCTGCCATGGGAGGATTTTTATGACATTGGATGTTTCGCTGGAGGGAATCGCAGCGCTTGCCGGTTTCTTTGTTCTGGTGTGGGAATTGCGCCGTGGCGTGCGCCAAATGCGCTTTCAAGCGGTTCTTGAAATCTACAAAACCAACCGTGAGCTGATCCAGCTCGCGCTGGATGACCCAGACTTGATGGCGGTTCTGGAAGGCCGTGAAGAGGTGGATTCGACCAAAGAGCGCCGCTATCTCCAAATGTGGCTCAATCAAATGACGATGGTCTATCTCGGATGGCGTAACCGTTTTCTGCCACGCTCGAGCTGGGAGGGGTTAAGACGGGATATTCAAGAGTCCAGCCAGTCGCCCAATGTACGTAAGCTCTGGAACCAGCTCTCACCGTATTACGATGAGGAGTTTCAGAAGTTTATGACCGAGATGATTGATAAATCGGACTAACTCTCTGTAGCCAGGTTCGTTCCACCGCACAACAGGACACTATGTGCAATTTGCTGTCGCATGCGCTATTCCCCCTCCGTGCAAGTGTTCCGTCGATCGGCGCATACTCCACATAGTGTCCTGTTGTGAGCCCGCAGGGTCGGTCGGCGTTGCCGCTTCGCTTGCCGCTGTGGTCCGTCGCTGCGCTCCCGCATCTTTTCAGGAACGCCAAGAATTGGGTTTGCCCCAACCACCCGGGTCTCGGCCTTGGGCATGGCTCAGTGTGGTGGCGTTTATTCTCGTTTAGCTCGCATCGACTTCGGGCTGTCGCCCTGCGCGGCGCGTTGCGCCTTGCCACGGCCCCCCGTTCGCTACGCTCACTCCTTGGGGCCTACAGTTTCGTTTTTCCTGCTCCTGCGGGTTTGCGAACTTCGGGCGCTGGACGCCGAATTAGTCTTGGACCTCGAGGCAGGTGGCGACATAGGTGCCTGCCGGGGCGAGGGCTCCGAGGTCGAAGCCGTTTGATTCAGGTTGTTGGATGATTGCCATGGTGTGTTATTGGGTTGGGTTCTCTCACGGAGGCACAAAGGTACGGAGAGTTGGTGATTGGGTGTTTTGAGTTGGTGGTTCTTGGATTTGGGCAAGGCTCCGCCCTTCTGGGGCGTTTTCCCTTGCCCATAAGTTAAAGTTAAAGGCGTAAGTTAAACCGCGATGCGGCGTTGGCCGGGATTGTGGGCGGCCGTGGAGGTCGTTTCAGGCACTACTTTTCCCTGGGCGAGGTAGTCGTCGACTGCGTGTTGGGGGACGCGGATGACGCGCTTGTTTAATCGGTAAACTGGCTTGATGCGCTCGCTGCGGATGTAGTTCAGCGCGGTGCGCGTGCAGAGTCCAAGCTGGGCGGATACTTCTTTGGGAGTGAGGGCTCGGGCGGAATCGGATGACATGGTTGGTAGGATGTTAATTAATGTGGTTGGTAAGTATTCCGCGGCAGGATTCGCCGCATTCGATGACGTGAACAAACAAGTGGCTTCGCATCGTCGCAAGAACTTACTTTAATTATTACGCAACTTTCCCCTTGAATACCGAACTTTATTTAACTTTATTGGACAACATCAAGCATATGAATCCAAAGAATCCGAAAAAACTAGGGATTATCCTTTCCAGCCATCAAAAAATACGGAATCCTACTCAGCGATGCCCGTCCCACTAGGAGATATTATTCGCAAGCTGCTGACCAAACGGCAGATGAAGGCATTTGAATTGGGAGAGCAAATTGGCGTCAGCGCGACGTCGGTGAGCAAGATCGTCAATGGCGTGACGCGACCGCGGCAGGCAACGTTTTCGCGTATGTGTAAGGTGCTGTGTGAAACGAAGGCGGAAGAACGCGAGTTGGTCACGGCTTTTGCTGGTGCGGAGGTGCTGCAAGAGGACGATTCACCGCAAAGCCCTGATGATATCAAAGCTCTCTTAGAAGCCGATGAGCGCTATCTGGAAGTGAAAGCGCAATCAATCGGCTTTCGACGGGCGATTGCCCGGGAGCTGGATAAAGCAGGTATCGCCTACCAAGAGGAATACTGCGAAGGGATTTATGTGACGGATTTTCTAGTGGAACATCAAGGCCGGCGGATTGCACTGGAGTGTAAATTTAATACGCAGCGAAATTTTGATAAGACCCTGCGGATTGCGGGGGTTTTGCGCAAACAGTTGAACTGTGACCACGCGTTAGTGGTTGTTCCCTATGTGGATGATGCAGTCAGTGAATGCGAAGTCCAAAAAGTCGAGATAGCTACACCGAATGAACTTCACATACTCCTGACATGACACTCGAAGAGATCACTAAAGGCTCTGTATTAAAGGGCATTGCTCCCTCTGGAGAATCCGCAACGATACTGGCGGTCGATACGGTTGGCGATGATGCGATCACTGTTTACTACAAAGTAGATGGTGGACCTCCAGCCGAGCGGATGGTTTTTCGAACTGACGAGTCGACGATTGAAAGGGTGGAACAAGGCTTACCTTGGAATTTCGATGGCAATGCCGAGACGTTTAAACTGGCGGCAGAGGCCTATCGTATCCATCTGGCACATCTCTTTGATCCGCTGATGGCAGTTCATACTTCGGCCGTGGATCCCCTACCTCACCAAATAACGGCTGTCTACGAGACGATGCTTCCTCGCCAACCACTTCGTTTCCTATTGGCGGATGACCCAGGCGCGGGGAAAACGATCATGGCAGGTTTGCTCATCAAGGAACTCATTGTTCGTGGCGACCTAAAGCGCTGCTTGATTGTAGCGCCTGGCGTGTTAGTTGATCAATGGCAGGACGAACTCGATTTAAAATTTGGGCTTCAGTTTGATATATTTAGTCGCGAAATGGTAGAGACTACCCGATCGGGTAATCCATTTGAGGAAAAGGATCTGCTCATCGCGCGTATCGACCAGCTGGCACGCAATGAGGAACTACAATCAAAGCTCGAAAACACGGACTGGGACTTAATCGTTGTCGATGAGGCTCACAAAATGTCGGCCAACTATTTTGGCAACAAGCTGAATAAGACCAAGCGGTATCAATTGGGCGAAAAGCTTGGGCAGCTTACCCGGCACTTTCTACTGATGACTGCGACGCCTCACAACGGCAAAGAAGAGGATTTCCAAGCCTTCATGGCCTTGATCGATTCCGACCGCTTTTACGGACGCTTTCGAGACGGCGTTCACCAGGTGGACCCGATGGACTTGATGCGACGAATGGTCAAAGAGGAGCTGCTAAAGTTTGACGGCACACCGCTTTTTCCTGAACGCCGCGCGCATTCCTGCCCTTTCAAGCTGTCTGAACTAGAGGGAGAACTCTACCGCAAAGTGACCAATTATGTGGTCAATGAAATGAACCGGGCAGCCAAGCTGAGCAATAACCGCCGTGGCACCGTTGGCTTTGCCTTGACCATCTTGCAACGACGCTTGGCGTCCTCGCCTGAGGCGATCTACCAATCGCTCAAGCGCCGCCTGCACCGTCTCGACCGAATGCTGGAAGAAGCCAAACTCAATCGCCGAGGACTGTCAGAGCTAGGAAATTTTGATAACCTCTCCGATGACGATATCGATGATTTCTACGATGATCATTCCGATGAGGAAGTGGAGCGCCTGGAAGACGAAATTGCTGATCGAGCCACAGCAGCCCAAACCATTCAAGAACTCGAAGCGGAGATTATTAGCCTGCGTGACTTGGTGGCACAAGCCAAGGAGGTGCGTGCGTCGAATGAAGATCATAAATGGGTAGAACTGCGGGAGTTGCTGCTGGACAATCCAGAGATGTATGAGGCTGATGGCAAAACACGGCGCAAGATCATCATTTTCACCGAGCACCGTGACACACTCAACTATCTCTTCGACCGGATTACGGCGCTCCTGGGGGATCCGGAGGTGGTGGTTACGATTCATGGTGGAGTGAGGCGTGAAGAGCGCCGCAAGGTGCAGGAGCAGTTTACGCAAAACAAAGCCGTAAGCGTGTTGCTCGCTACGGATGCCGCAGGTGAAGGCGTAAACTTGCAGCGGGCCAACCTGATGATTAACTACGATTTGCCCTGGAATCCGAATCGCTTGGAGCAACGTTTCGGCCGCATTCACCGCATTGGTCAAACGGAGGTCTGTCACCTATGGAATTTGGTCGCCCATGAAACCCGAGAAGGTGATGTGTATGCACAACTCCTAGTGAAGCTGGAAGCGGAGTCGGATCGCCTGGAAGGCAAGGTATTCGACATCCTTGGGCAGGTGATTGACAACAAATCCCTGCGTGAATTGCTCATGGAGGCCATCCAGTATGGTGATCGCCCTGAAGTCCGCGCAAGACTGCATCAGCAGATCGATAGCGCCTTTGACCCAGAACGCATTCGACTATTGGCCGAGCAGAACGCTTTGGCGTCAGAACACATGACGGCAGGTCGCGTGTTTGAAATCAAAGAGCAGATGGAGCGAGCAGAAGCGCTACGACTACAGCCATACTTTATTTATTCCTTCTTTGAGGCAGCCTTTGCAAAACTGGGCGGCCAGCTGAAAAAGCGTGAAACCGGCCGCTATGAGATCACCCATGTGCCAGCTGCAGTGCGTCAGCGAGATCGGGTGATCGGAGCCGGCATGCCGGTATTGAAAAAATACGAGCGACTCTGTTTTGAAAAAGAGCGCATCCGTATCGCCGGTAAACCAATGGCTTCCCTCCTTTGTCCCGGGCACCCCCTGATGGATGCAGTGATCGATTTGATATTGGAGCGCAGTCGCTCACTGCTCAAGCAAGGTTCCATCCTGATTGACTGTAATCAAAGCAGCGAAACGCCTCGCTTGTTGTGCATTTTAGATCATTCGATACGTGATGGCGGCCTGGACCGTTTCGGGCAGCAGCGAACCATTTCACGCCAACTGCAGTTTCTTTCATTTGATGAGGCAGGCAATGTGCACCAAGAAGGGCCAGCGCCTTATCTGGACTTTGATATCCCCGAAGCGCATGAATTGGCGCAGATCGAATCCTTCTTGGAAGGCTCCAACTTTGGCCAAGAAATTGAGAAGAAGGCCATTGCCTATTCTGCGAAGCAACAAGCACCCGGGCACTTCGATGAGGCGCGTAAGCGGCGCGAAAACTACGTCGACGCCACCTTGAATGCAGTGCATGAGAGACTTACGAAGGAGATCAACTACTGGAGCCACCGTTATGCAAAACTAAAGGCTGAAGAGGAAGCCGGCAAGCAGCCGCGCATGCAGCCAGAGAATGCGCGTCGCCGTGCGGAAGAACTGACGGAGCGTCTGGAGCATCGCACCAAAGAGCTGCGGCAGCAGCGTGCGGTATTTTCAACCACCCCCGTCGTGGTTGGTGGCGCCCTGGTAATCTCTCAAGGTTGGCTGGACCGCCGGCAGGGAAAGCGTGTGGGCACATTTTCGGCCGACGCAGAGGCGCGCAAGCGGATTGAAATGATCGGCATGGATGCGGTTATGGAAATGGAGCGTAAGCTGGGCTATGAGCCACACGACGTTTCTGCTGAGAATCTTGGCTGGGATGTGCAATCACGCGCCGTCAACGGGGAGGTCCGTTTTATCGAAGTCAAGGCACGCATGAAAGGCGCGGACGTCATCACGGTGACTAAAAACGAAATCCTCGCCTCCCTGAATCAACCAGCGCGTTACTATCTGGCGATTGTGCTGGTGGATGGCGATCAAATCGATGGGCCTCACTACGTGCAGAGCCCGTTTGACCGCGAGCTGGGCTTTGGCGTCACAAGTCAGAATATTGACATTTCTAAATTTCTCGAAATTGCCCAGCCACCCGTTGCTTTTGAACCGAAACGGACGACTTAGCTTCGCCGAACTTGTTGCCCATGGAAATCAACACCTTAACCCATTATCAAACCAGCTTTCGCGTAAAATCGAAAGATGAACGAGACGTCTATACCGCCGTTCAAAATGTCATCTTTGGTTGGCTTTGTGAAAAGCTTAAGAACCAGGAAGGCGGCTATGATTTAGCGCAGCGCGATGATCGGAAAGCGTTTTTTACCCGTTGCACATGGGAAGATTTCCAATTCACATCCATTGCCACCAATTTTTACAAGTGCGAGGAATATACAGCTTGGGCTTTACGCCTCACGGAGCGGAAATATGATCAGGGCAGCTTTTGGTATACGGATATTGCAATCAAGGTGATCGGGGATATGGCCGTATTTTATTGTCGGGTGGCCTACGCATGGAATTTGCATGACTTGCGAGCACATGATTCGGCGCCGTCAACGAATGTCCCGCGTTTTGTGCGCTACTTGACCGGTGGAAATTTCAAAGTTTACAGTGGCACCGAGCGTTATGATCTGTTCAATCTGCCAGTTCCCTTTTCCAAAGTAGAACATGGTAAATATCTGGCGGGATTAATTATGTCTCCGGCCCGAAAATATCCTGTCCTGATATTCAACGGGCAGAATGCCTTGGAGGATGAGGCCAAGTTCTTTGCGAAGCGACTGGCGGGGAAATGCCAAGTCATCCTGATCAAGGACGATGAGGCGCTCGCGGAAGAAATACGAAAATATTTGCCGAAGGAGATGCGGGTGCCCTATGGAGGATTTAGAGTATTCTTTGCGTTGGATCCTGAAAACCCACGCCCTGAGCGGCATCGCTATTACTACCTCGACGAAGCGACGTACCATCAGGACCGCGAGGCAATAATAAACAATTTGCTTCGGAATCATCCGTTGGAGGAGGAGGGTTGCGTGCGTAATATCTCGGATGTTAGTCGTATGCTTACGCTCTACAAATTGCTTCGTTTTCGGGATGAGCATTCGGAGCTGTCCAAGGAAGTGGATGAGATTACCAAATTAATCACTGACATCGAGAAGGAGCGCGACGAGGCGAATGAGGAAGCCAGCTACATGGCGAGTGAACATTCAATTATTCAAGAGGAAAAGCGCGCGTTAGAGAGCAAGCTCGGTGCGTTAAGCATAAAGGGCAACAGTGACGCATTAGTCAAAGAAAGAGCTGAATGGGCTGCTGGCTTATCCGCATTTCCAGAAACGTTGCTGCAAGTAAGCAAGACATTCCAGAGCCTGCACTCGGACAGACTAATTTTTCTGGACTGGGCACTTAAATCTGCGGAGGAATACGTTGAATTCTCCGACATTGAGCATGCCTGGAAGATGTTTTATCATCTGGCGACGACCATGCACGCCATCAAATTTCAGGAAGGCGGCAAGGGGGATTTTGAAAGAATCTTTCGTGAACGCACGGGGATTGAGTTGGCCACGAGCGAAGGGACGATGACGAATAAGAACAAGGATCTGGTAAAATTACGCAAGGTGAACTACGGGGAACGCGAATATGACATCTCCTTTCACCTCAAGCATCAAAATGCCAAGCCACGGTTATTACGTATTCATTTTGCATTCGTTGACACCGAACAAAAAATTCTAGTCGGCTATGTTGGTCCCCATATGCCCAACCATACGACACTGACCAAGAAATTTTAACGGAGAGGTACTGGTTTGATGAGTGGTCATAAAGTTCAGTTTTCCCTTACCGACGATGGTGAAATCGAAAGTGTTGAGATTTCTTCACAGTATTACGAACAGCTCAGGGCTGCCGCCGGTGAATCTACGACTGTGTCGTTGCAACCAAAGGCGTTTGAACGGCTTACGAGTGCTGCTGGCGTCCCCGTGCTGTTACATCAGCTTGAAGCGGAGTTTAAGAAGAAGCTCAAGGTTGAAGAGGAAGAGGCATTGCGTCAATTGACGAAGAAGCCCATTGGGCCAGCGACCATTGATCACATCCTGGGCAGCAGCCTAAAAGAAAAGCGACAATACATTGATCCGGGCGAGCAATGGATGCGGCGCAAAAAACGCAGAAAAACCGATTGCACAGGGAATCAGTTCGAGGTTCGCTTTGAGGGTCCTGTTGCTGGTAATGATTCTGATTTGCCAAGCACTGGAAGTCATGCCGACCAAGTCCGTAAAAAGGAGGGCAAAATCATTCGGTACAACAACAGACGGCGACATTCATGAAACCCACGAAGAAACTTATTGAAACGGTCATCCCCTTGGCGGAGATCAACGATGCCTCGGCGTATGACAAGATGCCGGGGATCGGCGCGCACCCGAAGGGGATACATCATTGGTGGGCGCGGCTACCGCTGCCATGTGCTCGCGCCGTGCTGTTTGCGTCGGTGGTGGATGATCCCTGCTCGATCGAGGGATTTGAGGAGTTGCCTAAGCCAGAGAAGGACAAGCGACTGGCGGAGCGGGAGTATCTGCACAATCTCATCATCCGACTCCTCGACAAGAAGCCGCATGAGCGGCCGGAAGTGTTTGAAGAAGCGCGTCGGGTGATCGAGCAAGCCTGCGATGGCAAGATGCCAGAAGTGCTCGATCCCTTTACAGGAGGGGGATCGATCCCCTTGGAGGCACAGCGGCTTGGTTTTCAGGCGCATGGGCGCGACTTGAACCCGGTGCCCGCGCTCATTACGAAGGCGACGATTGACTACCCCGTGCGATTCGCGGATCACCCCCCAGTCAACCCTGACAGCCCCAAGAAAATGAAGTGGACGCGCGCCCGGGGACTGGCGGAAGACGTGCGCTACTATGGGAACAGGATGTTGGAAGAAGCGCGCAAGCGCATCGGCCATCTGTATCCTAAGTTAACACTGCCGGCGGAGTATGGCGGTGGCGAAGCCGATGTGATCGCCTGGATATGGGCACGCACGGTGAAGAGCCCGAACCCAGCCTTTTCCAAAGTGGATGTGCCGTTGATTTCCAATTATGTGCTCTCATCGAAGAAGGGAAAAGAAGCCTACTTAGAGCCCATCATCGAAGGTGACAGCTATCGCTTTGAGGTGAAGCAAGGGAAGGCTCCGCAGGGATACAGTGATGGCACCAAGCTGGGGCGTGGCGCTAATTTTCATTGCCTGCTTTCAAAGGCCCCCATGAGTCCCAGCTACATTAAGCAGGAAGGTTCTGCAGGTCGGATGGGCCAAAGACTGATCGCGATTGTGGCTGATGGCGGTCGCCAACGAGTATATCTTCCAGCATGTCCAGAACACGAGCGCGTTGCAGCGAGTGCCAATCCGGAATGGTATCCATCACAGAAAATAAATTATGACCCAAGAAATATTTGGGTGCCTCCATATGGCTTAAATTGCTATGGTGATTTATTTACTGCTCGGCAGTTAAATGCACTAACTACGCTTTCTGACCTGATTGCTATTACACGCTCAAATGTGGAATATGACGGCGGGGCGAGAGATTACGCCAATGCAATAGCAACTTTCTTAGCTTGCTCAGTTGATCGGGTGAGTGATTTTAATAATTCACTCACTGGATGGGGTGCGAGTAATGAAAAGGTAATGCATCTTTTCGGGCGGCAAGCTATTCCCATGGCTTGGGATTTTGCAGAAGCAAACACATTGAATGAAGTCGTTGGTGGTTGGAAGCCATCATACGAATATACGGCAAAATGCATACAGACCTGTCCGATTACTCCATCCACTCCCGGCCAAGTCAAACAGCAAGACGCGGCCGACACGAAGTGGCCGCCGCAATCTATCATAATTTCGACTGACCCGCCTTACTACGATAATATCAGTTACGCCGATCTAAGTGATTTTTTCTATGTGTGGCTGCGGCGTAGCTTGCGGGACGTGCATCCCGAGTTGTTGAGCACACTCCTGACTCCCAAAACGGAAGAGCTGATCGCCAGCCCTTATCGACATGGCGACAAGGACAAGGCGAAAGAGCATTTTGAATCGGGTTTCCGTGACGCCTTTACGGGAATGAAGCACGCTTTGGACCCGCGTTTTCCGCTCACGGTTTACTACGCGATGAAGCAGACCGAGAGCGATAGTGACGTAAAGGGCGGTCCTTCTGGTCGACAATCCGGCTGGGAAACCTTGCTTGAATCCTTGATCCAGTCGGGCTTTCAAATCACGGCAACGTGGCCGGTGCGCGCCTCGCAGAAATGGCGGATGGTGGGCATGGGGACGAACGCTCTGGCCTCTTACGTGGTGCTGGCCTGCCGCCTACGCCCGGAGAGCGCGCTGACGGGCACGCGCATCGAGTTCCTGCGGGAGCTGGACCGCGAACTTCCCCCGGCTTTGCGGCAACTGCAGGAAGAGGGCATTCCGGCGGTGGACTTGGCTCAGGCGATCCTGGGACCGGCCATGGCGATCTATAGCCGCTATCAGAAAATTATCGAAGCCGATGGCGAGCGTATGCCGGTTTCATCCGCGCTGGACTTGATCAACCAACGCCTCGGTGAAATGCTAAGCGGGATCGAAGCTGAGCTGGACCGCGCGAGCCAGTGGGCGGTGGCCTGGTTTGAGAGTTTTGGTCACGCCGCAGCCGAAGCAGGCGAGGCAGATGGCCTCTGCCGTTCCAAGGGTGTCTCCCTGGAAGGTCTGCGAGATACAGGCATCATCCACGCCGGTGGCGGCAAGGTGCGCCTGCTGCGGCGGGATGAGATGAGTGAGGAGTGGCTGCTTGCTCCCGGTGGTAAGTTGACTGACTGGGGCGTGTGCCAGCAAATGATTGCCACCCAGGAGAAGCAGGGTAATGAGGGGCTCGCCAAACTGATCAAGCAGGCAGGATCCCACGCAGAGAGTGGCCGCGCTTTGGCGTATCGCCTCTACGACGTATGCGAACGTAAGGGCTGGGCCAAGGACGCCACCCCCTACAACGTGCTCGTCACTGCCTGGGGCGATGCTCAACGCCTTACGGATAAGATGGAGGACTTTAAGCTCGAAGGCTAATCATGGCGGACGAAGCGACATTTTCGCAGGGCGACTATCCGATCCAAAGCCCTGATCAGGACGGCTTGGGGCGCGATCGCTTTGCCAAGGGATTCGCCGCGCGGCTTAGTCGCTGGCGGGGAGACCATAGCCTGACGATTGGGCTCTGTGGAGACTGGGGCACAGGTAAGACTTCGCTCAAAAATCTCATTGTCCACCATCTGGAAGCAAACAATACGGACATTCCCGTAGTCGAGTTCAACCCCTGGATGGTTACGGGGATCGAAGCCATTACCCAAACCTTCTTTGGCCAGATCGCGTCGCAGTTTCCGAAAGGTGATGATGCCAAGGATACGGCGCGGCGCGAGCTTTGGACGAGGTATTCGCGGTATCTGGGCTTTGGGGCGAAGATCGCCGAGGCTTCCGAGGTGATCGGGGTGGTGGTGCCAGGGATGGCCGCCGCTGGCAAATTCAGTAAAGGTGCACTCAAGCGGGCCCAAGAGATGGCAGACCATGCCGCTGACTCGCTGGCGCAACCTGATAAGTCACTCGTAGATTTGCGGGAGGAGATTTCCCAGTCCTTGAAGGATTTGAAGGCACCCATCCTGATCGTGGTGGATGACATTGATCGGCTTACTTCGGAGGAAATCTGCCTGATCTTCCGCCTGGTCAAAGCAAACGCCGATTTTCCGAACCTAATGTTTCTGATGCTGTTTCAGCGGGATACGGCGGAAAGCGCGCTGGATAGGCTTTCCAATGGCAAGGGGCGTTTGTTCTTGGAGAAGATCGTACACAGTTTGTTTGATCTGCCACAACCGGATTTTCGACAGGTGCACCAGGCCTTGTTTAAGCGATTTGATGAATTTCTAGCGCAAGCTGCGAACCACCGATTCGACGATGAGCGCTGGTCTAATCTTTGGTTTCGCGGCTTCCGTGGTTACTTCAAAACCTTTCGACATGTTTACCGATTTGTCTCCACCTTTGAAATAACGTTTTTCTCACTCATCGAGGATTCTACTTTGGATGTGAACCAGATCGATTTGTTCGCACTTGAATGCTTGCGCGTCTTCGAACCGGAAATCTACCAGTTCTTGGCGGACAAGCGCGCGCTAGCCACTGGTGAGCATGACATTGATACGGGAAAAGAAGAGCAGAAGACCTTCGTTGAGGAACTGCTAAAGTTGCGACGAGCATCGGATGAAACTCAGCTCTACGCAATTCTTGGAGAGCTTTTTCCGCTGCTTGCTCAAAGCTGGGGAGGGCAGGGATATAGCGGTGGTTTTATGATGCAATGGCGACGGGAGTTGAGGGTCTGCGTCCCTGAGCATTTTGATCGCTATTTTCGCTATGCACTTAGCGCGCAGGAAGTCAGCGAAGCCGAGATACGCCAAATTCTGGATCGAACGAAAGACCGGGATCAGTTTGTCGCCGAATTCAGCAAGCTTATTGAACACGGGAGAGCATTGTCAGCACTACAGCGTCTCGAAGCTGAATCGGAGCTTTTAACGAGTCCACACAAGGTGGAATACTTGCTTGGGCTTTCGGATCTTTGCGACCGTTTTGACGTTGGGCGGAGTATTTTTTCTGAAAATGAGGCTGACTATATTGATCAGATTGTTCGGCGCTCCACGGACGATGCGAATGTAAATGAGCGCTTCAATCTGATTGAAAAACTTGTTACCGAGACGCGGAGCCTGACGTTTGGTGCTCACTGGCTTCAATGGTTCGACCGGAATAAACTCGATGATAATCATCCGGATGTGGAAAATGTCCCGCAGCGATTCGATGATATGGAGAAGCTGTGGAAGACCCGAATCGACGACTGCGCAGCCAATGAGCCTGAACGACTCTACAATGTTGCATCTTTGGGCTACGTTCTGCGGTATTGGCTCAATATTGGCGACCAGGAGAAAGTGCGTGAGTTTGTCCGATCAATAAGTGATCCAGGGCCAATTTTGCGCCTCTTGGCGTCGTTGGTATCGCAGCGCTCCTCCCAGGCCATGTCCTCGGTCTACGTCAAGAACCGATCCTACTTGTCGTGGCAGGAATTGGAAAAATATGCATCGCAGGCCTATTGGGTAGGATGCCAAAGTATTCTGAATGAAGTAGATGCAGAAGGGAAAGGGGATCCCAAAATCTCCCAATTTTTAAAAGAATCGTTGGAACGATGGCACCGCGGTGATGCTGACGCAAGCCAACCCAATGATGACTGATTTCGGATTTTGAGCAGCAAGGAAAAACATTGAAAAAGAAGCGCAATATGTCAACTCCTAGGTTGACAAACACCTACAAGCTAGTCGATATTCCGGGTCTAGAAGAACATGAACAAGCCTGTTGGCAAATTCAGTGCCTGGGAAAGCGAGACGAACATGGAAACATACTATCACCAGTCCTCAATCAGCTCCAAGAGTGGCAACAAACCATTCCCAAAGAGTATGAAAAGCTGTTGCGCGCCATTCGCTATGCCGGCGCGAACCATGTGCACCGCAATCAAGACCTGATCCGGGCTGACGAGGATAAGCGCAATGTCTATGAGTTTAAAAACACCTCCTGCAAATGTCGCTTATTCTTTTTTTACCATCACGCAGAAAATAAAGTAATCATCTGCACCAATACCTATTGGAAGGGCAAGGGTGCCCACACGAAAGATCAAGATAGCGCCTTTGCTACCTGCGCCAAGGTTAGAGATATCTATCTCAAGTCGGAGACAAAACCATGAAAACGAAGCAAGAGTTGAACCTCGATATCGATGAGTTTTTCGCCAGCGCTCGCCCGCTGAGTGACAAAGAATTGGATGACATGGCACGCGAAACCCGCGCGATCATGGACAAACCGTCCTTTAAGTCCGGTGTCCTCAAGGACCAATTTATCCACTACATCCTGGAAACGATGGACGATGAGGGTATTACTAAAAGTGAATTGGCCAAGCGCTGCGGCAAGACTCGCCAATATTTAAGCAAATTGCTCAAGGAGGATAAGCGCGTGAACTATACCGTGGACACCATGGTAGAGGTCATGCACCACCTCGGACGCAAAGTGGATATTAACTACCCGCGCAACGAGGAGGTAACCATGGTCATTCACTGCCTGAAAGTCGAACCAGTCCGCGGTGCTTGGGTGAAATCTGAACGTGCCGTGGAGCCCAAGAAACAAAAATTCCGCGCCTCTAATTCCACACCCAGCCTAAAATCTTTCCGCAATGAGCCTGCTGCAGCTTGATGATTATTTCCTGACCCGTCTGAATGTTGAGTTTCACCTTCCCGATGATGAAGTCGACATCGATAAGCATTCACTAGGGCTTGATTATGATGTGCTCAAACATGAGACGGACGCCCAGCTCAGGCTGGTTAAGCTACGGGTTAAATATAAGCAGCTCACCGCAGACGGATCCTCGGTTGGCTACGACGTTGATTGCAAAATCAATGGGCAGTTCCGGATTCCGGATGACTTATCAGATGATGCAAATAAGCGCGAAAGCATCGTTCATGTGAATGGCATTTCTATACTCTACAGCACTCTGCGCGGCGTACTTGGGGGGCTTAGTGGATCATTTATCGATGGACGTATTTGCTTGCCGACTATAGCGCCGCATGAGGTCGCTAAAACGGTGCAGGATCGTAAACGCAAAGATGAGGAAGCAGCCAAGAAAGCTTCTCCTAATAAGAAATCTGCCAAGAAAAAGGCTGCGAAGAAAGCAGTTAAAAAAGCGATCAAAAAAACCTGACCAACATTCCACATGGCCCTCTCTAATCGTGATCGACTCGGCAAAGCAATTGACCTGTTTACGGACAGCTGGCGTACCTGGGTGGTGCAACAACTGGACGAGAAGTATGATGGATCTGGAGCGGAAAAAGCCCAAGAATACCTAACGCAAGGCTCAAAATCGGGGCAGCATGTGCCGAAGAGCCCCAAGGAATGGGATGCGGCAGCTATCGTTTCGATTGTCCTCTCGCTCTGGCAATATTGCTTTCGCTACAAACTGGAAAAGGGTGAGCGAAGTATGCTCCATGAGTTACAAAGCATTCGCAATGAGTGGGCGCATCAGAAACCCTTCAGTACCACAGATACGCTGCGGCATCTTGATACCGTCATTCGGCTTCTCAATGCGATCAATGACGCTGAGTCGGTCCGCGAAGTGGAGAAGATGCACGGGGAGGTCATGCGCAACCGTTTCTCCGAAATGCAGCGTACCGCCAGTGACCGCGCAAAGCGTCAGGCAACAGCTGGAACGCCGCGAGAAGGACTGCGCCCTTGGCGCGAGATCATACACCCGCATCCCGATGTGCGCACCGGCAATTTCGCCCAGGCAGAATTTGCGGCTGATTTGGCGATGGTTCATCGTGGCGATGCCCCCGATGAATATGGCAAACCTCAGGACTTTTTTCGGCGCACCTACCTGACGGAAGGATTGCGCGGCTTATTGCTAAACGGGATCAAGCGACTTTCGGGCAAAGGAGGGCATCCAGTTATTGAGTTACAAACCAATTTTGGCGGCGGTAAAACGCACTCCATGCTGGCGCTCTATCACTTAGTCAGTGGTGTATCGGGCAGCGATTTACCAGGTGTTGATGTGTTGATGCGAGAGGTGAATGTAGAAGAACTACCGAAAGCCGCGCGATCGGTTCTAGTCGGTACCGCATTAAACCCTGGTAAGACGGAGCAAACGCCGGAAGGCATTGAGCTGCGCACGTTGTGGGGTCGCATGGCTTACCAGTTGGGTGGCAAAGAAGCCTATTCCTTTGTGGCGGAAAATGACGCGCACGGCAGTTCCCCTGGTTCCGATGATCTGGTCAAGCTGTTCAAGCACGTTGGTCCTTGCCTGATCTTGATTGATGAGTGGGTGGCCTATCTGCGGGACATGTATAACATGGATCGCCTGCCCGGTGGCACGTTTGATGGCAACTTGAAGTTCACCCAAGCGTTGACGGAAGCGGTGAAGGCCTGCCCTGAAGCGCTGCTAGTTGCTTCGTTACCGCAGTCGAAAGTCGAGGTAGGAGGACAAGGAGGACAAGAAGCCCTAGCCAGTCTCGAAGACACCTTTGGCCGCTTGGAATTTAACTGGCGGCCTGCCACGGCGGACGAAAGTTATGAAATCGTTCGTCGTCGACTCTTTGAACCGATTGAAGATCCTCAGGACTTTGCCGATCGCGATGCAGTCGTGGGAGCGTATGCTGCCATGTATCGGAACAATCCGAGCGAGTTCCCGAGTGAATGCAAAGAAGGGAACTACGCTGCTCGTATCCAAGCAGCTTATCCCATCCATCCAGAACTCTTTGACCGTCTATATGAGGATTGGTCCAGTCTAGAAGAATTCCAGCGGACCCGTGGCGTGCTGCGGTTGATGGCGTGCGTGATTCATACGCTCTGGAATCGCGATGATCGTTCGCTGATTATCATGCCGGGGCTGTTGCCCATCGATGAGCCTACGGTAGAAAGCGAAATGACGCGCTACCTATCGCCGAATTGGCCAGTAATCATTGAAAAAGATGTCGATGGCCCGAATGCCCTGCCTACCAGGATGGACAAGGAATCCAAGCGCTATGGCCAAATATGGGCAACTCGTCGGGTAGCTCGAACAGTTTATCTGGGCTCTGCGCCCGTTGCGGGATCGTCTAATCGTGGATTGGAAATACGCAAGATTCGCTTAGGAAGTATTCAGCCCGGCGAAAATATAGCGGTGTTTGGTGATGCCTTGCGCGAGCTCGGGGATTCTGCCTCATACCTCTATGCAGACGGTGCACGTTACTGGTATTCGTCTCAACCGAACGTAACGACGACTGCCAAAGACCGATCAGCTGCATTTCAGGAAAATCAGGATGATCTGTTAGCTGAAATATGCGAACGGCTACGAGATCGTGCTGCTGATCGAGGCGGTTTCCGCAAGATCCATGTCCCCATAGAAGATAGCTCGGACATCCCTGATGAGACCGATACAGTCTTGGTCATCCTGCACCCATCCAAATCGCATACTGCCGGCAAGTCCGACAGCGTGGCAAATACGATGGCACTTGAGTGTTTTGAAAAGCGTGGCAATAGCCCACGGATTAACCGCAATGCGATTGTCTTTTTGGCTGCTGACCGTACCAAAGGCAAAGACCTACTCGAGTCTGTGGCATCCTATTTGGCTTGGAAATCCATTTTCGATGAGCGCGAAAACCTCGGACTTGATCCTCACAACCGCAATTTAGCGGAGAAGAAGATGGCGGATTTTGATCGGACGGTCAATGCGCGCATCAATGAGACCTATCAATGGCTATTGGTTCCTTACCAAACCGATCCGACCAAGACCCAGTGGCAGGAACTACGCCTAGGCGGCGCTGAGGCGATTGTCGAAAAGGTATTTAAACGGCTCAAACGCGATGGGCTTATCGCGGATCAACTGGCGGGTAGTGTGCTGAAGCATCATATGGATAAGATGCTATGGAAAGATGCTGATCATATCGAAGTCCAGAAGCTCACGAATTATTTCTCTGAGTATGTTTACCTTCCACGGGTGGTTTCACAGAAAACCGTTTTGACGGCCATCAGTGATGGCATTGCGAGCCTAACCTGGCGGTCAGATACATTCGCCTACGCTGAAGGTTATGATGAAGAGAAAAAGCGATATGTTGGACTTCATGCGGCCAAGAGTGGCTTGGATATTCCGGGCAATGGCCCAGGTCTGGTCGTTAAACCAGAGGCAGCGATAAAACAACTGACAGAAGAGACGCAGCCCACGGAATCGGGCACACCAGCGCAGACAGGCGAACCAACAACTACGAATACTGGAAATACTACGACGGCGGCCGGGACTCTAGGTTCGGCTACCTTCAAACGGTTCCATGCGTCGGTGAAACTCAATCCGACTTCTGCTGCTTTGGAGTTTAGCAACATAGCCGAGGAAGTGTTGCAGCACTTCACGAGCAAGCTTGGCGCGGAGGTGTTCATAACAGTGGAGATTGAGGCGCACTCTGAGACCGGTTTTGATGACGCTACCCGGCGAACGGTAGCCGAAAATAGTAATACCCTTGGATTCGATCACGGGGAGTTTGAACAAGAATAAAAATACGCCATGGCTACTGAACACGAAATTAAGAGTGAGAAAATCCTCGTTAAGGATATTTTTTCAACAAAGTGGTTCCGAATACCTGAGTATCAGCGCCCGTATATTTGGTCGAAAGACGAGGTGAACGATTTGTTGGACGACCTGAGCTTTGCTTGTGTCAACAAACCGAACCAAGAATACTTCCTTGGTTCATTCGTTTATCAGAACAAAAAAGCTGGTAGCGAGCATGGTCAGGAATATGAAGAAAATGACCTGCTTGATGGCCAGCAGCGAATGACGACATTACTGATGCTGTTTGCATGCATCCGCGATCTATCTGATAACGAAGATATAGAGAGGAGTTGCCGAGAATCGATCTTCCAAAAAGGAAACAAAATAAGAAGAATCCCCGAACGAACTCGCATTGTTTATGCGATTCGCGAAGAGGTGCAGGATTTTGTTGAAACCTATGTGATCCCTGATGGTGGCACATCCAAGACAGAGGAAATCGAGGAGTTAACATGGTCAAAGAAAGATCCTTCTGTTCCCAATATGGCTGGCGCGATCTTGGAGATGCGCAAGGTGTTGACCAGTCCGGAGCAGGTTGTCGATCTCGAAGATTTTATTACGTTTTTATACAATCAGGTTCTGCTGATTTATGTTTCCACGGAGGACTTGGATGACGCCTTTCGCTTGTTTACCATCCTGAATGACCGAGGCGTCCCACTGCGCAATAGTGATATCCTTAAGTCGCAGAACCTTGGCGCGCTAGAAAAGAAAAGCGATAAAGCCCGATACGCTAAGCTTTGGGAAGAAGCTGAAGGTGAACTGGGAGACGATTTCGACCGTTTCCTTAACCACATTCGCACGATACTAGTGAAAGACAAAGCGCGTTTGAATCTCTTGGATGAGTTTGAGCAGAAAATCTACAATCCACGCGAGAAAGATAAGAGCACGGGGATCGTGAAGCCAGCGTTGCTAGTCAAAGGTAAGCAGACATTTGAACTGGTAGAAAATTATTTAGATATCTACAGCACACTCAATAGTGGTAAGAATTTCGACCATTTCAATGGACGCTTTGCTTTTGATAACTTGGTCAGTGTGATGATGACGGGCCTGCCTTCAACGGACTGGATACCACCATTAATGCGCTACTTTGAGCGCTACCGCTATGAGAGGCTTTATGAGTTCCTTATCAATCTCGACAACAAATTTTCAGCAGATTGGATTGGGCAGCTGTCTCCGACAAAAAGAATCGAGAACATGAACAAGCTGATCGGGCTGATCGAAAAAAGTGCCTGCGCTGATGAAGTTATTGCCTGTAACTTGTTCGAATTTGACGCTTACTGGTTTTTGAAATCCGTTGAGACTGCGGTCTACGGTCGAAGATTTACCCGGTATCTTTTGCTTAAACTTGATTACCTTTTTAGTGATGACTCCCACCCAATGACCATAAACCAGCTTTCGGTTGAGCATATCCTTCCTCAAAATCCTGAAGAAGGGAGCCAATGGAGGGCTGACTTTACTGACGACCAACGGAAAGAGTGGACCGACAAGCTTGGCAATCTTGTCCTTATTTCAATGCGTAAAAACACTTCCCAAGGCAGAAAAGATTACTCGGAAAAGAGAAAGGGTTACTTCCAAAAGCGAATCAGCTCATGCCCAAATTCTCTGCGCGTGCTGAATGCAAACGTGAGGTGGACGCCGGTTGAGCTTCAAGCAAACCATCAATTTGTAATTGAGAAAGTCCGCCAACACTACAAGATCCAAGAGTAAATATTTTCGATTCAAACGCTGCGAGTTTCATTCGATCAGATGTCCAGAATTTGCCACAGATTTGCCATTTATGCCGCAAAATCCTGCATTTCATAACACAGGAGAACATGCCATCGAATTCGCAAGGTATTGATAAGCAGAAGGAAGGGGAATCATTGGGAAAATTAGGAAATCTGAAATCGAGTTCGAATCCGGCCCCATCTATCAAGCCGAAATACCTACTGCTTAATGTAGATATCTTGGAAGGCGACCCGGTAATTGTGGTCGTTAACATCATAGCCGAATTCGCGGCAGGTTATTTCAAACAATTGGAGGTTATCAGGGATTTCTTGTTCAGTCGTAAATTCAAACTCCATCTTTGTTTTAACTCCCTTTGGAATCCACTGCTTGATGTCCTGATTGTAACGTACCTTATTACCTGATACCCAAAAATCAGTGCAGATAAGGGCGTTTCCGTCCACATCGACAACTCTGGTTTGATTACTATTATAATCGCCATAAACCCAAATCTGCTTCTCATCGTTCAATCCCCAGACTAAACAAGATACCTTCAGACCTTTATCAATCCGCTCTGCTGACACAAACTCAAAGCCAAATCCATACATCTCGATGACCGGGGTTGCCGATTTCTCTTTATCTTTCCTCACCCCAGCCCGACTTTTCCCCAATGAGGCCACGGCATAGCCCACGATGGCCTGCTTTTCCACGTCGATGATTTTTGCGTGTACCTTTATCTCGCTTTCGACATCCAGAATCTGACCGGAAACGATCGCATCGACCCCCAAGCCATCCTTAATCTTTTTTAGGTTGTCGGGCAGAATGGCCTCCGATTCCTTTATCTTTGCAGATTCCAAGAAGGCATCTGCTTGAAGCGGGTCAACGACTTCATAATCCCCAGGATAGCTGATCATGAGGTGGGCCACGATCAGATCGGGGACGCTTAATTCGGCTCCGGGGGTCTCTCCCTTGTTTTTAAATCCAATCAAAACAAGGCGTGTCTTACCGATTTTTTCCATCTGTGTGGAAATTTGTTGGGCGAGCTGCTTTGCGGCGGCATCCGTATCGGCTTGTAAGCTTAAGCCAAAGAGGAGTGTTACCAAGAGGATGAGTGTTGTTTTCATGTTAGTGTGTTCTCGTAGTTATGCTGATGGATGACCCCGGACCTCGGCGGCGCTGGGGAAAAAGTTAGAATAGGCTTCATAGCCTGGATAGTGCAGCGGGGTTGAGACGAACGGCGCAGCGCCGTCGAAGGTTTTCTCTGCCCCCCGCTTGACTGCCTTGTCTGCTTGCTTACGCGTGCTGCTCTGCCTCTTTTGATCGTGGAAGGAATCCACTGCTTGCGTGAATTCCTTCTGCTCGTTGTGGAGGATGTGGATTTCCTGAAAGAACAGGCCGCCGGTTCCCAGTAGGATAAACCATTTGATGGCGGGATATCCAATGCTCCCCATAATCAGAGCCAGCAGGACGAGGAGGGCAGGTTCTAGCAGCAAGTGATTCAAGTTGCGACCGGTTTTCTCATAATAGGCTCCCATCCATGGGCCAATTTCTGGCAGGTAGAAAAGAAGTGATATGCCACCGCTGTTGCTATGCACCAGTCCTCGGTGCTTATTGACCTGAGCGAAGACCACCTGAGCCAATCCCATGAAAAAAACCACCTGAGCCAATCCCATGAAAAAATAGAGGCCGAAGAGATTGGACCAGACCCGATATTCCTGCCGATGCAGCGTAAGGGCGCTGGTGTCGGCGGTCTCCAACGCGGCTCGGCGAGCAACCGTAGGATTACTTTTTTCCTCGGGCGCTTTGGGCGTTACCCATTCGAATATCTGAGGACGTTCGTAGACAACAATGCCGTCGGTCTTTTTCAGGAAGGCCAGTTTGGGCTCTGCCTGTAAATTGATCCATCGTCCATCAAACTCAATCCATTCTCCAACTGGATATTTATCGGAAAGCACTTTGACGGGTTGAGGCTTCTCCTGATTGGTGGAACGAACCTGATTCGCATGAGGACTATAAACTGGGCTGGGGATATCCGGTTTTTTGAGACCATGAATGACGCTGAAGATGACCACGGCCAAGAAGAGCGTCACGATATAACTCCACACGCTCAAAAACTGCGCACCAAAGTAAGTGCGGATAAAGACCATGATCACATTGCGGGGAATGAAGAATACGATGGCCAATATTCCCAGCAGCAATTCAGCGCAGCCACCGGGCCCACCGGGGCGACCCTTTTTTTGGATGCGAGCGAATGCCTCCTGGAACGCTTTGACACTAACATCCCAAGAATCATCCTCTGAATCGCCCTTTGACATTATACCGTCTGGTTGAAAAGGACTTTCGAAAAGGGCTTTTTATTACTCAGAAGCCGTCCCCCTGGGTAGAAGACCGCTTCGACCATCAACTCATTGGCCGGGCCCCCTTTCTTCAGGGTCGTGAAGTCACGCGGGGTGATGTCATACTCAAAGATTGGATTACGTCCCCAAGAAAAGCTGCCCTTGCGAGTTTTACCGTCCTGATCTTTCTCACCGTCGGAATACCCTTCGGAGGCCGACGTTTGCCAGACTTTGGCGATCAGCTCTGCCGCCCAGGCATTGGTGACATTGCAGGTATTCTGATGAAAGATCTTCGTCTGGAAATTACCCAGCAATGAATTGGTGGTGTCCTGGGGGTTCTTCCCTCCCAGCATCGTATAGTAGTTCGGGAGGTTTTGGGTTAGGTAGACGGTTGCGGCTTTGGCACTACGCGCCGTCGTTTGGAATGCCTGATCGGTTTTGTTCGCAAAAAACTGCGACTCATCACACCACAGAAAAACGGGTCGGGTGGATTCGTTGACTGTTCGACGTTCAACGGCCTTCTGCCAGCAGTATTTCAGGGCGGCCTGGACATAAATCCCCAGGTCACCGTGCTCCTTGACTGAAAAATCCAGGATGATGATCGCGCCGTTGAAGGTCATCTCTGGCGTAAATGTGGTTTCCGTTGAGAAAAGCTTCTGTAGTGGTCCCGAGTTCATGCGGTCCAGCCGCGCGGTGATAGACAGTAATATCGAATCGCGTGTTTTTTCATTCATCCCGGCAAACTCGTGCAGCCAGAAACGCTTCACGCGGTGCAGGTCCTCGACTCGATCTTCCTTGGGTGCGTATTTCTCCGCCTTACTAATCGTGTGCCCACACAGTGAGTCCAATGACCATTTCCGGATGTAGGCCTCATCCGCTTGGCGCGGTCCACTATGAATAATGTTCTCGATCCGCTTGATCGATACCTTGCCGTGTCCAAGCAGCAACAGCTCGATTGCATTGCGTAGGAGCTTTCGTTCGTTCAGTACCCAAAACTTTTCATCACGAGCCTCGCCATCAAATCGATCCACGATATCGATCACTTCGTTAAAGATCCCCATGATGGTTTCGGTGTAGACTTGGCCGGAGGAACGTTTGCTTTCGTGACTTAAGATATTGTAGCACTCCTTCAGATCAGCTGAAACGAGGATCACTGAGTCACTGCGCCCAGTCTCGGCGCAGTATTTCAGCCAGAGATCTTTTTCGTCGCGTTTAACGGTCAGGACGAGCCCGCCAAAACCGGAGCGTAAGAATTGACGGGCAATGGCCCGTCCACTGCCGGAGGTTTTCCCGGAACCCGTGGCCCCAAATATCTGCGTTCCTTCGCAAGCGTCACGGACAGTCCACCAATCATTCGGACCAATTTGCAACAGGGGCCAGTCGAGCGAAAATGGTTTGGCTGGCGGCGGACCATCCGTGGTCGCGCCGTAATGGCCGCGGCTGAAGAAATCTCCGAATTTCACTTTTTTCTCGGTAGCAGTAGTTAATTCCGATGCCCTTTTCGTATAATACAGAGCTATGAGTGCAAACACCTTTTCGCCAAGATGGTCGGTTTGAGCGACGGTTAATCACGCATCGTTTTAATATTAATCTTTCTTATTCGATAGCGCTTTATCATTATCTGCGACCCGATGCTCAGCAACGTTCCGCCGGGGCCGAGATTCGGTATACGCCTTGGCGAGAGCTGCGTGGAGAAAATGCCTGCTACACTGCGCGATGCATTGCCTATCTCCAGAACCCGCGTTCGTTACCTCCACGTGGTTCCCGCTTACTGATCGGAGTGATTTCTGTGCCGCATCCCGACAGAGAGCAGCCGAACGGGTGCACCTGTTTTGTTGGATCCCAACCCATTACCTAGCTTCAGGATGCCCGCGAGCACGGGCCTTTCAAATACGGCGACTTTCGCGAACGGCGTGGCCTTGAACCGCCCAGGCTCAATGGACTTCCGCCCCATTTTCCGCGTTCCGCTTTGCTCCGACTTGTGCAAACGGGTCCCCCGCGAAGTCCATTGTCAACGTCACTCTCTCCGTTCGCTGATTTAAGACGCCGAAAAGGCCTCGATGATCGCGGCCCTACAACCTGAACCAAGGAGTCAATCATGACGAATCAAACCGAAAACAAGTCCAACCAGCCTGACCGCATTCTCTATTTCTACGAGGATCAGGGCAAAGGCAAATCCCGCCGCATCGCCATTGGCGCTCTGTGGAATCACCGTGAAGGTGAGGGCGCAAACATTGTTCTGGACTCACTACCCATTCGCGGATTCGACGGACGCCTGGTGGCCTTTCCACCACGCGACCCCGACCAAAACGTGACTGCCTAAACACTAATGGGCCGGCCCACTGCGGCCGGTCCCATTTCCGCTGCGCACCCATTGGGCCGCTTCAATGAAAGCAAGCCGACGCTCACCGAAGTCTCGTTTGGGGTCGCCCGCGTTTACGTGCAATAAACGCCCCTCCGCAAAACAGACGTAAAGCTCAAACAAATTACGCCCGAATAGACGCAGTTGTTCGTCACCCAAGTGTAAGATCAATTCCCGAAAATCGGGGCTCAGGCTACCCCGGGGAATCATGGGCGTTTGAAAGAACTCGATCGCACTCTCCGGGCTGGTGCGCAGGCTTAAAAAGGGGGCGACGCCGCAGCCACGCTTAAAGGCGAGATATGCGGCGCGGGAATGTTCGACCTCGTCATACCCCGAGCCCTCGAACAATTCTTCTTTACCAGCCCAGAAATTGGCCTGAGGGCAGTCCCTTTTCGGGGCGTTCGGGGGCGGCGGCTCCTGTGGGTGCTCCCCGTGGAATTCGTGAAAGCGCTGAGCCAGTTTCAAGGGAGACTTCTCCGGATCTTTCCCGTATTCGGCGAGTGGGCGCTTGGGGTCGAAGGCTTCCATTATTAACGTATCCTTTCTCGTGTGCGTTCAAAGACAAAGCCCTTGGTGATGGGCAGATTGCGTTCCAAGGCATGGCCCAAGTGCTCCCTGCCGATTTCGAGTTGATGGGCGGCTTTCCTGCGCGCGGATTGGCAGAAGCTTTGCGCCATTTCACTGAATTGATCGCGGAGGAATCCGGCCTGCATCTTCCGGTAAAGCAGTGGGCTCTTGGCACGCACCACTTCGCTCGACTCGCGCCGGGCGGCGGAGCGGAGAATGGACTCGCGCAGCTCCTCGATATTATCGGTGAAAATCTCCACGTCTTCTTTGCCGCGCGAAACGGTCACATAGAATGCTTCGCGATTAGTCGCGCAGAGCGTATCCGATGGCATGAAGGCGCGCGCGCCGTCCCGCGTTTGTCCCTGCGAGGCCTGTGAGGTTCGGCAATAGCCGTGGCTGATGTGGCCGAAGTCAGTTGGCATCGCCCAGCCGTTGTCCAGAATTAGACTACCCCGCCGGTCAAATCCCTTAACCCGACATTCCATCCCGTTTTCCATTTGCTTGGATTCACCGGTTTTCGGGTTTTTGAGCGGTGCGCCCTTGGTGATACGCAGGCGCTCGCCCTGGGCGACTTGGAGCGTTTCACGGGCGTAGACACTGAAGCGTTCGGAATAACTGAGATCAATCTGGCGCTCATGGTTATTGACCCAGACCTTACCGGTTTGTGGATCAACAGCGTCCACCACGACCCGCGAGCCAGCCGAACAGCCCGGAATGGCGCGGTGAAATTCAATGACCTGACCAGCCTCATAGTTGCGCGCCTGACGCTTGTCGGCCTCAGTCAGAGGGATTTGTCGCAGAGTGACAACATCGTGCTCCTGCGTGCCTAATACGCCTTTGTCGCGCAACATGGAGCGAATGATGCCCGTTAGTTCCCGATTGCCCTCGTGCGTGGGGCAGACCATGGCGGACGTTTTCTCACGGAGCCCATTTGAGCGGGCGACCTTCTTGACGTAGCTGGCGGCAGTCTCATAGGCAATTTCATCACGCGGGGCTTGATGGATCGCCCCCATCTTCACCAAGCGGTCGAACCCTCTGGCGGCGTCTTTCTCATTGCCGCGCGAAAGCAGGTCCACGGCCAGTTGGTAGCGAGGATCGGATTTCTGGCGTTGGTTACGCGTCAGTTCTACGGGACGCACGCACTTGGAATTCTGCAAGATGCGAAACGCGTCGCCTCGAATCACCGAATTATGCTGTTTGTCGTCACCGGTGAGGATGACCCGGCAATCCTGCTTCTGCGCCAGTTCAAAGATTTTCTGCATATCGGGCACGCTGAGTAACCCGGCCTCGTCGATCCAGATTGCCTGTCCCTTCACGCGGTCTTTCCACTGGGGATTCTTGAGCAGTTGCTGGACCGTGTCGGCTTCCGTGAAACCCGCGCCGCGCAGGACCGAGCGCGCAGCATCGGCGGTCGGGGCAAAGACAAAGGCGCGCCTGCCCCCTTCCTCGATCCCCCGAACCGCTTCCTCCATCATGGACGTTTTTCCCGTACCAGCAGCTCCACGCACGGCAATCACCCGGTCCCGTGATTTCAAGATATGCTCTATGGCCTGCTTTTGCTGGGCCGTATCGGCGCTTGGATCCCGGAACAGATCGCAGCGCCACTCCCGCTGCTGGGGATTCAGCGGCTCCTCACGACCTCTCCCCCGACGGGCGAAGGACTTCATGGCCTCCTCTTGGCGAAAGGCTTCAACGGTCGTCAAACGCTCCTGACCGCCAATCTGCGCGACGATGGCCCCTTTCTCCTGGAGACGTTCCCGAATTTTATCGACCCGCAGGTGACCCGGTGCGGACTTGAGCGCTTCGCCAATGACGCGTTTCTCGAGCGGATCGCTCCGCCGTTCGAGGCAGTGCCAGAGGGCATGGGAGCAGGCACGTTCCAAGGCCATGGGGTCATCTGGCGGAGGTGGGGTGCGTAGGCTACGCTGATAGGTGTGCGCTAGGGCTTGTTCCTCCGCTGGGCTGAGCACACGTTTCCAATCCGTCTGCAGTTCGTCCATCGTGAGATTTTCGGCCTTATTTTGACGGGTTTTTGCGTTGAGTGCCGCCTTTTCACGGGCACTGGTAATGCCCCGTTCTTGTGCGAGTGCTTCGAGCTCGCGCGTTCGCCGGGAAAACTTTTCCCGGATGCTCGGAGGAACGTCCGCGATTTCCCAACTGTCCCGGGTCGACTCGATCCGGTAGCCCAAGTTGAGCATTTCCCTCGCCAGCTCATTGTGAAAATAACCTTCGTAATAGGGCGCTTCACCCCCGAATTTCATATTGTACAGCTGGATCGCTTTCCACTGCTTTTCCACAGCGTCATAGGTGGCATTGTAAACAAAGGCATGCGCATGCAGGTGCGGGTCCGGCTTATGGCTCAATGGGGCCAATTCGGGATCGTCGGAACCCATGACCGGACGGGTGGTCCGGTGGAGGAAAAGGCTGTAGGCCGCGTTGCCGGTTTTACGGTTTTCATGGACACCGCCTTTGCGGATACGGCACTCAATGTTGCGCTCCACCTCGCTCATTGTGCGCTGCACGGCCCGCACAAACGCCTCTTCGATTCGGCGGTCTCCCGCCAACTCATACAGCGCGGTGACGGACTTGGGCGGATGGAAATTAAAGTCGAACCCCGGCCTGCGGTTGTCGCGATTGCGCGCGGTCAGCTTAGTCCCATCAGGACGCTGGTTATCGCACAGCTTTTCGTGGATATCTTTGGTGATTTCATCGGGCAATCCAAGCAATCGACTTCCCTGTCCATGAAAGCCCAGATTGCGTTCTTGCTCCCTCCCTCGGGTGTAATAATCCCCCTTGGATAGCGACTCAGTATAATAGCGCTTCGCCGCCTCGGTATTCTCACTGACATGTATGCGTAACACGGTTCAATTCCACTCCTTCCTATCCATTGACACGTATGCGTGGATCGTTTTTTCCGATGACCGAGACATTTGGGTCAAAATTTATTTCCTAGCAGACGTCGTCCCTTAGCGCCCGCTAAGGTAGTTTCAGTGATAATTCAAAACAACCTAGGGTTAAATTGGAATCAGTCGGAAATCACTGCGATTGTGGAAAACAGGGGAGGCTCGCTGTGTATAAGACCAGCATAACCGGATGCATGTAACCGGCGTTTTTTCGGAGCATGGCCGCATTTTCTCTGGCTGTTGCCAAGACGATCCGATGCTGCTATAATCGCTTCAATGAACGACTGAACCCAAGGAGACCGCATGCTGTTGACCGACACCCATTCTGCCATCAAACGCCTCACGGCTGGTAAGCTTTTTTCGCCCAAACAGGCCGAAAAAATTGTTGAATTGTTTTCCGATGCCGATGAACAAGTGGCGACCAAATCCGACATCAAACTATTGGAGGCGACTCTGGGAAATCGCCTGTCCAACATCCAGGATAAAATAGCCGACAAGGTCGATACGAAGACCTACTACGCCGGACTCCTCGCACAGACCTTCGCCATCCTGAGCATCTTGGCCGCCCTGCGGTTTTTCTGATTTAACGCTCCGCGCGCACGGTTGACACAAGATATATTATGCGCGTTTGAAAAGGTCCGTTAGAATGGATCTTTAACCCCCCGGTAACCAATGTCCCTACACCCGTATGTCATCATCCAGAAACGCAGGACTGGATGTCGCCATCAGGCCCGAATTGGTCCCCAAGAGCGGCGCGTTTAACTCCTGGTCGATCCGCAGAATTTGCAAGACACTTTCACCACGGGGATTGGTGATCTCGCGCAGGGTGTATTCAGGAATCTGTCGCGGCTGTGCGATGATTTTCCGCAGAATCTGAGCGAAGCGCTTGTAGGGGCTTTTGAGCTGAGAATACTCATAAAGCAGGCGGAAGCGAATCTGCCAACCATGCCGTTGACGACCCGCTGCCTTCCGGCAATAGAGATACAGCCAGCGCTCCAATCCGCTGGTCAGCCGAAAGTATTCCTCGCTGATCGTGAGCACGCTTTTCTCGTCCAGGGCAGCCCGGTAAAACCATTCGGGCAACTGGGCCTCAATCCCCCGCACCACGCCATTGATTTCATGATAACGCCATTCCTGCACCCAGTTGAATTGATGGGTGTGTTTATGGATTTGCTTACGTGTCCCCTCCCCCTCTTCCGTCCAGGCAAAATTGGTCTCAATGTGGGTCGTGTGCAGCCGCCTCATCTGATCTTTGAGTAGGTGATAATCGCGCCCGCCTCCGCGATTTAAACCCAGCCAGGTCCAGTAGTCGTAGGGGGTGAAATGCACGTAGTTGCTGGTTTCTAGTCCGCGATTTTGGGCTTCACGCCACTGCGAGACGAAGTAAATCAGCAGATCATGGTCCCAGATCGTGGCGATTCCATTCTCAGAGTCGCCGGTAATGCGGACCCACTGGTTATCATAATGGTGCTCAATTGGCGTGCTGCGGCCCTGCTTGGCTAGGCTCATCCAGGAACGCATCATCAGCTCCTGCTGAGCCTTCGGCGCGACTGCGCCAGGAAGCGGGATGAACAGATCCAGTTGTCGGTTACGTTTAATGGGGCGAAGCATGCATTAGTGATAGCGTTAACGCGTTGATTGCGCAATGGCCCTGCCCCTGCCAACTCGCCGCATTGTGGACAAGCCTGTGGCTAGTCTGTGAATACTAACGGGACATCAGTTACCCGGCCCTCGGGACTGCAGTTACCGACTAACGGGATATCAGTTACCCTTGTTCGGGACATCGGTTACCACAGACCGTCCGAAAGCCTTATCCATTCAGGGCGCAAACTGGACTAAACACGTTAAACCCATTAAACATTAATACTAAACTTGATGTTGGCTGCGTGGATAAAGACCCAAGCTCCCAAGGTAAATAAAGATTGCAGAAGTGGACTGGCAGTGAATCCGTGAGTCGGCCCATTCTGTGGCTTAAGCGGATACGTCCGCTAAATTAATAAGAGGAAAAGAACCGCTATCAAAGGGCAAGGTGGTGATCGGAGGTAACCAATGTACCGCTATTTAAGCGGGTGACGCAGTGAGTCGCTTGTCTTTTGCCTTCAACGACTCATAGATGGATCGCCAAGGGGCTTCGGGGTTCAGCGCCAAGGCCAAGGCGAATTCGACTGTCTTTTGTTCGTTGAGCGGGCGAACGCCCTCTTCCAGGAAAAATCGATAAATCCGCAAAATATGGTTTTCCGCGTCGTCATCAAATTCGATGGATCGCCGCCGAATAAAGCGCGGTGTATCATTCGCTGCTTGAAGCTTTTGGGTCTCAGCGGGCCCGTTCAACAGGCTGGATAAATCTAAGGGTTCAATTTTCATGCGATCATTTCCTCCACGACTAGGGCTAGTTCTCGAATGCATTCGGTCGTCAGCTGACTGGAGCCGCCAGCCAGTGCATAACTGTAAGCAACGCGTTTACTCAGAAAATTGCTCAGGGCCGGAATGCCCACTTTGGCCACCAGCGCTTCGCGCTGCTTATAGGCGTTGGTTTGTGCGTTCACTTGGTTGAGCAGAACCTTTGCTTGCGGACAGCCCTGCAAGGCTTCCACCGTTTGGCGGCTACGGCGAATGTCCGTCGGCGAAAGGGCGAATGGGATGACGATCCGATGCGCAATTTGGGCAATGCTGCGCATTTCCTTCTCGTGAATCCCGCCCGGCGTATCGATCAGTAGATAGTCATAGGCATCCTGTGACTCTTCCGGCTGAAAGAGCTGGATTGCTGGGTCTTGGATGTGACGCGTGAAGGCTTCGGCGTCGCCGCCCCGATCAAGATCCCGGATACGCACCCGCGCTGATTTCGCCGCCGCCAGATAGAGCGCACTCAGGCAGGTCAGCGTCGTTTTGCCGCTGCCACCCTTAAAATTCATAAAGGCAATGACTTTCATGTCCCTAGCCTTAGCCCAATTCAGCCCTGAAATTCCACTCAAAGGCGTATCCATTGCCCGATAAAGCTGAGTAGTGTAACTGATTTGTCACGGGTGAAAAAGGCCAATACGGCTAAACGCGCATCAGACCGATATTACTGGAATCGCATCAGACAGACGATCCACGCTTTTCACGATAAGTGAGTATATCGGATCATTGACGCGATAAGCTCCTTTAGCCTGAAGTATGCATATCGTCTAAAACGGATAAGACAGGCACCTCGATCAATACAAGGCACATGCATTCAATATGCGCCTCAATTTTCTAGCATCAGGTGATCGTTTCACATATTCAGCGTCATTGACCTTCAACGTGCAATTGACACCATGCCTGACTTCTTTGGGAAATAATTAACGGCTGCGACCGTCATCCCGCTCACGATCTTCACGTTCCCGCTCCTTTTCACGGGAAGAGGGGGCAGGGGCCGATTTGGAGCGCTCACGAATCTTGTCGAGCACCTGCTGCTTGAAGTTCGGCGAAATTTGCCGACCACTGCCTTGGGCGAGGCGCACCACATCGTCTTCACTGATTGGTTCTCGTTTCATTCCGTTTCCTCCTGCTTTTGGAGGTATTCTTTGCACAGACGGCGAACCTTGGCAACTTTATCTGCGACCGTTGAAGTTGGCATGTGCTGACGATTGCCGATTTCAGCGTAGGTATAGTTATGCCGGGCCCACAGCCAGAAAATGGCTTTCTCATCTTCCGTGAAATCCAAGTCCTCGAAAGTTTCCCAAAACAGCTCTTGGGACCACTCATCGTCGATGTAATCGTCGAACTTGGTTACCGCTTCAGGCACTTCATCGCGAGTTTCAACGAAGCTGCGCACCTTGCGCTTACGATAATGATCAATGAAAAGCTGATTGGCCCGGCAGCGCAGCAGTCCATAGGACCCCATTTGCTCAATCGTGAATTTCTCGTGGACACTGATCCAGAGTTCTTGTGAAATGTTTTCGGCTTCATGCCAGTCCTGAGTCTTGCTGAATAAATAGGCATTTAATGCATGACCGAACTTGTCGATAGCCTCGCATATGGAGCGCTCCCGATTCGCCTCACCTCCGATCGCTTCATTCAGTGGCTTTTGCCAGTCCACAAGTAAAGTTGCGAGATATACTACCCATTGTGCAATCATTAAATTTGGGATGGACCATATTAATTTTAGCGGCTCTCTAAAGCGCCAGACTAACTTGGCAAGCGGCTCAGTTTAAGTGGACACGGTCAGCCCAGGCCAACCACACCTTAAGCAAGCAACGCCGTCGCAAAAACGCCTCCGAAAACGACCGTCAGCTTACCCTCCTGTAAACAAAAAAGCTCAACGACATCATAAGCGTTGAGCTTTTTCGTCCCCGAAAAAAAAGGCATTTTTCGGCCAAAAATCATAACCCGACAATCCACTATGACCCTAGCGGCTACTTTTATTCTCAATAAACAGGGATTCTCGCGAAAATATTATGAGCTAAATTCGGCAAAAATGGGCGGCGATAATTCGGCTCGCAACACCTTACTCCACGATTTTCCCACGAACAAACATTGCATCGTCAGTTCGCGAGTAAGGAATTTCAATAGTCGTCTGTTCGTCGGTAAAGGTAAAGGTATCGAATACTTCCCAAGAATTCGGGTCGCTTAGGTCCGCAGACGTTTCGATTTTGCAAACCCGCCCCATAGCGCCTTGAATATTTGTCCGCAGAATATTCGCCTGAGCGTCCACTTGCGGATTAGACAGTTCTGCCCAAGGTTCCTCGGGCAATCGTTCAACTTTATAACCTTCGTTCTCAAGTAGTTGCGGGAGGCCATATTCACCCACCATGTGACCAGCGCCGACGACAATCAGGAATTTTCTATCATCCCCCAAATAATCCCGGACGGCGGACAACCAACTCAAGTTTCGTCCGGCTATTGACAGGGGATTTTGTGGCCCTCCGTTGTATTCTTCATCGATGTAGTACTCCATGGCAGCAAGGTCACTTTGACTCCATTGGTCGATGAGAAAGTTAAGGTCATTGATGGCCTGATTGCCCGAATTAAGTATTTCCAAGACTGTTTCTTCTGCAATCTCTGGAGGCATAGAGGTTAGGTAATCAAGAGCCACTTGCCAAGATTCCAAGTATTCAACCGGCAAGCCTCGATCATTGGCTTGCTCTAGAAAAGAAACATCAACGCCACTGGCAGTAAAAGGCCCTTCACTCAATACCTCGACTTCCAACAACAATGTAGCCAAAAACCACGGTTGATATTGTGAGGAAAATTGGTACCCACTCTGCCGAAACCAAGTTCGTAGCTTAGTTATTGTGGACAAGGAAAAATCCTGACTAATCGTTCCAGACGAATAAAATGCATTCTCCTGCACATAATTGCTAATGGCATTTTCTTGGGAAACATCTGCTTCAATTGCCAGCCCATCTACCTGATCGAATGCAACAGCGTAAATTTCACGCAATGGGTAATCCGTTGGTCGCAGCAAATGGACCGAACCAAGCAAGTAGATCTGTGAATCGGCGTCGGAGACGCGCCAGAGCATCGCTGGTTCTGGTTCAATAACCCCGAAGAGGCGCATGCAAAAGAATAAACCAATAACCGTTAATACGTTATAGATTCGCATATACTGCATTAAAGACATAGGAGCAGGAGGCTTTGCGCGCAGGGATCGACTCCGGAATAAGGGTGCGATTCATAGTATAGGCGCTGTCGGTTAATTGGCACCTGGTAAAGCAAAATAGCTTTCATCAAGCTCGGTGTAATCAACGCCTGTAAGTTCGTATTTATAGCTATTTTCACCGAATCGATAGGTAAAAGACTTCGGCGCAAACTCAATCGTGTCGAAATACTCCGGGAAATAGTAACTAAAAAAGAAAAGGTCGTAAAATATTGGACTATAAATATTTCTATCTTCAATAACAAATATTTCGACCTCCTCAACTTTACCATAAACCCCGCCATCAATATTCTTAATTTCAAGCTTCTTCCCTGCAAACAAATCCAAACCTTCATACTCTTTTAATGCCTCATCCAAACCGATTTTCGAGAGCAATAGCTTCCCTTCAAATATCTTATAATATATTTTTTTTTCGGAGTTGAACAACTCAACTAGGGTCAAGCCATTAATTGGAGATGTATACACGCGCTTTATCCAAGGATACCTAATATAGAAATCCACCTTGGCACCTTTCTTTTGAACAGGTCCAGACTCATCATATGAATAAGTCAGCCTACCACTGAATTGATTTTCCGAAAAAGCCGTGGACATTCCCATGGCCAGAAATAAGGCAAAAGAAATAAATTTACTCATTCCAGTAGTGAATCCATTTATTATTACGAAATTGAATCATATCATCAAAATCATACTTTCTATACGTAGGTGCAAAATGTGTCTCTGACGAATATGCCGACCCCATGGGTATAGGTAAAGGAGAAACGCTAAGACCTGCTCCGTAGCCAACCAATTGTCCCGAACCATTCCAAACAAAACCAACTGACACTGGCCCATAACCGATATTAAAAGCAGTACCAGCACCACTTAGTGTATGAGGACTACCCGTTGCCACTAATGGAACCCCAGACACACTCCAATCGATTCCTCCAAAATTATCAACCGCACCCGAAGTAAATACTCCTGATTCCAGTAAAATTCCTTGATAACTAAGAGGATTACCCTGATAGCCAACAATAGCGTAGTATTCATAAGACCCAAATGCAACATTTGTACCAGGCCCAACACCAACTCCAACATCAACCTGCAAGAAATGCACTTCCTCTCTGATTAAATCCATATCATATTCCCAAGTAGCTGAATGATATTCCCAATTCCAATCTGCGTCACTCTCAGTTGGATTAGCCGTGTCACTAGCAGATTCTGAAGATGACCCTCCAAAGCCTGTCGCAAAAAGATATGCGATAGATCCAGTAATAGCACCATTGGCGAATTTGCCTCCGGCTATTTCGGAAACGGCCCCACCAATAACTGCCGAGGAAACCAATCCACCAACCCAGTTATCTCCACCAATATGGCTAAGTAATCCTTGAGCAGTATCACTCGCAACTGCTGCCCCCAAAATGGTGCCAGCAAAACTAGATACAAAACTAGCTCCAAAATCCCCCCCAGTCGCTTCACTCAGCCCTCCTTGAAAAAGTCCTGTGGCGGTCGCTTGAGCCAATGCAGAGAAACTGCTAGCGGCATTCCCCAAAGCCAACGTGTCCGCAAAAAAAGTGACCGCATAACTACTGAAAATTGATCCGATATATGCACTACCAACTGCCGAAGCAAATGTAACCCCCGCATTAATCAAAATATCTTTAGTTGATCCTCCCTGCGTGACTGTCGCAAATGCCGCAAGGCCAGCAAACGCGACCGCCATGCCCACAACACTAACTATGGCAGCAATAGTTGCAGCAGTAATCGCCGCCGAAGCGGCAGCTGAGGCAGCTAGACTGGCTGCAAGAGGTACCGCAAGAAGCGGTATAATATGTCCGCTTGGATCATTGTATTTAATTGGATTGTTTAGAACATAGCTGTATCGATTAAACGATTGGCCGTTGTTCGGGAATTGCAGTATCGGGTCCGCACTTAGGAATCTCCCGAGTAACGCATCGTAAATTCGACCGTTCATGTGGACGAGTCCGACTTCATCGAGCATTTCATGGCCAGTAAAACCACGCTCAGTGTTTGTAGGGTCAAAAGTGGCCGGATCCACCCAACCCCAGTCGGAGGAATCACGGCGGTTACCCCAGGCATCATAGCTGAAGGATTCCACGATACTACCGGTATCGTCAGTAATCTCACAGATACTACCGAGATGGTCGGTGTGCATCCACAGATCTTTATTAGTGGTATCAGCTTCCACCACAATGACGCCACTACCGGTCGGGGTGCTGACATGAACACGAGTGCGAACGGTCTGCCAGTTGCCACTGACTTTTTCCTCTATCTGCTCTACCGCACCACTGTAGATAGTTCTACGTTTGTCTTGCCCGCCTTCCTTAACGGTATGAGTAATCCGAGAATGATTGGCATCGTGAGTAAACACACTCTCGTCAGAGCCATCTGCGACTTTGCTGACCTTATTGTAGGCCGTCCACTCCACCGCATTGGTAACCCCATGGCGGTCTTTAATGGAGCCATTTGCGTCGTATCCATAGCTCCATGATCCCAGAGAGCTAGTCACTGAGGTCACCGCGTGTGGTCTTGATGAGCCATAAGTATAGCTCCGCGCATCAACTCCACTGGATGTAAGAATGTCTCGTGTTAGGATATTGCCCTGCGCATCATACGAGGAGTCTAAAGTTGCTCCGCCAATGACCTTGCTTTGCGTCATCCGGTTAAGCTCATCGTAGAGGAATTCTTCTCTTAGTCCAAATCCAGAGCGATTATCCTCACGGTAAAGCACGTTGCCCAGGTTATCGAAATCAAACGCCATGTCCTGAATCTCATTACCGTTGGTTCCAACCCCCGTACTAATGGTGGACAGGCTATGAGTATCCTGGTCATACGTGCGATGTGTGGTCACCAATTTCTGTCCATACTGATCCTTACCCATCGCATACTCGGTAATTTGTCCTTGATCGTTGAATACTGGATCAAACCACCAAAACGTATCTTGAGTTGTACCATCAACACCGGATTTATCACCCACCACCGCATACACACTGCCTTTGCTGTCAGAATGGTAAGTCGTTGAGTAATACAACCACGTTGCGGAGGTCATGTAATCCAAGCTCTCCAGCGCAAGAGGGCGCCAGTAACTACTGGCTTTGCTCAGCCATCCGTAATTGGCGTCATATTCGTTAACCGAGTAATAGAATTTCCAGCGATCCGTGGTACCCGATGCATCAACCAGGATTTTATCGAGCACAAAGTCAATTCGGCCAAAGCTGTCATAAAAATAGCTTTTCCGAGAGCCATCAGGGGCAATTTCGAGTCGAAGCTGTCCGTATTCGTCTGTAGCCGGGTCGACCACGTCATAGAACCACTGAGAATGCTCCTGATTGGCACCTCCGTAGTCTGTGTAACGGTCCGTCATCCGACCCAGCACGTCGTAAACCATCTGCGTGACCTGACCCTTGGCATCTGTTTGCTCGATCAATTCACCAAAGGCATTGTATTCATATTCCCAGGTTCCCATATCGGGATCGATTTGCTCAATCTTACGTCCACGCAAGTCATAGTCCAGGCGCACAGTATTGCTGCCAGGACTGGTTGACTTGATCAGGTTACCAAATTGATCATAGGCATGCGTTACGGTGTTATCGAGATTCCCCGTAAGGCCGTTAGTCACCATCACCGTTTGCCCCCGGAGATTGTTCGTGGAGATCACCTGCTGATTTTCCGAGGTGGAGCTCGTCCCACCAGACTTATAGTTGCGCGTTACGGTCGTGCTCAGCCCATCGTAATCCGTTTTAGTTACAATGACTCCGCCGCCGGATCCCGGGACATGAACTTCTACTGTCCGCCCCAGTTCATCGTAGACAGTTTTCGTCCATTGTGTGGCCGAACCAACATAAGGATTTGAAACGCAGGCCACCTGACCGATTTCATTGTATCCAGTATCTGCTCGCACATCGGCATAGACGGTCTGGCCACTCGCATAGGTGCCGCTTTGGAGCTGTTCTGACTCCGATCGAATCTCCCGGCCCATCTTGTCATAATAAGTGGTAGACACCATGCCATAACCAGATGTGCGAAGGTCACTTAGGCCCTGCGTAGCTGCTAGATTTGTGGAGAGAATTGGCCCAACAGTCGTCACGCGATAAAGCGCGTCGGCCTGATAAGCACTCCCCTCAATGGAGGCAGGAATCGATACAGCCGTTGCATCAAATGCGTACTGCGTAACGGTAGAGAGCTCTAGTGACGTCCCCACATTCGACGTCTCACTGATTGCTCTTCCCAGTGCATCATACTCCCAGGCCGTAGTGCGGCCATTTGGCCCCGTTAGTGTTAATACGCTGCCAAATTTAGCATCAAAGGTCTTCGTTTCGGCGTGACCGAGTGCATTCGTGGTCGTGGTGTAGAACATGTAGTTCGAATCTAAACCCCCTTTCGTCGTCACTCTGGCTGGAGCAGACATATCGCCCGGTGCCGTGACCGTCGTCGAGTTAATGCGTCCCGCAGCGTCGCGTACATGAACAGTATACAATTCTTCATTACCGCCTTTTCCAGGCTCAATAGTCTCGGTTAACAGAAGTCCAGTTGAAGAATCATAGGTAAAGGATGAAGTCCGCGTCTGGTGAGCCAGTAAACCGGAAGAATCCGGGTCTGGGGCCGTCGCAGTCACCTCAGCCTCCGTCAATCGAGCCAGATGCCAATCTGGATCTACCAACGAACTGTTGTCGTAGGTATTAACGGTGGTCTGCTTGCCCTCGTCAGCACCATAGTCGATTTCGATCGAGACATTATTACCCCAAGTAATCTTGAAGTTCGCTGGATTGTCGGTTGCAGGCTGAGATGTTAAAAAGGCACTCTGGGCGTCAAACCGATTTCGCGTGGTGATCTTGGCGTAATGTGAGGTCGGTGATGCCGGGTCCAAGTCAGAATTAATCAGACCATCATCCTTCGTCCATTTATACTCGATGGACTCACTGACAAAGGGGAAAAAAGTTCCGCCAACGACACCATCAAAAAGGACTGTATTGTCCGCCCGACTCAGTATCCGCTCATCGCCCGAATTCAATGGATCAGGATCATAGTAGGTACTCGTTTGCGCGGTCATCCCAGTCATCGGATAAGCCTGTTCCAGAATATCGATCTTCGAGAGTTTGGTCTGTGGATCATAGGACTCAAAGGTCTGAAAACCGAGGAATCCTCGACCTTGCATGTGCACCCGGGCGCCACCATAGGTATACATCGTATGATATTGAACATCGCCACCGGAACCCGTTGGATAACCGGTATCCTTGAACAAATCTGAAACGATCCAGCGTGGACCACGAAAATTAACCACTGGATACAGAATTTGAGCGGCTCCAGAATAAATGGGGTCATATGCCAAAGTCTGGTGCACCAGTTCGGTCTTTTCTCCATGCCCATTCGTTACTGTTTTCATCAGATCTCCCGGAGCCGTGAACTTCTCAAACTGAATTGAATCGTTGTTGCCTTTGGCGAGTTGAGTGATTTCAGGAAACCCATTGCCGTTAAAATCGGTGATAATCCAGTCCGCATCGTTGTCAAAGCCCTGCATCTCCGATGGCTCACTAACATCAATAGTGAAGACACCCCCCGATGGATCGCCATCAGATGCAAAAATCCTAACAAATCCATCATTATCACTGCCTACATTCACGGCTATGAGGTCCTGACGTCCATCGCCAGTCTCATCATGGAAAAAGAATCGAAGATCATCAATAGAAGTGAAGGTCTGCTGAAATATCGTAACGTTCTCCTGAAGAGGAGTTGAAAGATCAAATCCGTCACCCTTTTGCAAATAGACCTTCAATGCCAGTGTGCCATCATAGAGCGACTTATTCTTTGCGTAAGAGTAGTATCCCACTCCAACTTTCCACCAGCGAGTATACCATAAAGGCAACAACTCAGGTGTCCAATAATCAGGATCGTTACTGTTGGTTTCGTGAGGATAGTGGTAACGATAATCGAATATCGAATAAAAAGTATTCGATGTCGGACCGCCACCCCAGTAATGGTAATACTTCGTCTGATTAGTTAGCTTGGGTACACCTCTGATTAACTCGGAGCGTCCATCGCCGTTAATGTCAGCAAACTGAAGCAGGTCATGCTCCGCCCAAGAATTAGTAACACTATCAATCTTGTCATAATTTCCGGTCGGTGCCTCAAAATACCAATCTCCAGTGCTCGCGTTACGCTTGGTAATGAATATGCGAGTGCGTGTCTTGTTTCCAGTTGAGTAGCGATTCTCTAAAACCAAATCATCAATGCCATCGCCATTGACATCCCCCATCACCGCACGAGATTCATCCCAGACCTCGACATAGTTATCGTCAAAGGCGATCATTTCAGTTTCATCGGTGAAAAAATCTACCTTCCGGGGATTATACGGGTCAATTGGATCATAAATATCCTCTTTGGGCGTGTCCCACAGATAAATATGGAAGTCTTCTGTGACATTGGAATTCAGATATTTGATCCAAATGATTTCCGTTATGCCATCCTTGTCCAAGTCCGTCGCAATGTATTTATCCAAGCTTCCGTTATAGACATATCCGTTAGCGAATCCTGAATTCCAATCGATACCTTGTCCCTGATCAGACCAATTAGGATTTTTGGTATAATCACCCTGCGCATCACGGCGACCAATCTGACCGATAGTGTCCATCTCATTGAGATAAAGCTGACGCCGCCGGTAGGCATATGTCGGATTGCCATTACTATCAAGATTCTCCCCGGCATAGCTAACACTCAAAATATCGGTCATGCCGTCACCATCATAATCCCCTAATACCAATTGAGCAGTCTGGAGTACTCGGGCATCGGCTCCAGAACTCAACACTCCAGAGTCTGTCGTCAAACGAGTAACCTCCCAAGAATCTGATTTATCCCATACCACGTTCCCTTGACTATCGACTCCATCATTCTGCCAAAACTTGACGAGATTATAGTCACCCGCGCCATCAGAGTAATTGACACTGTACTGATGAATTAAGTCTGTGCGACCGTCACCATTCATATCGGCGGGGATGTAACGGCTGTTAGAAAACCAGTTCATCTGTCCGACGTTGGTTTCTTCATAATCTGGAGCGGTGTTGGTAAGATAAGTAATCGCCGTTTCCTTGATTGCTAGATCGCCGCCATCAGCGACTTGCTGAATCGCCACTAAGCGCGGTTTGCCAGTCGCTGGGCTTGCTTCGTATTGTAAACGATACTCCCATACATCAACCCAACTCGAGCCACCGCTTGCCCGCTGCTGCACACTGATCGAATCCAAGAGGCGAGTCATGTGGATTTTAGCGCCTCCCACATAAACCGGAGCGGAATCTTCGTTCACTGCAACAGTATCGCGTAAAACATAATTGAATTTCACGCGGTTGAGCGCCGCATAGCCAGACTGCAGTTCGTGGTAGGTGTAAACGATTTCATCAAGTTGCTGCTGTTGAGCATCCGCTCCAGTCGCCGATGGATCATGCAGATAGTTAAAATCAATGTAATTGCCCGCAGAATCAGTGATTCGATCAATACTCCAAGTGAGGACGGCGTCACCTGGGCTGCTTTCCGGAATGAATGAACTACTATTTCCCGAGCCCCCCAGTCCTAAAAAGTCGCCATACATCATTTTCAAGCCGGACTTCGTATCCACCTCAAAAAACTCAGGCCCCCGGCCCGTGATTTGTCCACGTGCGTAAATTCGCGAAAAGCTCTCTACCTCCGTGCGGTATTCCGTATCCGCTGCTCCATAGGAGGATGAGGCACCCCCATCGGAAACCAGAACCATCCGCTGATTATCGATTAAAAATCGATCCGTGCGGTCCATCGTGACTCCTTTAGGAATAAAGGTATTGGAGCCATCGTTATCCAATTCGGTATTTGGGGCACGCGTGATAGCAGACAGTCCACCTATTGACCAACCCATCCCGAGTATCCCGTCGCCACCGCCACTAGAATAAATCAGACTAAGATCTGGCTGCGTGCCTGCACGACCCGGTGGGACCGACAAGGGAATACTATAGTTCGCAGTTCCGGTATTATCGACGACAATCGAACCTGGAAGACTACCCGGCGTTAGTTTATTGGCATCCGTAACCAAGTTCGCCGCCTGAGCGAAATTGCTACCCAGCAGCGTGATTAATCCGCAGTAAAGAGTCAGTTGGCGTAAACGTAACATACTATTAGCTGAAAAGTATTAATTCTCTACATTTTGAGGCGTTGCTGCTGCCAGACGAGCTTGGCGCTTTGCCATGAGATTTTTCGCCATCTGGCGATTGGTTTCCGAGTGCGGATCACTCACTTCTGGATCACGCAATCCATCCCAAGTTGAGACATACCGATTCATCTGCTCATGATCAGGAGAACCCGCTTCACGAGGAGTATCCGAGTAGGTTGCGATCGCTGCAAACTCACTTTGAACCGCTGGTATATCTACCAACGTGTCCACTCGCACCGACACCTTCTCAATCGATTCCGGATCTTCGAACATTCTTTCCGAGAAAGTAAGCTCTGTTGTGCGCTCTGGCAGCACCCATTCACGTTGCTTTTCTTTATAGCGAATACCCCAGACCCCTATGTAAGCGATGCCTGCTCCTAAAAATAAAACGAATGCGAAACCGCGTACGACTGGATGCTTAATGAATTTCATAAAATCAAATTAATGCTAACTGGGCAATAGACCCGTTATTTTCTTACTAATGGAGAGCGATCCGCTTGCTCATTCACCGTGAAAAAGCCACGTCCAGCAATGAAGATGGTCAATCCCCCCAAGGGCTCCGAATTGGCAGTTGCTCCCCCTATTCCCTCGGCGGGATCAGTCCCGTTCATCAGCTCCAATAGATTACTTTCCCCATCTCCATCCTTATCGGAGTAACGATCGACAATCCCAACGGCTAAGCTGTTTGCCGTCTCCCAATCATCGGGCAGGCCATCACGGTCAATGTCCGCAAAGTCAAGCGGCTGATCCAAGGAAGCCATGCGATCTAAATAAAGTTCGCTTCCTGGTGTCGTCTCAATGCTCAAAGCAGTAACCCCCTGCACCAGCGGAAAATCGGCAGCGACGATTTGCCCATTCACGTAGAAATCGCAATAACCATTCTGATGATCGAAACGGATCGTCAAGCGGCTCCAATTCTGACCGGAAGTCAGTTCAACCGAATAGACTACATACGCTTGCCCTGGCTGCTCTGAATCCGTCGATACCACAGTAGGATCATAAACAGACATGGACAAAACGCCCGACTCCTGTGCGAGCCTTATATAAGCGCCATCGGCGGAAAAATCATAGAATTGCTCGTTTTCCGATAAGGGCGTTTCTATCGCCCAGCTGAGGTAACTCACCGCTGAGTTACCAGTCACAGCGACTGGCAGGTAGGGCCACTGCGCCGATAACCCATTGCTTTCTGCTAATAGCCAAGCGGATTGAGCACCATCCAGTGATTTCAAATTGGTGATTTCAGCACTACCATCTCTTATAATTAATGCCCCCGCGCTAAATACTCCGGTGGTATAACCTTCATATTGCTCAAATGAAAGCTGTGCGAGTGCGAGTGCGGGCATTAGTCCGACTAATGATAATGATAAAATATTTCTCATTGATTAAAATGACGTTAGTCAGGATACGGTTACGTTAAGTTGCGGATGTCAACAATATATCTTTCGAAAATCCACATACACTTTTATGGCAATTCAGTGGCTGAGTCCCCCTTTTTGGCCCACTTGTTATGAGAAGATTCCAGTCGGGTTGTTGTTTACTGGGTTGGTTGTGTTTTTGAGGTTCTGGCGTAGAGAGGCCGTAGGCCGAACGGAGCCAGAACCTGTGGATTGTTGTTTGGCAAATTGGGCTGGGGTGAGCAAGCCCAGAGATCGGTGCGGGCTTTCGTGATTATGCAGCTGGCGGTAATCATCGAAGATGACGCGTGATTCGCTCAGAGTGTAGATGAGCTCCCGGTTGAGGCATTCACGGCGAAACTTATCGTTGAAGCTCTCGACGAATCCATTCTGCCATGGGCAGCCGGGATCGATGTAAGCGTCCGGGCTTCGACCGCCTTCCTCGATTCGCTTTGATTTGCTAAACTGCTCTTATGGATGTCGAGATCGTTGATACAGGTTTGAAGCGTGACAGTTGTGGT
>NZ_BMXG01000026.1 GCF_014651635.1 Cerasicoccus arenae | reverse complement strand
CCCCCCCCTTCAGTGGTGGAACCCGACCCTCAACCAGTCGCAGCCCCCCCCCCTGTTGAAGACGCATCCAATGATTTGGCGGAGGCCGAAGACGTGGTTTTCGACGAAGACATGGCAGAATATGACGAATGGGATGAGTGGGAAGACTATGAAGAGTATGAGCTCACGCCTATGCAGAAGGCCATTGAGCTGGCGATCTCGGTTATCATTCAATTCGTCCTCACGCTATTCATCCTCAAGGTTGCCTTTGAAAATAAAGGCTTTCCAGTGCTATGGAAGCAACTATTGCCCCTGAGCCTGTCGATGGCGCTTGTGGCGCTTGGCGTCGATTTCTTAATGGCGGCGGTAGGCATTGATATGTGGGAGGTCAACCAGGCGATTAATTACCTGGCTTTGTCGGGCCTCATCGTCCTGTTTACCGATGTTCAACGGGCTACTACGGCAATGACGATTGCGCTGATCGCACGCTCGGTAACTTATGTCGTGAACTGGGTTCTGTTATTACTGCTGCTCAACTATGGCTTCGGCTATTAATGTTTTTCGTTTTGCCAGCGGGGTAACGCTTAGTTGTAGTGCATGAGTCCATGAAACCTTTCACCTTCATTTGCGGCGACGATGACTTCCTGGTGACCCGTGAGGGTCAGGCGGTTTTTGCCGAAAAAACCAAAGACCTTGCTGACGATTTCTCCAAGGAGACGATCGACGGGGCGGCCCAGAACATGGGCGAAGTCGAGTCTGCGTTGAACCAGTTTCGATCGGCAACGCAGACGATGTCGATGTTTGGCGACAAGAAGGTTGTTTGGCTTAAAGACGTGAATTTCTTTGCGGACAGCGTGACTGGCCGCGCCGAGGGTACCAAGAAGCTGGTGACGGAGTGGCAAGAGGAACTGGCGCGCTTGGACCCAGCAGGGGTAGATGTGCTTATCACGGCGCACCCTGTGGACCGCCGGCGTAAGGAATTTAAGTGGTTCGCCAAAAATTCAGATTATACCGATTTAAAATCCGGCACCAGTGACGATTTCCTGCTCGATTTGCTGTCGGCCGAAAGCCAACGCTTGAAGGTCAGCTTTACGCATGGTGCCTCGCAGGCCTTGATCGGCCTGGTGGGTGGGAATACCCGACTCGTGCTTGAGGAGGCGCGCAAATTGGCGACCTATCTCGGTTCGGAGGGGGGGGAGATCACTGACGAGCTGGTCATCCAGATGGTCCCGCATTTCGGAGAGGGTGATTTCTTTGAAGCAGTGGAGGCGTTTTTCGCCCTTGATCTGAATTGGACGCTCGATGCCCTCCGGCGATATTTCTTTATCCACAAAGAGGCGCGTCCGCTGATCAGCAATTTGCAGGGCCGCAACCGACTGATGATCCAATTGCGTGTTCTCATGGACTCGGGTGAGATTAGCCTTGGCCCACGGGGCTTCGGCAAAGGGCCATTCGAGGCGGCGGCACGGAAATATCAGCAGCACTTCGGCACTTTCGACGCCAAAAGTAACTTCAATGTCTTCACGCAGAACCTTTGGTATCTGGGGAACAAGGTCGCACCGCCATCGGCAAAACTGAAGCTGAAGCAGCTCGTAGACTTCCAGATCGCCTTTACCCGCGCCTTTGAGGACCTGATGCGTAAGCCCACCGACCAGCAATCCGTGATGCGGGATTTGGCCATCACCTGCCTGAGTTAAACGCTTTGCCCGTGCTTTAAAGTTTGAACCAGCGGCAAATGGGTCTTTGCTGGTGCGCTTTATGACTTGGCTCGACAAGCTGGAAAAGCGTTTTGGACGCTTTGCAATTCACAACCTCACCTTCTGGATCATGGTGGGGCAGATTACTGTCTACGGACTTGGCCTGTTTACGACTTTCCCGGTCGATAACCTGATGTTTTACCCGGACGACGTGCTGGGGGGGCAGGTTTGGCGGGTATTTACCTTTATTCTGGAACCGCCGCTCGTAGCGATGAGCCCGATCTTCCTAGTGTTCTACTGGTATCTGTTTTATATATTTGGCAGTGCGCTGGAGCATCAGTGGGGCGAGTTTCGGTTTAATCTGTTTTTCCTGATTGGGCTGGCTTGCACGGTGATTGCTGGGCTGATTAATTGGGTGATATTGCCGGGACTCATTCGCCCCAGCCACATGGTTACCAATATGTACGTGATGACGTCCATCACGTTCGCATTTGCGATTTTGTTCCCCAATTTTGAGCTGCTACTGTATTTCGTATTACCGGTGAAGATCAAATGGCTGGCGCTGATCACCTTCGCCCTTTGGGTAATCACTGCCCAAGGCATTGTTGATTGGACGTTGATATTTGCCGCGCTGGGTAATATCGTCATTTTCTTTGGGCGAAGCTTTATGCAGGGTGCCAAAGTCAAACAGCGCCGCGTGAGTCATGAAAAACAGCAAAAGGCCATAGCGGAAGAGGCCTTTCACCGTTGCGTGATCTGTAACAAGACGGACCTTGATGACCCTGATTTGGAATTTTCCTACCTTGCTGGCGATGGCTACTGCCAAGACCACTGGGAAGAGATGGAGAAAAGGGCCAATGCCAAGTAAGCCAGTGATTTTTGCTTTACAGCAGCGATGAATATCGAGCCTATTGCAGTATGCGCGTAGGCCTCACAGGTGGCATTGGTTGCGGTAAATCTACGGCGGGGAAATGCTTCGCCGAGCTGGGCTGGCAGCGACTTGATTCCGATGAGATTGTCCGCGAATTACTGACGACAGACCCCGATTTGCACTCGGCTTTACGCAGTCGATGGGGGGGGGGGGCACTTTTGTCTGAGGGGGGTGCTAATCGGTCATTTATCGCCGGAAAAGTCTTCCATGATGCGGCTGAACTACGTTGGTGGGAGGGGCAGGTGCTGCCTCGGGTCCGGGCGGCGTGGCAAGGGGCTTTGGCTGCTGATCCCGCTGCGGACTGGCTGGTTGAGGTCCCGCTTTTGTTTGAAAAAGACCTCTCAGACAGCTTTGATGTCACTGTTTGCGTAGAATCCCCGGAATCCATCCAGTTGGAGCGATTAGCTGCTAAAGGGCTTGACCGCGAGCAATCCCTTGCCAGAATTAACAACCAGATGCCGGTGATGGACAAAGTGCGTCGCGCTAATATTGTCCTTTCGAATCCCGGTTCATTCGATTTCCTTCAGCGCCAAGTTCAACGCGCGTCCGAGATGCTACGACAGCTTCCCCCGAATTCTTAATCTTTTGTTCCATGAGCTGGTTTCTGTTTACCAGCCTGTAATTCTTTTTTTATCCGCTAACCCGGTTACCGGTTTTTATTTACCTATGAGTGACACCGAAGAGCAATTACTCGACCTCCAGGAGGCCGATGCCGAGCAGCCTGCTCCTAAGAAAAAAGTCGCCCGCAAGCGCGCAGCCAAGAAAACGGCCCGCAAAAGCGCCCGGAAAAAGACTGCTGAACCAAAGTCGGACAAGCCGGAGAAAGAAGAGAAGGCAGACAAGGTTGAGCAGCCTGCGAAGGTTAATAAACCTGCGAAGGTAGATAAAGCAGACAAGGACGAGATACCCGAAACATTTTCTGCGGATCCCGACGATATGGACGACTACGGCGACCGCGCTTGGCGCAGTGAACGCCAGGCTGAGCAAGAGACCGAAAGCCGACAGGAGAAGCCTCGTGAAGCGCGTCACGACAAGAATGACGGCGACGACAACGAGCCCCGGCAAAACGCCCGAACAGATCGGGAAGACCGCGCGCCACGCAATGAAGACGGTGCTCCACGTAATGAAGACCGTGGAAGTCGGAACGAGGACCGTCCAGCAAGGGAAGGTCGGAGTAACCGAGGCCAGGGCCGCAATCAACGTGATGAACGTGACGAACGTGACAACGACTCCGATGATCGCGGTGATGGTCGTGACAACCGTCCACAGGGTCAGCGGCAAGACAATCGTCAGAATCGTAATGATCGCGGCGACCGCAATGACCGCAATGACCGCAGCGATCGTAATGATCGTGGTGGACGTAATGATCGTGGTGACCAAAATCGCGGTCAGCATCCTCATCAGAAAGGCAATCGGCAACAGCATCAGCAGGGTGGCGGTGGCCAAGGTGGCAATCAGGGGAATCGCTTCGACAAGAACAAGAAATTTAAGAAAAAGGATCGGTTTGGTAACTCTGGTCCAGGCGGCCCACCTTTCCAGAAAAGGAAGGGTGGCTGGCAGAAAGATTTTGAAGCCGCAAACGAGGACGATGTTGATCCGCCGTCTTTTGATAGCTTGGCCGAGTGGGACATCTTCCGCGATACCGATGCCCTTACGAAACTGACTGAAGAAGTCACTACGGGCGAAGTTCTCGACTATAACGAAATTTACGCACTCAAGGTGCCTGAAATGGAGAAATGGGCCAAGGAAAACGGCGTCTCCACGGAAGGCCCACCGAGCCGCCGCAAGCTACTCCGTGCCATTCTCGACCACGCTGGTGCCGAAAAACGCACGATCAAGGCTACGGGTATCGTGGAAGAGTTGGAAGACGGTTTCGGCTTCCTCGTTTTCGCTCAGGACAGCTATCGTTTGCGCACTGAAAGTGCGTTCATAGCCGCGCCGCTTTTCAATAAATATGGGCTTCAGCGTGGCCACGAAGTGGAAGTCATTCTCCACGCTCCGCGCGAAGATGACACTACGCCGTTCGTGCTCAAGGTTGAGACCGTTATGGGGATGGACCCCGAAAATGCGCTGCATTTGACTCCCTTTAAGGAGCTCGTGCCGTATTACCCGACGGAGCGCATTATTATGGAGTCCGAGCAGGGTCGCCTCGGCAAGTGGGACAATATTTCCATGCGCATTGTGGACTTGCTCAGCCCAATTGGCCTTGGCCAGCGAGGGCTGATTGTCGCCCCGCCGCGCACGGGTAAAACCGTCCTGCTGCAAGGCATTGCTAACGCGATTCGCGTCAACAAGCCCGACGTCAAATTGATCGTCTTGCTTGTGGATGAGCGCCCGGAAGAAGTTACTGATTTCAAGCGTACGGTTCAGGGAGCCGAGGTTATTTCTTCGACCTTTGACGAGTCCGCCGAAAGCCACGTGCACGCCGCGGAAATGGTCAGCGAGAAGGCCCGCCGCATGGTGGAAGCCGGTAAGGATGTTATCATCCTGCTCGACTCGATCACTCGTCTTGCTCGCGCCTACAACACGATGATGCCCAGCAGTGGCAAGATCCTTTCTGGTGGTGTGGAGGCCAGCGCCTTGCAGAAGCCCAAGCGTTTCTTTGGCTCAGCCCGTAACATCGAGGATGGCGGTAGCCTGACGATTCTCGGTACGGCGCTCGTCGAAACCGGCAGTAAGATGGACGAGGTTATCTTCGAGGAGTTCAAGGGCACTGGCAATATGGAGCTGCACCTCGACCGCGAGCTGTCCAACAAGCGCGTCTTCCCAGCTCTCTCGTTTGAAAAGAGTGGCACCCGCAAGGAAGAACTACTCTACCACCCGGACGAAATGCAGAAGGTCTACGGTCTGCGTCGTGCGATGAAGGGCGTCGGCTCCGTCGAGGCGATGGAGATGCTCATCCAGCGCGTCAAGAAAACGCAGACCAACGCCCAGTTCTTGATGTCTCTGCGGTAGTTTTTGCGTATTCCACGTCGCCGCATGATTTGGTAGTGCAGGCGCGTCCCCGTGCCGCATGCGTCATGCTGCCTGAATAATGAAACTGCGGCGCTGGCACGCGCCTGCGCTGCCAAATCAAGTTTGGAAAAATTACGGTCGTTTGATGGTCGATGCCTGTTTTGGATTGCGAATAACTTTGTGCTGCAAAGTTTGAACGAATGAAACGGTGCGCAGTCTTAAAAAACATGCGCGTCTTTTTTATCTGTTTATCGGCTGTTTGTGCACTCATTATTTCGGCAGTGATCGTCGCGAAGCCTTGGGTTACGATTCATCACGCTGAACCAATTGTGGTCAAGGGATACGCGGAAAGACCAGTCTCAGCGGATGCGGGCAGTCTGACGGCCTATGTGACTACGACCGGCCAGACGAATGCCGAGGCTTATGAGTCTGCTGGTGAGGCACTGAAGAAAGTGCAGGCCCTATCGACTGGGATTCTGGGTGCCGATATTGAATCAGTCGAGCTGCCGACGTCGGTTCAGTCGGTGGCTAAACTGAATGCGGCGGGGAAGAAAACTAATGTCGTCGATTTTTATCAAGTGTCGCGTAGTCTGCGTTTTAACACGAAGAACGTCACGGGCTTGGAGAAACTCGGGCGCGCCTTGTATGACCTTAATGCTGATGGCATGCGAATTGAAGTGAGCGGCCCCAGCTTCTTTGTTAGCGATCTGGACGGGATAAAATTGGAGTTGGTCAAGGAGGCGACGTCCAATGGCAAGGAGCGTGCTCAGATTATGGCCGATAGCTCGGGGGAAAAACTTGGCCCACTGGTAGCCGCGCGCCAGGGAGTGATCCAGATCACCAAGAAAAATTCGACCGAGACTGAAAGCTGGGGCATTTACGACACCGAGACGATTGACAAAGTGGTGAAGCTTGTGGTGACGGTGGAATATCAGATCGGGCGCTGATTAGAAGAGGGTTTGCGTCAGCATTAGCATGTCTATTAGCGGCAGGCATGCTTGGCAATTTCGGTGTTCTCGGTTATATTGTAATCATGGACACTAAAACGCATTTCCCCGACCATGGGGAACCCAACACCTACGAAGAAGGCGTGCACCTGAATAAAAGGGAAAAGCTCATGCTCGCTCTTGTTGTGGGTGGAATGGGCCTTCTCATGGTATTAATCCTCATTGGGATAGGATTCTAAATCGGATCCCGGAAAACGTCACTTGTCGATGACTAGATAGGTGGCAGTGGCGAGGGCCAATCCGTTGCTATTGATGGAAATCCAGACTTAAAGTGCTGGATTTCAGGGAGATATTGTCCCAATGTCTCGCGCATGTCGGCCTTGATTGGATCCATGTTGGCGGGCCTTGGGCTCTTTTTTGTTGGGACGGCGTTGCTGGATCGGCATCTACGGGCCTTGGCGGGCCGACGGTTGCGGGACGTCTTTGCTGGGCTCACGGATAATCCATGGAAGGCTGGTTGGTGGGGATTTTGCATTGGTGCAGTTGCCCAGACGGCTTCGGCAGTGACTTATTTGGCGATTAGTCTCGTGAACACTGGGCTTTTGCCTGCGCGTCGAGCGTTGACGGCGTTGAATTGGTCTAATCCTGGTACTTGCGTCCTTATTTTCTTCCTGACGCTGCCGTTGAATGTGTTCACGGCTTATGTGATGGGGGTTGCGGGAATTCTTTACGCCTTCCAGCAGCCCAAGAATTGGCGGCACGCGGTGGGGTTTATTTTTGGGATTGGGCTGCTGTTCTACGGCCTTTTCCTGATGCAGGATGCCGGGGCGCAGTTGAATCAGTATGACTGGTTCCGAGAGTTGATGGAGTCCGCGCATGGGCAATATTTGGTGGTGTTCTTCGTTGGTGTGCTGTTGACCGTGCTGGCGCAATCGGGCAACGCCGTGGTACTGGTGACGATTGTCTTGGCTCAGGCTGGGGTCCTCGGTGAAGACGAGGCGGTGATTGCGATTTACGGGGTCAACCTTGGCGCGAGCCTGATTACACACATACTGACGCTGCGCCTCAAGGGAACGGCGAAGCAGATGGCGATGTTTCAGGTGTATTATGGTTGGTTGGGCACGCTGTTGCTCGTGCCGCTGTTTTTCATCGAGGTCTGGGGCGGCGTCCCACTTGTTTTGGCGGCTCTTAAGCTGACGAATCTCCCGTTAGCGCAGCAGCTGGCGTTGACGAACCTGATCTGGTGCGTGGGCGCGAGCTTGGTTGTGGTTATAATAGAGCGCCGGATGGAACGCATGCTTTTGCAGAAGTATCCGCCAGACTCTAATGAGTCGGATGACCGCCCGCGCTATCTGTATCCTCGTTGTGAGGAGGACCCGCCTGCTTGCCTGGATTTGATTGCCCAGGAACATCGTCGGCTGGCCGCGCGTTTATCGCAGTATTTTCGTCTGCCGAGTGGGTTGTCGGGTAACGCGTTGGCCACGGCATTGCCTCGCCACCGTGATTTTACTAAAGTGACTGACGAGGTGTCCCAAGTGCTACATGCGTTGATGGACCAGCGGCAAAGTGGTGATTTAGCTGGCGGTTTGGCCCGTGCGCTGGAACGGCATGATTTGCTCTGCGCGCTGGAACGAGAATTCTTCCAAGTCCTGCCGCGAGCGAAGCAATACGCTGGTGGCCCGGATTCTCTGGGTCATCGAACACTGGAGGGGCTTGAGGCCGCGTGGCTGACGATTCTCGACGCAATCCTTTCGCAAGACCCCGATGATCTGGATCTGGCGCTCATGATTTCCGCTGATGGGGGGGGGGCACTTGCCCGTTTGCGGGAGAATTTTTTGGAACCCGCGACGTTAGCCAATCGTGAGGAGCAAGCCGCGGCATTGCACCTACTGGGTGGGTGTGAACGGTTGATTTGGCTAGCGAACCGGTTGGTGATGTCTGTGCAGGACGGCGGGGGACGTGATTTACCCGACTTTCGGTAGCTGCGTTTTGCCCGCCTTCCAGCGGCGGAGGCCAATGAAGCCTGCCAAGCCAAACATGCCCGCTATGGCGATGTAGGTTGAAGGTTCAGGGATGGCGCTGGAAACAATGACGTAGTTGCCGAAGACGGGGCCAATCGCACCGAAGTCTCCGCCTTGAATGCCACGCTCAACACCTAGTGCATTAAATGTGAGTGAAGCCAAATAGGGCGTAAAATCGAACGTCATCGAGCCGGAAAAGGCCGGTGCCGATGTGGTGATATCCACGGTACCCCGGTTGCCATAATTGTAGATATTAAAGCCACTTGGGGATTGCAGAGATGCAGATGCGAAACCTCTGGGAGAAAAATCGGGTGAAACATTTGGTGTTGTTAGATCTCCTGATCCGTCTCGGGCGATTGGGCTAGCCGGGGCACTGGTAAAGAACTCCAACAGGGTGAAACCGCTGGTATAGTTCCAGCCGGAGGAAGCTGCACTAGGCAGGTCGGGCCCAGGGGTGAAGGTGGCGGCCGTAGGGTCCGTTACATCGATGATGAGTATGAGGGCTGCCTGTGAGGACAGCGAACTAGCAATCAATACACAGCCAAGCAGCAGTGATTTGTTCATATGGGAGAATTTGAGGAATGAATAGTTTTGAGAGAATTTAATCGTTTCTACAACGCCAAGCAAAGTAAACGGTATTTGCACATCTGGCTGTGCTTTTCGTCAGGGGGAAAGTCGGGTCTAGTCTTGTTTTAAGCAGCTATGGCCATTGCTATTATGAATGTAGGGGGGAGAGATGGAGCATTTTGCCTCAAAATCACTGCCGTTTTTTAAGTTGCATCACAAAAAGGGCGACGGCAATCTCTCCCGTTTTGCTTCCAGATCCCGATACCAATTCAACTATGTCAGAAGAACTTACCGGCAATGTCCTAGTCGCCCAATCGGGCGGTCCGACCGCAGTCATTAACGCCAGCCTCGCTGGTGTCGTCACCGAGGCGCTCAATCATGGGTGCATCGAAGAAATTTACGGCGGCCTCAACGGCATTCAGGGCATCCTGAACGAAGAGCTGATTGACCTAGCGGAAGAATCTCAGCAAGCCATCCGCGGCCTGCGTTACACGCCTTCATCCGCGCTTGGTTCCTGCCGCTATAAGATGAAGAGTCAGGAAGACTACGAGCGCGTGCTCCAGGTTTTCCAGGCGCACAACATTCGCTACTTCTTTTATATCGGCGGCAACGACTCGCAGGATACTGCCAACAAGATTTCCAAGCTCGCCAAGGAGCGTGGCTATGGCCTGCGCGTCATTGGCATTCCGAAGACTGTGGACAACGACTTGCCGATTACGGACCATTGCCCCGGCTATGGCAGCGTAATTAAGTACATCGCCACCACGGTTAAGGAAATTGCGCTCGATAACGAGAGCATGGGCCGCCACGACTTTGTTTCTATCGTTGAGGTCATGGGCCGCAATGCTGGTTGGATCACTGCTGGTGCTAGCCTCGCTAAGCGTCGCAACGAAGTGGACGATCCACCCCATCTGATTTTGATGCCGGAAGTGCGCTTTGACCCAACGGCTTTCATTGCCCGGGTTCAGGAAGTACTCCGCAAGTCGCCTTATTGCATGGTTGTTGTGGGCGAAGGCTTGACTGACCAAGACGGCAACTTCGTTGCTGCTGGCAGTTCACAAGACTCCTTTGGCCATAGTGCCCTGGGTGGCGTTGGTGAATACCTCCGCGACCTCTGTGAGCAGCATCTGGGTGGCGTCAAGGCACGCTCTTGTAAGCTCGGCATCGCTCAGCGCGCTGCAGCGCATTGTTCTTCGCAGACGGACAACGACGAAGCCTTCTTGGCGGGCACAGCAGCGGTCAAGGCCGCCGTTGATGGCCACACCGACAAGATGATCACTCTGATCCGCACCGATAGCGATTTCTACGGCAGCGAAACCGGTATGGCTAACCTTGAGGACGTGGCGAACAACGAGAAGCCCTTCCCAACGCAGTGGATCAACGAAGACGGTGTCAGCATCAACTTCCAGTTCTACAAATACGCCAGCCCGCTCATTCAGGGCGAAGTGCAAGTGCCTTACGAAAACGGGACGCCGAAGTATATGAACTTCACTGGCAACCGTGTGTCCAAGGAACTGCCTCCGTATCAGAGCTAAGTTTGAGCGAAATTTTTAGCGAAAAGCGCCTCCTTGGGGGGGGCGCTTTTTTTGTGATCCGAGGCACTGATACATGCGCAACGGGCATATATTCGCTTGGTTTGATGCGCACGAATCCGGTGATGTGTCATTTCTCAGCTAGATTGCGCTTGTTTCATTGGCTGCTGGCGGCTTCAATGCGCGCTTTCTAATCATGGGCAAGAAAGGCAAACTTTGGGAGCTGCGCGGCTCCTCCATTCACCAGCAGGGTATGTTTGCGCGGGCGGACATCCGTGAGGGTGAGAAAATTATCGAATACCTTGGTGAGCTCATTCCCAAGGCGGAGTCGACCCAACGTTGCTTGGATTGGGAGGCGGAAGCACGCGAGAAAGACGCGGGCCTCGTCTATGTATTCGACCTGAACGAAGAATACGACCTCGACGGCAACATTGAGAACAATCCGGCCAAATACATCAACCATAGCTGTGAGGAAAATTGCGAGGCCATCAATGAGGATGACCGCATTTTCATTCACGCCAAGCGGGACATTGCCAAGGACGAAGAGCTCTCCTTCGACTATGGTTATGACATTGAGTGCTTTCTCGATCATCCCTGCCGCTGTGGCAGCAAGCGCTGCGTGGGCTATATCGTCGCTCGCGATAGTCGGCCCAAGCTAAAGAAGCTGATTAATAAAAAGCAGCGGGAGACGGCGAAAAAAGCAGCTGCTAAGAAAGCCGCCAGTGCCGCAAAAAAGAAAAAATCAGCGGCCAAGAAAACGAAAAGTGCCGCCAAACCCAAAGACGCCAAGACAGAGAAAAGCGTTAAGAAAGCAAAGACTGTCAAAAAGCCCAAGGCCGAGAAGAAGTCAAAAGACGATAAGAAATCAAGGAGCGATAAAAAAACCAAGGTCGGCAAAAAGAAGAAGAAAAAATCGTGAAACTACTGGTCCTGACATCAAGCACCGGAGGTGGTCACGACATGCGCGCGCGGTCGATTAAAGCTTGGGCTGAGCATGCTAGTGCTGCCGAACAGGGGATTGAAGTCGAAGTTTTTCAGACGCTTGAGAGCCTGGACGGCCTCTATAAGTTCGGTGTTGAAACGTATAACTGGATCCAACTGCATTGCCCTTGGCTACATCACGCGTATTTCAATTTCTTGGAGATCGCTTCTATGCACCGCAAGTCCTCGGCGATTAAGGGACGCGAACGTTTTGCCGAAGTTCTTAATCGTGTGAAGCCCGACATTATCGTCAGCACGCACGCACACCTCAACCACGGTTTTTTTGCCTTGGCCAAGGAAATCTTGGGTGCGGACAAGGTGAAATGTGTTACTTATTGCGGAGAGCTTTTTGGCGGTTACGGCTTCAGTAAACATTGGGTCAATCCCGAGAGCGACGGCTTTTTTGGTGCAGTTCAGGAAACCTGCGACTGGGCCAAAGAACTCGGTATGGCAGACGCGCGGAATCATGTGGGTGGGTTCATGCTCAACCCTGGTTTCTGGGATCGTTCGTTATCCGAAGACGAGAAGCGTGAGTGGATTATCAGCAAACTGGGGCTGGACCCAGATAAATTTATCCTAGTCCTCGCAACGGGGGCCAACAGCGCAAATAACCATCTGGTGTTGCTTGAAGCGCTGGCAAAGTCGCGAGTCCGTCCACAGATTGTCGCTTTATGCGGGCGGAGCCAGGAAGCATTTAGCGCGGTTGAAAACTGGGGGAAGGCCCATCCGGAGCTGCCAGTCAAGCCATTGCCTTATTTTACGGAGATGTTTAATCTGCTACAGTGTTCTTCAGCAGTAGTAGCGCGCCCTGGCACCGGCACGACGAGCGAGAGCATTTTGGCGGGCTGCCCGATCATTTTCAATGGCCTAGGCGGGATTATGCCGCAGGAATGGATTACCGTGAAGTTTATGCGCTCACATGGGGTCGACTTTGTTATGAATCGGCCCAGCCAATTGTCTGGCCTTATTAAGCCTTTGGTGGACAACCGAAAGACTTTGGCCGAGACTCGGGCGAAGATGGTCCTGCTCCGACCCCAACAACACCCGCTGGACATTTTGAGAAAGCTTGTTTCACTGTCCCAGGAAAGCCGATGAAATCTACTGCCCTCCAACACATCCAAACCCGCTTGTTCTTGCACGCGGTGCTGCCCACGTTGGATGCAGTGATCAAAGCCTCGCCCAAGGCGCAGGCGCTCCTCAAGGATAATCATTTTTCCGTTTGCTTCAAAACACGCTCAGGACTGAGCGCGAGCTACTTCTTCACCACCGGGGGCTGCGAGTACATTCCCGGAGGCAGTACGTCGGCGGGCATCGAATTGCTTTTCCTGACTGATGGGCAGGCCGCGGCGACTTTCCTGGAGCAGAAGACCTTTCCGCCGTTGCCGACCAAAGGCTTCAGCGCCCTCGGTAAGATGAAGACTTTCGTCGCGCTGACGCTGGAGATGCAAGCCTGGCTCAAGCCTGATGCAGCCAAGCTCGCCGGTGAACAGTTTCGCCAAATATTTGTCCCCATGACGCTTGGTCTGGCGCTGCGGGCAGTGGCCCAATTGTGTCGTAGTGAACGGCGTTTTCGGGAGCAATTGGCGGCTGGCCCACAAGGCCTGGCGGCGTTTCAACTCGGCAAAGATGGCGAGCCTGTGTGGCTGCGACTTGTTACCAACGAGCTGACATGTGGCCAAGGTGAGCCTGCTGACACGCCCGATGTTCGCGTTATTTTCCACGACTCCGTTCTGGCTGCTGAGGCATTACAGGACAAGGCAGACGCCCTTACCGCCGTGGGCAATGGTGCGATTGAGGTGCTAGGCCTCGTGCCGCTGGCGGACCACCTGAATGCCATGATGGAGCGCGTGCAGGGCTACATCGATCCCCCGGCCAAGCAATGAATACGCATTACGAAAAATCCCTCCAATTATTTGATCGCGCGTCCAAAGTTGCCCCAGGTGGCATTTATGGGCACATGAGTCCTGCTGCCTGTTTGCCGGGGGCCAGCCCTTATTATGCCGTGCGCGGCGAGGGGTGTCGCTACTGGGATGTTGATGGCCACGAATACATTGATTTTATGTGCGGCTACGGGCCGGTCATTCTGGGCTATAATCACCCGGAAGTCGATGAGGCCGCTGCCAAGCAGCGTGAACTGGGCAATTGCTTTAACCACCCAACAGAGCGCTTTGTGGAGCTGGTCGAGCGACTGGTTTCGCTGGTGGATTTCGCAGATTGGGGAGTGCTCGCCAAGAACGGTGGTGACGTGACAACTTGGGCGATTCAGGTCGCTCGTGAGCACACGAAGCGCAAGAAAATCATCCGCCTCAAGGGCTCTTACCACGGCGTTGACCCATGGTGTACGCCAGGCCACGGCGGTTTGATTGAGGAAGATCGCGAGCACATTCATCATTTTGCTTGGAACGACCTGACCGCCTTTCAGGGGTTGGTGGAGCGCTACCGTGGCGAAATTGCTGGGCTGATCATCAGTCCGTGGCATCATCCGGTATTTGCCGACAGCGATTTCGGTGCACCCGGTTTCTTGATTGGTCTAGAGAGAATTTGCCGCGCCGAAGGCATCGTGCTGATCTCGGACGATATTCGCGGCGGTTTTCGGCTCAACATTGGTGGCAGCCATGAAGAGTTTGGTTACACGCCGGACATCGTTTGCTTCTGCAAGGCGCTGGGCAACGGCTACCCGATCTCTGCCGCTCTCGGTACGGACGCCCTGCGCGTTGCTGCGAGCAAGGTCTTCCTGACGGGCAGTTACTGGAATAGCGCTGTACCGATGGCCGCCGCGCTCAAGACGCTGGAAATCCTGGAGCGGGACAATGTCATCGCGAAGATCAAGCAGACTGGGCAGCGCCTAAGCGACGGTCTCGTGAAAATCGGGGAAAAGCACGGCCATTCGATCAAGCCTTCGGGCCCGCCCTCTGTTCCCTTTTACCGATTGACTGAGGAGAAGAACTTTCTGCGCCAACAGCAATGGTGCGCCGAGGCAATGCAGCGTGGGGCTTTCCTGCATCCGCATCATAATTGGTTTATCTGCGCTGCGCACACGGATGCGGATATCGACGCCGGTCTCCAGATTGCAGATGACGCCTTGGCCGCCTGCGTGAAGCAGTGGGACTGATCGTCGGGCTTTGTTTCAACTGCCACTGAAGCGGTAACTTGCTGAGGCAATGCCCTAAACTCCTACTTCGACGCCTTCCAGGACGAGTTCGCCAATGAGTGTGGTGGAGCTGGCTTCGGTGATCTTGACTTGGACGAGCTCACCGACGAGGCGTTCGCTGGCGGGAAGAACAATTTTGCGGTAACCGCGGTTGCGCCCTACGAACATGCCTTCGCCTTTACGGGCCGGGCTTTCGATGAGAACCTCTTGAACCGTGCCGAGTAGGGTCTTGTTGTGGGCGAGGGAGTATTCCTCTAGCTGGTCGAGCAAGAGCTGGTTGCGCTGCATCTTGAGTTCGTCGCTGATCGGGTCGCCTAGCGGCTCAGCAGTCGTGCCAGGGCGAACGCTGTATTTGAAGATGTAGGCCATGTCGAAGCGGATGTCGGCAAAGGCTTGACGGGTCAGCTCGAAGTCTTCCTCGGTCTCTCCGGGGAAACCGACAATGACGTCGGTGGAAATACACAGATCTGGGCAGCGGGCGCGGAGAGCGGCGACAATGCGCTTGAAGCGCTCAACAGTGTAAGGGCGGCGCATCTGTTTAAGAATGCGATCACTGCCGCTCTGCATCGGGAAGTGGATGTATTCGCAGAGCTTTTCCAGGCGGCCATAGCACTCAATCAGATCCTCGCGGAAACCGACTGGGTGGGGACTCGTGAAGCGGATGCGTTCGATGCCGTCGATGGCGTTAACGCGCTCCAGAAGTTGGACAAAGGGGCTCTTGCCGTTAGCGAAGGGAAATTCCCGCACGGCGTATTGGTTGACGATTTGGCCGAGCAGGGTGACTTCCTTCGTGCCATTGCGGGCGAGTTCTTCGATCTCGGCAACAATGTCGTCCATCGGGCGTGCGCGTTCTTCGCCCCGAGTCTTGGGGACAATACAGTAGCTGCACTTCATGTTGCAGCCCTGCATGATGCTGACAAAGGCGCTGATTTTACGCTCTTCGCTGTGGGCGCGAATGGTGTTTTGGCTGCCCTCTTCGGCATCGAGGTCGATGATGGTGGCAGGGCGGGGGCCTTGGCCCTGACGGGTGGCGATCAGGTGGTCCAAGTGATCCGGGACGGCGTGGAACTTTTGCGTTCCTACGAGCAGATCAAGGTCAGGCAGACGGTCTAAGATATTCACGCCGCGGTTTTGAGCCATGCAGCCCATGACGCCGATCATGAAGTCTGGGTTTTTCCTGCGCCGTTTACGCAAATGGCCAGCCTTGCCCATGGCCTTTTGTTCGGCGAGCTCGCGCACCGAACAGGTGTTGAGCAGGACAATGTCGGCGTCGGCCTCGTCCGAAACAATGCTGTATCCACGCCCACGCAGCATCGCCGCGACAGCCTCGGAGTCACGCTCGTTCATTTGGCACCCGTAGGTCTTGATGTGGACGCGGTTCATTTACAGAAAGGAAAACGTTGAACGATGGACGCTTGGTGGGCAGGGGTCAAGGTTGCGTATTCGGCAGGAGTTACCTCAGGCGAAAGGTCCCTTGCAATGTGAATATCTGAGGCTCGCCTTTGAGTTGTTTGATGATAATAAGGATGGATGCGCTGTGTGTATCTTATTCTTCTAGCCCTACTTTGGCAGAATATTCTGCTGGCAGCTCAGAAATCCGAAGTCTTTACGTTGGAAAATCGTGATGCAGCGTCGTTGGTTCCGGTGATTGGCAGCACTTTTGGTCCAGATGTCCGGGTAACGGCTGACGTGCGGACCAACAGCTTGATCATCTCGTATCCTGAAGAAATGCAGGGAAACGTGCGTACCGTGGTCGCCCAATTGGATCTTCAAGAGCCCAATATTGTGATCGAAGTGGTAACGTTTGAGGTGAAAAGTGAGTGGATGGAGCGACTCGGCCTCACGGTGCGTAATAGCTTAAATTCTCAGGATTACGCTTCGTTATTGCCACTTCTGATTGAAAGTGAGCATGCGATACTGGCGGGTCGCCAGCGCGTTGTTGTGCGAAACAATACGCCAGCGCAGATATCACTACAGACTCAGCGTGTTATTCATCATCAAGAAGATGCATCATATTCGCCGAGAGTAATGGTGATGGCCGTTATTCCACGGTTGCTCGGCAAGGACATTATCGAAGTTAAGCTGGCACACGTGGCATCTTCATTGGCTGGAGATGACGCCTCAGGCGTTACTAGGGTATTCAGCACAGTGTCTATAACTAATGGAGGCGCTCAAGTTTTTACTTTTAACGAAAGCAAAAGCCAGTCAATGCAGATGGAAATACCAATTTTTCCGCTCGGAATCCGCCAATCAAACACGAGATCCATGGAGCGAGTCGTATTTCTCAATGCAAAGACCATTGATTATAAAGATTCTCCCACTGAGTAATCGCTACTAAACAGTTTTCTTGTTATACTTTCAAAATATTTGGAAATTAGGGTAAATGATTTATAAAATTGACGATAATAGTCATTATAGCCTATATATATAAACCGATGCTTTTGCATGCTATGAGTTCTAAATCACAACCGCGCGTATTTGTATACGGCACTTTGAAGCCTGGTGGTTATTATTGGCACCGCTTCTGTGAAGGACGTGTTAGCAATATATTAAAAGCGAAAGTGAAAGGGAGTCTTTTCGCTCTGCCGCTTGGATACCCGGCACTTGTTACGGGCGACGGTTGGGTGCAAGGCTATCTACTGACTTTATATGATGAAGCAGTTCTAGCGGGCTTTGACATGTTGGAAGATTATGATCCTGATCGTTGTTCATCCGAAAATGAATACGAGCGTGTCGAGGTTAGTGTTTACTTTGAGGACGGTCAGGCGGCGGGTTCGGCTTGGGCTTATGTCATGGAGCTTGACCGAGTAAATCAGCAGCAAGGCGTTATTATTGCTAATGGCGACTGGGATGTGGATGATCCAGACACGTTACCTTCACTTTGCTAGGGTTATTTGCTTATTGTGTGTGGATAAACGCGCTGGAGGACACAAAATATTTGATTCATGTCCGATTCACGTGAATCGTTACTGGTGATGAGCGCCATACCTAATATTTTAGCAGATCGTTATGCCTCTACAGCCATGCAGGACATCTGGTCCGCCGAAGGCCGAATCGTGCTGGAGCGTGAGTTCTGGATCGCAGTGCTTAAGGCACAGCGTGGTCTGGGCCTGAACATTCCGCATGAGGTGATTGCCGCTTATGAAGCGGTGAAGAATAACGTCGATCCGGAGTCGATTCGCCAGCGGGAAGCGGTGACTAAGCACGATGTTAAGGCGCGTATTGAGGAATTTAACTCATTGGCGGGCGCTGAACACATCCACAAGGGCATGACGAGCCGTGATCTTACGGAAAACGTTGAACAATTGCAGATATGGCGTTCGCTGGAGCTTGTCGCGACCAAATCGACGGCTGCGCTCTTAGCGTTTTCTCGTCGGGCGGAGGAATACAAGGGCCTCGTTATCACTGGCCGTACGCATAATGTCGCTGCGCAAACCACGACCTTTGGCAAGCGTTTAGCCATGTTTGGCGAGGACCTCCTGCGGGCCATCGAAAACAACGAGCAGATCATGCGGCAATATGCTGCACGTGGACTCAAAGGTGCGGTTGGCACGCAGTTGGACCAACTGAACCTGTTTGAGCAAAATGCCAGCCAAGTTTCGCGTCTGGAAGACGAAGTGGTGCGCCATCTGGGTATCCCACGCAGCCTCGATAATGTGGGGCAGGTCTATCCGCGCAGTATGGATTTTGAGGTTGTTAGCGCGCTGTATCAACTTGGAGCCGGGCCGTCCTCTTTCGCCAAAACACTCCGGCTGATGGCTGGGCATGAATTGGCGGGTGAGGGCTTCCTGCCGGGTCAAGTGGGCTCCTCTGCAATGCCTCACAAGATGAACAGCCGTTCGTGCGAGCGCATCAACGGGTTTCATGTGATCCTGCGCGGCTATATGGAGATGGCTGCCGGTCTTGCTGGAGATCAGTGGAACGAAGGCGATGTTTCTTGCTCGGTAGTGCGACGCGTGATGCTGCCCGACGCCTTTTTTGCGATTGATGGCCTCTTCGAGACTTTGCTGACGGTGCTCAACAACATGAGCGCCAACCCTGGCATGATTGAGCACGAGAATCGGCGCTATCTGCCATTCCTATTGACTACAACCGTGCTGATGGCGGCGGTAAAAAATGGAGTAGGCCGGGAAACTGCGCACGAGGTGATCAAGGAGCACGCAGTTGCTACCGCTAAAGACCTGCGCAATTGCGTGATTGCGGAAAATAATCTCTTTGATCGTCTGGCTACCGATTCGCGTCTCGGGCTTTCTGCGGAATACCTGAAGCATATCTATGAAACTGCAGGCCAAGCGACTGGCGGGGCACACCCGCAGGTGGAGACCTTCATGAAGCAGGCCCGCTCTTGGGGGGAACGTTACCCGAAGGCCAAAGACTTGCAGCCAGGTAAAATTCTCTAGGACGCTCCCTAGAGCTAATCAATGGGGGGCGGCAAGCGCCCTTAGTTCATGTAACGATCGGGTCGGAATTCTCTGGGGATCATGCGGCTGCCTTCGCGCTCCCATTTCTGGCGATCTTCGTGGTAGCCCACTTCGCGCATGGAGTCATAGTAAAGCACGTAGAACATCACCCCGAGCAGCAGGAACACGAACACATACTGGAGGCTGTAGATAAACGAGGTCGGCACGGCCTTGCCGCACAGCTTGTTTATCGTCGCAAAAAGCATATGCCCACCGTCCAAAACGGGGATTGGGAGCAGGTTGAGTATGGCTAGATTGATGTTTAGCAGCACGGCGAACCAGAAGACCATGCGCCAGTCATACTGTGCGATCTTGTAAAGGTTGGTGGTGATGCCGACTACACCCGACAAGTGCCGCATACCGATGTCTGACTGTGGGCTCACCAAGCTGGTGAGGGTGCGGAAAGTGCGCTGGATATGCTCCTTGAATTGAGCGATTGGGTTTTGGTGTATGAGCACTTGGCCAGGCATCGTGCCAAAGCCTAGCATCACTTGTTCCTGAGGCGGAATGATTTTCAGGCTGCTAAGAGCAGGAAGGACTCGCTTGCGAATTTGGTTATCATTACGGGCCAGAGTGAGTGTCATCGCAGCAGCGGAGTCATTCTGAAATACTTGCTCGAGCTGTGCGAGTGAGGTAATGGATCGTCCGTCAATTTCATCAATGCGCCAGTCTCCTTGTGCGGAAAAAAATGATTCTCCGGGCTCTAGAGAAAAGATCGTCAAACGAGAGGGCGTCTGGGCTAAGGCGGGGTCTTCTTTGAGATCGAGCGGGTAGCTGGGGATGATTTCAAAGGCGGGCTCATCGCTATCGGGAAGGAACAGGTTCGCGGTTGGTCGTGTTGTGGGAACAGGGAGGGCCTTGGCCTCTAAGATGACGAGTGCACCGTCTCGCTCGACTTCGACGGGGACCAGCTTTTCGCGGAAGCTGGCGGCGAGAATATCGCTGATCTGCTCGATGCTGTATACGGACTCACCGCCGACGGTCAGGATTTTATCATTGGCTTGAAGGCCGGCTTCGGCGGCAGGGGAATTGGGTGCGACTCCGCTGATGGTCATGGTGGAGGTTGGCCCGATACCGATCATCCGAATCCGATCGCCGGAGCCAGTGTTGTTCAAAATTAGTTCAGGATAGATGACCACATCTTGAGTTTGGCCACTGCGGTCGATTTTAAAGATGGTTTGCGGGCGGCCATCATCGTCTCGGCCAGTTCCCAATGCGACATGCTCGGGGACTTCCTTGAAGCTGCTGATGGGTTCGCCGTCAATTGCCAGAATGGTGTCTCCCGGGAGGAGGCCAGCCACGTAGGCGGGGCCAGCGACCTCATCGTCAAGGGTTTGGGCGACGTAGCCAATTTGAGCACTTTCGCTGCCCGCGTAGGAGGGGTAACCAGTGTACCAGCCGATGCAGGCTACGATGATCGCGAGGATGAAATTGAAAAACGGCCCAGCGAAGGCGACATACATTTTGTCGGCGTAGCTGATAGGGGGGGGGGGGGTATCACCTTCGGCGTATTCCTCAATACCGCGCATCTCGCCCATTTGAGGGAGGGCGACGTAGGCACCAAAAGGAATCGCGCAGATGCAATACTCCACGCCGTCCTTGGCTTTCCAGCTGATCAGCTTGGGCCCGAGGCCAAATAGCGAGAAGCGATCCACCTTTAGCCCGCGCCAACGCGCGGCCAAGAAGTGCCCTAGCTCGTGAACGATGATTGAACCATTGAAAAAAATGAGCACCAGTAGGATGCCCCAAGCGCTGGTAAACAGCGTCTCAAAAAACGTGGAATCGGCCATATATGAAAAAACAAGCTAGATTGTTTCTGTTCAGACCGCAATTACGAAGAATTGTTCAATTGACACCCTCCTTGGGGCACCTTTCTGAACGCAGGCAAAGATATTTCACCACTTCTTGAGGGGCAATCGAGCGGTGAAAGCGTTGACGGTCATGGAGCGGTTACATATTCTACCGCGAATGAAGTTTGTGCCACTAATACCATCTACTGCCTGTGGACCGCTTGGCGTCAAGCACCTCCCACGATTGTGGCTCAAAGTCTCTCTGCATACGCAGGATAAGCTGCGAAAAGATTACAATGGCATTGGTTCAGGGTTTGACCGAATGACGCTGGAGGCCTTGGACATTGAGCAGGAGGCATTCGAGAATTACATCACTCAAGAGCGTCCGACCTACATCGAATTGGAGGCGTGGGTTAACACTCACTATGGCAATAAGCTGGATCCGCGCAAAATCGCCGCGCTCAATCGAATGATTGAGACTTATCAACATTCAGCGGAAACGCGCGCTCAGATTCTAGACGAGGCGGGTATTGCCGACGACCAGAGCCTGATGACTGCTTCGATGCTCAATAACATCGACGATTGGTCGAACTTCCACAAAGCCTTTCTAGAGTAACGAACTAAGGTGTCTTGACTGTGATAAACTGCTCCTACACCGCGAGCGCGGCGGGGGCTTGGTTGTGTCGCATGGCTGCTTGCGCGATGGTTCTCACGATTTCTTCTTCGGTGAGCATATCGGTATTGATAATCAGGTGATACAGCTCTGGGTCTTCGATATTTCGGCCAAAGTGGGACTTAAAATACTCACGACGATTGCGGTCATCGGCCAACATACGGTCCGCTGCAGTCTTTTCGCAGATGTCGAATAGGTGCTGTAGGTGTAGGAGACGTTGTTTGACTGAGCCCACTAGGCGAACATTGAGCACGTTGCGCATTCCGGCACCAACTACGCATGCGCCGCGCCCCACGACGATCACGTGTCCCTGGCTGAGCAGGCGAAGCACGGTGCTGCTCATTTTTTCGTGCAGTTCCCACATGGAAGGGTGAAGGCCGACGATTTCATTAATCGTGGACTGTAATTCGTTGACGTGAGACTCCGACATGAACTTTTCCAAATGTCGCGGCAACTGGTGGTCATCGAGCACACGACGGATCAGGTTTTTGTCAAAAAGGGTCCAGGGTGGCAGTTTTACGGGGTCATCTTGCTCCAGATGCTGCACGAGCAGCTTGGCAATGGAGGTGCCACGCGCACCTACTTGGCGCGAGAGGGTGATGGCAGGCAAGGCTATCGTGTGACGTGCGCCCACTTGGCGATCCACTGAGCTTGTAACATAAGCCCGGCATTTTTCAAACAAACGAGTTTCGGACATGGGGTTTCCTTTGGTTAGAATGTAGTATATGCTAAGTGCCTTTTAGTCTCAAGTTAGAAATCGCGTTTTTGATGCCCCATTAAGGTTTCTGGACTTTCTAATAAGAAACGCTAAACTGCTCCCTATGCCCTACTTAAACATCCAAACGAACCAATCGATTTCACCTGAATCGCAGGACAAACTCCTTCGCGATAGCTCGCGTATTGTCGCCAATGGCCTCGGCAAAAGTGAGGAATTCATGATGGTCTCGATCAAGGACGAGACTCCGATGATGTTCGGTGGACAGCCCGGCCCGACCGCCTTTCTGGAAATCAAATCAGTCGGCATTCCCGGCGGAAAAACCAAGGATATCTGTCGTGCCCTCTGCGACCTTGTTTACAGCGTTGCTGAAATCCCTCCAGAGCGTGTTTATGTGAAATTTAACGATGTCCAGCGATCGATGTGGGGCTGGAAGGGGGATATGCTGGGCTAACGTGGCAAGTTAATCCACTAGTCCTGCCAAGTGGGCGAAGGGGTCCGAGGATGGGTCTTCGTTCCAAATGTATTCCGTATAGACGGCTGCTTCACGAGCGGTTTCGATGCCTAGAATTTTTGCAATCAGAGCAAGCGCCATGTCCATGCCAGCACTGACGCCAGCTGAGGTGAAGACATTGCCATCCTCGACCCAGCGTGCTTCCGGGACCCAGTATACTTTTGGCCCCTGCGAGGTTGCCCAAGCGTAGGCGAGTTTGTTGGTTGTTGCACGTTTCCCGTCGAGTAACCCGGCTTTGGCCAGCAACCCAGCACCGGTGCAAACCGACGTGACGTATTGTGCGTTTTCGGCCAATCGACGCAGTTCAGCGATCAGTGATTCGTTGTACACCTCTCGGCGTGTGCCGCGACCGCCGGGAACAATTAATATGTCCAGTGGTAGGCAATTGGCCAGATCGATGTCGGCCATTGCTGCTGGGCCTTGAGCACTGCGGATGGCACCCATCCCCTCAGCGAGCATGAGGATCTCGAATTGCTCCGGATAGCGCCCGAAAAACTCAAGCGGGCCAAATACATCGAGTAGCTCAAAGCCATCGAACAAGACCATACCGACTGTGCGCTTCGCTTCCATTATGCCTGATCTTTGTTCGTCCATTCTTGAAACACCAGGCAAACGTGGTCGCCCCAGCCAACAGCAAATTCCCACGCGCTCCAAGGCCTCAGCTCCGGGCCATCTTTAAAGCGTGGATGGATGCGTGACTTGGTGGGATCCTTGGCTAGCAATTCCTGCCAGACCGCCTGAATGTCGTCCGTCTCAATGCGAAAAAGTGGTGCCAGGTTCTTGGAGTATTCTTCGTCGATGTGCAGGCAGAATTTTACACCATCGCGTTGGACTACGCAAAAATCGGGTTCTTCATGGATGACTTTGAAACCCATGAAATCGATGAAAAACTCTTTGGGTTGTGCAAGGTCTGTGTACTGAATGCCGGGAGTGACGCTTTGGTATTTCATTTTTTATTTTAGGGAATATTAAAGTAGCACCCAACTGCCCAAGCCTAGGAAAACAGCGAAGCCGACAATATCAGTGGAAGCGGTTAGGAACATCTGGCTGCTTTGCGCGGGGTCGAGCTTGAGTTTGCGTAACGTGATGGGGATCAGCGCACCCGCCAAGCCAGCGTAGCTCATCGAGATAATCATGGCCACGAAGATGACTGCTGATACATCCCAGTGATGGCCGAGAATACCCACTGCCAGTGCCGCAATCAGGCCAACGATGATGCCGCTCAGGCAGGCTTTGGTGGCCTCGCGGATTAGCACGCGCCGCGCATCTTGGTCTTCAAAGTCGCCCAGTGCCAGCGTGCGAATGACGATGGCCAGCGTCTGCCCACCAGCGTTACCGCCGAGGCTGGCGACGATTGGCATGCACACGGCGAGAATCGTTAGGTGGCTGATTTGCTCCTCGAATAATGAGATCACGCCCCCCGCCATGAACGCGGACAAGAGATTGACGAGTAACCAAGGGCTGCGGCGGCGAACACTTTCAGCAATCGGGTCGTTCAGGGATTCGTCACCCCCCGCACCCATCGCCTTTTGAAAGTCTTCCGTGGCCTCCTGTTGGATAATGTCGATGACGTCGTCATCCGTAATCATGCCCAACAAGCGGTTGTCATCGTCGACGACGGGCAGTGCGTGGAAATTATGCTGCGCCATCACGAGGGTGACGTCTTCCTGGTCAGTCAGGACGTTGAGCACGCCGCGCAGCTCGGTGTGCATGATGTCGCCAATGATGTCATTGGTCTTGGCCATCACGAGGTCGCGCATGGACACCGTGCCGAGCAGGTGCCCGTTTTTATCGATCACGTAGACGTAGTAAATATGCTCAAATTCGTCGTGGAGCGTGTGCAGGTGATCGACGGTCTGCCGGACGGTAAATTCCTTGGGTACAGTGGCGACATCAGTCGTCATGATACCGCCCGCGGAGTCCTCTGGGTAGCTAATCAGGGTGCGGACGGTTTCGGCCCGCTCGGGGTTGACGTCATTGAGGAGGCGGTGCTGATTGGCCTCCTCCATGTCGCCCACGATGTCTGCTGAGTCATCTGGGTCGAGGGCTTCGAGCACCTTGACCGCGCGCGCCTGCCGCATTGCCTCGATGACCTCGGCGGCGTCCTCACTGTCCATTTCGGAAAGAACCTCGGCGACGCCTTCAATATTGAGGAGGCGCAGGACGACGCGTCGGTCGTCAACAGGCAGGCGGGTCAGGAATTTGCCGACGGTGTATGGCGAGGTCCGGGCAATCTTACTTTTATCCAGCGCATTGAGTGCGTTGGACTCGGCAAACTGGAGGAGGTCGTCTAGCGAATACTCGTCGGACGATGCAGGACTCTCCGGAAATGGTGCTTCGGTCTGGCTCATGACATGATCAGCGGCAGATAACGATGACGCCTAATTTTGCAACCGCAAGCAAGGATACAAATCAGCCGCGTGACGATTCCGCATCGCCGCCAGAGCCAAGAAGACAGTGGATGTTCTCACTGAGGCACAAAGGCACAGAGTGCCAGCAGGATTCATCATTTCCCGCAGAGGCGCGAAGTCGCGAATGATAAGCGTTTTTCCGGAAAAATGGGGTAATTTACTTTAACCTTTAGCCTGCATCCCGCCCGGGAACGATCAACGGAATATAGCGATGATACTCCTCGAAGTAGACATAGAGCCGATTAACGCCTTCTGGACTGAGAGCGTTTTTGGCGGCTTCGAGTGAGGTCACATCGTGGCCATTGACGGATAAAATCACCATGCCCGGAGAAAGCACTTCGGCGTATTTGTCAGAGACTTCCACGATGAGCAGACCATCGATGTCGGCGGGTATTTTATGGCGGGCACGGGCAGTTTGATCGACCACACGCACGTTGACTCCCTTGACCAGTGGATCGGGCTCGATCTGGGGTGGGGCTGGGCGTAGCTCGCGTTGAGGGCGTTGCATGCCCGTGAGCAGTTCGCCGCGGTCTCCCAAGGTGACATCGATATCCTGCTCAGCGCGCTCGCGGACGACGGTCAGGGTGACGTCTTCGCCCGGTGCCTGGCTGGAGATCAGATAAATGAGTTCGCGGACTGAATCCACTTGCCGACCATTGACGCCGACCACGACGTCGCCGTGCCTCAGGCCCGCACGATCACCCGGAAGGCCGGGATTAACACGGTTAATGAGCGCGCCCCGACTGCTGTTGAGCCCGAAGGCTTGCGCCAGCTTGCGGTCCAGCGGCGCGAGCTCCACGCCCATGAAGCCGCGGCGGACTTCACCGTCATTGACGAGGCTGTCCATGATGCTGGCAGCGAAATTAATGGGGATTGCAAAGCCGATACCGATACTGCCGCCATTGGGGCTGGCGATAGCTGAATTAATGCCAATTACGCGACCTTGGGCATCGACGAGCGGTCCGCCCGAGTTGCCTTGATTGATCGCGGCGTCGGTCTGGATAAAGCTTTCCATGCCGGGGCTTTTCCGGCTACTGAGGATGCCCAAATCCGTGCGTTCAAGCGCGGAAACAATCCCTTGAGTGACGGTCAAACCGACTTCCAGCGGGTTGCCGACGGCGAAAACAATGTCTCCCACGCGGAGCTGACCACTGTCGCCAAGCGGCAGGAAGGGCATTTTTTCATTACCCACCTCGATCTTGAGCACGGCGACGTCGGACTGGGGATCGGTCCCGACAACGATTGCGTCGTATTCGCGTCCGTCATCAAGCTGTACAATGATTTCCTCAGCCGCATCGCCGTCACGTTGGCTGCTGATCACGTGGTTGTTGGTCAGCACATAGCCATCGGTCGTAACGAGAAAGCCAGAGCCGAGGCCCCGCATAATAATTTCCTCTTCCTGTTGTCGTGGGTCCTGCATGCCGTAATAACGCCGGAGCATCCGCTCCTGATTGCTCATTTTGGCGACGTGAGAGGTGTGGACGCTGACTACGGCTGGCGTGACTTTATCCAGCACATCGGCGAAGCTAACGATGCGCGGTCCATTGCGGTCCAGCGGCGTGGTGTCGCGTTGGAGCTTGGCGGCGGGCAGCTCGTTATCAGCGAGGAGCTGGTTGGCGGCAAACCCGGCTACGACCGCCGCCGCTGAAGTGAACGTGAATGCGAGGGTGAGTGCGAGAGAGCGTTTCATGGTGTTCCTGTGACGCTACGTTGGCGTCGTTTGTTTCGTGAGTTTACTGGTTGATTTCGATCGTTCCTACTTTGGTTTCTGGGCGCATAACGTCCCCATAGTAGACTTGATATTTGCCCGCTTCAAGCTCTGGCAACAAGCAGGCATGAGAGGTCTTTAGCTGGGTGCCTTTTTCGATCACGGAGGTATAGACGGTCAACCGGATGTTGTGCCCGTCCACTTTTGCGGCCACACGTTGCACCATCATACCGGAGTTCATCATCTCGGGCTTATGGGTGACGTGGGTCATGCCGGTAACATCGTAGACAACAAAGAGCGCAGGGCCCATTTTGGTGTCCTGAACTCCATCCAACCGAATGCCACCAGTCTTATTAACGAAGTCCCAAGTGGCCTTGTTTTCTGTCAAGAAACCGAATATGCCCGCCTGTAAAGCGACGATGGCGGTCAGCGCGATGAGTGCGAGTGCGGTAATTTTCAAATGCTTCATCTCTCAGCGATCATTGATGAAAGACACATATTATGCTGCAAAGTTTCAACTTCTGCAAGGGGCACCACATTTTACCCAACTAGATTCACGCCTTGAGTGAAAGGGGGGGGGGGTATTGGGACAAATTGGCGCACTTGGCAAGCCTTTCCCAGAAAAGGCTCGACACCAAGCCGATTTTAGTTCTCTTTTAAAGGTTTACGCGCACTAGCGCACAATCAACACACAAGCTATCAAATATCAATGGCGCAGAAATCGTTATTGGCTTCTCGCAAGTTCATCAAGCCCTCTTTCTCGTATCTTATCGAGAAAAAACGCGATGGGGGCGAATTCTCGGACGAAGAAATTCGGTTCATTGTCGACTCCATACTCGACAAGGAAATACCTGAATTTCAAATGGCCGCTCTCGCTATGGCCATCTTTTTCCAGGGCATGTCTGCTCAGGAAACTGCAGTTCTGGCCGAGGAAATGATGCTCTCTGGCGAGGTAATCGACCTTTCAAAATTAACGCGGCCCAAGATCGCCAAATATTCGACGGGCGGTGTAGGTGACAAGACCACACTCGTACTGGCTCCACTGGCAGCTGCCTGCGGCGTCATCATGCCCGCGATGAATGGCGTCGATGAGAATTTCGTGATTAGTAATCTCGATAAGCTCTCGGCCATCAACAAGTTCCAGCCTGACATGGAGCTGAAGGAGTTCATTAAACAGCTCGATACCGTCGGTTGCGCCATCGTGACGCAGCATGCGGAAATCGCGCCAGTTGATGGAATTCTTTATGATCTTCGTCAGAGCACAGCAACCATTCCGAGCTTGCAGCTCATCACGGCCAGCGTGCTGGCCAAGAAGCTGTCTGAAGGCGCGGAAGGTCTCGTGGTTGACGTCAAGTGGGGCAACGGCTCCTATATCAAGGATGTCGAGCAGGCCAAACAATTGGCCCGCAGCATTACTCGCGTCGGCCGCAGCATGAAGCGTCGTTGCGTGGCACTCGTCACGGACATGAACCAGCCCCTTGGCGACACTGTTGGCACTGGTCTGGAGCTCATGGAAGCGGTCGAATTGCTGAAGGGTGAAGGCCCGGAAGACCTGAAAGAGCTGGTTCTGAAGCTTGGCATGGAAATCGTCCGCCTCGCAGGCGTGGCAGGCTCCACTTTGTCGGCCAAACAGACTGTTCAAAAGCATCTTAAGGACGGCACGGCACTGGCTAAGTTCAAGGAAATGATCGAAGCGCAAGGTGGCGACGCCAGCTTCATTGATGATCCGGAAAAGATGCCCAAGGCCAAGTATGTCCGTAAGCTCCCGGCACCGAAACGTGGTTACGTCCACACGATCAATGCTGGGCAAATCGCCCGTGGCGTTCAGCTGCTCGGTCAGAAAAAGAACGGTAAGTACGATCCTTCTGTCGGCGTATCGGAAATCAAGAAGGTTGGCACCCAGGTCAAACAGGGTGAGCCGCTCATGATGATCCATTACAACGACGAAGCCAAGCTCGACACTGCGCTGGAATACCTGCGCAGCGCTTACCGCCTCGCACCTAAGCGTCCGAATCCGCCAGAGCTCATCGTCGAACGTGTCGCTTAGGCTTCGCCTAAGAACCTCGATGCTGCGCATCGTGCCCTCGCATTGCTCGCGGGTTAACGATACGAAAAGCAAAAGCAACTTTACAAAGTCCCCGGTTTACGCCGGGGACTTTTTTTTTGGCTAGCCCAATAGGGAGATGCGGTGGGCTGAAGCGTCTGATACTGAGTGAACCACGCGAGGCTGCTTAAAACGGAAAGCCAAGGCCGACTTGGAAGCGGCCGATTGGGTCGATCTCCCGCTTTTTGACGTTGTAGCCATATTCGAAACGTAGTGGGCCAACGATGGTGCGGACGCTAATGCCGGCCCCCACGCTGATCAGCACTTCGTTGAAGGGATAGTTCTGGATCGTGGCCGCGTTGCCGACCGCGTCGACGAAGGCCACCACTGAAAAGGTCTCGTTGATACGCTGTTCAAGCTCACCCTGCCAAAGCATATAGCTGACGGCACCAATCTGCTGGCCATTCAGATTAACGGGCGCAGCTTGATCGCGCTTGTAGCCACGAACGGTGTTTTCACCACCGAGGAAGAAGCGGCGGTTCACGGGGATTTGCTCCGCTGGCTCGCCGTCGGTAATGATGACGCCGTGCCTGAAGCCGAGGTGAAGAATCAGGCCGATGTCACCCAATGGATGATGCCAGGCCCCGCCGACTTCGAAGCTGTCGTAAGAAACATTACCGCCAAGCTCTGGCCGGGCAAATTCACCGTCCAGATACCATTGATAGCCGTCGGTTGGGAACACGGGGCTGTCCAGTTCCGTCTGCACAAACTTGAAGCCGAGGCTGCCGATACGCGCCTCCAGCGGGCCCGGTGGCACGACGAAATCTCGGTTGGCGGCCTTCACATTATCGAGCCCGTAGCTGATGGAGCCATTGATGTTTAGGCTGGAGAAGTAGTGTTGCAGGCCTGCGCGCGCGCCCCATTCCTCACGATCAAAGGTCAGCTCCTGTCGATTCAGGTAATTGATTTTGGAGAAGAAATCCAAGTCCGCGCCCATGATTTGCGGGATGAAGTAATCCAGGTCGATGTAGGTTGCTTTGAAGGATTGCACGGCGCGGAATTTTGCCCGGTGCGCAATGCCCCACAGGTTATTGCGATCCACCTGAAAGCCCACGCGGATGATGTCGAAACTGCCTACGCCGAAGATCAGATCGAGCTCGGTTGTGCCCTTGGGGGTGAGTTCGTAAATGGCGTCCCACTGGCCCGGCTCGACCTCCTCATAATCGATTTGCACGCGTCGAAATACACCGAGCTTACTCAGGCGACTGCGGCCTTCTTCGATGGCTGAGCGGTTGAGCGGTTCGCCTGGTTTAGCGCCGGCCTGCTTCTCCAGCAGCCACGGGGCGATGTCATCTCCGCCTTCAAATCGCACAGCGTGCAGCGTCGCATGGGCACCAGGATGGACTTGCAACACGAGCGTGCCCGTTACGCGGTCGGCGTCTTCGTCGGCGATTTCATAATCGGCATCGATGTAAACTTCGGGATAGCCCTCGGCAAAGTATTGGCGTCGCAGTTTTTGAATATTGGTACCGATCCAGTCCGGGTTGAGCCGACGTTCGGCAAAGGTCGTTTCGCTTTCGGATTCAAGGCTAGTCTCGGCTTTTTCGGCCTCGGCTCCGGCATCCAGACGTACGGCGTTATTGGGCGGATCAATCGTCTGTATTTTGCCTTCGCTCGTTTCATCGGGCTGATAGATGCGGACGATTAAGCTGCTGGTATAATAGACGGGCCCGGGGTCAATCGTCGCGGTGCAAGTTACTGCGCCAGTTGCGGAGTCGATGTTGAAATCGCTTTTCGTGACCTTGGCCTCACGGTGGCCGAGGTCCTTTAAGGTCTGCGTGATACTGCTTAGGCCCGCGCGGAAACGCCCCTCCGTGAAGTAGCGGTCGCTCTGAGAAACAATGAGCTGGTCGGTGGCGTAAAAATAACTCGCAGGCTGCCCTGGGAAACCCGCTGGCAGCCCATCAATGGTCAACGAATCAAAGTAAAAGAGCTGCCCTGCACGAATCCGAAACTGCACGGTATCGCCCTCTAGATCACGCGGGGCATTGGGTTCGAGGTCGCCTTTTGACCAGACGGATTCAAACACGATTTCCCCGTTATTGAACAGGGTGACGTCGATTTCTGGTTCTAGGTAGCCCTTTTGCTTAATCTCGCCCGCGAGAATCCAGATCGCGTCTTCGAGGAAAATTCCATTGTAGGAATCACGTTGTTCGCCTTCGACATCGAGGATTTGGAGGGCGCGTTCCAAGTAAATATTGGCGAACCAGCCAAAGCCCGAGACCGTGACATTGGGGTCGCCAATGAGGCCAAACAACGAACCCGCCCGCGCCATTCCCGGCACAAGAAGCAACGTTAGCAGCGCGAGCCAGCGAATCAGTCCTCGTAAATGGTCCATTCGAAATCGAGATAGTATGCGTCATACTTATCGTAAGCGCCCACGACATTCCAACTGTCGTTGACTTTGTAGCGAATATTGATCGTGTCTTTACCGGAGGTGGTGACGTCTTCGCCGACGTTGACCGTCAGCGTTTCATCGAGCGGGTCAATCAAGCCAAGGTCCACCAAGAAGCTGCGGCCAATATACATCCCGATGCCGCTCAGGCGGCTTTCAGTCGAGCGATCGTGCTGCGGGATTTGGCCGGAGGTGACCATCAGAATGATGTCAGACTGTTCCAGACTTGGTGTTGATGTAAAGGAGACGACGGGATCGCTCGCAGTCCCGGTCACCCGCATTTGCAAATCGTAGCCGTAGGCGCGCCCACTGGCGACGATGTTGAGTTTTGGGATTTCAGGTTCGTTCTGGCTGATGCTCACGGAGCCCTGGTCGAGCCTTAGTGTGGCGAAGGGGAACATCACGATGCCGCGTTGCAGCTCTGCTGCCCCGAACATGAAGGGGTCGCGTAATGCCCCCCGCAGGCTGAAGTCTGCCGACACCACTCCCTCGAAAGCAGGTATCCGCACGCGCAGGAAGCGGTCGCCCTCCAGATCCAGATGCAGCCGCCAATCGGCCAGCGGCTGTTCGTCAATCGAGAAAAATGGGGGGCGGGCAGGGGAGCCTCCTTGCGCCGCGCCGCCGCCGCCGCCTTGCTGAAATGAGGCAATATCCATCGTGAAAAAGCTCTCATTGAGCACGAGTACGCCGCCCAGTGTGGTCACGCCCTCGGTGTCGGTAATAAGCGTGATGTTGGGCGAACCGCGCAAGATCAAGCCAGGTGAACGGGCGAGGGGCACGTTTTCGCCTTGGAGGCGGAGGTCAAAGCGCGGTTGCCACTCATCATCCAGAACCACAATTCCGGTGACATTCAGCGGTGCGCCGCCGACTCGTGCCTCAGCCTGCTGAACGTGCAGTGTTTTGCCGTCTAGCCGGAAGTCCGCGTTGATGTCGTTTACCGAACCTAGTTGGGCGAGTGGTCGAGTTTTAACGCCGTCGATGTCCAGCGAGCCGCGAAGGTTCTCACCGGGCTTGAGGGTGGCTCGTAGGGAGATATCGCCATCGCTGCGGAGGACGTCGGGCAACCAGTCGGCAAAGGCAACCAAGGGCACATCGGTAAAGTCGAGGCCGACATCCGCTGTTTTCCAGTCAGGTGGTTCGTTGTCATCGATCAATGCGCGCCAAGTCGCCCGGGTCATCGGAGCCGTAGCCTTTATTTGTAGTTTTTGCCCCGCGATAAAAACAACGCCGGTGGGCAGTGAGATCTGCTTAGGCGTCAGCTCGACTACGAACTCAGCTTTCTTCACGCTCGGTAACTTGCGCTCCACTTCACCGAGGGATTCTAGGGCGTCGAATTCGAGGTCAAGCCGTCCAGTGGGCGCTTTCATGTCGCCCTCCACCCGGAAGTCCATGATCGGGCGGATGAAGTCCATTTCCAGCGTGCTCTCTAATAGGTTCCAGATGGGCGAATCATCTGGGGCGGCATAGAGATGGAAATCCACTGCCGCGCTCGCATCAAGCGCCCAGAGTTCTTCACCTGCCGGGGTGATCGTTAACGGCAGTTCACCTTGGGCTTCGAGCAGTTTGAAATCGCCTTGCAGGATCCGCGCCGCGGTGAGGTTTAACCTGTCCTCGCCGAGGGTGGCATCTGCCAGTATCTCGACCTCGGGTTGATCGGGAGGGTAAAGCCCGGCGTCGAGTTGAAGGACGGCCGTCAGCGGGCCATCGTTCCAGGACGCCTTGATCTCCGCCATGTCGAGTTTGACGCCAAAGGGCAGCGGCTCATCGAGCACTAAGTCGAGCCACACGGCGGACAAGTCTTTAGCCTGAAAATCCAGTTCGCCCTTCTGAGGGTAGTCGACGTCCGCCGTCAGGCTGAGCAATCCGCCCGCTTCGGACGTAAACGCCATCGGAGAGATGCTTACCGCACCGCTTTCTTTCAGCAAAATGGTAAATGGAGCCTTCAAATCCAGCCCGGGTTGTTCGCGTACGTCGATGCTCGCCGTTTTTATCAGGACTTCGCGAATGTCTCCACCTAGTGACGCCTGACCGGTTAGTTCCAGTCCGCTGCGCTCATTCCGGAGTGACAAGGCTAGCGCTGAGAAATCCATCCAATCCGCAGACCATTCAGCGGCAAAATCCGCCATGACGCCCTTAGTTGCTTGCAGCCCGGAAATACTTACCTTACCCGCATGAGTGGGCGCGTCAAACGGACCGCTCGCAGTCGCGGTCAGTTTTAGTTGATTGAATGACACTCCAAGGTCTCCGATTAGTGACTTAAGCGCTTCAAGGAATTGTCCATCGGCCTCCAAGTTAATTGCCGCCGAGGTGAGGGCCTCCGCCTCTAGGTCGGCAACGGCCTCCATGGTCAGCGTCGTTCCCTCGCCAGTCGAGGCATTGAGCGGGGTCACGGTAAGGATTGGCCAATCAAGCACCGCCTGGAAGTCCAGGGACGACAGGGTCATTTCCTCGTAGCGAAGGTCGTTCCCGGCAAACTTTGCAGTGACCAGCGGCCAGCCTTCCCCCGGGCGATGATCTACGGTCACCCCCCCCCCCAGACGCCCGCCGAGGGATTCTTCGGGAATGTCACTGAGGTTCAGCTCGACGGTCAGCTCGGCGTCGGGCAGATCAGCGAGGTTGTTAATCTCCACCCGTAAAGGCTGCGACAGCTCAATCTTGCTCGACCATGCCTCGGCAATGAATTTCTCCACATTAACAATTTGGTCATCGCCATGCGCTTCGATGGCCACGGTTAACGGTGGCAGATCCGCCTTTTGCGGCTTGGCGGTAGCGCGTAAAATTATATCGGCCTTCGCGCCGTCCCAGTCAGCCTTGAGCGTAATTTCGGGCTGATTGTAATCGGGGATCTCAGCGAGATCTGTGGGTATCATGAAGTCGTCTGTTTGGGCGTGGACGCTCGCAGGGATGATACCTTCGGGCTTCCAGATAGCCGCGAAGGTTATTTCATTCTCTTGGTCTTTCAGGCTGATTACGCCTTCTAGTTTTAGGGTCTCCGAGACTGCCCATTCAGTGATGAGAGTGACGCCAGTTTCAAATTCGGCTAAAGAAATGGAAAAAGAGCCTTCTTTTTTTCGATCAACATCGAGGCGGAAATCAATTTGACCATTCAAGCCGGCACCTTGAGCAAAGATTTTTTCTCCGCCGAGAAGTCCAATTTCAGTCAATTCTAGTTTCTCGCCGCCAAGGTCGACGTGGACATCTTTTATTTGCACTAGGTCAATCCACTCAGTTGCGAGGCTCCAATAGTCCAGAATTGTCCTAATTTGCTGAGGAACTGATGTCGGTGCGGATTTGACTGGCTTCGGGGCTTTAGGTTCGCTGTCAGTGATGTTAATTGAGGCCATGTCGATGACGACTCTTGTCTCCTCTTCACTGCCGAACCACTTCTTCGCCACAAGCCGCCATAACGTGGGTATTGTCAGCTCATCAACGGTCGCTTCTGTTCCATCCGCTGCATACTCGACCTTCGTCAGTGTATAGTGCCCATCTACGCGGGTAATTTCGTCAAACGCCACGCCTTGCTCCTTCAGCAGTGGACGAATTACCGATGGGGCCCAGAAATCCGCGGTGGCCAGGACAATGAGGAATAGCCCGCCCGCGACGGCTAGGGTCCAGCCGAAGATTTTGAGGAATTTTCGTTTCATAAAGGCGTTTTGCGCCCGGAGTTTGCAGTTTGTGGAAGGAAGTTAGATTGGAGGTTGAATGTTCGCAAGGCCGCCTTCAATGTTCTTTCTCTGTAATGGCGCAAGAGGCATATCAAGTCATCGCGCGGCGCTGGCGCCCCAAGCAGTTCGACGAAATGGTCGGACAGGAGCACATCGTCCGCACTCTGAAGAACGCGATTGAAAGCAACCGCATTGCGCACGCTTATCTGTTTGTCGGGCCGCGTGGCACTGGCAAGACGACTACGGCGCGTATTTTCGCCAAGGCGCTCAATGCGGAGGGCGGTCCAGCTGTTGCGCCGGATGACACCACGCCGATCAGCCAATCGATTCTCGACGGCTCCTGCATGGACGTAATCGAGATTGACGGTGCCAGCAACGGCAGCGTTGATCAGATTCGTGATCTGCGCGAAGAGTGCCAATACTCGCCGACCGTTGGCCAATTTAAGATCTACATCATTGACGAGGTGCACATGCTCTCGAACGCTGCATGGAATGCTTTGCTCAAGACCCTTGAGGAACCACCAGCGCACGTGAAATTCATCTTCGCGACCACCGAGGCCAATAAGGTCTTACCGACCGTCGTCTCCCGCTGTCAGCGCTTTGAATTCCGGCCAATTCCAGATGAAAAAATCATCGAGCGCCTTCGGATGATCGCAGACACGGACGATATCAAGGTTGACGCTGGTGCGCTCAAGGCCATTGCTCGCATGGCCGACGGTGGAATGCGGGATGCTCAGTCGATTCTCGATCAGTTAATTTCATTTTGCGGCAACGACATCACCGAGGAGAAGGCGCTCGACGTCTATGGCCTCGCTGCTCCGGCTATGATCGACCAGATGGTTCGCGCCATCGCGGCGGCGGATTATCAGGCGCTGTTTGCTGCAATTGAAGAAATCGCTGGTCAGGGGCGTGACCTCTACCGTGTTTTATTGGACATTCAGACTCGCACTCGCGAGGCCATGATCGAAGCCATCCGCGGTGGTGGCACAACCGAGAGCCTCGGCGCGCCGTTGACCTCGGAATCGCTTGCTCGTATGCTCGACGCTTTGCAGTCCGGCGAAAGCCAAGTGCGTAGCGGTCTGTCACAACGCGTTAACTTTGAGGTCGCGCTTTTGCGGGCTGTTGACCAGAGCCGCAGCCGGGCGATTGACTCGGTTATTAAAGAATTATCGAACCTCGCCGCCGGCCTCCCTCAGGATGCCGGCCAAAAAAAAAATAGAGGTATCGCCCGCGCCCGTGAGTAACGGGCCGATTCCGCCGTTGGGCTCCATGCCCAACACCAAGGCACCACCTGAGGGACCGATTGCCCGCGCTACTGGCCTGCCCACAGAATCACCTGCGGGCCGACAGCATGCTGATGGCCCAACGGAAGATGAGTGGAATCGCGCCGCGCATTCCGCCGATGACGCGTCCGATAGCGATGCGCCAGAGAGCGAGATGCTCGTTTCCTCCAAGCCCAAGCGTACCCACGAGGAAGCGATTAAATATCCCCCCGGTACTCCTGAGTTCGACGCTGCTCGTCAAGCCTTGGCACCAGACACTGAACTTCTGCTCGCAGAGCTTTTACGGGCGGATTATAAGTTTGCCGAGCCCGTTGACCCCGAGATGCTGCGGTAGCTTTTCAGGTCGCGTAAGCTTTAGATGTCTTCGGCGGCACCCTCGATTTTTGAACCAATTCCGTCGGCCTTATTTTCCATGTTGTCAGCGGTGTCATCAATATCGTTTTGCTTGCGACCGAGGGGGTCTTCGATACCGGCAGCTTCCTGTAATTCGCCCATGACGGGGCCAGTTTGAGAAGTGCGTTTTTTGGCGGCGCGCGCAGCGGCAATGGGCCACGTTTCACATCCGCAAAGACCAACAAGCAAGAGCAGGGTGAGCCCTGCCGTGATGATACGCTTTTTCATGAACGAATTGGTTAGTGAAATTTCCAGAATAGGGGAATCACCAAAACAGATATCACGAAATAAAGTAAATTCAAGGGAATGCCCACGCGGGCGAAGTCAGAGAAACGATAGCCGCCGACGCTGTAGACGTAAGTATTAGTCTGGTAGCCGATGGGGGTGGCAAAGCTGGCCGATGCCGCCACGCAGACAGCAACCGCGAAAGGCCGGGCGTCCACACCGAGTGCTGCTGCAATGCTGAGCGCCACGGGAGCCATCAGCACGACAGTTGCGTTGTTGGAGAGGAATTCCGTGAAAATACTGGTGATCAGGTAGAGCACGGCGAGCATCACGAAGGGGCGTATATGTTCGGGAACCGAACCCGCCAGTCCGACAATTTGATCCGTCCCATATTGGGTTGCGCCGCTGGTTTCCAAGGCCGCGCCCAAGGCGAGCATGCCGTAGATCAGCATTAAAATACGCCATTCTACTGCTGCATAGGCTTCCTTGGGTTTGACGATGCCGATTACTAAGATGACTGCCATGACGGCAATCGATCCGGCAACGATGGGCAGGCTGATAAAGCTTACCGCGGCGACCATCGCGATTACGAGCGTGATGACCAGAGGTAGCCATTTGCTTAAATTTTTCGCCGAGACCGGGGGGCGGTCCAGCAGGATGATGTCATCACTGCTCCGCAGATTCTCGATGGCCTGATCGGTGCCCATCATTAGCAGGGTGTCACCGAAATCCAAGGGCAGCGTTTCCAGCCGCTCGCGGACGTTGCGTCCGTGCCGGTGCACTGCAATTATAATCATGCGATATCGTTGGCGGAAGTTGATCTCGCGGATTGTCCGCCCGGTGATGCTCGACATCGGGCCAATAACGCCCTCGACGATGGCACCTTGGTGCGCGGCGATTTGCTCCAAGTCCAAACCTTGCTCATGGACGAAGTCCACCTCGCCTGTTGCCTGGGCGGTCGCGAGGCTTGATGGACGGCAGGACAGCACGAGTCGGTCGCCTTCTTCCAGTAGCGCATCTCGAATATTGCCACCCAAGGCAACGCCGTCGCGAATGATTTCCAAGAGCTTGAGTCCGCGGGCACGCTTGAGAGCGGACCCATTAAAGTTTTGGCCGATTAGTTCAGACTTGGGCCGGACGAAGGCCTCGGTGATGAACTCACGGCGCTCTTCCTCGGAGAGGATCGCCGTTAGTGTCTCACGCACAGGTAGTAGCCTATTGCCAAAGACCACGAGGAAGGCCGTGGCGACAAAGAGCAGGGGGAGGCCGACTGATGTCAGCTCAAACATGCCCAACGGCTTCATGCCGTGTTGGGTCAAGATGCCGCTCATCAGGATATTTGTGCTGGTGCCCATCAGCGTGCACACTCCGCCGAAAATCGAAGCGTAGGAGAGCGGGATCAGCAGCTTGGAGGCTGGGGTCTTCATTTTACGGGCGAGCCCGATCATCACCGGCAAAAAGACCACCACGACGGGCGTGTTGTTCATGAACGCTGAGATGAATGCGACGGAGAGGATCATGACCAGCATGAACAACCACATCGGGAGTTTGGTCAGCCGACTGAGCGCGTCGGCCAGCAAATCGATTGCGCCAACTTTTTCCAGCGCCATACTGATGATAAACATCGCCGCAATCGTGAGCGGGGCCGGGTTGGCGAACACACCCACGAGCGTATTCAGGTCAGGTAGGTGTTCGGACTTTGTCAGCATGCTGACGAGCATCAGAACCGAAAAGACAACGATCGCGGTCACGTCGACCGGCAGCTTCTCCATGACGAAGTTGACGATGGCGAAGACGAGGAGCGCCAGTACAAATATGATTTCCCAGGTCACAGTTTCAGTAGATGTTTAGCAGGACAGAAAAGACCCACAGCATGCGGGGTGTACGTTGCTTCGCAATAGCGAATTATGTCCTTTAGACCTTCGTTAGAGGGGATCGTGCGCTGCGGACTATCCCTTGTGGATCCATCGAAAGACCCGCTTAATTTACCACATTCTGTGGGGAGCCATTAAGATAGGCCTGAATATTCGCAAAGGTAATTTCAAGCAGATGGCGACGGGCAGGAAGGCTGCTCCACGCCACATGTGGGGTAATGTAGCAGTTTGGCGCACCAAGGAGAGGATTGTCCTTCGTCATTGGTTCCTTCGATATGACATCCAGCGCTGCACCCGCGATTTGGCCGGTTTGCAGGGCGTCCAGCAGGGCGGATTCGTCAACCAGCGTGCCTCGGGCGGTGTTGACGAGAAAAGCCGTCTTTTTCATCGAGATGAGGCGTTCGCGATTAACGAAGCCCAGATTCTCTGAGGTTTGTGGGCAATGCAGGGTAAGGACGTCTGATTCGGCAAAAACTTCGCCTAAATCGCCCCAACGGAAGCCGTTGGGCCAATCAGGTGTGTTGCGTCGGCTGCGCGAATACGCCAGCACATTGGCTCCAAGGGCGCGGACCAATTCGCCGACGCGCTGGCCGATCTCGCCCCAGCCAATGAAGCCCACTGTGGCACCGGTCAGCTCAATGTGTGGCTTTTTCCAGTAGGTGAAATGCTCGCTGCGAGTCCAGTCGCCTTCGTGCACGCTTTGGCTGTGGAGGCCGACATTGTTGCACAGTTCTAGAATGAGTGCCAGCGTGTGCTGGGCGACGGATTGGGTGCTGTAATTTGGTGCGTTGCACACTGGAATGTTGCGCTCGCGGGCGGCTGAGCCATCCACGATGTTGTGGCCGGTTGCCAGCACGCTGATCATCTTTAGATTGGGCAATTGGGCAATGGTCTCGGCGTTGATCGGCACTTTGTTGGTCAGGACGATATCGTAGCCTTGGCATTTGTTGACGATCGCATCTACCTCGTATGGAACGCGCTCAAAAATCTCCACTTCGCCAAATTGATGGAGGGGTTCCCAAGGGCCGAGGTTATCAAAGTTGAAGGTGCCAGCGTCGAGGATTGCGATTTTCATACGCGAGATCATGTGAAGCTCCGGTGCGGCGTCCAAGTCCTAAGTCTGGCCTTTTCCCAAAAATCTGTTTTCCTCCCCAATCTTCTAGACACTCACTGACTCTACTACGAACCGACGAATTTTCCGCGAAATGCTGCAACGCTGCTTTAAACTGCGAGCCGAGGGAACCACCGCTGGACGGGAGGTTCTGGCGGGCCTCACAACATTTGCCGCGATGGCCTACATTATCGTGGTCAACCCCATCATCCTGCATGATGGCGGCAAGACAGGGCTTGAACTCGCGGGGCTGATTAGTGTCACCGCGCTAGCAGCAGCCTTGGGCTGCTTTCTGATGGCGATGCTAACGAATTATCCGATCGCGCAGGCACCGGGTATGGGGCTCAACAGCTACTTTGCGAGCATTGTGGTGGTGGGGATGGGCGTGCCTTGGCAAGGGGCGCTGGCGATGGTTTTTTGGAATGGATTGATCTTCTTCCTGCTATCAATTTCGGGCGTGCGTGCGGCGATTATTCGAGCCTTGCCCAATTGCCTCCAGATTGGCGTGCAGTGCGGCATCGGTTTTTTTATCGCGTTTATTGGTCTGAAAAATGCGGACATCATCGTGGCCAATCCTTACACACTGGTGGCTGAGGGAGACCTACTCCAGGCCGTGCCGTTGATGGTGCTGGGTGGTCTGCTGCTGATCACGGTGCTGACAGTACGGCGGATTCCTGGCGCGATTATCGGAACGATTCTGGTGGTCAGCGTGATCGGGCTGTTTATTCCCAACGGCGATAAGATGATCACAGCCATGCCTGATGGAATCGTCGGCCTGCCCGCCAGTATTAGTCAGACCTTCTTAGGGCTGGACTGGTTTTATCCGTTTCGTAATTGGCAAACCGCGATGCCGATCATTGCCACTTTGCTCATTCTCGACATGTTTGACTCGCTCGGTACGTTAATTGCGCTCGGCCGCCAAAGCGGTTTGATGGATGACAAGGGCGAAATGCCGCGACTCAATCGCGCACTGACAGCAGATGCGCTGGCCACCGTGGGCGGGGCTTTGCTGGGAACTTCGACGACCACCTCGTTCATCGAATCGGCAACTGGCATTGAGTCAGGGGGGCGCACTGGGCTAACCTCGGTTGTGGTCGGCTGCTGCTTTCTATTGGCACTGTTTTTCACGCCAATCCTGACGGTAGTTCCTGCCGCCGCTACCGCACCAGCGCTCATTATGGTCGGCTTGTTCATGGCGCAGGGGCTGAAGCACATTAATTATTCCGATTTGCACGAGGTCGCCCCCGCAATCCTCACTGCGCTGCTCATCCCGCTGACGTTCAGCATCACGCATGGCATCATGGCCGGGCTGATTTTTTACTGTGCACTTATGCTGCTGACTGGGCGTGCCAAAGGGGTTAGCGCTGGCGCTTGGGTCATCGCTGCAGTGTTTGTTGGCTTTGCTTTTATCTAGGTGCCTTCGGTTTCAAATGGGCACATCCATTTAAAAATAGGGTAAACCCGGGTTCTTGAGTGCACAAGCGGCTTGATTTGGGGCATCGGCATGCTCTACGCTACCTTTGATATGTCCGTTGACTCCGATCTTTCGTCCTTTGAACCGAGTAACTCGAGTTCCGGGAGCATGATAGCGCCCTTGCTTGTCGGTTTCGCCGCCTTGCTTCTGGGTGGCGCTGCGTTGTATTTCAGTCTGGGTGGGACCGGCAAAGCCAGTGAGGCTCAGACCAATTTGGAGGCGATCACCGTTAAGGCAGAAGGCTTGGAAACACGCCTCCGTGACCTCGAGGCCAAGTATTCCGAGCAGGCCAGCAAGCTTTCCTCCACCGAGCAGCAGTTAAAGCTCCTCGCCGGCGATGCCAATGAGGCCTTCAAAAAAGCCAGCTCCGAAATCAATATCAACCGCGATATGATTGAGACTTCCGCCGACAAGCTGACCGAATTAATCGACACCTTGAACCGCTCAGGCCGCCCCTCGGCAAGTGGTGGGTCGTCTATACCGCGTGGCAATCCAACGTCAGCCCTGCCCGTTGCGACAATCGAACCAAGCGCATCTCCACCGCCTGTAGCGAGTGCTCCTGTGGTTGTCGGGGGGGCAAGCGCAGCCACGCACACCATTCGCTCCGGGGACACCTTTACCAAGCTCAGTGAGCAGTATAATGTCTCGGTAGCGGCCATTTTAGCGGCCAATCCCGATGTCGATCCTCGCCGCTTACCAGTTGGCCAGAAGATCAAAATTCCGTCCAAGTAAGTGCCTTGGAGAGCGCTCATGCTCAGCCAACCTAGTCTTCAGGCGGTTCTCCAGCTTTGCCGCGTTTCCAACGCACCCACGGTTTGGAGTAATGTGTTGGCGGCTTGGTTCTTATCGGGCGGGACCTTTGAGCCTGCGCTAGGCCTGATGTTGCTTGGCGCGACCGCGCTCTATTTCGGCGGAACAACGCTCAATGACGCGGCGGACGCTGATTTCGACCGCCAATATCGCCCCGAGCGCCCGATCCCGAGCGGTGTGTTTTCGCGGGGGCAAGTGACCGCGCTGGGCCTCGGTTGGATGCTATTGGGGAGCGTGTTGACACTGCTTGCGGGGGGGGGCTGGATACTGTTGGTCATATTAATCGCCTGTGTTCTCAGCTACGACCTCGTCCACAAACGCACTACGTGGGCAGCGCTCTTAATGGGGGGGGGGCGTGCGAGTTTGTTCTTGCTGGCGGCGTCGCCCCATGAATTTGCCTTCGATACGTCGACGGTGCTTCTGGCGATGTGGGGCACCACGCATTTCATCTATATAACAGGCCTGACTTGGCGTGCCGCCAGTGAAAGCGGGCCGATTGAGCACAAATTTCCCCGTCTGCAAAGCCTGTTGCTGGCGACACCTCTCGGGACGACTCTGCTGGGCTTCCTCCTAGCGGCTGGCGGCTTGGTCAGCCTTATCTTCGGCGTTGGCTTGGCGGTGTGGACAATTCCTGCATGGCCGATGCGAGTTGGGGGGGGGGAGGGGGCAATGCCACCTTATAAGAGCATTCCGCGCCTTCTGGCTGGCATCGTGTTAATCGATGGCATTGCACTGTGCTGGATCTCTCCTGTGATTGCCTTGGGCGTGGTGGCAATCCTGTTTCCGTTTGCACTTGCAATGCAGAAGCGAATCGCGGCCACCTAAAGGGGACTACGTTTGACGCCTTGGGAATAGCAGACCCGCTCGCGGACAAATATCATTCCAATCTGATCCCTAAGTATCCGTGCGACCTCAATAGGAAGAACGAGGCAGTGAGTTTGTTGGCTATGTCAGATGCATTGTTTATTTAATATGGTAATATGGCCATTATGTTGCTCAAATCTATTTATTGACTAAGCTAATATTTTCGGTCTTAACTTGCTAACATGAAACTACCCTTACTTGCCCTTTGCTTGGGGCTCAGCCAAGCCAGCGCAGCCGTGCTGTTCACCGAATCTTTTGAAACCTATACGCCCGAGGGGCCACCTTCGCCAACTTGGGTTGTCTTTAATTCGGAGACGCGTGTAGTCACAGGCGTTGCTTCAGAGGGGGATCAAAGCCTTTTCTTCCGTAATGGTAATCCCAATTTCCACTATGTCAGGCAGGTGGACTCCATCTCACTCCCGAGTGGCGAAAATTTAGTGATCTCTTTTGATCTAAAAGCGAGATCCGCCTCACAATCACCGGACGGCTTAAACAACTTCCAAGTAGATTTTGGCTCGGGCTATGAAACGGTATTAGTCGACTTAGGTGCTTTTGATGGAACCGACAGCGTTTACAGTGGGACAACGATTACGCTCCCCAATACAGCCTCTGCTGGTGCTTCTCCCTTTATCTCTTATACCATCACCATTCCTGAAACCTACTTCGGCCCAGGTGGGTTAGATGCGAGTAGCGTCAAATTGAGATGGAGCACGATTTCGAGTTCGAACCTAGAAGATTTCTATCTGGATAATATCATTGTCAGCAGTAGCGCCATCCCTGAACCAGGAGCCACTGCTGTGTTGATTGGATTTGTTGCGGCCAGCCTTGCATGCTTTCGCGCTCGAAAGCGGTCATAACCGGCACCCGAAAAGGGGGCAAACGTAGCATTGGACTATTGGCAGTTCTGTTGAGGCTGGGGGGTATAAGGGAGCAAGTGCTAAGCGTAAAGATGGCCACTTCGCTAGGTTGCGGTTTCGGGCGATCCTGCTAAAAAAGCTTTGCCGCTCCTTGACTGCGATTACAGCATGGGTGCTTTGAGGCCAAGGATTTATGCCCAGCGCTACCCACCAATTTCACGTTACGCCGCAGTTCGCTCACCGGATTTTATTTACGGAGAATGCGTTGCAGCTGGGTAATCCGACGCTGGAGGAGGCGTTGCGGGGCGATGCTGTCGAGGCTGGTGAATCGCTGCGCGTTTTTGCCTGCATTGATGATGGGTTACGGGCGAGTTTTCCAAATTTGGCCAATGAATTGACCGGTGCGCTCGAATCGATGCAGGATGGCGCAACCCCCGTCGAGCTCGTCGCGCCGCCGATGATGATTCCGGGCGGTGAGGCGTGCAAAAATGATTGGAGCATCGTGGAGCAGCTTTGGAAGAACTTTTACGCACACCCGCTCTCGCGCCATTCGTGCGTGCTGGTGATTGGTGGCGGGGCGGTGTTGGATGTCGTGGGCTTTGCGGCGGCGACGGCGCATCGTGGATTACGCCTTCTGCGCATGCCTACCACGACCCTCAGCCAAGGAGACAGCGGCGTCGGCGTGAAGTGCGGCGTCAATCGCTTTGGGCAGAAGAATTGGCTGGGCGCGTTTGCCGTACCGTGGGCCGTGGTCAATGATCTCGCGTTCCTGCGTAGCCAGCCCGAGCGTGATCGTCGCGCCGGTCTGGCCGAAGCACTCAAGGTGGCGCTCGTCCGCGACGCCAAGTTTTTCGATTATCTGGAGCAGCACGCCGAGGCCTTGCAGCGTTTGGACGAGGAGCCCGTTCAATACGCCGTGGCCGAGGGCGCGCGCATCCACGCCGAGCATATTGCAACTGGTGGCGATCCCTTTGAAATGGGTAGCGGACGCCCGTTAGATTTTGGTCACTGGTCCGCGCACAAGCTGGAGCAACTGACGGATTTTCAATTACCACATGGCGAGGCGGTTGCCGTGGGCATGATGGTCGATTTGCACTATGCCGAGCAGGTTGGGTTGCTGGCTATGGAGGATCTAGACCGTATCCAACGCGTTGCCCGACGAATGGGCCTGCTCGCACCGCTGGCCCGGCCTGAGGTTGTCCACGCGCTGGAAGCCGCAGTTGATAATCCTGCTGCACCGCTGCTGCGTGGGTTGGAAGAATTTCGCCTGCACCTCGGCGGTGAGTTGTGCCTGTGCATGGTCACCGTGCCCGGCGTTAGCTGCGATATTCATACGGTGGATTCTGCTGCCTTGCGGGGAGCCCTGCGCGCCACGCTGGTGCTGTTGGAGGACGTAAGGTCGTAAGTCATGGCTCGCCTGCGCACCGCAATTTTAAATGTCGTTGGCCTGAGCCAGCGGCATCTTGGCGAGCACACGCCGAATCTTCAGCGGCTTGCCGAACGCAACGCGGTGGCCGCCGTGGCCCCCACGTTGCCCGCTGTGACGTGCAGTGCGCAGGCGACCTACCTGACGGGCGAGTTGCCGAGCAAACACGGGATCGTCGCCAATGGCTGGTATGACCGCGAGCTGGCCGAGCACCTTTTCTGGAAGCAGAGCAACCACCTGATGCAGGGGCCGAAGCTGTGGGACATCCTCCGCCGCGATCGACCGGAGACCACCGTCGCCCAACTTTTCTGGTGGTTTAATATGTATGCGGACGTCAACTTCGCGATCACGCCGCGCCCGCTCTATCTGGCTGATGGCGGCAAGCACTTTGACATCCACACGACGCCGCTTGACTTGCGCGAGATGATTAAGGGCGACTTGGGCGAGTTTCCGTTTCGGCAATTTTGGGGGCCTGCCTCGGGCATCGAATCATCACTTTGGATTGCAAAATCTGCGCAATGGACCGAGGAAAAACGGTCGCCGGACTGCTCCTTGGTCTACCTGCCGCACCTTGACTATTGCATGATGAAGCTGGGGCCGGATCATGCCTCCATCCTCAACGAGTTGGCGGCCATTGACCGGGTGGTCGGAGAGCTGATTGATTTTTACGAATCGCGTGGCGTGCAAGTCGTGGTGCTGTCGGAATATGGCATTACGCCGGTGTCGCGCCCGGTGCACCTCAACCGTCTGTTCCGCGAACGCGGTTGGCTGAGCATCAAGGACGAACTGGGCACGGAAACCCTCGACAAGGGTGCCTGCCGTGCCTTCGTAATTGCCGACCACCAATGCGCACACATTTATGTGCCCGATGCGTCAATCATCAGCGAAGTGCGGACGCTGTTGGATAACACGCCCGGCGTGGGCGAGGTGCTCGATGCGGCGGGCAAGGCACGCGTGGGGCTGGACCACCCGCGCTCTGGCGACCTGGTGGTCTTCGCCGAGCCGGACGCTTGGTTCACGTATTACTACTGGCTCGACGACGCCCGCGCGCCGGATTTTGCCCGCACGGTGGACATCCATCGCAAGCCCGGCTTCGATCCAGTGGAGCTGTTTATCGACCCCGCTATTGTATTTCCCAAGCTGAAGCTAGCAGGCAAACTGCTCCGCAAAAAAATCGGCCTGCGCACCTTGTTCGACGTCATCCCCTTAGATGCGTCACTGGTCAAAGGCTCGCATGGCCATCGCCCGTTGGATCCGCTGGACTGGCCCTTGCTCATTGCTCCAAGTAACCGCTTGGGCGGGGCATCCATCACCGCGACGGACGTGCATCGCTGCTTGGTTGAGGTTTGTCAGGGGTGATTGTATCTGGATGAGTATAGTTACAATTTGTTGGAATTTATACTGCCAATCGGCTACGCAGCTCCTTTCGAGTTTTTCTATCTAATAGGCTGAAAGTTATTTCAATTTTGTTTCGTTCATTTACTGGAGTGTGTCCTCTGACTTTAGTGACATTGAAATTTAGATCATCGAGTAATTTGTAAAACTCTTTATATGATTTCCCATGCTTTAACTCTTCTCCGGAACTATTTCTAAAGTCATTGCCTTCTAAACGCCCGCGTCGTTCCAGAAGGCTGACAATGTTCTGAGAGTCGGTATAAACTGATATGTTTTCAGTCGGTTCCTCCAAGTCATTTAGAGCCCAAATTAATGTTCGAAGTTCAGCTTCGGTCGAAGTGACTCCTTCAAAAACATTCAAACATATATAGTTCTCTAGATTCTCTAATGAGCCTTCCGGATCTTCGATGAAAAGATAACCGCCTACTCCTATATTTTTTTGAACTGATACACTGCAGTCTGTAAATAAATACATTATTTCCTATTCCAACGTTTAAACCCAGCCGCCGCGTTAGCAGTTGGCTGGAGCGCTTGGATGATCTGTGGCGGAAACACTCACATTGACAAGCACATTACGCCTCGAATACCTCGCGTTGGCGGAGGCACGTGATGTTGTCATCTACAAGTGTTGGCATATCCATGGAATCTCAATGTGACTATGCGATCATTTGATGGTTCAGACGCAGAGGCTTTACGTTTCCTTACAGAAACTTTCAGTATGTTGGCCACCGCCTTGCTAAACTGTGCCGAAGAAAAGGCTTTTCGACAGCCTGAATTTCCGACTAGCGTGCATACATGGGAATACCTTTTAAGACCGGTCAGACTATTCTTTTTCAAGGCGACAGCATCACTGATGCGAGCCGAAATAAAGAGGATGGCGGATGCTTGGGGGTGGGCTACGTGCGTATCATCGCCTCATTGCTGGGTGCGCGCTACCCAGAGGCGGACTTAAAATTCATTAACCGTGGCATTTCGGGTAATCGTGTCCCTGATTTGGCAGCGCGTTGGGACAAGGACTGCCTAGACCTCAAGCCCGATTGGCTGTCTATCCTGATTGGTGTCAACGACTGCTGGCGTGCCTTTGACTCCAACGATCCTACCTCCACTGAAGTGTTTGAGGAAGGATACCGTGGCATCCTCGATCGGGCGAAAGACGAAGTCTCCCAACTGATTCTTTGCGAGCCATTCCTGCTGCATACGCCGGAGGACCGGGCCGCCTGGCGTGGTGACCTAGACCCGAAAATCCACGTGGTGCGCAAGTTGGCGCGTGAGTATGGGGCCATTTTAGTGCCGTTTGACGGTGTATTTGCGGCGGCAGCTTGCCGTCAGGAAATGGGCTACTGGGCTGGCGACGGCGTGCATCCAAGCCCGGCTGGCCATGGCCTGATGGCTAAGGCCTGGATGCAATACGTGCGGGTCTGATTTTCGCGTTGACCGCCGCTTGAGACTCATCCCATACTGCAACACTTTTATGGAAGCTGAAAACCGCAAGCTCGTGACACCCGTTGGCGCACTCATTGATGTGTGCATCTGCGGCGGTGTATTCCTGTTCTTTTTCTTCGTGGTGATTCCTTCGCACGTGCCGTTTTACGATCCGTTCTGGAAAAATCTCTTTACGGCCTATACGTCAGCTGTCATGTCGGGCTTTGCTTGGCTTGCGCTGTGCTTATTCCGCGTAACGCGGGTTGATTACTGTCGCGCGAAAAAGGAAGCCAAGTCGGCCTAAGTCTGATTTCGTTTGGGACGACTGAACCAGTGGTGGCGAGCATGGCTCCCCTTTGATTTTTAAATGATAATTGTTAATCTTTTGACCCATGTCTAACGTTCCTGCTGACCTCAAATACACCAAGGATCATGAATGGCTTCGCGCAGAGGCTGATGGTACGGCCACGATCGGCATTACCGATCATGCGCAAAGCAGCTTGGGTGATATTACTTTCGTGGAGCTGCCCAGCGTCGGCGACTCCATAGTGAAGGGCGATGCGTTTGGTGCTGTGGAGTCAGTTAAAGCGGCCTCCGACCTGTATGCGCCTGTCAGTGGCGAAGTGGTTGCGATCAACGAAGCCCTGGAAAACGAGCCCGAGTCGGTCAATAGCGATTCTTATGGCGCAGGCTGGATGATCCGTATTAAAATAGATGCATCCGAGGTCGCCGATTTACTCGACGCCGATGCTTACGGCAAGTTGCTCTAATTAGCTTTTAGTAGCAACTCCGCTTATAGCGGAAAGCAAAGATTGAACAGGGAAAGCCAGAGTAGCCGGAGAGTTCTTTAAACGGTTACTTTGTTTCTTACTTTTTATACCTTTACGTTCTTCCCGCGCTTCCTGTTTTACTTTTAAATCATCCCCATGAGCGACTGGATCGAAGTCAAACCCTTTGAGGAAATCCGCTATCACAAGCTTGCTGGGGAAGGCATTGCCAAGGTGACGATTAATCGCCCGCACCGGCGTAATGCCTTCACGCCCGACACCGTGATGGAAATGCTGGAGGCCTTTACGGATGCCCGTGAGGACCCCGAGATAGGCGTTGTGCTGCTTTGTGGGCAGAATCCACAAACCGACGGAAAATACGCCTTTTGCTCTGGTGGTGACCAGAAAATTCGCGGCGAACAGGCCGGCGGGTATCAGGGAAAGGACGGAGTGCCCCGGCTCAACGTGCTCGACCTGCAAAAGCTCATCCGATCGATGCCCAAGGTGGTCATTGCGTTGGTCGCCGGATATGCAATTGGCGGCGGACACGTTCTCCACGTGGTGTGCGATTTAACCATTGCGGCCGATAATGCGATTTTTGGGCAGACGGGCCCCAAGGTCGGCAGTTTCGACGGTGGGTTTGGCTCAAGCTACTTAGCACGCATTGTCGGCCAGAAGAAGGCGCGCGAAATCTGGTATCTCTGCCGCCAATACAATGCCGAGGAAGCCCGCGAGATGGGTTTGGTCAATAAAGTAGTGCCCGTGGACCAATTGGAGGCTGAAGGGATTGATTGGGCGAAGGACATTATGCAGCACAGCCCACTCGCCATTCGCTGCCTCAAGAGCGCGTTTAACGCGGAGCTCGATGGCCAAGCGGGACTACAGGAGCTTGCTGGCAACGCCACGCTTTTATATTACCTGACCGAGCAAGGAGAAGAGGGCCACCAGTCCTACGTCAACAAGCGTAGGCCCGACTTTAAGAAATACCCTTGGCTTCCGTAGCATTGAGCACCGTGCGTCCGTGAGTTTCGCTTATTGGGGGCATTGAGCTGGGCTGAGAGGGGGGGGGCAGAAGCCAGCTTAATACAAATCTGCTTTAAAAGGGCATTTCAAGTGTCCTCATGGTCACTATTGTTGCCTCCGAAGCTGATTGGAGCAAAATTCATTGCATTACATGCAAATAATGACTTGCGCTGCGAATATTCCCCCCCCATATTTCGCGCTTGTTTTTAAATCGGGGCGTAGCGCAGCCTGGCTAGCGCATCTGCTTTGGGAGCAGAGGGTCGGGGGTTCGAATCCCTCCGCCCCGACCAATTTCCACCTCCTGCCAGTGCAGGACTTTTGGTGTCAATTCGTTGCAAATCAACGGATTCTGAGTTTTCACTTCCGTCGCTTAAATTGTCAGATTGTGACTGAAAGAGACCTCCAAAGTCTGATGTTTGTGAAGCTATTTGTGAAGGTGGGGCTGAGGGACTTAGAGTGACTTCATCATCCATCGAATCTACCCAAGGTAATTGATCCACGGCGGCAAAGGTCGGAAGCTGGCTGGCGTCGGTGTAAACTTTGGCCGTCAAGTTGGGATCGCTGTGACGCATGAGCTCCTGCGACAAGCGTTGGGATACCCCACTGCGCGCCAGCAGCGTCGCAAAGGTATTGCGGAGTGCATGAAAGTCCACTTTCCGACCAATGGCGTCCACAATGGGAATTCCTGCCTGCTGAAAGTGCTTACGAATAGCGCGCTCAGGATGAACCCCGACAAAGAAAACTGCCTCTTCCTGACCACTGGCCACAGGCTGGATCTTCCGCAATTCAGCGCCCTTGTCTGCGCCGAGTTGCAATCCGCCGTCGATGCCCCGATCACCAGAGCTGTTGAGCCGCGCTAAGCGTTGCGGGCTAATAATCTGGTTTGTCCTGCTGGCCTTCGCGTTTTGTATTCGGGACACCGGCGGTCTGCTCGCGTCGTTCGTGGTTCTGATTACTCGCGTGCTATTGAAGCCGTTCGTTTTTTTGCGCTGACTGTTGCTTCCGAAGGGACGTCTAAAGCAGTGGAACCACCGTTTGGATGGAGCGATGCAGAAAGCCTTGGAAGATTTGGGTTGGCTGCCAGCGGACTATGCCATGAGCGATTCAAGCGCGGGCAAGCTATGCGCTCCCCGCGGATGTACCGGTGCACTGTGGCGCTGCCTTTCACTCCGATTTGCTTGGAAAATTCCAATGGAGTCAGTCTTTGCATTTGCAGGTAGTCAGCTAATTTCATGGCGCTCCTTGTAGCGCACTTCACTTCCGAAAAGTGTGCACTTTCCACCAATCCATACGATGGTCTGGATCCACTACCCAAGGCTGTGGATAATTGCTGACTTCTTGCAAGCCGTTGGCTAGGCTGCGTGATCCGTTCGACGCCTTGCAATGCCAGGTGACGTATTCGTTACCTGTATTTACCTCCAGATAGGTTTGAGGCAGAATTTGATTTAAAAGGCTTGATGAAGGCGGTGCTCATATTCCGTATGGGGTTATCATGTTTTCCTTCAATCAATTGAGCGTCTCCACTGACGAGACCACGATCCTGCAATCCATGGCCGGCCAATTTTTGCCGGGCCAGCTCAACGCTGTAGTGGGTCCTTCAGGTTGTGGCAAAACCACGTTGGTGAAATCCTTGCTGGGGTTGCTGGATTGCAAAGGCGAAATAGCCTTTCATGGGAAGGAAATTGATCCTCAAACGACTTCGTTGGCCGGGCGGGTGGGTATCACGGTATTCCAAGGGGTGTGGATGACGATTTTTGTTAAAGTGATCTGTCAGTTCCCCGGTTCGTTCCTGATGCAGGCAACGATTCTGTCGCTTTGCTGCCTCTCCATGACCTGGGTGTGTCTGGGCATGTCCGCGGTCTTTGTTTCGACTGAAAAAGCCTCGCTGCTCTCGATCTACTTGGTCGGGTTCCAACTTCCGCTCTCTGGCGTCGTATTGGCTTTGCCGGACATGATTGTCTGGGTGCTTCGGCCATTCATCAACGCATTCTGGTCTTGGTCCGGCTATCTGGTCACGATGAAGGATTACCAAGTCTACGATGGCTATCGCATTAAAGACACCAGTTGGCTGCCGAACGAATGGCTGGCTTGCGGAGTCTTGGTTTTACAGGCCTTGGCGGGCCTTGCATGCGTATTATACGGTGTCCGAAGAAGTTGTTCACGATAAGCGACCCCAACCATAAACTGTTGTTGTTCATTGATTAAAAATCTCTGGCGATGGCATTGTATGACCCTCTGATTCATTTTTAGTTACTCGGCTTACACCACGTGACTATATGAATCCTGTACTGTTAATGATTTCATCGATTTTGGATTGAAGTTAATGGATTCGTAAAATTTCTCTTCAAAAAGACACATTTTGACTGTTGACATGGACTAGTTAATACTATGATTAATTAACTAATAAAAATTGAAACAACTCGTATTACTCCCTGTCTTTCGTAGACGTAACGCCCATCGTCTACAATGCATAAACAAATTCACAATCCTACTGATCGCCTAAGACTGCTAGATGTCAGAAGGGTGTTTACAGCCTTCCTTTTGGCTTTCACGGCGGTGCCGAATCTCTCGGCTAAGCTTGAATTTCCGGTCACGGCCATTTCCGAGAAGGCTGAACTGGGTGCTGAGAAGTATCCGTTCGTCTTTACATTCGAGAACGCGGGAGACCAGACAGTGAAAATCACCGATGTGAAGACCAGTTGCGGTTGCACGACAACCGATCTGGACAAAAAAGTCTACCAACCAGGCGAAAAGGGCGAAATCAAAGGGAATTTTAAAATTGGCGATCGTCAGGGTGTCCAGCGAAAATCCATCACCATCAAGACCAATGATCTCGGACAGCCTGAGATAAAACTGGAACTGATGGTCGAAATTCCCCAGCCGCTCTCGCTCAAGCCCGGGTTACTATTCTGGCGACTGGGGAGCGATCCAGATGCGAAGGTCATTGAAGTGGAATCCAATGAGGAATTCGGTATTGAGATTGTAAGCGTGGAGTCGGCGTCCGAAGATTTTAATGTCCAGCTCGTGAAGCCATCTTCTAGTGCGGGAACAGTATCCACCGATGGCAAAGGATGTGAGATTTCGGTTTCGCCGGTAAGCACTGCTGAGGCAAAGCGAGTGCTTATCAAGATTGCAGCGGCTAACGCTCAGGGTTTCAAGCGAACGTACTATGCACATGCGCTGGTGCGATAGGAACTGATTTTGAGAATGACTGAAGAGCGACACATTCATCGAAGCGGCATCTGCCAGGCTGGCAAGTGGGGTGAGGGGCTGATCGATTTACTTGGCGACATTTGTAAGCGTTTTTGGGCCATTGCCTTCGTCCTAGGATGTTTATCCAGTGTTACTCTAAATGCGGAAGATCGCTTTGACGTAGCGGTGCGTCCTCCTTTAGGGCCGGTTGATGGCGTGCTGGTGCTATGTCCGGGGATGAATGGGGATGGGTCGCATTTCTTGGCGGAAAAGCCTTGGATGGATTTCGCTGATCAGCATAATCTCGGCGTAATTGCCTTAAAGTTCTCCTCTGATTCGGAGTTGATGTATGGTCCTGAACGGCAGGGTTATTATTGGCCGGAACAAGGGTCTGGGGATGCTCTATTGCAGGCGATCGAAGAAAATTTTGGAGTTGATCAGAATATCGTTATCTATGGCTTTTCTGGCGGAGCACACTTTACTAGTCGATTCGTAGAGTGGGTACCAGAGCGGGTGCTTGTTTGGTCGGCCTATTCCGCGCAGTTCTGGGATTCGCCGAAATCCAATGACAAGAGCCCTCCGGGGATTGTCGCATGTGGTGAATTCGATGGAGGACGCTGGTTTCCTTCTTACGCCTACTTCTACGAGGGACGAGAAATGGGAAAACCATGGACCTGGGTGAGCATCGCCGAGACGGGCCATTTCAGGAAAGGGCCTTTTGAGAAATTCGTCAGGGAGTATTTCGGAGCGGTCCTGAGTGGCAAGCATGAAAAGGAGTGGCCGGTCTTCATCGACATCGATACAGAAGAGCAAGCGACGGGTTCCTATTCGGATTTCACTCAACCAGAACTTTTAACGTGGCTACCCACGGAAGATTTTGTCGCAAAGTGGCGTCAGGTTCATCATCCATAATCTACCATAACATAATCAGCATAACCATCAATAAACATAAATTCAATGAAACATATCCTTCTTAGTCTAATCGCCTCGGTGGTGTTATTTTCGGCTGCTTTACAAGCAGAGCAATGTCCACCGCCCTGTGAAGAGGACGATCCGAATAATCCCTGTGACTGCGACTCGATGCCGATAGGGGTGCGGGAATGAGCGTTTATTGAGCTATGACGGATTAATTAAATGCTCCCAATCCTCCCCAGTTTGTTTTGTCGGTTGGCATTACTGCTCTCGTTGATGAGTGCAGTAGTGCTTCCGGCGCAGAACCTTCGCTTTGAGTCTCGCGATAATCGGGTCGGCAATGCGGATCAATTCGGCTACGTACGGATTGTCCGGGAGTTGGGGATGCTTCCGTCTGGTAATGGAGGGAGAAACTATCCGATTACGCTGGTGTTCACCAGTGATCCTGAGCAGAAACCTGGCCTTCTTGGACCCGGTTGGCGGTTTCCGATCATAGATTCCACGGTGTATTCATCGAATCGGGGAACGCTGGTTTGGGAAGCACCTGACGAATATCGCCGTTTCTTTGTTTTCGACAAAGAAGCCCGCACGCACAGTGGCGAAACTGCCTATCGGCACCAGGGTGGCGAGTGGAATGCGGTGGTCAATGATCGGCACGGGACAGTGTTGATTACCGGGATGGAAGATCCAGAATTCGCTTACGAATATCGCGACGGCCGGTTGGTGCGCTTCCGGTTGGGCCAGGGAGCAACTGTTTACTCTGTGAACTACATTGGAAGGGATTTGCCGCATAGTATTATTGCCCAAGGGAATCGTGATCCGGTGTTTTCGGTTCAGTATAGAGGATCGAGTCCCGAAAGTATATCAGTTGGAAGCTTTCGCTATGATGTGGAATTGGGTCAAGGCGACTGGACGGCCCCCGATGGAAAGGGTAATTACAGCGACTATCGTGTACAGTTTTTGACAAAACTGCATTCAGGAGATGATAATTTTGAGAAATTCACTTATTCCAAAGACGAGCCTCGAATACGTAAAATAGAAGCTAGTGAGCGTTTTCTACCTGTGAACCGCTTGGCTTTGGTTGATGCTGAAGGTAAGGACAGTTGGGTGTCGTTTGAGGCACGGAGCGGATTCGTCGTAGCGGATTCAGGAGGAAATTACTCAGTGACGAATCCCGCCTATGATCCACACCAGAGAAGTAAGGATTCTAGGCGGGTTTCGCCGGGCTACGTTAATATTACGCGAAATCCTGATGATGGTGGCTCACCACAACAATGGTCACGTGATTGGTCCAAGGGGATTGAGACCTACACTGAACCCGATGGATCTTTGATGCGTAGAACGTGGATCATTGCCGAAGGGCCAGCCTATGGAAAGCTCAGGAAGCTCGAAGAATACCAAAACGATGGGGGGGGATGGAATGTGGTTGAGAGAAGATCTTACACATCAAGGGGAGAGCTTGCTCGACTTTTAAACCCCAACGAGGGAACTATAATGACGTATGACTACGGTATTGATGGTCGTCTGCTGGGAAAATATGTAAACGGCTCATTAGTTCAAAGAAGAAATTATTCTGATGATGGACTGCTGGAATATGTTGAAAACTATAACAGTAGTCAAATCGATTTCGTATTTCTTGATAAAGATGGAAAAGTTACCAACTTATTAAAAGAAAGTAACCAGGGAGATGAAAATAAAAAAAACTAGTACTGCTTTGCTTGCGTTCTTATGCACAAGCATAAACGCTAACGCTGCTGTCAGTTTCAAGACTGATCCTAATTCTCAGATATGCAAGAACTCAACTGTTTGGCTGGAGGTCACTGGCGACGTTGATGAGCCAACGTCGGCGTGCTGTGACACGAGTGGCAATACAGGCACTTGGAATCAGCAAGGTAATAAAACATACACTTGGTCGGGCAGTTTAAATAGTACTGCAAACAGCAACAAGCAGTCAATCGATGCTAGTGATCTGGGCGATGTTAGTGGTAGTGTAGAGATTTCTCAGACTTTTGTGTGCAGCGCAACTTTAGCAACTGAAACATTAAAAGAAACATTAACTTTCTCGTCTGAAGTGACTCCAACACACACCTCTACTTTAAAGTCTGGGGTGGATCTAACTGGCAATAGCACTGGCAGCACAATCGAGCAAGGCGCTGCTGCAAATATTCGACTCACTGGGAGTTTCTCCATCGATGTAGAGCGTTGTTCCAATTCGCCTCTTGATCCAATGCCGGTTGAAGTATTAGCTAATGCCACCGCCCCTGGAAGCTCACAGTTTTCTGTTTCGGGCACGACTACTACCTCTGGTGCTGCATCTGGGAGCACTCCCTATACGGGAACGATTAGTAACGTTCTAATTGATGTAGGCTATGTCAGCGCGGGTAATTATACTGTTAACTTAGATGCTAATACTAAGGTCGCAGGCAATACTGATACCGTTGCTACGGGAACCAAAGAATTAACTATAAACTAATATTTTGATATGACGAGATTCTATTATGCATTTATGCTGGTTTTTCTGGCACTGCATTCAAGCAGTGCCAGTGTTGAACGATTGAGCGATTGCAATCTTATTATGCTATCGTTTGATAAAGCGGATAGTGTTACGGAGTTTAAACTGGGCACTGGAAGACATCTTAGTCGTGATGAGTGGCTGCAGCTCACTAGTAAAGATGGTATCAGTGTTGTAAGTAACGTTAGAATTGGATCGAGTCTAAAAGATGGATTGTTTGTGTCTGATCAGAGGAAGAAAATTAAATACTTAATACACACCGCCGAGAGTGAGGCATTGAGGGAGGGTATAAAAGAAAAAGCTGTTGGAAGTTTATACGAGATTTCTGAATTAAAATTTGATGAGGATGAAGTCAGAATTTCTTTTAATTTTCGTGAGTTTAGAGCTGATCCGTCATCGTTAATCGATGACAATACATATAATGGATATCCAGTCATTAAAGCAGCACAAACCGCTGGGCACTGTACGGTTTATTTTGAGGGTTATACATGTTTAGGTATTACACTACCCCAAGATGGTCAAGATGGTCGCATCTATATAGTGTATATTCCATCCTTAGATGACATATTGAAATAGCTTTTAAGGGCACTTCGATTAACCTCGACGGTTCCGGTCGGCATCGATGATTCTTGGGCATGCGCGTAAAGACAGGCAGTGGCCAAAGTAATCTGTTCGATATTTTGTCCCACGTAGACACCGCTTCGGAGCGTAAAAGCGGCCTTGATCGGCTAGTGGTAATTGACTGGGAGTCGTTCCGCCTGGTGCTTAAGGATCACTTGGGTTACGGCGACCAGAAGAAGGGAGGACGACCGCCGTGGTGTCCGGTGTTGATGCTGGTAGTGTCCAGATTCTTTCGCACTTTGTTTTACGGTTCCTTGGAAGGTCTAGTTTTTTGTGTTGTTGAGGAGAGTTGTTCGGGCCGTCACCGAGAATGGGGAATAA
>NZ_BMXG01000025.1 GCF_014651635.1 Cerasicoccus arenae | reverse complement strand
GGGGGGGGCGTCAGGGGGGCAGTCTTCGGCGGTAGCGGCGGGGGGGGATGCTGGAGCTGTCTTTGCCCAAGTGTAATCTGCCACGCGACTGCGGCGTTTGAGGACGGAGCGTAGGTCGGTTGGTAAATGATAACGTGCTATCAAATCCGTTACACTGGCGACGTCTTCGCTGGTAATGCTGAAGCCGGGGCGTCCGGCCTTGGTGAGTTCTTCGGAAAGACGGGCCGCGAGGACAAGGCCGATTGCGACGGCTTCGCCGTGCAAGTAAGTGCCGTAGCCCGCGACATTCTCGATGGCGTGAGCGAAGGTGTGGCCGAGGTTCAATAATGCGCGTCCACCAGTGGCAGCCGTTTCCTTTTCGTCGTCTTTGACAATCTCAGCTTTGATTTCACAGCAGCGGTAAATGACGTCGGGTAGCGCTGGATGATCCCAAGCGAGCGGCTTTTCCAACTGCGTTAGTTGATCATAAAGCGCGGGGTCGTAGAGCATGCCGTATTTGATGACTTCTGCCATGCCAGCGGAGAATTCCCAGGCTGGAAGCGTCTGAAGATACTGTGTCGAAATATAGACTGCTTGGGGCTGCCAGAATGCGCCGACTAGGTTTTTGCCAGCGGAAATATTGATGCCGGTCTTGCCACCTACAGAGCTATCGACCATGGCGAGGAGGGTCGTGGGGATCTGGTAAAAATCAATGCCACGCAAGTAACTGGCAGCTGCGAATCCGCCAAGGTCACCGGTGACTCCGCCACCGACTGCGGCGAGGAATCCATCACGCCCGATGCCATTGGTGGCCAGGTGTTCGTAGATTTCACCAAGCAGCTTCATTGATTTTGCTGTTTCGCCGTTTGGATAGACGGGAATGGTGAAGCCGGATTTTAGCTGGAATCCATCTTTTAGCTGCTGGTCAATGAGCAACGCGCCTTCTCCGGCTTGATCAAGCTCCTGATTTCGCATCTCGCTCACATCGCTCCCGATCCAGATCGGGTAGCTGCGGTCGCCGAGTTCGACGATGAGTTTGCGGATGGGGGAGTCGTTGGAAGGAGTGTCGCTCATGAGTGGGAAAGCGGGACAGCAAAATGCATTTCGAGCATGGGGAAAAGAAAAAACCCGCGCTGGAAGACCAGCGCGGGTTGAAAGTGTTGAGTCGAAACTCAGCTAACTACTATATTAGTAGGAGAAGCCGAGGGTCGAACCGAACCAGACCTGGGAAGCGGAACCGAAGAAGTTCGCAGGACCGTTGCCAGCCAATGTGCCGCTGTCGCCGTCGTTGTTGATGGACCAGCGAACACCGATGGAACCGGAGACATTTTCGCTGAATGCATAAACGAGGTCGCCAGTTACACCACCGTAGGTGTAGCCATTGCTGTTATCAACAGGTGCAGTCAAGCCAGCAACTGGTGGATTCAGGATGAAGTTGGTTGCGGAACCGCCTGATGTGTCACCAGTGTTGAGCAGACCGAAGTATGCACCTGTGTCGATGGACAGGCCTTCAGCACCGAGGTACTCGCCGAGGTCCAGGCTATAACCGATCGAAAGCTCAACCAGAGTCTGCTTGAGGTCGAAGTCATAGTAGAAATAAACGGCAGGGCTCAGGAGGACGTCAGCCGACACACCGAAATAAACTTCAGTGGTGTGGTTGATGGCACCAGCACCAGCCGACTCAGGGTACCAGTAATAGGTAGCACCAAGATCAACGGTGAAGATGTCGGTCACTGGGTATGCATAACCAGCATAGAAGTCGATTTCGTTACCGATACCGGCACGAGCTGTTCCGACTGGAATACCACCAACGGTGATTGCAGTGGTAGCTGGAGTGATCGGTTGGTTGGTCCAAACACCTGCATAAAGGTCGCCGCCCAGAACTGGGTAGCCGAACTCAACGCTAGGTTGGAAAGATTGGTCAGCGAGCTTGGAAGCGCGGTAGACGTATTCGGTTTCGAAATCAAAGGTACCGCTGATGGACAGATCGCTGAGGAAGTCAGCAGATGCACCCGTTGCGGCGCCGATGATGGCGATAGTCGCGATGGTCTTTTTCATGATATGTGTGTCAGTTAGGTTTTGTTTGCTAGGTTTTATGAGCTGGTTAGGCTCAGCAAGACGAACATTTCCAAAAAACGTTCAAAATTTCAAGTTTTTTTTCGAGTTATCTTTCAGCATGTCGTATGCCGTTTCTCATGGAATGTTTCCCATATTGGCATAAATGGCTTGTTTACGGCCATTTTTTCCCGAAAACCAATGAATATCTGTATGTCTGACCATAATTGTTCAACTCTTAACTGCTCTCCGCGCATTTTTTTGGCGGCGGCTGTTTTTGCGTTTCTATCTGTGCTACTGGGTGCTTTTGGAGCTCACGGCCTCAAAGCTACGCTCGAATCTCACGACATGCTCGATGTCTGGAAGACGGCGGTGGACTACCAGTTCTGGCATGCATTGGCGCTGCTGGCGCTGTCGTTTCGGCCAGTGGAGCTGTCTCGTGGTCGCACCATTGGTTTGGCGGCGTGGTTTTTCGGAGTGGGTGTGGTCCTTTTCAGCGGGTCGCTCTATTGGCTGGCGTTGGGTGGCCCAAAATGGCTAGGCCCAGTTACGCCGTTGGGGGGTGCATGTTTTCTGGCTGGTTGGGGTATTTTGGCAGTTTTTGCTGCTAAAAGGTTGAAGTCCCACGCGCAATGATCTCATCTTAGAGGGACACGCTGGCGTTTGAACAACAACAACGGCCATACTGCCTTATCTATAAAAAATCATAATCATGAGCACCCAAACAGCCTCGAACCAACTCGAATCCCTGAAGCAATACACCAAGGTGGTTGCCGATACCGGTGATTTCGAGTCGATGAAAGAATATCAGCCGCAGGACGCGACGACTAATCCGACCCTGATTTACACGGCGGTCGAGATGCCCGAATACGCCCCTCTTTTTGATAAAGCCATTGCCGACAACAAGGGCTCCAGCCTGACTGGTGACGCCCTGAGTCGCCAGGTGATGATCGACCTGCTCGTCGCTTTTGGTTCGAAAATTCTGAATATCGTTCCAGGCCGCGTTTCGACCGAAGTCGACGCCCGTCTGTCCTTTGATGTCAATGGCAGCGTTTCGGTCGCCAAGGAAATTATCGCCCTCTATGAAAAGAACGGCATTTCCCGCGAACGTATCCTAATCAAGCTCGCTTCGACTTGGGAGGGCATTAAGGCCGCAGAAATCCTTAAGAAGGAAGGCATCAACTGTAATATGACGCTGCTCTTCTCCATGGCACAAGCCGTCGGTGCAGCGCAAGTTGGCGCACAGCTCATTTCGCCTTTTGTCGGCCGTATCCTCGACTGGTATAAGAAGGACACGGGCAAGGACTTCGCAGGTGCCGAAGACCCAGGCGTGCAGTCCGTCCAGCAGATCTATACTTACTATAAGAAGTTCGGTTACGCGACGGAGGTTATGGGCGCAAGTTTCCGCAACACCGGCGAAATCATTGAGCTGGCAGGTTGCGACCTGCTCACCATTAGCCCTAAGCTCCTTGCTGAGTTGGCCGCCAACAAAGGCACGCTGGAGCAAAAGCTCTGTGCTGATTCCGCGAAGGAAGCTGACATCGAGAAGCTCGACATCGACGAGAAGGCATTCCGCTGGATGCTCAACGAAGATCAAATGGCGACGGAAAAGCTGTCCGAAGGCATTCGCAAGTTCGGCCAAGACATCGTCAAGCTGGAGAACAAGATCGTTGCTGCTCTGTAAGGAGTCGTTCGACGCATATATTTATAATAAATCCCGGGTCATCATGGCCCGGGATTTTTTGTGTCCGGTGAAAAGGGGCTTTTGCTATGGCCAGATATGGTTTTAAGAGGAGGTCGCGGAGGGAGCAGAGCAAGATGATAAAAAAACAAGAGACCGCAAAGATTGCAGTAGCCTTATAAGTAAGCTCTGCGTTCTCTGCGATCTCTTGCTAAAAAAAGACCGTATCTTGTTCGGTGCTAGATGTCTTGCCGAGTGGCGGCGTCGTGATCGAGGTTGAAGAGGGCGTTGACGTGTTCGCCTGCGAGGGTGAGTTTTTGGACCCAATCCGAGGCGGTTTTTTCTTCTTCGACCTGTTCTTGCAGGAACCAGCTTAGGAAATGACGGGTTTCGTAATCCTTTGCTTCGTCGGCAACTTCGTAGATGTGGTGGATCTGGTTGGTGGTCTTTTCTTCGCTTTGAAGAGCAAGTTTGAATGCTTCCAGTGGCTTGGAAAAGGTTGGTTGCGGTTGAGCAATCGCTTCCAGACTGACCACGCCGCCTCGGTCGTTGAGGTAGCCGAAAAATTTCATCGCGTGAACGCGTTCTTCTTCACTCTGCTTGAGCATCCACTGGGCGAAGCCTGGATAGGGCTGCGTCTCGAACCACGCCGACATCGACAGGTAGAGATAAGAAGAAGTGAGCTCGTTGTTGATTTGCGTATTGATGGCCGCCGCCACGGAGTCGCTAATTTTCATAATAAAAAGTTGGGTTAACGTTCAATGCGTTAACGGTACGCGTATTGCTGGCGGGTGCCAAATCTTTTCGCGGTTTTTCGTAAGCTTACATCCTTTATTGGCTAAGGCGTCTTGTTGGCCTAAATGCGGTGTTGTTGATTTATCTGTGCTTAGGAATTAGCTGCGAAGAAGGGATTGCGGCTGCGTTCGTTACCCACCGTGGTTAGCGGACCGTGGCCCGCGCAAATCACGGTCTCAGCAGGCAGGGAAAGGAGGCGTTCGCGGATCATTTTTAGCGCGAGAGGATAGTTGGCGCGCACGCCGCCGATTGATCCGGCAAAGAGGGCGTCGCCTACTACAGCGATGGGGCGCGCCAGCCCTTGGATAACGTAGCTTGTGCCGCCGGGTGAGTGTCCACTGGTTTCACGGGCAAGGATTTCCAGTTCGCCGATTTTAAAGACCTGGCCGTCGCGGAGGGGTTGTGCGCCCGGAAGCAATTCGTTGGTGTGGACGTAAACGCTGCCGCCCGGTACGAGGGCTGACTTGAGCTGAGGCAAGGCCTCAATGTGGTCTTCATGCGTGTGGGTGAGGAAAATGGATTGAAGCGTCCAGCCGTTGCGTTGGAGGACGTCGAGCAAGGGTGTGGCGTCGGCCCCGCTGTCAAAAACGGCCGCTTGGCCGCTGGCGGGGTCTCCGATCAGGTAGGCGTTGACGGACATTTCAGGGTAGCTGGGGATCGGGTAGGGCAGGTTCACGCAGACGAGCCCCTCAACCTCAATCGGGTCAGGATACCAGGACTTTTCAGCTAGCGCAATGAGGGCGTCAGTGCAAAGACCCAAGCTTGGCGCAATGCCTCGTACCACAGCAGCGTCAAATTTGCCTCGGCGCAAACGGCGGATAGCGTCGCGGTCAATGCCGCATAGCTCGTCGAGCTGACCGTCGGAGAGGCCCAGCCCGGATTGAGCTTTTGCGATAACATCTTCGAGTGCGTCTTCGATGGGGATTCTCATAGCGAAATGATTTGCGCGGGTTGTCGCGTTGTCCAGTCTTCCCGCAAGACTGATGAATAAAATGAAGACAATGATACTGGCGCTCGCCATTGGGGGGATTTTGGCTGGTTGCACAAACACCGAGGCACCAACTGCGGTGATTTCGGGAGCACCGGAGCCATTGACGCGTGATGTGTTTTTTGATGTGCCGCGACGGGGACCGGTCCCGCTTAAGGTGGCGGGTAAGCTGCCATCGGTTATCAACGAATCCTCCGGTTTGGCGCAAGCAAGCGAGTCAGGCGTTTTCTGGACACAAAACGATAGCGGTGACCGGGCGCGTGTTTTCGCAATCGACGCCTATGGCAAACTGGTCGGCCAAGCAGGCAAGAGCGGTGTAGTCATTACTAATGCGCGTAACGTGGACTGGGAGGACTTGGCGGAGGACTTTCGTGGCAATTTGCTGATCGGTGCCTTCGGCAACAACAATAATCATCGCCGCGACTTGTCTATCTACCAAGTGCCGATGCCAGATCCGGCGACAGCAACCACCGCCGATGCAACGGCCCGCTGGATCTTTCATTTTCCAGATCAAAAAGAGTTCCCGCCAGAGGAGAAGAATTACGATTGCGAGGCCATGTTTGTCGCCCAGGGGAAAATCTATTTGCTGACCAAACACCGCGACGACACGATGACGACCCTTTACCGACTGGATTCGCGCGACGAAACGGAGTCCAACGCACTGACCCTGCTGGCCCAGGGAAACCTCCGCGGCATGGTTACCGGGGCGGCGAGTTGGAACGACGGCCAACGTGTGGCGGTGCTCTCGTATTCTGGCGTTTGGGTTTTCACTCCGCCAACGAGCGACGGCGCGCGTATATTTGAGGGAGCTGTCTCTTGGATGCCGATTCGCGCCGGGCAGGCTGAGGCTGTGGCGTTTCTCGATGCCGATACGCTCATAATAACGAACGAGCAGCGCGAGGTGTTTCACGTGCAAATCAGCGAGATGAGCACAGTTTCTCGGCGGGATTGACGGCTAAGAGTGTTTTCTCAGCCACCCTTGAGCGGTGTATTGTACGGACTTGGCGTCCTGGCAGAGCCAGCGTGTCAGGGTGCGTTCCTGTTCCTCGTCACTGAGCCGCCAGGGGAGGGTACTGGCGCGGAGGCGTTGGGTGAGTTCGTAGAGGCACAGTGAGCTGAAAACGGAGAGATTGTAGCTTTGCGTGAAGCCGTGGATTGGCAGACGAAACCAGATATCGGCTTCGGCGTGAGCTTCCTCGGTTAAACCTTTGCGTTCGTGGCCAATCAGAACGGCGAGTGGCTTGTCTAGCGGGATGGCGTCCAGCGGGATGGCGTCTTCGCGCAGGGTAGCTGCGGCAAGGCGGTAGCCCCCGGCGCGGAGTTGATCGAGACAAGTGGTGGTGTCGGCGTGACGCTCCAGGTCGATCCATTTGGCACCGCCCATGGCGACTTGGTTGCTGACCTTGAACTTGCGCTCCATTTCGATGACGTGGACGGTCTGCACGCCAAAGCATTCGCAGGTGCGCAGGACGGCAGAGCTATTATGGGGTTGATAGATGTCTTCCAGAACAACGCTCAGCCAGCGGGTGCGTTCGCCGAGCACGCGTTGCATTTCAGTGAGACGACGCGGGTGGGCGCGTTCGGCGATTAATTCTTCGCGTAACGCCGCCAGCGCATCGCGGGGCAGCACTTCGAGGGCGTCGACCAAGGAGTCGGGGAGGGGGTCCAGAACGGGATTGGGCATAGGTTGAATTGGAAATTATGAATCGCAAAACGCGAATTGCGACTATTGGCGAATGGGGGATGATCGTTCTCTGCTACGTCCAGATTCGCAATTCGTTATTCTCAGTACGTCTTTTATCTTTCGCAAATCGTCATTAATTAGTCCTTGACGCAGTGGCCAGGATGGCGCTTTATCCTCTCCTTTTTCCCACACAAACACTTTCAAACACCTATGCCAGTTGATGTCAAAGTCCGTAAAGGCGAGCCCATGGAAAAGGCGCTCCGCCGTTTAAAGAAGAAACTCGACCGCGAGGGCGTCATCCGTGATGTCCGCGCCAAGCGCTATTTTGAGAAGCCTTGTGAGGTGCGTCGTCGCAAACGTAAGGTTGCAGCGTTCAGCAACATGCTTCGTCAGCGCTACGAAAGTATGTAATTTTCTGGCATTTGCTTTTTAAAAAACCGGATCAGACCTAGTCTGTGCCGGTTTTTTTATGTCTCAAAAAAGGGACTGATTGACAAATGCTCGTAAAAAGAGCGGTTCTACCGACAGCGAGCTTGCGTTTATCTTATTAGCTCCTAGACACTTAAAGACGAACTGCTCCGGTTGCAACGGGCTCGCTATCATGCCCGGATGCTTCAACTTAAAAATAATCTGCTGTCATGAAATCATTCCACGGGATTGCATTCGGGATCTTGCTTACGGCGCTGTGCTTCAGTGGTTGCACTGGCGTTAATAACTGGTGGAAGCGCGAACACGCGCTCAAACCGCTCAAAGAGCAGTATTGGAACGGCGAATTGTCTTGGCCGGAATACCGCGAAAAGAAAAAAGCGCTAATCGCTCAGCTCGAGCGCACGGGTTACAAAACGCCAGATGATATGGCCATCGCCCTGCGTGAAGCCAAAGGGGATACCCACACGGTTAACGCCAGCGCCGAAAAATACACGGAGGAAAAATCCGACGCTGCTCAATTGGTCGTCGATAATAAAATGATCAAGGAGTATGAGGAGACCGTCATTGATATTCCGCCCCCTCCACCTCCCCCCCCTGCTGCTAAGGCTGGGGCTATTGATTATGGTATGCTCTCCCGCAGTATGAAAAGCTCTTCCGGCTCCTCCCGCGATACGGGCATTGTCTTAAAGCCTGCACCTGCACCAACGCCGGTACCAGTTACTGCGCCTGCTCCTGCTCCCGGCGTGGAAATGATCACAGACAGCAACGATATTAAATGGACTAAGGACCGCGACGGCGTTGTTACCTATCAGAACCCAAGGGATGACGAGTTGCGTAGGCCTGTTATCAAGTCTGGTTCTACGCCACAGTCGCCAGCAGTGAACAGTGTGCCAGTGGAGCAAGCTGGCCCATCCAAAGCAGCTCCAGTCAAACCAGCTCCGCCTGTCGATGAGGCCAAGGCTGATCCTGCCAAGGCACAATCAGAGCCTGTGATTATGGACTTGGGTGATATCTCGGAGTAAGTTCCTGATTTAGTTTCTGACAAACGATCTTTTTAACAGCGGCCGATGTTCTTCATTGGCCGCTGTTTTTTTTAGGGATTGCCCTGCTTAATCTGACGGCTGGGCGGCTTTTTGCAGACCGATCAGATACTCCCGATTACCGTCTCCGCCGGCTATGGGGCATTCGAGCTCACCGATGAGTATCGCACCAGGCAAGGAAAGGGCGTAATCCCGAACCGAGGCCAGTGCGTCTGCACGGACAGCTTTATCTCGAATGATGCCCTTGGTGCGGGTGACAATTTCCTTGGGTGCTTCAAACTGCGGCTTGACGAGAAGAAAAATCCGCCCATTGGGGGCAACGCGGTTCCAGACTGGCGTGAGTACCTTCTTTAAAGAGATAAAGGACAGATCCGCGACGACCAGTGGGTAGGTTTCGTGCGGCAGTTCCACTTCGTCCAGTGCGCGCGCGTTGATTCCTTCCAGACTGACAACACGTGGATCGTCATCGAGGCGGGGGTGGAGTTGGCCGTGTCCCACATCTATTCCGGTGACGTGCGCCGCGCCGCGTTGGAGCAGGCAGTCCGTGAAGCCGCCCGTGGAGGCTCCCACGTCGAGCGCATTCATTTCTGTGATATCCAGCGGGAAGGCTTGGAACCAGGCCTCCAGCTTGTCGCCGCCTCGAGAAACGAAGCGTATGGGCTCAGAGATGATTAGTCGTTCGTCCTCGGGAAGCTTCTGGCTAGGCTTGTTGACGACTGATCCGTCAGACCGCAGCACTTTACCGGCGCGGATCAGGCGTTGGGCCACAGCGCGGGAATCCACTTCACCTTGTGAAAGTAGTAATTCGTCGGCGCGAATGTGGGATGGGGGGGGGGGGGAGGCCATGGGAAAGAGTGAATTGCTATAATGAGAGAGTTATTCACCGTAATTAGCAGGTTATTCACAAAAATCAGCCCCCAAATGCACCAAAATCGTTACGGATGATAGATTTACGAATAGAAAAACGTTGACGAGTGGGTCAAAGTGGGGTCTTGTGGGAGAGAGTGGAGCTGATGTTTCTTCCTTTTTCACCATGATCGATTTTAACCAGGGCCTATATGCAGGTGAGTTCAGACACAATCTGGACTCCAAGCGGAGGCTCACGGTCCCGTCTAAGTGGCGGAGCGATGGTGATGAGCAGCAGACCTACTTGGCGTTCCCCGATCCTGCGGGTTGCGTGACGGTTTATCCGCCTGAAATGGTTGCCGAGCTGAAGGAGAAAATCTCCAAGATCAGCATCGGTGATAAGAAGGGGCGTCGGGCCATTACGCGTCTGTTGGGATCGGCTGATAGTTTCTCTTTCGACAAGAGCGGCCGCATCAACATCAACGATCGCCTTTTCCAGCACGCCGACATCTCCAAGGAGGTGGTCTTGGTGGGCACCGTAAATTTCTTTCAGCTCTGGTCACCCGATCGCTACGACGCCTATGTGGCGGATGCCGACGAGGAAGACGGCGATCTTGGCGACATCCTCGCCGATCTGGGCTTCTAAACCAAATCCAATGCACAGTTTTAACCGAACATCCGAACATGAAAATCAGCAAACAACTCTACAACGCCGGCGTCTTGGGCCGCCAACGGTCAGGACCTACCGACTGGGAATTTGACCAGCCGCGCCGCCCGCTTGCCCGTCAGGACTTACCCTTTATCGAAGGGTCAGCCCGTGAAGAGCCTTCTATAAAGGTATCGGCGCGTGGATGGAGAGTCCTCGCCCATGTCTTGCACCTTCGCTAGTGGCCCCACACTCCTTCGCCAAATGACTGGACACCTGCCCGTGCTGCTTCGCGAGGTACTTGAGTGCTTTGCGCCCATGCAGCCCGGTCGGTATCTAGATGGCACTTTTGGTGGCGGCGGGCACACGACCGCTCTCCTCGAAGTTGGCGAAGGCATTCATGTGACAGGGTTAGACTGCGACCCGGCCGCTGCTGAGCGAGCCGAACGTCTTCGGGAGCGCTTTCCTGACCAATTTTCGTTCTTTGATCTTAATTTCCGCAAACTGGACAAACTAACGCAAACGGGTTTCGCCGGGGTTCTTTTGGACCTCGGCGTTTCCTCCTTTCAGTTAGACCAGGCTGAGCGAGGCTTCTCTTTTCGCGAGGACGCGCCCGCGGACATGCGCTTGAACCCGCGTCAAGGCGTGTCTGCTGCCGAGTTCCTTGAAACCGCCAACCGCGAGGACGTCGTCCACGCTATCCGCAACCACGGTGAAGAACTCAAGTGGCGCCGGGTGGTCGACGCCATTCTTGATGCGCGAGGCTCCGGCCAACTGCAATCCACGGCCAAGCTGGCCGCGTTGATCGCGGCTGCCATCGGCCCACAGCGTCGTGGCGAACGCATCCACCCCGCGACCAAGTCGTTTCAGGGCATCCGCATTGCCGTGAACGATGAACTGGGCGCGATTGAGGAAGTTTTGCCTAAGGCCTTCGAGGCACTCGCGCCGGGAGGCGTGCTAGCCGTTATCAGTTTCCACTCCCTGGAAGACCGCCTGGTGAAGCGATTTTTTAATCGCGTCACTGGACGTCCCGAGCATGGCCGTGACTCCCGCTCGCAAGACGAGCGAACTCAGCTCGCGGATCGGCTCACCCGCAAACCGGTCACCGCTTCGGAAGCGGAGATCGCCGCCAACCCTCGCAGTCGGTCGGCCAAACTCCGGGCCGTCCGCAAGCTGCTCTCTCCTCAATGCTGAGGCTATGAAGACTGCCATTAATTCAGATCACATTTGGGATATGCTCAAGCGCCGCTCTACCTCGCAACTCAACTTTCGCCGACTTCGGCGGAGTGTGTCGCGCCGGTTCGTCGCTTTGTCCGCTCGTCGGAAACAACGTTAAATCAACCACTTTTCGCCATGACCCACTATACGCAAAATATCAAAATTTGCCGTTTCACCGCATTCACCTTCGGGCTGCTGACCTTAGTCGTCGCCGCCGGAGGCTCGTTTGGCGTGGTGTGGTTGCGTCAGGGCGTGGCGAAGAGTGCTCAAGAAACCCAGGCTATTCATACCGAAATTACTCAGGCCGAACGCCAAGCTGCTGCGTTGGAGGCCCGGATTGCCAAAGCTCACAGTCCGCAATACTTGACATCGCGTGCGCCAACCAATCTGCGTCCAACTAATCCAGACCAGATTGTGTGGATGCCCCGTGCCCAGCCGCTGGTGCCAGCGGACTACCAGGACCCAACGCTTCCAGCTTCAACTCCCGCGGTGATCGCCGTCGCGGATACTGCTCGTACCGTGAAGCCTACGATTGAGTTTCCTGCGACCGCTGCTGCCGCACCTGCTGCGTCTGCGGAGGAGTCACCGTTGTCCATTTCTTTCGACCTTGCTCTATCAACCGTTAACGAGTCGGCCAGCCGGACTCGATCACAATGAACCGCGCTTACGTTTCTGGAATTCGCTTCGCCTTTCTTACCGTCGTCATTTTCGCGTGCTTCGTCGTCCTGCTCGGACGCCTCGTTCACCTGCATCTCGTCGAGGGCGAGAAGTTGGCGCGCATCGTAGAGCAAAACCGGGAGCGTTTTCAGGAAATTAAAGCCCGTCGAGGTAACATCGTTGACCGGCGTGGGAATCTCTTGGCCTCGACACAGGCTGTGTATGAAATCGGTGTGGACCCTGAGTCGGTTCAGCCGGAAGACATGGTGCGTGCGCCTGAAGTCGCCAGCTTGCTCGGTTTGGACCCGCAAGAAGTCTGGGACAAATTTGAGCAACGCTTGCGGACCGTTAACGGCCCGAACGGCCCCGAAATTCGTAACGTGCGTTGGGCTGAGCTGGCGGATTCTGTCGACGAACAGACCTACGACGCTGTCATGGCGCTCAAAATTAAGGCTGTTTACGGTAATCGCAAATACGAGCGGCTTTATCCATCGGAGACCCTCGCCGCGCATGTTTTGGGCTTTGTTAATAAAGAGGACTCGCCAGTGTCTGGTATTGAGCGCTTCTGCGATTTTTACCTCGCAGGGCAAGATGGCTGGCGGAAGTCGGAAAAAGACGGTCGTCGCCACGAGCTTTCACAATTCAGTTCGCGTGAGGTTGAGCCGCGCGCTGGTCTCAACGTGGAATTGACGCTCGACCTGAACATCCAGCACAAGGTGGAGCAGGAGATCGCGAAAGTGGTTGAGCAATACAAGCCCAAGGGCGTTGCTGTGATCGTGAGTGAAGTTGCCACCGGGCAGGTACTTGCCATGGCAAATTACCCGACCTTCAACCCGAACACGTTCTGGAGCACTCCGGTAGATAATTTGCGCAATCGAGCTGTCTGCGATATTTACGAGCCAGGTTCGACCTTTAAGATCGTTGCCTCGTCCGCCGCACTGAACGAAGACCTTGTGACGCCGGAAAGCATGTATGACTGCTCGAAACCCACTGTAGAATACCGTGGACGGACTCTGCGCTTGCCGAGCGACTCCCATGCTTTGGGCGAATTAAGCGTGTCGGATATTGTCATCAAGTCCAGTAACCGCGGTGCTGCATTGCTCGGTCTGGAGCTGGGTGAAGATCGTCTTTATGATTATGCTCAGCGCTTTGGCTTCGGCTCGCCAACCGGATTTCCTCTTGATTTAGAGGAAAACGGCATCTTGCACCCCGTTAAAAAGTGGGACGGTTTGACGATTACACGCCTGCCAATGGGACACGCTGTGAGTGCGACGCCCATGCAAGTGCACTTCGCCATGAGCGCGATTGCCAACGGTGGCGTGCTGATGAAACCGCAGATCGTTCGCGAGGTTTTTGACGAAAACGGAAATACGATTGTTCAATTTTCTCCGGATGCTCGGACGCGCGTGGTGTCCTCATACACAGCTACTCAGCTCACGAATATGCTGGCGAAAGTGGTGAGTAAAGAGGGCACGGCCAAGGATGCTGCAATCGAAGACTACGGCGTGGCGGGTAAGACGGGCACGACGCAAAAGATCGTCGATGGTCGCTATTCCAGCCAACATCATGTAGGCTCATTTGTGGGATTTTTTCCGCAGTCCAGCCCGCGTCTAGTCATAACGGTCGTGGTCGATGACCCGCAATTGCGCGGTGTCGGCTATGGCGGTGTGGTGGCGGCACCGGTCTTTCGGAATATTGCGGAACACTGTATCCAGCATCTCGGCATTCCGCCGGAGCCGGAAAGCCCACTAATGGCCCTCTCGGAGGACTTACGATGATCGGATTTGCTTCTCTGGAAAACACCCTTAGCTGGGGAATGACGATGCGGACCAATGGTCCAGGATCTGGCGGCGCTATGGCGGCCAAGCGCACCATGCGCGCACTGATCCACGGCGTGGAGCAGATTAAATTTTCGGGGAACAGCGATGTGCCCATTACGTGCCTGATCACTGACAGCCGTCGTGTGACGCCGGGTGCTTTGTTCTTCGCAATCGATGGTGCAAACACCAGTGGCTCACTTTACGTAGAAGAAGCGATTGACCGCGGTGCCGTAGGCATTGTCTGCGAACGTCCGCCGGGTTCCCGCCTGAGCGTGCCGTACTTGCATGTTAAAGACGCTCGAGTCGCATTAGCTGAAATTGCAGGACGTTTCTTTGATCATCCGGACCGTGCCTTGGAGCTAGTCGGGATTACGGGGACCAACGGCAAGACAACGGTTTCCATGCTCACCCAGCATTTGCTGGCGGATGTGCCCAGCACGGTCGGCCTGATCGGCACCGTGCGTTATGATTTAGGTCGCCGCACGCTGCCCAGCTATAAAACCACGCCCGAATCCGTCGATATCTATTCGATGCTCGACCAGATGCGGATCGAGGGTTGTCACTCCGCCGTTTTGGAGGTCAGCTCACACGCTATTGATCAACAGCGCGTGCGTGGGCTGCGTTTGCCCGTGGCCGCGTTCTTAAATTTGACTCAGGACCACATTGACTACCACGAGTCAATGGAGGAGTATTACAACGTTAAGCAACGACTTTTCACGGGTGAAACGGGCAACAAGCCGGAGGTTGCCGTGGTCAATGTGGATGATCCGCACGGTCGAAAATTGGCCGCTGATCTGGAAGCGAAGACCCGCGTGATTACCTTTGGAGTCAGCGAGGACGCCGAAATTCGTGCCACCGCCATCAAACTGTCACCAACTGGTAGCGTGTTCACCTTGACGTGGGGGCAGGGGGAGGCCGAAATCTCCACTGAATTGGCCGGGAAATATAATATCAGTAATTTGCTCGCCGCGCTCTCTATTTGCGCTGCGATGGGGCGCGATATTGGCTCCCTGCTGCCGCGCATCGAAACTTTTCCTGGTGTGCCCGGTCGGATGGAACGCATCGACGCCGGCCAATCATTTCCCGTCCTTGTGGACTACGCCCACACCGACGATGCGCTCCGTAACGCTTTGACGATGCTGCGTGAAATTACCCCTGGACGGGTGCTTGTTGTCTTTGGCTGTGGCGGCAACCGTGACCGCGAAAAACGCCCATTGATGACGACCGCTGTCCAAGAGCAGGCAGACTTTGCTTGGGCCACTGCCGACAACCCACGTCGCGAAGCGTTAGAGGCGATTTTCACCGACATGCGCTCTGGCGTGACTGACGCAGACCGCATCGAATTCGTTGATGACCGCCGTCGCGCAATCAGCTTGGCGCTTGAGGCTGCCCAGCCGGGAGATTGTGTGCTGATCGCGGGTAAGGGCCACGAAACCTACCAAGAATTTGCTGACACCGTTCTCCCGTTTGACGACCGTCAAGTAGCCCGGGAGCTGCTCAATCTCAAAAAACTCCGACCCCACTGATGCCAGCCTTCTCGCCCCAACTGCTAGCCGAATGGACCACGGGCCAGTGGATGGGGGCCCAGCCAAACACGGAAATCCGTGGCTTCTGCCACGACACCCGGAAGCTTCGACCGGGCGATTGCTTTGTTGCGCTCAAAACGGAACAGCGCGACGGCCATGATTTCCTCGCTTCGGCGCGAGACGCGGGTGCGGCTGCTGCTCTCGTAAGCAACCCACGGGAGGATATTTATTTTCCGCAATTAGTCGTTGAGGATTCGCTACTGGCCTTTCAGACTATTGCCCACCAACACCGTCATGCGTTTTCCGGTAAGGTGATTGGTGTAACGGGGAGCTGCGGCAAGACCTCGACCAAGGATCTTCTCGCACACCTGCTCGGTGCCTCGTGCCTGAGGACGGAGAAAAATCTCAACAACACGCTCGGGGTTCCGCTGACGCTGACTTCGATTGATCCCGATAAACACGAGTATGCGGTGGTCGAAGCAGGCATCAATCAGCCCGGCGAAATGACGGTGCTTGGCGGAATGATTGCGCCTGATTTTGCTGTGGTGACCATGATTGGCCCAGCGCATATGGAAAAACTCGGGAGCATGGCAAATATTGCCCACGAAAAGGCTGAGCTTATCCGTTTTGCGGTGCCGGGCGCATCGCTGTTCTGTGGGGGGGACTGTCTGAAATACGAGGCCTTTCATCATTTTTCTGGAGAGATTTTTGCCGTCTGCGAAACTTGCGAGGAATCGCCAGCTTTAGATTATACGGAGTACCGCAGTTGTTTTCGCTTTTTCCGTGAAGGCGAAACTACGCGCGTGCAGATTTTCTCCGCATTGTTCGCAGGCCAGTTTGTCATCAACGCGGTATTGACTTCTGGTATGGTATCCAACGTCGTTCTTGCTGTGCTGACTGCGATACGTTGCGGCGCAAAATGGCCAAGTATCGAGCAGCGTTTGCTCACCTGGCAGCCTGGCGCAGACCGCGGTGCCGTTTACCATTTTCAAGATAACCTTTACTACGTGGATTGCTACAACGCCAACCCAGCCTCGATGCGCGATGCACTCGATACATTTGCTGCTCTTACGCCGCCTGAAATGCCACGCCTTTACGTGCTCGGTGGAATGAAAGAACTCGGAGATTCGACCGAACTTATGCATCGAAAAGTAGGTGCTGAGCTAACCTTCCGGCCAGAGGATCGTGCGGTGTTGGTTGGCGACGAAGGGGAAGCTTATGCCGACGGTTTACGCGAAGCAGGTGCCCAGCCCGCGCAATTGACTTTGGCCATCGATACAGCTTCCGCACATGACGCCGTGGACGGTTTTTCTGGAGCACTCTTCCTCAAGGGTAGCCGGGCCTATGCGTTGGAAGCTCTTTTACCTGCGGGTGTACTGAAGCAAAAGGAGGCCGCAGCATGCTAGTTTATCTGGAGCATTTGGAGCATCTGTGGGGACCGTTTCGCCTCTTCGGATCAATCACCTTTCGTATGATGATGGCCGCCGCGACTGCGTTGTGCGTTGGCTTCATTATCGCACCGCATATTTTTGATCGTTTACGTCGGCTCAAGGCCGAGCAGGCGCTTCGCAACGCAAGTGAAGTTGGCAAGCTGGCCGCGCTGCATGCGAGTAAAAAAAGCACGCCCACAATGGGCGGGCTGATGATTTTTGCCGCCGTTACGGGCAGCTCAATTCTCTGGGCGCGGCCCAATGTTTATGTCATCACGGCGCTTATTGTTTATGCTGGGCTGACCGCGATTGGTTTCTTCGATGACTATCTGAAGGTAACGAAAAAAAGCAGTGCTGGGCTGGCTAGTCGGTGGAAATTGGCTGGGCAGGCGTTATTGACCTTCCTCGCACTTGGCTTGTTATTGGGCAACTCTGAGACGCGCAACGAGATGGTCCAGCTTTGGGTTCCGTTTTACAAGTTTCCGCTGATTGAATCGATGCCGCTTTGGTTCGCGTTTATTTTCTTTTTCTTCGTATTGGCAGGCTCGAGCAACGCGATCAATCTGACCGACGGGGTCGATGGTTTGGCGATCGGCTGTACCGTCACCGTGGCGATTACCTACGCACTAATGGCCTATGCTTCGGGCAACCGGATAATTGCCGATTACTTTTTGCTCAGCTATATACCGGGGACGGGCGAGCTGGCGGTTATTTGCACGTCGCTTGTGGGCGGTAGCTTGGCCTTTCTCTGGCATAATTCGCACCCAGCGACAGTTTTTATGGGCGACACTGGTTCGCTGGCGCTCGGCGGACTGATCGGCGCAATCGCCTTCATGGTGCACCAACCGGTCACGTTAATCATTGTCGGCGGCATTTTTGTGATGGAGGCGGTTTCAGTCATTTTACAGGTCGGTTCGTTCAAACTTACTGGCAAACGCATTTTCCGGATGGCACCGATCCATCATCATTTTGAACTTGCTGGCTGGCATGAATCCAAGGTCGTGATTCGCTTTTGGATATTGTCGCTGATTTTCGCTTTCATCGGTCTGGCCTCACTCAAGATCCGTTAACATGTCAACGCTCACCAATCAGCTTCCCAATCTACATGACGGCCCAGCCGCTGTGTTGGGTGCCGGTGTGAGTGGGAAGGGGGCACAGGCGCTGCTGCGGAGCCAAGGCGCATGGGTAAACCTCTTCGACGAAAAGGGTGCACATAGTGCGAAAACAGATTTCACCGAACGGGATGCCCAGCATCATCGCCTTGTAATTTACAGTCCGGGATTCAAGCCTGACCATCCGTGGTTGGAGCGCGCGCGGCAAGCTGGCGCCGACATTTATGGCGAGCTCGATTTTGCTTCGCTTTATTGGCCAGGTGCATTGGTCGCCGTTACGGGTGCCAATGGCAAGACCACGCTTACCCAGTTCCTTGTCCACGCCCTCAAGCAGTCGGGGACGGACTCCTTTGCGGCGGGCAATGTAGGCTTTCCGCTGTCACGGTTCTTTGAAACTGGTGGCGCTGAGCACACGGTTGCGGTATGCGAAGTCAGTTCTTTTCAAGCGGAGGGTCTCCGCGCATTGCGTCCTCAGGCTGTGTTGTGGACGAATTTTGCTGAAGATCACTTAGAGCGTCACGGCTCGATGTTACAGTATTTCTCGGCCAAATGGCGGTTAATCGAGCGGCTACGTCGTCCTCGTTTAATTGTTGGTCGGAGCGTGGTGGAATGGGCTGATCGTTTGGGATTTGTTTTGCCGAGTTACACCATTGTGGTCGACGAGGCTGGTGTTTCGTCTCCGGCGGGCAGTCCTTTCGCCGGGCCACCCCAACGGGAAAATTACGGGCTTGCCCGCGCCTATTGGGAGTCGGAGCACCTGGATTTATCGATACTTGAGCAGGCCGCTTACAACTTTGATCTACCCGCGCACCGACTGGAACTGATAGCCGAATACGATGGCGTGCGTTTCTGGGACGATTCCAAGGCGACAAATTTTCATGCTGCTGAGGCCGCGTTGGCTGCAATGGACGGACCAGTTGTCTGGATAGGGGGGGGGCGTCGCAAGGGCGGAGACATTACAGCATTTGCGCAACGCATTGCGCCTAAAATCAATTACGCATGTCTGATTGGAGAATCCGCGGCTGATTTATCGGTGGCCCTGAGCAATGCCGGGGTCACGGTCCACCGCTCACCAGAGCTTACAAGTGCAGTCCAAGACGCTTGGGTACATCACCCTAATAGGGGCAATATCCTACTAAGCCCGGGCTTTTCGAGCCACGACCAATTTACCAGCTATGCCGACCGAGGTGAATGCTTCAGGCGAGCGGTTTTGAGTTTGAAGGGCGCGACGCCAGCAACTACCGTCACCCAATGCGTCAAACCGTAAATAAAATTGTTATGAAACTCGCCCATATTTTCACCATCGTCCTCGGCCTGCATGCGGTAGTAATTACTGCGATGTTTGTCGGGCCCGGTTGCGCCTCGGAAACCGGTCATACGAACGCCGCCGCTGCAGAGCCAGTTGGTGAGCCCGGTCATGTGCAGGAGCAGCCATACCGTCCGGCAGGTGGACCATCTCGCCCGAATGCCGTTGCCAGTCAGTCTGGCGGCCAGACTCGTTACCCACCCACCCGGCCGGACTGGAATATTAGCGACTCCGCGCAGCCCAAGGTGATTGTGGCCGAAGAGCGTATCACTGAGGCCTATGTTGCTGACCCACTGCCGAGTGGTCCGATCGAGGACAGCAGCGTGGCTGGCTTTAACACCGTGCGCCCCACAAAAACGACAGTTTTAGCTCCACCTGCTTCGACGTATTCGAGCCGATCCACGTCGGCCGGCAAGACCTACATTGTTAAGAAAGGCGATGTGCTCTCGAAGATAGCCCGAGAAAATGGCGCAAGCCTGAGTGATGTGATGGCCGTCAATGGTTTCACCCGCGCATCGGCGAACCAGCTTAAAATCGGTCAAGCAATCATCATTCCCACTGACTCAGATGGTGAGGTTTCGGTCCCCGTAGTTAGCCAAGGACCACAGTATTCCTCTGCTATTATTGATGAGGAAGGCACGCAGTACACGGTGAAATCTGGAGATAACCTATCAGGTATTGCCAGTAGGAACCACACGACCGTTCGCGCAATTATCAGTGCCAACGGTCTGGCCAGCGACCGTATTTATGTGGGCCAGTCACTACTGATTCCACAAGGTGAGCCTGAAGTCGCGCCTGTGGTTGGAGTGCCAAACGCTGACGGAGAGGTCACTTATATCGTTGCCAGCGGTGACACATTGGGTGGCATTTCCAAGCGCTACAGTGTTCCGGTCAAGGACATCATGGTGGCCAACGGGATTTCGGACCCACGTCGTCTGCGTGTTGGTCAAGTGCTTTCGATTCCGACCGGGCTGGAGCCAGTTGGACCCCCCGCGCCAAAGCCGACGATAAAGATTACACCACCAGTATCAGGCAATAACACGAATCCGCCGCTGCTGATTCAGCCTTCGGTACCGTTCACTGAAGAGGTCGTAGAAATTGACGAGTTTGATATTGAGAACGCACCAGTCGTTCAATCCCCCGCAAATTAAGATGACTCATGTTGGCCAGCAAACGATCCGTTACTTGCGCCGTCCCGGTGCGGGGTGGGCGTTGCTGGCCTGTGTGACTGTGCTGACTGCGCTGGGGTTGATTATGCTGACCAGCGCTGGCCAGTCCCACAATAAGATCATCGATCAAGACGCATATTATTTATTTCGTCGGCAGGCTATCTGGCTGGGCATCGCACTAGCATCGGGTTTGGTTGCGGCGCTGGTGAGCCTCGATTGGCTTGGCAAGTGCAGCCATTTCATTGCTGCTGGCGTGCTCGTTCTATTGGGACTGGTGGTCGTGCCGCAAATCGGAGTGGAGGTTAATGGCGCTCGCCGTTGGCTAGACTTGGGGCCGATGCGCCTACAAGTGTCTGACCTAGCCAAGATCGCAATGATCATTTGGATGGCGCATTATTACGGGACGCGGCAGCGCCAAGTGACAAATCTCATTACTGGCTTCCTCGTTCCGTGTATGGCGATTGGTTTGACGTGCGGGTTGATTTTTCTGCAACCGGATTTCGGCACTGCGGCTCTCTGCGGTGGAGTTGGTTTTGCCATGATGTTTCTGGCGGGGGCGCGATTGTGGTATCTGGTTCCTTCGGCGGTCATCGGAGTGGTCGGTTTCAGTGTCGCGGTGTATTTGGATCCCGTGCGTCTTCGTCGCATCACGTCGTTTCTGGACGTGGAGGCCAATAAAGCCGATAGCGGTTACCAGCTCTGGCAGGGCATTTTGGCCTTTGGCGCTGGCGGTGTGCCTGGCGTTGGGCTGGGGCAGGGGCGTCAGCAATTGTTCTTTTTACCGGAGGCACATACGGATTTTATTTTCCCCGTTATTGGCGAAGAACTTGGCCTGTTGGCAACGTCGGCTGTAGTTTGCCTGTTTGCGGCAATTTTCACGATTGGCGTGCTGGCGCTACGGCGGGCACCTAATTTGTACCAATTTTTACTGGCTACCGGAGCTTTGCTTTTCTTGACGATGCAAGCGCTCATCAATATGGGTGTGGTGACTGGGCTATTGCCGACCAAGGGGATGTCATTGCCCTTTATCAGCTACGGCGGCACGAATTTGGTAACGATGTTTGTCCTCATTGGGCTACTCTTCAATTGCTTGGCGAGTTGGTCTGCTTCACCTCTACTTAAACCCCGCGAGCTATGAGCAACTTTGTCATATCTTGCGGTGGAACGGGTGGTCATTTGGCACCGGGTATTGCTATTGCCGAAGCATTGCAAGAGAGCGGCCATCATTGCCGCTTGATTATTAGCAATAAGGACGTCGACTCTCGATTGGTTAAGAATTATCCGCAGCTTCAGTATGCCCGCTCGCCGGGTATGGGGTTCTCCATGAGCCCAGTGAAGTTCGTTAAATTCAACATCGAGCAAATTCGCGCACTGGTTTTTACGATGAAACTCATGCGTGAGTTTAAGGCCGACGCCGTTATTGGCTTTGGTGGGTTCTTAACAGTGGGCGCAGTCTTTGCTGCCTTCTTAACAGGAGTTCCGGTGATGTTGCACGAGGCCAACCGACGGGCGGGGCGCGCAATCCGTATGCTGGCCGGATTCGCCCGCCGTGTGTATCTGCCGCCTGGTGTGAACATCAAGGGTCTGCCGCGTCGAATGATCCACCACTGTGGCTATCCAATTCGCAAGGAAATCCAGCGCATGCCACAAGACGAAGCGCGCGCCAAACTCGGACTGGATGTTACGGGTAAGCTGTTGCTGATTCTTGGCGGTAGTCAAGGTGCCACTGCGCTCAATACTTGGGTGACGGATAACTTTGAGGCACTGGCCAAGGACAATATTAGCGTGTACTGCATCACTGGTCTGAATAAGACTGCGGGTGGCGCAATCGAACGGATTTCGTCTGACGGTCAGACTGCACGGGCAGTATTTACTCCTTTTGTCGACAGCATGGCAGTTGCGCTGAGCGCTGCGGATCTCGTTGTTGCACGTGCGGGGGCAGGTAGCATTGCAGAGTTTGCTCGATGCCGACTACCCTCTATTCTGGTGCCGTATCCGTACTCCGCCGACGATCATCAAATGGCCAACGCACAGTTCCTCGAACAGCAAGGTGGAGCCATGGTCGTGCAGGAGTCCGAGCTAGACCGTTTATTGGGCGAGGTGACGGACCTGATTTTTAATGATTGGTTGATCAAACGTTTCAGGGAAAACCTCGAACGTCTCGACCGTGCTAATCCCGTCGACCGAATTGTGAAAGACATGGCGAGTATCGCCGCAGACCCCGCATGATTGAGATGATGACAGAGCCAGCTTCCTCCTGCCTGCCCGACGCTGTTTATATGCTTGGCGTGGGTGGCATGGGCATGGCCCCACTTGCGATCTATCTTTCTCAGGCTGGTGTCTCAGTGACCGGTTGGGACGATTGCTTACGTCCTGAAATGAAGGTGCTGCTCCGCGAACATGGCGTTCAGTTGAGTCCGGTATTGCCTGACTCATTTACGTTGGTTGTGCGTTCCAGTGCGATTGGTGATGATCACGAATTAATTATCGATGCTCGTAGCCGAGGTGCGTCGGTCTTGCGTCGTGGCGAGCTGTTGGCCCAGGTGGTGCAGGGGCGTCAACTGGTTGCCGTTGTGGGAAGTCACGGTAAAACGACCACGACAGGGCTGCTCATTCACTTGCTTACGAAGGTGGGCTTTCCTTGTGGTTATTTGCTCGGAGGGTTGTTCCGTAGCGATCTTTCTCCGGCAAAATATTGTGCTGAAAGTCCATGGATTATTGCTGAAGTTGATGAAAGCGATGGCACCGTGGAAGGATTTGCTCCGGACATCACTGTTGCGGTTAATTTTGATTGGGATCACGCCGATCGCTACGCTCAGGAATCGGATTTGCGCGACGCATTTGTTCGCCTCTTTGCTCGCACGCAGGACTATGTTATTATCCCGGAGGATTGCGAAGTGCTTAACCACATTGCACCCTCGAATAAGGCGCTTCGTTGCCAATCGTCGGCGGGTTTCAATGCATCCAACAGTGCGCTTGCCTTGGCTACCGCTCGTGAGCTTGGCGCTGAAGTCTCGCTGAGCTTACTGTCCGATTTCCCCGGGATTCGCCGCCGTCAGGACATTATTGGTAAAACACGTGGCGTCACGCTGTTGGCCGATTACGCACACCATCCCACCGAGGTAACTGCGCTGCTTCAGCACGCACGGAGTGAATGGCCAGGGCGTCAGATTGTCATTTTTCAGCCGCATCGCTACACTCGCACCCGCCAGTTTGCGGCGGAGTTTGCACGCTCGTTGAGCTCCGCGGATGACGTCATGTTGCTGCCCGTTTATGCAGCGAGTGAGGCCCCGATCGTAACTGGTAAGAGCGAAGCGATTGTCGATGCCAGTGGTCAAGACTGGCCGGTACTTACCCCCGATGATTTACCCCGTGTACTCGACCAAGCTATCCGTGGTTCACGACCAGCTACGGTACTGTTTATTGGTGCGGGAGATATTGACGAGCTGGCTCGCCGTTTTGCTAGAGACTGGCAAATTGCGGATGATTGGCGCGAAGAGCTTTCCTTGTATACCAAATTGACTTTAGGTGAGCCACTTGCTGGCAAGACGACGCTTCGCGTTGGTGGAGCTGCACGTTTTTACGCTGAGCCCGATGGTACGGATGACCTTGAGCAACTGCTATACTTTGCCAAACAAAGTAACCTGCCTTGGTTTGCCTTGGGCCGAGGCTCGAATCTCATTGTGGCCGACGAGGGCTTTCCGGGATTGGTCATTAGTTTGCGCGGTGAGGGTTTCCGCGAATTCACGTTGCTGGATAATGGTCGGGTGAACGTTGGCGCAGGCTTGCCACTGAAGCGACTCTGCGGCTTGGCGGCTAAACAAGGTCTCGGTGGATTTGAATTTCTCGAAGGCATCCCAGGTACCTTGGGCGGTGCGTTACGCATGAACGCAGGGGCGATGGGCAACTGGATGTTTGACGTGGTCGAAAGCGTTGAATTCATGACACCGAGCGGAGAAATTGCTCAATTGCCGAGTGAAGATTTTCACGTGGAATACCGTTGTTGCAATGAGCTGTTGGACTCCATGGCGCTCAGTGCTGTCTTGCGCTCAGGGGCATCGACTCCAGGCGATTCGATTCGTGAGCAGATGGACGCCTACGCCGGACGGCGTAAGGAGTCTCAGCCACGGGAGCCAAGTGCTGGTTGTATCTTTAAGAACCCTCCGGGCAACCACGCGGGGAAATTGATCGATGAGTTGGGCCTCAAGGGGCATCGCATCGGCGGGGCGGAGGTCTCCATGGTGCACGGGAATTTTATTATTAACCGCAATCGCGCGTCTGCTGCGGATGTACTGGCGTTGATTCGAAAGATCCGCGCTGTTGTCCTCCGTGAACGTGGCGTCGAGCTGGAGCCCGAAGCATTGTTGGTTGGTCACAACTGGAAGGATGTCCTATGAGCGAACGCCAACATGTCACCGTGCTTTGTGGTGGAGACTCACCAGAGGCTGAAGTTTCCCGCGTTACTGGCCGTTCGGTCGCCGAGGCGCTGGGGAATCTTTACGACGTCGAGCTTATCGACCTTGCTTACGACCATTTGCCGCCGCTTGATTCCGAGCGCACGGTTGTTTTTCCTGCGATGCATGGTCCCTTCGGTGAGGATGGCCAGCTGCAAGCTTTGCTGGACAAAGCTGGCGTTTCCTACGCGGGCTGCGGGGCGGAATCAAGCGCCTTGTGCATACACAAAATTAACGCCAAAGCCACTATTGCGGAGAGTGGATTTGAACGCGCGAAGGACCTCACCTTTATTGCCAAAAGTAAGCCTTCAGCTGACATCATTATGGCGTCGCTGGGTGATCACTTAGTGCTCAAACCGACGGACAGTGGCAGCAGCGTAGGTGTCCATATCTCGCATAATCGCTACGAGTTAACAGCCATTTTGGAGCAGATCAAGGACGGTCATTGGATGGCGGAACAGTTCATCACTGGGCGGGAAATGACTATCGGTCTGCTTGATGGAAAAGCGATGGGCATCGTGGAAATTCGCCCTAAAAGCGGGGTCTATGATTTTCAGCATAAATACACTAACGGTGCCACCGAGTACCTTTACCCTGCTGACATTAACGAAACTTTGGCTTGCAAAGTAAAAACATTCGCCGAGAATGCTTTTGCTGCTTGCAGTTGCCGCGATTTTGCTCGATTAGATTTTATCATCACGTCTGACGAACGGCCCTACTTCTTGGAAATTAACACCATTCCTGGCATGACGCCCACCAGCCTCCTGCCCAAAAGCGCAAGTTGCATTGGGCTGGGTTTCCAACCTCTGGTGAGAAGAATGGTCGAACCCGCAATCGTGCGCGCAGTGCAAGCACGCGCCGCTACCTGATCATGGCCAAAAAAACTACCAGTAAGTCCAACGCACCGAGCACCTGGCGAAGCATTCAGCAAAGCTTTTCCGGGCGTGCGGTGACTACCCACGCGCGGAAGCGGCGATGGATGATTAATCTAAAGTTTTTGGGCGGCCTCATTACATTTGCGTTGCTGAGTTGTGCGATCTGGGGCGGGGTGAAATATCTTCGCAGTGAATCTTTTTCCCGCTTGATGGCTGGTGGCTCGGAACGCATGCGTGCCGTTTATCTAGAAACTGATGGCGTGCTCGACGAGCAGTGGCTCAACCAGCAAGTTTCGTTGCCGGAGAATATCGAGCTGATGGCCGTCGACATTGAGGCAATCCAACGCACTCTGCGCGACAACGGCCAAGTCCGCTCCGTGTTGGTCGAGCGCGTGTTTCCGGACGCGTTGCGCATCCGCATTGCTGAACGCCAGCCAGTGTTACGTATGGTACTGCAAGACTCTTCGGGTAAAAAGTTTATGCGTTTGATCTCCTACGAGGGAGATATTTATCCAGGGCAGCGTTATCCGGCGGATACAATTCGCGGACTACCTTATGTGGCAGGTGTTACTTTGCATCGCAAAGAAAATGGAGATTACCAGCCGCTTGACGGGATAGGTGATGTGGCCGATTTCCTTCACCATGCCCGCAGGCTGATGCCTGATCGCGTGAGCGAGTGGGAAAGCGTTTCATTGGCGGACTTTGACCCGAGCGGCAAGACTCTCAGCTCACGTTTGGCTGTTACGACAAGTAAGGGCTACACAATTGTTTTTTCTCCTAATGACCTAGACGAGCAGTTCGCTGAATTGGAAACCATCTTGAAACAGTTGGAAAGGCAACGGCAGCGTTTCGACCACATCGACTTGTCCATGCAGGACGCGGTGGTGAAGTTGGCCGAAGCTACGCCGCGAGGGCCTGTCCGATTTCGATAAGCTCAAACTGAAATGCTAACCGAACGACCGCACCATGAGCCAAAGTAGAATAATCGGAGCCGTCGATATTGGTGCCGCCTCAGTCACAGTACTGGTTGGCGACATTGTCAACGGCCGGAGCCTAAACATTATCGGCAAGCAGGATGCTACCTCTGAGGGCGTGAAAAAAGGCGAGATCGTCGACTTCAAGGCGGTCAGCAACAGCACGCACGCAGCGATCATGGGGGCGGAAAAAAGTGCGGGCACGCAGATCGAGGCTATCTTTTTATCGCAGACCGGGAGCCACTTGGAAGGGCTCTACAACAGCGCGTCAGTCAACGTTAGCGCGAGTGATAATCGCGTGAGTGACGCAGACATGAACCGCGTGATGTCCGAAGCCAAGAACAAGAAACTTGCTGAGGACCGGCTCTATATTCACCACATTCGTAATCACTTCTTACTCGATGGTCGGCCCACGCGTGAACCGCTGGGTATGCAGGGAGAAAAGCTGGAGGTTGGCTACTGGTCGGTGCTCGGCGACGAGCGAAAAGTGCGTGACCACATCCACGTGATCAATGGATTCGGGCTTAATGTGGAAGACATCATCGTATCCAGCATCGCCTCGGGAACCGTGATCGCGACCGACGAGGAGAAGCGTGCAGGTGTGATGGTGATTGACCTCGGCGCAGGCGCGACCGACTGGGTGATCTACCAAAACGGTGTTGCTGCTCGAACCGGCGTGCTACCTGTGGGCAGCGATCATATCAATAATGACATCGCTTTGGGACTGCGCGTGAATCGAAAATACGCGGAAAAACTCAAGCTTAGCTTTGGCAAGGCGGTGCTCGAAGCCGAGGACAAGCAGGAGAAAGTCTGGATGGTAGGCGACCAGATGATCGGTGATCGGCGCATACCCAAGCAGGCTCTCGTGCAGGTGATTCGTGAGCGCGTGGAAGAAATTTTTGAATTGGTCAAAAAGCAGGCTGGCGAGCTTTGTAGTGCAAAGTATTTGCCTGCGGGCGTGCTCTTAACTGGTGGCGGCTCACAGCTGGATCAGATTGATGTCGCGGCAGAGAAGTCACTGGGCGTGCCGGCGCGGCGCGGCGAACTACCTTCCTGGGTTCACGACAATTTACAACGGCCTGAGTATTGCACGGCGCTTGGGCTGCTGCACTTTGCGCTGTCCGGCCAGACGCTGGATGACACCGCGCAGCAGCGTCGTCAGCGTGGGTTGCTACGCCGCGTAACACAACTTTTTGGAACCTGATAGGAGGGACATGGTATGAGCGAACTAAACAGTAAATCATTTAGTGGCGATCTGGACTCTCAAGGCGTTCGCGTGAAAATCATCGGTGTCGGCGGGGCAGGTGTGAATGCCGTGGACCGCGTGCAGATGACGCCTCATGAGCAGGTGCATCTTGCAGGGGTCAATACTGATGCACAGGCGCTTGATAGTTCACCTATCGGCGAAAAGATTTTGATTGGTAAGTCAGTGACGCGTGGCTTGAGCACAGGCGGTGACGTAGAGATCGGTCAGAATGCGGCCGAAAAAGACGAGGCAAAACTACGCCAAGTCGTCGATGGGCAGGACTTGGTTTTTCTCGTGGCTGGTCTTGGCGGTGGCACCGGCAGCGGCGCGGGTCCAGTTATTGCTCGCTTGGCTTCGGAGCAGGGAGCGCTGGTTATCGCCTTTGTCACCTTGCCATTTACTTTTGAAGGGGCACGTCATCATGAAGTGGCAGAGACCGCGTTGGCGGCAATGCGCACGCATTGCGATGCCGTCATCCCGCTACCCAATGACTTGCTGCTGCAGCAGATGGACGAGTCTGCAACCGTGCTCGACGCTTTCGCGCAAGCCGACGCGTGGATTGGCCGTGGCGTGCAATCCATCTGCGCGATGCTTACGCAAACGGGCCTGATTAATTTAGACTTCGCGATGTTGCGCAAGGTTTTCCAAGGTCGCGGCGGCAAGACCCTCTTTGGCCTCGGGCGAGGAGAGGGCGACGACTTCATGCAAGAAGCGCTAAACGACTTGGCGCTCTGCCCGCTGCTGCACACGCCGGGCTTCGCCAAGCGTGCAGACAGTCTATTGGTCAATATTATTGGTGGCACCGATTTGAGCATCTCACACGTCAACCAGATCATGACGGCGATTGCCGAAAAATTTGGCAGCAAGGAACAGATTGTTCTCGGTGCGGTGGTCGATGAAAGCTTTCAGCAATCGGTGGAGATCTGTGTCATCGGGGCGACTCATCTGGCTGGTTATCGGCCCGAGCGTAAATCACGCCCTGTGATGCCTCGTGTGGAAGCGACACCGAGCCCTGAGCCTCGCCAAACGCGACGGGCAACGACGGACGACGAGCTTTTCGACACTTCGGCAGCGGGCTCGAATCGTCCGGTGCACGAGAGTAAGCTTGGCAAACGGCAGCAGACTCAGTTTGAGATCGATCAGGAAGAGTTCCTGTTCGTGGCGGAAGATGAACAACGCGGTTTTTTCGACAACACCGAGCGCAATATCTTCGATGGTGAAGACCTAGACGTGCCGACTTATTTGCGGCGTGGCGTGCGGATTACTTTGTAGGGCAAATTTGCGCTGCCTGTTTTTGAGGCGATATCTTTCTCCTGCTGATTTACAGTGTGTGGTTGGAAAGGCTGGTAGGCGCAGGGATCACGTTTGCGGATTGATCCTAGTAGTTCTGTCCTTGAGGCATTAAAAATCCCCCACCAATGAGGGTGGAGGATTGAAAGTGAGCGGTTTGAGCCGCCGTGAAGCGATTGACAAGCTTACTTCTTGAAGTGCTCGAAGCCGGGGCCGCTGGTGTCCATTTCGCCTTCGAAGAAACCGTGGAGTTGGCGGATACGTGTCGGGTGACGCATTTTTCGCAGGGCCTTAGCCTCGATCTGACGGATACGTTCGCGGGTGACCTTGAACTGGCGACCGACTTCTTCCAGAGTGCGGGAGTAGCCGTCAACCAAGCCGAAGCGGAGTGACAGCACGCGGCGTTCGCGCTCGGTGAGCGAGTCGAGGACGTCCATGATCTTTTCACGTAGGAGCGAGTAAGCGGTCATGTCGTAAGGATTTTCGGCACCCTTGTCTTCGATGAAGTCACCGAAGTTGGTGTCGTCTGAGTCACCGACTGGGCTTTGCAGCGAGATTGGCTGTTGGGCCATCTTCATGATCGCCTGCACGCGCTCGACCGGGAGGTCCATTTCGTCAGCAACTTCTTCTGGGGTCGGCTCGTGGCCGAGTTCTTGGAGGAGCTGTTTCTGAACCTGCATGACCTTGTTAAGGGTCTCGATCATGTGTACCGGAATGCGGATCGTGCGGGCTTGGTCTGCGATGGAGCGGGTGATTGCTTGGCGAATCCACCACGTGGCGTAGGTAGAGAATTTATAGCCGCGGCGATACTCGAACTTTTCAACAGCCTTCATGAGGCCCATGTTGCCTTCTTGGATTAGGTCGAGGAAGGAGAGGCCACGGTTGGTGTATTTCTTGGCGATCGAAATCACGAGGCGCAGGTTGGCTTCGACCATTTCGGTCTTGGCGCGGTGGGCCTCACGCATGTTGCGGCGCACGTCGCGGATCAACTCCAGCATCTCGGCAGCGTCAAAGCGATACATCTGCGTGATGTCATGCAGGCGTAGCTTGATGGTGGCCGGGTCGTGCTTCTTGTGCTTGCGCTGTTGGACCTTCTTGGAAATTTCGAGGTGGTCGAGGTGGTCCTCTATCTCACGCAGGGTGGGGGAGAGGTTGTCGAGGAACTCCTCGAAGACCTTCATCTTGAAGCAGAATTTTTTGAAAATCGGCTTAAGCTGGCCTTCATACTTCTTGAAGCGGGTGATAGCACGCTTCTCGTTGGAAGAGCCGTCATCGTGTTTCTGGATGTCCGCCCAGGCCTTTTCGCAGCGGGCTTCGAGGTCCTCCGACTTTTCAATAAGGACGGGCAGGGACTTGAAATAGGCTTCGCGGCTTTCGATTTTCTTATCGAGAACAATGCGGTCGAAGCGTTCTTCGCGGTCGATAAGCTTTTTGGCCAGATCGATTTGATAAGTGGTGGTCAGTCCGACGGAGAATAGCACATCCATGGCCTTGGATTCGGCTTTTTCGATGCGCTTGGAAATGGAGACCTCCTGCTCGCGAGTCAGCAGCGGCACTTGGCCCATCTGTTTCAGATACATGCGAACGGGGTCGTCCAAGATGTCCTGATTGGCTACGCGGCTTTCTTCTTCTTCTTCTTCTTCGAGGCGGGCCTTGTAGTTCTCGACTTCTTCGTTGTCGAGGATGTCGATCTCGAGGTTTTCGAGAATGGAAATGACGTTTTCGATTTCCTCCGGATTATTGATGCTTTCTGGGAGGGCATCGTTGATGTTCTGCACGGTCAGGTAGCCCTGCTCCTTGGACGTACGGATCAAGATGCGAATCTTGTCGTTCAGGTGAGCGGTCGCTTCGGCAGCGGCAGCAACATCCTTAGCGGACTTCTTCACTGGAGCTTCCGGCTTGGCAGCAGCTTTTTCTGCGGGCGCGTTCATTTCGTGCGCCTTGCTGGCCGCCTTGACTTTAGCCTTCGCGGCTGCTGCGGTCTGCGGCTTGGTGGATTTGGTGGTGCTGCTTTTTGCGGTCTTTTTCGGTTTGGACGGCATAATTTTGCTTGGTGGACTATTAAGTGGGCAATTCTATCTGGGGTGGCTGATGCTTAAGGCGGCGAAGTCGGATGCGTTCGTGATGCAGGGCGCGGGTCTGCTCCGGGTTTCCGCTATTAGCGTTTAAAATGCGTTCTTCCAAGGCTTGTTGAGCGCCTTTAAGGTGCTGCTCAAATATGCGTCGGATGCACTCATTAACAGCTTGGACCGGATCTTCGAAGGAAAGTTCGCGCGTGAGCAATTGATATATATAATTCCGTTCGTCCTCATTTTCAAGTAGTGGTTCCAGTGTTTCTACGCCTTCCCAGTGGTCATTCTCCGATTCCGCGAGGATAAGGCCAAGGAGCCTTCCGTCGCGTTTGGAAGGATCAAGCCATTCATGTTCAATGGTTTGCGCATAAAACTGGGCCAAATCCGGCCGGTGTAAAGCGACGAACAATAGAACAGATTCCGCACTTGTCAATTTTTCATTGGATTTGTTTTCTTGTGCAGGTGGTAAGGGTCTTGGGCCTTGGGCGCGATTATCCCGTTGGCGATGCTGTCGGAAGTCAGACTCCATCGCGCTTCGGTCAGTGCGGGTCAGATGCGCCAACTCGTCCAAATATTCCCCCCGGACGATGGCTGAGTCACAACCTGCTAATGCTGTGTAGAGCGTTTCCAAGGTCGCAGCTTTGTCTCGCGGGGTAGCTTGGCCCATATTTGGTAATAAGGACTGGACGGCGAACTTCATCGCTGTGAGGCGTTTCTCACGGAGTGCGTCTAGCCCCCCCCCCCCCCCCGTCGCGGAGTAAGTCGTCGGGGTCCAGACCCGTTGGTAAGGGCAAAAAATAGACCTCTAACCCAGCGGCTAAAGCGAGAGGGAGCATGCGCATCGCGCCCTTCTGACCGGCGCGGTCGCCATCGAGTAGGACTTCCAGCTTGGGCGTGTATTTGCGCAAGAGGCCGAGTTGCTGTTCGGTGATCGCGGTCCCCTGTGGTGCTACGGCGGTGTGGACACCCTGTTCGAAGCAGCGTAGGCAGTCCAACTGGCCTTCGACGAGGACGAAGGCTTTGGATTCGTCGATGTGCTGGCGGGCGTGGTCTAGGCCGAAGAGCACGCCGCTTTTGTAGAAAATCGGAGTTTCTGGCGAGTTGACGTATTTGGCCTCTTTGGAGCTGTCGTCGTCGGGCGTGAGGTCGGTCTGGCGAGCGGTAAAGGCGATGACGCGGCCTTGAATGTCACGGATGGGGATCATTAGCCGACCGCGGAAACGCGCCCGTGCCCGGGAGGCGTCACGCGCATTGTCGAAGATGTAGAGCAGTCCGCAGGCCTTCAGCGCCTCCATCGAGAAGCCCTTGTCTACAATGTATTTGACGAAGCCATCGCCATTCGAGGGTGCCAAGCCGATTTTGAACTCACGGGCAACTTCGATCGGGAAATGGCGCTTTTCGGTCCAATACTGACGAATGAATTCTGCCTCAGGATGATCGGCGAAGAATGCGCGATGGAAATAATCAACCGCGACTTCGTGCAAAGTGAAAAGTTCTTTGCGTAGCGAGGCACGCTCAGGAGGGGCACCGTCGTTGTCGTATTCGAGAGGGACGTTGTAGCGACTGGCGATGAACTCGATGGCGTCGTTAAAGCCCAGGTTCTCCTTGAGCATAACGAAGCGGAAAAGATCGCCGGCATTGCCGCTGGAGTAGTCGTGGAAGACGTTTTTTTCGGGATGGACGTAAAAACTGGGTGTCTTTTCGGTATTAAAAGGGGAGAGTCCACGCCATTGCGCCCCGGCACGCTTCATTTGGGTATATGCCCCGGCCACGTCCACCAGACTGACCTGCTGGCGGATGGTTTCAATGCAACTGCGCGCAATTCGTGGCATAACCCGGAAAACTGGCAGAATACCACCTCGTCGCCAAGCCTGCACCTTGGATTCTTGCGCACAGGTTATTCGCAATGGGTTGTGAATATTTCTGCATAGTGAATGAAGATAAAATTTAGAATGTCTGCACTTCATTCTTTTCCCGCCGCGTTGCTTAGCCTGTAATGCATGCCATGCGCGTCGAATTGGAAGCAGTCGTAAATGAACTCAAGCGTTGGCGAGACGCGGGGGAGGACGCTGTTTATCTGGAACCTGGTACGCTGGACGCCGTGCGCGCCAAGGTGGCTGAGCTGCGTGCTGCCGCACCCGATGAAGCCCTGCCAGAAAATCAGGCTCGCGATACGTCACCTGCTTTTGAGGCGGCCTCCTCTGAAAGCAGGGGTTCGCTTCGTCCACGTATCAAGCAGAACGCCGACGTGATCAAGGATTTCCTCCAGCAGTCAGATTCGCCGTCAACGGCTCCGAAAAAGAAAGTTGCGAAAAAAGGCGCTGCCAAAGCGGGGCAGGGGCTTCCGCCCGGCGTGAAAGAAATTCCGTCGCCTACGCCGTTTGAGCTGCCCGAGGGAGACAAGCAGGCGCGTTGGAACTGGCTGCGCGATCATGTCTTGGGCGATCCCGTTTGCCAAGAGCACCTTCGTCCGAGCAAGCAAGTCGTGTTTGGCGTGGGCAATCTCGATGCGGATATTTTCTTCTGCGGCGAAGCTCCGGGCGAGGACGAGGAAATGCAGGGTGAGCCGTTTGTTGGCAAGGCCGGGCAACTACTCAACAAGATCATTTCTGCGATGGGGGTCAGCCGCGAGCAGACCTACATCGGCAATATCATGAACTGGCGGCCAGAGCACGATAAGCCCTTTGGCAATCGGGCACCGGTCGAAGCCGAGATCAATTACTGCCTGCCTTATTTGATCGGCCAACTGGAGATCGTGCAGCCCAAGGTGATCGTTGCTCTCGGGCTGACCGCCGCCAACGGTCTACTGGGCTTCGATCCCGAGCGCAGGATGGGCAAGGTTCGTGGGCAATGGCTGGAGTTTTCCGGCGTGCCGTTGATCATTACTTACCACCCAAGCTATTTGCTGCGCAATCAGGCCAACTCCGCCAAACGCTTAGTATGGGAGGACATTTTGCTGGCGATGGCAAAGGTTGGTTTACCCATTTCGGAGAAGCAGCAGGGCTACTTTAAGGGATAGTTAGGCTCGGCGACAGCGGGCCTTTTGGTCGATTTAGTTAGATGTGTGAACGCACCGGATGTAACGAAACCAGCTTCAGGCGCTCGTTGAGGTTGGCTCCTTTTTCTTCAATTCTGGGAGGGGTATTGGCGGCTTGCTTTTGGGTTTCGCCTTTTGAGGAGCACGCTCCTCATCGACTACTGCGGCATCGGTCAAGGCGGTCATGACCGCTGAGGTTAGATCGCCAGCCAGCTTTTTGGCTAAGATTTCAATGCCGGGCAGATTGGCTTGGCGTTGGGCTGCGATAGCGACAGCGCCTTCTCGGCCTCGGATCATATGAATGGTCAAACTGCCCCGGATGTGGGATTTTAGCTTCTCTGTGCCGATGGAATCGCGGTTGCCTTGATAGTACTTTAGGACGTATTTACCGGCATTCTCAGCCTCGTTAAGCCCCGGATAGGTCATGCTTGCGAAGGTGTCGCCTTCGATATCCATGACGAAAACGCCAATCACGTGAGAAAGGTCAAACATGCTACGCACACGGCGCTCAACTTTGTCAATCGCAGACACGGCGACTTCCTAAGCTAAAAGCATGCCACTCAGCTCGATTGGTTCAATTCCGGCTCAATCGAATCTTTGAGGATGTCCTTGAGCGCGCTCAGCGCCTCCGCACGGGTGCGTGCATTGTAGACGAAGATTTCCAGCTTGATCTTACCGTCTTTTCTCTCGCCGTGCCAAGAGTCGGTCAGGCGGTCTAGCTGGAGACGTCCTGCTTTTTCAAAGTATGGGAAATTTGTCTTATCCCATTGACAGTAAAAAACATAGATGTGATCGCCGTTTCCTTCGAATTCATAGGTGTTAAAGACCAGTTCAAGGCCCTCTGGGCTAGTCCAAATGAAATTATCATCTTGGCGGACCAGTTCCCAGCCACCAGCAGGAAGACAGGCTTCTGGCCGGTGGATACCGCCGAGTTGGGCTGCACGGGCACTATCCCAGCGTAAAAAATACGCCATCCACTCTAGCTTTCCTGGTCCCTTCCAACGAGCAAGGGAGCCTTCGCTGTAATGGAGTACTTCCTCAATACGCGGATTGATGGGGTCGAATTGGATTTGTTCGTCGACATTATCCCAGTCCAGATTCCATCCAGAAAACTGGGTGGGCTGCTCACGCCATTCATACCAAAACCACGCAGCCGGAATTGTTGCGAGCATTGTGACCATCGCAAAGATCAGTGGCTGTATTGGTAGCAGGCGAGGGTGGTAGTCTTCCGGAGGCCGCGTACCATCTATCGCCCCGCGGTAGTCATGGCGCAGCCACTGGGCTAAGGCGGTGAGCAACAACAGCGCCATGAGGCTCATTATGAACACCATATAGCCAGCCGGGTCATGCCAGCGTTCCATTGCCTCCCCCCCCTGTCGGGCCGTGATCACGGTCAAGATAAGCGTGCGTGTATAATTAAAGAGGACAGCGAAAGCGGCGGCGGCGGTGATTAACATACCCCGCACGGGCCAGGTAAACCGTAAGAGTTCGCCCAGAAAATAAGATGCCATCAAGGTGGATTGCAGGGAGCGCACGCCGCTGCACGCCTCTTCCACGCTCACCAAGCCATTGGAGAGCCGGATTACGTTACCACTGCGTTCGGCGAAGACGCCCATCAGGTTGGCCGATTCGACGACCCAACTGGCGACCATGGTCATTAGCCCGGTCACAATCGGCTTTTCAATGGTGACCACCCATGGGTTTGCAAAAAGCCAGAAAATGATCGCGGGCAGGAAATGCCGAATCCAAGGCCTCCCCCCCCAATAGCTCAGGAAACCGATCGTAATCCCTAAGGTGAGCAGTGCCTGAACCCAGGTGAGCACTCGCCAGTCGGCATTGGCATTGTAAATAATACGTGCAGGGTAAAGCAGGATGATGACTACCGCTAACAGCCCCCAGAGCAGGCCAGCGCTCCTGCTACTAGGTTCAGGCATGGGCCGATCCGCCCAGCGGCGAAAAATCAAATAAGCGCCAAGAACAGGCACGAACAGGCCATAGCCATATTGGTCGTTGAGCAGCCACTCCGGCGTGAGCTCCGCCCAGAGTAGCACCCACAATAGCGTTGGCACCGCCAGATTGGTCCAAGGCTGCATTAGTGACTGTTTTGGTTCGGCGTTCATGTTAATCGTTCGTGAAGATTTGATTCAGCGTTGCTTGCTTGTGACCAGAATGCAAAAAATGTGTGGAAATTTGTTCGCGCGTTTTCTTTACTGTCAGGCTTTAAATCGCGCACGCTGTTAGATCATTATCATGGAACCAAAAAAAGCTCCCCTCAAGCAGAACCGCAGCACCTTCGACAAGATCTTTGATGCCTTGATCGACTGGGTTGAGGCACGTAATATTCAATTTTCTAAGGTGGGTAATCCGCCCATTTATGATAATTCCTTATTCCCTTGGGCCGAGGAAATTGAAAAAGATTGGAAGAAAATCCGCCTTGAGCTCGAAGATGTGCTCAAGGATAGAGAGGATTTGCCAAGCTTTCATGAAATCACCAAAGAAGTCGAAACCATAACGACGGATAGCCACTGGAAGACGTTCTTTCTGGCTGGGTATGGCATCGAATGTGATGAGAACCGTCGCCGCTGTCCTGAGACTATCAAAGCGCTGGGGAAGATTCCGGGCATGAAGACTGCCATGTTTTCTATCTTGTCTGAGGGGAAGCATATACCGGCGCACCGAGGGCCCTACAATGGCGTGTTGAGGTATCATTTGGGGCTGGTCGTGCCGGAGCCGCGTGAGCAGTGCCGCATTCGGGTGCATGATGAATTTTACTCCTGGTCTGAGGGCAAGGGCGTGATTTTTGACGACTCCTTTGACCATGAGGTCTGGAACGACACGCCCGGCGTCCGCGTGGTGCTTTTTGTCGACTTCCAACGCCCTGAGCGCGGCTTTGGGCACTGGCTTAACTCGCTGGTAATCAACTTGGCCAAGCACACGCCCTATCTCAAAGAGGCGAACAAGAACCAGAAGGAGTGGGAGAAGAAATTCTACGCCAACAAGAAGAAAAAGGAAGCACCGGAAAAAGTCGGCGCTGGTCGATAGTTTTATTTCAGCCGGATCGTGTGAGTTATGGTTTTTAACCACACAGTTGCCTCCTAAAAAATAAATTTTCGGGCACTCAATTTTTTGCGATGAATTTCGCGAGGGGGGGGGCTTTGTCTTTTTTGATGGTTAAATCGGCTGTGGGCTAGCATTAATCAGGGATTGACGGGATTTGGCGGATTTTTGGCCTTTTTTAAAACTGATACTTTTATGCCCCATTTGAGCCTATTTTCGCCAAAAAATGGAAACTACAGCAAAGTTTTGCTCGGGCGAACGCGTCAAAATCGCCGTAAAATCGCGAAGCGCAACCGGATGGTTGCCAATTACCGCGATTGCCGCAGCCACTCAACATTCGCGCGGAAATTCAGTTAACATCCAAATCGGCCCGAAGCCCTCCATTGGATTGAGACCAAATCTCGCCGGTTAGGATGGCTGTTTTTGATATACACTAAGCTCAAATCGCCCAGTAGCCCTGTGTATTGCGAGGTTTTCGGCCAAAAGCTGCCTCATCACCACAATCCCCCTCAAGCGCCACTGAATTGGTCACCTCGTACCGCAAATTGATATTGATAAGGCACTTCCACACTGATTGAATCAGCCTCAATGAGTTTTGAACCAACCAGTGACAAATCCTGCAACAATCGCATCGTGCGCGTATACTAACCTGTTCTACGAGAGAAATGGAAAAAGAAGAATACATCTCACAAGTCACTCAAGTCCTCGACTCCAGCTCTCAGGACATAAAGGAGAAGTTCCATGATGCGCTTGGGGCCATACCAGAAAAAGCGAAGTCGATTGCGGTTTGTGTTTTCACTGATCAGGACGGCGAAGGATTCCTAGACATTCGAATCTCACTGGACGGACCAGACCTCTACATCCTGAACAAAGAAATAAAAGATAAAGCAGATCTCTTTGAGACCAAGATCGTCGAAGGAAAGGTTGAACCTCCTATGCCTTTGCTTGACCCTTTTGATCTCGATTTTGATTCAGCCGATACATTAGTTGATACCGCCTCCAGCTGGCTCGAAAAAGAATTAAAGCACACAGACCTATCAAAAGTGAATATCCCTATCACAATCTTGAATCCTGATGGATACGGGACACTCAAGCCAATCAAACTAAAAAGGTAGAACAAGTCGCTACTGGGCAACGTCGCTAACGCGCCGTCGCCAGAGCTCTACGTTCTCAAAGAAAATGAAACTTTCGGACATTGACTGGTTCCGTTTCCAGGAAATTACAAACGCAATTTGCCATAAGTGTTTTTGCTGGATCGAAAGCGAATATTCGGATCGGATTATCTGTGCATTTGGCGTTGAAGGGGGAATTGAAGAAGGATTGGTTTACATCAGTGCAAACACTGAGACACACAGGAATAGAGATAATCAGAAATGGATGGCCGATTGGTCACTCCGTTGTCTCGATGAAGCCATCCCTAAGAATGCCTGTGTCGAAATGATCCGTGAAATCTCTGATCAAATCGCATCAATTGAATATGGAGAAAATGCCCTTGAAGTATATTCCGACTTGAAACTCCGTTTTCGAGTTGCCGCCCTCCAAGCGCTAAGGGATGCTTACGAGCATGTTCACCAATGTAGCTTTTCCAAAAATCCAAATTTCGATTTGATATATATGGATGAAGAAGGTGACTATCTCATCGATGGCAAGGAGGCCATTATTAAAGAAATTAGTAACCTCAAAAGAATGATTGAGAACAAAACGAGATAGCTGACCCTTCATTCCGCGCCTTTCGGCGCTCCATGACGGTCAGCTACTCTTAGCGTTCTACAAACAAAATGAATAAGCAGAAAGCAATGATGACGCTATATAAGAGCACTTGGATCATGCTATTCGTTGGACATTACGTTAAAGAAGAAGAGATAATTTCTGGAGTCACTCTAGCGGTGATCCTTCTCTGTATGATTATCGCGACTTTCACCGCAATGTATCTGGCGGCAAAAGAATCAATCAGTTCAGGCTATGCAAAGAGGAACCTAACGCTTGCTATTGCATTCACCTTCTTCGGTGGACTCGGATTCATCATCTGGCCATTCTTAGTGAACTCAGAAATTGAAAAATACAGAGGAGCTCGATCAACCACAAACAACCGACCAAATGATGCGTAGATCCAGGCAGTAGTGGACAATTCCGTTCGTGCCTCACTCCATGCCACACTTTGACGATCTGAAAATGAAATGATTACAGACGGAATCAACTTCCTCAATGAGTTGGAAAAGCTCAAAGCTGTTGATCGGCGGAGTTATCCAATTGGCTTGAATCGAAAAGAGAATTCAGCGGAACACAGCTGGAGCCTAGCTATGGCCGTCATGACAATCGCTCCTCTTGTTGATACAGAGCTAGATGTTTTCCGCGCGATTCAGATGGCCTTGATCCATGACGTTGTAGAGATCGATGCAGGGGATACCTTTTGCTATGCTGACCAGAGTGGAAAATATGAAAAAGAACTCTCCGCAGCCAAGCGAATCTTCGGAATACTCCCGAGCCCTCTGTCTCAGACTTACCTTGAGCTTTGGCAGGAGTTTGAACATAGATCCACCAAAGAAGCGTTATTTGTAAATGCTTTTGATCGAATCCTTCCCTTAATTCAGAATCATAATGGAGAAGGAAGGTCTTGGACTGAGAATCAAGTATACTACGAGCAGGCGTTTGAGAGGAATCAGACAATCAAAGACGGCTCCGAAGAGCTCTGGATTTATGCCTTGCAGATTATGGACGCAGCCCGAAAAAGCGGATGGCTACCTTCAAAATCAGATCAAGACGGAGTGATCAACTCCGAGTCGCTGCGCTCCTCTACGTGATCATCCTCGACGTTCGCCGAATAAAATGAAGAGCATTCTTAAACCGTTCGTCTTTGCGCTGCTACTCATTGCATTTGCCGCTGCTTGCATTGCGGGTCCGGCGGTTGTTCTGCATCCCAAGTCCCCCGCAGTTAAGATATGGGATGACCAGTTTGTTGTTGTTCAGGAGTTCGACGACCCAAAGGAGATCAAGACGATACAGGATATTTTTCTTCGTTCCAAACGTGTGGGCGACACCTCCACCCATTTAAAGAACTCGACTCATAAAGTTAGCTTCTCAGATCGCTGGCTACTTGACATCAAAAGCGGTGAGATCGGAGTGCTTTCCAAAGCTGTGGTAGATGTTTATCAAATCGCCCCGAAAGACTTGAAGATCCTTAAGAAGCTCATTGCTTCTCTGTCGCCGTGCCACACTTCAAACATTCTACATCGAAAATATGAAAAAGGAAACTGTCAAAAAGCTAGATTGCATGAGCCCGCAATTCTTGGTTTCAGACCTCGACCAAGCGATACGTTTTTATACGGAAGAGTTGGGTTTTTCACTGAATTTTAAATATCAAGACTTCTACGCTGGCATCAACTGTAATGGGCACTCCATCCACCTGAAAACAGGCAGTGTTCCAGAGAGTGTCAGGGCTTTTATGAGAGCCAATGAACACCTGAATATTACCTTTGGGGTTCTCGATATCGAAGAGGTTTATAATGAGATTTGCCGCAAAAACATCGATGTGATTCAGCCATTAAGAAAGATGCCCTATGGGAAGGAGTTTTATATTTCTGACCCCGACGGGAATATTATTGGATTTTTCTGGAGCGAGTAAGCGGAACAAAGACGTGGATCAATTCGTTTGCAGCGCTCATTCCTTTAATCACCGTCTTACATTGTTCAATATGGGAAATTTAAGTGAAATGGATGTTTGTTGGGGGGGCGCACTTGTTTTCGACCAAGGTGGTGGGAGAGCGAATTTGTCAGCCTGCGGTTAGCTAGTCAAAGGGTTCGATTAAAAATATGGTGAATTGGCTGGCGATCTAGTGATACGTGCATTGTTTTTGAAGGCTTTGATCAATTTCCCCATAATGTTTCATTCTAGCTTGTTTGGCCGTTTCCAGCCCCTTTGGTGGATGCTTGGCGCTTTCGTGGCCCTAACCGCGCAGGCGGATGACCCGCAGAGCCCGGCTACCATTCCTGCATCACCCATGCAGACTGAGGTCTCGGCGAGTGATGAGGCAGTCGAGCCGGGGCGGGCCGCTCTGGATGCGTGGAATGCGTCTTCGCCGTCGGGGCCTTCGTTTATTGAGGGGTTGTCGGCCGATCTGGATATTCTGGAGTTGGTGCGCAATAGCCCGCTGGTCATGGATATCGACGCCGATATTGCCCCGATGCAGATGTCGTTGCGCGAGTCCATTGACGTGGCGTTGGCCAAGAACCTTGGCCTGAGCATTACACGCTATTCGCCTGGGCTGGCTCAGGACAACATTACCGTGGCGGAAGCAGCCTTTGATCCAAACCTTAGCGCATCGCTCACGGCGGGCGAAAATGCCTCACCGCCGTCTACCTCACTGGCGGGTGTTGCTTCTGGGCGTGCGATCAATGCGGACCAGCAGTTTAATCTTGGTGTGGGCAAACGTTTTACCACGGGCACTGAAGTGGCGCTGGAAACGCGACTTAATCGTGGCACCACGAACTCGACCAATGCGCTGCTCAACCCGGACTTTTCGTCTCGCCTGGGCTTTGAGGTGCGGCAACCGCTGCTGGCGGGCTTCGGAGAGGCGGTTAATTTGGCTGCGGTCACGCGGGCGCAGATTGGTCTGCGTTCCAGTCGGCTGACGGTTCGCCGCGAAGTGCTGGATCTCATTGCAAATGTCGAAATTGCTTATTGGAATTTGGCTGCCGCCCGGCAGCGTCAGGCGCTTTTCATTTCCAATCTCCGGCTCGCTAAATCCTTGCTGGAGGAAAATATTGAGCGCGAACGCGTTGGCTTGGCGACCCGGCTGGACGTCCTCCAGGCGGAGGCCTCACTTGCTGCTCGCAGTGAGGAAGTCATCTTGTCCCAGGAAACCGCTGACAATGCGGAAGATCGTTTGCGCTCGGTGTTGGGCATTCTCTATTCCGAAACGCTTCAGCCGCTCGATGTGGAGCCGCTTCCTGAAAATGACCCGCTGCTCCCGCCTTTTCGGGAGAGCGTAACGGGTGCCTTGGCCAGTGACATGGAAAGCCAGATTCAACTGGAGCTGATTGGCCAGTTGGAAGTCGACCGCGTGGTCGCCACGAACAACACGCTGCCGGATCTCGATGTCTACGCGGGGGCAGGGATTCTGGGCCGTGAGTCCAACGCAACGGTCGCCTACCAGAGCGCGTTTGAGACGCGGGGTTACGATTGGAATGTGGGGCTGGAGCTGAGCTTGCCTTGGGGCATGCGGGCCGAGGAAGCGCGCCTACGCTCATCCGTTCGCTCAATTTATCGAGCGGAAACCCAACTCGCAGAAATCCAGCAAGAGCTGTTGCGTCGGCTGCGTCTGGCTTGGCGCTCAATTGCATCTGGCCGCGAGCGTCTGGCAACCACCCGCGCCTCGCTGCGGCTCAATGCGGAGAGCTTCGAGCAAGAGCGTGCGCGTTATGACGCCGGGCTTTCTAATTTCCGCAATGTGCTGGAAGCCCAGCGTGACTTTGACGACGCCAAGCTCCGCCACCTGTCCGCACTCTACGACCTGCGCGAAGCGGTTGTTTTGCTGGCCCGCTTGGATGGTCGTCTGCTAGCGCGGCACGGCTTCACTTGGGACGAGGTGGACGATGACACCCAGACCTCTCCCGACCCGATTGCTGCGCTCGAGGAAGAACTTTGGCCTGCCCCCGATTTTCAACGCTTTAACGCTGATCCAGCGGAACTGCCCGCCGATTACGGTGCGACGCCCAATGCGCTTATTGAAACTTATTTAGGACCAGAGGAGACATACGAATGAAACACCTGCCCACAATTATCATCATTGGCCTCCTCATCGCCGGAGGCTGGTGGACCTGGAGCCGCTTGGAAAACGAATCCACCAAGTCGCGCCCGAAGCCGCCTCAGACTTCCGAAGTCGATATTGGCTCGATCGAAGATGTCGTCACGGCGGGTGGTTACGTCGAGCCCGTCATCTCCACCGAAGTGCGTTCCGAAATCACGGGGCGCATTGAAACGATCCACATCAAGGACGGAGAAAAAGTCGCGAGCGGGCAGGTGCTTTTGGAGTTAGAGAAAACGGAGCGTTTGACCGAGTTGGAAGAAGCCAAGCGTCTCTACGAAGCTCAGGCACTGCGGCTCGAACAAGCGCAACGCGATTATGCACGGCTGGAAGATTTGCGCGCGAAAAACTTCACCAATGAAAAGGATTTCCTCGATTCCAAAACGGAACTTGGGTTGATGAAAATCGAGCTGGATGTCCGCCAGGCTCGTTTGGATAAAGCCAGTGAGAATTTGGCCAAGACCACCATTCGCGCCCCGCATGAAGGCGTGGTGGGCAACTTTGACCTAAACCCCGGGCAGGTCATCACGGGTGCCACATCGGTTAACCAAGGCACTACGCTGATGACGATTAATGACCTACTGAAGCTTCACGTTCGCACCAAAGTGAACGAGTTGGACATTAATAAAATCAAGCCAGACATGGCGGCGCGGATCACCTTTGACGCTTTGCCGGAGGAGGAGTTTACCGGCGTTGTGTCGCAGATATTCAGCTATGCCGAGAGCGAGGGCAACGAACGTATTTTCCGTGTGCTGGTGACGTTTGAAGCGGGCGACGAACGCATCCGGCCCGGCATCAGTGCGACGGTCACGCTGCCCATTGCCGAGGTGCACGACGTTACCGTGGTGATCCCGACGGCGCTCTTTAAATCGAAGGAAGGCTTTGTGGCTTATAAGAAAAAGGGAGAAGGCCAGTGGGAAAAAGTCAGTGTCGAAACGGGCCTCAGCGACGTGCATCACGTGGAGGTAAAGTCTGGTCTGGATAAGGGCGACGTTGTCAGCCTCACACTCCCCGAAGGCATTGGCCCGTCGGCGGATTCTTAATCTCATTTCGCACTGCACCTCGCTCGATCATGGCCCTCATTGAACTCCAAGAAATTCGCAAGCATTACCGCATGGGCGACGAAACCGTGAAGGCGCTCGATGGTGTTACGCTGGACATTGAGGCGGGTTCTTATGCGGCGGTGCTGGGGCCGTCCGGCTCGGGCAAGTCCACGCTCATGCATTTGCTGGGCTTCATGGATTTTCCCACCTCGGGTACGATGCTGTTCGATGGAGACGATGTTTCGCGGCTTAGCCCGTCTAAGCGCGCTTGGTATCGTGCGAACCGTTTGGGCTTTGTTTTTCAAACGTTCAATCTGCTGCCGCGACTGAGCGTACTGGAAAACGTCCGGCTACCGTTGGACTATGCCCGCCAAGCACGCAATGCGAATGACCTGGCACGTGAGGCACTGGACCGCGTGGGTATGAGCCATCGTATCGAGCACCGACCAGGCCAACTCTCCGGCGGCGAGCGTCAGCGTGTTGCCATTGCGCGTGCTCTGGTAAACCAGCCCAAGTTGATTCTGGCGGACGAGCCGACGGGGAATCTCGACACCAAAAATGTGGAGCGCGTGATGGAGCTTTTTGACGCCTTGGTGGACGAAGGGCAGACGCTGATTATTGTGACGCATGACTTGGAAGTTGCCCAGCATGCACGGTCAATCATTCTTGTGCGCGACGGCCACTTGGTTGGAACGGAAGAGGGAGGGCATTCCGAATGATTATTGGTAGTGCAATTATCCATGGTGTTCGAGAGATCGGCACGCACAAGTTTCGTAGTCTACTGTCGATGATTGGCATCATCCTGGGCGTTGCGGCGCTGGTGGCTATGGTGGGTGTCGTCGAAGGTATGATGTCGGGCTTTCGCAAAACATTTGAGGGCACGGGCGGCATTGAAAAGCTGGAGATTGAGCGCGCTGAGCCACCCATGGAGCAGGAGGCCATTGCCCACCGCTCCCCCAAGCGTACGATGAAAGATTATTACGCATTGCAGGCTGCGGTGCCCAGTGCGCGTCGTGTATCAGCGGAAAAAAACGTCGACTGGAGTCGCCTGCAAAGTGACACTAAGCGCGAGTGGGTTCGTATGCGTGGGACAACCCCTGAAACTTTTGAAATCGAGCGATTTTCCACTTTGCCGGGTGGACGATTGATCTCGGATTGGGATGTTGAGCAACGAAACCGCGTGATCGTGTTAGCCAACCGCAATGCCCGCACTCTGTTTGGCAATGCGGCAGATGCGCTGGGGAAAACAGTGAGCACTCGGGGTATCGTCTTCACCGTCATTGGTGTGTTGGAACCAGACGATACCGGCTCTTGGTCGCGATCACGGGTGGCGTTTATTCCGATATCCACAGCGATTCATTACTTCGCGGAACCGGACGACGACACGATCCAAGACTTGGGTCTTCAAGCTGAAAGAATGGAGGACATCCCGGTGCTTACTGACCAGATCGAGCGCACCTTGCTGGTCACGCATCGAGGCATCAAGGACTTTGCCGTGGAAACACGAACTGAGGAGCTGGAGGAGTTTCAGAAGCTTGAGCGCTCATTCGTTTACTCGCTGGGCGGGGTTGCCGCGATTACGTTGTTGGTGGGGGGCATTGGGATTGCGAACGTTATGCTCGCATCGATTTCAGAGCGCATCCGCGAGATTGGCATCCGCAAAGCAGTGGGTGCGCGCGGGGGCGACATTTTCATCCAGTTCGTGGCAGAGGCGCTGGTGATCAGCGTTATTGGTGGGCTGCTCGGAATAATCGCGAGCGTGGGGCTGGTCGAGCTGCTGCGTAGCGTGATGCCGGAGGACACCGGGCATGTTGCGCTGTCGGCCAAAGCGATGGGCTGGGGCTTCCTGTTTAGCATGATCGTTGGCTTTTGCTCAGGCGTATTCCCAGCGATTAAGGCCGCTCGTCTGCCAGTAATCGACGCCCTGCGCTACGAGTAAGGCTTTTCCGAGCGATCCTTCGGTGCCTTAGGGCGCGTTTTTCAATTCCGATTAGTGCGGTCGAGCAGGGTGATCGAGTAATAGGGGAGGGTGGCGTTGAAAAACGTATGAATAAAGTTGCTTTACAAGCAGCCAAGACCAATACATTTTCCAATATTCCACGAGGGCCCAGGTGGCGGAATTGGCAGACGCGACGGATTCAAAATCCGTTTCCGAGAGGAGTGTGGGTTCGACCCCCACCCTGGGTACCACTCGATCAAGGCATTAAAAGTCAATTACTAGCAAATAAGGCATGGACATGCTTGCAGTAATCAAAATGCAAACAGATGCAGTTCGAGTGAACTGAATCTAACAAAATTGCCGAATCTGATTTGAAAATGCAAATATGGACGGGGTGAATAGCAGGGCCTCACGTTTATGAACGGGTAATGCTTGATGGGTGACTTTGATCAATGGTGTGTTTCTAGTCGATAAGTTACGTTTTCTTCATTCCTGTCACAAGCTAGCTTATATTGGCGTTTTCCGTCGGATTTCCCTGTCTGGTCAAGTTGAGGAGGCGTCTTACGTTACGCTATGGAGGCGTGGAGGTGGCGTTGCAGTGACATGGGTGACAAAATCGCCTTCTTCGTTAAGCTCAGGTCACGTACATTGACTCAATCTGTTGAAAGCTTTTTTCGTTGGTTCCTCTTTTCACTTCCTCGGGTCAATTGGCAAAACCCCATTATTTAATGGATTTTTGTTGGTTGGTTTGAAGTGCGGCAACGGATAATTAAATGAAGCTTAAAACGATTCCACTTCTCTGCGCTTGTCTTAGCGCATTCTCGATAACCGGTTATGCGGATCAAGTCGCTCATTGGGATTTCAATGAGGGCAGCGGCATAACTGCGACAGATTCCATTGATGGATTAATCGGTGACCTACAAGGCAACGCTACTTGGGTGGCGGGCTGGGACGGTTCGGCAATCCAGACTGTGAGGGATGTTGATAGCCAGGTTCTGGTGGGTAATCCCGGTGCGTTGAACATCACTGGTGCGGTGACCGTAATGGGTTGGGTCAAACCTGCTGGAGCTAGTAATTACGGCATCATTGCTGGCATTGATAAATCTGGTGGTGCGGCGAATGACCAATTTGTTTTGAAGACCACTGCTGCGGGTTCCAGTTACTTGAGCTTTCAAGCAACTGGTGTTGGTGGCGTGGGTGTAACTGCTACTGATAATCAGTCGATTGTGGCCCGAGCTGCAGCCGATGATGATGGCTGGATTCACGTTGCTGGCGTCTTCTCGCCCGGTGAGGCAGTCATTATTTACATCAATGGCGAAGAGATTGCGCGGACGGCGACATCAATGACGGAATTACAAAGCACGTTGAGCGAGAGTATCCCGTTTCGCATTGGCAACATGACGAGCAGTTTCGACTACGGTTTTAATGGTGCGCTGGATGAGATACGCATCTTTAATGAGGCCGTTGAAGCGAACGCGATCGCCGAATTTGCGGGTGCTGAAGTGAGCGGTGATGACTTAGTCGCATTTTGGAATTTTAATGAAGGAGAAGGCACGACTGCGACAGACTCTGTCAATGGCATCGTGGGAACGCTTCAGGGCAATGCGACATGGACTGAAGGCCTCGATGGAGGTGCCATACAAACTGCTCCAGATAGCGAAAGCGAAGTTGTGGTCGGTGCGCAGCCGGAACTAAACCTCACAGGTGCAGTTACAGTTGCTGCCTGGGTTCATCCGGCTGGCATGAGTAACTATGGTGTCATTGCAGGGATCGATAAGTCGGGTGGTGCAGCGAATGATCAGTATGTGCTTAAGACGACTGCATCGGGCACTAGCTACTTGAGCTTTCAAGCGACTGGTGCTGGTGGAGTCGGCGTAACTGCCACTGATTCGATCTCAATTGTTGATCGCGCTTCCGCCGATGTTGATGGTTGGATTCATGTAGCTGGTGTATTTTCTCCCGGTGAGTCGGTAACCATCTATGTAAATGGCGTGCAGGTCGCTCAGACTGTTACGGAGATGACTGAGCTACAGAGTACATTGAGCGAGAGCATTCCGTTTCGCATTGGTAATATGACCAGTGACGGGGAATTTGGTTTCAACGGAGCTATCGATGATGTGCGTGTTTACGGATCAGCGCTTACCACAGATGCATTGAAGGAGCTGGCTGACAGCGATGTAGTCGTCGAGGGCGAATACCTATTTTCATTTGGTGCGGTGGCCGATCCACAATACAAGGATGCTGCTACGGCTGGATCGCGTTACTATCGCAACAGCTTGCAGAAACTACCTGTAATGGTGACTGATTTTAATGCCCGTGACCTTGAGTTCGTCATTTGTCTGGGCGACTTTATCGATGACGATTTCAATAGCTATACTGTGATGATGGACATTTGGGATGACATCATTCATACGGCCTATCATGTGGTGGGTAATCATGACTTGTCGATTGGTAGTCATACGCTGGCGGAAGTTGTCGAGGTGATGAAGATTCCATCGAATTATTATGATTATGCGATCGATGGTTGGCGCTTCTTTGTGTTGGACGGCAATGATGCTGGCTACGGCATTCACAGTGATGAGCAACTGGCTTGGTTGCGCGATGGGCTAGACTTGGCCTTAGCGAATAACGAATCCGTTATCCTTTTCAGTCATTATCCGGTTTACCCTCCTGGCACAGCACACATAAGCCCACAAGCTGGCGTATTAATTGATCTGATCGCCGATTATCCAAATGTTCGTGCATGGATGAATGGTCATAACCATGGCGGTGCATACGGTGAAAATGCTGGTGTTCACTACATCAATCTTGAAGGCATGGTGGAAACTGCGGATACCACCGCTTACGCCGAGATTGAAATCTGGACAGACCGCATTGAAGTCAAAGGTGAAGGCCGGGAGCCGAGCCGCACGCTTTATTTTCCCACCGAGTCTTTGGTTCGCCTGGATACGCCAACTGGTCTAGCTGCAATTGATGGTGGAGTGGGCGTTAGCCTGAGTTGGGATGTAATCGCAGATTTGGATGTCACCGAACTTGAGCTGGAAAAGCGTACCGTTGGTGAGAATACCAGCTATGAGACTGTTGCGATATTAACTGCGGACCAAGTTAGCTATATCGATACTGATGCTGTTAGCGGTGTGGAATATCTTTATCGGATTCGTGCGTTGGATGATTCGGAAAATGCTTCGGATTGGTCCGCAGTGGTTTCGGTCGAGCTTGGCTTCCTTACAGGCCAGATCATTGACCTGAATTCGACTACTGGCGAAGGCAACGAAATCGTGCTGACTTGGAACCTGGATGGTCAAGTGTTTGATCGCTTGGTATTAGAACGTCGCTATGGCGATAGCGGCGAATTTCAATTGGTAACTGGCAGCCTAGCGGGCGACGTAACAACTTATACGGACACGTCTCTAGTTCCCAACTCGACCTACACTTACCGAATTGCAGGAGTCGCATCCAGTCGGCAGACTGGTTGGTCGGTCACATCTTCGGCGACTTCCGGTGAAGCAGATGCGATCGAGGGAGAGGCACCTGGTTTGGTCGCTTACTGGCCATTTGACGAAGGTGCCGGCAGCGAAACTGGCGATTATTCTGGCAACGGTCTCACTGGCACTATCTTAGGTTCGACCAGTTGGACAACCGGTAAGCTAAATAATGCGCTTCAGTTTACTGGATTTTCTGGTGATGAAGTCGTTGCGGGAACACCCGGGCTTTTAAACATTACTGGCGCGGTGACGGTTATGGCCTGGGTTAAGCCGGTAGGGGTGAGCAACTACGGAGTTATTGCCGGTATCGATGAATCTGGTGGTCCAAGTAATGATCAATACGTGCTTAAAACGACGACTTCAGGATCTCACCAATTAAGCTTCCAAGTTTCTTCTGGTGGATCGGGTTACACGGCGACTGACACGGTCAATCTGACAACACGTTCAGTTGGAACTACGGATGGCTGGGTGCATGTGGCTGGTGTTTTTGTTCCTGGCGAAGAAGTTGCACTTTATGTTAATGGTGAAAAGGTCGCTAGCACTGCAGTTACAATCGAAACGCTGCAAAGCACTCTGAGCACCGACCGTCCATTCCGGATTGGTAATATGACCGCTAGCTCGGACTACGGATTCAATGGCCTCATCGATGAGCTACGTGTTTTTGCCAGCAGCGTTTCTCCTGATCACATTACGGCGTATGCCAGCGGAGATTCAATCAGCGAACCGTTGGGGACCGTAATCGAAAAGGGAGATACTTGGGCTTATCTCGATGACGGCTCCAATCAGGATTCCACGGGTTGGTTGGATGTTGATTTCGACGACAGTGGCTGGAGTGTCGGTGCCGCACAATTAGGTTATGGAGATGGTGATGAAACGACTGTCATTAGCTATGGTCCGGATTCTGGCAATAAGTATGTCACGACCTACTTGCGCAAAACGTTTGAAGTTGATTCGCTGGAAGGCATTGAATCGCTGTTCTTCGAAGTCCTGCGTGATGATGGCGTCGTGATCTACCTCAACGGCCAAGAAGTCATTCGCGACAATATGCCAAGCGGTGCGGTTGGCTATCAGACCTATGCTTCGAATGCGATTAGTGGCTCTGAGGAAGAAACGTATTTTGAATTCTCCGTTTCACTGGATCAACTACTCGTAGGGACAAACGTGATTGCGGTCGAATTGCACAACGGTAGCGCTTCGAGTTCAGACCTAAGCTTTGACCTGAGCTTGACAGTTATTAACGAGGATTCGAATCAACCCACGATCAGCGAAGAAGTGATTGCTGCAGGCTATGATTGGAAATATCTTGATGATGGTTCGGACCAAGGGACGGCATGGAGCGCAGTTGCGTTTGATGATTCTGCTTGGGCAACCGGAGCGGCTCAGTTGGGCTTTGGCGACGGCGATGAAGAAACCGTTCTTAGCTACGGTTCAGATGACCAGAATAAGCACATTACCTATTACTTCCGCACACATTTTGACGTGGCGGATATTGATGCGGTGAAGTCGCTTGATTTCGGTATTCTGCGGGATGACGGTGTTATCGTTTATCTGAACGGCCAAGAAGTCATTCGGGATAATATGCCAGCAGGTGCGATTGATTATCAGACATTCTCCTCTGAAATTATTTCTGGTTCTGCGGAAAGCAACTTCTATGAGTTTACGGTTGAGCCTGACTATCTGGTCGTGGGTGACAACGTTCTTGCAGTGGAAATTCATAATCGCGATGGCACGAGCTCAGACCTTGGTTTTGACCTGTTCTTGAACCTTGTTTCGCTGCTCGATCCAAATGCACCGATCTTCAATAATCAGGAAATCGACGCACCGGATGGTCGTTCAGGTGACGCCTACGCGGCTTCGATTGCGGATCAAGCTAGTGATGCCGACGGTGATGAGATGTTCTTCAGTAAGGTTAGTGGCTCGGACTGGCTGACCATTGATCCTGATGGATCGTTGAGTGGCACGCCTGGAGTGACAGACGTCGGCTTAAACGTATTTATCGTCGCCGTTACTGATAACGACGATGGGCGGACAACGGCGGAGTTACATATCTTTGTTGATGAGCCTGCTGAACTAGCGCGCGCTTCGATGCCTGGTAATGACGAAGCGTTGGTCTTCGGTGTTATTCCTGACACACAGGGAAGCACGAACGGGGTGCCAGTCGATGAAGCCAGTGCGATCGCTGCACAGTTTATCGCACATGCGCCGAAGTTCATCATTCATGTGGGTGATATCACGGATGGTAACAGTTCCAATGGCGATACGAAGTTTGCTCAGTTGGAAGACTTGAAGGCTTTGCTCGTCAATCCATTGGCCGAGAATGGCATTGGATATTATCCAGTGCGTGGCAATCATGACTCCAACGCCTATCAGCATACTTCCAGCAATGTGTCGGCTTGGGCGGCAGCGTTTCCATACCTGTTCTCAGGTGATGGGGCGGTCATTGATCCGAGTGACGTCCCGGGTGGTAGTGAATCTTCGCCGAATAATAGCAACTTCTGCTATGTCTACGATGCTGGTCATGACACCTTCTTCGTCGCGGTTGACCAATGGAACGGTGGTGCAGCTGAGAATTATTCCAACTGGGTTGCTGAAAAATTCGCTGAGATTCGTAGCACGAATCCAAGTGCGCATATCTTCGGATTTTCACACTCCGGTTTGTTTGCTTCAGCCCTTCACCCAGCGATGAGCGAGTTCGTTTCTGGAGGCTCAGAGCCGTATATCGAAGCGGGCAAACAATATGAAATTGATGGTTGGTTCAGTGGGCATAATCACATCTATGACCGCTCGATGGCGATCAACTTGAGCGATAGCAACAAGCCTTATATGTTCAACTTCACTTGCGGTTCGGCGTCGGAAAAATTCTACGCACTGAGCCGTAGCCCTGTCGAAGATCAGCATATTAATTGCCTGATCGACAGTACGACGATTGCCGGACGTCCGATCGCCTATTTGCTGGTGACGATCAATGGGCCGTTTGTAAGTGTTGAGACATACATGTCGCCGGACACTGATGGTAATGGAACATTCAATGACTGGTCGGTCTGGGACGCCTACACCTACTCGCGTAATGGCTTACAGTTCACTGTTGCATCGGGTGAAAATTACAATGATCGCAACATCATGGATAGCGCGCCGGAAGTGGAAGGTTTCCTCGGAACAAGTGTCCGAGTCATTGACGGTGTTAACAGTGATGCGACGACGCATTCTTACGGTTCGACTTCGTTTGGTCAGTATCGCAACATCACAACTGGTTGGTGGAAACGTGATGATTGGTATGCTGCCGATGGTCGGGATATCGTCTCTGATATCGTGAGCTTGAATGGTATGCGTGAAACACCGGGTCGCAACCGTTGCGACGCATACACACTGGTTCTTGATTACGACGACGGCGCTATGTCTCCTGCAATTGAGGAGGCCCTGACGATTGTTGCTTTCTTAGACGAAGATACTGGCGATGCTGATCCAGGTAATTGGCTGAATGCAACCAAGGCGATTCTCGGAACTGCTGCCACAGATCCATTGCTACGCGCTCCTTTGGCCTCTGACCCAGTCGGCTCTTGGGGTGTGGATGTGGATAGTAATCAGGTGTGGGCTCGACTCGACTATCAGGGCGATTTCGCAATCGCGATGAATATCATCGATACTGATAAGGATGGGCTGTCCGATAGCTGGGAATTAGAACGTTTTGGTTCCTTGGATTACTCTGCGAGTGATGACCCCGATAACGATGGTCTCACGAACATTGAAGAGCAAGCTGAGCAAACGAACCCGTTGCTGGCTGACACGGATGGTGACCTGTTCGACGACGGAGTTGAAGTCGATCACGGCTTAGATCCTCTCAGCCCTAATAACGATTTACGAGATAGCTTGATTGCCGCGTTGATCAATAGCCATGACGCACAATCCGAGTGGGGCCTATACACCCGCGATGCTCTGGGTGGATTCGGTGCCGAATCGATTTTCAATGCTAACGGCACTGAAGTCGAAGTGAGCATTCAACTATGGCAGAGTCAGGACCTTGAAAATTGGTCTCCGTCGGGAGTTCCAGTCGAGCGCATATTGCCGATTGGTGAGGGGCAATCATTCTACAAATGGCAGATTATTCGCGGAGTTACTGAGGAGTAATGCCGAATCGGAAATTCGGTCCGACCCCGTAATTCCTTCTATTTATAAAAAAACCGCAATGCACGATGCATTGCGGTTTTTTTGATAAGCGGAGACTTAAGATATCGTGGCTGAATAATCTATTTAGCTGTCGCATTAGCTAACTGGCTGCCAAGTTCGTTGCACCAGCGGTTAAATGCGTCCGATACCCGCGACCAGTTGGTTATACCGCTGGCACTGTATTCGATATCACTGCCGAAATTGCTGTCAGAGAACACTGCGAGCATTTCCCCATTGGAGCCAAGTAGTTCTATTTTCACTTGGATACGGCTGACTCGCAAGGTTGAGCCGGAGATTTGGCTGTCAAAGGTTCCTATGCCTGCTGCTGCACCGGCTCCATAATGATTAGCGTTATCTGCAAGGTTATTGGCCGTGATGGTGGCACCGTTAAGTGGAGACAGTCCTTCGACTTCATTGATTGTCGCCACCAAACTCAGGCTGTTTACACTTGGTGATTCTACGATGGGTAGGGCTCCGCCGATGTGGCTTTTGATCGCACCTTGCAGAGCATATTCCAAGGCCGCAATCTCACTGGGATCCAAATTACGTGCTCCAGCGGAGGGATTTGCCGTCACCGATTTGATATAAATCGAATCGTAGCCCTTTAGGGCATCAGCGTCCTTGATTGAGAACACGCCAGCGTCACCTAGCATTGTTGAGTGGAATCCGGCTAGCGCCGGGTCATCGTGTTGCTGTGTGCAACCCGAAATACAGATTGCGCCGATTAGGGCTGTTGCGAAATAATGAACTTTCATAAATGGCAGGAGATTACGCCACATGGTAACGGCACAAAACGCCGCGTCAAATGCGGAAAGTAGCAATTTAGGTGCCGTAATGGGGTGGACACAGGTTGACAGCGACAGCGGAATCCATTGTTATCCTCTGCTTTTTCTGAAAGCTCAAACGAAGTAAATCCCATGAAAGCCCAGATGACTCCGCTCGAAGAGTTGCGGCACAGTGCGTCTCACGTGCTGGCGACCGCAGTACTGCGCCTCTTTCCCGAGGCCAAGCTCGACATCGGGCCACCCACAGATAACGGTTTTTATTACGACCTCGACCTCGACCAGAAGTTGAGCGCTGAAGACCTCGAAAAGATCGAGGCCGAGATGAAAAGCGTCATCAAGGAAAACCAGCGTTTCGAGCGTCAGGAAGTCACCCGCGACGAGGCCGTGGAAATTATCAAAGGCTGTGGGCAGGAGCGCTACAAGCTCGGCCGTCTCGCAGACATTCCCGAGGGTGATGCGATTTCGTTTTACCGCAACGGTGAGTTCATTGACCTGTGTGCCGGCTCCCATGTCAATTACACGAAGAAGATTAAGGCCTTCAAGCTACTGAGTATTGCTGGTGCCTACCATCGTGGTAACGAGAAGAATAAGCAGCTTCAGCGCATTTACGGCACAGCATTCCCCAACAAGGAAGAATTGGAGCAATACCTTGACGCGCTTGAGCAGGCAAAGGCCCGTGATCACCGCAAGATCGGTCGAGATCTGAAACTATTTGTTATCGATGAAGACGTCGGCCAAGGCTTGATCCTTTGGACACCCAAAGGCTCCATTATCCGGCAAGAACTCCAGACGTTCATTGGCGACGAACTCCGTAAACAGGGCTACGATCAGGTTTTCACACCGCACATCGGCAAGCTCGCGCTTTACAAAACTTCGGGCCATTTTCCGTATTATAAGGAATCGCAATTCCCCGCCATCGCTGAGCCAGATGCCCTCGAACGCATTGCACACGAGGGATGCTCCTGCGCCGAACTGACGGCGCGGCTGGAAGCCGTTTCCCCGCATTTTGCGGAGGAAATCAATCGCCGCACTGGCCGCGAAACTATCGGCATCGAACGCACGATGGACCCGACCAAGCTTCTGGATGGTTTCATGCTGAAGCCGATGAACTGTCCGCACCATATCAAGATTTTTGCCTCTCAGCAGCACTCGTATCGTGATCTGCCGTTACGTTTGGCGGAATTTGGCACCGTTTATCGCTGGGAGCAGTCTGGTGAATTAAACGGGATGACCCGCGTGCGCGGTTTCACCCAGGACGACGCCCACATTTTTTGCACCGAGGATCAAGTCAGCGACGAGGTGATGGGCTGCCTGTCTCTCGTCAAAACGGTGCTTACCACGCTTGGCATGCATGACTACCGCGTACGCGTTGGGCTGCGTGATCCTGATAGCAGCAAGTTTACCGGCGACGCCGAAAAATGGGATAAGGCAGAAGATGCCTGTCGCCGTGCCGCCAGCACCCTTGGCGTACCATTCACCGAGGAGCCTGGAGAGGCGGCTTTCTACGGTCCGAAGATCGACTTCGTGGTCAAGGACGTCATTGGCCGCGAATGGCAACTCGGCACCGTGCAGATCGACTATGTGCTGCCTGTCCGCTTTGACCTGTCCTACATCGGCGCAGATAATCAGCCGCACCACCCAGTGATGATCCACCGCGCTCCTTTCGGCTCGATGGAACGCTTCTGCGGCGTGCTGATCGAACACTTTGCGGGCAATTTTCCGCTCTGGCTTTCGCCGGAGCAGGTCCGTGTGTTACCGATCTCGGACAAGACAGCCGATTACGCCAACGATCTTTTGGCCAAGCTCAAAGACGCAGGTATTCGGGCTAGTATTGACCGCCATGACGAAAAGTTCGGTGCCAAGATCCGTCGTGCCGAGATGGACCACGTTCCAGTCATGCTCGTTTGTGGCGAGAAGGAGGCCGAAGCTGGAAATGTCTCGATCCGCTCTCGCATTGGCAAGGGTATTGAAGGCACGGTTTCAGTGGACGAAGCCATTGCCACACTTAAATCAAAGATAGCTGCTAAAGCGTTGGCAGAGGGGAATTCGCTATGAAACAATATATCCTGTTCATCCACGGAAACGCGAAAACACAATCGACTGCGGAGGAATGGGAAACCTTTTTTTGCGCGGCTCGAGCAAGTGGATTGTTCAATGGTGGTAGCGCTATTGGGGAACGCTGTATGCTAGGGGAGCCCTCGGCTCCGTCCTCCGATCACATTGTCGGTTACATGCGTTTTGATGCCGAGAATAAGCAGCAAATCGTAGATTTGCTCAAGCAACATCCGGTTCTCGTGCATGGCGGCTCAGCCGAACTGTGTGAAATGCCGAAAACGTAGTGGTTTGCTCAGGGGGGGCGGATTTTCCGTTCTTGAATTGGCACTGACTTAGCTTACAGTGTGGGTATGGCGGAAGGGATGGATCCACTCGAACGTTACTACGGCAGTCTGTTGGGCTTGGCCATTGGGGACGCGCTTGGGGCACCGGTGGAAGGACTCGCGCCGGGCATGTTTCCAAAAGTAAGCAACTTTTCCGGGGGCGGTTTTCACCAGATCGAGCCCGGAGAATGGACGGATGACACTTCGTTAGCGATGTGCTTGGCCGAGAGCCTTGTGGCTCGTAACGGCTTTGACGCACCTGACGCTATGGACCGCATTCGCCAGTGGTGGCGGGCGGGCTATTGGAGCTGCCGTGAGGCGGCGTTTGGCATTGGTGCGACTACTCGTGCGGCGATCGAATATTATGAGGCCGAAGGTGCTCCCTTTGCTGGACTGACCTCGGAGGCCAGCTCTAGCAATGGTTCCCTGATGCGTTTGGCACCGGTACCGCTCTATTATATGGAGCAGCCTAAGGAGGCGCTTTTGATGTCTGGTGAGAGCAGTCGCTTGACGCATGCCACGAGGCTTTGCATCGACGCTTGTCGTTATTTTGGCGCGCTCATTGTGGGTGCCGTTCAGGGCGTGAGTAAGGAAGAGTTGCTGATGCCTGGTTATTCACCAGTGCGCGGTAGCTGGTTGAGCCAGCCCTTGACTGGCGAGATTGAGTCGGTTGCCAGAGGTTCTTATTGGGATAAAGCCCCTCCGGCCATACGGGGGAGGGGGGAGGTCGTTGCCTGTCTTGAAGCCGCGATGTGGGCCTTTGCTAGCACAAACAATTTCGCCGATGGTGCGTTAGCTGCGGTTAACTTGGGTGAGGATGCCGATACCACCGCTGCCGTCTATGGCCAGCTGGCGGGGGCATACTATGGCATTGGTGGGATTCCTGATGCCTGGCGCGACACGATTGTCTACCGGAAGAAAATCATCCGGCTGGCGGAACGGCTTTACACGGCCTCTCGCGAAATGGCGGGTAAGTAAGTCCCATTCGGCCATACATTTCTTGGCAAGGTTGGCGGTTCCGTGGGCACTAGGCAGATTGGCCCATCCGGTCGCCCATGCGGGCGTAAAGCTCGCGTCCGGCTGCGGTATGGGCCCGTAAGTCTTCATCCAGAACGATCTTTCCCGGCTCGAAAAGCGTGATTGTGCTGGAGCCACCAAAGGCAAAATAACCTTTTTCGCCGCCTTTGGCCGTCCATTGGCCGGGGACATGTGTTTGCTGGATAGAGCCCACGCAGGTTGCGCCGACTTCGATCAAGGCAATGTCTCCGTGGTTCTCGCTGTGGTGGATTGTTACCACGCGGCGGTTGGTCCAAAAGATTTCGATGCGCTGGCGGAGGGCCACGGGGTTGACGGAATACAGGGGGCCGGGGATGGTACGTGGGCTTTGGCGGGGGGCGTCAGGCACGCCTTCAGCCGGGAAATGAAAACGGTGATAATCGGTCGGGCACAAGCGGGAGAGCACTAGAGCGCCGCCGCGGAATTTTGAGGCCAGTGCTGAGTCGCCGAGCAGGGCGTCTAAGTCGAAGGACTGGCCCTTGACGAATACTTGGTTGACCGCCGAGGAGTCCGCCCAGCCCAAATGCCTGCCATCGGCGGGGAAGACCACGCTGGCGGGATCGTTGTCGATGGGGCGCGCCTCGTCTTTGAGTTGGCGGGTAAAGAAGTCGTTGAAACTCGCAAAATAGTCCGGCGGCTTGCGGAACTCTGCGATGTCCAAGCCATATTGCTTGATGAACGGGAATACGCGGCTTGCGCTGGTTCGGCGGCTCATTTTCCAGCCATACCAACGGGAGAACCACACGCGCTTGGCGGCGAGTTCTACGGTCAGCCGGCCTAGCGGCGTGCCGTAGGCCCAGGCTAGCCATTGTTCGCCGAAAACTTGCTCGGTCTCGATTTGGCCGGTGTAGCGATTGAAATATTGGATGGGTTCCATGAGTGAGGGGGGGGAGGGTTATGGGGTTGG
>NZ_BMXG01000024.1 GCF_014651635.1 Cerasicoccus arenae | reverse complement strand
TCGCCCAAGCCCCCCCCCCTTTGGACAAAAAAAGCGGCGTCCCCTTCCTGGGAACGCCGCTTGTAAAACTTATACGAGAGCTGAATTAACCGACCTTCGGGGTGAAGGTACCTTCACTCGTTTCGTCTTCACTGAGTGAGTAATCGCGCTCTACCATTGGATTGTTTTCCACCGGAGCACCGAGGGCGTTGACCTTCAGGCGGCGGTACTTCGGCAAACCAGTTCCAGCCGGAATCAGGTGACCCATGATCACGTTTTCCTTGAACCCGCTCAGACGGTCACGCTTACCAAGAGTCGAGGCATCGGTCAGCACACGAGTTGTTTCCTGGAAGGAAGCCGCAGAGATGAACGATTCTGTCTCGAGCGAGGCCTTCGTAATACCCAGCAAGATCGGCTCACCTTCAGCAGGCTTACCACCGGCTTCTGCAATGCGCTCATTCTCGTTGAGGAAGTCACTCTTGTCAATCTGCTCACCCCAGAAGTAATCGGAGTCACCGGGATCCGTAATGCGAACCTTACGGAGCATACGGGCGATGATCAGCTCGATGTGCTTGTCATTAATCGGCACACCCTGCATTCGGTAGACCTTCTGAATTTCGGACAGAAGGTATTCCTGAACGGTATTCGGCCCGAGGATGTCGAGGATTTCGTGCGGATCAGCGGAACCTTCAGTCAGGTGCTGGCCCTTATGAACCACGTCACCGGCGTGCACAATGATGTGCTTACCGTGCGGGATCAAGTGCTCTTCCTGCTCGCCGGTTTCTTCATTAGTCACGATCAGTTTCTTCTTGGAGCGAACGGCACCGCCAAAGGAAACCACACCGTCGATCTTCGCCATTTCGGTGGCGTCCTTCGGACGACGGGCTTCGAAGAGCTCGGCCACACGCGGCAGACCACCTGTAATGTCCTGCGTCTTGGACGCCGAACGTGGAGTCTTCGACAACAGAGCACCTGGAGCAATGGTGTCTCCATCGGAAACAGCCACCTGTGCACCAACCGGAATCGCATACGTCGCCAGCACCTTGCCAGCATTGTCGCGAATTTCCACCTGTGGATTAAGGTCTTCCTTGTGCTCGATAACCACGGTAGCGATACGGCCGGTGGAGCTGTCGAGCTCACGCTTAATCGTAACACCTGGGATCATCTCGCGGAAGCCAATCATACCCGCCTTCTCCGAGAGAATCGGAATATTGAACGGATCCCACATTGCGAGTGTCGTGCCCTTCTTGATCTCGCCACCATCCTGCACAGTCAGCACGGCACCAGTAACGATGTTGTAATCTTCCATCACGCGATCGTCCTCATCCATGATCTGGACAGTACCAGTCTTGTTGAGCACGATGCTTGCGCCATCGGCAGTCTGCACCAAACGAAGGCCAGAATAGCGGACACGACCAGAATTACGGACCTTAATCTCCGGATTCTTCATGCCACCAGTCGCAATACCACCGATGTGAAAAGTACGCATGGTCAGCTGAGTACCAGGCTCACCGATGGACTGCGCAGCGACAATACCAACTGCAGAACCAGGCTTGACCATTTCGCCAGTAGCGGGGTCAAGACCGTAGGAGAGTGCCGGAATGCCGTTCTTGCGCATGTGAGTCAACGGCGTCATGACCTTGACGCGTTCGATACCGACTTCGTCTATCTTCTTGGCCATCAGCTCGGTAATGATCTCACCGTTCTTACAAATGATTTCGTCGGGCTCCAGAGGATTCCGAACGTCTTCACTTGGGCAACGACCAGTAATACGATCAGCGAGTGGCACGATTTCGTCGTCACCTTCATAGATCGCGTGCTTCCAGATACCGTCGCGGTTACCGTCGTCGTCTTCAGTAATAACGCAGTCCATTGCAACGTCGCAAAGCTTACGCGTCAGGTAACCAGCATCCGCGGTTTTCAGCGCGGTGTCAGCTAGACCCTTACGAGCGCCGTGAGTGGACAGGAAGTATTCTAGAACGGACAGACCTTCGCGGAAAGACGAGAGAATCGGACGTTCGATAATGTCACCAGATGGCTTAGCCATCAAACCACGAGTACCGCAAAGCTGACGAACCTGCTGCTTGTTACCACGAGCACCGGAATCCATCATCAAGAAGACCGGGTTAATCTCGGGGCGGCCCAGATTCGACTCCAACTCTCGGAACACAGAGGCAGCGATCTGGTCAGTCGCGCCAGTCCAAATATCGATGATCTTGTTGTAGCGTTCACCAGTGGTAATGATACCCTTGCTGTATTGGCCTTCAACCTCCTCGATGCGCTTGCGAGCGGCGGCAATGATATCCTTCTTATCTTCAGGGATGATCATGTCACCGATACCCACCGAAATACCGGCACGGGTCGCCATCTTGAAGCCCAGTGTCTTCAAAGCGTCGAGCACAGGCACGACATCGCGCTTACCTGCTACCTTATAGGAATTCATGATCAAGTCGCCGATCTTCTTCTTGGTCACCGCGAAGTTCACAAAACCAATCTTCTCCGGCCAGATTTCTGCAAAAAGAATGCGGCCAACAGTGGTGCGGATGATCTTCTTTTCGTGATTTCCGTAAATGGTGCCAGGCTTGCCATAGTCAGGATTCACGAAGTCAACCCATGTGTGCAAGTTGAAGTCATCACGAGTCGCCTCGGCGAGAATAACTTCGTCGCGAGTCGCGATCAGTGGCACCAGCTTACCCTTGACTGGCTTAACCTTTGGATCGGCCGTCAGGTAATAAGTGCCCAGGACGACGTCCTGTGACGGCGTTAAGATAGGCTTACCACTGGAAGGCGAGAAGATGTTGTGCGTCGCCAGCATGAGCAGCTTAGCTTCGAGGACGGCCTCGATCGAAAGCGGAACGTGCACGGCCATCTGGTCACCGTCGAAGTCCGCGTTATAAGCGGTACAAACGAGCGGGTGTAGGCGGATTGCGTTGCCCTCAATCAGCTTAGGCTCGAAGGCTTGGATCGAGAGGCGGTGAAGCGTCGGTGCGCGGTTAAGCATCACTGGGTGACCCTTGGTCACCTCTTCCAAGATATCCCAGACTTCCGGCGACTTCTTCTCGATCATCTTACGCGCACCGCGAACGGTATGCACGAAGCCGAGTTCCTTGAGACGACGGATAATAAATGGCTCGAAGAGCACCAGCGCCATTTTCTTGGGCAGACCACACTCGTTGAGCTTAAGTTCTGGGCCAATGACGATAACGGAACGACCCGAGTAGTCCACACGCTTACCGAGCAAATTCTGACGGAAACGGCCCTGCTTGCCCTTGAGCATATCGCTAAGAGACTTGAGGGGACGATTACCAGCGCCAGTAACGGCACGACCATGACGACCATTGTCGAAGAGCGCATCAACAGCTTCCTGTAGCATGCGCTTTTCGTTATGGATAATCACGTCCGGTGTCTTCAACTGCAACAGGTTCTTGAGGCGGTTGTTGCGGTTGATAACACGACGATAAAGGTCATTAAGGTCTGACGTAGCGAAACGACCACCTTCAAGCGGAACCAAAGGACGAAGGTCTGGCGGGATGACAGGCAGAACGTCGAGCACCATCCACTCAGGGCGAGTGTTGCTGTCGATGAAGCCTTGGATCACCTTAAGACGCTTAGCCAGCTTCTTCTTGATCTGCTTAGAGCGCGTGCTGTGCATCTGCTCGTGCAGAGTGGCAATTTCTGGTTCCAGCTCGAGCTGGGCCAAACTATCGCGCAATGCTTCGGCACCCATCTTGGCGACGAAGGCGTCTTCACCGTATTCGTCCTGAGCCTGGATGTATTCCTGCTCAGTCAGAAGTTGCTTGGGCTCCATCGGCGTCTTGCCCGGATCAACCACCATGTAGTTCTCATAGTAGATAACCCGTTCAAGGCTGCGTGCAGTCATATCGAGGAGCAAACCAAGACGGCTCGGCATCGACTTGAGGAACCAGATATGGCTGACCGGAACAGCCAGCTCAATGTGGCCCATACGCTCACGACGAACGCGAGCAACGGTCACTTCTACGCCGCAACGGTCACAGATGACGCCCTTGAACTTGATGCGCTTATATTTGCCACAGGCGCATTCGTAGTCACGAACAGGTCCGAAAATACGTTGGCAGAACAAACCGCCTGGCTCCGGCTTAAACGTGCGGTAATTGATGGTTTCAGGGTTTTTAACTTCCCCGCGTGACCAGCCACGGATCGTGTCCGCGCTGGCAACTGTAATGCTGACCGAGTCGAACGACTGGTCGTGGTCGAATCCCAATGCTTCGCGTGCTTCTTGCGTACTCATGTTTGGTCCCCTCCCTTAGTTGGCTTGCGTTTTAAATTCCAGCGAGTCGTCGCTGCCTAGACGAACGTCCAGACAGAGGCTCTGCATTTCCTTAACGAGCACGTTGAACGACTGAGGCGTTCCGGCGTGCAGCGTGTTATCACCCTTGACGAGCTGCTCGTAGATCTTGGTGCGACCGGCAACGTCGTCAGACTTCACCGTAAGCAGTTCCTGTAGCGTGTAGGCGGCACCGTATGCTTCGAGCGCCCAAACTTCCATTTCCCCGAAACGCTGACCACCGTATTGGGCCTTACCACCGAGCGGCTGCTGGGTAATGAGACTATACGGACCAACCGCACGAGCGTGGATCTTGTCTGCCACGAGGTGGTTCAGCTTGAGCATGTGCGTGTAGCCGACCACAACCTCTTGGTCGAAGGTATCGCCCGTGCGCCCGTCATACAAGCGACTCTTGCCCGATTCGGGAAGGCCAGCTTTTAGTAGGAACTCACGCACTGTCTTTGGCTCGTCAGTTGCGTTGTTATAACTTGGGCGAACTGCTTCACCGATGCCGTCGAAGACCGGAGTGGCGACCTTAAGACCGAGCTTCTTACAAGCCCAACCAAGGTGACATTCCAGAATCTGACCAACGTTCATACGGCTGGGAACACCTAGCGGATTCAGGATAATTTGGATCGGCTCGCCATCGGGCAGGAACGGCATGTCTTCCTCGGGAACAACCTTAGCAATAACGCCCTTGTTACCGTGTCGACCAGCCATCTTGTCACCCACTTGGATAACGCGCTTCGCGGCAATGTAGACTTTAACGTTCTTAATCGCACCGGATTCGTCGAGGGCACCGGACTCGATACCTTCGATCTTCCGAGCCTTCTCGCCTTCCATCTCATCGAATTTGCGCTGATAATTCTCAACGATCTCCATGATCTTGATACGCACCGGAGATGGGTCGATCGAGATGCTCTTGGAAACCTGAGCGAGCTTACGCAGTAGGGTCTTCGTGATCTTGCGATTGGCCGGGATAATAACTTCGCCGGTATCGCCATTGGTCACGTCGAGCGGAATTTTTTCGCCAAGCAGAATGTTAGACAACGCTTCAGTGAGGTCTTCACGAAGTTTGTCAGTCTGCGAACGGTATTCTTCGGTGATCTTCTTGGTCTGGCGGCGGCGATCTGAAGGCGAAAGTTTTTCGCGTTCGCGGTCAGCGCGGCTTGAGACCTTCACATCCATGACCATACCATTGATGCCAGAGGGGACAATCAGTGAGGTATCCTTCACGTCGGCAGCCTTTTCACCGAAAATAGCGCGGAGGAGTTTTTCTTCCGGAGCTAATTCAGTTTCAGACTTCGGCGTGATCTTACCCACCAGGATGTCGCCAGGCTTAACCTCAGCTCCGATACGGATGACACCATCGCGGTTGAGATTCTTCAAGGCTTCGTCACCAACGTTCGGAATATCACGAGTGATTTCTTCCGGACCAAGCTTCGTGTCACGAGCAGTCACTTCGAACTCTTCAATATGAATCGACGTAAAGACGTCGTCCTTGATGAGCTTTTCGGAAATGATAATCGCGTCCTCAAAGTTGTAACCATTCCAAGGCATGTAAGCCACGAGAACATTGCGGCCCACTGCGATTTCACCGTCATCAGTTGATGCACCGTCAGCAATGACCTTGCCTGCTTTGACTGGTTGGCCCTTCTTGACGATCGGCTTTTGGGTAAAGCAAGTGGCAGCGTTCGAACGGAGGAACTTACGCAACTCATAGACGTAAATGCCCTTCTTGGCGTCAGTCTTGAGGAATCGTGAATTAGGCAGTTCGCCGTCTTCCGTCACAATGATGCGATTAGCGTCTACTGAGGCGACAATGCCGTCAGCCAGAGCAACTGCTACCGTGCCAGAGTCAATCGCGACACGTTCTTCAACGCCGGTGCCAACGAAAGCAGCCTCGGTTTGAAGAAGCGGCACACCTTGGCGCTGCATGTTCGAGCCCATGAGTGCACGGTTGGCGTCATCATGCTCAAGGAACGGAATCATGCCCGCGGCAACAGAAACAAGCTGCTTCGGCGACACGTCCATGTAATTCACGTCTGTCGGCTCTGCTTCATAAACTTCGTCCAACTTACGAACAGTAACGCGACCCTTAAAATGACCGGTCTTTTCGTCGACGATCGAATTGGCCTGTGCGATCACATTGCCTTCCTCTTCGTCAGCAGTCAGGTATTCGACGGTGTCGCTAACGATTCCGTTAGTCACCACGCGGTAAGGCGTCTCGATGAAACCGAACTCGTTGATCCGAGCATAGGTTGAAAGCGAATTAATCAAACCGATGTTCGGACCTTCCGGTGTTTCAATCGGGCAAATACGACCGTAGTGCGAAGTGTGAACGTCGCGAACTTCAAAGCCGGCACGCTCACGATTAAGACCACCGGGCCCGAGTGCGGAGAGACGACGCTTGTGAGTCAGCTCAGCCAGCGGGTTAATCTGGTCCATGAACTGCGACAACTGGCTGCGCGCAAAGAAATCGCGAATCACCGTAGACAGAGCCTTCGGGTTGATCAGCTTCTGCGGAGTAATTGTGTCAACGCTCTGATCATAAAGCGTCATGCGCTCCTTAACCAAGCGTTCGGTGCGAGCCAGACCAATGCGGCACTGGTTAGCAAGCAGCTCACCAACGGTGCGCACACGGCGCGAACCAAGGTGGTCGATATCGTCGATGGTGCCCTCACCCTGCTTCAGCTTACACAGGTAGCGAGTGGCTTCCACGATGTCTTCCACTGTCACAATACGGACTTCTAGGTCCGTCTGAAGGTGAAGCTTCTGGTTGATCTTATAGCGGCCAACACGACCGAGGTCGTAACGCTTGGGATCTTGGAAAAGGCGCTTCAGCAAAGCCTTGGCGTTCGTCACTGTTGGTGGCTCACCAGGGCGTAGACGCTTATAAATATCACGAAGAGCCTCCTCGTCATTGCGAGTCGGGTCCTTCTTGAGCGAACGGATGATCGCGCCGTCGTCGATGGTTGTATCGATGACTTTTACGGTCTCAAGCCCAGCCGTCTCAAAGGAACGAATGATCGTCTTGGTCAGCGGCTCGAAGGAACGTGCCAAGACAACACCACGCTCGGCGTCGACGATGTCTTCAACCAGAACCAAGTTGGAGACGTTCTCCATCGTCAAGGCCTGCTTGATCTTCAAATCCGAAATATCATAGAAGAGATTCAGGATATCGAAGTCGGTGCTGTAGCCCAACGCGCGGAGCAAAGTCGTGATCAGGAACTTACGACGACGACGACGACGGTCAAGGTAGACGTAAAGCAGATCGTTTTGGTCGAATTGACATTCGATCCAAGTACCACGGTCGGGGATGATCCGGAAAGCATGGAGCATCTTACCGCTCGTGTGCTGACTGTCCTCAAAGCAAATGCCTGGCGAACGGTGCAACTGCGAGACTACTACGCGCTCGGCACCATTAATGATGAAGGAACCGCGCTCGGTGCACATAGGCAGTTCGCCCATGTAAATTTCCTCATCCTTGATTGCCTCGCCTTCACGCAGACGAAGCTTGACGTAAAGCGAGACCGAGTAGGTCACGCCTTCACGAATGCATTCCATCTCGGTCATTTTCGAGAGGGTCGCGTTATAAGACACGTATTCTAGCGTCGACGCTTCGTCGTAACTTTCGATGGGGAAGACTTCGCGGAACACGGCTTCCAGTCCGACTGCCTTGCGCTGTGAAGGCGCGGTGTCTAGTTGGATAAACTCCGCATAGGAGTTTATCTGATTTTCAATGAGATTGGGCGGAGCAATGACCTCCTTCAGCTTCCCGAAATTGATACGATCTGCCATGGTGCTACTGCGAGTGTTAAGATTCGGTTAACCGGATTGGTTGCGGTGAAACGACCGCCGAGAAAGCGCTAGAGGGGGGGACCCTAACGCCCTGTCGGCGAGCGTTGTCAGCCTTGAGTGGAAAACGCCGACAGCGGACCCGCCATTTGGTGAGTCCGCTTGTCTGCGAAAATAAAGGATGCTTGAAACAAATTTCTGCTTCCTGAGAAAACGTCGTGTTACTTGACTTCGACTTCGGCGCCTGCGTCCTTGAGCTTCTTTTCAAGCTCAGCCGCTTCGTCCTTAGACACGCCTTCCTTGATGACCTTAGGTGCGCCTTCGACCATGTCTTTAGCTTCCTTGAGGCCAAGACCGGTGATTTCGCGAACTGCCTTAATAGAGGCAATCTTATTGGCACCAGCGGCCTTGAGGATAACGTCGAACTCGTCTTTTTCCTCGACAGCAGCAGCTTCAGCAGCTGGGCCTGCAGCCGCAACAGCTACGGGAGCAGCGGCGGATACGCCCCACTTTTCTTCGAGGTCCTTAACGAGACCGGCAACTTCGAGAACGGACTGATTGCTCAGCCATTCGATAACTTGATCTTTAGTGATGTCTGACATGATATTTCCTTGAATGACAGGCCGCCGATTGACGATTTAAGGAATAAATCCCCCTGCACGGTTCTTTGGATGTTAGTTTTGTTTTCTTACCAGTTGGGTAAAATTCAATGAACTACTCCGCACCGCCGTCTTTGTCGGCCTTGGCTTGGAGAACGTTGAGAATGCCTTGCGGCGTAGCGATAAGCACGCGAACCATTTGAGTGGCTGGTGTGTTGAGCAGGCTGAGGAATGTAGCACGGAGCTCGTCGAGGCTTGGCAGCTTCGAGAGGGCTTCGACTTCATCCTTGGTCAAGGTCTTGTCACCAAGCACGCCCTTCTTGACCTCTACTTTTTCGCGGTCTTTGAAGAACTTGATCAGCACCTTGGCCACTTCCGAAGGATTCGGGCCGCCAACAACGATTGCCGTTGGGCCATCCAACGCATCTTCAATACACGGCATCTCACGCTCTTTAATAGCGGTATTGAGAATGCTGTTCTTAACGACGTGGAATTCAGCGTTCTGAGCAGCTAGTTGGCCACGCAGTTCTGCGGTTTCCGCCACGGTAAGGCGGTTAAAGTCGGTCAAAAAGACGTATTCGCTTTTGGCGAGCTGCTCGGAAACTTCTTGAACGAGGTATTTTTTTTCAGGTCTCATGGTGACGCCCTCTTTAGTTGAGTTGCAGTGCCTTGACGTCAATCTTGACGCCCGGGCTCATGGTTGAGCTAATGGTGAGGCTCTTCAGGAACGCACCGCCCTTGAAGGTATCGGGACGTGACTTGGCGAGGCTATCGATAGCAGTCTGCGCATTTTCCAGGATTTGCTCCTTGGAGAACGAACGCTTGCCAACGACAACGGCGACATTAGCGGTCTTGTCCATCTTGAATTCGACACGACCAGCCTTCACTTCATTCACGATTTTAGCGATATCTTCGCCCACGGTGCCTGCCTTTGGATTCGGCATCATACCGCGAGGTCCAAGAACGCGCGCAACTTTGCGCACTTCCTTCATCGCACCCGGTGTCGCAATAGCGACGTCGAAATCCATCCAACCGCCGAGAACCTTTTCAATCAGGTCATCGAGGCCAGCGAATTCCGCGCCAGCGGCAAGGGCTTCTTCAGGATTTTCAGTGAAGACAAGGACGACGACCTGCTTACCGCTGCCATGTGGCAGAGCAACTGTGCCGCGAACCATTTGAGTGGTCTGGCGAGGATCGACGCCGAGGTGGGCGTAAACTTCAATCGTTTCGTCGAACTTGGCAGTCGGGAAAAGCTTCAAGGTATCAACAGCCTCATCAAGAGTATAAGCCTTGTTGAGATCGAGGCTTTCATTGGCTTTCGCCATGCGTTTGGATAATTTTGACATGGATCAGTTCTCCGGGTTAGCCTTCAATTTCGATACCCATAGAACGAGCAGCGCCTTCAATCATGCGGGCGGCGCGTTCTGGGTCAGAGGCGTTGAGGTCTTTCTTTTTGATCTCAACGATTTCAAGAATCTGCTTACGGGTCACTTTGCCGACCTTTTCCTTGTTCGGCGTGCCGGATCCCTTAGCGATTCCTGCGGCTTTCTTCAAGAGGACCGCAGCTGGCGGGCTCTTGAGGATGAAGGAGAAGGAGCGGTCCGCATACACGGTGATCACCACTGGCAGAATCATACCTGCCTGGTCCTTCGTCTTCGCGTTGAATTCCTTACAGAATCCCATGATGTTCACGCCATGCGAGCCAAGAGCCGGGCCAACTGGGGGCGCGGGATTGGCGGCACCAGCGGGAAGCTGTAACCGGATTAAACCTACTGCTTTTTTCTTTGCCATGTTATATTATGCGGTATTAGCGAATGCCTATTACGTCTGCCAGAGTGGCGATGCTTAGGACTCTTCCGCGCGTTCGACTTGCCAGTATTCCAACTCGACCGGGGTAAACCGACCAAAGATGGAAACCGAAACTTTGAGTTTTCCACGGTCTGGATCGACTTCATCGATACGACCAGTGAGATTAAGAAAGGGACCGTCAGTGATTTTGACTTCTTCTTCGATACCGTATTCGACCTTGGGCTTTTCATGGCCTTCGGAGGCCTTGATTTGATCCAGAATACGGTTAATTTCCTCCGTTTTGAGCGGAGTAGGATTATCGCCGCCGATGAATCCGATGATGCCCTGCACGCCGCGAACAAAATACCAGGGTTTCTGGAGCACCTTGCCAATTTCGTCGTAAACGCGCATGTGGATGAACACATAGCCCGGATAGAGCTTACGCTGTTTGGTGTACTTCTTGCCGTTCTTGACCTCGGTTACGGTCTCCGTCGGCATGAGCACTTCCTTCACGTAATCGCCCATTTCCTCAATTTCGATGAACTTGTCGAGGTACCGCTTTACCTTCGCTTCCTGGTTAGAAAGCGTTTGGACAGCGTACCATTGGAGTTCGCTCAACTGAATTGGGTTAGCCATGAAACAATGTGTTCTGAAATGAAAAAAAAAGGGGGGGGGGGGCTTAGCTCACTAAAGTCGTGAATAAATTCACAACGTTGAACAAGGCGAAGTCGGCCAAGCTAATAAAAGCGCCGATTATGATAATGCCAACAACAACAACCATGGTAAGCTCGCGCAATTCCTTGGCGTCAGGCCAATGGGACTTTTTGAGCTCAATTGCTGTTTCGCTGTAGAAAAGGCGTAATTTGGCGAAAGGATTAGCCATGGTTTTGAAGATATGAAATTCGCAAGCGAGGAGCTTCGTAAATGAATCGATTGGTCAGTAACTTACGAATTTACCAACTTATATAAACTGTTGAAAGGTGGCAGGGCGGGAGGGAGTCGAACCCACAACTTGCGGTTTTGGAGACCGCTGCTCTACCAATTGAACTACCGCCCTACTAAAAAATCTGTTATTAATACTGAAAACAACCAAGCCGGAAGCCCGATATCGAGCTTCCGGCAGAAGTTGTGCAATGTGAAAATCTATTCGACGATCGAGGTGATACGACCTGCTCCGATGGTGCGTCCACCTTCGCGAATCGCAAAACGCTTGCCTTCTTCCATCGCGACGGACTTGCCGAGGACGAGGTCGATGGTCAAGTTATCACCAGGCATCACCATTTCCACACCTTCTGGAAGGTTGATGACACCAGTGATGTCAGCAGTGCCGAAGAAGAATTGTGGACGGTAACCGTTGAAAAATGGCGTGTGGCGACCACCTTCGTCCTTAGTCAGAACGTAGATTTCAGCCTTAGCCTTGGAGTGTGGCTTAATCGTGCCTGGCTTAGCAATTACTTGGCCACGCTCGATTGCTTCCTTGTCGATACCGCGCAACAGGAGGCCGACGTTGTCGCCTGCTTGACCCTGTGGCAGAAGCTTACGGAACATTTCCACACCGGTAACGGTGGTCTTCTGTGTGTCAGCGAGACCAACGATCTCAACTTCTTCACCGACCTTGATAATGCCGCGCTCAATACGACCGGTGGCAACGGTGCCGCGACCAGTGATCGAGAACACGTCTTCAACGGACATCATGAATGGCTTGTCGATTTCGCGCTCAGGCTCAGCAATGTCAGCGTCAATAGCATCCATCAGGGCACCGATTGCTTCAGCGCCGCCGGGCTTGCCGTCGAGGGCTGCAGTAGCGGAACCACGAACGATAGTGATGTTGTCACCGTCGTACTTGTACTTGGAAAGGAGGTCACGGACTTCCATTTCGACGAGCTCGAGGAGCTCTTCGTCGTCGAGGAGGTCAACCTTGTTGAGCCACACAACGATATTTGGCACGTTCACTTGGCGAGCCAAGAGGATGTGTTCGCGAGTCTGCGGCATTGGGCCGTCAGCAGCAGAGACCACAAGAATAGCACCGTCCATCTGGGCGGCTCCTGTGATCATGTTCTTAACGAAGTCTGCGTGTCCTGGGCAGTCAACGTGCGCGTAGTGACGGTTGGCAGTTTCGTACTCCACGTGAGCGACAGCGATTGTAACCGTTTTGGTTTCGTCGCGGACCGTACCACCCTTGGCAATTTCAGCGTAGGACTTAAACTCAGCCAAGCCCTTATCGGCCTGTACCTTGAGGATAGCGGTGGTCGTCGTGGTCTTGCCATGGTCAATGTGACCGATGGTGCCCACGTTCACGTGAGGTTTCGTGCGTTCGAAGGTTTCTTTTGCCATGTGTTAGTGTTCGTGTGTGATTTGGAAGGAAGCGTAGACTAATGGAGCTCCGGAGCGGATTTGAACCGCCGACCTCGTCCTTACCAAGGACGCGCTCTACCAACTGAGCTACCAGAGCAATAATAACCGTCTCCTCTCGTTGCCGAGAAAAAACGGAAAGCTGGCGAGATTGCTAAGCCAAAAAGTTGCCGTCAATGAAAAATTACAATTATTTTGTTCTGAAATGACGACAGAGGCGACGTTTCAAGGGCCGATAACAACACGGTAATATCCCTCTGGCAAGCCCCATTCCGGGGCTTTTTGTAATAAATACTGGGCTGCAGCGGCATCGACGGCCTCCAATCCACTGCCCTTGATCAAGAGCGCTTGCCCCACAATGCCAATTTCTCCTACGGCCAAACGCCATTCGAGCACACCGCTTAGATTACTAACTGACTCATCGATGATCCCGCTTTCAAGCTCCTTAACTAGAGTCACTTGCGAATCATCCTCCCGATAAACCTCTAGCGTACCAGCACGATAAGGCAGGGCCTCCTGCGTGCCAGACACCTGCCCGAAGGCCCCAAAACTCCCGGCTGTATCGCGCTCCAGCATGTCTAATGGCTTGTCAATCGGCTCAACGAACTGATCTGCACGCGATGGAAATTGCCCATCATTAATAAGGAGACGCGGTGGGAGCGCAGAAAACGGCTCAGTACGCTCCACCAGCTCGCTCCAGCCCAAATAAACCGAGGCATTGCGCGCAGTCGGCAGAAAAAGCGGCTCAAAATCCAATAATTCAGACTGCTCCTGCATCAGAAGGTCAATTCGCTCGTCGGCACCACTATAGAAGATCTCAGGGGCCTTGATCGGCCCGACTTGATCAGGTGGCAATTCAATGCTGAATGCGAAAAAGCCAGCAATATGCACTAAAACCCCGAGCAACAGCGCCCAAATCGCGATCGGATTGCGCCAATAACGCACCTCACGGTGCCCTCCCCCGCTCACACTTGCAGTGGCACTCATTGAAACCCCTCGGCTCGATCCGTGGATTTGGTTTGCAGGGAAGATGCCTCTTCGGCGGGCCTCTCGGCAATTTGCACCCGAGTATAACCAGCCTCACGCGCACGATCAGAGATTTTCAGAAAAGCCTGTAGGCTGATGCGGGCGTCGGCCTTGATGAGGAGAATTGCGTTGCTTCCGCGGCGGATCTCGGCGTCCCCGTCCTCCAATTGAACCGACCAAGCCTCTGCGCTCATGAATTGCCCACCGTAGATCAGGCGATCATCCTGGAGCAGCGTCAGCACGTCCACCGTCGGCACGGCCGTGAGCTCCTGTTGAGAGGACTGCGGTAAAAGCAGATCTGCGTCGAGTCCCACCGTGCTGCCCGGTGCATAGACGAAGCGCGAGCCCAGCATTGTCAGCATGAAGGCGATCAAGAGGATATCAAACAGCGCAGCAACGTCCGGCCCTGTTGGCGGGGTCCGTAAGCGGCGGGCTAATTCCAATGGCTGGACGAGAGACATGCGATTCGGTTCTTGTGCTTGATTCGTTAGCTGGCCTTGTCAGCGGGAGTCGTGTCATCCACCTCTAGATTTTCTGGGGCCTCGATACCGGTCTCACTGCTGGCGTATTCAGACGCGGCGGCCAGCTCATCTGGTAATTCCAGCAAGAGAAACTGCATGATGTCATTGGCTACCCACTCCATGTCATGAACCAATGCGCGAACGCGGCCGTAGAGAAAATGGTGCGCCAAGTAGGCCATTACAGCAATTGCTAGCCCGGTAGCCGAAGTGATCAACGCCTCAGCAATCTCACCGGAGAAAAGGGAAGCGTTGGCGTAAGGCCCCTCTGCCTGCATCACCGAGAACGCCTGCATCAAGGCAACCACTGTGCCGAGCAGTCCCAGTATCGGCGAGGCCTTGGCGATCGCCGCAATCGTCCCAATGCGCCGTTCCAAGGCCGGGATCTCAATAATCGCAGCCTCCTGTACCGTCGAACGGATCTTCGCCTCGGGTTGGTCAAAATTCATGAGCGCAGCCTTCACAATGGCCGCCGTCGGCCCGGGCGTTTCTTCGCAAACGGTCAACGCCTCCAGTATCCGCTGCTTGCGGACAAGATTCTTGATCCCGTCAACAAAGGCGCTGGCCGGAATTTGCCCGCGGTGCAAATAGAGTGCGCGCTCGACGAAAAAAACGAAACCGAGCAAACTAAGCGCCAGCAGCGGCCACATTATTGGGCCACCCTTTTCGATGAGCGATAGGTCGAGATAGTTCATGGTATGCTTTTGAGCTATTTGGCGGGAGTAATCCGAACGGCGCAAATTCTTTCGCGAAAGATTCCTTCGTCGCCTTCGCTGGCAAAGCCCGCGAAAAACACCCAATCGAAGCTATTGAGGACCAAATTCGTAGGTGAAGACAAAGCCCCCTGGTCATCTTGCACCTGAAAAAAAGCATTGAGGCGGAAAGATGTTCTATCTCGAGCAATTTGGTAGGCGATGATGTAGCCATCACTCGTCTCAAGAATGCCGGAGTCGGTCGCCGCAGTCGCTAGGCGAAAAAGCCGTCCGTTTTCTATCATCTCTGGCGTTATCTCGTGCCCAGTCGAAGATTGTCTGCCATTTTCCAAACGCTGCTTCTCTACGTCTTCCTTATCCAGCACGACCATGGACATCAAAAATTCCAGCTCGTAGGGCTTATCTACGCGAATGGACGTCACCCAACTCGGCTCCTCCATTTTAAAGGGAATCGGTTCCTGGCCGAATATCGGATCGGGGTCGGCGCGAACGACTAATGGCAGCAAGGCAATGAGCCAAAGCAAAGTCTTCATTCGGAAATGATACTGCCCCCCTCCCCTCTGACTCAAGACAAAGCAAGGGGCGCTAATAAAGAAGGAAGTCTTGGATGAAATCGCCATTGATCAGCGTATCAATTTTTAGAAGCCGGCACCGATGCGACCTGACGTAGTTTTTCGCGACGGGCAGCAGCCAAGTTCTTACCTGGCAGACCATTGGAGACTAGCTGAAAGTAAACTTCACGCGCATCCTCCACCTTGCCTTCTCTTTCCAATATTTCGCCTAACTCCAGCAAGCAACGAGCCATCCAGTATTTTCCATTGGCACCTAGTTGGCTGGCGGCAGATGGCTCTCGCAAAAAGCGTGAAATCACTAGCCAAAGCGTTTCAGCAGCGAGCTGGCTGCTGTTCGATTGTAATTGGATGCGGCTGAGCATGTAACCAGCCTCGACACGTACATCGACTGGGACGGAAGCTAGGTCAAGCAGGCGTTCCAAGCCTCGGGCCGCTTCGTCCAGCAGCGCAGGGTCATCTCCTGAACGGGCTAGCAGCGTGTTGGCGCGGTAAAGCTCGGCCAAATAGATTTCCGGGTGGTTCGCATAGTCACGGAGGACGGTTTCGTAGACCACGCGGGCATAACCGAACTCACCCAATTGACGGGCGATGTTGCCCTGAAGCAGGCGGGCGCGGAACACCAATGCGTGGTCTGGATAGCGGGCAATCAAGTCGTTGAGAATGGAAAGGGATTCGCGGCGGGTGGACTCCAGCCCCTGCCGGTCAGCAAGGATGGCCGCCTCATAGAGAGCAGCGGGCGCATGGGGGCTGTCACGGTAACGGTCGGCCAATTCACGGAGACGGCGTTGCGCCTCGGCGTCGCTGAACTTACCCGCGAAATAACGTGCTTCTTCTAGTATAGACAAAATGGCCGGATCGCTGCCGGGATAATCCTCACGAAGCTTGGCCAAAGCGGCGAGACCTTCCTCGGATTTACCAGAGCGAATCAGCGCCTGCCCTTCCAGTAGGCGCACATGGCTGGCAACCTCGGGCGTAGCTGCGGCAATCTCTCCCTTGGCCAGCTCGACCTCCACCTCTTGAGCCAACTGACGTGCTTCTTGGGCGGCGGCATCAGACTCACCATTGTCGTAGGCCAACCGTGCATTCAGCCACTCCAAGCGCCAACGCAATGCAGGGTCCGCAGGCAGGCCATGTGAAGCAAAGAGCGTCTTGAGCCGGATGCGCGCTTGTTTGGCCTGACCGGACCGGCGAAGGCTATCAAGCAAAATCCACTCGGCTTGCCAGCGAATCGCCGGAGGAAATTGCCCCCCCTCATCAAGCAGGGTTCGGGCGTTGTCCCAACGCTCCGCCAAGGCGTTGGCGAGGATCGTCTGATAAAAGAGCATGTTTTCAAACACCGAGACTTTGCTCTCCCGGAGCACACTGGTGTAGACGTCGGCGGCGGCGGCATAGTCCCCTTTTAAGAAGTAACAATCGCCGATCTGCTCGCCAATGCGCACGCGGGCGGGGCTGGGTTCCATCTTGTCACGAATTTGCACCAAAGACTGTGCTGCTCGGAGATAGCGGCCTTCGTTCCAAGCCAGGGAAGCACGAAGCCAAAGCGCGTCGTCAACCAGCGGCGAAGCCGGGTAGTCTTCAATCAATTCCCCAACATCGGCATCTGCCGCAGAGTAATCTCCTGCCTCCAATTGAAGCCGACTCCGCATCAGCAGCAGCTCATCGCGCAAGGGGTGGCTGGGCTGGGCAATCAGGTCATCCAAGGTCTTACGGAAGGCGTCACGATTTTCACCGGGCTGAGTGGCGCTGGCGGCCAACAAATAGAGGGCGAGCTTTTGCGTATCGGGCTGGCCTTTACCAGTCAGGATCTCGCGGAAGGCCAATTGGCCACGGGCAGAATCTCGCCCGGAGATTAGCCCAATGAGCAACAGCATTTGGCCGGCCTCCGCTTGCTCACGGTCTGTCAACATGCTCATTTGGTCGCGCAGAACGGCGATTGCTTCGTCTTTACGACCGAGTCGGTCGAGCACAACCGCCATCTGGCGAGCAAAGTCAAACCCGGCCCGTGTGCCGCGAGTCTGCTCCACCTTTCGCTGCAAAAGCTTAAGTAATTCCTTGTCGTCCTGTGATGCGAGGACGGCTCCCTTGAGGATGACGGCCTCTATCTGTGCGCTTTGTGCTGGGGAGACCGAGCGCGCCAACGCCTCTTCCAATGCAGCGGAGGACGCCGCTTGATCATCCCGCGCACGGGCTTCCATCCCGCGCAGCAGGTAATACCAGGAAACGTCCGCCCGGCTAAGTTCCTTGGGGGAAATCCGCGCAAGCAAGTCCATCGTAAGGCCGAGTTTACCATTGTTGTAAGCAAGGATCGCGCGGCGGAGGGCGACGGCTTGAGCCATCAGGCCTTTCTCCGCAGGCAAGGCCTCACTGGCTTCTGTAAAGCGGCGCTGGGCGATCAAGGAGGAAGCCAGCTTGAGCTGGAGTAGCGCCCGGGCCTCGGCGTTTAAATCGGGGTTAGCGAGGACGCCGCGATAGAGGCCCTCGGCAAGGCCGGGCAGACCTGCCTGCAAGGCGTCATCACCAGCAAGCATCTTCCATCGCCAGGCGGGCCAGTCGGCGATCATTTCCACTGGCGCAAGGAGCGGCTTAGTCGGGAGGCTGGCCGGGGCGGCACCGCCTGTTACTGCGGAGGGCGTTGCCTCGGCAGGCTTGTCCTGCGCTTGCAGCCAAGCCCCCGCGAGGAGGCAAATGGCGTACAAGGCCCAACGCCAATGGGCGATCAATCTGCAATTCGAAATGGGCATCAATGCGTCAAAGTCTCTAATGAAATGACTTGCCTCGCTCAAGGCAACCCAATCCAGCACTACCTCGGAATTCTCATTTTTTTGGGGGGGAGGAAAAATGAAAGGGGGGGGGTGCGGAGAGGGCAATCCCGCGGAACGCCCGTCAAAAACCACTTTCAGAGCCGTGGCAGGCTAATAACACCCGTTTCGAGCCGAAAAACTGATACTTTTATGCTCTTTTTGGCGCAATTTCAGACTCAAAATGTAAACTAGAGCAAAGTTTAGTCGTCCGCCCCATTAACTCAACAAACAAAAACCCTTCAGATTTCGAAAAATGCGCCTTCTCAGATTTGATCAAACGCTTGACAGAATCATCCCCTAAAAAGGCGTGGCAAATGAGTTGATTTCGAGTCTCAAAGATTTAGCATCAAAACGATGCCCGAAGATGAATCAGTGCGCCCGATGGTTCCAGGAAGCCGTAAGCTCTTTCAGGCGTTGATGGGGCAGACTCCGGATCGTGTCTATTTTAAGGACATGCGCAGCCGATTTCTTGTCGTGAGCAAAGCCCTCGCGAACAAGCATGGCTGTGAGGATGCAGACGAGCTTATCGGCAAAACAGACTTTGATTTCTTCAATGAGGAGCACGCGCGGGAAGCTTTTGAGGACGAACGCAAAATCATACTGACGGGCAAACCGCTCATTAATAAAGAGGAGCGCGAAGTCTGGCCCGATGGCAGCATCACTTGGGTGTCCACTACCAAAGTGCCCCTGTTTCTCGAATCCGGGAAAATCGCGGGCATCATGGGCATATCCAGAGACATTACGGAGCAGCATAAAACCCGTGTCCTGCTTCAACATCAAAATGATATTCTTTCGCGGGATTTGGAAAGCGCGCGCCAAGTGCAAAAGCTGATGATCCCCGGGCGGGTTCCCGACTTCGACGGCATCGTGATCGGCGTATCTTATCGCCCCATGGAGGCCGTGGGCGGAGACATCATCGTCTTCCCCGTTACGCCCGATAAATACACCTTCTTCTTTATTGGCGATGTCTGCGGCCACGGGCTCTCCGCCGCGATGTACACCGTGCTGGTGCGCCATCTTACAGACCAGCTTGCCGGGCAGTATAATGGATCGCCCGAGCAATTCCTGACCAGCATGAATACGCTCCTCATGGGCAAGTTCACCAATCGTTTCATGACGACGCTGTGCGGGCACTTTCTACTGGCTGAGAACGGGCACATCACCTACACCGCTGCCAATGCCGGGCACCCTCCCCCGATCATCTGGCGCAAAGAAACCCACACCCTCGAAACGCTCAAATTTTCTGACAGCCTCGCCATCGGTCTAATGGACGAGCCCGCTTCCCAAATCGTTCATGGCGAGCTTGGCTCCGGTGACCGCATTTTCCTCTACACCGATGGCTTGCCCGAGATTCTTGACGCCTATGGCGAGCTATCGCTAGAGCAGCTCATCCGCTCAACGATTTCGCTGTCACCCCAGTATCAAGCCGATGCCATGACCGAGCGCGTCCGGCAGATTGGCGAAGAGATCACCATGGAAGATGACATAACGCTCGCCGTGGTCGAGGGGCCGTAAGCTCCTGACACGCTTGACTTAGCGCAACTTCAGGCACAGGCTGTGCCCATGAACGCCCTGCAATGGCTCTGCCCCACCGTCCAAGCTGCCCGGCCGGAAAATTGGTGGCAGGTAGTTACGATAGCGGTTGCTTGGCTAATCCTTTATGCCACCTGTCGCGGCTCCAACGAAAAAACCGAGAGCTACAACCCCGCGATCTGGCTCAAACAAAATGCTGAGCTACCGCTCCTCGCCGCCTTAATGCTCATTTTGGCAGCCGGGTTTTCGTTCACGGATATTTCGGTGCCAGTCTTCCGCGTAGCCGCAACGCTCTTTTCCCTGTGGACGGTTATCGGGCTGCTGACCTCACTGATCAAAGATCGGTTCTGGGCCGAGTCCACCTCACTCGCACTCTTTCTACTGACCGCCTCCGTGGTGCTCACGGTTGATGATCAGGTCGTGGATTTTCTGGAAACAATCACCCTGCCGATTCCCGCGGGCGACCAACCACTTTCGCTGTGGAAAATGATCACCGTCGCCGCGTCATTGGCCATTGCCCTTTGGATCGGCATCGGGCTATCACGATTCATTGAGCAGCGGGTAGAAACGGTGGATCGCATCAATGCCTCCAGCCGCGCATTAATCGGCAAAGTCATTCGTGTTTTCTTCGTCGCCATCGCGCTCGTCGTTGGCCTCACCTCGGTTGGCGTTAACCTGTCCGCACTCACGTTCTTTGGCGGTGCCTTTGGCCTGGGCCTGGGCTTTGGTCTACAGAAAATTGTTTCCAACTTGATCAGCGGATTCATCTTGCTGTCCGACCACTCCATTAAACCGGGCGACGTCATTGAGCTGGAGGGCACCTATGGCTGGATCAACGGCCTGCGCGCCCGCTACGTATCCGTCATCACACGCGATGGCACCGAACACCTGATCCCCAACGAAGACTTGATTACCCAACGCGTCATCAACTGGTCCTACAGCCACGATCGCATCCGCATCAAGGTGGACATCGGCGTCGCCTATGGCGAAGACCCGCACCGCGTGATCGAGATTTGCGAAGCAGCGGCCCGTAAGCAAAAACGCGTGATCCAAGACCCTCCACCACGCTGCCAGCTCAGAGAATTCGGCGACAGCTCGGTGAACCTCCAACTGCGCTTCTGGATCCGCGACCCCTACGAGGGCCTCGCCAATGTCCAAAGCGACGTCTTGCTCGAAATCTGGGACCGCTTCAAAGAAGAAGGCATCGAAATCCCTTTCCCACAACGCGACTTACACATCAAAAGCGATGAACGGCCCCTAAGCTCCCGACCCGAAGGGACGGGAGATTAGGGGAGGTTAAAGTTTAAAGATTAAAGGTTAAAGTGCTGGACGCCTGAGTGTGTGAACACGCGGCCGGATGTGAGGATGCGCATTTTCAATACGCATTCAATTTCGTTGCATTAACGCAAGTTATCTTAATTAATGAGAAAAATAATTTTATCAAGCTCCTGAGAATATGGATGACATCTAAAATCAATCATTTCTTAGGCGATATAGGTGACTTTAAAAGCTATGAAAAAAGCTACGCGAAAAACACAATTGCCCCGCAGCCCTGTGTATTGCGAGGTTTTCGACCATTTTTTCACTTTTAACACGAAGCAACTGCCCATCGCCATCCAATCGTTACGCTGTGACTCAAATTGATGTTGATAAAGAGCTTACGGGTAGATTAAGTGATTTTCATGCAATTGACGCCAACCTCTGATTGTTACCGTAACAATCGCACCGTACGCGTATACTAACCTGTTAGCTAATTAAAAATGAATGACTTCTCAAAAGCACTGAATAATAGGTTCAATCTTGAAGCTCCAGAAAGCTATAAAGCACTAGAAAGTCATTCCGGTCTATTATGGAAAGATGAATACAGAGGATCTGAGTTGAATGAATCTAACATACCATATTTTTGGCTGAATGATATGGAATGGTATCAAGCAACAGAAATAGAAAATTTTGAATTTGAAGAGTATCATAAGCCCGGCTTCATCCCATTTGCCCATACTGGAGGCGGTGATTACTGGTGCTGGTCTCCACCCCATGAAACAAATAGCGAAATCCCCGTATTGCTTTGTCCACATGACTGTGAAGAAGCAGAATTTTATGCTCCGAACTTTTCTTCGGCCTTATTTCGACATGCTCTGGAATATTCCGCATCAATTGATGAAGATGAACTAGAACTCCTGAAAGCAACACTCACAAAACTACTCTCATATTTTTCTGAAATTTGGGATGACCAGTGGGTCGAGAAAATCAAAGAAGTCAGCTCTACTCCATTAACTTGGAATCAATACGAACATTACATAGAACATGAGTTCGGGAAAGACTTCATCGAGAGGACAATCATCTGGACGAAATAAGACCTAACCAGGCAGTCGTGGACAACTCCGTTCGTGCCTCACTCCGTGCCACACTTTGACGTTCACGGCGGATTTAAGAGTAGTCGCTCAAGACTTCCCAATTTTTTAAAAAGCCAGTAAAGAAGCTCCGCTATTCTCTCGCCAAGCCGCCGCCGTCACTCTGGCGTTTGGCCTGAGAGCTTGCGGAGGATGCTGACGACGTTGTCGGGGGTGGCGATGGGGATGTCTTGCTGGTGGAAGGTTTCGCGGACGTGGTCGTCGAAGTTCTTCATGTAAGGGACGCAGAGGACGACGGCGTCGATTTGCGGCATGCTGCGCAAGATGATCGCTTGGCCAAGAGTCACCGTGTAACGGCCGCGGAGGTTGTGCTTGCACTCCAAGGCAATACGGATCGTGCGGTCGGTTTTTTCGTCAACGTGCTGGATGAGGAAGTCGGTGCGCAGATTGGCGACTGAGCTGTAACGCGTGTAGCAAATGTCTTCGTCGCGGAGAATTTCCTCGATGTCGTCTTCAAAGTCGATGGACGCCGCCTTGGCCGCGCTGTAGTCGCTACCGGCGTCGATGGCGGACTGGAGGTTGAGGTCTTCGCGGACAGGCGCGGCCCCTAGCTCGGTGAGTAGCTGCGGCTGGCGGCCATTAAGCTCGGCCTCAACGCACATTGTGACGTAGCGGCTGAAGGATAAACCGAGGCTGCGGGAGCGTTCACTGGCTCGATCACGGAGCTCCGGATTGAAAGAAACGCCGACTGTTTTATGCTTTTGGGTGTCCTGGGCCATGTTGTTGAAAGTGATGTATCAAATTGGGTTCTGTAAGTCATTGATGCTGAACGCAGGATAACACTCAATAATAAAATAAACAAAAATAGTAAATAGTTGTTGCCAAGAGTGCATTATTCAATGATGATTCGTTCACTATGAAAGTCATGAAAAAACGCACTGTCAACGTTTCGATTTCACTGCCCAAAAGCCTCCGGGACGCGGCTCGCAATGCAGCGGTGGACGACCAGCGCTCGGTTTCGAGCCTAGTCGCTAGCCTGCTCAAAGATCACTTGTGTGCGGAGGGTTATATCTCGGCCACGCTCCAGCCTGCCGAACGCCCGTTTAACCGTAACCGCCTCTAACTCCCCCCCCCCTCCGCCATGAAAAAGAAACTAAAATCACCTCATTTCTCCCCTCTACTACCCACCGACAAAACTTGGTTTAACACCAAGGACGTCGCGTCCATGCTGGGACGCACCGATCAATACGTACGTGATTGCTACGACTCTGGCCGCCTGCCGGGTCATCGCTTGGCCGCTGGCCCCGTCAGTGAACGCACCCGCCACGTTTATCAATTTCACCGCGACGCGCTGCTGATGTATTTGTTGGAGACAGCCAACTACACGCCGGAAGATTTCGAGGAACGCCTCGCCGCGCTGATTCGTGGGCGGAGCCCGGAGGAAATGCGCACGGTTTTGGCCCGCGCGGGGATGGTTATCCTGCCGACTCCCCCCCCCCCTCGTGGTCCACGGGCACTAGGAACTTGTTAACCACGGCGCGCACCTGGGCAATCGTAGCAGGCTTGGGCAGGAAAAAATTGGCCCCGGCAGTCAGACAGCGATCGGCCGCTTTCTGATCCGCATAGCCCGAGATCACGATGACCGGAATATCCCGGGTGCGCCAGTTGAGCCGGAGCAATCGCAAGTCCGTATAGCCGTCGATATCAGGCATCAGGATATCCAGTAAGATGAGGTCGGGCCGGTGCTTTTTTGCCTGATCAAAAGCGTCTTTGCCGTTGCTCACGAGGATGGTCTCATGGCCAAGTCGGCGAACAGCGGCGTCCAAAAAAGTCCTCGTAGCCTGATCGTCATCAGCTACAAGCACCGTTTTATTCGTTGGTTGCACTTCACTCATTGGACAACTTGTCTTTACTGATCGTGGGCTATTTTGAAAAGCGGAAAATTTTCCAGTTTGATTTTTGCTCCACGGACGTCACGTTTTGGCGTGTCATTCCGTCATGGCCCCCTCATTAGTAGAGACATGGAGATTATAAGCTCGGTTCAGGAAATGCAATCTCAGGCGACGCGCTTACGCGGCCAGGGGCGGCTAATCGGCTTTGCCCCCACCATGGGCGCATTGCACGAAGGCCATCTATCGCTGATCGACATTGTGCGGGAAAAGTCCGACGTGGTCATCGTCTCGATCTTCGTCAACCCAACGCAATTTGGGCCCAACGAGGATTTCGACCGCTACCCCCGCCCTCTGGAGGCTGATTTGGCTGCCTGCGAGGCACATGGGGCAGACATTGTCTTTGCCCCAAGTCGCGACGACCTCCTACCCCCCAACTTCTCAACCTACGTCGAAGAAAACTCCTGCTCACAAGGGCTGTGCGGCATCTCCCGCCCCGGCCATTTCCGCGGGGTGTCGACCATAGTCGCGATCCTGTTTAACGTCTGCCGCCCGGATTTTGCTGTCTTCGGCCAGAAGGATGCCCAGCAGGCCGCTGTGATCAAAAAAATGGTCACTGATCTGAATTTCCCGGTTGAGATAATTATCGCCCCAACGGTCCGCGAGCCCGACGGCCTAGCCATGAGCTCGCGCAATCGCTATCTGGACCCCGGCCAGCGCCAAGACGCGGCCCGCCTCTCTCAGGCACTGGTGATCGGCAAGGAAATCGTCGCCAAGGGCAATCTGAGCGTTGACCGCATCAAGGCCGAAGTCACCCATCACCTGAGCCAGAGTCGGCGCATCCGTATCATCTACGTGGAAATCGTCGACCCTGACTCCATGAAGCCCGAGCGCGCCGTCCGCCCCGGCCAAAGCCTCTTGACCGTAGCCGTCTGGCTGGAACAGACTCGCCTAATCGACAACATGACCCTTTAATCCCATGACCATGCCTAAATACATTGCTTTCCTCGCCGCCCTCTACCTCGCAGTTTGCCTGAGCGGCTGCGGCGAAGATGAAAAAGTAAAGTCCATGCGCTTCTACATTGAAGTGCCTGCTGGCGGTGCCTCTGGCGAGGTCGGCAAGAATGTAACTCTTCCTCAAAGTGGGCTGAACTACAACGTGCGCATCGATCCGCTCTTTACCGAAGTGGACATCAGCAACGTGCAACTCGTGAAGGTTGCCTCCGGCGAACACGCCCTGCTCTTCCACCTCAACGAACCCGGTGCACGCAAGCTCTACCGCCAGTCCGTCTCCAACAATGGGCGCGTGGTCATCTTTGAATACGGCGGTAAGCCCATTGGCGCACGTCAGATCGACGGAGCCATCAGCGATGGCCGCTACTTCACCTTTGTTGAAATGCCTTACCCTGAGCTCGAAGCCATGGTCATGGAAATGCAGGGCGACACGCGTCTCATGAATGAGAAGCTGCGCGAATCACGCTTTTAAGCAATCTATGGTTAAACGCCAACGCCACGCCATCCGCTGTTTTCTAGTCTGCCTGCTGGGCATGTTCCCATTCGCACTTCAGGCGGACGAACCGCCGTTGTTTTGGCCCACGCCCAACCCCGCCTTTTTCGAAGGCGCGACCTGGGAAGACATCGTCCAGCCGGCCGCATCCGGCACGACCGAGTCTGCTCTTTTTGGCTGTGTGCGCAATGGTGGAAGCCGTTTTCATGAAGCAATCGATCTGAAGCCCATCGGCCGTGATCGGCACAACGAAGCCACCGACGCCATCTACGCAGTCATGCCAGGGCGCGTCGCCTATATCAACCCGCATGCCGGCAACAGCAGCTATGGCCGCTACATCGTGTTGGAGCACCAAGACGCCGATGTCGCCGTTTACACGCTTTACGCACACCTCTCCGCCATTGAGCCTGGCCTGCGCGAAGGCTCCTTAGTAACCGGCGCTCAACGCATCGGTACGATGGGCCGCTCGGCCGCCGGTTATACGATTCCCCGCCAACAAGCGCACCTGCATTTTGAAATTGGTCTGCGCAAAAGCACCAACTTCGACGCTTGGTACAAGAAAGCACGCTACTCGGGTAAAAATCACCATGGTGACTACAGCGGCCTGAACCTGATTGGTGCCGATCCCGTTGACTTTTGGGAAACCGTTCGGGCGGGCAAGCTCAAGACCTTCCGCGAATATTTCTTTAACCTACCCACTGCCTTCACCCTGCGAGTCGGCACCAAAACCGTCCCGGAATACATCAACCGTTACCCGCAACTGCTCACCAAGCCAATTCCCTCAAGCGGCGTAACTGGCTGGGACATTGACTATACGTGGTACGGCCTGCCGAAACGTTGGACTCCATTAGGCGCGGAAGCCTTCCCCTACGGGGCCAAAGAGGGAGACATTGCCTTACTCGATTTCAACCCCGAAGCCTTCGAAAGCCAATGCCGCGACACACTGGAATTTTCAAACTCCAACCCCGAAGGCACGGTCAAGCTCGGTAAAAATTTGAAGAACGACCTCAAGCAGATTTTCGGTTTTTAAGACCAGCAGGACGCTGTTACATTTCTCACGGAGCCACAGAGATCACAGAGGCCAGCGTGATGAATTTCCTCTGGTAAAGGCGCAATGCATCGTAGTCCAATGCGCGTAGGAAAACTTACGAAAGTATGGAGAATTTGTTCGTGTAGAACATCTTTAATATAATCCGCGTGTCGTCAAAAAACAGAATCCCACGCATCGCTGGCCTCTGTGATCTCTGTGGCTCCGTGAGAAAACCTGCACACCCTACTCGCTCAGTGCCTTCCCAGCCTCAGTTGCTGAAGAAATTCTTTTCCAAGCATTGCCGCAGGGCCATGCGGGCGCGATGGAGAATCGTCCAAAGATTTTGCGGGGTAATCTCGAGTTGCGCGCAGATTTCATCGCTTTTGACGCCATCCACTTCGCGCATGATAAAGACTGTGCGGATTTTGTCCGGGAGCTTGTCAGCGCAGAAATAAAATTGCTGCATGAATTCCTTGCGGTCCATCTTTTCGACTTGGGCCGGATTCCAATCCTTCGGCACGTTGGGGTTATTGTAATCCCAACTACCATCTTCGCTGAAGAGATCGGCTTCCTCGCGCTCAAAGAAGGCCGCCGTCTCTTGCATGGACTGCGTGCGATTCTTTTTGCGGTAGTAGTCGATGACCTTGTTTTTCAGGATACCCGTTAGCCAAGTCTTAACGCTGGCTTTGCCGGAGAAACGATCCTTGCCCTTGATTGCCGCCAGAAAGGTTTCCTGGACGAGGTCCTCGGCCAACGCCGTGTTATTCACCCGAAAGTAAGCAAACTTGTAAAGCGCATCGCCGTAGGCGTCGACCCAGGTTGCAGGGTCGAGTTCCGGATTGGCTGGAGACTCATCGGGCATGTGTAGTGGATTCCGCGAAAGGACGGCGCACTCTCGTTCACTAAGCCTAATACGTCAAGCGTGATAAGATGTTGTCTACGCGGACGCAACAAATATGCTCCCCACTAATGCCACGGAAAAAAGCCCCTGCCCAGCCCTCGACAAATCCTGAACGGGATCGCCTTACCGAAGCTCGCGAACGCACAAACAATTGGAAACGCTGGGGGCCTTATCTCTCCGAACGCCAATGGGGAACCGTGCGAGAAGATTATTCTGAAGACGGCGATGCTTGGCGCTATTTTCCCCACGATCACGCCCGCAGCCGTACGTATCGCTGGGGGGAGGATGGGCTCCTCGGCTTCACAGACCGCGAATGCCGCTTGTGCTTCAGCCTAGCCCTCTGGAACGAGCAGGACCCGTTTTTAAAAGAACGCCTATTCGGCGTTGACGGGCATGAGGGCAACCACGGTGAGGACGTCAAGGAGCTCTATTACTACCTCGAATCCACACCCACGCACAGCTACGTCAAATCGCTCTACAAATACCCTCAGGCCGCATTTCCCTATCAGGACCTGGTCGACGAAACCGCCCGGCGCGGCCTCGATGACCCCGAATACGAACTCCTCGACACCGGCGTTTTCAACGAAAACCGCTACTTCGATGTCTTTGCAGAATACGCCAAGGGGGGGGCCAATGATATCCTGATCAAGATCACCGTGGCCAACCGCGGGCCCGAAACCGCCAAGCTCCACGTGCTCCCAACGCTCTGGTTTCGCAATACCTGGATCTGGGGTTGCGACCACGAAGGCTGCTCCATGAAGCCAAATATCTCACAAAGCGCTGGAGATCAATTAATTGCCAATCACGAAACGCTGGGCGACTTTCAATTTTGCGCCGAGGAAGCGCCCGAGTTCCTCTTTACGGAAAACGTCACCAACTCGCAATTACTCTACGATTCACCGAGCTACACCCCGCACACCAAGGACGCCTTTCATCGCCATATCGTCAACGGTGAGCATGGCGCCGTCGCCAAAGACAAGGGCACGAAAGCCGCCGCGCACTATCAGCTTGAAATCCCGGCGGGCGAGGAACGCGTTATCCGCCTGCGTCTAAGCAGTTCAGAAAAAGCGCCCAAAACACCCTTTGGCAAAGGCTTCGAGGATATCTTTAAGCAACGCATTGCCGAGACCGATACCTTCTACGACAACATCACCCATGGCAATCTCTGCCCGGACGAATACAAAGTCCTGCGTCAATGTTACGCCGGGTTGCTGCAATCCAAGCAGTTTTATCATTACTCCGTAGCGGATTGGTTGGACGGCGACCCAGACTCTCCCCCCCCCCCTGAGGCTCGAAAAAGCGGCCGGAATTCTGATTGGCGGCACCTGTTCAATCGTGACGTTATTTCCATGCCCGATAAATGGGAGTATCCGTGGTTCGCCGCGTGGGACTTGGCTTTCCACATGATCCCATTCGATAAAATCGACCCGGACTTCGCCAAACAGCAACTGATCCTGTTTTTGCGTGAGTGGTATATGCACCCCAACGGCCAGATTCCGGCCTATGAATGGAACTTTTCCGACGTCAACCCGCCGGTCCACGCTTGGGCCGTCTGGCGCGTTTACAAGATGACCGGCGAACGCGGAAAGCGAGACTTTGATTTCCTCGCCCAATGCTTTCACAAGCTGCTCATCAACTTCACATGGTGGGTCAATCGCAAGGATCCCGAGGGCCGCAACCTCTTCGCTGGTGGCTTTCTGGGCTTGGATAACATTGGGGCCTTCGACCGCTCTCAAACGCTACCGGGCGGCGCTCAGCTGGTGCAGGCTGATGGCACGGCGTGGATGGCCTTTTACTGCGCAACCATGCTCTCCATGGCCCTTGAGCTGGCAGATCACGACCCGTCCTACGAGGGCGTGGCGTCCAAGTTTTTTGAGCACTTTGTGGCCATCGGCGAGGCCATCAACACCCTTGGTGGGACGGGCCTTTGGAACGAGACGGACGGCTTTTACTACGACATGCTCCACACCGGAGACGGCCAAGGTATCCCTATGGCGATTCGTTCGCTCGTCGGCCTTCTGCCGCTCTGCGCAGTGGAAATCCTGCATGGTGACACGATCAACAAGATCACTGGCTTCAAGAAGCGCATGCAGTGGTTCATCAAGCACAACAACATTTTTGAGCAGCGTGCTTCGTGCCTGGAATTTGAAGGCGGCGAAAACACCGACCCAATGGTGCTCCTTGGCCTGACCTCTCGTGAGCGCTTGGAACGCGTGCTGCGCTACGTCTTCGACGAAAATGAATTCCTCTCGCCCTATGGCATTCGCTCGCTGTCCAAGGCGCATGAGGAAACGCCATTCGTGCTGAACTACGGCGGCGAAACGCATACCGTCGCCTACGAGCCCGGCGAATCGCGCAGCTACCTCTTTGGTGGGAACTCCAACTGGCGCGGCCCAATCTGGTTCCCGATCAACTTTTTGCTCATCGAGGCGCTGGAAAAATATCACCATTACTATGGTGACGACTTCAAGGTCGAGCTACCCACTGGCTCTGGTAATTGGGTCAACCTCGACACGGCCGCCAAAGAGCTTAGCCGTCGCATGGCGAATCTCTTTTTACCGGACAAAAACGGTGACCGCCCGGTCAATGGTGACCATGCCGAGCAATACCGTGACGAGCATTTCCGCGAACATGTGCTCTTCTACGAATACTTCCACGGTGATACTGGCCGCGGCTGTGGGGCCTCTCACCAGACTGGCTGGACAGGCCTCGTGGCGAAAATCCTCGAAGACGCCTGCCAGCAGAAAAAATGAGGAATCCGCCTGCTGGACAGATGCGGAGAAAAAGAGCAAAGTAAACGCATGTCGAAATTCGCCAAATATGTGAACCACCCGGATGTCGGGCTGCTTATTATTCGCGTCGTCGCTGGCCTGATTTTTGTGGCGGCGGGTATTCCGAAGTTCGCTGGCGGCGCGGATATGCTCAAGCAAGTCGGTGCGGCAATGAGTACCTTTGGCATCACCTTTGCCCCGCTGCTCTGGGGCATCTTGGCAGCGACGGCGGAGCTGCTCGGCGGCATCTTGCTGATCATTGGCTTGGGGACGCGCACGGCAGCATTCTTCCTACTATCCACGATGATCGTGGCCGCGGCGGTCCTGCTCAATGGTGGCGGCGAAATTGTTAAAGACGCGGGCTTTCCGATCACACTGGGCGCAATCAGTTTGGCGCTGATCTTCACCGGCCCTGGCAAGTACGCCGTTAAAAGGTAATCCGTCTTAGCCCTTCGCGGGCACCGGTTCGATTTCACCACGCTCGCGCTCTTCCTGAAGACGTAGCTGACCGCATGCGGCATTGATGTCATGTCCCTTTTCACGGCGCAATGTGGCGCTGATGCCTGCCTCGTGGAGGATGCCGACAAAGCGTTCCTGGCTCTCAATGCTCGGGCGAATCCAGTCCAAACCCTGCACGGTATTGTAGGGGATCAGGTTAACGTGCGCATGCAGCCGACGAGCGATCTTCGCCAAGGCGTGAGCCTGCTCGGGCATGTCGTTGATGTCCTGAATCAAAATAAATTCCAGCGTGATCATGCGGCCGTGCTTATCGGAAAAAGCTTGGACGGCGGGGAGCAATTCCTCCAGTGGCCACTTGCGATTGACGGGCATGATCTGTTCGCGCACTTCATTGGTGGCACCATGCAAGGACAAGGCCAAGCGGAAGCCCATTGGCTCCTCGGCTAGCTGATAAATTTTCGGCACCAAGCCAGAGGTCGATACCGTGATGCGCCGTGCGCCGAAGTTCAGGCCCCAATCGGCATTGAGAATCGTCAACGCGCGGAGCAGGCTGTCGTAGTTGGCCAGCGGTTCGCCCATGCCCATGACGACAAGATTATCAAAGCTCGCCAACTCTTCCCGGGCTCGCGTGGTGTACGGGTCTTCGCGGCGGCAGACCTCAATAAGTTGAGCCACGATTTCGCCAGCGGAAAGATCACGCTTCCAGCCTGCCAAGCCCGAGGCGCAAAACTTACAGCCATAGGCGCAACCGACCTGCGTGGAAATGCAAACGGTTTTGCGAGAGCTATCTTGCCCAACTCCCTTTTGCGGGGCGCGGATGATAACCGTCTCGATCAGCGAGCGGTCGCCGAGCTGGAGCAGGAGCTTATCGGTTACATCACCTGATTGTTTTTCGAGTAAGGGTGCCGCGGGGGCAAACTCAAAGGTCTCTGTCAGCCAAGCACGGAGCGACTTGCTGAGATTCGTCATGTCCTCCGACGAGCGAGCGCGTTTCTTGTAGAGCCAATCCATGATTTGCCCAGCCCGGAAGGCTTTCTCCCCCATAGCCTCAAGACGTTCCCGGAGGGAATCCAGAGTCTCTCCATAAATGGCAGGCTTGTCGGGTGTGTATTTCATGGATGCTCGGTTATCAAATCAAAGTAGATAAGGATGGCGCGCAATTTGATAAAATCCAGCGCGTAATCCATGCCGCAATGGTGCCAATCGCTCTTCAGTGTGCTGCCAGCTTGAGCACGACGACTCCGCCAATGATCATCGCGACCCCTGCCCAACGAAGCAGAGATGAAGGATCATCGAAAATCAGCACGCCCAGGATGAACGTCCCCGCAGCTCCAATCCCCGTCCACACTGCGTATGCGGTGCCAATAGGAATTTGCTTCTGCGCGATCCAAAGAAAATATCCGCTGATCGCCATGGACAGAATTGCTGCGCCAATGCCTAGCCCTACACGGGAGGTCGTTTGAGATACCTTTAGCCCTAAGGGCCAGCCGATTTCAAACAGCCCGGCCAACAAAAGGCAGATCCAATATTTGCTCATCAATGCTCCCAGTACACCACTCGTCCGCAACTGTCGCAGTGAACGGGCCCATCTTTGTGACGTGTGGCAGACTCAACTTCGCTGGACACCTTCAGGTGGCAACCTCCGCACTTATGCTCCTCAATCGCGGATACATGGGGGGGGCGTGCGCGACGACGCTTTACACGATCATAAGATGCCAAATACAACTCCGAGCAATTTTTTTGAGCGTCAGCAACCTCAGCTTGGACAGCAGTGATCTCACTCTTGAGCGTCTGTTCGCGGTCCTGCAGGGTTTCAATTTCGTCACGGAAAAGCTGGATACGCTCTTCACGTTCTGCCTTTTCGGCAGCAAACTTAGCGGTCCCCTCGTCAATCTCCAGTAAGAGGCCGATCTCGGCTTCTTCCAGATCGCCGATTTTTGCTTCGGTTAATTCGATCTCATGAGTGAGCGCTTGGTATTCCTCGTTTTTCTTTACCTGGATTTGCTGGTTCTTGTACTTGATAACCTGCTCCTCGGCAGACTTCACGTCGTTGTCGAGATCCTTGCGGCGAACTTCTAGTTCTTGCAGCGCCAGGCGGGCGGCGGCAATGGCTGCCTCCTCCTCGACAATCTTGCGCTCGTTTTTCGCGAGTTCGACGGGAATCGACTTCAGCGAATTCTCGATGTTATAGAGCCGCGTATCGCGCTCCTGCAAAATAAGTAGCTGCTCAATTTCGGGATCCACGCCTGCATCATGCACCGTCGCGCGCGGCGATAAAGTCTTTTCTATTACAACTTCATCCTTCGATTGAATTGAGCGCAATAAAACAGCACGAAACCGTTGCCTGATCTTACGACTCGGCTGCCGCCTTTGCGTATTTTCGCTGCGGATTTTCGGTTTTGAAACACAAGAAAAAGAAGATGACGCTTAGGCCAATGCTAATGAAAAACGCTGGCCGATAGCTACCCATCAACAGCTTGCAGAAGTCGAAAAAGACTGGGCCAAGCGCACTGGTGACAACCATGAGCATCATCACCCAACTGCTGATCTTTCCCAAATGACGACGCCCATAATAGCGTGGCCACGTAACCGTGACGAGTGTGCCAAATGAGCCCCACGTCGCTCCGAATCCCAAAAGAAACAGTATCCGGCCCAATTCAGATGGTAATAACAAGTAGCCCACCATGCCCAAGGCCATGCCAAAGGCCGTTACCAAATAAGCGTATTTCAGGCGAAAACGGCTCGTCATCCAGCCAACGATAAAGCTTACCGGAATATTGATAAAAATGGTGGAGGCCAACAGTAGATAAAAGGCCTCCTGGTCCATTCCGATCTCCTGAGTCAGTGACTGAGCATGAAAACCAATCGCCGTGCCGACGAATCCGTTGATGCAGATCGTCAGCGAAAACACCCAAAACGCCATGGTACGCAGAGCCTCACGAGCGGTAAATTCCCGGTTGATCACGAACTCGTCGTTCTTTGCTTTTGCAAGGCCAAGATCGGCCGATCCATCCATCACTAGCCCGCATTCCTCGGGATTATCGCGAAAGATCAGCCAACAAAAAACCGTGCTAAAAAACAGCACAAAAAGACCCATCCCAATCCAGGCCTGCCGCCAACCTCCCATCGTTTCGATGATCTTATAGAGGATATAGAGTGCCGAGGTGAAAGCGATCGCAACCGGCATGCCGCTGATCGCGCTCGCGATGCCCCGCTTCCGATCAAACCATTTCCCAATCATCGCCCGTGAAACGATAGAAAATACGCCCTGCCCCCAAAAGCGGATCGCGAAAAAACCGAGAATGATCAACGGCATCGCCAGCCAGACGGAGGAACGGCCCAGTATCCCAAACATGATCCGGTCCACTTGGGAAATATAAAGCAAGGACAAGCCCAAGCCAATCGACGCCATAACCCCTACCTTGCGCGCTCCGATCCGATCGAACACACCACCAATCGAAGGCAACGACAGCCCTGAAACAATAGTTCCAATCATGTAAGCAATACTCAGTTGCATGCTACTAACGTGCAACGCCGCCATCATGTGTTCCTTAAAAGGCCCGATGCCAGCCGTTTGCCCCGGAAGGCTGAAGAGCATGGCCCCGGTGCCAGCAGCCACGATCGCCCAGCCGTAGAAAAACGGCAAAGATGCGGGCCGGAATGGCATATTGGGATCGAAAAAGCGGCGCATAAGAAGTCGCCAAGCTACCGCTTTCCATCGATTCGACAACCTGTGATTCAATTTTCTTTCGCGCAGCTACCTACGGCGTACATTCATGAACCTGAGCGTCAGCTTGATTTGACAGCGCCGCGACAGCGGACCAAAGTCCGCCCATGTCATTGGAACTCCGACTAAAAGAACTGGGTTATGAACTCCCCGACGCACCTGCGCCGGCTGGCAGCTACGTGCCCTTTGTCCGCGTGGGCGACGTGCTCCACATCTCTGGCTCGATTTGTATGCAAAAGGGCGAGATGACTCACACTGGCAAGGTGGGGAAGCTCCGCGATCTTGAATACGGTCAGAAAGCGGCGGCAGTCTGTGTCCTCAACTCACTCGCCGTGATCAAATCCGCTGTGGGTAGTCTCGATGCGGTGAAACGGATTGTATTCGTCAACGGATTCGTCAATGCCGATGAAGGCTTCGCGGACAGCCCAGCGGTGATTAACGGCGCTTCGGACCTGCTGGTCGCGCTCTTTGGCGAGATGGGCAAGCATGCCCGTGCAGCGGTTGCTGTTAGTGGTTTGCCCAAGAACACAACCGTCGAAATCCAGATGATCGTCGAGGTCGAGTAAAACGACGGCAGATATACGGAACAGGATAAATCAGTCGCCCGGCGGACAATTTCGGGAAAACACTTGTGCTTAACTCGACGTATGTTAGCCAGTTGAGCATCGCGCCCTAGTGGCGTTAGTTGAACCGCTACTACTATGAATCACTCAGAATATACATGGGTGCGAAGTGCCTTGTTACTGTCCTTGATGTCCACTGGTCTAATCCATGCACAAGCGACAGTCGTTGACTCCACTTGGATCGGTGGCTCGGCCAACTGGAATGTCCCCGCAAATTGGTCCCCTGGAAACATCCCGAACAACAGCACGGACTCCTATCAGGTGATCATCGATGGCAACGACGGCGCGGATTCCGTGGTCTCGTTGAATACAAATGCGGTCATTGATAATCTTTCAGTCACGACCGGCGACACGTTGAACATTCTCAATAGTCGCAGCTTGTCGCTAACGACTCTCACGCCAAGCACCGCCTTAACGAACAACGGCACGATCAACCTGAACAGCTCAGGTAGTGCCACACGGCTGATTTTCGGTGGCGACGCTGCTATCAGCGGCACTGGCCAAATCCAGCTTTCCAACAACGCCGCCAACCAAATCACGACCACAGGTGTGCTCAATCATGGCAGCGGCCACACGATTCGCGGCGCAGGCACACTGCTTAATAATCTCGGTGGCATGATCAACCACGGGACAATTGTTGCAGACTCAAGCACGACCCTGAGCATCGCTCCTGATTCACGCGGCTTTGTGAATCAGGGGTCACTCCAAGCGACGGGTAGCGGTAGTTTAACGTTCGCCGCTGGTATTTTTACCAACACCGGACACACGATTCACGTAGGCAGCAGTTCACAGCTGATTCTGTCTGCGGGCACCCAGCTCGTTGGCGGAACCATCGAAACCATTGAAGGCGGCTTTACGACTTTCGCCGCCACGGGAGCAGTGTTGGAAGACATCACCCTCAACGGAACAATTATCCAGGACACCGCGATCGACACGACGATACGAAACAGCATAACCAATAACGGCACCATCAGCCTGCAATCCTTAGGCAGCTCAACCGATTTATTTTTTACCGGAACAAACCCCGCGATCCTCGGCAGCGGTGAGATCAATTTAAATAGCTCCAGCGCCAATCGCATTTCGGGCGCGGGCTTGGTTATCACTCATGGTGCCGACCACACCATCCGTGGCAGTGGTGCCGTACTCCTGAACCAGGGCGGCATGATTAACTTGGGAACGATCATCGCGAACCAATCTAGCGCCATGATCATTGACCCAGATGCGAACGGTTTTGTCAACCAAGGCACCATACAGGCGACGGGCAGCGGCGGTTTAACATTCGGCCCCGGAGTCTTCACCAACACCGACCACACCATTGAAATAGGGGATGGTTCGCGGCTTTATCTGTCCGATCATTCGGAAATCATTGGAGGTGCGATCAACACAACGGGCACGGGATACGTGAGAATGAGTGACGATGACGCCGTCCTCGAAGATGTAACTTTCAGCGGCATACTTAACGTCAACAATAGCATCAATCTACAAATCCGCGACGGCATAACCAATAACGGCGTCATCAATCTGCAATCATCCAACACGGACACCAGTCTGCAACTAACCGGCACCACGCACATGCTTAATGGGACCGGTGAAATCGTTCTTGGAAACAATGTCAATAACCGCGTCTTCATGAACGGCGGCGTCATCACCAACGGCGTAAGCCACACGATTCGGGGGGCGGGTAATCTGCTGAGCAACTCGGGCGGAATGGTCAACAAGGGAACCATCATTGGCGACCAGACGAATGCACTCGTGATCGACCCAGACGCCAACGAATTTGAGAATCAAGGTGAGCTTCGCGCGACGGGCAGCGGTGGCATTACACTCGCTTCAGGTATCTTTACAAACAGTGCGGGAGGGATCATTTCAGGCACATCATTTTTCAATGCAAGCGCGGCCACCTTTACCAATGCAGGCGTAATTTCGCCCGGAACCTCTCCCGGCAATCTGGAATTCCAAGGGGACATTGACTTCACCGATTCGGCGAGCCTGTTGATCGAGATCGCGGGAACAATCGCCGGAAGCGAATACGATGTACTCACTGTCACCGGAAGCGGTCTGGTATCCCTCGACGGCAATCTCGATATTGTTCTGCTAGGTTACACCCCGGATGTGGACGATGAATTCACCATCATGACCACTACGGGCGAAATCACTGGGACATTCGACAACGTCTCTAGCGGCGTAGTCTTCTTCTCGGGGGGGCAATTCGACGTGACGTTCAACAGCAACCACATCCTGCTATCGAATTACTCCGCAGTGCCTGAGCCTCATCAATGGGCTTTGTTGACCAGTCTGGCAGCCTTGGCCATCACCGGCATTCGGCACCAGAAGATTCATCGATAAAAAAACACCGCAGAATCTGCGGTGTTTAGAAATAGAGCGAAAACGGAATCTACGAACAGCTTGAGGCTTATTCAGACAAGATTCTAGCGAGCTTCCATTTTTACGTAAGGACGCTGCGTACTGCCCTGATAAATCTGGCGTGGGCGATGGATGCGGGCACCGCTTTCCGCAAGTTCCTTCCAGTTCGCAATCCAACCAGGCATACGCCCAATCGCAAAGATAACCGTGAACATGTCCAGTGGAAGACCAATGGCCTGCAAGATGATGCCACTATAGAAGTCGACATTTGGATATAGGTTACGGCTGACAAAATAGTCGTCCTCACGAGCCTTAGTTTCCAGTCGACGAGCAATGTCGAGTAGCGGATCGTTGATATTCAGTGCAGCAAACACACGTTCGGCAGCTTCACCGAGGATCTTGGCACGCGGGTCGTAGTTTTTGTAAACCCGGTGGCCGAAGCCCATCAGACGGGTTTCCCCAGTCTTCGCCTTTTCAATGAAATCAGTGCCATCGTCGCCAGAAGCATGGATGTCTTGCAGCATTTTGACCACGGCCATATTCGCACCACCATGCAACGGCCCCCACAGTGCGCAAACACCAGCGGAAACAGAGGCGAACAGATTCGCGCCACCGGAGGCCACCATGCGGACGGTGGAGGTGGAACAGTTTTGCTCGTGGTCTGCGTGCAGAAGGAAAATCAGGTCTAGCGCGTTCACAACGTCATCATGAAGAACATAATCGTTGTAAGGCTCGGAGAACATCATGTGCAGGAAGTTCGCACAGTAGCTCAATTTTGGCTTTGGGTAGATGAATGGCAACCCGTGCTTCATACGGTAGCTCATGGCGGCCACCGTGCGAACCTTGGATATCAGGGTTGCAGCAGCATCATCGAAATTGTCCAAATCCTTCTGGCGATCATTTGTGGCGAGCTCCGGATAGTAGCTGCCCAGTGTATTGAGCAACGCGGAGAGGATGACCATCGGGTGCGCATTGGTTGGGAACCCATTAAACAAGTTCTTCATGCCCTCGTGGATCGAGGCACCGCGAAGAATACGGCGGGAATAGTTGCGAAGTTCGTCCGCCTTGGGCAACTCACCATAAATCGTCAAATAGGCCGCCTCAACGAAATTGGAGTTCTCAGCGATCTCTTCAATGGGATAGCCGCGGTAGCGCAGGATGCCCTTTTCGCCATCAATAAACGTGATCTTGCTTTCGCAGGACCCTGTGTTGCCGTAACCCTCGTCGTAGGTCACTACCCCGCTTTGAGCGCGGAGTTTGCGCGTATCAATTGCGCGTTCACCCTCCGTCCCAACAATAATGGGGAAGGTGTAGTTTTCATTTCCAATGCGAATAGTGGCGGTGTCTTCCATAAATAGAGATTAGCTGGGCTAACAGATGCTAACAGATTCCACAAAGTTGCGGTATATTTGCAAGCCTTTGGCTTGGCTTTTTTCTGGATGGAACTGCGTAGCATAGCAGTTTCCACGCCGTATTGCGCTGACAAACCGCTCCCCATACTCCGTTTCACCCCAAACCAAATTCGCATCGTCCGTTTCTACTCTATAGCTGTGAACGAAATAAAATTGAGCGCCATTTTCAACCCCAGCCACAGCTGAGTGCGCTGGATCGCTGAACTGAACGGCATTCCAGCCCATGTGCGGGATTTTATACTCCGGGCCGAGTTTGAATTTTTTTACCTTTCCGGAAAATATTCCCAGTGCTCGAGAATCCCCTTCCTCCGAATATTCGAACAGCGCCTGCATGCCCAAGCAGATGCCGAAGTAGGGCTTATCGGCACTAATCCATTCTCTTATAACTGCATCAAAGCCAGTTTGCCGCAGTGCATTCATACAATGTGGCATCCCCCCCTGCCCCGGAAAAACGAGCGCGTCGGGATCACCAACTTCCTTCGGAGAGGCAGCCAAATGCACGTCAGCACCGACATGTTCCCACGCGCGACAGACGCTGCGCAGGTTGCCCATACCTGGGTCAATGATCGCCAATTTCGGCGCTGAACTCATAGTGCTTCCTTCGTGCTGGGCAAACGGTCACCCATGCGCGGATCGATCTGCGTAGAGACATCAAGCGCGCGCCCAAAGCATTTAAAGAGTGATTCGGCAATATGATGCGGCTCCTCGCCATATTCGAGCTTCATGTGCAAATTCGCGCCCACAGCGTTCGTGAAGGCTTGGAAGAACTCCTTGACCAGTGCAATGTTGAAGTCGCGGATCATGACGTTTGCAGCCTCCACCTTATAGCGGAAGATTGGGCGATTGCTCAAGTCGATCACAACCTGCGCGAGGCATTCGTCCATTGGCAGAATAAAAAAACCATAGCGCTTCATGCCGCGTTTATTACCAATGGCCTGCTTGACGGCTTCACCGAGCACGATACCGACGTCTTCCACCGTGTGGTGATAATCGACATCGAGGTCGCCAGTCGCTTTGACTTCCAGATCAAACAACCCATGCCGGGCGAACAAGTCCAGCATGTGGTCGAAAAACGGAATACCCGTGTCGATCGACGATTGGCCCGTCCCGTCAATGTTCAGGGAAAGCGTGATCTGCGTTTCCTTGGTTTCACGGGTGATTGCAGCGCTACGCGCGTTGTTTTCTACTTCTTCTGCCATGCGTCTAATATTTCGCCGAGGCGGTTCATCTCCTCAGCGCTGCCTACGCTGATACGGAGAAAAGATTGAGTCAAGGCGTGGTTCGGAAAAGCCCGGACAAGAATTTTGTTATCGAGCAGACATTGGAAAAGGTCTTGGGCGACCGCCTTGCCTGCCCCCCCCCCCTTACGCGGCTCGACAAAGTGAAAATTCGCCGCACTCGGGTAGACGAACCAACCGCGCTCTTCGTAACTAGCCGCTGCTTTGTCACGGAGCACTTTGGTCGCCTCGATCGTTCCCTGATAATACGCTTGGTCTTCCAGCGCGGCCTTGGCGGCGACTTGAGCCAAGCGGTCGAGGTTATAGCTGTCACGCACACGATCGAGCAGGCTGATGACTTCCGGATTCGCCAACGCATAGCCCGTCCGCATACCCGCCAACGCATAAGCCTTGGAGAAGCTGCGTACAATCACCAGACGTGGATTATCCGCCAATAAGCTGACACAATTCTGCTCCGCAAAGGGCGCATAAGTCTCGTCTACTACCAAAATGCCAGAGAACTTCTCCAACAGCTCCGCAATGCGCTCAGGCGCAAAGCTGACGCCGGTCGGAGCGTTCGGTGAAGTCAGAAAGAAGATATTTGCTCCGCTGCTCGCAATGGCGTCTATCGGCAGTTCAAAACTACGGTCAAATTCCACTTCACGCATTTCAGCTGCCTGAATACTACGCAGAACCGTATATAAAGAATAGCTGGGAACGGTCATACCAGCGGGTCGGTCGACACTACAGAAGACTCGCATCAATAGATTAAGCGCATCGTCGCAGCCATTTGAGGCCAGCACCTGCTCCACCTTCAGCCCATGATGCGCCGCAATGGTCGCACGCAGGGGGGCGCTAGTCGGGTTCGGATAAAGCCGAAGCCCGCGCGCTTCATTTGCCAATTCACGCTGGATTGCCTCAATTACTTTTGGGCTCGGCGGAAACGGATTCTCGTTGGTGTTAAGCTTCACCCAGCCGCTTTCCATTGGCTGCATACCGGGCACGTAGGCGTGCATTGCGGCAACATGTGGCAAGGCCAGGGATTCGATAGAGAGGTCGGGTTTCATCTGAAGGGTTGTTGTCTATGCGGGAATCATCGGTCGCGGCAAGGAAGAAGGTAAGGGCGGTTGCCTCAACCGCCCTTACCAGATCAATTTTCCTTCTTTGTCTTGGCGCGAACGACCCATCCGCTGCCGAAGAGAATCAACACACTACCGGCCAATTCAAAACCGCCATAGGACTCACTGAAAAACACCACACCGCCGATAGCATTCATCACCGGAAGTATGAGTTGGATCGATGCCCCCTGCGCCACTGGCAACCGCTGGTAAGCAATTGTCATTACCATCTGCCCACCGGCCACCAGAATTCCAGCGCCCAGCATAATCAACACATTGCTCAGGCTGGGCATCAGGTCTGCCAACCCAATGAATGGCACGGCGACCAACATACCGTAGATGGCCTGCGCGGCATAAATGGTGGTCGTGCTCTCCGTTCGCACCAGTAATCGGATCAGCATGACAATACCACCTGCCGAAATGGCCCCACCAATCGCGTACAAGTGATAGACACCCACGCCGGCGAGCGAAAAGCCTGTCAACAGCGGTATACCCATAAAGGCCACTGCAAGGCCGATGCACTGCATTTTATTAAGGCGCTCTCCGAGGAAAATCGCTGCAAACAACGTACCCCAGAGAACATAGGTCAGATTGAGCACGCTCGCCGTTCCCAGATCCATGTGGAACACAGTTACGTAAAACATCGCTAAGGCTACGCCACCAAGGACACCGCGAATAATAAGCATCGGCCGATAGAACACGCGTAAAATCTGCCGAGCGCCCACGCCCGCCAAGAGCACTGCAAACGCCGTCCCCGCCACGCCACGGTAGAAGTTCACTGCCCAGAATGAGACCTCACCTTGCGTGCCCAGGTATTTAACCACCAGGCAGTTCGCGGAAAAGAGCACGACGGACGCGAGCATCAGGAAGACACCCTGTGCAGCGGCGCTCAGATTTAGGATTGGTAAGCGGATTGTTCGATCATTCATGGGTGAGGTTGAAGCGCCTCGCCGAATGGTTATCCTGCTAATCCTAGTTTACAACTCGCAGAGGCCAACCCGGTCAAGGAGCCTCTGCTTTGTGTTGAAATCAACTTACGCCAGAGACACCCCACGCTCAAGAAGCGCGACGACGAACCAACGGTTGACATGTTTCTGTGCAAACATTGCCAAAAGGAATGCGCCTCGCCGATGGGAAGTCAAGGCAGGAACACCCGTAGCGCAAAAGTCACAAACCCGCCACGGCCTTGGCCATGCGCTCAAGCGCTTGCTCCAGAACGGAACGTGGACAGCCGAAGTTCAGGCGCAAGAAACGGTCGTCTCCGAAATCGGAACCCGGCGACAGGCCAACGCCATGCTCAATGAAGAACGCGTGCGGATTTTCCACACCCTTGGCTTTCAGGTCCTCGACATTCATCCAGGCCAAATAAGTCGCTTCCATGGTTTGCTGGAATTCAATGCCCGGTAAGTGTTGCGACACAAAGTCGTAGAGGTAGTCGCGGTTGCCGGTCAGATATGTCATCAGTTCCTGACGCCATGGTTCACCGTGATTATACGCCGCCGCGCACCCAACATATCCGTAGGGGTTGACCTCGGTAATAAAACCCCGTGCAGCTTGCTTGAAACGCAGGCGCAACTCAGCATTTGGAATCACGGCGAACGAACACGCCAGACCAGGGATATTATATGTCTTACTAGGCGCGTTGAGCGTGACCGTTCGCTGGTTGATTTCTTCGCTCAATGTGGCCGTCATTCGGTGCTTGTTATCGTCAAAAAGCAGGTCGCAGTGGATTTCATCTGAGATGAGTATCAGGTCGTGCCGTTTGCAGAAATCCGCAATGGCCAGCAACTCATCTTCGCGGTAAACGCGACCGACGGGGTTGTGCGGATTGCAGAGGATGAAGATCCGCGTGTTGGGCGTCACCTTCGCTTCGAGGTCGTCAAAATCGAAGGTCCACTCACCATCCTGTTGCTTGAGGTGACTAGAAATCAACGACTTCTCCTGCCAGGGACCACACGACAGAAAGGGCGGGTAAACCGGCGTGCAGGTCAGCACCGAATCGCCGCGCTCACCGTAGGCACGGGCCACAACATTCAGTGCGGGGACGACTCCTGGTAGCCAATGTAGCCACTCTGCCTTGGCCTCGTAGCCATGGACGCGGGACAAATAGCCCAACACTGCGTCGACGACTTCGGTGTTCGGCAAGGTGTAACCGAGCACGCCATGTGCGGTACGTGCGTTGAGCGCATCAATGATTTCCGGTGCGGAACGGAAATCCATGTCGGCCACCCAAAGAGGCAGCACATCGCGGCCAGCATAGCGGTCCCACTTCAGTGAGCCCGTGCCGCTGCGGTCTAGGATAGAGGTAAAGTCGTAGGCCATTGGTCGAAAAGGGGAATACCAGACGCGAGTTGTCAACCGAAGCAAGGTTTAATATAGCGGCGGCTTTACCCAAAGCAGGAAAATGTAGATTGAAGCGGCCAAATTGTTTTACGTGGAAACCTCAAAGAAACTCGTAATGCGAGTTAACGATAATATGCTTAATGTCATGATTAAGAAAAGCCCACAAAACCCCATTCTAACTGCTGACCAAGTCCCGTACAAAGCAGACTGCGTATTCAATGCTGGTGTCGCCAAGATCAACGGCGAATACATCATGGTCTTCCGCAATGACTACGACTATATCAGTGGAGCTGCCTTTGGCGGCTGCAACCTTGGCTTGGCGCGCAGTAAAGACGGGATAGCGTGGGAGGTAGAAAAGGAGCCAATCTTAAACGCGGAGCAGGCGCGTGAGTGGTTTGCAGATTCTCACGATGAACGTTTTGGTTTAGGCGAAATCCGACGCGTGTATGACCCACGTATCACCGTCATTGACGGGCAGTCCTATCTATGTGCCGCCATGGATACAAGGCATGGCATCCTCGGAGTCATTCTAAAGACCGATGATTTTCGCTCATTTGAGCTTTTAAGTTTAACGAGTCCGGACAACCGAAATATGGTGCTGTTTCCAGAAAAAATTCAGGGCAAATATTACCGACTCGAGCGCCCCTTCCCAGTCTATGGTCGGGGCAAAGCGGAAGCCTTTGAAATCTGGTCCTCCGCCTCACCGGATTTACGCTACTGGGGGGACACCCGTCTGCTGCTCGGGAGCGAGGAAGTCCCATACATCAATTGCAAAATTGGACCAGCGGCCCCACCTATCCGCACCCCCAAAGGTTGGTTAACCACCATTCACGCAGTCAACAAAGATGAGAGCCAACTGCTGAAAGCATGGGGAGACCAAAAGTGGACAAAGAGCTACTATGCTGGCCTGATGTTGCTGGATCTGGAAAATCCACAAAAGGTCATTGGTCTGTCCGATCAGCCGCTTCTGATTCCTGATGCCCCATACGAAGCCGATGGATTCCGAGGCAGCGTCATTTTCCCAGGCGGAATGATTCTTGAAGATGACGGCGAGGTAAAAATCTACTACGGTGCTGCTGATACATGCGTGGCACTCGCAACTGCACACGTCGACGAGCTTATCGCTCTGTGCAAGCCTCTGCCAAAGCCCGAATAATAGCTTAGACGAGCTCCAATGAGGCGTTGCGAAAGCACCTCATTGGAGTCTGTTCTCCTTGACCCACGAAGCTCAATCGCCAGATTGGTTTACGTGGAAAACCGCACAGTCACCATCAGAGATATTGCGAAGTCTGCTGGCTGCTCGCACACGACCGTATCCCTCGCATTACGGAACCACTACCGAATTTCTGAAGAAACCAGAAAGTCGATCCAGTCGCTGGCCTCAAGGATGGGTTATCAGGCTAACCCGCATATACAAACGCTGCTGAGCCAAGTGCGACGCGGGAGATTGCAGTCGCAGCGTGCCGGGCTCGCCCTTCTATCCAAATACCGGAAAAAGGAGCAATGGCGTCAGATGCCAAACAATAAATTGGCCATTATGGGTGCCTTTCAACGCGCCAATGAGTTGGGATACAACCTGAAAGAATTTTCCCTTAGCGAAGAGGGAATGAACTTTGATCGCTTACGAAAAATCCTGATCGCCCGCGGCATACTTGGCATCCTCGTCGCGCCAACTCCGGATGATCGTCTTGAGTTTGAGATGGATATCAGCCCCTTCGCAGTTGTCTGTATGGGCCAAAGCGTGCGTAACCGCCAAATATCGATGGTCTCGCACTATCACGCTCATTCCATGCAACAAATCCTGCAGGAACTACGAAGGCGGGGCTATAAACGCGTGGGCTGCAGCCTAGATGTTGGCATAAACGAGCGCATTGAAAACGCATGGTCGGCGCACTACCACGAGTATCAGTCGCAGATTGCAGAAAACCAACGCGTTCCATTGCATCTCCGCCCAACCAAAAGCCAACCAAGCAATCTGCTTGAGTATACGGCAAAAAACAAGCTGGACGTTCTGATAACCGATAGTGACCGCCATTTGCATTTGCTTCGATCGACTGGCATGCGAATACCCGATCAACTAAGCTATGTTTGCCTGTCAACTAGCCCAGGTGCTACAACTATCAGCGGAATTGAGCAAAACAACCAGCTATCCGGAATACGTGCCGTGGAACTACTGGTTCAATCCATCAACAATGGCGTCTTCGGATCACCGGAATCACCTCAATATATTTATATCCCGGGAAAATGGGTCGAGGGGAACACCCTATTCCTTGACGCAAGCTCTGCTGTATAGAGCGGAAATGGCCAATGCACTTTTCACCTATAAAACCAATCATATAGAAGTAATTATTCAATTCACCAAAAAACAACCGACACTCTACAAACAATAAATCAAGATACTATTAACATAAATAAAACTATGTAACCGAAACCAGTTAAACAATTTCACTAAACATAATAACTTTATTTCGTCTACGCCATTCAAAAAAAACAATACTCAATATAAAAAACCCTCCAAAAGCATATGTAGTAGGTTCTGGCAAAATTTTCATGCCGGGCACAAGCTCGATCGCGCCTAGATATGTTGGGCTAGCGATTGCCTGGGCATAATACGCAAATCCATCCGATGCAAAAATACGCACATTTGGCAGAGTATCGCCCACCATCACTTCCGTTGTTCCATTATACAGAGAACTGAAGACAAACTGGTCTGTGCCGCCACCGGTGTCGAACGTGCCATTCCAATTCGACATCACAATGATGTTGTTGTTGAAATTGCCACCGGTAGTATTCGTATCGACGAACGCGATAGTACCCCCACCAACATTATTGCCAAATTGAATGGTTGAATCCGCAGTCGCGGTTAGGCTGCGGTAGAACTCTGCCCGACGTACGTCATTATCGGCGCTGGTGTAGCCAAACGTCCCCCCTTGCAGCTCAAGCCTCGTCCCACGTGCAGTATTATCGGAGTCCTGAATGAGGTCTACTCCAGTTGGACCATCCAACAAGAAGGTACCTCCACGGACCCCAATACCATGCATTCCCGCATTATCCCCAGTAATCCCTACGGTGCCGCTCACAGTAATCGTAGTGCCTGTTCCTGCGTAAATAACTGCGGAGGAGCCAGTGGAATTGGCGAGAGATGAACTGCCATTCAGATCAACATTCCCCGAGCCAGAAACGAGCACATCCTTGGCGCTATTAGCGAACGATACTGTCTGGTTGAACATCAATCCTCCCGAACCGGGAGACCAAATACTTTCCGTAAACGAAGAGCTGTTTTGCGCACTCTGCTCAATGGGCACATTAAACGTAGCCAGATTGCCCGAAGTGTTGACGATCGAATTACCCGTAGGATCTCTCCCGAAAACAGCATAAGAATGAGAACCCGTTCGATTGAAGGTGTAACCAGTAGAACCGCCATTTATCAAAATCGTGCCAGCGTCTTGTACATCCTTATTATCGCCCTGGTTGAGTAATACGATATAATCCCCTCCCCCAGACTCAGCACCGAAGGTTAATATTTGACCTTTAGCGGAGTTGTTCGTCAATGGAACGCCTGCTGTCCAATTACTAGAATTATTTACGTTATTATTCCCCCCACTTCCATTCCAAGTAGTATCTGCACCTAATGGCAAAACAAAAGCCATGCAGGTGAAAAGCATGAGTCTGTAACCTCTCGTTTCGCCCATTGAAATTCGCATAGATGTATATTTAATTTATATACATACATAATCGAAAAATCACCAGATTGCAAATTTACGAAGATTCAAGATACCCTATTATAAAGGGGGTAAAAACCTTTTCATTTAGAACCCGCGACGTGCGTTATCAAGTTCAGCACAAGCGGCATTTAAGTCGTCGTGGACTTTTTGTGTCCAGGAATTACCCCAATAGAGATTGCAACTCGTCTCCGCCCGGAGAAGATGCCAATAAGCCTCATTGAGATGATAATCCAAATGCTCAGGATTCCGTGGAGAGGATGCCTCGGCCTCCGACTTAACGAAGTGAATGGCGCTGCTGATCTCATGGATACGGGCTAAAGCATCTTTTTGCTCCTGAGTTCCTGTCCACTGTGTAAAATCGTCACCATAATGCATCTCGGTGTTCCAGGCACCTGTCTTGACCTTCACCTTACCACCAACACCGTGCTTGCTGATGTAATCGTCAATAAAGGTCGGAACAATCTGCCCCTCCAGACGAGCTCGGTTGAGAAATGGCTGGTAGAAAGCGTGCCAGAAATTGGCCTCAGGCGTGTAATTCCGGAACCAACCGCCATTGTCCCCATCACTACAGGTCGTGACAAGTGGCTCGAAATCGCAGAACTTCGTGCGTTCCTTGACTTCGTGGTCAAACCACTCGGGGTCCATACCGGAAAGCTGCGCATTGGATAGCTCACGCTCACGGGGAATAACGATAATTTCCTCACCGCCATACTCTGCTATATGGGGACGGTAACGCAACTCGGGCCAAGACATCTCACCCTCAGCGGCTTCCAGATAAACGTCGTCCACCAACACGTAGCGATAGCCAAGACGCTTGAGCAGCGGGATAAGCTCCATTGTGAAACCCATTTCCGGCGGCCAGAACCCGCCAAAATCTTCTCGCCAAAACAGGTGTTGCGCAAGGCCCTTCCAGCGAGCCAGTTGTTCGCTCCAATCCTCCTTGGGTATCAGCGGCAGCACGGGGTGATAGTAGCCCGTGCCAAGCACATTAAAGAGGCGCTTGTTCTGAAGCTGCCAGAGCAGATCGCCAACTTTAACAACGCCGTAGACCTTTTCCTGAAACTCAGGCGAGGCCAGACTCTCCAGCAACGTACCAGAAAGCGACATGTGCACCCGGGCAATGTCCTCGTAACCCCACAAGGCGCGGGGCATGCGATCCATGGCAAAGAGAATCTCTTTGACCTCCCATGGGTTCGTTTCCAGCAGATCGTCGAGATTATGCGGGGGCTGGTGAAAGTTTAGGACAAGCGCGTGATGTACAGTCATGGTGAGAGAACTGACCACAGACGGTAAGCGGCATTAGGTACCTTCGGCAATCTTGATTTTTCAAGAGCATGTCAGCGGGATATTCTAAATACGTACCGACACTGCCCGAAATGTGGAATGCGATTTTATAGTGCGACTGAAGCAGTTTTTAAATTGAATACGGGGTAAACTTGGCACAATATGTGGTAAATAATAACCTTACTCTTCTACGGAGTTAAAGGCCTAAAACGGCTCAATGTTAGTTTCGATTCACACTCATTTCCTTATCATTGGATGAAAAACCTGCTCGCTAACCTCCATGCCCATTTATTTGGGCTTATACTACTCACTGTAGCTTGCACCGCAGAAGCCCAAGTCGAAATCCCACTCGTGCTCCACTACGATGGCAGCGATGATTTGCGTATTGGCATTGAGGTCAGCTTTCAGGCTGGTTCTGGGACAACTGAGCCCAAGCTATTCTTATTCGACACTGGCAGCAGCTCACTGATCACCAATACTGGCGTCGACTTGGGCACGAGTTCGAATACCGGCAATTCGTCCATTGCCAGCTATGGCATTGCGACTTCAAGCAACCACCCCTTTAACGAGTATTCAGGTGCCGTGGTGTTCCATGACCGCGCGGGCCAACCCGTCCCCGTATCGAACGTAAATTTTGGGAGCAGCTACAATACTGCGACCTATCCGAATGGAGGAACCGTGGCTAATGGGGACTTCCATGGCATTATCGGCGCTGGCCTTGCGCCAGACCACTTTTCAGGAGACCCCAGTGACTTCTATCTCTACTCGATTTTTGGGCAAATCCCAGCTGGATCGGGCTTGAAGTCTGGCTTCACGGTAGACGTCGCTTCTGGCACAAAATCCCTCTACTTGGGCGTTTCTGATGCACAGATTGCCAATTTCACGGCCACAGCTCCACTGAATCCCACCTATAATATCCCGACCGAATACAACACCTTCCCCAATACTGGATACCAAGCTTATAACCAAAAGCAGATTAACACGACGATCTCTTTTGATGGGCAAAACCTGTCTTCGGAAGCAATTCCAACGACAATTGACTCTGGGGCACCTGATGCCGCAATTGTCGAAGGGCCGGGCCATTCGATCGAGCCACATATCACAGTGCCAAATGTACCGAGCGAGTATCTTACCACCTTCGAAGACAACAGCGTCCTAGTGGATGGAACAAACTTCGCTGTAGGAGCGTTTGGGGGGGGATCGCTCTATGAATACTTGGCTAAGGTACTCAAGGATCCCGCGTTGGTGAAGGTGGATGATCAACCTGACGGCACCGATGGGCACCTAAACACTGGCATCGAACCCTTCCTGAGCTATCAGATCACCTTTCTCTTCGACGATGGAACCGGCAAGGGAATCGTTGGCTTTACTGCCGTGCCCGAGCCAGCAACATACGCTCTAGGCCTAGGCTGGGCTACTGTCGCAGTTCTCATTTGCCAGCGGCGTCGGCAAAAGTTCCGGAATGCCTAAGCGACCACCTCGGAATTCCGTCTGAAGAATCCGCCCAGATGAGGGCTTAATAATCGCTTTCCACAATGGCACCGACGCGGCGGCAAATTTCGCGGCCAAAGTCCGTCCATTCGCCCTGGCCCCAATAGCGGTAGCAACTGGTCTGCGAACTCATCAAGTGGAATAGGGCATTGCGGTAGCGATTTTCGTCGGTGGGCATACCGGGCTTGAGGACCTTTTCGTGGAAGATCGAACTGGCCTCCTCCATTGGCCCAAGGACATTGTCATAGCCTTTGACCCACGATATATTATCCGTCCAGCTGCCGCCATCCATGTGGAACTGGTGGTCTTCTTCCTTGAGCTTTTCAATGGCCTTTTCGAGCTTCTTAGGGCCACAGCCAGGCTTCACTCGATCCCAGATCTTCTTTTGCTGCGCGGGCTGCACAACTGGGAGATCCGAGACTTTGATACCCATGCCAAAGAGCTTATCGAGGTATTCGGAAACGTTCATCATCGGAGTGTCCGTGCCGGAGGCGTTGGCGCATACTTCCTTAAACTTGCCCGGAAACTCGTTCATCATCACACCGCCGTTTTCGCCGTCGGCAATTTGAGTGACGAGGGGGGGGACCTGCTTACCTGCCAACTCCCAACGAGAGAGACTCTGCGCCTCATACCAAGGCTGCATCTGGGCAACGAGCTTGGTGTCGCTGCCCTGCGTCTTAATGATCGCAATGATGCTCACTTCCTCGCCCTCGGAGTTTTTCGCCACGAGGCGATGAGGCAGGTGCTTGGCCTGCGGACCATGCCCAGACTCGGGTAATTCCACAGTGTGCTCTTGCACAAGCACCCACTCGTAACCGCAGTCCACGAGCGTCTTAATGAATTCGTAGGCGACGTCGGGCTGGTTCGGCAACGCCATTTCCGAAGGAGAAAAACCGCGCAGACGGCCCAAAGCCTCCAAGCCAAAAATGCCCGCAAAATGCTGTTGGAAAGCCTTCACGTGAAGGCGGTAATCCTGCACGGGAGTCGAAGGCGCAACAGCGTGCCCCCAAGGCATGCCCAGCCACTCAATGCAATGGCGGTAGTCGGGGTTCATGGTAACGCCCTTCAGGCTGTCAATGACATCATTCAAGCCCATGTCGCGAAGGCCGTGGAACAGTGTGCCGGAATACTCCAGCATGCAACGTGGCTGCTTCCCCTGATGAATCAACTCGGGCACGAACTCACCAATGCGCTTGTAGCACCAAGCAAAGGCTGACCAGTTATGGTTATCGCCCTCGTTCGGGTGTTCCCGCATGTGCCGCAGATTGCTGATTAGCGGCGCAGTTTGCAGGTTGCCTGTACGCTGAGGAATGAGCGGCTGATGCTGGTGCAGCGCAATTGCCGCGGCGCTCTTAATGTGATCAAAGTTGATCGAATTATCGCCCGCGTAGGGGGAGGTCTTCGCGGCCTCGGCAATGGTAGCCTCGATGAGGGATTCAGCGCCCGCAATATTGGGGAGCCCGTCAACGTATTCAGGAAGCGTGGTGGCAGTGCTCATAGTAATTATTTTCTCGTGATGCTTGTGTGAGCTCAATCATGACCGAAAACCCCGAAAAGTGAAGTAGATATATGAAACATTTGCCCACAAAGACCATCCGTTTACCAAAAAAGCACCCAAACGCTTTGCATGAAATTGAAGGCCATTTACGAAGCACCGTGACCAATGGCTGATCAGCGCCTCGCGCTATTTCATGTCTTCTTCTGTCCGCTCATAGATTTCCTCATCAGCAACCCAAATGACCATGCGATCTTGGTTCTTGCGATCTTTCATGTAGCGAATGTCGGTATCGCCCTGCTTCGTGCCGCCGCCTGTGCCATGCGCACGGAAGGTGATTTCGCCATCGGGAGTGTTATAAATCGTAATCAGATAGCCCTCGTTCATGGCGTCCTCATCGAAGAAATATTCCTTGGTAAAATACATGGGGTTCGCCGCGGCGGCATTATTAGATAAGATCGGGTAAGGCAGGCTCGCGATACGTTTTTCCTCCATCTCATACGTGGCCTGAATACGGTCTGGGGCAACGAGCTCCGGCTCATGCAGGGAAACTTGATCGAGCGGTGAAAGCTGACCAATTTCATAACGAACCTGCTGCTTGTCCTTCTGAATGATGACTACCTGATTTCCGCGAAACATGCTGAGCTTGCCCAAATCAAGAAAGCCCTGACGGGTGAGCCAGCCACGGGTGCCGTCCACATAGGTCGGGATCGCCATCACGCGTCGTAACTCGAGCTTAACCGGCAGGTTGTTGATCTTATTCAGCGTCCCCGTTAAGGTGAGTTTATTGCCCTCCAAAGTGTAATTATATTCTAGAGGAACAACGGCGAGTCTCTCTTGGCGGTCGAGGATGACAATGGAGTCGGGCTCCAAGACGCAATTATAAGCCTCCAACAGATGACTCTCGGCCTGCACGAGGAATTTATTGCGCGAAATCGTAATGATCAGCGGGTCGAGCGTCGGCAAGCTCAGCCGTGAACCCAGATGCCCCAAATTAAGCGAGGCCAACTGCGCTTCAACGATCTTACGCTCCGGCGGGTCCTGAAACTCCACCTTCCAGCGGCCAATCAAACCCGGGTCATAACGTTGGCCATGAGCCAGCGTAGCAAGAGTAAGGAGAAAAAAGAAAACAACAGCTCGGCGAATCATGGGGATAGAAGGCTACAAGTTAAAGTGAAGAGGTTAAAGGTTAAAGCATATTCAGGCGCAATAGTTGCAGACCAAAATCCATTTTACAGTCAAGCGATGAAGCCCTCCTGCCCCACATACTTTAACCTCTCCACTCTTACCTTTAACCTCAAAAAAAAGCCCCGGCCAAAACTGACCGGGGCTGAAATTCATACGAGCTTATCGCCGAAACTAGGCAATTGCCTTGGCGTAGTATTCGTTGACCTTGTCCCAGTTGATGACGCTCCAGAAGGCTGCAATGTAGTCTGGGCGCTTGTTCTGGTATTTCAGGTAATAGGCGTGCTCCCAGACGTCGAGGCCGAGAATCGGCGTGCAAACGCAATCGACCAAGCCCTTCATCAGTGGATTGTCCTGATTTGGAGTGGAGCAGACGCAGAGCTTGCCGTCCTTCACACCGAGCCACGCCCAGCCGGAGCCAAAGCGATTCGCAGCAGCAGCGGCGAATTCCTCCTTAAACTTGTCGAAAGAGCCAAAAGCGGAATCAATGGCCTTGGCAACTTCACCGGTTGGTGCACCGCCGCCGTTTGGCGCAATGACCGTCCAGAAAAGGCTATGATTGGCGTGACCGCCACCATTGTTGCGGACTGCAGTGCGGATCTTTTCAGGCACATCGGAAATCTTTGCGCAGAGCTCAGCGACGCAGCATGGTGCATCGTAGCCGCTGCCTTCAAGCGCGGCATTGAGCTTGGAGACATAGGCAGCGTGGTGCTTGCTGTGATGGATTTCCATCGTCTGAGCGTCGATATGCGGTTCGAGCGCATCGTACGCATAGGGGAGACTTGGAAGTTCGTAAGCCATAATCTTAATATATTGTGTGGTTCGTGATTTTGTCGGATGACGAAAGCAATAGCGTGTAGTCCTTCTGCCAAGTCGTCAACGCTCAGCAACGTTTTTTGCTTCAAGTTTTCCCACGATCAACCCACCAAGTGAAAGCTGGAGCAAGCTGTAACATAAAAGCGGCAGCAGGACGACGCCAGTGTCCCACTCGTGGAAAGCCAATAAGCTTTGGGCCATCGGCACACCAGCCGCCACGGTTTTCTGAGTCGAGCAAAAGAAGGCGCTTAGTTTGTCCTCCCGTTTGAAGGGCAGTGAACGAAGCGCCAGCGCACAGAGGCTCCAGGAAACCAGCGCCAGCAGAACCGTCCCGCCAAAAGAAATCGCCAAGGCGGCTGGCGGTTGTTTTTCCCAGAATCGATTGAGCACCGCTTGGGCAAATGACAGGTAGATAATGTAATAGATGATGTAGGGCGTAATCTTCCCTGGCAGGTGCTTGTGCCGATCAATGAATGCCCGCAGAAGCGGCCGCATCCCCTGCCCTAATATCAATGGCAAGAGCAGCAAAATAACGATCTTGAGCAGCATCTCCCCAATCGGTGCCCCCTCGCCGGAGTTCCCCGTCCACCAGACGAAAAACGCGGGCACAATAAAAATACCGAGCACGTTGGCCACGGACGTATTAAACAGGGCAACAATTGTCGAACCGCCGGATTTCGTCGCATAGACGACCGAGGTCGAAATCGTGCAAGGCACAATGCCCAGAAACAGCCAACCAAATGTAAGCGCCGGGCCGAGAATCTCGGTGAAAGGCAAACTCAACAACCAAGCCAACAGCGGCATCACAACAAAAATAAACAACTGCGTAAAACCGTGGACCCTCCATTGCGCAAGGCCCCGGCGTAGCTCTTCCGTTGGCAGAATCATCCCTTGCAGGAAGAAAATAACAAACACGCCAATCTTCGTCGTCCACTGCGGGAACAGCCAACTCCCCTCCGCCGCACCCTGCGGAATAACCGCCGCCAGCAACGTCGCCACAAAAACGCCGACGACGAAACGGTTACTAAGAACGAATTTGACCACGCGGCACATTTTCGCATCCCGCGCCATGAGTCACTTGCAAAATGTAGCGCATTTCGCGCTCATTGGCCGATCTGCCCGAAGCCTTGGTCAGGCGTCTGACGTGTTCGGCTGCGTAGATGGCCCGGATTCGTTTTGCTTCAATTCGATCGTCTGGGTGGGGAATGCGAAGTCGATGCCTGCGGCGTTAAAGCGCCCGATGAGCTCGAGGTTGAACCAAGTAGCGTGCGCGAGATAGTCAAAGTAATCAGCAGGAGTGAACCAGTAGATGACCATGATGTTTAGCGAATCGGCATTGAGATCGTTGAAATAAACACGCGGCGGAAAATCGCCGGAGTTTACATGCCGATTGCTCGGGCGTCCCAAGTCCTCGGCGGTTTTGCCGCCATCTTCGTCCTCCGAGAGAAGCTGTTTGATGATGTCCATCGCCTCCTTTATTTTTTCGGGAGACGTGTCATAGGTCAGCGTTACGTTTAACAGTCGCTTCACGTGTGGTCGCTGGCCGATATTTTCCACGTAGCTGCTGCTGACCTCTTCATTGGGCACGGTTAGCAAATGCCCGTCCAGCGTGCGGATACGTGTTGATCTCAGGCCAATTTCTTCGACCACGCCATCATGCTTGTTGATGACAACGCGCTCCCCAACCTTAAAGGGGCGATCCGCAAAAATCAGCACGCCACCAAGAATGTTCCCCAAAGTAGGTCGGGCTGCTAATGCAAAGGCCAAGCCACCCACACTAACCCCCGCAATAAGCGGTACCAGCGAGAGCCCGAGACGCTGCATCCCCTCGACCAAAATCCAAACGCCAACGAGGTAGGCCACGAGTCGGCAACTCAGCCGCACCAGACTCGCGTCCAACCCAAACGGGCTAATTTTGGGCGACGCGATAATAATGGCCGAAATGACGTTGGCCACGCAAACGCTCAGCCAAAACGCGGTAAAATAAAATGCCAGCCACAGGATGTCGTCAGTGATCGCCAAGGGCAAGATACGCAACCGAATGTCCACCGTGATCAGGTTGATCGTTAGCGGCAGCAGCAGCATCATGAACAATGGCAGCGTCAAGCGGCGAAACTGCATACCGATATGATTCGGGCTATCGTATTTATCTTGCCGAAAACGAGTCAAGAATCGGACGAGCCAGTAAATGGCACCGAGAAACATAAGCGTAATTAAAGTCGCTAGGTACTTCCAAATGGGATCTCCAAAGAGCTTCACCCGCAGAACGCGCGGGATTTTTTTTGTAAAATCAACGGGAATCAACGGGCCGGTGAAGGCGATATAGTTGTCGAGCAGCCCTCCATCCACGTTGATGTCGCCGACGATGGCATCCGTGCGATACGGCAAGGTTTCGACCCGTGCGTAGAGGTCATCCATTTGATGCATGGTATGCTTCGAAAAGACCCAATCACCTTTACGAGGCCCCTCCTGTAATTGCTCCAAGGAAATTTCCGTTCGCGGCAACTGCCAATACTCCACACCTTCCGGGAGCTCATGAGCACTCGGAATGCTCTCTATTTCAGGCGTTTCGATCCGGTCCAGGATTTCAACGAGCTGAGAGATGATGATGTTTATCTGTGCGTAGCGGTCGTCTTCTGCCAGCGAATCAGTATTCATCAAATAATCCATTTTGCCATAAAGCGCGATCAACTGCTGCTCCTGAGTCCAATCGACATCGCCATAATAATCACCACCCTTGAAGACATCTCCCACGGCCTTGGCTAACTCATTAAAGCTTTTTATGGTGGCCTGCGGGCTGCTACACTCTGGCACATAAATTGGCGCATGGGAGTGAGCGCTCTGCAACAAATCGCCGCGGCCAGTGCTAATATTTTCCTTAGAAAGATTCTGAGAAAACGCGCTCATCGGCCCGAAGCACAGCAGTAGAATAAGATATTTAATAATAGAGCGCATGGGCAACTTATTTAATTCAGAAGCGATAGTAATGTCCACATCAGACAAGTGAAGCTAAAACCCTAGAAGTTTATGAAACCTGTGATTGATCGCAGCAAAGCAGATTGAACGCCATCATGCAGCCCTGCGCTCACGCGTGAGCAGGATCACGAGCATCACCCAGATGGTGAGGATCAGGTTTTCCAACGGCAGTTGGAGGGCCAGCGGGAAGGTATAGATAATGATGACGGCGGGGGTCCAGACGCCCCAGTTGGAAATCATGACGGGGATGCTGCGCTCCCAGTAGCTCCGCCGGAGCAGAGCAGCACGCGTATCGGCTATGCTGTAGCCGCACGCCTTCCAAAGGTAGCCGAGGACCATGCTGGGCACCGCGACCAGCGGCACATAGATAAGCTGGTCCACTAAAACCTTGGGCAAAATACTCTGCCAGGTTGCGGAGTGGCCAAACAGCGCAGCCTGCATCTTATAGAAGAAGTAGACTTCCAGACCTTTCTCACCCCAAAAAAGCGATTGAAACAGGTAATCCTGCCATCGGCTGCTCTCTTTCAAGAAAACCCGCCGAAAAACCAACGGCAGGACGCCGCCGAAAAAAGCCGTGGATGGAATCGCGAATGCCGGGCCAAAACGCTTCTGCAACTCACCCACCCAGTCCAATGTATTGCGCACCGCTTCAACCTGATAGTAGCCCACGACCAGCAATATGCCACAGAAGATCAGGAGCGCACCCGGTATCAGGTTGGCCTTGGCGGCAGCAATGCCTTCATTGATGGCGGCGCGCCATTGGATTGGATGGGTTCTCACAATCCGGCAAACGCTGCACATTAAAACTCACTTCGCAATCCCGCTTGCATCATTGCCGATTTTTCGCAATTTAGGGCGATATGATGCCCGCAAAACCAGCCCGCCCGTAATGCCGCTTCTCGACGTCAAAGATTTAAAGATCAATTTCCAAGGCCGTGACCGCGTAACCGAGGCCGTCAAGGGCATCAGTTTTCATCTGGACGAAGGTAAGACGCTGGCCGTGGTTGGCGAAAGCGGTAGCGGCAAGTCCGTCACCGCAATGTCGCTGACGCGCCTGCTGCCCGAGCCACCCACCTGCCAGATTTCCGGCGAAATTTTCCTCCGCGGCCAAGACGTGCTCAAGATGCCCAAGCGAGACCTGCGCTCGATCCGTGGTAAGGAGATTGCCTACATTTTCCAAGAGCCCTCGACCTCGCTCAACCCGGTCTTCACCGTTGGCTACCAGATCGCCGAGGCGATCAAGCTCCACGTGCCTGAAGAGCGAGACGTGCCCGGTCGCGTGGTCAACGCCCTCCGCCAAGTGGGTATCCGCGACCCGGAAAAGCGTTACAAGGCCTACCCGCACGAGATGTCCGGCGGCATGCAGCAGCGTGTCATGATCGCCATGGCCCTCGCCTGCGAGCCCAAAATACTCGTTGCCGATGAGCCCACAACCGCGCTCGATGTCACCATCCAGGCACAAATCATGGAGTTGCTCAAGGAATTGCGCCAGAAGCACACGATGTCGATTATTCTGATCACGCATAACTTCGGCATTATCAAGGACTTCGCCGACGAAGTGCTCGTCATGTTCCGTGGTCAGATCGTGGAAAGCGGCCCGACGGAAGAAGTCCTCGGCAACCCACAGCATCCATACACCAAGGCGCTCATCGCCTGCATCCCCCGCCTCGGTGCTAAACAGCATCGCCTGACCACCATCGACCACGAATCACTGGTTGGATAAGCCAAGCTTTTTAAAAACCATGCCTGAATCCGTCGAACAGCCCCCCCCCCTCCTTGAGGTCCGCGACCTCAAGGTATATTACCCCATTCACGGTGGGCTGATGCGGCGTGTGGTCGACCAAGTGAAGGCAGTTGACGGCGTCTCATTCGCAGTGCCCAAGGGCACCACAGTAGGCCTCGTAGGTGAATCAGGCAGCGGCAAGACCACCATCGGGCGCAGCATCATCAAGCTCGCCCCAATGACCAGCGGGCAGATTTTCTACGCAGACTCCCCCCCCCTCGCCGAGAGCGATTTGCCGCCTTCTGAGCCAAAGCAGACTTACTACGACAACACCCTCGGAGATGCCTCCAGCTCAGCCCCTCCAGGCATGAAAGATATTGGCGCGATGACCCGCCCCGCATTCTTTCCCTACCGCAAAAAAATCCAGATGGTCTTTCAGGACCCGTTTAATTCGCTTAATCCACGCATGACCATTGAGCAAATTATCTCCGAGCCGCTGGACATCCATTTTCCTGCCTGGGATAAGGCCAAAAAATCCGCCCGTATCCTTGATCTGTTGGGCAAAGTAAACCTGCCCGCCGACAGCCGCAGCCGCTATCCGCATGAGTTTTCCGGCGGCCAACGGCAGCGCATCGGCATCGCCCGCGCCCTCGCCGTGGAGCCGGAGTTTATCATCTGCGACGAACCCGTCAGCGCACTCGACGTCTCGGTACAGGCTCAAATCGTCAATCTGCTCCAGGACCTTCAGGAAGAACTTGGGCTGACGTATCTGTTTATTGCGCATGACCTCGCCGTCGTGGAGCACATTAGCGACTTTGTCCTCGTGATGAACCAAGGTAAGCTAGTCGAGCAGGCCACATCCGAAGAAATTTACTCCAATCCTCAAGACCCCTACACGAAAAAGCTCCTCGCCGCCGTGCCGAGCTTATAGAGTGCTCCATGCACGCAGTACCAGGCATTGCGGGCTACGGAAAGTCCGTGGAACGATTTATTGAAGTCAGCCAAACGCTTTGTTTCGACGAAGTTTGCCGAGATTTCCTACCGCACCTCCCCGCCGCCCCAAGCCGTATGCTGGATGTCGGTTGCGGCGTTGGGCAAAACGCAGCCGCACTCACCCAAATGGGCCACTCAGTCGTCGCAGTGGAGCCGATGCCCGCGTTTCTAACGGCGGCGCAAAACCACTATGCGAAGCTGGAAATTGAATGGATCAAAGACTCCCTGCCCGAGTTGAATCGCTTAAATGGCTTGGAAGCGACGCTGGATTTCATCCTCGCCGATGGGGTCTGGCATCACCTCGACCCGCAAGCCCAACACAACGCAATCAAGCGACTTGCCTCACTGCTAAAACCAAACGGAAAATGCGGACTTTCGCTCCGAAATGGCCCAGCCGGTTTGGGCGAATATATTATGCCTACCGACGTCCAGCGTACCCTTAAACACGCTGAAGCGGCTGGATTATCCTGCATTTTTCGTATCGAAAATCAGCCTAGCCTCCTGGTAAGTAAGGCAAAGGTGAAGTGGGCACGACTCGTTCTACAGAAGGGATGATACCTCCTTAAAGTCTACCCCACATAGCCGATCCCGCCTCATATGGCCGAAATGGCTAGGCACATAGGACCTCCGAGATCAATGAACGTTATGGGGCAGCTCTCCGTATTTCATGTTGCATTTATCCTACCAATTAGACAGGGTGGAATATTCAGTAAAAGGGTGGTTTGACGGAACCAGCCGCGCAGATTTCTTACTTAAACGCCATGTCTCCAAAGGGTCATAATCGCCTCCGCCATGTCGCCATTATCATGGATGGCAATGGTCGTTGGGCGCGCCAACGTGGCTTACCCCGTATTGAGGGCCACCGTCGCGGCGTGGAAAATGTGCGCCAGATCATCCAAGTCGCCCGGGAAATCGAGCTGGAACACCTTACTCTGTTCGCCTTTTCGGTGGAAAACTGGCAACGTCCACCCGATGAAATTGCCTCACTGATGGACCTGCTGGAGCTGTTCCTGAAGCGCAACATCAAGGATCTGATCAAAAACGAGGTCCGGCTCAATGTTATTGGGCGCCCCGAAGAACTTCCCGACCGCGTCCAAAAACCGCTGCACAAAGCGCTGGAGCAGACCGCCCACTTTACCGAGCGCCAGCTCAACGTTGCCCTCAACTACGGCTCACGCACGGAAGTTCTGGACGCCGTCCGCGCCTACGCTGAAGCCGTTCGTGAGGGCAAGGAAGACCCCCGCAACCTCGACTGGCCGCATTTCGAAAACTATCTCTACACCCGTGGCGTGCCCGATCCGGACCTGCTCATCCGCACGTCAGGCGAAAGTCGCATTTCCAATTTTTTGCTTATGCAATGTGCATATTCTGAACTCTTTTTCAGCCCGGTGTTCTGGCCGGAATTTGGCCGGGAACACTTCCTCAAAGCCATTGAGTCCTATCAGCAACGCGAGCGTCGCTTCGGTAAAACCGGCGAGCAGGTTCAGCATCCCACGGACCACGCAATCGCGAACTCGTGAAGGCGCGTATACTCAGCACGGTGGGCCTATGGGGGGCCATCATCGCCGTCATTCTGATTTTTAAAAACTTCGGCGGAGTTGTTCTGCTGACGGCGATCACCATCCTCGCGCAACTCGAGCTTTACGCGATGCTCGAAGCAGGCGGCAAGGCTCGGCCAATGAAGATTCTGGGCGTTGTTCTGGGCGCTGGCGTGATGATGGGCAGCTACTTCCTGCCAGTCTCGGGTGCCATGGAGGTCCCGGCGATCGCCTTGATCATCCTGTCGCTCACACTCCTGCAAAAACCTAAAATCGGCGAGTGCTTCATGCCAACGATGTTTGGCCTGGTTTACCTGCCGTTCCTGCTTCAATTCTACGGCCTCATGCTGGCCGAATGGGGCTCCATTTTTCTGCCGATCTGGGTCATTGCCGTGGCAAAATTCTCCGACGTAGGCGGCCTGCTGGTTGGCAAAAAGTTTGGTAAGACCAAGCTCGCTCCGTCGATTAGCCCCGGTAAGACAATCGAAGGCGCGGCGGGCGGCGTTTTGGCCTCAGCCTTGGTCGGCGTAATCCTGGCCGTGATCTTCCAGAAAGTTTGCCCAATCCCGATGCCGATCTTTAAAACCGCGATTGTCGGCGGCGTCATTGGCTGCGTGGCTATCGTCAGCGATCTGCTGGAATCCCAGCTTAAGCGCTGGGCCGGCGTCAAGGACTCTGGCTCCATCATTCCCGGCATCGGCGGTGCCTTTGACTTGATTGACAGCCTCGTGCTTACCGGCCCGATCGCGCTCATACTTTTCCAATATGTCTTTTGAGATTTAAGGCATTAAGACTAAAGAAAAATCGTTGCTCCGACGCTTCTGACTACTGAATCTATCACTGCCAATGTCTGCTAAGAAAATCGTTCTCCTAGGGGCCACGGGGTCCATCGGCGAAAGCACCCGTCGGGTGGTCGCCAAACATCCTGATCGCCTGAACATCGTCGGCATCGCCGGGCGCACGCGCTGGCGAGAACTCGCCCAGATCGCCCACGAATTTGACGTGCGCCACGTGTCGATTTTTGACGAGACGGCCTTTAACGAAGCACGGGCCAGCGGAGCCTTCCCCGAAGGGACAACATTCTACTGCGGCCTCGAAGGCCTGACCGAAATTTCCTGCCTCCCCGAGGCCGAACTCGTTGTGGCCGCGATCGTCGGCACGCTCTCGCTCCAGCCCACACTGGCGGCGATTGAATGCGGCAAAGACATTGCCCTCGCGAGCAAGGAAATTCTCGTCATGGCAGGCAAAGTCGTCATGGCCGCTGCCAAGAAGCACGGCTGCCAAATCTTGCCAATGGACAGCGAGCACAACGCGATTTTCCAATGCCTGCAAGGCGAGCGCGACATCGATGTGCACAAGCTCATCCTGACCGCTTCCGGGGGGCCGTTCCGCGACTTCACCGCCGCGCAAATGAAGCACGTGACGAAGGCCAACGCGCTCAAGCACCCAAATTGGGACATGGGCCCGAAGGTGACAATTGACTCCTCCACCATGGCCAACAAGGGCCTGGAAGTCATCGAAGCTCACTGGCTTTTCGACAAAGGCCCGGACCAGATTCAGGTCGTCGTCCACCCACAAAGCATCGTCCACTCGATGGTGCATTATGTCGACGGCTCCGTGATCGCGCAGCTCTCGCCGCCCTCGATGACTTTTGCGATTCAGCATGTGCTACTCTACCCAGAGCGCGCTGAGGGCGTGGACCCCACGCTGGACTTCACTCAAATGCTCCAGCTCGATTTTCGCCCACCCAATTACGAGCTCTTCCCCTGCCTTCGTTTGGCCATGAACGCCATGGGCGTCGAAGGCGTCGCGCCAGCCGTTTTCAATGCATCCAACGAAATCGCCGTGGACGCTTTTCTCTCCGACCGCATCGGCTACTGCGACATTGCCCGCATCGTTGAGCAAACCCTCGCCGCCGTGCCCGCCTGCGATCCACAAGGGCTGGAAGAAATCCTCGCCGCCGATGCCGAAGCGCGCCGCCGCGCCGCAGATTTCGTCCAACAAATAGCGGGCGCGCCGATCCTAACTCAATAGTGCACTGATCGGCCACTGATTGATAATATTATTTGCCGTGCTTATTACGGATTAAAAATAACCCCAACCAGTAGGAATGAGAAGGCGTTTCCCCGGAACTGATACTTCTCAAGATGAGCAAAACACCGACTAAGCACCGCAAGACTAACGCCGCCTCCATCACCATTGGGG
>NZ_BMXG01000023.1:50766-63910 GCF_014651635.1 Cerasicoccus arenae | reverse complement strand
TAGAAACAGAAGGGCTTGGCTTCAGGATTTCGCTTTCAGGCTCGCCAGCCTCCACACAACAGCTCGATAATCGGGACTCGTAAACTCGCACGATATCTTTGACTGTTCACGGAAAAATGAATGGAAAAAGCATCAACCTCGTAGCACCTTTCGTCGGACTCGGAGTAGCTATTTTAAGCGGTGGTGTTTTGGGTGCCCTAACAAATGCAATAGTAAACCTTGCAGGAGCGACAGCTCAGTTCTTGGTGGAGACTTTCAACTAGAAGTACGGATGAAGATCAGAATTCACGGCAATGACTGGCATGCTCATGATATTTCCGAAAACGTAAATTGGTGCAAAGCGCATAACTGGAAATTTATAAGATACGCAAAAGAAGACGATCACGACCACTGTCTCATATGTTACTGGACGATTCATAAGTCCGATGACCCAGAGGTTGGTGAAGCATACTTCTACGGAGGAAGCACTTGGCTATGTTCAGAGTGCTACGGCCAATTCATCAAAGAAGCCTAAAAAACTGGGTGTCTCACTAAGATACGTGCGCATTTCACACCTACTTCTAACCTTCGCCAGCATCATGAAACTGCGGCGCGGGGATGCGCTTACGCTACCATCAACAGCATGTAAAAGGGGCAAACATTTACCTTGCTTTATTTTCAGTAATTTCCGAAAATTCCGTCATTATGGATTACGTTGAAGATGCAATTACGATCCACGACCCCGTTAGCGACCGTCTTTGGACGATTCCGCGGGAGCGCGTGACGAGCTTGATGGCGGACGTGAGCGAGCGCTGGGTGGCCAACGTAATCGTCCCCGAGACGGTCTGCCGCGCAATGATTCCCCTACCCTTTCTGGAGCCAATCGCGACTGAAAAGGGTTATGTGCTGAGCCTCTGCGCGATCTTCATGCGCCACGCCGCACCTCAGTGGGCGCCGCTCGTGATGGGCCCGGCGAGCCGCAATTGCGCGTTGCGCATCGCCTGCCGAGATACTCGCACGGGACAGCCAGCGATCTGGGTTAACCATCGCTACAGCGAGAGCATCCTCGTCACCGCGCTGGCCAAGCTGGGCTTCCCTGAAGTTCGCCCCAACCTGAAAGTGGACTTTGCCCGCGACGCCGATGGCCAAACCGTTCTCTTTGACACACGCGATGGCGAAATCCAACTACAGCTCAAAGAAAACGCCCAACGCGAACCCGGACAAGCCTTTGCGACGACTCAGGAATTCGAGGACTACTTTACCGCAGGCGTTCGCAGCTACGGCCCCGGCCGAGAACCCCGAACGGCGACCATGGTGGACCTTCATAAAAACAGCGACAACCACTTCGCGCCAATGCCACAGTTTGCCGGAGTGCTGACCACCGCCCAAGGCGCCTGGCCGGTAGACAGCGTTTACCGCACCGTCAATGGGCTTTACGAATGGCGCTACGAAGGCGACGTGGCGTATTAAATTCGGCGCAGTTTCAGCCAATTATTTCGTCAATCCGACTAACGAGACGGGCGCGGGGACGCGCCTGCGCTACCTTTGGATGGAACTGTGGGGGGGAGGCGCGGCTGCGGGTGTGTGTGCGGCAGAAAGCACGATTGTATTTGCCTGAATTTTGAATTCGTCATCATTAGTTGGCGCGTAATAATGCCGTAAGATAGTTGCGACTTAGACACCTAAAGGCGCACCAGCCAACACACTTAGATTCTTTCTATGCTACTCGTAATCGCGGGGATTGTTTTGCTCTATTTTGGCGCGGAAGGGCTCGTGCGCGGCAGTAGTAATCTGGCGATCCGTGCGGGGATTCCACCGCTCGTTGTCGGGTTGACCGTGGTGGCCTTTGGCACCAGCGCGCCCGAGTTGACCGTGAGCATTTCAGCCTCCTTGCAGGGTAAGGGCGTGGTTGCGTTGGGCAACGTGGTGGGCTCCAACATTTTTAACATCGCCGTGATTCTGGGCATCTCGGCCCTTATTCGCCCACTGACGATCCACATCAACCTACTCCGACGCGATATACCGATCATGATCGGGGCCGCCGTCGTGGGCTTCGGCTTGATCCTTTATGGCGACATCGGGCGGATCGCGGGCATCGCCCTGTTGCTCATGCTGACGGCCTATCTGGTCTTTACGATCCATGCCGCCAAACGCGAAACTGCGCAGGGTCTGGACAGCATGGACGCGCCGGAACCGCCGAAAAACGCCTGGTGGCTCGATGTCATTTTCCTCGTTGTCGGCCTTGGGCTGCTCGTGTGGGGTGCCAACTTATTTGTCGAGGGCGCCATTGTGATTGCGCGGAAATTGGGTGTGTCCGAGGCCGTGATCGGGTTGACGATTGTCGCTGCCGGAACGAGCCTGCCCGAGCTGGCGACGAGCATTGTGGCCGCCATCAAAAAGCAGACGGATATCGCCGTGGGCAACGTGGTCGGCTCCAACATTTTTAACATCCTGTGCATCTTGGGAACCACGGCCGTCGTCAAGCCCATCAGCGCGGATGGCATTAGCTGGATTGACGGCGCGGTGATGCTGCTCGTTAGCGTAATTCTTCTTCCGCTGGCCTTTACGCAGCGAACGATTTCTCGCGGCGAAGGCGGCTTTCTCATGGTGATTTACGGCGGTTTTTTGATTTGGCTGTGGCCTTAAAATCAAGGGGCGGACGCCGAGTGAGCTGAATAAAACTGCGGCGCGGGGACGCGCCTGCGCTACGCGAAATAGCGTAGGGTGAAGGAGGGGGTTACTGGGCGGGCTGGCATTCTTTGGCGGGCTCGCCGCCGGGGGCTTCGATTTGCGGTTCGCCAGTTAGCAGTTCGAGGAAACGTTGATCAGCGCGGTGGGCCCAGTTGCGGAACGCGGCATTGGGCGGGCGGTCCTGCTGGATGAAGTCCATGAACGCACTGAGATCGAAGGATTCCGCGGCCATGCCAGCGCCGGCCTTAACGGCGTCGATGGCGTTGCACTGCTGCTCGAAATGGCCGCCGGTTGGGCGCATCATCACGGGCTTATCGAGATACATGGCCTCGCAAATTGATTCAAAACCCGCCGTCGAGACGAATGCGCGGCAGCCTGCCATGTGGTCGAGGAACTTCTCTCCAGACAAACGATGGAAGAACAAATTGGGCTGAAACTCCTCCATTTCCTCGGCACCAGGGCGGTCCCAAAATCCATGAATGACAACGTCGGGGTGCTGCTTCTGCCAGTTGGCGACTTCTTCCGCGTAGCCGTCGTTGAGGATATAAAGCAGCAGGTAGTCGCCGGACTTCGGCACGCGTTGGAGCACTTCGTCGCGGAGCAGTGGCGGCATCACGAAAATGTGCTTGTCGGGCAGGTCGTCCATTTCGCGGAAGGACAGCGCGAGGAATTTGTCCGCACCAAACGAGGTCAGCCGATTATTAAAGAGCAGCATCGTGCGGTCAACGGACTTGCCGGGTGGAAACTCGAAGTCAGGATGGTGCAAAAGATACTGGTGCCCGACGCAAAGAATCTTTGCATGCTTGGGCTTAAAAAGCATGAATGACAGCCCCGCGAGCAGCTCGTAGAAGTTGATGATCACATCGGGCTTCGTCCGCCGTATGCGGCGGCGGATCACGAAGAAGCTCTTGATATACTGCGGCAGGCGAAGCAGGTTCTTAAAGATCGTTGGTCCGATCAAAATGCCGCGACGATTGGCGTCCACCACGAAAGTCGGGCTGCGATACATGCTGACGGGGGCGTGAATACCGTCTTTGAAAAACTGCGGAATGTCGCGGCGATCGTTTTTTCCCACAAGCACCTGGACGACCTCATGGCCGTGGTTGGCAAGCAACTTCCGCAAAGCCATCGCCTGCGTTAAATGGCCACGCCCCTCTCCTTGAACGATGAACAGGAATTTGAGTTTTTTCTGAGCCACGAGATGATTAATTTTAACCAGAATATTGTGGGCAACTTCGTGTGCGCTCGATAAAAGCAAGCAAACTGACCGGATAAATACTTGGCGCAATGCACGCTCAAACGAAACGCACGTGGCTCGAATTGCTGATTAGCAAATACGACCTTTGTTGCGGCTAGCCTCACTGAGCATTTCAAAATCAGTGACGTCCTGCTTGAGCTTTGCGATGCAAAGCTTCATGTCTTCGGCAAATTTCTCGGCCATATCACGAGAGAAATTTTCCTTCACGACCATGCGCAAGACGTGAACTTCTTCAGCATTAGGTGGCAATGCATAGGCAGGCACAATCCAGCCGTACTGTCGCAGTAAATCGCTTAGCATGTAGATGACCTTGTTCGGCATCGAGCGGTCCTTGAGACGAACAGTGACGGTGGGCAAGTATTTCGATTCATTGAGCAGTTCAAAGACATCAAGCTCCAGCAACTGAGCTTCGAGATACTGCGCGTTGTCCATGATGTTTTTCATGATCCGGCGATAGCCATCTTGGCCGAGGCGCAAGAAGTTGTAATACTGCAACAGCACCATCGACGAGGCGCGGGAGAAATTGAGGCTATAGTTCGGCATCGAGCCACCAAGGTAGGTGATATTGAACACCAATTCTTCGGGCAAATCACTACGATCACGGAAAACCACCGTGCCAATACCTGGATAAACGAGCCCAAACTTGTGGTTGGAAATATTGACCGACTTCACTTGCTCCAGACGAAAATCCCACTCGACTTCGGGGTAAACGAAAGGTGCGACAAAACCGCCGCTAGCGCCGTCGCAGTGGATCGGGATATCCCAGCCCTTTTCGGCCTTGAGCTTGAGCAAGTAGTCATTAACGCTGCGCACATCGTCAAGCTGACCGGTGAAAGTCGTGCCGATCACACAACCAACCGCGCAGGTGTTCTCATCGACAAAACCATCCAACTGATCAGCCGTCATGTAAAATTGGTCGGACTTGAGCGGCACGACGCGCATTTCGACATCGAAGTAGCGGGCAAATTTCTCCCAGCAGGTATGCACATCAGCGGAGAAAACTACGTTGGGATTTGTGGTGGGAAGGCCAGCATCGGAACGGCGCTTTTTCCAGCTCCACTTATGAGCAAGCAAACCCAGCATGATCGCCTCAGAGGACCCGACGGTGCAGGTGCCAACGGGATCGCAGTCCTTGGGAGCATTGAGCATCCGGCCCATCATACTGACAACGCGCTGGTGAATTTCCTCGGTTTGTGGATACTCATCCTGATCCACAAGATTCTTGTTGGCGGTTTCTTTGAGTAGTTGGTCGGCCTCAGGCTCCATCCAAGTGGTGACGAAGCTGGCGAGATTTAAGGCGGGGTTACCGTCCAGATTCAACTCGTCTTTGACGACTTGATAGGCGACTCGGGCATCCATGCCTTCCTCGGGAATCGCGTATTTGGAAACCGTCTGATCCATGTGACGGTCGGCGTAAGTAAAGTTGAGGGGTGTGTTATGTTCTTCGAGATGCTTGACCTGTTTCATGAAGAAACCTTAAGTTGTCGATTAGATGCGCCGCAACATTGAAGTGACCCGTTACCCGAAGATTACAATGCGGTTCGCCATTCCGTTGATATTAGCCACCAGCGCGCTGGCTGCCCCCCCCTCCTCTCCAGATGACGATTTGCTCTCCTTGGCCAATGAAGAATACCTGCTCGATGCCAATGGTTGGCGCGGTCATTTTGCTGAAGAAACAGGCATTACCTTTATTGCGAATTACGCCGTTGATGTGTTGGGCAACCCAGTCGGTGGGCTGAATAACAAGCTGCGCTATTCCACGTTGGGCTTGTTTGGAGCAAATGTCCAACTGGGCACGCTCACCAATGAAGATTGGTTGGCCGCTTGGAGCTTTCAAGCAACCGGCTACAACGCTGAAGGCAAAAACCTCGCCAATGATATCGGCAACGCCATCCAGCCATCCACGCTTTTTAGCGGTGTCGTGCCGGTCGGCTTGTCTGAAGTTTATCTGAGCGGCCAGTGGGACAACGTCCTGGCGAGGCTTGGACGTATTACGCCCGAAGATTATTTTGCTGCCAGCCCGCTCTGGGACTACTTCGTCAGCCTAGCCTACAATGACAATCCCTGGAACCTAAACACGAACAATCCTAACTTCAGTGGCAGCCCTAGCACCCTCTGGATGGCTGGTGCAGACTGGCAGATCGACTCAGAATGGAAAATATCCATTGCGGCCGCGAACACATCCCGCCCCGACCTGACAGCACCCAGTAAGCGAGGCGTGGACTTTCATTTTGATCCGCTTGACGGAACAATGTTCTTAGCAGAAATTTGCTATCACTGGCGCGTTGATTTCGGCCAACCGCAAGCGCTGTCAGGAAGTGCACAAGTCGGTGGTTACCACGACACAGCCCAATTCACTCGTATTACCAAGCCTCCAGCCGGTGTCTCTCCTACTAAGCCGGGACTGAGTGCCGCATGGGTCATTCTAGAGCAGCAATTAATCGCAGGTGAAAGCGTAGATGACATTGGCCTGACCACATGGCTGCTTGCCAGTTGGGGTGGCCCTAAAAGTATTGCTAACTCACCCTGGTTTTTCTCCACCGGATTCGTTTATGAAGGCTTGCTACCCAGTCGGCCAGATGACGCGCTCGCTTTCGGCTATTCGATTAACTGGTTCAATAATCAGCTAACCGGGCAGAACCATGAGACGGACATCGAATTGACCTACCTGATTCAGCTCACACCATGGCTTAGTATACAACCGGATTTGCAGGTGATTCTCGACCCCAACGGCATGAACTCGATCAATGATGCCCTCGTGCTTGGCTTCCAGTGCGCAGTCGATTTCTAGCGAGCGATTACAGACTTAGTGGAGGCCGACGTGCGACGTCACGCTCTAGGCGTCCTTGATCCGTCTTTCCAGCGAACGTAGTTCCTCACTGCGCTGCTCAAGCTCAGTTTCTGTTTCTTGCTGTTCCATCATCTTCTCGAAGAGGGCATTTTCAGACTCCTCTACAAATGCTTCACGCTCCTTGAGCTGATCCTTCATCTGCTGAAGGGCGGCCTCGCGCTGTTCTAGAGTTTCGCGCAGATGCTCTAAGGCAACACGCTCTTCCTCAGATACTGCGGCTGATCCATCCGTCGAACCTGCCTCAAGCTTAGATTTGTTGAACTCGCTCATTTTCGCAGCAAGCATTTCCTGCTTCACCTTGAGTAATGCCTCGCCCTCCCAAATATCGCGTTCGCGCTCAGAAAGTTTGGCTTCATAATCAGCGGCATTACGCTCCCGCTCCAAAAGATCAGCCTCCAAGCGCCGTAAACTCTTCTCAAGAGAATCAATTTCGTCGGTCGCCATTTGATGGTGCCCGTCAAACGGAGCACGCGTACGACGCATAATGAGGTCAATAGTCTCCTTCGATTTCAGCGAGGCCTCTGCCGCCTGCTGCAACTTGGGTCTTAAACTAATAACCCGCTTATTCTTAGGTGGAATCGGAGCTGTCATGTGCCGCCGCTGGCGAATTATTTACGTCCAAAGATACGAGAGAAGAATCCGCCTCTTTTTACTTCAGGTGTCGGCAGGTCAGTTACCGCATTTTCCTTCAAATATCTTGAGGTGATGTGAGAGCAGATGCATTCACGTTCTGGTTCATCCACGACCATAAAGACGCGTTCCAGTGTTTTACCGCCCTTAATGTCACCAGCAAGCTGCCTGTACTGGTCAGGAAAGTAGCTACAGATCTCCTTCATCTTGGTCTGTAGGATATCCTCCAACTGCGAGACTTGTTCTTTGCTGAGACGAGCTTTGCTCTCTTGAGCAGAACTAAGATTGCTATAGCCAAAGCGCTTGAGGAGTGAGCATTTTTCGACGTCGCTGAGCTGATTAAGCAGCAAGCCAATGCATTCAGCCAAGTGAAGTCCCAAGCTACCTGGGCGAAACGGAATATATTTGGCGAGCGTTTGCTGATCTTCAGTAGTCAGTGCATTAAGCAAAGCACGAAAATCGCCGCCAATGATAATATTTTGCGCCATATTCTGCGCAAAATGTCCAAAATCTTTAAGGGAGCGGATGTCTTCGTTTTGACAGAAACTAATGGTATCCGGTGAGAGACCACTGAGACTCATAGGGAAATCCTGAGGAATCTTCAACCGATTGATGTTTTTTTCCAGGGTCCGATCAACACTTGCGTGCGCGTCCACTGTGGCAACCATGTCGCCAAAGGGGTCATCAAAAGCCTGAGTTTCTCGAAGGATATGGACCAGCAAGTCGATGCGCTCGTTCCTATCAGCTAGGCCCGGTAATTCCTGTAATTCTTCCCATGTGAAATCGATGTACTTCGAAGGTGTCTCACCCGCGCCCTTAATTGGCCACTCATCAATTTCGAGATTCTGCGAAAGGCTCAAGAGATTCGTGTCCACCATAAGTGAGGTGGCGAATGATAGGCGTATTTCATCCCAGTCGTCTTTACTATAACGTAGCGTTGGTGATTCCTCTGACATGCTTTGCTCTTCCCTGATCTATCCGGTCTAATTCTTTTACGTGCAAATGATTACCAAGAAATGGCGTGGCGGTCAATCTCCGCTGCAAGGCGAGCATAGTCCTTGACTACACTATCCTCTTCTTGAGCTGCCTGACCAACAAGACTGACTGGCAGACCCAATGTAACTGCACGACGCACAACTGTGGCATCACGAATCATTGATTCAAAAATCTTTGCGTCCTGCGAGACACGTCGCTGATTACGGAATTGGTTCATCCGCAACTGCATACGCATCTTAGGCACCTCGATATCCACGTTCGCTTTGATCGAGTTAAAGATGATACCACGGACCGAAGCTGGCGGTGCCATACCAGATGTGCGGAAGCTGGCGGAACGCTTGTGAAAAAGAAGTAATTTTTCCACGAGCAGCGTAAAGCCGATCAAACTAAGCGCGTCTGGATTGGAAGGCACGTAGATTTCCGAGCTGGTAAACACACCGCATTGCGATGCATTAAGAATGTTCGGCGGGCAGTCGAAGACCACGTAATCATAATCTTCTTCTACTTCTACTAACTGATCATGCACCACTTTGTAATGTGGCATCTGTGGGTCGCCCTTGTATTCGTTTTCCAGATCTACAAGGTTAAAAGTCGTTGGACAAATGTCCAAGCCAGGCAAAATCTTTTCCCCGGTTTTACTCTGTACTACATCACGTACGATGATGTCCTTAATCGTATCCTGTCCTGGTTCAAAAATAGAATAAACGGAACCGTTACCATTGATGTTCAGTTTATTCCAACGATCCAAACGCATCAGCCAGATACTCGCGTTCGATTGAGTATCAAAATCAAACAGGAGCACGCGCTTGCCCTTGTGCGCCAAACAGGCGGCAGTGTTAACAATGAGCGAGGTTTTCCCAACGCCGCCTTTATAGTTCAGGAAACAAATTTTACGTGGCATAGAAAAGAGGTGTTAGTTCGGGTGATTCGCAATCGAAATGGCTACGGACAATTAATGCAAGCTTTTCACCGTCAAAATGCTAGAAGTCTTCGCACCCTGTTGATGTGCCCTTGCAGCATGCACTTATCAATACATTGAAGATCAAGTCAAGTCGGAGCTTGTCCGTAGCATTCTCGAATACAGTTTTTCGCTTATTTTTACCGAGATAAACCATTAGCAGTGTGGAACTGGCGTTATTAGCATTCAATCATCAATCAGTCGGTGGCTGGCTTGAACATGTTGACATCGGCCAATTTAAGGTTGAATTTAGCTGAATCGCTACTTAATGTTGACATTCATTCCTCAATTCGACGTCTAGATATAATACAAAAAGACGTAATAAAGTTAATCTCTACAGGCACCAGACATGAGAAAATTCAAGGTTGTTACCCGTATCACCAATTACATCTGGGCCGAATCCCCGGAAGATTCGCGCAAGTTTCACGAAGACCTGATTAATAAAGGTAAAGTTACCCTGCAAAAAGACGGGGAAACGACCGTGAAATTCTCACGCGCACTGGGTGTTCAGTTCCTCGAAGCTCCAGAAGACATCTCCCGCTCCCGCGATCCGATTGAAAAGCCCCGTCCTCTGGACTGGCTTGAAATCGAACAAGACGGCATGTCACTGATCGCACTCGTTACTAAATTGTCAAAGCGCCGAGTTTATTATTATGAGGCACTCACCCAGACCCAACGTTCGATCGACCGTGACGCTTGGGCAAAGTGGGCAGGTAGCCATAAGGTTCACCCAAGTTACAAAGAAAAGCTTCCTCCATTCATCGTCCATGAGTGTGTTCGCGTCCACCGCGAAAAAGGTCTCATCAGTGACCATGGCGGCACGCCTGATTCGTCAGTCATTCTCGCAACATTGGAGAAATACGGCTACGAGCCCGACGACTACGAACTGCAAAACGGTTACTGGGCGGAAAACATTCTCGATAAAGAGCTCAATAATTACATTTTGGAAACCTCCAGCAAAGCTGGCCCTCCCGGACCAGACGACGAAGTCGACGAATGGGATATCCAACTCGCTGACGACCTCCCCACGTTGGACGAGCTCTCCAAGTAATACTCTCCCGTCATCTTTCAAAAACCCGGTGCTTTTAAAGCGCCGGGTTTTTTATTGCCCATGATTCATTAACTCTTCCATTTTTGTTTCCCATTTCATTCAGCGACTTATCGTCAAAACCAAATGCACATCCTGCCGACCCGTAAGCTCTCCGCAGCCGCCAACATGGCGGTTGATCAACTCCTGCTCGAAGCCTACCTGGAGCCCGACCAACCTCGCTTTCGTCATTATGAATGGAACACGCCCACCTTTACCTTTGGCCGCACCCAACGCTGGACAGAGGCCGAAACATGCCTGCCGATGCACCCCAGCTGGCGAGAGGCACACGATCACTTTGCCAGTAAATACAAGCTTGTCCGCCGATCCACGGGCGGCGGTGTAGTTGATCACCGTGATGACTGGACTTACTCCTTGGTCATCCCAACCACACATGCCCTCGCCCAAGTCAGCGCCGGCGATGCCTACCGCGAAGTCCATAATATACTAGCTTGGGCCCTTCGTGCTCAAGAAGTCGAAGCCTCTTTGGTCCCCTGCCCCTGCACTGATGACGTCGCCAGCGACGAACCCGCCATTGCGCGCAATTGCTTCCAACGTCCTGAACCTGGTGATGTGATCGACGCCGACGGAGTTAAGCTCGCGGGTGCTGCGCAACGGCGAACGCGCAACGGCATGTTAATGCAGGGCAGCATCGATCGTATAACCATTCGTGGCATTGATTGGCGGCGTTTTGAATCCGATTTCTCAGGTGCTCTCGCGGAATGGCTAGGCGGTGCAGTCGTCAACCAGCCCTTCCCCAAGTGGCCCCAAGGCGAGCTGACCAAGGCCATTGCGCAATATGAATCCAAAGATTGGAATCAGCGGCGTTAGCCAAAAGGGGACTCGAAGACCAACTGACTTTTTAGACGCCCTCTAAGAGAAAAAACGCTTCCCAATACTGTGCAGAGAATCATCACCCAGCATAGCCAAGTAGCACCAGTTCGTCACGGTGAATCACTTCGAAGCGAGTCAGCCCCGGATGCGCAGCACCGATCTCTGCGTTACTTTTGCCTAATAGCGGGCGCAAAGCCACATGGTCAAAACTGGTCACGCCACGAGCAAAGACGACTCCCTTGGGGTCGGCCACACTAACCACATCACCAGCATCAAACTCGCCATCTGCTGCAATCACTCCTTTGGCCAACAAACTACGGCCACTTTCGCGCAACGCATGGACAGCTCCTGCGTCCACTTGGAGCACGCCGTGGGATTCCTGAAAATGAGCGATCCAACGGTGACGGGCGTTCAGCGCCTGCTCGCCTGGGGCAAAAACGGTACCCGCCGCTTTATCTTCGATCAGCTTCAGCAAAATATTAGGCTCCTTACCAAAACCAATGAAGACCGCGGCACCCGATGAGGTGGCAATCCGTGCGGCCTCAAGCTTGGTCACCATCCCTCCAGTGCCAGTAACGCTCTCAGAGCCGCCCGCCATAGCTTCAATTTCGGCAGTAATGCGCGGTATAAACGGGATGACTTTGCCGGTTCCCTGACGGTCAATAACACCGGGAGCGGTGGATAAAATCGCAAGCAAGTCAGCCTTAACCAAACTAGCAACCAGCGATGAAAGCACATCGTTGTCCCCAAAACCAAGGAGCTCCAGCTCGACCTTACTCACCGAATCATTCTCGTTGATAATCGGCACGATGCCTTGGCGGATGAGTTCCTCTAGCAGATTCCTAACGGCGACATGACGGCGGCGGCCACGCACATCGTCACGAGTTAGCAAAAGCTGAGCCACGATGATACCGTGTGGGCTAAAAGCGCCCTGCCAAGTCTCAGTTAGGATGCTTTGGCCCACAGCAGCGCATGCCTGCTGTTCGGCGAGCTTGCTGGGCCGCTGAGTTAGCCCCAAACGCCCCATGCCCAAACCAACAGCGCCGGAACTGACAACAATCACCTCCAAGCCACGCGCACGCAATTCCGCGATCTGTGCAGCAATGTGCTCCAAGCATGCGGCATCCAAGCGCCCCACCGTGGAGGTCAGAATGCCGGTGCCGAGTTTCACGACGACCCGGCGAGGCGATGTCAAAATGCGTGGCATTCAATTGCTGATTCTGGAGCGCGGCGTGGATTCTTGCAAAGCGAACTTGGCTCTGCGCGAATCCAGGATCCGCACCCGAAATCCGAAGGCGTTACACCTTCATCAATTCCTCTTCCTTGCGCTTCAGATGGTCGTCGATTTCTTTGACGGCCTTGTCCGTTTCGGATTGGATTTCCTTTTCGTAAAGCTTGCGGTCATCTTCAGAGATCGTCTTGTCCTTCTCGCTCTGCTTGATGCCATCCATCCCGTCTCGGCGGGCAGCGCGAATGCCGACCTTGCCGTGCTCAGCGAGGTTGTGACACATCTTCACGAGGTCCTTGCGGCGCTCCTTGGAAAGCTCGGGCAGTGGGCAATAAACTTTGTCGCCCATGATGTTGGGCGTAAAGCCGAGGTTTGCCTTGAGCAAGGCTGCTTCCACCGCCTTGAGGACGGTCTTGTCCCATGGCTGCACACTGATGGTGCGCGAATCGGGCGTCGTAATGGCGGCAACCTCCTTAAGGGCCATCATGCTGCCATAGGCGTCAACATGCACACCTTCCACCATAGCCGGAGAGGCCTTGCCGGTGTGAATGGTGCCGAATTCATGAAGGGTGTGATCGACGGCCTTTTTCATAGCGTCGGTAGCGAGGGTAAGTATTTCGTCTGCTTCCATA
>NZ_BMXG01000023.1:0-50751 GCF_014651635.1 Cerasicoccus arenae | reverse complement strand
AGTTCAATGAGGTTTGTTTTCGGTGTAAAGCGCGAAGGCAACGAAACGCGGACTTCGGGGGGGGGGGGGCCTCCTCGGTGTCCCAAGGGGGGGGCAAAAAGTATCAACTAAGCCATGATTACACAAAAGCCATCCGCAAAACCATCGTCTTGCGAAAAGCCATAGGCAATTTGGGTTAATGTCGAAAATCCCATTGTGGTGAAAACCTCGAATCCTAACAACAAAAAAGTGCTCTTATTTATATTAATATTTTCACTGTCCCGTCCCTCACAACCGTCACAATTGCGCGAGGGCGAATATCTCGGCGGGAGTTAAGGCGCGGCGATAGACGGCTAAGCCCGCGAGCAGGCCGGTATAAAAGTTGCCGAGCTCGCCACTGCGGTCAACGGCACCCACGGTGAAGTCCGAGCCGTTCGGCCCGCCATCGTGTAAACCACCCGCCAAGCTGTAAGGGTTCACGCCCGGTCGTGCATCGAGCACGCCGTTGAGCCAAGCATAGCCCGTATTGCCGTCATAGCTCATTGCAATCACTGACCATTCGTCGCAAGGAACGGGAGACGCGCCAACAGGGCCATCGATGCAGTATTTATAGGCCGGTGTCGGCCCGCCAACATTGGACAGGTGGCCCGTGACTTGATCACGCTGCTGCCAGACGCTGATATTGAGAAAAAGGCCGTATTGGCGGCCTAAATTTGTCTCATTCCACTGCCCCGCAATAAACTCGCAGCCTTTGTGCTGCGAAGGCTGACGCTTCACCCAGGCAACAACGGTCAACTGACCGCCTGGCCCATGAATGTCCAGCGCCGGGCATTCGCTGCGCGGGCAATTGAGCCAATCGCCTTCCTTGATTTCGATTGCGGTACCTCCAAAGGGCGCAGCCTCGTCGTCAACGGTATTGAGCGGGCCAGCTTGAGCCGACAGCACGTAAGGCTCACCCTGCTGAGCGGCAAAGGACTCCCCTGCCCGATCAAAGCACCAAAAGGTCGCAAGATCGGGTATATCAGCGGGCTTGAAGGAGATGAGAAAATTCGGATTTACAGCTTCGGACATGGCAATGGATTCGCTTTGCGATTGATGGTAGCGGTTGATAAATGAACAAGTATTAGTGACCAGCCAAACGGAGTCAAACCGCAGACTGGAACTGATGCGAGCCAGCACCCTTCGCCGTAAACTCCTCCCCCGTAGGCAAGGTCACAAGTGCAGTCATGCCCTGCGGAACCTCAACCAATAAACGGAACGGCTCGCCGCTGCGTTGCTCAAAGGACACACACAGCGAACCAAGCGGCGTCGGGTGCCTCATGGCAGCACGCTCCAGCGATCCGGGCTGCGGGCGAATGCCCATCCGGTGGCAACCGGGCTCCAGTGGTTGAACGCCCATTAGACAGCGAGGAATGATGTTAGCCGGGGCCGCGCCCCAAGCGTGGTTCCAGTCCAGATTGTTCTTATATTTCCAATCCCAAGCTTCCCAGGTCATGGTGCTGCCAGACGCAATCATGTTCATCCACCCACGCTCATCGGTCGTAGTCATCAGGGAAAGCGCCGCATCGGCTTCGCCCGCTTTGTAGAGACCCTCCAATAGGAATTGCGCACCATAGACGCTACACGCCATGCCCCGAGACTTTACGAACATGACCACAGAGGCAAGTCGCTCTGGCGGGACCAAATCGAAGGCGAGCATGAAGGCGTTACTATGCAGCGATGCATGAGTAGAGCCTTCGCCATCAACATAAACGCCGCGATCATTGTCCCAAAGCAATTGATTCAGCGTCGCCAGCACGCGCTGTCGTTGTTCCTCAAAGTGGACGGCATCTTCTGTCTTTCCAAGGGCACGAGCGATGTTCCCCATCAGCCCGACAGCGTAGGCATGGTAGGCATTCACAACGGTGTTAATAGGAAGCATTTCGTGATTGTCGCGTTCTCCCGTGCCACCGGTGGTGAATGAGCCAGGAGGCCAGTCAACCAAATCGCGGAGGCCGTGCCCGAAGATGTAGCGCTCATGCCAAAGATTGAGCGTGCGCTCGAAAGCAGCGTCACAACGCGGATCATCTGAGCTGATGAGGCCATCTTCGCGGGCTAGCCCGATGAGGGTCTTGGCCTTGAGCACATCATAAAATGCTTCTAGAGACTGCGCGTCGCCGGTGTAACAATAATCCTCCCACGCCATCATCACCGAAACGAGTTGCCAGTCCGTCGGCCAAGTCGAAAACCGCAACAGGTATTCGTGGGTGTAACGAGCCAACGCGTATTCCTGATCGACACAGTAATGGCCGAGTTGGTTCACATAGGCATCGCCTTCGTAGGCGATTCGCTCGCGGTCACCATCGACATAAACGCCGCAAAAGGTCGTGGCTTTTATTGTGTATTTACACAGCTCCCAGACCGCATTCAGCGCATCGTCGGACGACTCAAAATGCGCCGCATTGTCGTCGAACGGATAATGGACAAAGACCTGCCGCACCGCCTGTATATCCAGATCGGGCACGCCCTCGATCTCTGCATAGCGAAACGGCAGCACTTCACCAATTTCAGGCGGCATCAGGATCGCTGCTGGCCCTGTATTGCGCTCATCCGGCGGGATGATTAGCCGGCTGCCTGCTGTAGCGAGATCCTGTTCGATCCGACGATAGCGAATCTTGCCCGGCGGCGCACGATCCACCCTGCCCTCACTCGTCAACGTTTCACCCAGATGGACCGTTACCCGGCCATTGCCCGGTACGATGAGCGTGCCAAAAGCCGACCGACCAAAATCGAGAAACCAAGCGCCATCGTCGTATTGATGAGCCGACGAGGGCGCAACAAGCGTTTCAACGAGGGTCTTAGGCTTTATGGTAAAAACGGGATCAGGCATAATGGTTCACGCAATCGCGGAACCAACAGTCTCATTCATTGGGCTAAGGTTCATCAAGTCCAATTCGAGCGCTGCTTTATCAGCCAGGTCTTTCACACGGAACGCCGCAGTCCTAGCTTTGTGGAGCGCTTCCTGGCCCTTTGAGGCCATTCCCGCCAACAAGTAAGCGCGCGCCGCAGACTCCCAAGCATAGCCTAGATAGAAAGCGCTCAGCTTGTGCTCTTGAGCTGTAGTAATGCCTAACTGAGCATAATGAATCCCCGTGGTCACGTCTCCAGTCAGTGCATAGACACGTGATAGTTGCCAGTAGCTGACAGCATCATTTTGCGGAGTACGTTCAGGGGCGAATTGCCAATGCCAAAACGAAGTTTCAGCCGCGCGAATCATACGGCGATTTTCCTCAGGTGTACGGACAGGGAGATTCATGAACTCCCAGCATTGATTAAACGCCTCAGCGGCGAAATGGCGGTGAGCCTTTTCAGGTGTTAGTGTATCCATGTAGCAGGTAGTTGGGATGTAGTATACGAGTATCAAAAGATGAAGGGAATGCCGATCAACGTCAAGATTAGGCCTTAGAAAAAAGAGCAATATCTTTGTAGATACGACGAGTCATTAGCAAAATTGCTACCATCATCGTGTGCTAAAACAGTTTCTATTCTCCTGTAGTTACACGTTTCATCATGTGAAATTTCATCCGTCCTTTTCATCATAGTGGTTGATGCCATTTCGCTGACTCTATCACACCATTATTTATCTTGATCATGGGTTTATTGAGCACCGTTACCGACGGACTGGTTGAAACCCGTTTTTTACTGGCTAAAATTAAGATCGTAATTATCGGGAATATATCCAAACTCTAATGCTCGTATCGTCCTATGAAAACCATCGCACTGCCAGTCGCAGCATTCTCATTGTTAGCCGCTAGCTCCGCACAAGCCATTGTCCAAGCCTATTGGGACATGGACTCCAGCACCGTCAGCGGCAAGCTCCCCCCCAGCCAAGGCACACAAGCAGGCAGCATTTCCACCAGTTTCGTGGAGTTTAGCGCAGGCTTCATTGGCGAGATCCAACCCGGCATCGGGGGCACAACAGAAAATATACTGCCACCACCGTCAGCGACCAATCGAGCCGTCGGTTTCTTCCGCGCTGGCTCGGTCTATTTTGATGGAGCGTTTGAGATGGCTAATTTCGACTTCACTGGCCTGACCGATGCCAGCCTCTCCTTCGCCTACCGCAGCGACAACGTCTTCACTTGGGACTCCAATCTCGAGATCGACTACCGTATCGACGACGGCTCTTGGGTCGACTTCGCTGAAGGTGAAACTTACAACCCAGATTGGACCATTGCCACGATTGACTTTGGCTCCATCCTTGATGGCCAGTCCAATGTGGACTTCCGCATCCGCACTGACTCGTGGGCCAGCATCGCTGGCTACCTCGATATCGACAACGTGCAAGTCAATGCCATTCCCGAGCCCTCAACTTATGCGCTTCTGCTTGGCATTAGCTTGCTGGGTTTAGTCGCTTGGCGGCGTAAACGAAGCTAAAGCAAGTTCGCAAATATTTACTCCCACGACCCGCAAGAACTCTGCGGGTCGTTTTGTTTACAAAATCATTAATCAGTAAACCCCGGATGTATCAATTATCTGGCCTCTGTCAGGCTACATCCCTATAAAGTGCACTCATTCTGAATCTCTTGCACAACTATGATCAAACCGAGTTTTAAACTGTCTTTGGCATTCATACTGTCGCCATTCGCCCTGCAAGCGAATGACGCCTCCAAACTGGATGGTCCGCAATTAATGAACCGCTACGCGGAAACACAGACCGTGGACGCCGAGCTGGCGTTTATTGAGCTGAAGACTTTCGAAACCGAAACACCCACCGAAAACATCATTAAAAAGCGTTTGCTCGCCGTAACTCGGAAAGACGGGAATGGCGGCTATGACTACCTGATCCGCCTCTTGGTCCCCAAAGACGTGGAGGGCGTTAGCGTCCTAACGAATGTCAATAACGGCAACACCGATCAATATCTTTACCTGCCCGCTCAAGGTAAGCCCGTGCAAATTGGCACCGGTATGTCCGGCAATTTCCTGGGCTCGGATTTCGCCTACGAAGACCTGATTCGCGAAACGCCCAGCAACTACAACTATGAACGCCTACCCGACGCCGTCGCCCAAGGCGAAGTCTGCGCCGTCATCCTAGCCAAGCCGAGCGAAGTCGAAGGAAGCCAATACGCCTACCGTAAAATTTACTTGGACCCCATCAGCTTTGAGGTCCGCAAAATCGAGTTTTTCAGCGAGGATGGCAGCGACCCCGTCAAGGAATTACAGGCCTACGAATATCGTTCGCCAAACGTAGATGGTTCGACCGTGCGCCCACGCTTCGCCGTGATGACCAATCTGGAAACCGGCACGATATCAGTCTTTAAAGTCCTCAAAAGCCGGCTAAACCTGCCCCTTGACGAAGCACTTTTCACGTCAGACAATTTGCCAAATATTTCCGAGTCAGACATCAATGGCCTCTTGGTTGAGGTCGACGCTGTCGGTTCGCATTAGCATTGGTGCCGTCCGCGGTATCTAAGCAGTAATTCGCTGAGGCGCACCCATGGCCACGTCGTCGAAGCCAGGCGTGAAGTGAGCGCCGATGTAACGCGCATTTGGCCAGAAGGGCTGATCGGCGTGAAGCATCGCATCATGCCAATATTGCAGGCGAGCACGGTGCATTCGCCATGGTGGATGCTCGACTCGGAATCGTAGTGCCTGCCCCAATCGCCGCGTGTAGGCATTGTAACGCTCAAGCACGAATTCTTCGAAGCTCCCGGGGTCGGTCGTCTCGGCAGCCAAGGCATAGTCAGCGTCGAATTCAATCCCGATCCGAAAGCCCAGTCGCCCGCCAAAACGCCGATTGCGTGTATCATGCGCATAACGAATCGTAGTGAACTGATAAGGCAGGCCATAGGTCATCGGGCCAGCCACCCGAGCGAGTAGTTTGGGAACATATTCCGCGAGAAAATAAATCCCCAGTTCGTTGCCGACACGCACGTATGTCCGCACATTCAAAAAGGCGTGCTCAGCCGGGCCCAGCAACCAGTGTGGCGCACCCGGCCAAGCATCGACTCGCAGGTCTTCCATGTGAAAGGCCACCAGCGTAACCACAGCCGTTCCCTCAAACGTATCCAGAGGAAACGGCGTGTGCGGCTGCAAGTCTTCCGCCGCAATCGCGAAGTGCATCATCAGCACATCGTGCCACGCTGCCCGCAGCAACGGCCCGCCCTCCTCGGCGAGACGCTCAACGGCCAACTGATGTGGCGCGACGGTAGTCGTTAGCGCATTCATTTTTCGTGGTGCTTAAGGATTAACTTTCAATTCGCAGTTGTCTTGGGCACAGCTTGGCGCGGGTTGGGCAAGCACCTCCCGCAGGTCGTCTTCGTCGCCATTGCTTAGTAGGCTCGACAACCGATAGCGATTGTTCGAGAGCTCGACAATCAATCGCCTCGCCAACGGTCGCCAATGTGGTTGCGCAAATTCAATTGCTCGCCCACGCCAGACTTCCAGCGCCCAGAGCACCATTAGCCAGCCGTCCAGCCCTTGCCAAATTTGCCCCTGCGGCCCCAGCACCGTCAGTTCTTCCCGCAGGTCGAACTGGTCAATGCCCGGAAACCGCTCGACCAGGTTCTCCGTTTGAAGAGGCAGGAATTTGATCCGCACAAACTTGGGCTGTCGGGCGATCCACCGATGCGCCCGACGGCAAATTTGGCAATCGGCATCAAAGAAAACCGTGAGTTCGTCAATCTTAGGTTGCGTGTCCATTAGTCCCCAGCTCCAGTTGCGTGTATCTGCCCGGTAGGGGGAACCGGAGGCGGCGCGCCCCAAAGCTGGGCCCGCTTGCGCATCCGGTTAAACAGATACAGGTTGAAGAAGTGCATGCCGCCAAGCACCAGCAGCACCACGCCAATGCGCGCGCTGAGAGCCTCGAATATCTCGGCCGTCGTTTCGGGCCGCATCCCATAACGCAAGTAAAGCGTCACGAAGCCAAAATTGACCAAGTAAAAGCCAACGATCAGCAAATGGTTAATGCTGTCCGCCAGTTCTTGATTACCAGCGCAGGCGTCGACAAGAAATATCCGGCCGTGGCGGTGAAGTGTTCTGCCAACCCACACCGTCAGCCCAATGCTGATCGGCAGGTAAAGCGCGTAAGTGATGATGAGTGGATTCATGTTCGTGGTTGTTTAAGGTGACCAAATGGTCGCATTATAGATTTCGTATTTTCGGTATTATCTGAAAATTAAATTAAAATAAAACGTCAGCGTATTGCCGCCAGCGAAGTTACCCAGCGCATGGCCGAGCCGACGACGACCAGGTCGCACATTGCGCTTCGTCTTAGCAGCAAGCGGCGCAGCGATGTTATTGTAATTTCGATTAATTCTGAAAATTATGTCCATGGCATTTATCTTTCTAGGTTGAACGTTGTTTCTTAGCCGAAGAGCTTCAGCGCGGCGGGAACGACTTTACTGCGTTCAGATCGAGAGATTCGATCCATTACCGTAGAGGCGGCGGCAACAAAGTCTCCCAAGTCACGCATCATCTTGGTGAACTCCTTGGCCTCAGCGGTTTTCAGTTTGTCCGTGCGTGCGGCGCAATCGCTGATCACCGCCATTGCTGGCTCGATTTCGCGACGCTTACGCTCACGCGTGATCGCGCAAAACATCTTCCAGACGTCCTTTTCTGCCTCATAATAGTCCTTACGCTCGCCCATGACAGCGACTGGACGCAGCAGCCCCCAACCCACCAACTCGCGAAGATTCGCGTTGGCGTTTCCCCGGCTGATCTGGATCTTCTCCATGATCTGGTCGGTGTTCATTGGCTCAGGATTCGTCATCAACAAAGCGTGAATCATGGCCATGGTGCGATTGATGCCCCAGGCGCTACCCATGGCTCCCCATTGGCGGACGAAATCTTCTCTCGCCTGCTCTAGCTCTGTCATCACTGGTTTTGTTGTTTCCATCTTGATTTTCAATAATTACCGAAAATTCAGATACCGCAATAATAATCGCTGGCAAAAAAAAACTTATCGAAACGAGTTGCCATTGATTCAATATGCTTATTCATTCGTTTCGTAATATTAGAAAATTTAAAGCAAAAGGATCAAGCTGCATACTTTGGGCGAAAAACATTGTCCTCACTGTTGGCCCTCTTTTTGCTATTGAGGTAGTTAGCGACCTTTAAAAAACACGAATAATAACCACTGCCGTAATGAATCTGGAAACCGCTATTGGACTAATGCCGAACGACGAACGCCGCGCTGTATCTCGCGACCCCTTTCTGATTGAGTACGCCAATCTGAAACTCGCGGGCCTCAAGCAGCCCATCGTTGGAGAGGAGGCAAATTACCCTTTCATGCGCTTGGCCAAAGGCCTGCTAGCGCAATACCAGGAGCAGACCCGCCTTTTGGCCGGTCACTTGAGCCCGGTTGACCAACGCGCCCAGAATTTCATCGATAAATATCTTGCTGATTTGCCCGAAACGGAGCCCCGCCCTCGCCTGCCTCACAGCACGCTTTGTCTGGACCGCCATGGCCTCGCCCGTGTGCTCTGCATGCCACCAGACAAGGACGAATTTTCCTCGGATATCATCAAGAGCTACCGCGTCCACAACGGCGTGCTCCACAACCCGAAGAATGATCGTCGCACGACCAAGGGTGTCTTCCACGTCGCCGAAGGCGGTTTGCCAATTCCAGCAGACAAGCTTTCGGTGCCGAAGCTCACATTTGCCCGTATGCTAACCGAGGCGCTCAACCCGCCCTCCGAGCTCAAGCAACTTCCCTTCACCTCAGAATTGCCTAAGCCCGCCGAAGTCTGGGCATCCCTACTCATGCGTCCCGTTGTATGCCCCGGCGTGGAGGGCATTATCTCGGAAAAACGCTACGAAGTACGCTTTTTTGCGCCCGGTAACCTCGTCAGCAATCTCGACTTTGTGGAAAGTATTTTCGGCAATGCAGGCGATCCGTTTCTTCCAGAAAACGACGCTGCCGTCGACGTGCGCCACTGGACTGGCCATACTGGCTGCGTAATCCTCGCCCCGCACCTGATAACCAAAACCAAGAAAGAACTTGGCCTGCCTCATATCGATGAAGCCACCGAGCTCCAAAAGCGCCAAGGTATGTGCTGGAGCAAAGATGACGAACTCTACAACGGCGGCTCAGCGTTCAAGCTAACCGCTCGTGACGCCAGCGGCGTTATTGTCACCATCATTGCAGACAACTATTTTGGCTATTGCAAAAAGGAGGTGAAGACTCAGATCAGCTTTGCCGCCAATTTATATGGCTTGGCTGAAGAAGAACACGCTGGCGGTGCCATCGCGTTCCCAAGCTACGACTTGGGCGAAGAATTCCGCTTGGCCAAATACATCCCCGAGCTCGACCATTCCTTCGAGCAGGCAATGCAATTGCTGGGTGACCGGGCTGTCCGGCAACCCGAGGGCTTCGCCATCGATAAGGAATATCCGGACATTCATTACGTGCCCGAGGATACCGAAATTTCGCTGGCCGAGCAAACCGTGTGCTGGGGCAAAAGCGATGGCCGCGTATGCATGCGCCTCCGCCCCCACATCACTTACGTGATGCCATCGGGTTACAAGATTGAGATGCTCCGCCCCGCAACCGAAGGTCGACGCTGGCGCCTCGTTGGCACGACTGCCGAAGGCACCTTCTGCCACAAACCCTGCACGGTCTCCGGCGGCGGCAAGTCGGAAATCTCCAAGTCCATTTCCGACGCTATTATCTACGCACCGGTCATTGTCGCCGATTTCGAGGCAGACTTTGCCCGCGTGGGAGAAATCATTGCCAAGGAATACGGCATGCGGTTCAAAGACGATTCGAAAAATCGCCCGAACGGTCGTAAAGTCCTCAGTAACGAGCGCACGCTGGGCTCCGTAATCAAGCTACTCACACCCGCTCCAGAATACACCGACGAATACAATGCGTGGCTGCGGGACATTCCCTTCTACATCAAAGAATTCGTCTTTATCCTCAAGCGCTTCTACAAAGAAGACTGGGAGGGCGACTGGCGCAGCCGTTTCAGTGTGGACAGCGTCAACGGTTCCTCTGGCAACTGGCTTAAATACAAGGAAATGCGCTTGGTCACCCAATATTTGCGCATCGGCTACAACGAAGACGGCTCATGGCGCATCTTTGGCCTACGTAAGGATTTCAATCCCGCCGCGAAGCTTCAGACTGAGGACGATATTTCCGCAGCTGTCGTTATGCCAACGGATGTCATCCCAAATCTCAATCAGCGCTACAGCAACCCCTCGGTCAAGTTCATCGAAAACTGCGAGTTCCGCCTCTTCCAACGTCCGGATGATGCAATCCATCGCGGCTACGACAAGCGCACGGAGTTGGATATGTCCAAAGCGGGCAATTTCTTCTCCAACTACGAACCACTCAGCCGTGAGTTCATCACGGATCTGACCGAAGACGCCATCCGCTTCGAGCAATATACCGAACCGATGCAAGAGGCCATCAAGGCCTGTCTCGCCGATGAGCGTAGCCAGTACATGGTCATCAATTCCAACCCGCGCATCGTCGATGGCGCGCCGACCAAAAACCCACGTTACTTGCAAGACCGCGACGACCTCGTTGACCCGCGTAATTTCTACTTGGGCGAAGTTGGCGTGCGTTTATTCCGCCGAATCGGTGAAGAGCAAGGCGTGCCCATGCCGGTCAACGCCGTGCTGCCAGGCCGTCGCAACAATCCACCGCAAGATGGTGTTCGCTCACTCGCGGTTTTCAACCCAATCCATTATCTCCCACTGCCAGAGTTCTTCATGGAGATTATTTCGTCGATGACAGGCAAGAGCCCATCGACGACTGGAGCCGGTTCCGAAGGCGCACTCACCAAGGGGCCATTCAATGCCCTGCCACCAATTGTTGACCTCAACAACGCGCTCGTGTCCTTCGTTCTGACTGGCTACCAGCCCTTCATCACTGCGGCAGGTTACGTCGGCCCGAAAAACCGTGTGGACCACGACATTTCGCTACTCGTGCCCGAGGTTTGGAGCCGCATGAAGCCACGTGAACGCGACCCAGAAGCGCTCATTTCCGATGGTATGCTCGAAGCTGTGCCCGATGTGGAATTCAATGGCAAAACGGTACGCTCAAGTGTCCTCGGCTACCGCATCACGGCTCGCTTTGTTCGCCATTACTTTGGCCGCGTATTCGGTAACCCAGCCGCTGTGCTAACCGATGAAATGCTCAAGCCAGAACTGCAAGGCCTTGATCTATACGCAGACGGCATGGATAACATTCTGGCCACCCACGAACGCGTGTCCGCACTGTATTTTGAGGATGGTTCCATCGACGGCGCTTGTCCGCCGCTGAAGGCCCTGCTTCACATTATGCGCGACGGCGAATACGAGGGAAAAACACTCGCCGATCCAGAAATTCGCGATCTCTTCTCCCGCAAAGCCATGATGGAGAGCGACTGGTATCAAGCCCGTCTAGCCTGCCGTCAGCAAGTGGAAGTGAACCTGTGGGAACGGCACAACGCCTATCTCAAGGCCGAGATTGAAAAGCACGCCGGCGAAGACCAAGGTGCGCAGCAACTCGACCTCCATGCTAGCCTTGAGCACGCCCGTGAAACCTTGGCTATTTATCGTAGCCCTGGTCGTATCAATCAACTACGTGGCACACTGGGCACCGAGCCATATCTCTATCGCTAGGCCACTGAATCTCCGTGCTCGCCAGAAGCCGATGAAGCAAATCGGCTTTACGGCGAGCACTGGATGGGCCAAAGGATTATCCGTTTCATGACTAATACAATCATTGTCGGTCAAGGTATGGCTGGCAGCGTGTTGGCGTGGGAACTTCACCAACGTGGGCACACCGTGCGCATCATAGATGACGGTCATCGCACGAGTTCTTCGCGAGTCGCCGCTGGCATGGTTAATCCCGTCCAGGGGCAGCGCCTCACTCTAGCTTGGCGGATCGAGGACTGCTTGCCAGTCGCACGACAGTTTTTTGACGAGATGGCGGAGCAGTTCGGACGTGTGTTTTTTCGTCCCGCACCCATCCTGCGCTTGGTTGCCAGTGAGAAGGAACACGACTACCTTGAAAAGCGACAAGCCGACGAACGCTTTACGCCTTACCTTGGTGAGTTCATGGCACCCAGCGAAAATGCGCCGCTCAACGATGATCACGGAGGCTTGTTCATCAACCACAGTGGCTACGTCGAAACAAATCCACTGCTCGATTACCTCCAGACATACTTCCGCGAACACGACATACTTTGCGATGCAGAGTTCGATCACGCCGAATTCGTTGTCACCGAAAATGAAGTCCGTTGGCGCGATCAAACGGCCGAGCGGATCATCTTCGCCGAGGGCTGGCGCATCTTGGAGAATCCCTTCTTTCGAGAATTTAATTTCCAGCCCAACAAAGGCGAGATTCTCACCCTCAAGTCAGACCAACCCTTTCCCACGCATCCTGTAAATCGCGGCAAGTGGATCATTCCTCAGCCCGACGGAAGTGCCTGGTGTGGTTCGACCTATGGCCGCGGCAAAACCGATCTCGAAACCACGCCCACCGGACGCGACGAAATACTTCATCAGGTCGAAGCGACGTTACCCACGCACGAGCTGAGCGTCACCGGTCATCGTGCAGGCATTCGTTGTGCAGCCGGCGACCACATACCGCGTGCAGGCTGGCACCCTGATCATCCTCGCATTGGCGTCTTCAACGGCTTCGGCTCCAAGGGCAATGTCTTCATCCCCTGGCTGGCTCAACGCTTTGCGGACCACCTGACCAGCGATACCCCCCTCCCCCCTGACTGCAACTTCGGCCTTAATCCTCCTCGCCGCAAAAAGTAGCCCCCCCTTTTGATTTCAATTTGCCATGGCCCGTTTAACGCAAGTCGCTCACACCCAACTCAGTGATACGATTCAGGCAGGAGACTACGCGATAGACGCCACGGCGGGCAACGGTCACGACACGCTGCTACTCGCGCGACTAGTCGGGTCAGCGGGCCGCGTGCTCGCCATTGACCGGCAGGCAACTGCATTGTCCACCACACAGCAACGCTTGACCATCGCCAGCCTACTCGACCGTGTCATCTTGACCGAAGGCGACCATGCAAACCTGCTTTCACTGGCCCCCCAAGACTGGCAAGGGCACGTCCAAGCGATTGTTTTCAATCTTGGCTACCTACCTGGCTCGGACAAACAAATCATCACGACAGCAGCTACAACTCGCAGTGCGCTAGACGCCTGCCTTCAGCTTCTGAAGCCGGGTGGGTTGCTCTCATTGCTCATCTATCGCGGCCACGCGGGCGGCCATGATGAGGAAGTCGTCATACTCGATTGGCTTGAGACCAACGCCAACCATTTCTCGTCCCTCACCTGGAACGATGGCGATTTTCCCACTGCCGACAGCCCGCGTTTGCTCAATGGCGTAATCAGCATCTAGCTGGAACCCTCCCTTCATCCTACTGAAAGAATGCACTAACGCATCTCAATGTAGCCACGGTTCGCAAACAAATCAATGTTCGGCCTTGAGCTGACGGCCCATCAGGTTGCTCACGACCTCTGTGGGATGCCCTTTCGAGTAGCAAACACGGTGAATTTCACCCAAAATCGGCGCATCGACACCAACTTTCTTGGCCATATCCTGTACACATTGCGCAGCCCAGTAGCCTTCCACCACGGTCTTCCGGCCAGAGAGTAGTTCATCGATCCCCTGCCCCTTTGCCAAGGCTTCGCCAAAAGTGCGATTACGGCTCCATTCACCATTACAGGTAGCAATCAGGTCGCCGAAGCCGCTCAGGCCGTAAAAGGTTTCTGGCTTGCCGCCGAGCGCTGCCCCGAGGCGCACCATTTCAGCAAGCGCACGGGTTAAATAGGCAGCCTTGGCGTTGTCACCAAGTTTCAAGCCATCACAAAGACCGGCTCCGATTGCATAGACATTTTTCAAGCTACCACCGAGCTCCACACCATGCAGGTCGTTGCTCCGATAAACGCGCAAACTTTCGCTGCTAATGGCATGCTGTGCTTCGAGGAGTTGATCAGCGTCACCCTCAGCCGCGAGCACAATCGCGGTTGGTTTGCCCGCTGCGACTTCCCCCGCAAATGTTGGCCCCGAAAGCACGGCGGCAGTCAACTCAGGCAAAAGGTCTTGGACGATTTCTGCGGGGGCACGGAGGGTCTCGCGCTCATAGCCTTTGCACAAGGCGATGGCCATCTTGAGCTGCTCTGCACCGAGTAATGCATCACGAACCTTTTCGCAGAGTTCACGTAGACCAGTCGACGGACAGGCCAAAATGACGTAATCGGCCTCCATCAGCACCGGGGCAATTTCACAGCCGATCTGGATATCTGACGGCAATGCATACCCTGGCAGGTAATCGCGATTTTCCCGCTCTGAGGCAAGTGCGAGTGCGTGTTCCATCCGACGCGGTGCCAGCGTCACCCGATTGCCAGCACGATGAAGTTGTATCGCCATTGCCGTGCCCCAGGCTCCGGCTCCAAGTATCGCAAAGTTCATCCGTAAAGGCTATGGCCTGCGCCCGCTGGGAGTCGCGCATAATCTGTCGCAAACTTCACTTATCTTCACTCTGGAAGATGCAAACGAGTCAGACGTTTGAATTGCTTCCCTACAAAATATACGATACCTAGAATGCCCCATGAAACTGGAATCTCGACTAATCGGGCTTATTAAAGGTTGGGGTAAAACAAATTTTTCAAACACCACTCGTTGCCAATCTGGTCACAGTGCGATAAATTAATTTGCATAAATTCTTTTCAAGGCGGCGTAATCACTTTATTCCTTCGATACTTATGTCTTCCCCGATTTTAATTGTTGGTGCCGGTCCTGTTGGCCTTTGTCTAGCCTGCGAACTCGCCCGCTACGGTGTTCCCTTTCGTCTGATTGAAAAACGCCCCGAAGCCTCAAAAACCTCGAAAGCACTCGGAATACACGCCCGCTCATTAGAAATGCTGGAAGACATGGGCCTTGTTGACCGGTTCATCGAACGTGGCCTGAAAGTCCACCGGATGAATTTTTACGCGGGAGGCAAGCAGCTCACACACGTGAATTTGAGCGAAGTCGACAGCAAACACAACTTCACGCTGGACCTTCCTCAAAACCTGACCGAAGCCCTATTCATTGAGCGGCTCGCTGAGATGGGGCACAAGGTGGAGCGTTACGTGGAATTGATGGGTCTTTCCCAGGACGAAGACGGCGTCGCCGTAGAACTGCGCAAAAAAGGCGGCGTGGTAGAAAAGTCCACCTACCCCTATGTCGTTGGTTGCGATGGCTCACATAGCATCGTACGCAAAATCTTAGGAATGCATTTCGACGGTAATGCCTACCCGGAGCATTTCGCCTTAGCCGACGTCCACATTGATTCCGCGCTCGCGCCAGACGAAATGCATATGTTTTTCCACGGTGATGGCTTCCTGATCCTCTTCCCTATGCGGGACAAGCGATTCCGCGTCATCGCTACAGTTTCTACAACTGATGAACCGGAACTGGACGAAGCGTATTTCCAGCAACTCATGGATAAACGCACCAAGCAGCAAAGCCACATCAGCGATGGCATATGGTTTTCCAATTTCCGCATTCATCATCGCATTGTGCAGGAATACCGTGATGGACGGGTTTTCTTGGCGGGCGACGCAGCGCATATTCACAGCCCTGCTGGCGGACAAGGTATGAATACCGGCATGCAGGATGCCTACAACTTAGCTTGGAAGCTCGCACTAAAATCAGAGAACCTAGGTGATTTACTTGAAAGCTATTCCCCCGAACGTCAGCCAATCGGGCGTGGTGTAGTGGAACTGACGGACCGCATGACCAAGGTTGCCACCATGCAGAATCCCGTTGGGGCAGCGATTCGTAACCGTTTGCTCCCAGTTATGGCGAGCCTCGGAATCGTACAACACAAAATGGTCGATTCCATTGAAGAAATAGACGTAAACTACCGGGACACCAAATGCGTGGGCGAGTACCTAGGGGCTGCTGCTGCCAGCACGCGATCACCCTTTGCCCAAGGTCCACAGCCTGGCGACCGTGCTCCGGACGCCATTGTAACCCAAAGTGAGAGTGGCAAGCCCACACGCTTGTATGATCTCTACCACGGCCCGCATTACACACTCCTGCTCTTTATCAGTTCTGACGCCAACGAAGATGAGCTGAGCCACATGAAATTGACCCTTGAACAGTCTCAACGGAGGCTGGGAAAATGGCTTAAATGTGCCTGTGTAAGTGGGCGCAAACTACCGCGCGGATTGGACTCAACCGATTACGTCTACCTCGATGCACGACTAACCGCACACAAGAACTACGGCGTAACTCAAGTTCAGGCTCTCTATTTAATTCGGCCAGATGGCTATATCGCCTTCCGAAGTCTCCCTCTGGATGGCAATTCGCTCATCGCCTACTTAAACCGCCTAAAAATCGGGACTGTTTAGAACCAACCACCGGAAGAACGCACGACACCGTGCTCATCCGTGTCAGCAGAAGAACAACCACTACCCGCTAGTAACAAAGTTACTGCCGTTAATATAAGAAGAATAATGCGCTTCGTCATGCATTAACAAAAGCACAGGGCTGCATGGCCTCGTCAATGACGAAATGACGCAAACATGCGTCAATTAGGCTTTTTTTGGGGAAATATTACCCCGGTTCATTACGACTACGGATCTGACGCAAGGCTTCATAAACAACAATTCCCGCTGCTGTGGAGAGATTCAGCGAGCGCAGATCAGTCGCAAATTGCGGAATCATTATCCGCGTTGCCTCCAGTTCCTGATGTAAGGATTCCGGTGCACCATGGCCTTCATTGCCGAAAACAAGGGCATCTTCTGCTGCGAATTCAACATCCCAAATCGTGCGCTCGGCCTTCGTCGTGAGCAACCAGCAACGCGACGGCGCGGCAGATGTCTGATATGCATTCCAGTCTGCGTGATGCTCAACGTCGAGCTCCCTCCAATAGTCCATACCGCTACGCTTGAGCTGGCGGTCAGAGATGACGAATCCCAAGGGATGAATCAGGTGCAGTCGGCTTTGTGTAATCGCGCACATCCGCCCGATATTACCGGTATTCTGTGGAATCTCTGGCTGGTGCAGGACGACGTGGAGCATGGCTCAGAAAATCAACTAACGCCGAAAAGACACCGCACGGTCAGCCTCACGAAGCTGTTCCTTTTTCTTAAGAGACTGGCGCTTGTCGTGGAGTTGCTTGCCCTTGCAGAGCGCGATCTCGACCTTGATCAAGGCCTGTTTAAAATAAAGACGCAGCGGGATCAGCGCTTGGCCACCCGCTTCCATCTCCTGCTTGATACGCGAGATTTCCTTTTTATGCAAAAGGAGTTTCCGTGCCCGCGTCGGGTTGTGGGTGCCTGTGTTGTCGAAGACAAACTCGTCGATGTAAGCATGGTAGAGCGTGGGCACACCATCGCTGTCAATCCGCACAAAAGACTCCGTGATCTGGCCCTTTCCAGCGCGGATCGACTTGACCTCCGGGCCAGTCAGCTTGATCCCGGCCTCGAACTTATCGCCCACGAAGTAGTTGTGGAACGCCTTGCCGTTGCGCAACTCCCGGATATGGTCATCTTTCTTTTTCTTGGCCATGGATATAAAAAACGGATTGACCCTCACCGAGTCAATCCGCTGAAAATTCAAAACAGCTCACTTAGAGGCCGTCAGCCGAATAATACAGTTCGTAATCGATTTTTCCCTCGATGATTTCGCGTAGAGCAATGTCCTCAGGCTCGAGCTTTTCTAAGGACTCGACCAAGGGTTTCATCCCATACTTCAACTGCTTCACGCGGCGGCTAACCACGTTGATCAGGATGTTGGGATCTTCTATTTTCTTCTGGGCTTCGATTAAGTATTCGTCGCGCATGGTACGGTCTGGTTAATTGGCAATTTGGGAAAACCGGTAAAAATTGGGTGATCGTGAATCAATGACAAGCTTTAATTCGCCTGATCTTCCAGAACACGATTAGAGGTCAATCCCACGACAGAGCGCATTTTCAAAGCCACTGGTTTCGCCCAAGGGCTTTTTCCGTGCAAAACTCAATGTATCAGCCAGCGATAGCTACGCTTTAAACAGGCCCAGCGATTGAAGTGCTGCGCCCCCTCCGGGCCAAGCAAACAAAGTCCGTAATGAAAAGCCAATTCTGCCAGTGCGATGATAAATAGCCCGCTCAACAACCGAACAAAAATTGCGAGTTCAGGCACCCACCAAGGCATTGGGGCCATTAGCCAAAGCACAGTGGACAGCGCAACCAATCCGTATCCCGCGCAAACTTTCACCCACGAACCATGCCTCTCATCCACAAACGAAACCTAGCCCTGCAGACAAGGTAAGTCAATGCCTTCCGGGAATTCGTGTGATGCTTGCCAAAGTGGAAAAGTAAGTTTTTAGTCGTCGTTATGACATATTTCCCGCCCCGCACCTTTGCTTTAATCGCCGCCTGCATGTTGGCAGTCATTACCGCTCACGCACGCATTGGCGAAAGTAAATCCACCATCGAGCGCCGGATCACTGCGGGCAATCGGGGCATCGTTATCGACGATGACATTGCCAACTTCTACCTGGATCGCTCCCCGCTCAAGTCGGCCATGCTCACACCCAATTCAAAAGGCGAATTAGTACCCCATGACGACCTAAACCTGTCTGTCGGCGTTTACTATAAAAAGGTTGGTAACGACCGTGCCTTCAGCAGTGAGCTCGTAGGGAGAGATGGGAAACCGGTTCGTGAGCCTGACGGCTGGTTGCTCTTTGTCGTGTATTATAAGGATCGCTCAGTGCTTGAAGTTTACACACGTTCAGGCAGTATCAATGAGGCTGAGTCCAACGGGCTTCTGGCCATGAACCAAGCCTCCTCTTCCTGGGTTAAAGGTGCTCTACCCGAGGATAAATACCCCAACAAAGACTATAAGCCATTGTTACCGAACAACCTTCACCGCACTGATGGTGAGATGGCCGCAAACCTAAACGGCAATTCCATTATGATCTTCATGATCAACACCGACGATCTCCTTGGGAAAGCCAAAAAAGAACGGGAAAACCAGTCCGCACCCGATAGTCTTGCGGGCTTCTAACCGACACATGAGCAGCGAGCGGCTATATTTTTTTGATTCCGAGGCCAAGCAAGCACGTGGCCCCTACCTACTCGACCAACTCAAAGAATTTTCCGAGACCGGAGTGATTAGCCGAAACACCCTCGTGGCACCGCCAGACAACAGCGAATGGATCGCCATTAGCGATTGGCCAGAACTTGACAGCTTTCTTTTTCCCCCATCGACGATTCACTTGCGAACTGAGCGTTATCAGGCAGAGGCCGAAGCCCCAGCCGCATTGGCCACCGATGCCTACGAAGTGCTTGCGATCAACCGCTCCCACGAAGACCCCGACAAGCTCGTCATCACCGATGAAGACATGCGCCCGCGCATGACCCGACGCACTCGTGATTACCTATGGGGCATTTTCGGCGGCAATTTCCTAATCATCGCTGGCAATGGGCTTTATGGCCTGTTGTTTGGGGTCAATCCGGTCATTTTATTATTCTCGCTGGCCTTGGTTGCCATGTGGACAGCAGGCTTCACTTGGATCACCTACGGCATCATGGGGCGATGGTAGCGCCGCCAGAAACACTCTGGGCGCTGGGCGCGTTTCGCTCAGGCACCACGCTCCTGCACAGCCTCCTCAATGCGCACCCCGAGGTGGCTCTCATCTACGAGCTCAACCTCCATGATCGCTACCCACGCATGCCTGGCCCTCAGCCAAGGAGTGATTGGCGCAAGCGCTGGGACCTCTGGAACGGCTCGCTCTCCCGTGCAGACCTGCCGACAGGTTTTGACCCCCAACCGCCCGCCAATTGGGGCATGGCCGCCCAACGACTTTTTTCTGAATATGCCGGAAAAACTGGTGCTCGCTATGGCGGTGAGAAAAGCCCGGTCTACGCCTTCTCCGCAGAAGCATTGCTACGCGACAATCCGCAGGCTCGTTTGATTATGCTTTGGCGCGAACCGGCGGACATCCTACGCAGTGTGCGTCATGCCGCCGCCAAAAGCCGGTATTTCTGCAAGCCTATGCTCGACGCGTGGTTCCTCATCGGTCTGGAGCGCCTTCTCGAAACCTTCGACAACCCGGCCGCCAACGTCCATCAGCTCAGCTATCACCACCTTCTAGAGAGCCCCGACGCCGCTTTGGCTAAAGTCTGGCGCTTCCTCGGCATTGATGAAAATTGCGTGAATGCCCAAGCCTTCGCGCCAGCCTTCGCCATCGGCACCGAGCGCGATCTGCATCGCCCGCTCGCCCAAGGGAAAATCATCGTTCCACCGGATCGTGCGGAAATCCTCACACCAACTGAACGCCAAAAAATCGCCCGTTATCGCCAATACTGGGCCAACCGCTTTTCACTCGCCGGAAAATTTGCCGACGAACCCGATTGCCTGCCCGATGCTCCCTTGGGGGAGAAAGAACGCGCACTGGATCGCCTTGCCGCACGCACCTTCCAGCACTATAATCGAGCCATCCAATCACTCTATCTAAGACTTCCGCCATCGGCTATTTTGCGCTACCGCAAATCAAAGGGTGGTTGATGTGTTGAAGACGCGTCACGCATTCTCTGCGGCTAATGCTTTCTCGTCGGTCGTTTCCTCGGATGCCTTTGGTAATGTCATCTGGGACAGGCCAAGCAAGAGCCAGAAAAGCACCGCGCCCATCGGCCCCTCCAGCACCACCTGAAACAGCGCCCCAAAGAAGATCGTCCAGGCCATGATCAGAAAGATTAAGGCAGGCTGAAGCGGTTCTCGGGCCTTCTGTTTGCGGACCAATCGCCAAGCCTGATTTGTCATCGCGCCCAGAATAAGCACCCAACAGAAAATGCCGATCATGCCTGTTCGCCCAAATACGCTGAGGAGGAAATTATGCGGGCTACGCGTGCGAAAAGTTTCATTGCCCTGCGGGTAGTATTCCTGGATAAAAGGATTCGCCAAGTCGTAGCCAAACCCCAGCCCCTGCACCGGCCCATTCTCCAGAACATGCTCGGTCAGCGAGCGCCACCAGACCAGCCGGAAACGATTGTTATCGCCCGTGTCCTTGCTTTCGGGGTTCTGGTAATCGTAGCTCCCCGCGAAATCTACCAGTGACACACCGTGCTCGAAGACCGCATACAGCTGGCTCTCCGCCAAGCGGCGTTCGTGAGAAATATCCACCGCAATCACCAAGGCCGAGCCGAGCACCCCAACCAGCAGCAGCCGCGGCAATATCCGCCAGTGCCCAGCGATGACCATGATGCATAATCCAATCGCAGCTCCGACCATTGCGGAACGAGCTAGCGTTAAAAACAATACTCCGGCGGACAAGCCCATGAGCAGCGTCAGCCCGATTTTTTCCAACTTGCCCGAGCAACGCGTCGAAACGCCGTAGTAAAAGAAGATCCCCGCCGCCGCAAAGATGCCGACCAAGTCGCCTTTATAATAGATCACCGGCGAGCTCCGATACCTGATTTGATGAAACATCTCCGGTGCCACCAGATACAACAGATAGCCGACCGCCATCAGCGCAAAACCGATTCCCAGCGCCCACTCGATTATCCGTATCGACTGCTCCCGTTTAGCCAACGTCATCCCGCCAAAAAAGAAGACGGCATAATAGACCATGGCGAAGTCCCGAATGGCCAGAAAACCCGAGCTCGATAGGTCAAAAATCATGTGCGCCGAAGAGGTCGCCATCCAGACCGCAATGAACACCGTCAGCGGCGTGAGCCGGAACGAGAAATCGCGCTCCAGCGGAATGCGGAGTATCAGCGCCAGAGAGACGACTAGCACCCCTGCCTCGGCGGGAAGCATGGGCAGGCCCGGCGGCATGAGCTGCGCGAACCCACGGTTGCCCACCAGATACCCCAACACTAGCAGCCCCATAAACAACGCCTCCCAATGGCAACGAAGCATCGTTACTATCAAAATGTAGGCCAGCCCGCCGCATAGCACGAGGGGGCCAAACAGACTGCCCGTTCCCAATTGCCAACCAACGAGCAGCGCCAGCATTGTTCCAGCAATCATACACAGCGGTCGTAATATGGCGGGTGCCCAATACATCTGCCGCACAGCATGGCCAACCACCGTATCAAGCCAATCATTTTTGCTTGGCCAATGCCCTCCCTAATGCCGTTTAATAAAGGCCATCGCTACGAAGTCCGCATCACACACACGCAAACACCTGTTCCTCGAACTTTGGGGGCTGGGCGATGCTGTGTTGATGACTCCCGCACTGGATGCCGCTCTCGCTGCTGGCGACGAAGTCCACGCCCTCGTCAAACCTGCCTCCCGGCAATTACTTGAGCCCGCTTACCCCACCGTGCACTGGATTGAGTGGTCGGCACCGTGGACTGTATTCCGCGGTAAGTATCGCCTCTGGCAATGGCCTTGGCCCAAAATCCTACGATTGATTAAGCGTCTGCGGGGCATTCACTTTGCGGACGGCTGGTCCGCTCGACCAGACCCGCGTGACCACCTTTTCCTTTGGCTGGCAGGCGTCCGCCAAAGGCGAAGTTTTCGTCACTCCTTGAGCCAACCCTTTTTAAACGCAGGCCTCGACTGGCCTGAGATGCCGCGTCACCGATCCGAGGACTGGATTACACTCGCCCGTGCGGCAGGCCTCAATCCCCCCGATCGCCCAATCCTCCCCCCCCCCCTTTACCAACACGCCCTCCCTCCAAATTTAGCCAACCTCCCCCGACCCTGGGTAATTTTTCACGCTGGTGCCGCTCAACCTACTCGCCGTTGGCCCGAAGCCTCCTGGCAGGCGGTGCTGACGAGCCTCAGCGGACAAGCAGCGTTTTCGTTAGTCCTCATCCCCGACCCTACCGGCCACGGTCAAATGCTCCGTCCGCTGGCCGACGTTGTCCTTGATCAACTCGACCTGCCTGCTCTCGTCGCTGTCTTGGGTGCCGCGGACGCCGTCCTCGCGCATGACTCCGGCCCCGCGCACTTGGCAGCAGCACTGGGCACGCCTGTCTTCGCGGTTATGGGCCCTAACTTACCGGAACGCTTTGGACCACGCCACCCCGACGCAGCCGTACTTCACGATCCACAATGCCCTCATTTTCCCTGCCGCGATTATTGTCATTTTGACGAGCCTCGCTGCCTGACTCACCTCAGCCCGGAACGCTGCCTGCTCACCCTTGGCCCATGGCTTCAAAATAAGCTTCGCGCTGCAGCGGCCAAGCCCTTGAATGCGGGTGATTATGACTAGCGCCCAACACCGATTGGCTTGGATCAGCGCCGCCTTGCTCAGCTTTGCGGGAGCATGGCTGTTCCAGTTTTACGGCAACAACGTGCGCTCATATTTCAATACCGAATCGCTGTTTGCCTGGTGGGGATTACAATGGTTTAACCCACGCAGCCAGACCGAATATGGGCCAATTATCCTGCTGACTTCCATTGGCCTCACGATCTGGAACTGGCGACGCACGCCGGAGGATTCGTCTGAGCCTTGCCCGCGAGCCGCGGTCTTGTTGATCATGGCAGGGCTAGCGCTGCATGCTGGCGGGCTGATCGTCGAGCAAGCGCGTATTTCGATCGTCGGTCTGTTGGTTTTCATCAATGGTATTGCTTGGCTGGCTGGGGGTCGACGCGCTGGCCGCGCAAGCGCTTTTCCGCTCCTTTTCCTGCTTTTCGCGCTGCCCCTGGAGTTCCTTTTTGACGAATTTGGTTTCTACCTACGACTCGCGGTTATCCAGAGCTCCACCACGCTCGCTCACTTGGTCGGCATCGGTGTGTTTCGCAATGGCACCCACCTGATTTCGCCCGACGGCTCCTTTAATTATGACGTCGAACCTGCCTGCTCCGGCATCCGTTCACTCGTTGCCCTAACGGCGTTGACGCTGCTAGTCGGCTATTGCTGCTTTCGCACCTGGTGGCGGCGTGGATTCCTGCTAGCGGTAGCCTTCCCCTTCGCCTACCTCGGCAATGTTGCGCGGATTTTTACGATCATCCTCGCAGCAGAATGGTTCGGTCAAGAGGCTGGAATGGTCGTCCACGAATGGTTCGGTTTTTTGGTATTCGTGATCGTGCTGGGACTGGCGCTGGCAACGGTGTCTGCCTTGGAAAAATGGATACCAGAAAAACCTTTGGCCGTTCGTCAAACATCACAGAAACCACTAACGAGCACCCGAGCACTGGGGTTGACGCTCGTCGTTGGTCTGGGCTCCATTGCACTTTGTGCAGCCTTTGCCGCCAAGGTCGAGAACCTAGGCCGAAGCGCCGAAGCTGGCGTCCGCCTGACTGCTGATGGCGAGCAACCACAGCCACTGCCCAACTTGCTCGGACCCGGCCTCGAGTGGGCGGGTAAGGTGGCCCCCATAAGCGAAATTGAACGCACCGTGCTGCCGCCCGACACTGGATTTTCACGCAGCAACTACATCCATCTCGACGGTGGTGGCGAACTGGTTTACTTCTCGATTGTGCTTTGCGGAAAAGGCCGAGGGGCCATTCATCGGCCTGAACTTTGCCTCGTCGGGCAAGGCTGGCGCATTGAACGCAAGAGCCTACACGATTTTGCCATACCTGGGATGCCCGATGGCTTAGAGGCGACAGTACTTGAAATCGAGCGCACAGTACAGACCGAGGACGGCGAAGTAGTCATCCCTGGCTTGTTTGCCTATTGGTTTGTTGGTCGGGACCGCGTTGCCGCAACAAATATCGAGCGGATGGCTTGGTTTGCCTGGGATAGGTTGACTCGCCTGCAAAGTCACCGCTGGGCCTATTTATTCGCACAAACGGACTGCCCCGACGGACGCGAAGCCGGGCTTGCGCGCCTCCAATCAGTCATTGGTGAAGTCGTGCCAGTCGTGCAAACCGCAGGATTTCCAAGCGCAGAGTAGGCAATATGGAGGCTTTACGGTCTCGCAAGTGAAGACAAATCGCATAAACCATTGTTTACACGCTGTTTGTCTTTGACAAGTTCGTGCCGTTCATTCCTTTATCAATTGTGCTGAACTTTTTCTCCAACGATATTGGAATTGACCTCGGGACCGCCAATTCCCTCGTATTCGTCCGCGACAAGGGTATTGTCTTACGGGAACCATCCGTGGTCGCCGTTTATAATAACACCAAAAAAGTGCGTGCCGTAGGCATTGAAGCCAAACGCATGCTAGGCCGGACCCCCGGCAACATCACCGCCCTCCGCCCCATGAAAGACGGTGTTATCGCCGACTTTGAGATCACCGAGGCCATGCTGCGCCACTTCATCAAGAAGGTCGCGCACAACACCAAGTTTGTACCGCCCCGTGTCGTCGTAGCCGTCCCCAGCGGCATTACCGAAGTCGAGCGCCGCGCGGTTAAGGAATCTGCAATTCATGCCGGTGCTCGCGAAGTGCTTTTGCTCGAAGAGCCGATGGCTGCCGCAATTGGCGTAGGCCTTCCCATTGAAGAACCAGCCGCCAACATGATCGTCGACATTGGCGGTGGCACGACTGAAGTCGCCATTATTTCATTGGCTGGCGTCGTGTTTACCCGTTCGCTCCGCGTCGGTGGTGACGAGATGGACAACGCCATCATCGCCTACATGAAGCGCGCCTACAACCTGATGATCGGTGAGCGCACTGCAGAAGAAATCAAGATTCGCGTCGGCTCTGCCTATCCACTCGAAGAAGAACTGACGATGGAAGTTAAAGGCCGGGACTCCGTTGCAGGCCTGCCGAAAACCTTGCACATCACTTCACAAGAAGTGCGTGATGCGCTGGCCGACGTTTTCAATTCCATCATCGAAGTCGTCCGCTCTGCATTGGAGCGTTGCCCGCCTGAACTCTCCGCCGATCTGGTTGACCGCGGCATCGTGATGGCTGGCGGTGGGTCGATGATTCGCAATCTCGACAAGCTGATCAGCGAAGCGACCGGACTTCCGGTCATTCTCGCTGAAGACCCGCTCTCCGCTGTCGCCAACGGCACCGGTATCGTCCTGCAAGACCTGAACTGGTGGCTCCGGGATGCGTCGTAGAGGAGTTTAAAGGCCAAAGTTAGAAAGGTTAAAGAATTGGGGACTTGCGTCTCGATTGACTTTCTTTGGTCTTGGTTAATCAGCAACTATTCACCTGCTGTTTCTCCCGTCACATGCTGATGCTTTAAACTTTAACCTTTGTATTTTAACCTCCCCGATGAAATCCCTCCGTCTACTAAAGCCGCTCATTGCGTTGCTGCTTTTCTTGGCGTTGTGGGAGCTCACGCCAATCGCGATCAAACGATTCGGGAAGGACGCGTTTTTTGAATTCCAGGCGCCGTTGATCGCAGTACAAGGCTACGCAAAGGATTTGCAGACTTATTGGTCCCTCAGGACGCGATCAAAAAATGACTTAATTGAAGCCGGGCGGGACCTTTCCCGATTGAATGCAACGTATCAGGTCGCCCAACAGGAAAACCTGACCAAAGACGCCGAAATAGCACGCTTGGAGAGTCTTCTTAATTTGCCGTCGCGACAAGAATTTCGCTACGAAATCGCCCGCGTGGCCCAGCGTGACATTTCCGCCTGGTGGCAACAACTCGTCATCCGCAAAGGCGAAAACTATGACATCCCCGTAGGAGCGGCGGTCATTTACAATGGCGGCGTGGTAGGCCGTGTGCGCGAAGTTTTTGCCTACACGGCGACCGTGGAGCTGGTCAGCAGTCCGGGCTTTCGTATGGCGGCGAATGTCGTGGGTGAGGCAGCGCCGGTGACTTATCTGGGCGTCATCAACCCACCCTTCAGTCCGCCGCGTGGCGAGGCATTGAACGTCCCCCCCACCATCACAGTGACGCCCAACGAGCCGCGTAAATTAGTCTCTTCGGAACTGGGAGGCATTTTTCCTGCTGGGTTAACTATCGGTGAAATTACGACGCTAGAGCCTGGTTCGGATGGATATTTTCAGCGTGCTACGGTGCGACTCAGCCCGCAATTGGCAGGCTTGCGAGAAGTCGCCGTCGTGATTCCGTTTGGCCAGGAGCGTGCAGTCGAGCGAAGTGAAATGGAGGACGGGGATGGAACTTGATCTGCGCTGGCCCCTGTTTTTTTTCGCAAATCTTCTGCTAATCGCGCTGCTACGGCTGGTGAATGACACGGTCTCGCTTTATGGGTTTTATTTTTGCCTTCCCGGACTTCTAACCCTTCTGCCAGCACTCCATGTGCCACCCCGCTGGGGTATTCCGCTTTGCCTTGCCACGGCTTTGTTTTATGCAGCGCCGTACAGTGAAAAGATCGCGCCATTTCTGGTGGTTTATGGTTTGGGCTACGTAATTTTTCGCCAGTTCAGCAGCCAGCTACGACGGTTTCGGCGATTCCAACTGCTAACTGCATTGGCCGCAGCCAACACCCTGCTTATCCTTATACAGTCTGCGTTGCTAAGCCCTGAAGTCGGCATTTTGCCTTACATGCAGCGCGTGATGGTTGATGCAATGCTCTCTGCAATCCTGATATACCCCGTTGGTAGCTGGTTTATTGATCTCCAATACGGCGCGATGCAGCTCTTTGGAACGGACCCGCGAGCCGACGCCCCTCCGCAGTAGTGCTTACTGTATAATGACCTGCTGTGAGCCAGAATTCGCCGGCGGCAGGACCAATTTCACGCCGAGCACGATGCAGTTAAAAAGCACGCGGCCCGCCCAATCTTTGGTTATGTAGGCATTGCTGCCGGGCTTTTCCAACGCGGAAACGACAACATCCTCTTCCAAGTCAATCAGCTCAACGCGGTGCAGCTCGCTCTTCCATGTATCGATGTCCGCCAGATCGTCATCCGAGGTAAAATGCACAAGGTGATGGCCACTCTCCCAGTAAATCCAGACCTCGTTGATGACCTCTGAAGCGGGTGCCAAATAAACAATTTGCGGGGCCGATGGGTCCATTAAATCCGGGCGTTCGGCATTGACTTCCTCCTGCACCTCTTTGCGGATCAAGGCTAATAATTCCTGCCCTGGAAACAGCCGATCATTGCGCGTTTCGTGGAGCCAGTCAAAGACTTCCTCGAGCGTATAAACCTGCACGGAGTAAAGCTCTGGGTCCCAGACAAAATCGCGCTCGTAGGATACATTTACGACATTGAAGCGCTGATTTTTCACTTCCAACCCGAGCTCTTCAATTTCGTAATCCGCCTGCTTGAGCAGTACCCGAGTCCGGGCCAGCGGCACCATCACTTCGGCAAAGCGACTATGGTCCGATGCATCAGTTTTCGGGAAGAGTTCGCGATAGCCGATGACCACGTCATCAATAGCGTCAAAGTCCTCCGCCAGCATGGGCGCATCGATGTGCCAGCGATAGAGGTAACGCAGCAGCGAAAACAGATAATCGCGATCCGGCTCGGCCACCGGAGTCTTGGCAGGCGTCTCTACAACTGGAACAACTTCCTCAATGGTCTCGACAACGGTTTTGCCATCAACAGAGACAGTGGCCGTCTCTTCTCTGATAAGCACCTCATCGGCAGACAGCACACAGAAAGACAGCCAAAGCGCCAGACAATGAATTGGGCGAAAGTGGATCATTTTTCCAAACGCATTTCCAAGCTGCGGCCATGTGCATCGAGCTGTTCCATTTCCGCAAAGGCGCGCACAACGGGCCAAGCCAAAGCAATGGACTTGGCGTCGTATTCAACGATGCTGGTGCGACGCATGTAGTCCGTCACCTGCATGCCGCCAAAGAAGCGGCCAGTGCGATCAGTTGGCAGCGTATGGCTCGGGCCAGCGGTAAAATCTCCCAGCACCGTGGGAGTTTCTCCTCCTATAAGCATCGCACCGGCAGTGGTAATTTTCTTCGCAAGTATTTTCCGTGAGTCGGGCTTAACTTGCAGCTCCAAATGCTCCGGGGCAATATAGTTGGCGATCTCGGCAATCGCTTCCAGATCACTTGCGATCACGCAAAACCCATGGTGCTTCAACACGCCCAAGGCGGCGTCACGGTGTGATAACGTCTCGGCCTGCGCCGTAATCTCGGCCTGAATGGCAGCTGCTTGTTCGCGGCTCTCAACAATAAGGAATACCTTTTCTTTGCCCGTGCCGTGCTCGGCCTGAGCCAAAAGGTCCGCTGCGATAAAGGCAGGATTTGAAGTCGAATCACCGATGATGAGTACTTCGCTCGGTCCTGGTAAAAGATCCACCCCTACCCGACCAAACAACGCACGCTTGGCCTCCATGACGTAGGCATTGCCAGGGCCAAAAACTTTATCAACAGCAGGCACGGTTTTCGTCCCAATAGCCAAAGCGGCCAGCGCTTGAACACCTCCGATTTTGTAAACTTCTTCAACGCCGCACAAATGCAGCGCAGCGAGTAGGCTTGGGCTCACGGAGCCATCCTTGCCCGGGGGGGTGCAAACTGCCACCTCAGGGCAGCCAGCCAGCTTGGCCAGCACCGCGCTCATGATCACTGTCGAAACCAAAGGCACTTGGCCACCGGGCACGTAAAGGCCAACTCGCTGAATAGGGAAAAATGCCTCACCCACCGTAGCACCATGCGGATTCTTCGCGTGCCAGGACTGCGGCATGGTCTTGCGGTGGAAATCCTTGACGCAATGAATGGCCTCCTTGATCGCCTTGCGCTGCGCGGTCGTCAACGTCTTCGGCGCGGCTGATAGCTCGTCTGCCTTCACACGTAACGTGCGCGCTGTCAGCTTGGCCTTGTCAAACTTTTCAGTATAGCGAAAAACCGCCTTGTCGCCCTCACGCTCAACATCAGCAATGACCGTGCGGACTGTTTCCGCAATTTCATCCGCAGCGCGAAATGATGGGCAAGCCCGTTTCAGTTTTTGTGCAAAGCCAGGTTGGCCGTACTCCAGGATTTTCATAACGCGCAACCTTGGCGCATGCCACCAGACCGCGCAACTGGGAAAATGACTTTATCCGCGCCTTATTCTGGAAAATCAAATACTCCCGGCTGAACCTGCTCATTCACCGTAACTTCAGTGAACTTGACTGTGCGCAACAACGCACCAGTCTCATCGTAGGTCTCAACGGTTTTAGGGAATTTGATACCGCCGACATTCAAGGAATCCTTCTCCGTCATTGTCAGGCCATCGCTACTCACTGTCGCCAAAAGCTCACCCGTGTTGGGATCAAAATATCGAATGTAATACAGGTCGAGCGGGTAGGCAAAATTTACCTTGCGCGCAGATTTCCCGTTATAATCCACAATTCCTTCGTCCGTGATAGTTGCCCCGCGTATTTTATTGGGACCATTGAAGAAATTCAGATTTTCAACCGCATTCGCCATGAGCCGCTTGACCTGTGTTGGGCGTAATACCTGCACCAGCTTCTTCGTCTTATCATTGGGGTCGTAGCTCATCACATAGCCCTCGTAGCCATTGACAGCGGTTTCATTGACGACGTCTCCGCGCATTTCGCGCAGCAGCTGGCGGTTGGGCTTGTCAAAAATCAGCTCCAGATCCGACATTTTTTCTCCACTGGGCGATATTACGACTCCTTTATAATGAATCGCCTCTACATCATCCAGCACGCTCTCTGGCCCCAACTGCGTCCGCGCCTTTTGCAGAAACTGATCGATCGGCTCAGCATTAAGCGCGCCGACACTGGAAAGAAGAACGAAAAAGGCAAAGTTACGAAAGGAGATCATCATATTGATTTAAAAGACGGTAGGGTTGAAGGGGTGAAGGTTAACGCAGACCCTGCAAATGTGAAGCACGGATTTAGGCCGGGCTATCAGCATTTTTTTGCGCAATCCAAAAGCGTGTATCATCTGAGAAATCACGGACTTCCGCAGGTTCCATGCAAATTTCAGATCGCAGCGCCGAGGCGTCCACTCGGAAACCCGCTGCTTCCAAATCCGCCTGAACTTCACTGGAGTCCGCCGCATGGATATACATCCAATAACCTTCGTCTCCCTCGTAGTAGAGATCGCCAAATTCTTTCACCTGAGGATGCTGACGCCCTTTCTGCCAAAGCTTGCTTTCATCACGCCAGAAGCTCTTGCGTCCGTGGCGGTTACGATCATGCCCCGTGAAAACAAACCAACCGCTAGGCTTAATGACACGGGAAATTTCCTGTATGGCTCGTTGGCGATTAGCGCGTCCCGGTATCTGCATAAGGCCATTAAAGCCGAAAATGGCACCGTCGAACTCGCCATCACTAAAGGGCAAGCGCGTAGCGTCGGCTCGCTGAATCGGCACGCCATATTCCAGCACCTGATTGATCCGTCGTGCCTCAGCGACCATTTCCGCGCAATAATCCGTGGCCATCACACGGCGGTATTCCAACTCCCAGAGGCCAAAAGCAATCCGCCCTGCCCCGCAGCCCAACTCAAGAATAGAGTCCTCCGGCTTGAAAACACGGCGAAAGATGCGCTCCTCGCTCACCCACAAGCCAACACGACTAACAGCATGGGCATAGTGGTCAACAACTTCAGTTTGTTGAAAATAGGTCTGGGCTTCGGCAATTTCCATGATTTAATCATCCACCAATAAGCGGTGAAGTTACTTGCTGACAAGCTCAGTAAATACGTTTTTTAACCGAAACATCTGCTTTGAGAAAAGTTCCTGATCCGTCAGGTTCTGATTTCATTGCCGATCTTCCGGAACTTCCTGTTTGTAAAAACCTTGAGCAGGTTTACAAAAAAACCTTGCACTGCGCATATAATCCGCTTTTTTAGGCGGTTTTCCCATTTTCCAAAATGAAAGCAACTATTGAAACCCAAGGCCGCCAGTTCATCGTCACAGAAGGTGATGTGATCTTCGTGAATCGTTATAAAGACTCGCAGGCGGGCGATACAGTAACCCTCGACAAAGTGCTCTGTGTCGGTCAAGGCGCAGATACGCGTTTCGGCGCACCTTACGTAGAAGGCGCTAACGTCGCAGCAACGATTCTCGAAAACAAGCGCGACAAGAAAGTTGTCATCCATAAGATGCACCGTCGTATGGGCTATCGCCGCACGACCGGACATCGCCAAGAACTTTCCGTCATTAAGATCGAATCCATTAACGCCTAACCAGTCATGGCCCATAAAAAAGGACAAGGAACTTCCAGAAATGGACGCGACAGTGAATCAAAGCGCCTCGGCGTCAAGAAATACGGCGGCGAAAAAGTTCGCGCTGGTAATATCTTGATCCGCCAACGCGGCACCCGCTTCCACCCCGGCAACAATGTCGGTATGGGTCGGGACTTCACCCTGTTCGCGCTGGAAGACGGCGTCGTTGAGTGGGACCGTTTACACCGCAAGGTGAAGGTCGTGCCACACTTGGTCGAAGTCTAAACCACACTCCTGGTTTCACACTTACAGGCGCTTTCCTTCGGGATGGCGCCTTTTTCTTGCTCGCATCATTGGAGCGAATTCGCAGAATACGTTTTTGACCCTACGCTCATCATGTCATTCGACCTGAACGAATTACGCGCTCAGCGCGACCGCGTCCGTGAACACCTAGCATGGCTCGACCAGCAGATCAAGCAGGCCGACGCTTCGACCCTACCAGTCCCCCCCCCCTCCCCCCTCTCTGGGGCAACTTTGGCCGCTTCCCAGTCGAAGCAAGCGCCCCCCCCCCCTATCAATCCAACACCAGTCGGAGCGACGACAAAAATTGAGCCAGTAATAATCGATACCGACATTCCGATGGAATTCTCCCCCGGAGGATTTGACGGACGCACAAAAGCCGGTTGTATCTTATCTGCCGTGCTAATCATGGCGCTTTTCCTGTTCCTATTGTTCGGTTTGCCATCATTACTTAGTTAATCAGTCCGATTAGGGGCTTCCTTATTTCCAAACTATGCTTCGCCAACTGCGCAACGGCTTCTTTGCCGGCCTTATCATTGCCGCCCCCCTTGGCGTCACCATTTTCGTAGTGAATTTCATGCTGTCACGAATCGGTGAGCCGATCAGCAATGCGATTTTCCAATTTATTGACGAAGCCATCCGCAACCAATGGTTCATCCAACTGTTGCTCAGCATCGCGTCGATTTTCATCGTGGTGCTTGTCATCACGCTGCTCGGGTTCCTCTCCCGCTATTTCATCGGGCGCATTTTCATCAATCTGAGTGAGCGTATCATCAACGCAGTGCCGTTCATTAATGCGGTCTATAAAACGGTCAAGCAGATCGTCGACACCTTCAGCAAACAGCAGAAGGCCGTATTTCAGAAAGTGGTGCTCACCGAGTATCCGCGTAAGGGAGTCTATGTATTGGGCTTCCTGACCAGCGACGCCAAAGGCGAAGTCCAAAACAAAACTGGCGCGGAAGTCGTCAATGTATTCGTACCCACAACGCCGAACCCAACCAGCGGCTTCCTGCTCATGGTGCCACGCGACGAAGTGATTATCATGGAAATGACCATTGCCGATGGGATGAAGCTGATTGTGTCCGGGGGAGCCGTCACTCCGCCATTTCGAGAGGGCACAGATGAACTCACGGTAGAGACCGCTTCTGGTAATATATAGCCGATGCCCGCACGTGAGCTTCAGGCAGTTGGCGTTGTGCTGGCGACAGTTCCCTCGGGCGAACGCTTCCTGCGGTTAAACATTCTGAGCCCAGATGAAGGCCGTCTAGTGGCCATGTGGCGGCGATCCAATAAGAATTCTGGCAGCAGTCCCGACCTCTTCGATCAAGCTGTATTCCATCTGGAAGGCTCCAGCTCTGCGACAACTTGGTTTCTCAAGGAATATCGCCTTGAACATAGCCGTCGGGCTCTCGCTCGTAGCTACCGCACCTTGCAGCTTGCCACGAGGCTCGGAGAGCTGCTATGGCGCAACCTCCCCCATACCGAATTCTTTGCCCCAACCGCCCAGTTGGCCATCGATGCATTTAATGCGTTCGAAAGCTCCACCTTACCGCAATGCGTCTACCTCAAGGCCCTCTACCGATACGCCGCCGAGGAAGGCTACGCTGTGCGGCAACATTGGCTCGCTGATATGCCCACCCGCGAGCAAGAGCGAGCTCGATCGATCATACATCAACCGTTGGAGATGCTTTCGGCGGAGAATGATACTGTTGCCGGGACCATGATCGAAAAAATCGAGCGCTGGCTTCGCGCCGACACCGATATCATCGTTCCGTAAAAGTATGTCATAATTCCGGTTTCCGCAGTCAAGCGTTGTCAGTTCTGACAATTCCATTAGGAAAGGATGTCAATGAAAGCCCTCTACTCCATCTTCGCAGTTTTAATTCTTGCGACCACTTTGCCCGCACAGAATGAATCCTCCGGTGAAGAGGAAACCCAGACGGAAGTTTCCTTGCGTGAGCCTGTTCCCGCTCAAACCGATCCCATTGCCGCCAAGCTCGTAGAAACTTATCTGAAGGCCTCCGGCGGCAAAGACCGCCAAAAAGCGATCCACTCGGCGATCATCCATGAGACGATTCGCGAGGGCAAAAAGGATTACCGCACAATTTCTTACCGTGAGCGCCCTGATAAGCTGCGTTTAGAGCTCATCACTGAAAGTCTCGGGCGCGAATATAAGGTCATATCCGGCTACGACGGGACAGATGCATGGACATACGATCTGACACAAAAACACCCCTTCCCCAAGGAAATGGGCGGAAAAGAAAAGAAGAACTTCATCCAACTAGCTGCCTTTGACGACATTCTAATGCGATGGGAGGAGGAAGGCTGCGTCCTCGAATACATGGGAGCGGTCAACAATCGCAAACAGAAGAATTACCTGGTTAAACTCTTCCATCCCGATGGACTCACGGAATTCTTCTACTTCCACCCCAAAAATTACCTGATCACACGGCAAGGCCGGAGAGAAGAGCGCAATGGCGTAATTGTCGACATCGACAGCTTCTACGTGAAATATGATAACATCGAGGGCATCTGGTTACCAATGAAGACCGAACTCGTCCTCGAAGATCAAATTTACGGCTACTCAGAAGTGACCAGTCTCCAATTAAACCCGCATGTTTCGGACGACCTCTTTGCCATGCCCAAAGTCAAAGAAGTCTGGCTACGAGGTAATAATCAATAGAGCGGGACCGGCGAGAATATAAGAGCTCGTGTGCTCTCGAAATAGCCATCCACGCAATCCCGAACAAGTAGCAAATAAACAACGGCACCAATAGCTAACCAAGGCCCAAAGGGAATCTTGGCCTGCATGTTTAGATCCGCCTCCGGTTCAGTAGTCTCCGCGTCTTCCGCTTCATCCATCTTTTTCGGCGGTGCCATTTCTTCGACTTCACCAGTCTTTCCGGGACGTAACTTGGTGCCGAAAAGCGAGTTAACCAGCATCATCGGCAACACGACCAATGTGCCAAATAATGACCCTCCAAAGATCGCAAAAATCGCACCTTTCCAGCCAATAAAGGCACCGATACATCCCATTAAAAGCACATCACCAAAGCCCATTGCTTCTTCTTTGCGCAGAAATTTCTCGGCGAGAAGCCCAACCCAAAGAATAACTCCAGCCCCCACGACTCCTCCCGTCGCACTCAAGGCGGCACTGCGAATATGCTCCAGCAACGGTGGATCTCCGCTCCCTCCCTGCTGATGCAGCTCGGGGTAAAGACAAGAAAGGATAAAGCCGAACACCAGCCCCCAAACGGTAAACAGGTCTGGCAAAAATTGCGTATCGTAGTCGATGAAAAGCCCACAAATGAGCAGTGCCAGGAAAATCCAGATCGCAACAACGACGCCCAGATCGTCGCTATAAACAATCCAGGTCCACATATACAAGCCACCCGTCAGCGCCTCGATAATGGCGTAGCGCATCGAAAACGGCGCTCCACAGCAGCGAGCTTTTCCCCGTAAAATGCACCAACTGAGAATCGGCAAATTGTCGTACCACTTGATCGGCGTCTGGCAGGCAAAGCAGTGCGAACCAGGCTTCACCACTGATAATTTCGCTGGATAACGATAGATTACGACGTTAAAAAAGCTTCCCCAGCATGCGCCAAACACAAATGCCCAGAAGGCGAAAAACCACGGGTAGGCGCTGTTGATTGCGTAAAATTCTTCGAGATTCATGTAGATTAAAAGTCAGTGCTGATACCAGTAGTTGGTGCTTAGCTCAATAGTCGAATGAGCAAGGGTTCCGTCGCCGCCTGAATCAGGTCGATTAATTCCGCGTCCATCGGTTGATAATCATCAGGAATGTCCAGACTCTCAATGGGTGGCAATTCACTGTCGTGAAAGCACTCAATGATGCGGCGTTTGTGCGTGGGCACCATCACCAGAATCAAATCCGCCCAATCAATATCTGCTTGGCTGATGGTGTGTCGTGCAGATCCACTAACACCCGCCGAACGCACTTCCAGCCGTGCATCAGGGCGATAAATTTCCTCAGCTGTCGGGCTTCGCCACTGATTACGGCTGCAAACGAAAAGCAAACGCGGCTTCATGCACGGCGAGGTGTGTATCCTTTGGCGTAGCAAGCACCATCCATCATTGCTTGCGCTGGCACCTGTGCCCCAGTCCAGATTTCCAGACTGCGAACGCCCTGCCAAACCAGCATGGAAAGTCCATCGGCATAGGCCAAACCTTGGGTTTTTGCCGTACGGGCCAGATCATTTTCCACGCCATAGGTCATGTCGTAGATTTTTGTATCCGAGCCAAAACGTGAAAGCTTCAACGGTACTGGATCGTCCGCCTTTAGACCAAGTGACGTCGCGTTGACAATGACGCCGTCAGTGGGGAGGTCCGATGGCGGAGCGCTTAGGTCAAAGCCGCGCACTCGCTCACAGCCGGAAGCATCGGCAAGCAGCTCGATCAGCCCCTCAAGTCGCTCTTGATTACGATTGCCAATCCACAACGCAGCGACACCGGACTGCAAGCACTGCACAGCGGCTGCTCGGGCGGCACCACCGGCTCCCAGCAGGATAACTGTCGCTCCGGCCAGCTCTACCCCCAACTCTCGCTTCAGGGCCTGCTCCAGCCCATAACCGTCAGAGTTGTAGCCCGCCCAGCCATTTTCTTGACGATGCAGTGTATTGACCGCCCCCGAAAGCTTCGCCCCCGCATCAATCTCAACAACCAGATCCACTGCTTGCACCTTGTGAGGAATGGTTAAATTAATCCCTGTAAAGCCAGCTTGGTGGAGCTTTTCCAACGCCTGATGCAAAATTTCCGGCGGGGTATTGAATTTGAAATAACGCCAATTGCGGTAAAGCTGCTGGGTCTGGCCCATCAGATTGAGTGCGGCGTTGTGCATCGCCGGGCTAACGCTGTGCGTGATGGGGCTGCCGAGTACCGCCAAGGCGGTTCCGTTGTATTGCCAATGCTCAAGCTCATCCAGCAAACGCACGCGGTCGGAGTCGTCGTAATGCATCCCACGATGCTTGGTGACGTCTGCCGCGTCGACAAGCCCTATTCGTCATTAAGACGATAGGCAGCCTCGAATTCGTTCACATATTCCGTGAACAAACGGACTCGATCCGAATCACCCTCGCGACTGTATTGGTTGACCAGATTACGGCAACAGCGAGCAAGTACTTCGCCGACTGGGCATGGAGCAAAAACAGCTGGCTCCAACTCAATTTGATACGGCTCAAGCATTTCCTCAATTTCCTCAATGCCACGGAACACTCCACCCTCAAAAACATCAATGTAGAAAGGGTCAGCATCCAGGAAACAGCCCACCATAAACCGGCCAGGGAAAGCGATCGGCGAAAGTTCTAGGTGACACCGGTCTGCCACAAGCAAGTAGAGGATCGACAGGCTAATCGGAATTCCTCGACGACGGGAAACGACTTCACTCAAAAAGCTATTCCGTGGATCGTAAAAACTCTCCATATCGCCCGTAAAACCGTATTCTCCAAAGATGACCCGGTTCAAAATTCGACACTTTTCCCAAGCGGTGCTGGGATGCAAAAGTAACTCGCGGCAGCGATCAGACACCTCGGCTAAAAAGCGTTCGTAATCGACCATGCCCACATCTGGATTGGCCACTCGATCAAGCAGCAGCACACCCGTTTCCAATTCATAATGAAACGAGCGAATGAAGTCCCGGAAAACTCGCTCGGGCTGACCACCAGTTAGCGATTCCAACAGCTCCCGCGCGGCACAACCAACGCTGGATTCTGGATGTAACACCGCCTCGCGCAGAAAAGACACGCCCACTGGCCCCAATCGTTCTAGCTCCGCACGCACAGCTGTCCGAACGCTGGAAGTCGTATCGTCCAACAAGCCCAACAACGCGTGTTTACGCGAAGTCTTTAGCGGCACTGAATTTTTCTCATTCACTGTAATTACCATAAGATAAAATTTATCCTCCGCAACGGAAAAGCAAGGCATGGGCCAACCTGTTACGCAAAATATTCATTCAGCCGCCGAGCCGCCTAGGAGTTGTGCTTGACGCCATCGCACGCTGTTCGCACCGTCCCTACATGAGCGATGTTATCGACCAAGAAGTCTTGCAAATTTTCCGTGATTCCGGTGCCCTGTTGGAAGGCCATTTTATCCTCCGTTCAGGTCTGCGGTCCGGCCATTTTTTCCAGTGCGCCCGCGTTTGCGAACGCATGGACAAAGTCACGCGATTGGCTGAAATGCTTTTGGCTAAGATCGACCTTGCCAGCTTCGACACCGTCCTCGCACCAGCGATGGGCGGACTGGTGATTGGCCAAGAACTCGCCCGCCAAGCCGGTAAGCGCTTCCTCTTTGTAGAGAAGGTTGACGACAAGCTCGCCCTGCGACGTAATTTCAAAATTGCCCCCGGCGAACGACTATTGGTCGTCGAAGACGTAATCACCCGCGGAGGACGCGTTAACGAAGCACTGAACATCATTGCCGCCGAGGGTGGAACTGCCGCGGGAGTCGCCGTCTTGGTTGACCGTTCCGAGGGCCAGGTCAGCTTCTCTGCACCCTTGACGACTCTGCTCGCATTTTCGTTTCCAACTTATGATCCGGCAAACCTACCGCCAGAGCTCGCCGCGATCCCGGCAATGAAGCCAGGAAGCTAGAGCTGAAAAAAGCTAATCGATACGATTTCAGTATCGAGATAGAGTCGCGTTTATTGCTTTCAAAGTGCGGTTAGAGGCAAAAAACATTGTCATTTGGCCTCAATTATACATGATTGACCTTATATTTTACGGAATAATTCCGTATAAATACGAGAATAAGCGATCCATGCCCAACCTTAACTGGCCAACTGAAAGCAGAAACGCTCAGCCATCTGAGCGTGTTGTTGTCGTGCCCAGAACACCCGATTACGACCATCCTTACGCACGTGTCCCCAAGCCGCCGCCAATACGATCGAAGCCCAAAGTCACGGTAGTCCCCCCCCCCCTTCAGCGCAAAGCTAGCCCTGTTCCTTTCAGTCTGTTACTCGCAGTAGGCGTGATCCTTGCCATTTGCGGTGCCGCATACTACGTGATGAGCAAAGACTACACGCCCACAGCCCAAGACCGAAAGCTAGTCAACGCGCATCTAGCCGTTCCTGAGATTATGGCTAACGAAACTCCAGCTGATTTCGTCAAAGCTATGGACGTCCAAAGCGTTCGCTTGGCCTCTGGCCAAAGCCGTGCATCCATTAACGGTAAAGTCTATCGTGTTGGAGACGTCGTTGACGAATACCATGGGCTAGTTTTCGTCGGTCACGATCCCGATGGAGAGTTTCTGCTCTTTCGTGATCCCGAACAACAGGTACATTTCTATAGCCTCTACAAAGAGTAGGCTTGTTTAGCTAACCTGATCAGCAGAGCTAACGGGAGCTTCATCAACTGGCAGCGCGATGGGCGTCTGCTCATTCTGAATGAACATATAGGGGCGAATTGGCACCGATGCAGAACAACCGGTTAACAGGGCAACTACGGCCAACAGGCCTATCCAACGAAACTTCATTGAGCAGGAAATTAGGAATCGCAACGGCTCAGTGCAAGTAAATATCAGCCGCTAGAGAGATTTAGGCCGTCCTATGCGTCTAAACATACGATTTGCACTCCAGGTCCATGCACACCCTCAATTAGAATGCCTTCAACGTCAGCTGTCTTTGATGGACCCGTGGCCCAGATAACCGAAGGATCGCTCCCCAAATTTTCCAATGCGGTGACTGTATCTGGGTAGATCGTAGCGGGGTCCACGATCGCGGCATGAGTCCAGGGAGCCAACGCACCTAAACGGGCGGAAGTCGATTCATCCTTGAGGATCAAGCTTCCAGTCTCGGCAATGACACCCGCCGCCAGAGTTATCCCAAAGGCAAAATCGTCGAACCGCCCGCGGTCGAATTCTGTTTCGAGAGTAATCCCCTCAAACTCCGGCATCGCCCGAAGGCGTTCCGCCAAAGCTCGATCGCAATAGCCATGCGTCTGCTTTTTCTCGTGGAGCCATGAGCCCAACGTAGCGAGACCTACCAACGGCGTGCCGTTGACCTGCTTAGCCTTATGTGAAAACAGCTCCCAAAGCTCCGAAAATTCCGGGTGCGCACGGCAAATGGGTAACTCACGGGCGTAATTCGGCAAGGCCGCGCGCTGCGGCAAAGGTGCCAAAGCAGTCTTGATACGGGAGAAAATTTGGGTTCGATCGTCAGACATAGCAGTTTGCATTTTGCGGCTCGTTACTCGCTTTCCTTTTTCTTCATCCAGTCTCGGAATTTGCCGCCACGCCATTTGGGAAGCTGCCGCACAGAAGTCCAAGCCTGAGCCGCGGGAACCACGTTCATCATCGCCTGCGGGGTCACGTTAACCGCATAGCCGATTTTCATCGCGGCCTTCCAAGCACTCGGCTGGCTGGCCATCATCGCGTACATCCCCATCGGCGGCGTGCCAGCCGCGGCATTTTTCGCGCCCTCGCGTTTACCCTTGTCCCGCAAGCGCAAGAGCAAGTCAGGGATCGGGATATTGACCGGACAAACTTCATTACAGGCACCACAGAGGCTAGAGGCCTTGGGCAAATCAGCCAGCTCTGGAAACTTATCAGCCGCCAGCAATGGACTCAGCACCGCGCCGACTGGACCGGGGTAGACGCTCCGATAGGCATGTCCACTGGCCTGCCGATAAACCGGGCAGACGTTCAAACACGCACCACATCGGATACAGCGGAGGATTTCTCGGCACTCGCTCGCGAGGACATCCGTGCGCTTGTTATCAACGAAAATAACGTGCATTTCCTCTGGCCCATCGGGCTGTTCAGCACGCTTAGGCCCCGCAATGAACTGGGTGTAAACCGTGAGCTGCTGACCAGTGCCGGAACGTCCAATCAGATTCAAAAAAAGCCCAAGGTCTTTGTCACGCGGAACCAGCTTTTCGATACCCACAATCGCAATATGCAGCTTTGTCGCAGCCATACAGAAGCGGGCATTACCCTCATTCGTGACCAGCACTATACGACCGCTTTCCGCCGAAACAAAATTGGCACCAGTAACCGCCACATCAGCCTCAAAATACTTTTTCCGCAGGTGGACGCGGGCGCGGCGGGTAATCGTCTCCGGATCGTCATTGTATGCACCCAGGCCTTCGCGCTCGAAACTCCTAGCGATCTGGCGACGATTCTTGTGCATGATCGGCTTGACAATGTGCGACGGGTGATCGTTGTCGATCTGCACAATGAACTCGCCGAGGTCAGTCTCCACGCACTCAATGCCATTCTTCTCGAGAAAAGGCACGAGATGAGTCTCCTCCGTGACCATGCTCTTGGACTTCACCAGCTTCTTGGCACCATGTTTTTGCATCAGTTCGAGCGCAATCTGATTGGCCCGGTCGCCATCTCCGGCAAAGTGCACCTGAGCGCCATTAGCGGTCAGACTCTTTTCCGCTTGCTCAAGATACTGGTCAAGGTGTTCCAAAGTGTGCTGCTTAATTTGGCCAGCTGTTTCTCGCAGGACGTCCGCCGTCTCGGGGAAATCGCGCCACAGCACATCGTAACGTTTCTCGCTCGTGCTTTTGGAGCCATCATAAACGGTGGCATGCACCTCCGCAGGCAGATCACGGGCAAAACGGTCGATTTTCTGAAAAGTCTTAGGCTGCATGGCATTAAGCTTGAATTTCTCCGGCGTCGATAAGGGCGTCGCGCAGAATCTGAATCACGTGTCGGCGAGGAATTTCCTTACCCTCTTTGTCCATGATTCCGCCCAAGTGTAGCAGACAACCCATGTCCGCCGAACAAAGATAATCTGGCTGAGCCTTCACAATATGCTCGATCTTCAATTCACCCATTGCCTTGGAAATGTTGGGGAAACTGACCGAAAACGCACCGCCAAAACCACAGCACTGCTCTTGCTCACCAAAGGCCAAAAGCTCGACGCCTTCTATTGATGAAAGTAGCGTGTTAGCCGCTGGACCACTACATGTGCCGCGAGAGTGACAACTGCGGTGAAAGGCGATCTTGTGCGGAAATTTGCCGGGAATCTTCGTAATATCTAAGCCGTGCACCAAGTAGTCTGTGACTTCCCAAGTGCGGTTGGCGAGCTGCTTGACGCGAGGTAGGTCGTCCTCTTTTTCAAATTCCAGTATCGCACCATGAAAGCCCATTGCTGCACAAGAACCAGACGGAACCACCACTGGGTTTTCGCCCTTAAAGGTGTCCATCACATGCCGAACCACCTGGCGCGAGGCCTTCCAATCACCCGCGTTAAACGCTGGCTGCCCGCAACAAGTCTGGCCTTCTGGAAATTCCACCGTGCAGCCCGCCCATTCAAGTACCTGAACAGTCGCCATGGCCACGTCGTCAAAGAACGCGTCGCATAGGCAAGTAGCCATAAGTTGGATTGTTTTGGAAGCGGGGATTTGTCGGTCGAGATGAATCACTGAATGAAGATTGTTGGCCTCAATATGGGGCTGGCTCTTAGAAAATCAACCATATCTGCTCAGTTTTGGAAGATTTTGGAAGATTTAAGAAGCTTCTTATCAGGTGATTATTAGTTCTGGAAATATTTAGTCGCCTGCCTCCAACAGACGCATTCGACGATGTTTTTGTGGGAATTGAAGCGTCACCACCGTTCCTGACTCTGGGCGGCTGTCGAGGCCGATTTGTCCGCCATGGTCACGCATAATGCGGCGGCAGATCATCATCCCCAAACCATGCCCCGAAGATTTCGTGGTGTGGTAAGGCTGGAAGATTTTCGACAGGTCCTCCTGCGCGATGCCCACACCCGTGTCTGCAAAAGAAAGGTAGACGTACTCGTCGTCTTCACGCGATGCAATGCGTAGCTCCCCCCCTGCATCCATGGCTTCCATGGCATTTTTTAGCACGTTGAAAAACACCTGCTTGATCTGGTTGCGGTCTCCCAGAATGACCGGTGCCTCGTCGTTGACCGTAACGTCCACCTGAACGCCGAGGTTCGTGAGCTCGTCGCCAAGAAAATTCAGCACTTCGTCCAGCACGTCCAGTAACGGCGCTTCCTGCAAGTCGAGTGGCTGCGGGCGAATGGCCTGGAGGAAGTTAGCAATGATGCCGTCTAGGCGCTGGACCTCATTGGTACAAACATCCAAAGCATTGCTCATCTTAGCCGTCGCAGGGTCCTTGGGCATTTTACTGATCTGCCGCGTCAGTAATTGCAGGTGGATGTTAATCGAGTTCAGCGGATTGCCCAGCTCATGCGCAACGCCCGCTGCGAGGTCGAAAATGCTGGAAATCTTCTCGTCCTGGATGAGTTGCTCGGTCGAGAGTTTGTCCTCGGTAATGTCCGCCAGAATCATGGTAAAAAGCGGCGCGCCCTTATCCCCCTCCCCTTCAAACGGGGTCAGATAAACACGCACAAAACGGTGCTCAGGGTAGGTAATTTCTAGCTCACGGGCCACGGCAGCCGGTCGCACCCGGCGACCAGAACCGTCCTGTCCCGTCGCGTTAAGATTCATCGTGCGGGCCAAGTCCGGGACAGCTTTCCAGACCGGCATGCTACCGACATCCTCCTCCTTGAGGCCAAGAATCCGTAGCGCGGCGGCGTTGGCATATTCCACTAGGCCACTTTGCCCAATGACCAGCACGCCCTCGCGGATGGCGTTAAACACGGTCTCCAGCAGCTCACGCTCACGCGCCAACCGCTGCACGAGTATCGTGAGGTTCGTGGCGTCGAGGTCGTCGAGCCGCCCTAGTATGCGCTCCAAGGGGGAGATTTTGCTGCGAGCCGCCATGTTATAACACTATGCTGCGCGGACAGCGGGCGCATTTCAACGACAAACCGCAAAGGCAGAAATCAAAGGGATACTGGCCGCAAAAGTAGACTGCGCCTACGCTCCCAGCTCAGTCTGGATCGCCTTTACGGCGGCGGCGGGGTCCTCGGCCTTGAGGATTGGGCGGCCGACGACGATGTAGCTGCTGCCTTGCTCAGCGGCGTCTGCGGGCGTCATAACTCGTTGCTGGTCGTTGAGATCGGCACCTGCGGGGCGAATGCCTGGCGTGACCAAAACAGCGTCTGGGCCAAGCTCATTGCGCAGCGTGCGAAGCTCTTGTGGGGAGCAGACAAGGCCCCCTGCCCCGCCATCCAAGGCTAGACGGGCGAGGCGGAGGACTTGCTCGTCGGTCTCAGAGTCTACGCCGATGTCCGCCAGCGTGGCGCGATTCATCGAGGTGAGCACTGTGACGGCGAGCACGGTGGCCCCAGGAAGCGCTTCCTGAGCGGCTTCGGCGGCGGCGGCGACCATTTCCCTGCCTCCGCCGGCATGGATCGTCAACAGGCCAACGGGCTTGCCAGCGAGGCTCCTAATGGCTGAGGCAACGGTGTTGGGGATGTCGTGTAATTTAAGGTCGAGGAAGATGCTTTGCCCACGGGCGGCAACGGCGTCCAACAGCGCTGGACCCTCTTTAACAAAGAGCTGGAGGCCGATCTTGACCCATTTCAGGTCGGGGCCAATGCGATCAAGCATGGCGATAGCGGCGGCCTTATCGGGCACATCAAGGGCGAGAATGAGTTCAGTCGATTTCGGCATGCGGCAAAAACTGACGCCCTCACCGCTTTCTGGCAACCGTTTCCTAAAGGCAAAAAAACCGAGGGGGGGCACCAGACGCGATTTCGGCCAAAAAACCCGCTAGGCCAATATCCATCAGGCGCTCCAATGATTTAGGGCATTAAGACCCTAATAGCAAAACTGATACTTTTATGCTCTTTTTGGCCGGATTCTGGTTCAAAAATGTAAACTAGAGCAAAGTTTGGTTTCTAAAAAAAAGCCCGGAGCGGCTTGCTCGGAGCTTCAGTAGACGGAGGCGGCGGGGATTTTGGCTGAGTCTTGGCGTGAGATTCGTCAAGTGTGAGTCATCTTCACAACACCGACACTAAAGGTGGAGCCCGGTGTCCCGACCGGGCCGTTTCATCCTGCTTTCCGTGAAGCAACGTTAGCCCGGTCGGGACACCGAGCTCCACCTTGGGACTGGAGGCCGTTTCCACCATTGTTTGACCAAAACCAAAGAGTACCGCTGCAATACATCTGATCCTAAATGAACACTTGTCGTCGGTGGTAGTCTTAATGGAGACTGACCTATGGCGAGTAAAGCCCGTGCAATCATTTTTGGCCGACTGGCGATAGTCGCATTCATTTTCACGCTTCTGGCACTGGTTCTTCGTGGGCCGCTGGATTCATGGATCAACAACGTCGCGCTCGGTCAACTGGACTATACCAACCAGCAATATTTAGAGGAATCCTTTGATGACGCCTCGCGCCTGTTCCTGATCCTGACCGGGGTCAAGAGCGTGCTCGCTGTCGTGGAAGGCAGCGAGGTCGGGGTCGGCTTCGGGCTGGAGATTGGCGACATCGTGCAGGGCGTTTATGACTACGTAGACTTCGCCTGGAAAATTGTTCTTTGGGCAACGATGATCATTGTGATGACGCGCATGTTGCTGGAGGTCTCGCAATTCCTTGATCAGTGGCTGCTGGCGCTGGCGCTCGGCTCGATGCTTTTTTATCTGGTCGCCGTGTGGTTTATGCCTCGTCGGCGGGCAATGGCTCGCGTGCTGCGCGACGCCACGTTTTTCTGCACAATCCTGTCCGTGGCCGCCTATGTAATTGTGCCGCTGGCGGTGTCGGGCGGGGCCTTTCTTTCGACGGAAATCACGCAGAGCCGCGTCATCGAAGCCGAGGGGAATCTGACCGTGCTCAACGCCGAACTGAACGAGCGCTTTAGCGACATCGAAAAGGCCGAGGGCATCTTCAGCAAGGCAGCCAAGGTGAAGGATGCGACGTCGGCGTTGACGAGTTTCTTGGCGGAACGCACGAGCGCATTGTTCTGGGACGTCATCACGGTAAGTGCGGCGTATTTGTTCGACACGGTCATTTTCCCGCTGGGTTTGTTTTTCGTGCTGTTCTGGATGACGCGGCTGATTGGTCGCTATGCCTTCGGGCTGCGGCGCGGGCAAGTCTTCCGCGAAGATATGGATACGCTGATGGGCCGCTATTGGACGCAGCGCCCCACGCCCATTGACGCCCGCAAGAAACCCGAGCCGGATGTCGATTAGCCCTAGTTCGGGTAAACGTAATCTGAAACGACGAACGTATCGACTGCACTCTCGCCAGAATTCTTACTCGGGAAAAAGAAGACCAGCGTGCGCTGATTGGGCTGAACAGGCCATTGAGCGCGGTAAACCTGCTCGGTCCCCTGCTCTTCCTTGACCATCACAATGGCGTCAACCGGTGAATTCTCGGTAGCTGGATGTGTCATCCATTTGCCCCGAGGCTGTAGCGTGCGTACATCGTCCCCGACTTTGCAAAAAAGCTCATGCGAACAGAGATTGAAAAGCAGATAACTCCCGCCCGTGAAATGTTCCGGACGATCATCCAGCACAACGACTCCAAAACCTGACTGCGAATTGTTCTTCCCTTGACGAATGGCAAAGAGCAACAAGGGACGGCTAATGTCAGTTGTCAGATCGGCCTGAGCAACTGGCACACGAACCGTGCTCCCATCTTCAGCAAGCTCTTGCTTGAAGAAAACCAACGAACTTGGCCCGCTGTATTGATAAACAGGGCTCCGGCGCACGCGTTGAAACCGCAGTTCGGTGACGACCCCGTCGTTATCATAAAATATGCCTTTGGGTGGGGCCATTCCCTTCCAAGGGAGCACAGAAAAATCGACCACATAGGTCTTTGTCTCCTGGGCGTGCAGGCAAACCGTTGAGAAGAGCAATGACGCAAGGATAACTGAATGCAAAAACTTCATCTATACTTCATCGGGTTCGAGCCACCGGAAAGAAATTATCCGAAATGCCCGGCCCCAATTTTCATTTTCAGCACTCCACTGCACCCGATCATCGGTCGCTTCATTATCAGCGGCATTGATAAAATCAGGATAACGCTGCACTTGAGCTTCGCACCACCGACGCGTCACTTCAGCAGTGAAGGGATGGGTCACCTCACCATAGGCACGAATCGTAAAGGTATCCCCGCGGACGGCTAATGTCGCCCCCAGAGACGTGAGCACGTCAGCTTGGGTAATCGAGCCTGCAATCCCCCGTGTCGTCGAACCCGAGGCCGCCACAGGCGTCACGAAATCCGATGTAACGCTGGCCGTTCCTTCGCTTTCAATGGATGCATTGAGGTCTACTGCATCAATCGCAGACTGTAGCGCACCGCTAAGCCTCAAATCGCCAGCAAAAGCATCATCCTCCAAATCGCGATTAACGAAATCTGCCAATGACAAAAACGGCCCGCGCCGTTTAACCTGCTCTACGATTGCCTCTGCCAATGCCCGAATTTCGGGGCGAGAAAAACGTCTAAATCCGTTCCAAGGTTCGCCGGATGCCCCATTGGGCAAAGTAAATGAGGAGAAAGGCACACCGCTGGTGCTCTCCTTATTCAGCGAGCCATTCGTGCTCAAATACTCGACCTCGGCAGAGTCACCAAGGGCTCTCGCGAGGACCGCCTCCCAAGCGTCAACCGATACGCTGTTGACGTTAAAACCTCCCTCGACAAGAAGCTGAGCAGCGACCTCACGGTAGCCCTCGGGGCCTTTTAACGTGCTACGGACGGTCTCCAAGTCGAATTCGCTTTCGCGCAGGAAATGAACACGCGGATCTCTCAGGTCGCCATCAGAGCCGCCGCCTGTCCATGCATCAATAACGTCGCTCAAGGATTTTGTTTCTGAATACGATCCGGTGCCAGAGAACTCCGGTGCCAAGCCCGAAAAGAAATAGCCATCCCACAGAGCTTGATTGGCGTAGTAGGACAAGTCATAGACAGTGCTGTTACGACTGGGCGAAGTCGCTGTCTGGAACTCATAGAGTTCATCGAGCGGCACATACGGACTCGCGCTCGAGTTTCCAATGGCATGTGCCGACTGGTAATCCAATAGTGCGACATCCGCATGCTGTAGGGCGGCCAATGAAAGCAATGGTGCGGTCGGAATTTCCCAAGCGGTAACATGCGTTTCCCCCGCCCCGCCAAGGGTATCTCCCCAGAATGCATTGCTGCCGGAACTTTCAATGACTGATGCTAAAGATGATTGCGGCTCGCTGCTAATCAATGCCTGTGGCGCAGTTGCACGCGGAAAATTCGACGTCTGTGTTGAGCGGACCGCTGACCGCGGGTTGAAGTCCTCGAACAGGCTGGCGGTAGACGTATCGTGAGCTGGCAGTAGACGATAATCAATGTTGAAAAGCTCCAGACGCACACCGGGGATTCCAAGCAGCACAGGCACATCCAACAACTGCTCTTCGACGGCAAGATCCACGTAAAGCTCGTGTGTACCTCCATGAGATAATGGCGTATGCAAATACTGAATTTGTCGATCACCTTTCCAATGGCCACGAGCAGAGTCAGGTAAATCCGCTGGATCGACGCTAAAGACGCTAGTCAGCAGGTAATTATAATTCTGTCCCGCACCAATGTTATTGGTCTGGATCACTGCCGAGGAATCGCCATTCAAATGTGCCGGGTAGAGCTCGACACTCAGACTCGATGCAGCAGCGATCGGCATTGACCCACTGGTTTGCTCCTCAAGGGGGATTGTGACGCCCGTACTTTCGAAAACGGGTTCACCGCCCGTAATGCTGGTTAGCTTATTAAATTCTTGATAATAGGTTCCGCCATTGTAGCGGACTCCCTGTCTGAGATATAAGTTTGGGCTGTTGCTGCTACCAATGAGGGTGTCGTAGGCAACTGGTGCAGAATCGGGCAAAGAAAAGATTTTAATTTCGCCGGGCTCAAAACTTAAATCATCCATATCCGTGATAAATAGCTGGAGGTCCTTTCCCTGTGCGGTGTTGCCGTATGCCTTGTGAAGTGTTCGATAATCAGCTAGATATTCTTCGGATTTTCCGTCCGTTCTCTCTAGCCGAACATGAAAGTAAACAGGCAAATTGTCTTGGATAATTTTCAGTCCTGCATGCATCGATATATCGACATTATAAGGATTCCAAAGAACAACAATCGGTGCCATGACCAGCGCAAAGTTGCCGTCGATATTCATCACTGAAAAATTGTAAATGACGCGCTGCATCAGAGGAGCGTAGTTCCCTCGCGTCGGTCGATTACCGTATCCCAGAACATTACTGCCCATGAGCGACGTGGCGTACTCATTGGCTCCCGAATCCCCTGACCACAAGATTCCGTTGAATACGTTTCCTTGATACCGGATATAATCGTCCAAGCTGCGCGACGTCCCCTTTATCGAGTCGGCGATCGTGGATGGCACCTCCGGCGTATTGGGAAACATTGGCTGCGCTCCCAGAATTGGCGAGCTCGAGCGCGGCCCGATCACGTGCTTATAAAGGTTGTAGTAATCCCGTAGCAGATGCCAAGTCGGCCCGCGGAGTAAATCCTCTCCCGAGTTATCACTAACTCCATTGTCCACGGACTCGGCAAAGAGGAAACGCGCATAGAAATCCTCACCGTGATTTTGCTCAATCGCGGAAGTCATATCGTTACCTGTGCGTGAGCCATCACCGACAAATTCGGATGCGTTGAAGTACGTAAGGGAATTCGTGTCCGAGCCGACTTGATCCATCTCAAAAGCCAGGGAGAGATCACGCTTCAGCCCACCTTCACGCGGATTCGTCTGAAGAGAAAAAGTCCCATCGGTAAACGCATGAAAACGCCCAGGCTCATCTGAAAAGTCTTCGTTAATAACCGAAAACTGACTCCGCGACGGCTTCCTAACCAGTTGTGTGGACCACTCTGAATCATCCGCTCCAGCGTATAGAGCATCGGCATCCACACCTCCCGCACCGGATAGCACCAGACGCGAATCGGGGATTTCCGATTTAGACAACGCATTCACTGCATGACTTCCTGCAGTCAGCTGCGCTTTCTGGCTTTCATCGAATACGGCGTACGCATACGCCCCAGTCGTACCTGAGCCTGATCCGGCATTGGAGACGTTGACCTTGTTAACAACAACTGCGGATGAGGCTGTCGGATCCGCCCGATTAAACACAGTAACCGGATCGGTCAGCTCTTCCAACGGATTAGGATTATTACCGGAGACCAACCACCCCTCCATCTGGCCAAACTTCGGGTTGTTAGCACCATCCTGCGAATGCTCTGCTGTATTCCAGACTCCCAACCACAACGGCTGCTCGATACCCTCAATATCTGCCGTAAGAGGGTCGAGATCCCCAATGCCTGCGCTCGCGGTGATACGCTGATCAGGGCCAGCCAAGGCCTGTAGTTGACCAAGAGCAACCTGAAGTCCCAGGCGTGCCATTTCCTCCGCTTCAGTTTCCTGTTGCTTGAAGTTCGTCGTTTGCACGCCAACGACACTTAAAGACACCATCGAAACGACTAAGAGGAATATAAACCCCATGAGGGAAAGCGCGACAACTAGCGCAAACCCTCCACATCGATTACCCATTAGGCGTAAATTTTTTGGCGTGCGAGCCACATGTTTCATAAACGAAACCAGCGTTTAAGCCAGCTTTTGAAGGGCAATAATATTCAGGTAATACCCTTAAATATTACCGTTTCCTCCGAACATATACGACAGCGCCAATGCACCCAGCGAATAGCAAAGCAAATAGGGAAGGCTCAGGAATTGGGGCAACATCGGCAAATGTATCTCCGACTCGGAATTCGTCGAAACTAAATGTCTTTGATTCAGCGGCACCGGAATTGATCAGGCCCGAGCGAATGCGCTGGATGCTGAAATCACCGGA
>NZ_BMXG01000022.1 GCF_014651635.1 Cerasicoccus arenae | reverse complement strand
TCCGGTGATTTCAGCATCCAGCGCATTCGCTCGGGCCTGATCAATTCCGGTGCCGCTGAATCAAAGACATTTAGTTTCGACGAATTCCGAGTCGGAGATACATTTGCTGATGTTGCCGTAATTCCTGAGCCTTCACTATTCGCTTTGTTAATCGCCGGGAGCATTGGCACTCTTGTATATGTTCGCAGAAAACAATAACGCTTAAAGAGATTACCCCCTGCCCCTTCTGCTCTCACTTCCCCAATTGATCCACACGATCCACGATTATAGCTGACTTATAGGACGTTGATCAAGCCAAGGCCTAGCACACAGATGTGCAAGCCAAAGGTAACCTATGCGCCTGAATACCTAGTTGATTGCTTCGCTTTCTTCATGGGCAAACTGGATAGACCAATCTGTGCATCGAGATTAACAGCCATTGGCCCTATTTGGAATCAACGCTTCAAATTATCGAACTCAACTAATCACTCTCGTCCTAAATAGATAAAAGAAACAACAGGCACAGCCGTGCATGTGAATATATCCCCGAAACACAACATACCCAACCCCCTCGTTGCTCCATGAATAGATTATTATACAGTGTATTTATTTCGCTATTCTTCTTCCACTTTACATTAAGCGGAATAGACACGCCAATCAGTCTCAAATCGTTCCCCCTCCCCAACGCCCGTGTTACGTGGGACGAGACCTCAATGAGCACGAATGTTCAAAATAACGGCATTACGGCCCGATGGACATCTGCTTCAAATTACAGAAGCCTTTCTCAGACCTTTGTCTGGGGCGGCATTCGACACCATAAGGCAGGGCCCCGACTTTACACAATGGATAGCATTCCATTGGAACAGTCCAGAGTTAGCTGGTCCGCCAGCGACATTGAGGATGATATAGATTCGAACGGCATCACTGCAAGATGGACCAGTGAAGCAAATTTCCGTAGCATACTCCAAAGCATCACTTGGCAGGGTGGATACGTTACAGGTTTTGGCTTTCAATTAGCCCCCAACCAAAATGGCGGGCCTGGACTGAATTACACACGAAATCAGTCATACGCTATTGATATACAAGAACTGTCTTCGGCCGGCTCTGGCAGCCAAACAATTCTTTCTACGATCCACACGGAATTATTCACAATGCCGGCTAGTATTGTTCAAGCAAACAATGTCATCTACTTGGAATTCGATGGTCCTGTCTATCTGGATGCTGGCACTTATGGCTTCAATCTCAGACCAACTGATATTAAGGGCGGCAACGTGCTTGTTCTAGCAAAATCTACCAACGGTGAAGATACGATAGCTCTAGGTGGAGGCGCTCAAAATGCGATTCCCGGCGTACTAGATGTGAACTATCCGATTGCTTCCATTGATATAGATTTTCTCTGCTTTGTAACGAACGCTAGCCCTGCACTTCAATTAAGGACGTTGGGCATTACTTTAGCTGAAAACCAGAACGGCGGTGCGGGACTAATGTTCAACCAATCACAAGATTACGCACTCGATATATATGAGCTTGATGATGCGACTTCAGAAACTCCGGTCATCGAAAGCTTACTACACTCCCAAGAATACACGATTAAACTAGAGGATGTAAGCCCAAACCGTGTCCTCGAATTTCAGTTGAACACACCTTTAGACCTTGAATACGGAGGTTCATACGGATTCAACCTGCGACCCGTTGAAATAATTGGCGGTAACGTTCTCGTGGTCGCAAGATCTGAAACTGGTGCCCGCAGCCTAACTTATGCCGATGGGCGAGGCGCTCAACCGACTACTGAAATATCAATGAGCAGCTCATTTCCTGTTTCTTCAGCAGACTTCAACTTACTCTTTTACGCCAGCGATCAAGCACCACTCATAAAGAGAATCCAATACGGTCCAACGAACACGTATTTCACCTACACCCATACAAATGGATTTTGGCCGGACTCCCACCATGCTGTCATCATTGAGGGTGCCTTCCCTCAATACGGAAAAGCCATACACTGGGATATGGATAATGGAACTTCGCAGTTACTCTACAACTTCAATGCGCCCTTAAAAATGTACTATAGCGTCTCCTCTAACGGAAAGCTGATTACCACCATAAGAAACAAGCTTCATGTTATCGACCTGAATGGCATTGAGGAACCATGGATTGCTTACGATGCTGGCTCGACATCCGGAATCTGGAGCCTGACGGACTGTCCAGACATTACCACAGATGGCAGGTTTGCAGTTACCAATATTAACGCCGTCAGTCTCGACCAACACACCGTAACCATTTTTGACCTTGAGAATAGCGGAGCGATTGATCTCACACTGACCTTTGATGAGGTGATGAATCACGTCCATTTTTCCCCTTATGATGAGAACTGGGTTATGTTTGGTCACTCTGGAGGACACCCAAGTGAATACCGTGACCGAATTTGGGCACATAATCCGGTAGATGCACCAAACTGCGCGCAGCTGTGGAACCAATTAGGCCCCGATGGCACTTCTTATGATATTGGCCATGAGAGAGCAGTATTTCACAAAGAAGCCACTATCTTTGTCGCGTATCGCGGTAGCACGGCCGGAGGGGGCCTCGGCGAAGTCTCATTCCAAGGGGATTTCAACATGCTGAGCAGCTCGGATCGATACTGGCACTGCAATATCAATCAAACTGGTACGTATGCCCTTGTCGATTCAATCGTAACTCCCGGCGAACCTCCCTGTGATGTCCTGCTGATTGATTTATCCACCGGACAAGCTAGCTTTCTCTATCGAGGCAGTCGCGATCAGCACCCCTATCATCCACATCCACATTTTAGCCCTGATGGGAATTGGGTAATTTTCAACGATTTCGACACGCAAAGTCCGATTGCTATCGAATTGTTATAGAAATCGCGAATTTCTATATTCTAGGATAAAGCTACAACATAGCCCCCCCAGTCTCCTCAGTCGCTGGGCTGCCATTCCCGGCGCCCAGTGACCCAGACGTCGTAGGAGAAAGGCTTATCGTTCTTAGACGGCTTCGCCGAGACTACTGCACCGCTGGCGGCTGCTAGGGCTAGCCCCCCGGCAATATCCCACAAGCGAATTGTTTCCTCGGTGTAGGCGTCCATCCGCCCAATAGCAACGTAGGCCAATGCGAGTGCGGCGCTGCCGATCATACGAATTTTCTGAAAACGCTGAATTTCGCTGACAAACTGGCGGAGTGCGCGATCACCGTAATCCCGGCCCGCCGGAAAACCGGTCACGAGGACAGCATGTTCGACCTTCTCCGGCCACCACGGGGTAAGCGGCTGGCCATTGCAGGTCAGCCCCCAGCCGACAGCACCCGCAAATAATTCCTCGGCATTGAAATCGTAAACCACGCCCACAACGGGCTCCATACCACGCATTAGGCCAATGCTCACGCAACAGGTCGGCAAACCACGAAGGTAGTTGTAGGTTCCGTCGAGTGGATCGACGACCCAGTAAAGCTCACTCTTGCTAGGCAGAGACTCATCCCCCCCCTCCTCCTCACCAATGATTGGCAAGCCAGTGGCGGCCGTCAGCATTTGACGAATAAGCTTTTCCGACTCAACATCGGCCTTGAGCTTTACATCCTTGGAATCCTGAAAATTGACATATCGCAAGCCAGCACCTTCCTTGAGAATAGCCCCGGCGGCACGGGCGGCTTCTGTTGCAATACGAAGATAATCGGGTTCGGCATTCATGATTTCGATTGAGTCTGCCGCATGGACGGCGGGCGAGTCGATTTATTTGTTTTGCCCTCCTGATCTGCTATTATGCTGCATAAGTTGGCCTTAAACCGAACTCCGTCACACAGTTTTAAAAAAATTATTTCGCTTTAAGCGTGAGTTCGACGCGGAAGCGGCTTTAATCCCGAGTCTGCATGGATGTCGAAATACTTTCGCGAATCCAATTCGCCTTCACAATTGCGTTCCACTACATTTACCCGCCTTTGAGCATCGGGCTGGGTTTGCAGTTGGTCTTTATGCAAGCCTTCTGGCTGAAGACTCGGAACCCAGTTTACCACAATATGGCTCGCTTCTGGACACGTGTCTTCGGGCTCACGTTCGCTATTGGCGTCGCGACCGGCATTGTGATGGAGTTCGAATTTGGGACAAACTGGGCAACCTACTCCCGTTTCGTGGGAGATGTCTTCGGTAGCCCACTCGCGATTGAAGGGCTCTATGCCTTCTTTCTAGAGTCTGGTTTCTTGGCGATCCTTCTGTTTGGCTGGGATAAGGTCGGACCACGCACACATTTTTTTGCAACCTGTATGGTCTGCCTAGGCGCGCATTTTTCCGCAATCTGGATTCTTGTCGCCAACTCTTGGATGCAAACGCCTGCTGGATTCCACCTAGCCAAGAAAGTCAAGGAAACCTACGATGGCGTGCAACATGCATACGACACCGATTTGGGCGATATACCTTACCGCATTAAGGAAATCGCGCTGCCAGAGGGCTACATTCTCAAAGAGGATGACCTGACATCTATTCGTGCGGTGGTGGATAGCTTCTGGGAAATGGTTATGAACCCCTCCACAGTAGATCGAATTTGCCATACGGTAATCGGATGCTGGCTTGCAGGTGCATTCCTCGTCGTAAGCATCAGTGCGTATTACCTGATCAAGAAACGGCACGTTCAATTTGCCAAAACTTCGCTCAAGTTCGGGCTGGCCATTGGAACCATTGCCTCACTGCTCCAGCTCGCCAGCGCCGACTCCACCGCTCGTGGCGTAGCAGATAATCAACCAACTAAACTAGCCGCAATTGAGGGCCTCTACGAGACAACCACCGAGGCACCGCTCGGTATCGTCGGTTGGGTTGGATGGGAACGTAATGCGGAAGGTGAAATCATCGGCATCAACGAAAGTGCCTATAAAATCAAAGGCCTGCTCAGTATTCTCGTGAGCGGCGACTTCCTCCATCCGCTGAAAGCCAGTGAGACGGAGGTCAAAGGCCTCGATCAGTTGCCGAGCGACGAATTTCTGCTGGAACGGCACCCTGAAGCGACCAAGGAAGATCTCCAAACTCTTCGCCCCAAATACTGGCCTCAAGTCCCCGTTGTTTTCCAGACCTACCACATCATGATCGCCATGGGCATGGGGCTAATAGGTATTTCCCTAATGGGCTGTGCGCTATGGAAAACCGGATATTTGTGGAAAACGGACATCAAATGGGTTCAGTGGTTCTTATGGCTCCTCGTGCTATCGGTCTTTATGCCGCAGATTGCGAATCAGGCTGGATGGTTTACTGCTGAGATGGGTCGGCAACCTTGGGTCGTCTACGAAATTTTGAAGACCAGTGAAGGCTTATCGAAGGCAGTTAAAGCCGGGCAAGTCCTGAGCTCGCTGATTATGTTCTTCTTTATCTATACGTTGCTCTTCCTGGTGTTCATTTATACGCTAACCAAAAAGATTCAACATGGTCCTAAGGACGATGAATCCATTGAAATCCTCCCCGAAAAATGGCGCCCACTCGCGCTTAAAGGTGGCCGCCAAACTAACCCGACTGATGTCGACAAACCGAACGCCTAAGCCATGGATGTAAATTCAATCTGGTTCATCCTTGTTGGCATTCTGTTCACGGGCTATGTCATGCTCGATGGGTTTGACCTTGGTGTGGGCATACTACACCTATTCTCCAAAAAAGACGAAGATCGCCGTATCGGGCTAAATGCCATTGGGCCCGTCTGGGATGGTAACGAAGTCTGGCTAGTGACGGGGGGGGGGGCGTTGTTCGCAGCGTTCCCAGAAGTCTATGCCACGGCCTTCTCTGGATTCTACGACGCCTTCATGCTTCTGCTCTGCGCACTGATCTTCCGAGCGGTCGCGATTGAATTCCGAAGCAAGGAAAAGAGCCCAATCTGGCGTAAGAGTTGGGACATTGCTTTTGCCTCTGGCAGTTTTTTGTCGGCATTCCTGATCGGTGTGGCAATGGGTAACATCACTTGGGGGATTCCGCTCGATAAACACTTCGAGTTCACGGGGAACTTCCTAACGCTGATTCACCCCTATTCCATATTCCTTGGGATAACCACTGTCGCGCTGTTCGCCATGCACGGCAATATCTACCTGATCCTGAAAACCGAGGGCGAATTCCAAGCCAAGTTGCGTAAATGGATCAAGATTACGATTCCGATATATGTTTTTTGCTTTCTGGTCTTCAATTTCTGGACGATGTATTCCTGCAAGCATATCGAGCAGGCACTGCATGATCGGGCGCTGTTGTTGGGCTTTCTTGCGCTACTGGCCGTGCTTGCTGTGGGCGCTATACCGCGTGAAGTGCACAAAGGCCGAGAGGCCCGCGCATTCTTTTTCTCCTGTGCGCAAATGGCCTTTCTGATGATGCTGTTTGGAGCGAGTGTTTTTCCGAACATGATCTTCTCCAATCCAAACGTCGAAAACAGCCTCAATATCTACAATGGATCATCGACCGACAAGACATTGAACTTCATGCTGTGGGTGGCGATCATCGGAGTGCCCATCGTATTGACCTACACCGCCTGTGTGTATTATATCTTTCGCGGAAAAGTAAAGATCACCGAAGAAAGCTACTGAACACGAAGTAGCCCTCCTTCCGACATTCGGTTTACATGGGGCACATAAACTGCTACTGCTCAAATACTCTATGGATCTCAGCGCTTATCAAACAGACAACTTCTTTGACGAAATGTTTAGCGCACCGGGCGTAGTCCGGCCGCACTATCAAAAAGTAATGGAGCGCCTCCAGTCGCTCAACCTCAAAGAATTCGAGCAAAAACAACAGGCTGTCGACTTGCTTTTCCTGCGTGCTGGGGTGACCTTCACCGTATACAGCGACGACCAAGGCACGGAGCGGATATTTCCGTTTGACTTGATGCCGCGCATCATCCCGCATGATGAATGGGCCTTTTTGGAGCGGGGCCTTAAGCAGCGTATCGTCGCACTAAACTGCTTCCTGCATGATATTTATCACGAACAGAAGATTCTGAAGGATGGCGTAATCCCCCCCTCCTATGTGCTTTCGGCCAAGCATTTCCGCCGTGAATTCGTCGGCTCCGATGTTCCCAAAGATATTTATATCCACATTTGTGGGTCCGACTTGATCCGCGACAAGGACGGCCGCTACCTAGTATTGGAAGACAACGGGCGATGCCCGTCTGGCGTTTCCTACGTGTTGGAAAATCGCCAGGCAATGCGTCGCGCCTTCCCGAATCTGTTTCCCAATGCTGGCGTCCGCGCAGTAGAAAATTATGCGGACCGATTGCTTAAAATGCTGCGTAATATCGCGCCGCGTGGTCAAGATAACCCAACGGTTTGTGTCCTAACTCCGGGGGTCTATAATAGTGCCTATTTCGAGCACTGTTTCCTAGCTCGTCAGATGGGTGTAGAAATTGTCGAAGGCCGCGACCTACTCGTTCGCGACTTTAAAGTCTACATGCGTACGACCAAGGGACTGCAACAAGTTGATGTGCTCTATCGTCGCATTGACGACGATTACATCGATCCGAGCGTCTTCCGACCGGACTCCATGCTCGGCGTCCCGGGCTTGGTCAACGCCGTACGTGCTGGCAATGTCGCCCTCGCCAATTCAATTGGTACCGGCGTGGCGGATGACAAGGTCATGTATTATTTCGTGCCTAAGATGATAAAGTATTACTTGGGCGAAGAACCAATCCTCGACCAAGTAGAAACCTATCTAGCCTCCGAGGAAAAGGACAGGAAGCACATTTTGGCCAACTTGGACAAGCTCGTGGTCAAATCCGCGAATGAAGCCGGGGGCTACGGTATGCTCATGGGCCCTTGGGCTGAAAAAGATGAGATCGAACGCTTCCGCGTCGCCATCGAGAAAAACCCACGCAACTTCATTGCGCAGTCGCCCATCTCACTTTCGCGTCACCCCACGTGGACGCCTGAAACTGAACAGTTCGAAGGCCGACACATCGACTTCCGCCCATACATACTCTACAGTGGCCCAGACGACATCTCCATCGTACCGGGTGGCCTAACCCGTGTCGCCCTCAATCGCGGTTCACTGGTGGTGAACTCCTCACAAGGCGGTGGCTCCAAAGATACCTGGGTCCTTTACGGCAATGACTAAAGAATAAGTCCGAAGATTGGCCAGTTTGTAAGCTCACAAGTTAACCTTCAGGCTGCAACCAATCAAATCACCTAAGAACTGACCGACCTTACGAATTCTCGAACTCCGAACTTTAAAAATATGCTCTCTCGCGTCGCTGATTCTCTATACTGGCTCGCCCGCTACATCGAACGGGCGGATAATCTTGCCCGCCTGATGGAAGTTAACTTGCAGCTTCTGCTGGATTTTCAAGACCTTGATGACATTAAACTCAGAGAACACTGGGACCCCGTTATTCGCTCCACTGGTGATGAGGAAAAATTTTACGAACTTTATGAAGAGGCCAATAGTCAAACTGTCACCGATTTTTTGACCTTCAATAAGAGCAATCCGAATTCTGTTATCGGATGTATCTCAGGTGCTCGGGAAAACGCCCGCATGGTTCGTGACCAGATTTCCTCCGAGCTCTGGGAAACGCTCAACAATTGCTATTTATTCCTCAAGTCCAACGACGCTCAAAACGTTTGGGACTCTGGCGCTTATGAGTTCTACGACCGCATTAAGGACTACTCCCTCCGATTCCAAGGGCTAACTGCGGCCACCCTCCCCCGCGATGAATGCTACGACTTTCTTCAGTTTGGTCGCTACATTGAGCGGGCGGATAAGGCGACGCGCATGCTCGACATTAAATACCACATTCTGCTTCCAAGCCCTCAGGATGTTGGTGGAGCCGAGGACGCCGCGCAATGGATAGCTCTGCTCCGCGCTGCCAGCGCCTATGACGCTTATCATGCACAGTATTTAGCGAATATTGATCCAGTGCACGTGGCCGAGTTCCTGATTTTCTCCGAGAATTTCCCGCGCTCGATCCGTTACTGCGTGCAGGAGCTCAACGCCCGCCTTCATAATGTCTCGGGCTGCCCACTGAGCAAATACTCCAACGACGCGGAAAAGCTTGCCGGTAAGTTACTCTCTGATCTGACTTTTTCCAATGTGCAAGATGTCATCAACTACGGCATGCACGAGTGGCTCGACAACTGTCAGGAACGTCTCAATGAGATTGGCGGAGCCACCTACCAAGCCTATATGTTCCAAAAGCCTGTCGACCTCGCAGAGGAAATCCAGCAGCAGCAACAGCAGCAGTAGACACAGGAACATTGGTGGGTGCCAAGGGTCTCAATCCTGATGATTCGATCCACAGCGCTGTCCATCATGCTTTCACTATCTTCCGCCTCTGCAGATGGAGGTAGCTTGCGCGAAGGCCGCACCAGCGACGAAGTCGTCGAGCATTATCAGATTGAGGCCGAATACTATCGGAGTAAGGCCGCTGCGTTGATGCAGAAATATGAGCCGCCAGCAAACGATGAAATCGCCGTATACCGAGTAGTTCTCGACGTCCTTCAAATCCGCCTGGAAGAAGAAACCGCCCACCTGCGGCGCTTGCAAAAAGCGGACGAACTGGACCGACAGGCAGTCGGTGCCAGCGAGCTCTTTGTTGCTCATATCCAACGTGAAATCAACAAGATGGAGCAGCGTGTAAGCCATCAAGAGGCCTTCGAGGTCTAAGGATCTCGCGCAACGAGTCAATTATAGCGATGCACTTTAGCTTGCCATCGCGAGCGTGAGCATTTCGTTTAGCGGACTCTAGGGACCGCATGTTGCTCAATATTATTCACCGAACGACATATCGCTATGCTCAGCCAGCGCGAGATAGCTTCAACGAAGTACGTCTGCAACCCATTGATTTGGAGTGGCAAAAGCGTCTTTCCTTTAGTCTGACAAGTAATCCGCCTGCCCCCCAGCATGACTACCTCGACCTCTACCAAAACCGCGTTTACCTGCTGGAGTTAGCCGCGCCACACACTGAGCTGGCCATTGAGATGAAATCACGGGTGGAGACCACATGCCGCCCCCAGCCAGTGCCAGAGGCCCCTAGCGGACTGCATCAACCTGCCCTCGCCTTTCAACTCCACGATTTCCTGATGGACACGGAATTCGTCCAGCTTTCGCCAGAACTTTGGCGTTGTGCGGTGGACTGTCTTCCAAACGGTCTCTCCGATGTATGGAGCAACGCACTGACACTCAGTAATTGGGTCTATGAGTCATTTCAGTATGCACCAGGGACCACGCATGCCCACACCACTGTCAACGAGACCCTAACGGACAGACGAGGCGTTTGCCAGGATTTCGCCCATGTCTTGCTCGGCCTGTGCCGCTCCCTGAAAATTCCGGCCCGATATGTTAGCGGCTATTTTTTCAACGACCAGTTTGACCCGGCACTTGGCGGCAGCGAGGCCTCCCACGCATGGGTCGAAGTCTTCCTTCCCCAACAAGGCTGGTATGGCTTAGACCCCACTCACCGCCGCCCCGTGGACGACCGCTATGTGAGTGTTGCCGTTGGCCGCGACTATCAGGATATCCGTCCCGTCAGTGGTGCCTATCGTGGTGCCTCGGAACGCGAAATGGACGTCCATGTCCGCATTGCTCAGGAGATGCTCTATGAGGCTACGGTTTAAGCGAAAGCTGGATGGCACCACCATCCTTTTTGGCCTCTTTCGCATGTATCGTTCCCGCGGGGACCTTACTATTCAAATCAATGCCAAGCGGCTTCTGGTTTTAGGGCTAATTTTAGCCGGGTTTACCTACGCGGGATTAGTCACTGCCGTTTATATTCGCCGCAGCTCACGCCCCTATAATCAGATTACATTTGCTGACGTAGCCCTGCCCTGGCGTTGGCCAAGCCTCAGTGAGAAGGCCGGAACCACCAACCTCAAGCACGGCAAGGCCCTGTTTGAGGAAAAGGACTATGCCGGGGCCTTACACATGCTTCGTTCTGGTTTAACGCGTAAGCCAGGAGACCACGAAGCGCGCCTTATGCTCGCCAAGCTTTACCAAGCCGCTGGCAAGTCCGAGCCCGCAACCAATGTTTTAGGCATTGGCCTAAACTATGGATACCCGGAGAACCGCGAATATATTGACGTCCTTCTTGTCCTATTAGGGATGCGCGAGGACTACGCTTCGATTGGCGAAATTGCAAAGAAGCTCCGCAGATTCCCAGAAGTAAAGGAGGACCAGCGGCGTTGGCTGGCCCTATCCGATCTCGAGCTCAGTGCACTCAAGCATCAGCGCAATTTCGAGGAGTTACTAGACTACTCACGCGAAATGCACGCGATAGACCCGGATGATAAACGCTTTGAGGATCTGGAGATGATCGCGCTGATCAAACTGGGCTTCATTGACGAAGCCCAGTCAATCATGAATACGATGCCACTTGGCCGTCAGCACTCCCCGCACTTCCGCTACCTGCAGGCAATGATCGCCCTTCAGACCGATGATCTCGCCAGAATGGATGAAATCTTGGCAACACTGATGGAATGGCCAACCGATCCATTTACCCTGCAAGCCCAAATCATTCTGGAAATAAACTACGCTGACTTGTTCGAGCGACGAGACGTCTTACTCAATCAATACCTGAAAAAACATTCGAATAACCCCAATGCTCTGGAATTGGCGATCCGCCTATTTGGCCAATACTTGGAATTGAAGCAAATCGACGAAATACTCCTGCAACTGGCGAGTTTCGATGCCGATAAGGCGCGTAACATGCAACTCTACGCGATCCAAGCCCGACTCCACGTGGGCCAGCCAGCCAAGGCAAAGCAACTTTACCAAGAATGGATGCAACAAGAAGAAGTCGCCGATCAAGTTGAAAAGATGGCTTGGTTCGAGAAGCTCTTAACCGTACTCGTTGAGAAAAGACAGGACGACCGAGTCGCCTTATGGGACATGACACGTGAGTCCAGACTCCCCAGCACCGCTTACGTGACCTGCGTACGCTCGCTACTCCAAACGGGGGATTATGAAACCGCCGAACGTATTGCCGAAAACGGCCTTCTTTTTTATCCGCACAACAAGCTATTGGCAGATTTTCGACGTGAAGCAATTGCTGGCAATTAGCCCCCTCGTGCGAACAACTTATACTGCCAAGTCCTCTTCGGCTGATGACCAAGATTACGGATTAACGTATTTTTTGACCGTTCGACGATCCAACTCCAGGCGACGCCCAAGCTCTTCGAAATTCGGCGTTTTTTCGTAGAGCAGGGTCACATAGCGTGACAACAGCTCGTTTGCTGTAAGGCGGCCCAACTGGATTTCCAGCGCCAGTTCACTCGCTCGGCTGTTCGCATCTGGAGAGCCTAATGGCTGGGCCGTATATTCTCCATGCACCAGAATATTGCGCACACACTGCTCAAGCTCACGAAAATTACCTGACCATGCGTAATCGGAAGGCAGATCGCGCGCAATTACAGTCATCGCCTCGTCCGTCAGTGTGGCTGATTCTTCAGCCCCCACGGACTTGCGGGCAATGTGAGACACCAGATTTTCCAACTCATCTGGAGATTCGCGCAAAATTTCCCGCAAGGATGGCGTCCTCACATGGTCCGCGTTCAGACGGAAAAAGAAGTCTTCCCGGAAACGCCCGGCTTGGATCTCAACGAGCAGGTCACGGTTTGTCGCAGCCATGATTTTTCCCCGAAATACATGCTGCTCGGTGTCACCGATTGGCGAAAAGGTCCGCGTTTGCAGAAGGCGGAGGAGCTTGACTTGGATCGAGGTCTCCGTTTCCCCAATTTCATCCAGAAACACCGTGCCGTGCTGCCCGCAAACGGAGAGATAGCCCTTGCGGTCTTGCAACGCGCCGGTGAACGCGCCCTTGCGATGGCCAAACAGCTCGGACTCAATCAAACTCGAACTCAACGCTGACAGGTTGATCGGATAAAAAGCTTTTACAAAATCCTCCTCGAACTCCCGTGAATTGGGATTAAACGGGATAAATCGACTCAGTCCGATTGCCCGGGCAACGAGTTCCTTGCCAGTTCCCGAAGGCCCAGTGATCAAGGTGATAATATCACCCATTCGATCTGCCAGTACGCGCTGGTAACGATCCATATTGTGCGTAAAAATTGACTGCCAAATCCGCGCACGCAACTTCGTGGCTGCTGGCGAGGCACCAATAATGTATTGGTAAATGTGCTGAAAGGCCCGTCGAACCTGAAAGAACACCGCGAAGAGACGCGTCTCCTCCATCGTCGCATAGGCACCAACAAAACCACCCGGCAGCCAGTGCCGGACTTCCATACTGAACCGGTCATAGAAAGGGATCCGCTGCGCTGCACTGCCCCGCGTATGTGCTGCCTCGATAACCTTGTCGAAATCGCGACGAAACTGGTGGAAGACGTGAAAAAACACGAGCTCTTGGTAAAGGTAAGCATCGCGATCATTTGGCACCTTTGCGCTATCCCAATGCTCTCGCCCGGCGCGAATCGTGCGCTCCAGTAGTGCAAGTATCGCGGCCAGATCCGACTTTTCAGCCCCACGACCACCCTGCCCCTCCAGAATTTCGCGTTCCAACACCTTGCGAGCGTCTTCAAACGGATTCATCCATACGAGCCGAGCCAAGCTTTGCGCCAGTGGTCGCTCCTCGGGAGTAAATAAGCGAATTCCCATGTTCATATTTTGTACATTGGCGCGCATTCCATGTCAATTCATTCAATGGCTCAAAATCAAAGCACCCCTCAAAGAAAACGCATAATACTATCAATCAATAGCTTACGATAACGACATCTGAATTGGCACAAGGCGAGCAATACAGAGGACATGAACAATCAGACAACAAGCAATAACAGCCTCACCAATCAAGATAACGCCGCCCGCAAGCGCTTTTGCGACTCCTTCGGTTTCTACGGAGTAATCTGCCTCGGATTCTTCGCCGCCTTCGTCGCCATGCTCGAGTATGGCGGCAAATTTTAACCCAATCCCCCCCCCGCCTCTCGACGTTCTCACTTGACCCCCCCCGCCTCTCGACGTTCTCACTTGACCCCTCCCCCCTCTGTGAATTCGATCAAGGCATGAGCCATTCCTCGTTGATTCTTACCCTGAGCGGACGCGACCAACCCGGCTTGGTCGAGCGCCTCGCAAGCGTCATCACCAAGCACAATGGTAATTGGGAGCAGAGCCGCATGGCTCATTTGGCCCAGCGTTTCGTAGGCCTGCTCGAAGTGCACGTCGCCTCCGACCAAGCAGCAGCGCTTTGTGACGCCCTTCGAGAACTACCCGATCTCGAGCTAACCATGCACGTGGAAGAGCGTACGCCCGCCAGCAGCGGGCCGTATTTCTCCCTCGAACTCGTTGGTACTGACCAACCCGGCATTGTAGAAAAAATCAGCCGTGCTCTCGCGACCGCCAACGTCAACATTGAGGAACTTTCCACCGCCACCGAAGCCGCGCCTGATTCCGGGGCACCACTCTTTCGCGCTGTCATGCGCCTGAGTGGCAGCGGAGAAAATGCCCGCGACGCAATCCAGACAGAACTAGAAGCCATTGCCCACGACCTCATGGTCGACCTTAAGGTGATCAAATAAGAAGTGGTCCACACTACGTAATCCCATCCGCTTGATGCAAACGATCCACATCTCTTTCCACTTTGGCATTTAGAGATTGTCCAGCATCGCTAAGCGGCATAAAACCATCTGCTTATGAGTTCGGAAATACTGCGCAGCCCAGGGGATGACGCCATCCGACAGTTCTCCATTTTTGCGGACAACAAAGTCGGACGGCTTAACGACATTATCGTGCTCCTTGCCCAGCACGATATTCATATCCTTTCACTCTGTACTGTCGACACGACAGACAGCGCGATTATTCGGCTAATTCCAGACTACTGGGAGAACGTAAAGGCTCTCTTCGACGAGCACGGATACGCCTATTCAATGAACGAAGTCATGGTGGTCGAATTCGCAACCGAGCAAGATATCCGCACCGTCACTTGCGCCCTCACTCAGACCGAAATCAACATCCACTACACCTACCCGATGCTAATGCGGCCGGCCGGAAAATGTGGCTTGGTTCTTCACTTGGAAGACAATGAGATGGCGGCAGACATTCTTACCAGAAGTAGTATCCGTGTGCTGACTCAAAGCGATTTGGCCAGATAAACGCTGCTAGCGGCTACTTGGCTGTTGACCAAGTCGTGGTGTAGGCAGCCCTTCTATGACCATAATCACGCCTTCTTGTGGCTTGGATACGATCTCCATGCTGCCAGTGAAGTCGACTTTGATGTCTTCAAACAACTCGAACGAGCGGTGAATTTCGCCTTGCATGACCATTGATATTTGATTTTGTCCGCTGTCGTCGTACATGTTGCCAGTGGCTTCAAAGTTGAGTTCCAATAATGCGCAGCGTTGGCCATCAAGTTGCTCGATGCTTTTTAGTGTCATCATCACGTTACCTTCGGCTTTCGTTATCTCATAACCCAGTAAGAGCTTGATAGCCTTTGGGCTAATCTGAGTCAGTTTATACGGCGAATGTCAGCTCTGATATGAGCGGATTGCTCTGCTGTATGGGACCGTTATGCCAGTGGTCGATTATTTATCGGATTTTTTAGCGCTTAGCTACTACGGCTCTAAATTAGCTCAGAAAGATGGCTCGCATCTGGGCGTAGATTCGCGAGATCAAGTAACCGCACCTGCTTTTCGTGGATCATACTTTGATTGGCAGCAATTCCGATCAGAATCGATGCCGCACCCTGCTCATGACCTGCGTGGCGGCCGAAGGGGTCCTTTGGCGGATCTTTGGCAAACAACTGCGCTTGCAAGAGCGGGTCAGCACCACCGTGCCCACCCTCCGCATGCTCGATTTCGACGTCATAAGCAGCTTTAAAATGAGGATGTACCACAAGCCGATGGCCACCTGCATGGGCATGCTCATCCACCTGCTTCTTGCTACCATCATCGTTCAAGATATGTGCTCCGTGCTTTTCCTCAAATTCGATGCGACCGCGGTCACCCATAAAGGAGACACGGTAGCCTTCATCGGGGCTGTATGCATTCAGACTGTAGTTTAGCAAAGGACCGTGTCGGTAGCGGACCATGACATTCATAGTATCCTCGATGTCGATACCGTCTCGAAATACATTTTGATCACGCTGGTAACCGCTCTCTTTCTCTGCCTCTAAATACAGGTGCCGATTGTAAATGTCATCGTCGCAAAGGTCTTCATATAAGAAAGCAAACGGATCCTCATGCCCGACAATACCATGATATCGCGGGTATTCGGTGTACTTACCATCACCTCGCTTAATTGCATTATCACGCCCGTAAAAAGAAAGATTACCATGGGCAAAAACAGCCTCTGGTATTCCGTCAATCCACCAGTTCACAAGATCGAAATGATGAGTCGATTTATGGACAAGTAAGCCCCCTGAGTCTTTCTTGTAGGAGTGCCAACGTCTAAAATAGTCTGCACCGTGACTGGTGTTCAGCAAATACTCTAGGTTTACTTGATGGACCTTTCCGATCACGCCAGAATCCAACACTTCTTTTACCTTAGTTGCAGCAGGAGACCATCTATAGTTAAAAGCAACTTGAACGCTACGTCCATGGCTCGCGGCTATCGTATCCATAATCGCCTGGCACTTTGTGGCATCGACTGTCATCGGCTTCTCAGTGATCACATCGCAGCCTGCCTCTAAACTCGCTTTAATGTAATAGTCGTGCTCTCGGTCGATTGTGCAAACCACGACCTTATCCGGACGCAATTCCTTGAGCATGGTGCAAAATTCGGACGCATGGTACACTGGGACATTTTTATAGTCATACAAATCTCTCAAGCGCTTCTGATGGTAGTTAGCTCGAACAAGGCTAGTATCACACAAGCCAACGATTTCACTGTCTTCTTTGTAGTCCCGAGCAACTGGATCCAGAAAAGTCCGAACACGACTCCCCGTTCCCACATAGGCAAAGCGTTTTAAGCCTAAACCTTTTTTATTGTTATCAGTTCCGACAGCCACTGATGCTGCACCCTCTTCTATTGAAACATTACTCACAATTTGATCCTTAGTATATGAAATTTCTGACGTATAATTCGAGCTGATCTATATCATCCTCGGAGACATGTTCAACATGGCCATCGATCATCAGTACATTTGTGCCATGGTTATGCCTCCATTCAACATTCTTCTCGAAAGAGTTGATGCCGAACACCGCATAACCATCAATCGAACTTGATGAAGCACTATCATAGAGCAAAGCGGTGGAAACGGGATTCTCAAAGACCAAAAGATTCATCGCCGTTTTCGAATCCGTACCCGCTGCATTCATCGCATAAGTACGGCGTGCATTTCCATCTGGATATGTATTCATAGCTTCAGGGCACAGAAAAAAAGTATCCTGATTTGTTTTGGGAAAAGGCATATTCATGTAATCGCCGGTAACGATCATCCAGGAAACCGAAGTCGCATTTTTGTTAAGATAATTATCCGTTGGCTTAGGCAGAAAACCCTTGTTCTCATTTGCATACATACGTAATGCGCCCCCCAACTGCCTGAGGTTATTGACGCATTTCACGTTGTCTGCTGCCGTGCGAGTCCGTCCTAGCGTCACCATCAACAAACCCGACAGAATGGCAATCACCGCAATAGCAACAAGCAATTCAAGGAGTGAAAATCCTCTCGATCTGTGCTTACTAGAAAGATGCATGGCTAAAGGCTTTCCCTTGAGCGAAGCACTGGTTGTTCGCCAACTAATTGAACTTTTCTATCCATCGCAACTGCTGCCAGGGATGATGCTTTGGCTGACTCTTTGTAACTGACCCATTGTCGAGCTTTCCATGGCACGTCGTAGGCAACAACTCCATCGACTTCGACATTGACGTTGCCGGAGAAGCGAATCTGGGAAATTCCGTTATCCCATGCCTGAATATCGCTAAGCACCGCACGGCAGTTACTCAGCCAAAGCCCATAGCCCAAATTGTCGTATATCTTCAATCGCGTTGCTGACATCTCGCTGTCAGCAACGTTGCCGACCCCATTGTCGTTTCCATAAAAGACTCCATCGCTAATTTCACATTGCATTTGATCGTGCGCTGAAAAACCTTCGTCCAAATTCTGAAAAGCTTCTATGTTTTCAAAGACGAGCCCCTGCCCCTTCCCATGCAAATTGAAACCATCGTTGAGCGCGCCAGTCGCTTTCAGATTGCGAAAAACTTGATGAGACGCATTTTCAATTCGCACCACAAAATAACGTGTGGAAATCTCCCAGCCATCTGGAGAAACTCCGGGTAAAAGCTCTAGGCTTTTATTATCCTCAGACAAGCGCGCATACTTGGTAAATTGCCCAGTCAGCGCATCCTGTAGCAGACGCTCACCTTTGAAAACGAGAACAAACGGAAACTCCTGCGCAATATCGCACACATAATGATCGCCCTCTTTTCTGAAACCCTCAAGAGGATCAAAACCAGTAACAGTCTCTCCGCTTCCCTCAACAACGATCGGTGCATCCTTTCGGCCAGACCTCTTAATAAAGAGTGGCTCACGATATGGGCCACTGCCCGGTTCAATACGAATAACATCCCCAGGTTGAACGTCCCTGCATGCATCGGCCAAACTCGTGTAATCTCCACCGCCATTTGAATCCACATTCAAAATCCGTCGAGATACTGCAGCCTGTTCGGGCACCGCAGGCTGTAAGTTCGCGGAATCTGACAAAACAAAGTGAAGCGGACGAGAATACTCCCAAGTCCCCAAAGGACCATCATTAGCAAAAATCCCCCTACCGCCCTCATACGTGTCATTCTTGGCCCCAACACTCAGCACAAGCGAGCGGCCAGCCTGACCAGCGGCATTAAAATTCACATAAAAGCAATAATCTCCAGGCTTCAATTCCAACTCTGCAAACGTGAGATATAGCCATGTTCGACTATCTAGCTTTTCGTCCTCATCTGGAATTAAACCAACGTAACTAGCCAAAATCTCACCAGGCTGGGCGCTCCCGTTCTTCGTCCGCGCAAAAGTCAACGAGAACAAGCTGTTCGTATCCAGATTACGAGTCGCAGAATTTATTTTTAAAGCGAGCTGAGAGATTTTAGTCTTTTTGCTGACCTTGAATTGTTGCCCAAGGGCACGACGTCCTTCATTTTCGATCCAATAGAAGCGAAAGCCATTGGCCCCTTCTAATTCAGCGTTCACTAGATGACTCCCGTCAACTTTGGGGTTCCCAACCATCACGCTTGTCGAGAGAGTTAACATCTCTTGGCTCACATTACTAGCCGTATCCACATCAGGCACGATAGCCTTAGATTCAAATTTTGGAGGAGCCACATGGATCGTGTTATTTTCAATCAACGCTTCCGACTGGATAATTGAAATGGCCTGTCCAGCTTTCAAACCATAATCGCGACCCGCATCTCCCGCATCGATTAGATTCACATTGGATATCTCGTTATTGCGTATGACGACATTTTTACTCGCCACAATACTGATACCGTCCATCGAACATCCATCAATAACGTTGTCCTCAATCAAAATATTGTCATTTCCTTGATAGTAACGTGAAGCCATCCCCATCGGCAATACATGAGTAAATAAGGAGATGGCACCGAGCGTGTAGCTCTCTTCATAAAGCTGATGCGCGCCGAGCCCCACATCCGTAATAGTATTGCCTCGGATAGTCAAATCGTGGACCCAACCCGCCTCTTTCCAATAAGCAAATTCTGGGCCGGCACTAATGGCAGCCCCCTTGAGACGTTCGAATCGGTTGTTCTCGATCAAACCGTCATTGCTCATCAAACGAAGTCCGCGTGCACGGTGGTCGTGGAAATAGGAATCTTTAATCACGAAGCCTGAAGCCGAACTAGCATGGAACTCACAAAAAGAAATTCCAGCAGGGACATCAGAAATCGCGTCCTTGAATCGTATTCGGTAAAATGTAGCGTTCTTCGATTTCCGATAGCTTGGCCATATTTCGCGCATCTTTGATTCCCATTTTTCGAAGGGCTCGTTGGCACGCTCAATACTCTCTATTTCTGAAGTCCTAATCAGTGAAAAATCTGGCTCTTGAAGAAATCGGACTACATCTCCCTCCTGTAATAAGTCCTCAAAGGGATCATCCCCGAACGGTCGCATCGATAGGCACGTCTTCTCGTCTTCCCATGCTAAAACCGGAAGCGTCGCACCATGCAGGTTCACCGAGTCATCCCCCATGTAAGCAAATTCGCATTCACTGATAATAGGACCCTTACGCGTATACGCAATGTTGACTGCATCCGCACAAGTCGAAAGAAGGCGCGGCTCAGTGGCACCTTCAGGCAATGGCCCTGGAAGCACGCGCAAACGCTCATAAGTGCCTCCATCTTTAGCAAAACGCACAAGCAAGCCCAAGCCCGGACCCGCATGAATCGTGCAATCCTCTAGATGCAGCCCTTCGGAATTATCTCGCACCTGTATGGCCGCAGCCTTTCGGATATTCATCACTATCCGATCACCTACTTCAACATAATGAAAGGCCGTTTCGCCCTTTTGGAAATGTAAGCGGCAATGCCTCGCATCCAAACGCTCGTTTTTACTCAGATAATAATCTGGAGCACCCGCCTTCCAGAGATGACGGTCTTTTTCAAAGAGATGCGCCCGACGGACCAAGTAATCTTCAGTCAGATCAGGATACCCATCATGGATGGCAATATCGGCAGTTAGCGCCTCCCGGTCCACCGCCGTAATGGTGCCCTGAGTGAATGGCAACGGATTGTAATCCACCGTAAGCCCTCGAATCGTCAGGTTCTTACAATTCCGAATAATTAAGGCGCTACCCACAGGGTTCGACGCAAGGAGCCGCACTCCTTCTGCATTAATTGTAACGCCCTCAAGGTTCTTCAAAAGCAACCCTTCTTTAGGTAAGACATAGTCGCCAGCAGCCAAATTAACTTCTGCAGGTTGGCCAGGCTGTAGCATTTGCAACGTCGACAACGAATTAGTCTCCACTTGACTACCTAACACGTATTGGGTTAATAAGGCGGCACAAGCCACCTGCACAAAGCATCGATAAACAGACATACAATTGGGATAAATATTGGGGCTAAAGCCGGAACCTACTTACGGTTCCGGCGTTGACGAGCTACAACAGAAATAGCAACGACTCCAAGGAAAAGCGCCACAGTGCTGGGCTCAGGGATCGACTGTACTGTAAACTGTAGGTCTCCACCTAAACTCGAAAAGTTGACGCCATCTGACGACTCCCAAGCCGAGCCATCCCCATACAAGTTGCCAGAAACCATTCCAAAAACCTGATCCTGGTCCTGGACACCAGCACTATCCCATGACAACACGATCGTGTAATAATTTCCCGCCGTTAAAGCAACATCCTCTAAATCAAAAACAATCCAATTTCCACTAACAGGATTACTACCTGAAGTGAGGTAGGTGCCGCTTTGGGTTGAAATCGCACTACCGATTAAAGAGATATTATCACTCTCGAAAATCTTTACATCGAAACTAGCGCCAGAAGCTCCTGCCTGCACATTACCAAGCGCAGAAAAAGAAAATGCATCTAAAGTGAAAGAACTATCAGCCAAAAATGATTGGCCCAAGTCGCGACGACTGTTCTCATTGTCCCGCCATTGGTAGCCACTAGCGGTACCGCTGGTGAAGCTTGCTTCGATATTTGTATCCGGCGCTGTAGGAGAAACGTCGACAACGGTTTCTGCAATTGCTGCCTGAGCAACAAAGATAATGGAACAGACAATGGGTAGTTTGAGCATGTTTTTCATAATTTTCTAGTCCTTGGGTTTTTGGATAAGCATTGAAATCAAGAGTTACCTAATACGTATTGGGCATGAGGCAATTACTAGGTTGTTAATACCGAAAAGCAAGATAAATATAAAAAAAACGGGCATTCAAGCAGCTAATGCCTTGGCTAATGCACCGGACCAGTAGATTCCCCCACCACTAATTGCGGCTCGACGAGGACAGTATCAGCATCCTCACCGCCACAGTTCTTAATCTGACTGATCAACAAACTGCTTACCTGCTCCATCAGTAATTCAGGGTGCTGGTCTATTGTCGTCAGTCGCGGGAAAAGGCACTGGGCAATGTCCTGATTATTGAAACCTGTCACAGAAAAATCATTCGGCACCGAATATCCAGCTCGATGCAAACTTTGGACAACTCCCAGCGCCACCAAATCGTCTAAACAAATCAATGCCATCGGGCGCTCTGCGGGCTTCATTTGCAACAATTGCTCAGTCAATTCTACGCCAGCGACCACAAAGCTATCATCAGCCTTTTTCTTAGGAAGGCTGACAAAGACCTCATCGGCACTCAGACCATGCTTGGCAGCAAAATCCACCAAGGGCGGCCACCGCCAGCCATCGCGGGGGCCAAATCCCATCAAAGCAAAACGCCGATGCCCCAACTCCCATAAATGCCCCATCAATAAAGCCATCGCCTTATGTCGATCCAATGAAACGCTCGGGCAGATGTGTCCTTCTTGCACTGGGTCTATCATGACGCAGGGCGTATCTTTCTTTTCCAGTAATGGGGACAAATCCGCAGGCATCAGTTGCGATTGAATCGTCACGATTCCCTCGACTTTGAGATTCAGAAAATCCTTAACCGCGTTGGCTTCAACATCCGCACGGTTCATGGTTGATTCGAAAAGGCAGCGATAGTTTTTCTCTTTCAGAAACATCTGTAATTCGGAAATCTTCTGCCCAATAATTGGAACACCATGTCGTGGAAAACAGACGCCGATCATGCCCGTCTCTCTTCCACGCAAGCCACGCGCGTAGAGATTAGGCTGAAAGCCATATTCCTCCATCGCCTTCCGAACACGTTCCCGAGTGTCCTCACTGACATCCTTATGGCCGTTGATTGCTCTGGAAATCGACCACTGGGAAATATTCAAATGACGGGCCAAATCTGCAGCAGAAAGAATTTCGCCCTTCTTTTTTCTATCTTTTAACTGCTCGGATGCCATTTAAAAAGCATGACCCAATTCGTATTGGAGGTCACGCACGAAACAAGCATCCACACAAACAAATTCAATGGGGCGTCAAAAAGCAGCCCCGCCCTCGGACGCGAGTAACCTGCGCTAGTCTTCCAGGTAGTTCCAAGCTTGGATGCGCCAAAAGCGCGGCGTCGGACTGCCGGACCAATTTTCTGACCAGTTTAGTGTGCTGCCGGATTTTGAAATGCCGTCATCAATGATTTCCCAGTTTTCAAGGTCACTGCTTACACTGACGGTGCTCGGTAGTCCGTAGGCGAAGCTCCAGCTCGTGTCCGCTTCCTGAAGGACGGCATCAATATCGATGCTGGTTCCGGCCAATAATACCACCGAGGGAACATCAACCCACGGCACAAGTAAGCTGCTGGAACCAACGGTGACATTCTTATCCACTGGTTGCGACAAAGCGCCTCCGCTGTAGGATATTTGGTATGTTCCGGAGTCTACGGGAATAGCATAGCCACCGGCAGTCCCGGTCACTGCAAAAAAATCACCGCTGTCCAGCATCACAGTTACCCCGCTGAGGCCCTCCCCCGGGTCGTAAAAATAATTGCCGTTTTGGTCTTCCCAAACCGTACCGACAATGAACCGGTTATAGTGATTCGCGCTTGAAGTACGGGCATTGCAGTAATTGATGGTGGTCACCTCAGGGCCGACAGACGTGTTCACATTATTCTCCTCGACCACACCAACCCCAACATTGCTGTAATTGCCCATTAAGCCAGCGCGGTGACCACGGCCAGTCTGCATGCCGGTACCATCATCTCCACCCCAATCGATATTAAAGCCAGCATGACCATAAGCTCCATTTCTGGAATATGAAAATACGCTGCCGCGTCCACTTGAGTATGAGAACCCGGCGTCTGACATTCGCTGAAATTGATCATTGTGGTTTTGCCCGTCGACGCTGATCAAATACTCCGAATGCGCAACTGCCGCATTATGCAAACGGATGTCGAACGCTGCGGGCGGTGTCGGTGATAGCGCGCCAAATTCCGTGCGTAGGATGTCCTTATTCACAGAAAAGTAGCTGATCGCGTTTTGAATAAGGCTATCTTGAACCAAGGACAACCATATGCCCTCCACCTCAGGATTTGCACGCGCCCGATTCATCATCCACATGTATTGCTGCTCGACCCCGCTAGGGCGCGATCCGTCCGCGCTTTTGTGAAAGGTCCACTCGCTCAATGCCAGAGGCATCTTATGGTCATCCGATAGCATTTTCGGCGACAAAATCGGCGGGCTTCCCTGTTCCCACGGCGGTGACTCAGCTGGTGATTGAGGGGAGCCAAAAGCAATTTGGCTACCAAGAAGAATGCTTAGGAGAATGGATAGTTGGGTCACGGGAAGCATCGAATGAGTCACTAGAATGATGTTGGCATCATACCAGTCCAACTCCCATTTCCCCAGCTACAAACAATCTACTGAGAGCGTTTCACATATATTTTATGTGCTGAATCATAAGATGATAACACCTCGGATTAGGTCACGCCACTTGGCTGACTTTTTAGACGTCCTCTTAGAAGCGATTGCAGGCGCGAAAACAATTCCTGGTCATAACCAATATAGTTTTATAAAATGTTGTTGTATCCCATCCGATGAGGCAGGATATTTGAGGGTAAACAACCCAACCACACCAACCTTCCATTCCAATCACCATGTCCGATAAGTCCCTCGCTAGTTTCATTGAACGCACGAAAAACCAAGACCGCGGCCAAGGGCTGTTCGAGCTTGAGAACGAGCGCATGCTCGAAGTGAACCTCAGCGGCTCGGTTTGGACGAAGATGGGCTCGATGGTCGGCTATCATGGGCAGGTAAAATTCACCCGCGAAGGCATCATGAGTCAGGGCCTGGGCAATTTGCTCAAGAAGGCGGTCAGCGGCGAGGGTGCCAAACTGACGCGCGCCGAGGGCAATGGTGTTGTATACTTGGCCGATGAGGGCAAAAAAGTCGTCATCGTCAAACTTCAAAACGAGGCGCTCGTGGTCAATGGCAACGACATCCTCGCCTTCGAAGAGCACATCACATATAACATTAAGATGATGAAGAAAGTCGCTGCGATGATGTCCGGCGGGCTCTTTAACGTTCGTCTGGAAGGCAGCGGCCTAATTGCTTTCACGACGCACTATGACCCCGTTACGTTACGCGTGACGCCCGGCCACAACATCATCACCGACCCAAACGCAACCGTGGCTTGGTCGGGGAATCTGGAACCAACCTTCCGCAAAGACGTTTCACTGAAAACCTTCGTCGGCCGCGGTAGCGGCGAAAGCATTCAAATGGAATTTGCCGGTGATGGCTTCGTGGTGATCCAGCCCTACGAAGAAGTTTACATGCAGCATACGACGGGCTAGGTCCCATACCGCAAGCACACCTCCTACTCATAAATAAGAAAATTCCGCTACGCCGCTTGGCTGGCGATGCGGGTGGACCACATTGTCAGGAGCGATTGCAGATGCGGGAACCAAAAACAGCCCGCTGGAGTGAGCGGTAGGCCGTCCGGGCAAGGAGCACCGATGAGGCCCGCTTCGCGCCAATTGTTGAGGAGGGGTGTGGCCGCGGCACGGTTGGGCCATTGGCTGAGCGGTGGTAACATGCGACGCTGGATATGCGCGACAATGGCGTCAGTGAAGCCTTGGCCGGGCGCAGCTTCGCGGGTGATGCAATGAGCACCAAGTTCGCCCGCCTCGATGGCATTCTCATAGTCCTCCAGCGTACGGAAACCACTGATTTGCACATTGCCGAGGCGCCCGCCAGCCGATGAACCGAAGGGCAAAATGTCGGCGCTGGTTTTGGCGAGCTGGTTGTAAATGGAGCGCTCGCGCTGGCCTCGCCTCCAGTGCTGTGGCGTAAAGTGCTCAAAGCCATGCTGCGCCAGCGCCTCGGCAGCGGCGGTAAACATTTCCGCACGCAGTTGGATGTCTGCTGGGGATTTGATCGATCCGCGCTCCACGGCCTTGGCCAATGGACTGTTTGGAAACTGTTTGAGCGCATAGAGGTCGAGCCCGTCGATGCCGGTTTCCTCGGCCAAAAAGCGAACATCCTCCACGACGGAGGCAACGTCCTGATTCGGTAGGCCGTAGATGAGGTCGACGATGGTCACGAAGTCGAGGTCGACAAAGTGTTGCAACGTTCGCCGGATTTTCCCGCGGTCAGCGAGGCGCCCCATTGAGCGGCGGAGGCGGCTGTTGGTGCTTTGCAGGCCGATCGAAATGCGGTTCGCGCCCGCCGCGCGCCAAGCAGCAGCCTTTTCCTTGCTGAATCCCCAAATGCGCCCCTCGACAGTGATTTCGGTTTCGGTATCGATAGGATAAAGCCTCTTTAAGGTTTCGAGTACTCGCGCCAAGTCTCCCGCCTCAAGGTCGCTCGGCGTACCGCCACCAAAGAAGACTGAACTGATGCGCCGCGTCGTGAGCGATGGCCCCACCCAACGGGCTTTTTGCTCAAGGTCTCGGCATAAGAACTCCGCGTAGCGCTCACTAAAACCAGGCTTTGTCGTGTTTTGGAAAAACGGACAAAATGAACAGCGATGATGACAAAAAGGCGTGTGCAGATACAGGTTCAACGGCGCATCATGGCGCTGTGAGTTAATCCCAGGTGCCCAGTCGGCAAACGACTCAGCCACGCCTTCGCCACGGCCACCACCACCATGCCCCATCCCGGGTCTTCCGCGTATTGGTGTAAAGATGTCGGAAAGGCGCACCCCAACTTGTGCGCAATAATCAGCAGTTTGCGGCGATACATTGTCCATATTGCAATACTGCTCGGATCCACAACGCGTGTAAAACCCACTTTCGAGAATGCGTCTCGTTTTCAGGAAAGCGCACCATGGCAATAAGTATTACTAATTCCATGGATGGACAAGATAAACATTTACGCCACCAAAAACTGACAATAAACTCAATCAACCATGACAATAAATAATGAAGCTTTGCTAGTATGGCATCCGAAACAAAACCTAACTATGCAAAATCATCGTAACAAAACTCACGTTTCTCAGGGCTTTACCCGATCGATCCCTGCCACGGAATTCTGGCACTAAGCGACAACCAGCGGCGGTGACCAATGATCCCCCCCCTCCAAGGTTTTAATCTCGCCCCAAACGAAAAAAACGTAAGTCTGTTAGCCAAATCATGATCAAGAAAATTCTCATCGCTTTCTTTCTGTTAATCATCATCGGCGTAGTGGCAGCATACTTCAGCATTAATGCTGTTGTGGGCGGCGGCATCACCAAAGTCTTCAACAAGCTGGGGCCTGAGATTACTGGAACCAAAACCTATGTTGAAAGCACCAGTGTGAATGTTTTCGACGGTGACATCGGTATTAACGGCCTGTTCATCGGCAATCCGGAAGGCTTCGACAAGCCCAGCGCGATGGAGTGTGGCGAGATCTTTATCGACATCGAGCCCGGCTCACTGTTTTCCGATCAAATCGTCATCAACGAAATCCGGATCATAGCGCCAAAATTCACTTTTGAGTCCACCCTCACCTCGAACAATCTGACCAAGCTCAAAAGCCAGATCGACGCCAACACCAAGAAATACACCAGCGAAAAGCAACCTCCCCCCCCCCCAGGCGAAGAACCTTCACCCACCGCCGAAGCCTCCAAGAAGACACTGCTCCTGCACAAGATCATCGTCACGGATGGCAACGTAGACCTTGCGGTATTGAAGATAGAAAAGACCCTCCCCCTCCCCCAAATCCAGAAGGACTTTGGCGGCGAAGGCGTAACCCCTGCTCAGGCGGCGGACTATGTGCTTTCTGTTGTACTTGAAAAGGTCGTCGAAGTTGCCGCTCAGTTGGTGCGCGAAATTTCCAACGACCCGAACGCCATCCTGAAAAGCATTACCGGCGGCGATGGCGCGTCGGCTGTAGATTCAGCCGGCGAGGCAATCAAGGGCCTCTTCGATTAACCCTGCTGTGCGATGGGTCCGTTTCGCCTCACGCCTCAAGAAGCGCGGACCCTTACGGTGCTGCTCCTGATCCTGTTGGCGGGCCTCATGGGTATGCTCATGTGGGGGGGGGACTCTGAACCTGAGGATAACATGGTTGTTAATCAGCATGACTAGAGGCATGTAACGACTTGGTGACGAGCCATACGAAGGTTGACGTATCGCAATCGAGAGAAGACTTTGGCGAGCGATTTAGCTACGCATGCAAGAAGTTTTCATGATAGTCGGTTTCCTTTTGGCGTCGTATGCCATCGTCGCCAATGACGCCATCCAGACGCTTGGAACATTCCTTTCTTCCAATGAGAAGAGACCTTGGTGGGTACTTTGGCTCTTCGCGTGCGGGATTCTGACTTTTGTCATGTGTTGGGGCTATTTTATTGTTGGTGACGTATCTTACGGTCGCTTAGGCAAATTCCCACTCCCCGAAGGAGGCATTACTTGGGTGCAAGTCGTCCCCCCTCTATTCATTTTGGCGCTGACTCGCTTCGGCGTACCAGTCAGCACAACATTTCTGGTACTCACGGTGTTTCACCCGGGGAACCTTGAGGACATGCTTAAAAAGAGCCTGTTTGGTTACGCCTTGGCCTTTGGTTGCGCTTACTTTATTGCCCGTTTTGTCGTCGTCGCTCTTGAGAGACGTTTCCTTGCCTCTCAAAAAGATGGCCAAGCGCAGATTCAAACCTATTGGGTATACCTTCAGTGGTGCGCCACAGCTTGGCTTTGGAGCCAATGGCTAGTTCAGGACTTGGCTAATATCTTCGCCTACCTCCCACGAGAGCTAAGCCTGCTTGGATTTGTCATGGCAATCGGCGTCATGTATGTGCTGCATGCCTGGATATTCTATAAGCGGGGGGGGGCTATCCAGAAAATCGTTACGTCAAAAACCAACATGACAGATATTCGCGCGGCCACGATTATTGATCTCCAATATGGCTTCGTGCTCTTCTTCTTCAAGGAACTCAATGACGTGCCGATGAGCACGACTTGGGTCTTCCTCGGCCTGCTCGCCGGGCGTGAGCTTGCCCTTACTGGTGCGCTCAAGCACCGTAAATTCAAGAAAGCTTACGCGACCTGTGGGCGCGATGCAATTAAGGCCTTGATCGGCTTGGGCATCAGTATTGGCCTCGCCTTCGCCCTACCTGAAATTGATAGAATGATCAAAGGGGAATCTTCGGCGAAAGCCACCATCGCTAAAGTCGAGCCTGCCGCCCAAACAACAGAAATAATCATTGAGCAGACCAAGGAGCCCGTTGAAGCTCCGCTAAATCAGTAAGGGGGGGGGCTGTGGCAGGCGCTTTACCTTAAATGCCCCATAATCATGACATGAAATTGCGCTAATTTAGCCCAATTCTATATCTAAAAATCGAACAAGCCCTACTCTGCCGTGTCTTCAGCGTCTAGTTTGCTTAGATCGAGATCCTTTAGATGTGACTTCAGCTCTTTGCCCGCCTTAAACTTGATCACGGCGCGCTTCGGGATAACCACGTCCTTTTCTGGACGGTTAGGGTTGCGACCAATGCGACTTTTCCGCAACTGGACTTCAAATACTCCAAAATTCCGCAATTCAACGTTGCGCCCTTCGGCCAAGGCCTCAGCAATGGCGTCGAGTGTCAACTGGACGGTTTCACGAACCTCCTTTTGCGGAAAATTAGTTTTCTCGTATATTTGTAGGACGATATCCCGTTTGGTGAGGTTCCCGGACATGACAAGGAATGATATAGATCGTAGAAGGCAACGCGTTGGACTGGAAACGATAGTCTTGCATCCGATTAGGGGTGTCAAACATTATTTAGTCCCTCATCATCTATTAGTTAGGAAATTTTTCCCCTACCCGAAACATCCATAGAATTCAGACAAAACCTTATATTTCAAGACCATCATGAGCGATAAAGACGACGGAAATATACTAGAAGAAATACAAAAACGGCTTCAGGGAATGATGCCTCCCGGCAGCAAAGTCGTTGGCGTCCACCCGATGCAGGGTGCCGATAAAATCAACGCCCCTGACGAGGAAGAGACCGATCGCGCACAAGATGACGCTGAGACTCTTCGTCGCATTCGGGACTTCAATTTAAAGCCCAAGGACATCCGCGACCACCTGAATCGCTACGTCATCAAGCAGTTTGACGCAAAAAAAGTTCTATCGGTCGCCATCTGCGATCATTACAACCACGTCCGCCAGTGCCTGGAGAACGAGCGCCTGCTGGAGCAAGACTACGCCAAGCAAAATATACTCCTGCTCGGCCCAACTGGCGTCGGTAAAACCTACTTGATGCGCAACATCGCACGCTACATCGGCGTGCCCTTCGTCAAAGCTGATGCGACTAAGTTCTCCGAAACGGGCTACGTCGGCTCCGATGTGGAAGACCTCGTCCGCGACCTCGTCAAGGCTGCCAATGGCAACGTCGAGCTTGCCCAGTACGGCATCATCTACATCGACGAGATCGACAAAATCGCCTCCTCGGGCAACTCCATGGGGGGCAAGGATGTCTCGGGTCGTGGCGTGCAGATCAATTTGCTCAAGTTGATGGAAGATACGGAAGTTAATCTCTTCTCGCCCAACGACATAATGGGACAAATGCAGGCGATGATGACCGGTGGACGCGGTGGCAAAAAGCCGAATCGCCAGTCCATCAATACCCGCCACATCCTGTTCATCGTCAGCGGCGCTTTTGACCAACTCGCAGAGAAAATCCAGAAGCGTGTCGAGCACACCGCAATTGGCTTCAACGCCAGCCCCAGCGACGCCGCCGGAGACGATCCTTTTAGATTCCTCCAACAAGCCGCCACGCGCGACTTCATTGACTACGGCTTCGAGCCGGAGTTCATTGGCCGCATCCCCGTCCGTGTCGGCTGCGAAAGCCTGAAGCCCGATGACTTAGCTGCGATCCTGACTAGCTCCGAAGGCTCCCTGCTCAAACAATACCGCCGTGACTTCCAGGGCTACGAAATTGACTTTAAAATCACGCCCGAGGCCATTGTCGAAATCGCCACTCAAGCCTTTGAGGAGCGAACTGGTGCCCGTGGCCTGATGACCGTCCTCGAGCGCATTTTCCGCAACTTCAAGTTCGAGCTGCCCTCCACCGCGATCAAGTCCTTCGAAGTAACCACCGAGATGATCGCCCAGCCCGATGAAGCGCTCACCAAGCTCATTGTCGACCACAAGCACCTTATGCGCGAGGTCTGGGAAAGCGAGCTAGGCGCATTTTCCACTGCCTTCGAGAGCGAATATAGCTTCAAGCTCACCTTCACTGATGAGGCCGCCGATGTGCTCATTGAGGCTGCCGCCGAGGAAGACCGAACCTTGCGCACCATCTGCGACGAACGCTTCAAGGACTACCCACACGGCCTCGCCATTGTCGCCCGCAACAACGGGCGCACCGCGTTCGAAATCAGCGGGCCTGCGGCCAAGAACCCTGATAAGGAGCTGTCCCAGTGGGTCGTCGAGAGCTTCCGCGAAGCTGAGGCTCAGGCCAAAGTCCGAGCCGAAACCGAAGCAGTCCAAAAACCGCCCCCAGACGGAGACGACGTCATCGACGTCGACACTCCGCGTGAAAGCTAGGAAGCTTTTAGGTGGCTAGATCCTAAGCTCACAAGGCTTCTTTGGGTGACGCGGATCGAGGACGATCCGCGCTACCTCAGGAAGAGAAACACCATTTCTGAGCCGCAGCGAGAGCGGCTCACGCTCATTTCAGCCAACGTCGAATTTAAATCTTCGTAGGTATTGCCCCCCCTACTCGCAGCATTTGTCGTCGTCGCAGCAGGGCTTGTAGGCGATGAACGAGACGAAAGCGCCTTGGGGGTCTTGGATCGAGCACATGCGGCCGATCTTGGGGATGTCCATTGGGGGGCAAAGGATTGTTGCGCCAAGCTCCACTGCTTTGGCCGCAGTTGCGTCGGTGTCTTCCACGGTGACGTAGGCTCCCCAAAAGGGAGGAGTGCCCTCGGGCATCATGGGAGGCTTGGCCATAAGGCCTGCCATCATCTTGTCGCCCTTTTTGGCGATTTTGTAGGTCATGCCGTTATCCATTGGCCAGTCCTCGATGGTCCAGCCGAATAGGCCCGCGTAGAAATCGCAGGCACCATTAATGTCCGAGGTAAGTAGTTCGTTCCAGTCGAAGCCACCGATAGTAGGTTTTTGAGTATCGCTCATAATGAAACGTGATAATTGACTCCGAAGGAAAAACCAAGAGCAGAGTTGTCATCAGGGCAAAGTTAACCTTGTAGTAACAGTATGCCAGAAGGAGCCGCTATCAATCGTATGTTTGGAGAGATCGCGCATCGCTATGATGCCGCGAACCACCTGCTGAGTGGCGGGGTGGACTATTACTGGCGCCGCGTGCTGGTGGGCAAGGTCGCCCGAGCCAATCCACAAGTCATCGTCGACTTGGCGACAGGCAGTGGTGACGTCGCTTTTGCGATCCGCAACAAACTCCCTGCGAGTGTCGAGCTGGCTGGCTTGGATTTCTGCGAGCCCATGCTGGACGAGGCCCGAGCCAAGCAGAAAGAGCGTTACGGCGATGAAGCAATCCGCTTTGCCTTTGGCGACTGTTTGAATCTGCCGCTGGCGGACGAATCCACCGACGTCATCACCATTGCGTTTGGCGTGCGCAATTTCGAGGACCGTATCCGCGGCCTTCAAGAAATGAGACGTTCACTGCGACCCGGCGGCCGGTTGCTGATCCTTGAGTTTTCGCAACCCTACGCGTGGTTTCGCCCGTTTTACTACGTGTATCTCAAGTGTATTCTGCCAACACTAGCCAGCTTGGTAACAGGTAAAAAGGACGCCTACAGCTACCTCGCCGACTCCATCGAGGGCTTCCCCGCGCGAGACACACTGAGCGCGCAGATTCTCAAGGCCGGTTTCGCAGAAGTGTCCGCCACTCCCCTCACCTTCGGCATTGTCGCCATTCATGAAGCCGTGCGATGAGTAGCCCCGCCGCCAGCCTTGCCTCAGCACGCCCGGCTTCACCTTGGTCAGATGGCTGGACGCGCTGGCGTCGCAATCGGCTCGCGGTCGCCAGCACCGCCGTCTTAGCACTCATCATTCTGGTGTGCTTGATTGGCCCTTTTTTTCAGCCGGATAGCTATTATGAGGTCACTGACACCGACTTGGGTGCCTCTGCCCCCTCAGCAGAACACTGGCTAGGCACCGACACTCTGGGCCGTGATCTACTGGCACGGGTAATGATCGGCGGCCGGATTTCTTTTGCCGTCGGACTGCTAGCCTCGCTTGTATCGATGATCATCGGGGTCGCCTATGGAATCGGTGCCGGTCTGGCGGGTGGTAATACCGACCGCATAATGATGCGTGGCGTGGAACTACTCCAAGCGATGCCGTTCGTGATCTTTGTTATCCTGCTGCTGACTTTTTTCGGGCGTCATTTCGCCCTGATTTTCGTCGCAATTGGAGCTGTAGAATGGCTCACAATGGCACGTATCGTGCGTGGTCAATCTCTGGAGCTGAAGGTGCGCGAGTTCGTACAGGCTGCGCGCGCGCTCGGGCAATCCGAGTCCTCCATTGCTTGGAAACATCTGCTTCCAAATCTCTTTGGCGTCATCATTATCTACGCGACGCTCACCGTGCCCAATGTCATGCTGCTAGAGGCCTTTATCAGCTTTCTTGGGCTGGGCGTGCAGGCTCCAATGACGAGTTGGGGGGACTTGATGCACCTCGGTGCCGAAACAATGGAGGAATACCCTTGGCTGCTCTTATTCCCCGCGTTTTTTTTCTCAGCGACACTGTTTTCGCTCAATGCTATCGGCGATGGTCTACGCGACGCATTTGACCCCAAGAGCTGATTGAACAGACGAGGCGGCCCGATTTACTCGACACAAGGGATCACCAAACGCTGACTACCAGTCTTTGACCACACGCTTCATCGCCTTGGTGTCGAAATTGCCAAATTGCTCGCCGCCATCGGCCTCCGTAAACTGGACCATTTCTTTATATTCCATGGCTGTTTCCTGATTCTTTTCGCTGTTAGGCTGAGGCGGTTGATTGCCCTGCATCTGCTGTTGTTGCTGCTGAGTGGCAGCAAGCTCTAGTGCGCGTTCACTACGTTGCGAAAGCAGCTCCTGCTGTGCAGCATCCATCTTCTGTCCAAGGGTTTGCTGCTGTGGGGCCTCATCGCTGAGCGCCATCGCGGAATCGAAATTTTTGAGAGCTTGTTCCATGCGTGCGATGGATTGATCATCTTTGCCCTTTTCTTTGAGTTGCTCAGCAGCGGCAAGTTGCATGTCAGCGGCGTGTTCAAGCGAATCAGCCAGCTTGCCGTCGCTTGCTTCCAACTTTTGAGCAGCCGACTCGTTGCTGGGGTCTAGGCGGGTAGCCTTTTCCAATTCGGCCTTGGCTGACAATAGGCGGTCGGCTGCGCTCTGAGCTGCCTGGGCACTCGCCTGCTCAAGTTTGTCGAAACGAGCTTCAGCCTCTTTTTTAGTTTTTTCCGATGCTTCTTCGCTAGTCATTTTTTTCTGATAATTCTGCATTTCCTTTTCCCATTGCTCGATTTTTTTCTGTGCAGTATCGGCAACTTCCAAATGTGCGTCCGCTAGCTGCTCATGGCGCTGGGCTAGCTTTTTCTCCAGTTCCTGTTTGGCGATGGCTGCCTCGGAATTATCGGGGTTTAGGTCGATCGCAGCCTCAAAATTCTGCAGTGCTTGCTCTAGGTTCTTGTTAGCGGCCTCCTGACTTTCGCGCATTTTTCTGCTCAAACTATTCCCCTTCTTCTTGAGGTCGTTTACTTCTTGTTTACTGATGTCATCCTTCTTGAGTTGTGCGCGAATCTCTTCCCGACTCTCTCTAGCATCAGCAACTCGTTGTTCATGTAAATCACTCTGTAATCTTTGTCTTTCGGCAATTTCCTGCATGATATCCGAGGCCTTCTTGCGTGCGTCCTCGGCGGTTTGCTTGGCCTTCTCGCTATCTGGAGAAATCGCTGCGGCATCATCAAAATTCGCTATAGCTTCCTGAGCCGAAGCCTTTGCCCGCCTGAGGTCGTTTGTCTCATCTCGGGTAAGTGGATTTTCGCTATTTTCTGGTACTTTCTCAATGTATTTCTCAGCGGACGTAAGATTTTTCTCACCGTTTCTGGTGAGATAATCCGTCATGCGTTGACGTGTTTTCTCAACGAGTTCTTGTATGTCCTCGTCTTCAGGCTTGATCGATAGCGCCTCCTCGTAATCGGTTAGCGCAGAGCGGAACAACACGAGATCATGCTCGCCCTTAACCCATTTGCTCTCGCTTCTTTTGATTTTCGAATTGCCCTGCTCGATAAGGTGGACGACGAGTTGATTAGAAACGAATTCGTAATTTTTGCGCGCCATGTCGTAGGCGTCATTGCGTTCGACGGCAGCCTCGAGCGAACGCTGGGCGCGGCGCAGGTGGATGGTCGCATCCTCCTTTCGATTATCAGCAGAAATGGCCGCGCTGATACGGAAGCTCGCGTTACCAATCTGTGCCATGGCCTTGGTCACGAGTTCTGGATCTTTGGCCAACCGCACCTTTTCCCAAAGGACAACGGCTTCGTCGTAATCGCCAGCGGCATAATAGGTCAGCGCGAGATTATAAATTAAATATTCGTCGTTGGGTGCCTGTTCGAGGCGCTTCTCAATGATTGGGCGCACTTCAGCGAACTTACCCGCTTTGATCAAGGATTCGATGGGATTCTCAGGAACAGCGAAAGAAATCGCGGGGGCGAACAACAGTACGAGAACAGTGATCAGTAATCGGGGGATTTTATTCATCGATCAAAATAGCGCGCGGCGTGTGGCGGATGTTCTTTTCAGGGATAACGGTCTGAACGAAAATCAGCAGTAACCCAATTAATAACGGAATCGGGAAAAACTCAACATAACCTTTCATCGTGGTCACGTCGGCATCGTCGCCCATCGGTTTCAGCGACTCATGGTAGAGATTAACGAGGGCATCTCCCTCCTGATCCAGCTCAACAAATTTGCCGCGGCCAGCCTCAGCCACACGGCGCAAAAAAGCGCGGTCCATGCGAGAAATGACCTCACCACCAAAAGCGTCGCGCTGGTAAGTTGGCTTATCCTTGCGGCGATAAAGTTCAATCTTGGCACCTTCTAACGTGCCTACGGAGACGGTGTGCGTCACAATGCCTTGATCGTTGTACATTTTGCGCGCAAAACCGATCGCGTCGCCCTCCAATTCCTCGCCGTCAGAGATGACAATAACGGCTTTGTTCTTAAGGTCCATGGGCTCCATGGCGTGAGCCACGCGCTCCAGACCCTTTTCAAGATTAGTGCCACCTGGGTAGGTGTTGCTACCGCTTACGTGGTCGAGCACAAGATTGAAGGCGGCAAAATCGAATGTAATCGGAGCACGCAGATAGCCGTTACCAGCAAACACGACCAAGCCCACGCGATCGCCCTTGGAGACGTTCAGCAGGCGCTTAATGGCCTTTTTTGCGGTTTCGAGACGATTGGGCTCCATGTCGGTGGCAAGCATGCTCTTGGAGCCATCAAGCACGATGAAGTAGTCCATCCCAATGCGCTTAATTTCCTGGTCCTCCGGCTCAATGACGGGGCGCGCGAGCGCCAACAAAATGAAGAACAGCCCGAGCAGCAACGTCAGCGCCTTGAGCCGGTTGCGGGTATAGACTGCACTCAGATTCGCTACGCGGTTAATCGCTGGCCCAAGAAAGATTCGCAGACGTTTCTTTGCACGACGATTTGACCACAGGTAAACGAGGAACAATACCAAGAGGAATACCAGCCCGCCCCAGATAACATTTGGATAAGCAAATCTCACGGCAGCCTCCTTTTGATCGTCTGCCACAGCAGAAATTCAAGAGTCAACAGCCCCACCCCGCCCCATGCGAACCAATGGAACACTTCGTCGAAGTTCTGAAAACGCTTCTGCTCAATGACGGTCTTTTCCATACGATCAATCTGTTGGTAAATCGACAGTAAGGTCGCTGTATTCGTGGCTTGGAAAAATTCGCCACCAGTTTCGCGGGCAATCTGGAACATGACGTCCTTTTGGACTTTGCTCGGATGCACAACGCCGGGGTTGATCCGGATCGTGTGGATACGGATATGTTCGTCTTTGGCGATTTTTGCTGCATCCATCGGTGACATCCCGGTGTTGCTCAATCCGTCTGAAATTACAATGAGCACCTTCTGGCGTTTGTCCGGCCCACGTGAACCTTCGATCTCAAAAGGCTCCTGCATGTCGAACATGTCATACCAATGGGTCTCCCTCACTTTCTCTGGTTCATCCACCTCTTTGCTGGCGCGGCTAAGCTCATCGGAAAGCAGGTATTTGATCGACATGTGGATGCCCTCTCCGACCGCTGTACCACCTTCGGTTTTGATAGACTTCAGCGCCGCTGTAATCCAGTCATAGTCGAGTGTCAGCGGGCTGGTGAGATAAGGATATTTGGCAAAGCCCACAATGCCGAAGCGATCATGCTTGCGGCCCTTCACGAACTCTCCGATTACGGAGCTCAGAGCAGAGAGTCGGGACACTTTTTGCCCGTCGACAACGTAGTCCTCTGCGTCCATCGAACCGGAAAAATCAAGTGCGAGCATCACGTCGATTCCCTTCTCAGAGTCGGGGATTTCGCCTTGTGGAATCCGAGGACGCGCACAAGCAGCCACAATCAATGCAAGACCGAGCATTCGCAACAGACGCAAGAAAAAACCTCGGCTCACGCGGTTCTGCTTGGCCAAACCAGCAAGGATTTTGGTCGACGAAAATGTAATCGACCCAGCAGGCCCATGTCTGGCCGCCCAATAGACCACAAGAGGAATCGCCATCCATAAAATGAGCAGCCAAGGATACGCAAAACGCACCTCTGTAATCCGGCTCCAAAGGTCGTTCATTACGCCTCCTCCTTTGATGGTGGTGCTGCCTCAGTCGCTGCAATATAGCTTTCGACCCAGGCCAAAAATGCATTACCAGTCTTTTCAGGCACCGTGTGGTGCGCGAATTTGGCGCGATCCGAAGTCTCCAAGAATTCGGTGATTTTTTCCCGTGTCACAGCCTCAAAGCTCAGCCCCTTAGAAGCGGCACGAAGGAATTCACTTGTCGTCTGGCTTGTGGCACGAATCTTAAAGCGCCCCTCAAGGTAAGCGCGGAAAATTCTGGCAAGTCGGTCGATAAATTCGCGCATATCCATGCCCTCCATATCGCGACGCAGCTCGTCCAGTGCCTCACGTGCATTCTTCGCGGGATCGGGCGGAGGTGGTTTCCTGAGTTCCTCAATGGCGGCCTTAATCTTAACGCGCATACGCCAGCCAACCAAAGCGATCAGCGCCACAAAAATCGCCGGACCGATAAACCACCAAACACTGATCTCTACCGGCGGTTTGGCTGGAGAAAGGTCCTCCACCAACCCCTGCGTTACGTCGGTTTCTGATGTCGTAATTTCGTCCGCCATTAAGCCAATCTCCGTGACGCGCGGTCGGTTAAAAATTGACACAAGTCAGCAAAATACGGCCGGTCAGTATGGATATCCAACGCAGGCACGCCACCAGAACGCAGTTTGTGGTGCAATGATTGATAGCGGGCCATCGCGCGCTCTTTATAAGCGGCGCGGATTTTTTTGCGGTTGGTGTTGATCTCCACGAAATCGCCCGTTTCGGGATCCTGCAAGGTCACCCAGCCAACCCGAGGCAGCTCAAAATCACGATGGTCGATAAGATTGAGCGCCATCATTTCGTGCCGTTGGTTGGCCGACTTGATTGCCCGCTCGAAGCCCTCATCCATGAAGTCTGAAATCACGACTACAACGGCCGGGCGTGTCGATACGCGGGCTAGGAAATTAACGGCTTCTGAGATATTTGTGCCCGTGCTCGTGGGCTCGTGGAAGAGAGCGCCCTTGATCATGTGGAGCACGTGGTCTTCGCCCTTGGAGGGAGGTATCCAGGCCTCGACATGGTCCGTAAAAAGCGCCATACCGACGCGATCATTGGAGCGAATTGCACTGAAGCCAAAAACACCGCAAAGCTCAGCGGCCAGCTCGTTTTTCGATTGCTCAGCGGAGGTAAATACGCCCGACGAACTAAGATCCAACAAGATGATAAAAGTCAACTCACGCTCCTCGATAAAGCGCTTCACATAGGGCTCGCGCATACGTGCCGTGACGTTCCAGTCAATACGACGAACGTCGTCTCCCGGTTGATACGGGCGCACGTCCTCGAAGTCGATACCTCGTCCGGTGAAGATAGAGTGTGCCTGGCCTTGGAGCAATTGCTCGGACAACAGACGCGTCTTCACTTCTACGGCGCGAACCCGCTTCAGCCACTGCTTAGCGCTCATAACTTAGACGCGGGGTTGGCGTTAGGGGACCGGAACGAGCTCCAGCACGCGCGTCAAAATATCTTCCCTCGTAACTTCGTCGGCGGCAGCCTCGTAAGTGGTGTTAATACGGTGGCGCATAACATCCAATGCCATGTCCTTTACATCATCTGGAGTCACGTAACCGCGTCCCGAAAGAAATGCCTTGGCGCGTGCAGCGAGGGTCAAGTTGATGGTCGCACGGGGGGAGGCACCGTATTTGATGTAGGGCACGAGTTCCTCGTCTACTCGGGCCGGTTCACGCGTGGCCATTACAAGGCTGACAATGTACTGGCGGACAGAGGTGTCGACGTAGATTTTATCCACGATGTCCTGCATAGCCAAAATGTGCTCAGGCGACAGCACGGGCTCGATTGGAATCTTGGGGCGGGTCTGCGCCATGATATCGAGAATTTGGAGTTCCTCGTGCTCCTCAGGATACTCGACGACCACCTTTAACATAAAGCGGTCCATCTGCGCCTCCGGCAACGGATAAGTGCCTTCTTGATCAACGGGATTCTGTGTGGCGAGCACCAGAAAAGGCTCAGGTAATGGGTAAATCGTGTCGCCAATCGTCACTTGGTGCTCCTGCATTGCTTCAAGCAATGCAGACTGGACCTTGGCGGGCGCTCGATTGATTTCGTCGGCGAGGATCAGGTTACCAAAAAGCGGCCCCTTGTGCGTCGTATAGACGTTATCCTTGGCATTGTAAATCAGCGTGCCAATCAAGTCAGCCGGGAGTAGGTCGGGCGTGAACTGGATGCGTGAGAAATCGGAATTTACCGCCAACGCCAGTGCGTTAATGGTTGAGGTCTTGGCTAAGCCAGGAAGACCCTCTAAAAGAACATGGCCATTGGCCAACAGACCGACCAGCAAACGGTCAATCAGGTAATGCTGGCCAACAATACGCTTGGCCAGCTGCTCGTAAAGTGCGGGGAGCCATTGATTGGCCGACTGCACCTCTTCGGTGATCTGCGTAATGTAATCTTCAGTCTCAGTCACAGGTAACAATTGGGTTAAGGGAAAATAGAGATGCCAACGTGGATCGCCAAGATAATCAATCGAAATATTAAACTTAGCATCTCCAACATTAGCATTATTTTGCTTACATATAAGTTAGCGGCGAAAAGTGCAGGCAAAGATAATTAATTCATGAAATGACCGTGAAAGAGTCTCAATGGAAGGCCTATCATAGTAGTGATCAATACTACCTTGCTGGAGATATGATGCGTTAAACTAAATTCAGCCAGAATTGGACATTTGAATCTAAGCAACAACGACATAGCTCCACAGGGCCGTTGAAAGAATTGCTCGCCAAGGCATTCGAATGATCAATTAATATGTATCTCGTAAACCCAACGAAGGCCCAATGAAACCCAATATCCTCTGGATCTGCACCGACGAACAACGCTACGACAGCCTAGGCTGCACTGGCAACCCCCACGCGGTCACGCCCCACCTCGACGCTCTAGCGGCAGAAGGTGCTATTTACCACCGTTTCATCACGGCTAATCCAGTCTGTATGCCCTCCCGCGCGTCCTTTTTTACGGGACAAATGCCCTCACGACACGGTGTCGTCACCAATGGCGTTGGCTTACCAAATCGAGACCTTGTCCCAGCCTCCCCCACCAGTCGTAATATGCCCCAGCGCGAGTCTCACGCTAATACCCTACCCGAGCTTCTGGCTGCAGCTGGTTACCACACACGCTCTATCGGAAAACTTCACCTCTGCCCCACCCGAGGCGCACCCGAGCTTAATCACCCAGAAAACGATTGGTTGTGGAAAGAAGGTAAATTTGACGACTGGCATGGTCCGTATTTCGGCTTTGAGCATGTCGATTTGACGCTCAACCACGGTGAACGTAATATTGGCGGTCACTATCGTAAATGGCTTCGTGAAGTGGCCCCCGAAGTGGAAGCGCTATTGAATAAACGGATTGAGAACTATCCAGCTCCTGAGATCGATACACTTTACCCCGGTCGCATCCCTGAAGAGTATCACCACAGCACTTGGGTCGGGCAGAAAACAGCGGACTTCTTGTCCAGTGACGAAGCAAAGGAAAAGCCGTTCTTTCTATGGATGAGCTTCCCAGATCCACACCAACCCTTCACCCCTCCCGCATCCTTGGCGGAGGAGTTCTCAAAACATGATTACCTAGTACCAACGGCCACGGTCGAAGACCTTGCTGATAAGCCCTCCGCTTGGCCTAAAGAGTCAATGCCCTGCATTAAGAATCAGCCCGAAAACATTGGTACGGTTCGCCGCTATACCGACGCGCAGAATCACCTGATTGACCGTGCCGTAGGCCAAGCAATTAAAGCGCTCAAGGCCAATGGCCTGTGGGAAAACACGATTGTCATCTTCACGAGTGACCACGGTGACTACCTTGGCGACTACGGGCGCATTCGTAAAAATGAGCTACCCTGCAACGCTCTCAACCACGTCCCCTGCATCGTCCACGATCCCTTAGGTAAACTACCCAAAACCACCGATATGGCAGTTAGCGGCGTCGATATGTTTCCGACAATTTGCGAGCTTGCTGGCGTGGAAATAACCCACTCAATCGATGGCCAAAGCCTGCTTCAAGGCGACCCCGATCAACGCCGTGCCTTGGTCCAGTGCATGAGCGAAGAATTCCCGCCGAGCTTCACCATCTATGATCGAGAATACCGGCTCACATGGTTCCCAGGCCAGGATGAATGGGAGTGCTATGCGCATCAGAACGATCCATATGAGCGAAAAAACATCATCGCAGAATTTCGCTTAACCGAACGTTTTAAGGAGTTACGAGAAGAACTGATGGTTCGCCACCTAAGCGCGTTGCACCCTAGGATTGGACGCTTTAGCTGCTGGTAAACCAATTGATCCTGCGCCGGAGTCGCTTACTGATCAGCGAGCGTCGTCACGAGTTGTAGAAACGTTGCCCCGCTCGCTGGTATCGGTGCCGCCGCCGTAATAAAACGCCCGTCGACCTCGTAATCTTGGATCACATCAGACGTGGTCCAAGGGCCGACCAAATTATCGCACATCATCACCTTGTAGACAACATCGTCACGGGAACGGTAATAACGCAGCGTAATCATCCCCCCCCCTTCGTCGATCGACTGCTTTGGCAAGCGGCGCTCCGAAAAGCGCTCAGGATGAATCCCCAAGGCGTAGGCTAGGAGGAGTGGATGCCCGACTTCATACGGGTCGGCCAGAAGCGGAACATCGACTTCCAAGTCATACTGCCGCAGCCAATCCTGATACTCCCGCAAGCTGGTAATCGCAACGATGTCGCTGTAATAGGAAAAACCAAAATTGTTCTCCGCTTGAACGCGAAACTCGTATTCGGTGTCAGGCTCCAAGCCTTTAACCGCAACTGGCAGCGGCCAGTCTTCCACTGGAAAATTCAGCATTTCAACCCATTCGGCATCACCAACTTTACGGCCTTCGATATGGTAAGTGCGTGCGAGGAATGGGTCGTTCCAATACAAGAAAACCACCGATGACCCCTGCGCAAAGCCTTCCAGAGCCAATGGCGCATCAGGCACACTACTTGCGACCATTTCCAGCTTCACGTCGTCAAACAGCATGCGATTCGCGCCCGGCAAGGATGTGTTCACAACGTACCAAGAAAATTCATGGTAGGCAATGCCGCTCAGGTCATTGGTATTTTTGGCCACGGGTAAATTGCTCCCGATTGATCTACCGTCCAACGAAGCTGACCAAGTGTTGGACGTTAGATTGATAATAATCTCAAGATCGTATGCTTTTCTCAGCGAAAATGAACGATTGAGCGAATGATAAACGTAATCGCTGTTATAATAATATAAGTCACGACCCTTTGCATCGAACTCCAGAACGAATAGTAATTGGCCGCTCAGATTGTAGAAACCAACACCAAAACGGTCCTTTGCTTTTACCAGCGTTGAATCAATTTCCAGTTGGCACGAAAAGTGTGCCTCAGATCGAGCGTCCGCAAAATAAACTGCGCTGCCATAAACATAATCATACTGACTACCTTGATAGCCGTTGCCGCCCAAACTAGCTAAACGCATACCGCCCATGCTCGTGTCTACCAACACTTTGTTGCTAGCCGTATTCGCCCCCCCCCAACCGTTTTGCCCAGCTAGCGCTCCAGTCTCAAAGCCTTGATCAGCCTCAAAGTTCGCGTAGTAGAGCTGTGTCGTTTCGAGGAAAGCCCGATAGGACTCCGCAGGTTCAGTATAGGCCGACTGGATGTCGCCACTGATCGCAGTGACTCGATAAAAGTAATAAAATTCGCCGTCGAGTGTTTCGTCGTAATAATAGGTAACGCCCGGCTTAGTTGTCGCGACCAATGTCCATGGCTTATTATAACCAGCCGCACGTTCAATGCGATAACCGGTTTCATTGTCCGCAATATCCTCCCAAGCCATCCAAGCCGAAAGCGTTGAGAGACGGGTGAAAACGAGATTACGCGGCGTGGCCGGCAGAGCATTACTGGTCGCCGTTCCATAAAGTGTTAGAGTCGCTTGAGTCAGCTCACCAGGCAACTCGGTTTGCTTGTCAACAATGCGCAACGTCCATTCACCGCCAGCGGATTCTCCCCAAAAATGCACACTATTAAAAGCGAAGTCTACTATATCCGCTTCCTGATCCAGATCGGTGGAAGCTAACAGCATGCTTTCCGTGCCATTCGGCGAAATAAGAATAATTTCCAGCTCGCCTCGGCTTTCATGTGTTAGAGAGAGACGCATTTCGGCATGCTCCACCCGAAAGCCAACACTGGGCATGGCAAAATTCACTTCCAGCGTCGTCGCGTCGTCGGGCACGTTTGCAGGTAAGCTGAGAGTATGGTTCTGCGCCGAAAGGCTCTTGCGAACGCCAAGCGAAGTCCAGCTTTCGGCGAGCGAAATCGCGGCTTCGACATCCACGAGACCTGCTCCGTATTTGCGGTTAAAATGAAATGGCGCTGCGGCGGCATTGTCGAACCAGCCCTGATCATCAGCGTCTACTTGGCGCGCTGAGCGAATAAGGATCTCCTGAACGTCACGCCAATTCAAGTTCGGGTTTGCCTCCAATAAGAGGGCCACAATACCTGAAATAATTGGGGCGGAGCCTGAGGTTCCGCTGAAATTGAGCGTGTAGTCGAGGTCATCCAATTCCTCTTTCAAAGCGTCATGGTTATAGCCATCATTGGCGAGTAAGTCAGTCGTCACGAGACCACGGGCACCAGAATCCAGTGACGGCGCACAGATCATTAAGCTGGCACCAGATTCAGAGTAGATCGCCTGCTTGCCGAACTCACTCACGGCACCCACCGAGATCGTGTATGGCGAGCTGGAGTAACCATCCTTGTTGCAATCGTCTTTACGGAAACGTCCATTGCCCGCTGCCCAAACAAAGATCGTGCCCTTACCGCCACGCCCTTCCTCTGCCGCTTGTTTGAGCGCCTCCTTAGCCAGTGGCCCCGGGCCAATCAGGACATCACCAAAGCCAGCAGGCCCCCAACTGTTGTTCTTGATGTCGATCGATTGCAGTCCGTGGAGAAATGCCTCTGCCTCTGTCACGTCCTCCGCGTAATCGCCAATCAAACGCAAACCAGCAAGATGCGCCTGTGGCGCGACTCCGCTAACACCAATACCATTGTTACCTCTCGCAGCAGCCAAGCCCGCCACCGCCGTGCCATGCTTGTCTTCACCCGAAGACGAGCCATCGTCGGTGTCAGGAGTCAGCAGTTCGGGACTCGGGTCCGTGTCTCCGTCGCGAAAGTCATAATGCATCGACGGCTCCATATTTGGCAGCAAATCCGGGTGGTTGATCGCCAGTCCGTCGTCCACGATGCCAATAACAACCCCCGCACCAGTATAAGTCTCCCAGACGTCACCAAGGTTAATGTCATACACTTCAGGATTGTCGTCGACCAGATGCCATTGCTCAGGGAAAAGTGGATCGTTGGGCACCGAACGACGCTCTTGCAAACGTGCAAACTGCCGTTCAATAGCAATGATTTCAATAAAGTCATCCACACGATCTTCAATGCCCAGCACATCATTATAATCGAGCAGTCGGAATCGGTATCGGTTACCCGGCAATGCAATGCGACCCGCGTTCGTCGCCCCAAGAGCTGCGGCAATTGCGTCTGCGTTCGCTCCCTCTCGTAAAGTCACAACAATGGACTCAGATAAAATGCGACGCGTAAAGTCATTGCGCGGCTTGTCCTTCTCATAAAAGACAAGACGCGGTTGTTCGCCCTTGGACTTATTCAGACTCTTCGATTGCGCCAACACAACATTCGGTGATGATGCTGGCTCAATCGTTTCGATGCGCTCTTTTACGGGGCCATTCTTCCAATAAACCTCGTTCGGAGCTAACGTATATTGATCTGTACTTTGCGCAAACAAACTGCCAGAGGCGCAAAAAAACAGCAATGTAAAGATCAATCCACAGAAATATATTAAATTTAACCGTATCATAAAAGCAAACAACAATAGGTCACATTACAGACATGACAAGTCGTATCATGTGACAATTCCCCGCTCACGCCACACATAATAACATTGCAAACTGGCAGGCCCGCAGGGACTCGAACCCCAACAGATGGAACCAGAAACCATAGTGCTACCATTACACCACGGGCCTACTCAAAGGTGAAAAAAATCTCGTGTTGTGCCATCCACGTCAAGCGAAATTCAGCGACGGGAAAATTGCTATTCCTCTTGATGCCTAGAGATCTTTAAGGTTTAATTCTAAAGATGTCCGATCCCATCGATACCTCTGGCCCACATCTATGGCTCGTCTGGTGGAAAGCCACCCGGGCGATTGAAAAGCGTGATCGACAGAGCATCAAAGAGCAGGGATTTGAAGGATTAAGCGATTTTGCAGTGCTAGAAGTCCTGTTGCACAAAGGTCCACAGCCCGTGAATACCATTGGCCGACGCGTAATGCTCACCAGCGGCTCAATCACTGCAGCCGTCGACCGCGCCGAAAATAAAGGCTATGTGGAGCGACGTGCCTCCCCCACCGATCGGCGTGTAGTGGAAGTTCACCTGACCTCCGCGGGCCAAAGGCATATTGCCAACGCCTATCAACAACACGCCCAGGTGTTGGAAGACATATTTGGCGAGTTCACGTCCGAGGAGCGTACAACGCTTTATCAACTGATCAAGAAAGTAGGTCTGCGAGCCGCAGCCTTGGCCGATTCGTAAATCTCGCGTGCCCGAGCGAGCGGTTCTCGCTATTCAGAGTAATTTCGGTATTGCAATTCCGCGCCAGAGTCATGTCTTAGGCTTTCTTTTGAGGAGAAGTGCCAGAGTGGCCGAATGGGACTGACTCGAAATCAGTTGTGCCGGTAACGGTACCGGGGGTTCGAATCCCTCCTTCTCCGCAGGCTGCTTTTTGGAATCGACCGAAACCCCGCATAAACGCTAGGAATAGCAGGCGGGCAAAGGGATTGGGGCTTATTTCTCTTTCCACTTTTTACTATCACTGCCTGATTTATATTTGCTTTTCTGGGAAATCACCTTAACTCAGTTGGGGTAGCGATGAACATCAAAAAGCATAAGCGGGAAGGCCGTAAAAAGCCGTGGGAGGCTAGATGGTATGTCGAAGGAAAGCCGAAGTTCAAGTTTTGCTCAACGAAAGCTGAGCGGGACCGGTGGATTTTGTAGAACGGAGCAGGCAGCGATCTTGAGCGATGGCAGAAAATCAAAGACCTGTGCTATGACCGAAACCTTGCCTGCGGAGTCGAGAACATCAAGAACGGGTTGCGCCACTCTTTCGCCACCTACCATGATCGAAGTGGCCCTAAGTGACCTGCTCCTCTAGAACTAAGCCCGGCCAGTTTACCGGGAGTAGGTCACTTCAACGTGATCTAAAAAATATCAAACAGATTGCTTTGACTACTTCCAGTCTTTACGCGCATATCATAATGCAACTGCTCGTAGGGGATTGGTCGAAGTTAATCGAAGTCGTCTCCAGAGTTGCGTATCTTTGAAGATCAGCCCAACCGAGTAATTTGCCCTTTTTCGGCTTGAGTATCGTTCAATGCCAGCTTCTTTCCTGAAGCATCCAGCTGCTGTTTGAGCACCCGATTTGGACGCTACGTTTTGCCGTCACTACGTTCCTCGGTACCCCAGTAAATAATCGATCACCTGTTGCTGCTTTTGACTCATCCAATCCGCGATCGCACTTAGAAAAATGATGGCTTACGAATTCAAGGGATAGAACCAAATTAACCGCACGCAGTAAGATCCCGACCCAAAAAGCATCATTGGCTTATCATTTTCGCCATACGAAGTCAGCAATAAGCACGCATTAAATCAGCAGAGGCCTAACGCTGTTATCGCATATATGATATTCTATTCAAGCTATCTCATTCATGATTTCTAATTAAAGAACGCCATACAGAATGGGCGACGAACGATATCAACGATTTAAATTTACCGGACGCAATAGAAGTTGATTATACATGTGCTTGGTAATTCAAGTCCCACCTGTCAAAATACCCCTTTCAATATGCTCCAAAAACATAGTAGCCAGCCCAATTCTCGCATGCGGTGCTTGTGCCAGCGAAATGAAAATGGATTCGCTTTGGTCATTGCGCTCTCATTGATGGCGTTCGTTCTCGTCTTACTTTTATCAATTGCCACGCTTACTAAACTCGAAGTGGAATCAAGTTCGAGGGCGATGAAACAAGCGCGAGCAAAGCAGAGTGCTTTGCTCGCACTGAATATGGCCATTGGGCAGTTGCAAAAATACGTCGGGCCGGATCAACGCACCACTGCTCGTGCCGACCTCCAGAATGGTGCTAACGCGAGTAATTCTCACTGGATCGGCGCTTACGGAAGTTCCATACCAGCCGATTATGCAACACCTCCCGAGACCATCGCAACTGAGCTTTCGGATCTAAGCAACATATCAAGCAAGGGCTCACCCGCTCGCCTACTGAATTGGTTGATCAGTGGTAACGAAACCACAGCCTTTAATCCAAGCTGGACATCCGGCGATGTCGGTAGCAAAGGGCAAATCACAGGCTACCCCGACACCGCAACCGCTCTCAACTTCCGCCCCGGTTCTGCGACGATCAATGGGCTCACTGCATCGACCTCAGCAACGGACACCAGTATCACCATCACTGATACATCAGGCACCGCTCAGCCCGCGCGCCTTCTGGTCGGCTCAAACAGCGTGACATCTGCCCTCGATAACTCCAATACCCCCATTGATTACGTGGTCGCGCCTGCCGTGGACATCGAAGCTGGTGGCGGCATCAGCAACCGCTATGCTTGGTGGATCAGTGACGACGGCATGAAAGCTCGCATCAACTTACCTCAGGCTGGAACTGACAGTTCATTGTCATCCTCGGAAAAACTCGAACAACAACGTAACGCATTTTCAAACTCCGAACGTGCTGCAATCGAGCTCATGGCACTGGATAACGACGATTGGACAAGCTCTCCTCTGAGCGACCATCTCATTGACACACTCTACACGCCTGATCAATCCCTAAGCTCAATCATTTCCTCAGCCCAAACCGCACTGATCTCCAACGATACAGATGCGATGGATGCCGCACTCAAATATCGCTTCCACGATGTCACCCCGTACTCGCTCTCAGTCTTATCTGACACCTATGCAGGCGGACTCAAACGCGATCTAAGCATAATGTTGGATGAGAGCTACAGCCCCTCCTCCAGTGACCCAACCTTAGACGCCAACACCCTCTGGCCACGACACTCAGAAGCCACGGGGGGATTTTCCGAAAACTACGGAATGCCTACCTGGAAACACTTACGATCCTACTACCAGACACGCATTCCAAGCTCCGGATCACTCGACCCAATACTACCTGCACATGACAAGTCGGATCGAATCGCAGTCAACACAAATGGAGTTGAGGACCACGTCGGAATTGCGCCCATTCTTACATACAACTCGATGGGCTTCTCCATGGGGCTAAGCAAGTCCAGTGGTAATTTCGAAGCTGAAGCAGGAGACAACATCTTCCTCAAGCTCTACCCACTGGTGATTCTATGGAATCCATATAACTTCACAATCAAGGCTTCCACTTACGAAGTGGGATGCTATCCGACACATAACGTTAGTGTGAAAGTCCAAAAAACGACTGGGACTGATGGCGATATGGTTGACGCGAGTCAGAACCTCGACTTTTCGAGGCTTGGTGATCATGAAAATCAACAAATGTTCATTCGTTTTAGGCTCGACTGCCCAGATATCCCTCCTGGTCAAAGCTTAATCTTTTCACTACCAGAAAGTTCTCAAGGGGAAAGTTATACTCAGAAAAATATACTTAAAAATCAGGGACCCAATAAATATTCATATGTAACGGTCCCATTCAAAGAGACAGGTTCTGGTAAGAGGCCCAACCTATTAATTGAAGCAGGCGAAGAGAACGTTGCCTATCAACTCATAGCTACGGCAGGTTCCAGCTTAATAAGCAACGGAGGCTGGAACATGTATCTAGGCGAGCCTGTCGAGGCCGACCACATATACTACGCGAGCTGGACGCTTGGTGGTTCAACTAACGCAGCTCACGACCGCTTAAAAAATCCATCCAGTAGTGCCGAACCTGGTGACAAGTTTGACCGACGTTGGTATAACACACACCAGTCGATAGACTGGACCGATAGCCAAGCGGATCAGATCCTTCAACTGGAAGATCCGCTCGAATACGACTCATTTGATGAACCAGCGTATGTCGTATTAGGCCATGCCCTGTTTTCTGGCGCAGGTCTAACCGCTCGATTCAATGAAAACCAACATATGTTCACTACCCGCTGGATTGCTCAAGGCAACATGCGGGCGACGCGAACAGGACGGACGATGCGAGATCAAAATTTCAACGTGCTCTACATTGCGACATCAGGCATGACCTCAAAAGATGTAAAGTGGCAGAAATTTAACGCAGCGTCATCAACCCCTGAGCGGATTTCTGCAGGCTCTGGGTTTGATTCAATAAACGGCAACACTGCTGTCGATGCGATGCTCTTTGAGTTTTCCTACGAAGATCAAGATATCTTCTCGATTGGGCAACTCCAACACGCCAACTTATCCTTTTTCGGCAGCTATCCCTCTTATCCAATTGGAAATAGTTTGGCGGATTATCACCTGCACAGCAAAAACCCAGAAATCACCGGGCATCAACTGACACGCATTGACGAGATAACTACGGACAACAATTATTCTTTAAGGAGGGATATGAATGCATACTATGACATTTCTTATCTGCTCAACCGCACCCTATGGGATCAATATTACTTCTCGACCGTGCCAGCCGACACAGGAACCGCGATACCTGATCAGCTCGCAAACCCACGTTACTTGCGCTACGGAGCCCCTTCAGACGATACCCTGCGAGATCCAGACCTCTCAGCGGCTCACCTGCTTATGGCAGGTGGCTTTAACATCAACTCGACATCCGAACAAGCGTGGCGAGCCGCCCTCGGCGGTGGCAACAATCTTGATTTCATACCGGAGAACACCGACTCTAGCACCAATCCAGAGTTAAATGCCTCTTTCCCACGCTTTAGCCGTCCGTACGGCGATGATGACCCCGACGACCCATGGAGAGGCTATCGTACCCTGGATGAGAACCAGATTGCCCAACTCGCCCGTAATATCGTCGCTGAAATTCGCAATCGTGGCCCATTCGTCTCCGTCGCCGACTTCGTCAATCGACGCATCTACGACAACCCGAACACGGATAACGGAGACCCTCAGGCGACCAATTCATCTTGGGAGCACGAAAACTTCAAAGGACCACTCCAAGCTGCGATTGACCGCACTGAATCTGGTGATTTTGCAGCAAATAACGCGGGGGCGAACACTTTCTGGGAAGAGGACGAACTCGCCACAGGTGACGGCATCAAGCACAACCAAAGCTCACAGTATACCAGAGCCTACGACAAAGCATTACTTGAAGGAGCCGATGCGCCCTCAAGCCCTGTCAGTAATCGCTCTGCCTTTGCTCCAAAGTACATCACCCAAGCTGACATTCTCGCCAAGATCGGAGCCGGACTGACTGCCCGCTCCGACACCTTCACGATTCGAACCTACGGTGAAACCGTCAATGAAATGACTCAAGCAGTCGAAGCCCAAGCTTGGTGCGAAGCCGTTGTTCAACGTCTCCCCGAATACTTGGACGATTCTCTTGAGGCTTATGAAGTTCCAGCAGACGGAAGTATCAATCAATCACTCGGTCGAAAATTCAAAATCATATCCCTCCAATGGCTCTCAGCATCAGACATCTAACTCTTGCACTTATCAGTTTCTTCTGCCTGCTGCTATCACATCGAACTGCGCAGGCAGTTCCCCAAGACGCACCTGAATTCCGAGTGCTCTCAATGTCATCGTTCGAAACCGTGCTTTTCGATATCGATAAAGAGCCAATCATTCTAAGAACCAGCCTTGGTTCGTTTTCTCGGCTGTATCCCGCATCTAAAAATGGAGATGTCGTATTCTACAAAGAAACACCAAACCCAAAGGACCCAAACCTGCCCCCTATTAAAACCACATTGGCACAGGCAAAGCTATCAGACGGCGGCCCCTACATCATCCTCCTCATCCAAAACCCCGCGGGGTCCGCTCTTGAATATAAAACAGTCGTGCTCGATCACTCACTGGAAAAATTCCCAGCAAATACTTATCGCGTTTATAACTTCTCAAAACGTCAACTTGCGGTGCAACTTGCAGAGACAGACATACTCCTGAACACAGGTGAGTCTGGTAGCATTCCCTATCCTGACACCTCAAAGACGTGGCTAAAAGTTGCTGCCAATGATCAAGACGAAGGTTGGCTAGTCGTCCGTTCAGCTCCTCAGACAACAGGCATCAACAATCGCACCACGCTCTTTCTAGTCGATATCCCACCATCTAAACGCGACCTCAATCCACTTGGAATAATTGACCGCGAAATGAGAGAACGAATCCACACCGACGAGTTTGGCGTTCAACATATCCGTTAAGCTCATCACGATCCTGAACCACTCAGGACAATCAATTTATTTGGGCATTAAATGACTACTTACGGACAATTCAGTGACAATTGACTATGAGTTCATCATAAAAGCGACAAGAACACCGAGCCATTGGTATAATTACCTATGTAATGAGAACTACGCATTTCGATAGTATCTCAAACCTGCCAAGGACAGGTTTTCTCGCAGGACAGACTTGGCAACCGCAAGCAAGCGGTTCCGGAACGGATGTTCTTTATCAGCGATATCGATAAGGGTAACTACTGGAATATCAACGGCCTGACACCTTCGGATGAATACACCTGCACACACGGCATGGGGTATTCTGTAATTAAGCAGAAAAATAATGATATTGCTGCATCATTTAGAATTTTTGTGCCCAAGCAACAGACCTGTGAAATATGGACAGTCACCTTGTCCAACCACAGCGATCAAAGAAGAAACCTCCGTCTATTTTTCTATACCCTACAGGAGATGGCATCCGAATCCACGCCACAAGCTTACTATTCCGTCGATGCTTTTTGGTGAAATGTTGAACGCAGCTACTTCAAACTGGACTGCGAGCCCTACGTATTCGGCAAAAGCTATCTAGCGATTAAGGACACCTATCGCTATGGCACGGCCGGTTGGTTTTACAAAGCACTGCTCAGCTACGTGTATAATATTAAACCGGAAATCAAAGGGCTTAAAGTGAAACCATGCTTACCGCCCGCATGGAAGTCCAGAGAGAATCCGTAGGCATGACTGTGAACGGAATCGCGATGGATCGAAATGATTTCCTCCCCTGCGTATCCGGCGAATAGTATACCGTCACCATCCACGCTTAAGTCAGCCTCGGATTCTTCGAAACTTCGACAACAGGCTGCCCCTCTACCACGCGAAACTGTTGCTGATATTGGCTCGGGGTCATCCCCATCTCTTTGCGAAATACTTTACTGAAATGGATACGATCCGAAAAACCAGCACGATCTGCGGCCTCACCGATCTGAACATCAGCATTTCTCAACAAGTTTCGCGCAAACTCTAAGCGTAAACGCCGGATATAGTCACTCAGACTCGTCCCCACATATTGCTTGAAACGGCGGCTCAGAAAATCAGGGTGGCAGTTTAAATGAACCGCAATCGTTTTGACATTAAAGGTTTCGGACAGATTCAAATCAATATAACGCTTCGCTTCTTTAACCACATATGGGACAGGCTCTGAATCAGAATGCAAAAACTCCTTCAAACTATTGCCATTCGAACTAATGATCTCCTGAAGGCAATACGCCGAGTCTTTCCAAGTCCGAACTTGATTCTCATAATTTACATGTATCAAACCATAACGGTGCTTGTAGCCCTCATGCCACTCAAAGTTGTCCAGTAAAGACCAATGAAAGTAACCGCGTACATCCACTCCATCATCCATTGCCTTACGCAGTGAAAGCAAATGCCCAACCATAAAATCAGTGCGGTTACTATCATGAACAGCGCCATCCAAACTGACGCGATCTGAGGTCGAACAACCGTTTTCAGTGATCACTATTGGCAAGTCATAGAGTTCATGAATGAAACGTGGCCCCCAGTAGAGGCAGTCGGGGTTCTGCGACCATTCGTAAAGTGAAATATCTTCTCCATCAGACAGGGGTATCGCCACAGGTGTGCCCTCATCACTCATACGTACCGGCGTGGCCTGAAAAATATTACAGCAGTAGTAATCGAGCGGTTGTTGAATGATCTCAAAATCCGTTGCTGGAAACTTCGGCAATGCTTTCTCATAGACCTTCAACCCATCCTCAGGATAATGCCCGAGAATGGCAGGATCCGACCACCAGCGAGTATTCCAAACATTGTCGGAGTAAATCGCACTGGTCGCTTCGCGCGCGGCGCTAATGTCATCCAGCCGATTGCTTCCTGGACGATAGACCGAACCTGACGGCGACCAACCAATCATCGGGGTTCGTTTCGCATTTTCACGGATGACTTGCACTGATCGTCCGTGCGCCAACAGCGCATTGTGCCCAGCCATCAAACATTCCCCAAAACTTAGATTCAACCCAGGTGCATGCGTCCCATCCCGGTAACCTAAACCGATAAAGCACTGCGGTTCATTAATCGTCACCCAGCGTTCCACTCTATCTGAAAATCGACTTACAACGACCTTCGTATATTCAGAAAACCATTCTGGACTACTACGATTCAACCACCCCCCCCTTAGAAACAGCTCGTAAGGCAAATCCCAATGAAATAACGTCACCCACGGCTCTATATTATTCTCAAGCAATTCATTAATTAATGCATCGTAATAGGCTAGCCCAGCTTCATTAATCGTTCCGGTTCCGTCCGGCAATATTCGCGCCCAAGAAAGTGAGAAACGATACGCCTTCAGTCCCATAAGTCGCATCTGCGCAACATCTTCCTTAAATCGATAATAGTGATCACAAGCAACTCGACCATTTTGGCCCCGCCAGATACGGTTCTCCCTCTGAACAAATAAATCCCAAATCGAGGCTCCTTTACCCTGGGCATCATGCGCGCCCTCAATTTGATACGCGGAAGTCGATGCCCCCCAGATAAAATCTTCAGGAAACAGCGTTGGGTCTTTTTTCATAATAGGGGTAATAACCAGAATGGAACAACAAGCATGAAATAACAAGAAATTCCCATCTCTTGTCAAATACTGCTCGATCATGAACCTAAAAATTCGTGTTAAAGAAAGACTAATCAGCAAAGGACACATCGTTAATCAGTAGACCCCTAACAGCATATCTAAAAAAATGCTATTCTAATCACCGCGGAGACAATCACGACGCGGATTAAATCTCTACCATTACCCACATTCAAATGAGTTCTTCATTCCCAACAAATTTCACCTGGGGTGCCGCTGCGGCTTCCTATCAAATCGAAGGAGCCTGGAAAGCTGATGGCAAAGGCGAGTCCGTCTGGGACATGCTCTCCCACCAAAAAAGCAAAGTTTGGGATGGTCATACTGGCGACACTGCCTGCGATCACTACAATCGCTATAAAGATGACGTTCGATTAATGACTCAGGTCGGTCTCCAAGCCTACCGACTCTCCATTTCTTGGCCACGCGTCATGCCCGACGGAACGGGCAAAATCAACGAAGCAGGTTTGGCCTTCTATGATAACCTGATCGACGAACTCTTAGCCGCGGACATCCAGCCTTGGGTCACGCTGTTTCACTGGGACTACCCCACTGAATTATTCAACCGTGGTGGCTGGCTCAACCCTGATAGCCCACAATGGTTTGCGGACTACACTGCAGTCATCGTGGATCGACTCTCTGATCGAGTGAGCCACTGGATCACTCTCAACGAACCGCAATGCTTTATCGGTTTAGGCCACTCAGACGGCAAGCATGCCCCCGGGCTACAGCTCGGCTTGCGTGAGGTTTTGAAAGCTGGGCACAACTCTTTAATTGCCCATGGGATTGCCGTGCAAACCATTCGTGCACGTGCCAAAACAGCACCACAAATTGGTTGGGCACCGGTTGGTTGCGTAAACTATCCTACAAGCGACAAGCCTGAAGACATCGCAGCCGCCTACGCGGTGATGGACGGAGTTTGGGCGGATAATTGCTGGAATAATCGCTGGTGGGGTGACGCGCCTATTCTAGGACACTATCCAGAGCAAGGTCTTCAGGCTTACGGAAAAAATCTGCCACACTTCAAAGATTCCGATTTCGATATTATACAGCAACCGCTTGATTTTTATGGATGCAATATCTACCACGGCAAAGCAACCAAAGCGGGTCCCGACGGTAAACCCATCCTCGTTGAAAAAGATGTTGGCGGACCGCACACACACTTCCTCTGGGAGCGATCCGACGATGCGCTTTACTGGGGCACAAAATACCTTTCTGATCGCTATAAATTGCCCGTCGTCATCACGGAAAACGGTCTGACGATGCCCGATTGGGTCTCCTTGGATGGTCGCGTGCATGACACACATCGCATCGACTTCCTGCAACGCTACCTACTCGGCTTAGAACGCGCCATTAAAGACGGCGTCGATGTGCGCGGCTATTTCCAATGGTCGATCATGGATAATTTCGAATGGGCCGAAGGTTACAAACATCGATTTGGACTCATTCATATCGACTACGAAACTCAGGTTCGTACACTCAAGGACTCTGCTTACTGGTATCGAGATGTCATCCAATCTAACGGTGCCACTCTACACGATACACCGGTTGTTTCCACAACGCCTCCCCTCGCATACACCTAAATTTACTTCAACATGATATCCATAAAACAACCTCTAAATCAGAGCCTACTGGCTCTATTTTTTGCTTTAACACTCCCCCTCGCAGCTCAAACGACGCCCGAAACGGCAGAGCTTTTGACGCCCGCATCGACGAACATCACGAGCTTCAAGACCGAACACAACCCGACCTTATCCATCGTCGATACGGAGAACTCAAAAACCTTACGCGTCGAATTCCCGGCGAGTAAATCATACCCAGGATTTAATATCCCTGTGCCTACCGGCGGGTGGAACCTATCCACCTACGCAGGAATCGAAGCTGAAATCGTCAATACCAGCACCTCGCGTCTCAACATCAGTATGCGGGCCGAAAACAACGGAGACTGGGAAAAAGAGCCTTGGAATAGCAACAATGTCTGGATCGCTCCGGGCGACTCCAAACGCTTGCAGGTGACTTTCGGCCAATCCTTTGGACAGGCGGGATACCCGCTCAATAGTGGTGCTATCAGTGCGGTGAAGCTTTTCGTCAGTAAACCGAACGAAAGTGGAAGCATTCTAATTAAATCCATTGAGGGATTTGGCAAAGGCACTCCGACCAGCACCCCCGCAGCAGCGACAACAGCACCCGCAGCATCCATCACAGCAAAAAGTGGCTCACCAATTTTCGTCCCAACGGCCGATAACATTAGCGCTATTAAAACAGAGGGTAACCCAATGCTGTCAGTCGAAGGCTCTGCGCTCAAGCTAGTCTTTCCGAATGATGACAACTACCCGGGCATCGACTTCCCACTCCCCGGAGGTCAAATCGATCTCTCTAAGTTTGCAGGTGTCCAAGCTGAGATCACCAATACGGGAAATTCTCGACTAAACGTCGCTCTGCGCGTGGCCAACCCAGGCGACTGGAGAAAGGAACCTTGGAACACCGGTAATAGTTGGATCGACGCTGGCCAAACTATGCCAGTCAAGGTGATCTTCGGCCAATCGCATGGCCATTCTGGATACGCACTGGATCGCTCGAAGGTAAACTACATCAAGCTCTATGTTTCCAACCCCAAGGCTGATGCATCCATTCTCGTCCGTAATCTGGTTCCCTTCGGCAGCGGAGACTCAGCAACGACGTCTGCAGCAACCAAACCTACAGCAATCGGTGTCGACGCTACCTTCTCTCCTTCTATCGATGGCAATCTACTCGATTTGAAAAAAAACGGACTGTCGGGATTCAATTTCAGCGAATCCTCTGCAGTTCTGGTAGATGGCAAAATTAAAGCCACATTTAACAAAGCTAAGGGCTATCCGAACATTCAATTCCCTATCCCTTCGGGCGGTTGGAACCTAAGTGCTTTCGGTGGCATTCAGGTCACAGTCACCAACCCCGGAAACTCTAAGCTTAAGGTTTCCATGCGTGTCGATAATCCTGGAGCATGGAAAGATGAGCCGTGGAACACGGAGAACCTGTTAATCGACGCAGGCGAAAGCAAAACACTTAATCTGACTTTTGGACAACAAAACGGAGCACCCGCCTATCCGTTGAAATCGGCTCGTATCAAAGCGATTCAAGTATTCGTCGCTCGCCCGAAGGCTGATACCACTCTGATCCTATCCGACCTTCGTGCGAGTGGTAGTCCAGCCGACGCTGCGAATGAGCTATCCTTCACGAAGCCGGAAGATCGCAATATACCAGCGGTCCTGCCTGAATGGCTCGGGGGACGCCCCCCAGTCGAGGGTGACTGGGTCTTGACTCTAGACGAGAATTTCGACGGCGATACACTCGACGAATCACTGTGGTCACCACGCTTCCCCTGGGACGGTCCTCAGCCGGGACAAAAACAACGCTATGCCCCTGAAAACGTCATCATCGGCGACGGCGTCGCGACATTTATCGTTGAAAAACGTTTCGGTCACGAAAACAATGATCCGAAACTGGACACTCGCGAATATACTTCAGGCCTCATCCAGACCTATGATAAGTGGGCGCAACTATACGGTTACTTCGAAGCCCGGATTAAAGTGCCCTACGTGCGTGGTCTCTGGCCCGCCTACTGGATGATGCCCGACCGTGGTGAAGAAAGCGGTCTGGACGAGTGGCAACGTCGTCACACTGGTAACGGTGCGATGGAAATTGACATCATGGAAATCCTTTCCGAATGGGGCCCCGGCCGCAATAGTGTCGCCACTCACTGGGATGGTTATGGACCCGAGCACAAACAATGGGGCACATCTCAGATTTATTACGGCCCAACTGAAGACGGCTATCACGTCTACGGCCTCCTCTGGGAACCGGGCAAACTCACTTGGTATGTCGACGGCAAAAAAGTCGCCGAGCAAATCAGCGAGCGCGTCAGTAATGCGCCAGCTACATTAAGGTTCAATGTTCAAATCGGCGGCTGGGCGACCAATGATACAGACGATGCAAATCTTCCTGTATCGATGGAGGTCGATTACACACGCGCTTGGCAGCTAAAGTCACGCCTGTAGAATCAACCCCGCAGCTTAACTGACCTGGTCTCACTACGCAAACTGTTCCACCTTATTCGTTAGTCTAGCAGGTTGATTGATGTGTTGATATAGGTTTGTTGAGGAAGTCAAGGCTTGGGCGCAGAGAGGCAGTAGCCGGGCCGAGCAGCGACCCTGCTCAACCAGACCCTCGGCAACTTCGCGTTTATGCCCGGGCTCATAACTTTTTTCAAGTGCCTCCTTTAGAAGCTCTTTGCCGAGCATCTCATCGGCAAGCATGCGCTTGAGCCGAGCGTTTTCCTTTTGCAACCCCTTCAGTTGCTTGCCTGATCCAGCTCCATCATCCCGAACTCGCGTTCCCAACGATGGAAACTCTGTTCGCTGATGCCTGCCTCGCGACAGACATCCTAAATGGTGGCGTCGGCCTGTTCAGCCTGACGAAGAACACGGATTTTTTGCTCTGTGGTGTATCGTTTGCCTTTCATAATCTGCTCACTTTCTAATGCGCCAGACTAAAAATTCAAGCGGACTTAATTGCGTAAGCTAGACCACCCACGGTCTCGTAGCCCATATCATTTGAAAATATAAATAGAATGTTGGGGCGCTTAGCATGCCCCTCGTCCATACGGATAATTTCTGCGGTGTTCATAAAATCACGCCCCTCAAGTCCCGAACTCCCCCCATCCGCGACTAGATAAGGCGATTGTGCGGCAGCCAGCTCGACTTTGAAACGACCGCTTAGCTCTCAAACCATCGGTTCACTAGAGAATTTTCAACTTGAACGAGTGAGGATGTCCCAAATGAAAACGAGGTATCCGACGCTCCAGCTGCAGCGTATAATCGCATCTCCAATGCGGGCGATGCGTTCGTATTTTTACCCGTTAAATAAATTTCGTAATTACCTGCCGTGAGTCCGTCGATCCGTAATCCTACTCCTCTGGAGTCTGAACCCACAGTGTGAAAAATACCATCCACTGACGGCGCACCTGTAGGATAAATCCCCGCGCTTGCAGCCCCGCCTAATGCGGAGCATCCGTTGGGCGTTTCCGTGAAATCAGAGAACCTGACTGTCGCTACTGGTTTCGACTCCATACGTCAGCACAAGTCCCCCCTGAGTCTCGCCGTATTCAACGAGCTTAACGCAGACTGAACGAACCATTAAAAAACGCCGGCAAACGAACGAGGTCGTCTGCCGGCGCAACCCAAAAATCGTGTCTGAACCAGTTATGCGCGGCGGCGACGGCGCAGCAGCACCCCCCCGGCACTGCAAGCCATAAACAGTGCTGCAGTCGTCGGCTCGGGGATGGTACTGCCAGTCAACTGGATATTGTCATAGGCGTAGCTCCCGGTGGTACTTGAAGAATCAAAATTCAAACGGAGGTAGAAGGTAGATTGATTGTCGAGGACGTTGGAGCTGAGCGTTGAGATATTCAATGTCGTGGTCGCGAAACTGCTAGTACCGTTGGTGTAGCCAGGGGTAGAGAGGTCACTGAAGACGATGCCATCAGTGCTATATGTCCAGACATCTCTGGCATTCATGCCAGAGGTACGGCGTGTGGCATAAGTCAAGGAGAGCGTGTCATACCCCACGCTGCTTAGCGAAAGGGTGATGTATTTGCCGTTCATATTAGCCGAAGGATTCAAGAAAATGAGGGAGCCGCCGGTTGTGGAGTCAGTGCCAACGCGATTTAACGTGGAGTCTGTAAACACACCATAACCAGCGTTGCCGCCAGTAATATTTTGACTGGTATAGGACGTCGCCGCTTTGCCGTTGATAGTGGCATTGGCAATCGTTGCTATATTGGCGAAGTCTATGTTGATGCCAGCACCGTTAAATACTGTGCTGTTGCTGGTATTACTGGCGAGAGTGCCGGGAGTCGCGTTGTCAACTTGTGAGTAGGCCTCGCCGTAGGCAGCAGCGTCAATGTCGAAGGAACCGAGCGTGCCGCTATTATAGACGGGATCGATATTGTTGAAATTCCAATAAGACAGCAGTTCTGCAGAACTAGACTGAGTGAGTGCGCAAGAGACTGCGGCAATGACGAGGGATTTGTGTGTGATATTCATAAGGGGTGTTGATTTTAGTGATTGTTTTTTGGCGGCAGATTTTTTAACTGATTCGAAATGTTAGCAACAAAGCGAAAATTTGAAATCTTATTGCCATGGAGAATTGCCTGACAGTCCGTCATGCACGCTAAACCATAAAAAAGCCGGCAGAAGAACGAGTCGCCTGCCGCCGGCGCAACCCAAAAATCGTGTCTGAACCAGTCATGCGCGGCGACGACGGCGCATCATCAGCAGCATTCCGACACAGGCAGACATAATCAGTGCTGCACTCCCCGGTTCGGGGACGATGCTGAAATTGTCGTAGCTGACACTGTAAGTTCCGGCGTTTGGAATCCGATTACGAAAACCGAAATTCTGGCCTGTCAGGGACGAGGCGTCCGTTGCGCCGATGACAGATCCGATATTCACGCCGTCGGTAATGCTGAGATCCATTGTAAGTGTGCCTCCCGAGTAGGTTCCCGAGAGAGTCATCGTGTAATTGGTGTCGGTCTGCAGCCCGCCATCAGGGAGGCTCGTCTTGGTGCCGCCGAGGTCCGCGGGTGAGGAGGCAATCTCAAGAATTCGCACCGATCCTGCAGTGTTGACATCCGCGAGGTAATACGGATTTCCAGCGCCCCCGCTGAAGGCCGTGTTAGTCCCGAGCGCACCGAACCCGAACGTCATACCCGACTCCAACGTCGAGATCGAAAAAGTTGTGGAAATGGACCAGTCGGTGCCGACTGGTCCCAAGTCGGTTACGTTAACCGTGGCGCTCGAGGCAGTGGCACCGCCTGCTGTAAATGCATTGGTGTACACACCGCTGCCAAGCGTCCACTGCACATCGGTGGTTTCGGTGAAGTCCGCAACGCTGGTGGAGAAGTTGTTCGAGTAGCCAAGAACCACCGCATTGGTGGAGGCGGTAGCAAGCAAAACGGCAATGGCTGGGAGCGTTCTAATGATTTTCATAGGGATTATCCTCTTTAGAGTTCTTTTTGGCAGCAGATCTAAACGAATTTAGTAGTTTAGTAACAAAGCGCGAATTTGGAAGCATATTAATATCAAACAATTGCCTGACAGTCAGCCAGCCATAGTGTGCTCCCGTCACCTCTGGAATCACGCCGGACAAAAGACGACGCGACCGGTCAGGTTGCAGTACATTTCACTTCGAGGCTCGGCCCTGCTCTTCGACAGTGGCCCCGGCAACCCATCGCCCTTCGATCAGGGTGCCGTGGGCGGTGGAGGGAGGTCCGATTTCGCCGAGGGCGAGGAGTCTGGCAACGATGTCCACTGCGGCGGCTCCGGTGGCCTCGTGTTTTTGATCGATCCCGGCGATGCCGGAATTCGATGGGTTGCGGTCGAGGTGGACGAAGCCGGCCTGCTCGGGAAAGCGGAGTCCGAGATGGCGGTTCAATCGCCCCTGAGGGAAGGACATAATGGCGTCCGGCTTCCATCTGTCGATCCAGCTACGATAAGCGTTGGCAGTGCTTTCGAACTGGGTCACCCGGTTGTCGAACACAGGCAAACGCACTCCCGCCGACTTCGACTGTTGCCACCCGTAGTAGGCATGGCTGATCCGGTTCTCAATCAAGCGGTCCAGCGGACTCGGAAGGGCGAGGCCGATCCGTTGGTAGCCGAGATCGGTCAGATATTGAATGCAGAGTTGCGTGTTGGCGAACTCGTCAGCCATCGCGAAGTGGAGGGCCGGAGTTCGCAGACGAGCACCGATGGTGGCTGCCGCGAATTGGTTGAGATCGAGTGGAAGCGGAGCCGGATCTTTGTTCCAGTCGTCAATATAGAGGATGACCAAGCCTCGGATTCCCCGTGCGAAAAGTATCTTCTGCAGACCTTTCGGTTTGATGTTTGGATCCGCAATCGAAAACCGCTCGAGCAGATAGCCAAGATTCTCCGCCCGCTCCTGAGCTCCCTGATAGAGCCTGCGGTAGGATTCGTGGATCCCGGTAAGGTCTGGAGTGCTGCCCGTTTCCACGTAACCTAGAACCGCCTTGGTTCGCTGCGGACTCTTGCGGCGTATCTGGGCCAATCCCGCCGAAATGAGCGGATCTGGCGCGTATCTGAATTCTTCCGCCAGTTCGCGGATCCGTTTTTGCGTGGCGGCGGCCACTCGCCCGGTGCCCCGCAAGGCATCCGATACTGTCTGCCGCGAAACCCCCGCCAACCGTGCCAGTTCGCGGACTGTAATACCTGTGCTCGGTCGTCCCATGAGAGGAACCATAGCTCACAAAAAACGGACTGTCAGGCAAAAGCGAAGGAACTTAACCCAAAACCATGACAACAGCGCATCGCCGCAGTTTATGTCTGCCAGACGGTTTCCCAAAAGTCGAAAAAGCTTACCTCAATTAAGGGTGCATCTACATCTTGCCAGTGCATGGCTGTCCTTCCAAATTCGCCCTTAGGCCATCAACAGCTGCTCCGATATTTTTGGGCTGTAGGTTTCGGTATTTACGATCCAAGTCTTGTTCATGCTTAATGAACCAATCTATGGCCATGGCCTTGACTTCCTCATCGAGTAGCGCGGTAGGCTGTGCGGACTTTGACCTTTCCAACTTTTGCTCTGCGGCGTCGATCTTCTGCTCGATCTCGAATTTAACTGAACGCAGCTTTCGCTTTGCTTCTTGGTAATCGGCGGTTTTCAGAGAAACCATGAACTTCTTCCGCCCGATAATTGGAACCAATTTCTCCGGCACCCGCTTACGGCAATAAAAGATTTTGCTGCCTTTTCGATTTACTAGGCCGTCTGGTCGCTTTGGCATGTGTTCCACATAGGTTTTGTGTAACACTCAAGCCTGAATCCCTTTGTTTAAAAGGCTTGGCGCTGGCTGCCAATAACTTAGAGGAATTTGGCGGAGAGGGAGGGATTCGAACCCTCGGTTGCGTTTCCACAACACTTCCTTTCCAGGGAAGCACGATCGGCCACTCTGTCACCTCTCCTTGCTGACTGGCAAAGTCAAAGGGTTGTGTATGCTAAAGCATCATCGCTCCGTCAAGCCCGTATAAGAAAAAGCCTGCAAGATTTTTTCGTATGTTCCAAATAGAACTTGGCCAACACGTGCCAACTAGCTGTCAGAAGGCGCGGCTTTTGCTGGTGGGCGGATACCATCCATGACCTTCTCGCTCATTTGCTCGATGCCATGATGGCTAATTTTGGACGTCGGATAGATTTCTTTGGCCTCAAGATAGCGTGTCAGGCTCAGGGCGAATTGACCTTTTGCTTCTGCTTGTTCGGCGCGATCCAGTGCGCCCACAAAATCAGCGACTCGCGGGGCTAGTTTAGCCTGGGCACGGGCAAGAACGTAGTCGTCGGCATAGATCTTTTCTGCGTCGGCGAGAATCTCCCATGCGGCGTATGAATTCCCCTGCCCGTCCAACTCTTGGGCACCGACAATGAGGAAGTCCACGCGGGCAATTTTGTCCACGGCTTCCTTGAGTTTTTCTCGACGAACGGAGTCATTAATAAGTGCGCCGCTGAAGTTGGCGCTTTCTGTATAAATGGCGCGGTAGTCCTTGCGGTTATACATCTCATCGAACATGACCGAGGCTTGCGTGCCCACATCCGCCTTGTCGGCCATATCAGACATATATGACCGAATTGCGGGGTTCTGCGGCCAGAGGCCAGTAGCGCGCTCCAGCATGGTCTCAGCTTTGGCGAAATCGCCCTGCCCTACGGCTTGGCGAGCAGCCATTAAGGACAGATTGCTCATTCGCTGGACTGACTGCACTCCGGAAAGCACTTGCGAAGCGGGAAAATCATAAGCCAGTTCCTTGGCCTCAGCGGTCACACGCTCAATGCCTTCATAGTCTTTGTGGTCGATGAGTACTTGGAGCTCGCGGGTTTTCCGATAAAGATCGAGCAGCTTACGCTTTTTCTCGGCGGGGAACTGGAGTACATCCGGTTCGTATTCACCCAGAAAGAAGGTCTCCTGAAGGCGTTCCAATGCACCAAAAAGCTCGTTGCTGGCGTAAAGGCTATCCACCGTCTTCATGCCAATGCGCACGTCAGCCTGAGCCTCACGGGCGAGCAACTCCACGGTTTCAACCGTTGGAGTAAAGTCGGATACCGGCAAAAATGCGCCCAACTCCTCACCACCCACAGTGATCGTCTGGTGAGAGCCTTTGAAGGCAAAGCGGTAAAACTGCGATGCGATCATGCAATGCTCAAAACGGCGCGTTAGAAGCAGGTTTACAATCTGCGATTGGAACTGAAGCTTGGCAACTTGGCCATTAGCGACTTTCAGCGTCTCCATCGCGGCCATCTGGGTTTGAATATTGACCAACTTTTGAGCACCAAAAGTTGTGTCCGTTACGCCCTCATAAGCTTGGCCCGTATGGCGACCTTCAGATTTCAAACGCTGCCGCTGCTCATGCTCATATTCCTCTTGGGCGCTCTGTGAGAGTAACTGCCCTTGTGCATCTTCCATCTCTTCGTCCATCAGTTGACGTGCTCGCGTCAGGCTGGTGTTTTCGTCACGAATACGCCAGACATTGTAAACTTGATTGGCCACGGTAATGGAAATGCCTTGGTCCATTTCATAACGTGCGGCCTTAAAAAGCATTTGCCAGGCTTGAAAGACTTCGTCGGACAGCGTTGCTGTGTCCTTCATATTATCTTCGCCAACGAGAGACAAGAGCTGCGCGATGCGCTGAAGGATACCTAGATAAATCTCATCGTTGGTATTCAGGTCGGGCGTGGCTAGATAGCGCTCGAAGCGGGCGCGGGCGACACGGTTGTTGCCCACATTAAAAGTGCGGCCCTTCCAATTGTAAGTGCCGTCTTCGAAATTGACTGAATCGCTGTCGACGTTGAACACGCGGTCGGCCATATTCTCCGAGGTCTGGCTCTCAAATAAGCCCGCGCCGGAACCGACGTTCATCACGTTATTCTGGTTCTCAGCGCCGCTGGAACCGCCGGAGCCACTAGACCCACCATTACCGCCGCCTCCGCCAAAAAAATTTGGTGAGCCGCCTCCGCCAGAAGATGAATCGTAAGCCTGTCCGAAAAGCAAAGAAGTGGACAGAAGAGCAAGAACGGCGATTGGCTTTTTCATGGCGTATCTAATTAAGAATCCTGGTTTGGCGAAAATCTTTCCAACACACTAACCACTGTCCCAGCTGGATTCAAACCAGGAAACTGTTAATATTTCTCAAGCTCGTTGATGTAAATCAGGCCACCGTCCTGGACACTAACGCCCAGGTTGTAACGTTGGCCCGTGTGAATACTGTCGGCCAAGCCTTCTGGCAAAAACACCGGCACTGGACGGCCATCAGTCTTAACGACCAGCAGACGGCCGACACCGGGACGATAACTGAGCATTGACTCGACTTGCGCGTCGATTCGGTAGGAATTACCTAAAAAATTCTGTGGAGACTGTAGATAGTCCGTGGTGGGAAATGGCTCAAGGTGCGATGTGCTACCGCCCTTCAAGGCGATCACCAGCACGATAATAATCGCAGCTGCGAGGACCAACGCCGCAATTCCGGCGACGGCGTTAAATTTTCCTGCGTGAGCTTTTATGTCGGTCATTCTGGGGTTGGGCTGCGGTTGTGCCAGCATCTTAAACCGTGAGGGTTACGGAAAGTTGCACACCATGCCAAGTGAAATGATGGCGTAATACAAATGAAAAAGATTAACAGAAAGCGATCTGTGAATAAATGACATACAGCGCCCATCATCGTTTCATTACCAAAATAGAGAAACGAATCCTCGCGATTCCATCGGTCAGCCTGCTAATAGAGCGTTAGTCGATCGGCTCCAGCACATCGCTCATCTGCGCCTCATAAAAACGAGTCAACAAGAGCTTGATCGCATACGGGTCCGATTCCTTGAGAACCCTTTTGGCGAGTGCCTGAGCATCGGAAAGCTTCATCTTGCGGATAAGATATTTAATCTCGGGTAATACCGTGCCCGTCGCGCTGATCTCGTTGGCCCCAAGACCAAAAAGTAACGGGACATAGATCGGATCACCGGCCATTTCGCCGCAAACTCCCACATGAATATTGTGCTTGTTCGCCGTCGAAATGATCGTATTGAGCGTGCGGATCACCGCAGGGTGATTCGGCTCGTAAAGATGCGCAATACGATCATTAACACGGTCCACCGCGAGCAGGTATTGGATCAGGTCATTCGTGCCGATGCTGAAAAACTGACAGTGCTCGGCAAGCAAGTCACACGTGTAGGCGGCACCAGGGATCTCAATCATTGCACCGACTTCGATCTTTTCATCAAACTTCTGATTCCGCTCCCGACATTCGTTCTTAGCCTCTTCCAACAGGAGATTGGCCGCCACGAGTTCGTCCTGCGTACTGATCATCGGATACATGATCTTCACATTGCCGACTGCGCTAGCCCGCAGGATGGCGCGGAGCTGATCCTTAAACAATTCCCGATGCTCCAGGCAAAAGCGTATCGCCCGAAAGCCCATAAAGGGATTGCTCTCGTTCTGCACAAAATAGTCAGACAAATGCTTATCACCGCCCAGATCCAGTGTCCGCAAAATAACGGGGTGCGGGGCCAAAGTCTCAGCTACCTCACGATAGGCAGCATACTGCTCCTCCTCATCAGGGAAGGAATCATGCTGCATGTAGAGAGATTCGGTGCGGTAAAGGCCCACGCCTTCTGCCCCACGCTCAATGGCCCGTTCACAGTCTTCCGGACCGCCAATGTTCGCGCCGATTTCCAGCCGATGACCGTCAGCCGTTGTCGCAGGTAAGAGCGCCGAAGATTCAAATACGCGTTGGATCGTCTGGCGCTCGCTTTTCAGCTCCCCGTAACGGAAAAGGGTCTCCTCGGTCGGGTTGATGATGACAATACCGTCGTAGCCATCGATCAGTATATAGTCTTCATTATTAAGCTGTTCGGATGCATTGTGCAGGCCGACAACTGCAGGCACACCCATTGATCGGGCCATGATCACCGCATGGCTCGTCCGGCTGCCGGAGTCCGTTAAAACACCCAATACCTTCTTTTTATCAAAGCCAGCAGCCTCCGACGGAGTGATGTCTTCCGAGACAATAATCCGCTCGGAAACCAGCTCCATTAAATTGCGTTGAGTCTGCCCGAGAAGGATCTGCAAGACTCGGCGGGAAACATCCTCAATATCCTTAACACGCTCTTTCAGGTAATCGTCCTGTAGGGACTCAAAAGCCTCAATGAAACGGTTGCTGACCTCGCGGAAGCAATATTCCACGTTATAGGCGGTATCCTCCATTTCGCGGAGAGTTTCCTCGATCAGCGCACGGTCCTCCAAAACCATGATGTGGGCGTCAAAAATGCGGGCTTCATTTTCGCCTAGGCGTTCCGCAATTTCGTGTCGTATTTGGGCTATTTGCCGACGAGCCTCAAGGAGTGCTTTTTCAAACCGCTCCTTTTCATGTTCCAGCTGTTTGGCCGGAATTTCATAGACAGGAATTTCTAACTCCTTCTGTAAGATAACGAAAGCTAAGCCATGCGCAACGCCCGGAGAGGCGGCGATACCGTCCAAGACGATCTCTTTAGGCATTTCCGATTCCATTCAGCAAAAAGTTCAAAAGGGGTATACAAACAGCTCTGTTATTTTTAAAAGACTGATCGTCAATACGATACAGGCAAGATAAATCCGTTTAGCCCCAAAGAGGTATGATTTAGGCGAATCAATCGATTAAGCAATGGACGTTTCCACCCAGAAAGCAGCCTCTCCCAGGCACTCCTGAATCGTCGCAATAATCGATTCGCTCGCCATATCTGGTTCCAGCCAAACGAGGCAAGCGCTGCCGCTGCCACTCATAATACAACGGGCGTCATGGCGCTCCCGAATCAGCTCTAAAAGCACCGGCAATGCGAGAAATTTCTCGAAGGCTGCCTGTTGCATGTTGTTGAACAAAGGGACTTTACATAAATCTGACCCGGCCTGCCATTCGGCCAGCATTGCCTCGGCTTCGGTCGCTGGGCAATACCAAGTTCCGTTAGCCTTCATGCGCCCATATGCCCAGCCCGTCTCAACCCCAAAACTCGGCTTAAAGAGAATCAGTCTCTGCCCGGAAAGTGCCTCCTCTGCGGCGGTTGCCAGAGACTCCAGTTGATCACCTCGCCCCCTCATAATTACGGGCTTTTGAGCAAGGAAGAGCGGACAATCCGATCCAAGCTCCGACGAGACTTCGATCAACTCATTGATAGTCAATGGTTTGTCCAAAAGTTCATTAATCGAAGAAAGCACCGTGGAAGCATTACTACTCCCCCCCCCTAGCCCAGCTCCTGCCGGGATTTTTTTATCAAGATCCACTCTCACTGAGGCCTCAAATGGATGCCGACGACGAAAGGCCTCCACCGCGCGCAAAGCGAGATTTGTGCTATCTGTCGGCACTCCTGGAAAATCGCAAGTCAGTTGGTCCCCCCCCCCCTCGTTCGTCAAGGTGACAGTTACCTGATCGCCGAAAGCAACGGGTGCGACCAAGCTGACAAGGTCATGAAAGCCGTCCGCTCGAACGCCAGTAATGGCGAGGACCAGGTTGACCTTTGCCGGCGACAACAGGGTTAGGCTCGACATGGGACTAAGAAATGCGGGCCGTATTTTCTGCCAGTAGCGCCTTGAGGCGTGCGGCAGTATCGGCCGTCGCAAGGGCATCAATGATCTCGTCCAGATCGCCATCCATGACCGCTGTCAGACTGTGCACGGTCAGCCCAATGCGGTGATCCGTTAGGCGGCTTTGAGGGAAATTATAGGTGCGGATGCGCTCAGAGCGGTCCCCAGTACCAATCTGACTCCTTCGGTACTCAGCATACTTGTCGGCTTCTTCCTTCTGCTTTCGCTCCAACAAACGCGAGCGGAGCACCTTCATTGCCTTAGCACGGTTCTTCATCTGCGAACGCTCATCCGCGCAGTAGACCATGATGCCGCTCGGGATGTGGGTTAGCTGGACGGCGGATTCGGTCTTATTAACATGCTGACCACCAGCACCGCTGGCCCGACAAGTCGTGATTTCCAAATCGTCGGGGCGGATTTCAACATCCACCTCCTCCGCCTCTGGCAGCACGGCCACAGTCGCTGTCGAGGTATGTATACGACCTTGAGATTCTGTTGCCGGGACGCGCTGCACACGATGAACACCGCTTTCGTATTTTAGCCTCTTGTAAACATCCTCGCCGGAGATGAGAAAGGCAACTTCGCGAAAGCCGCCTACGTCGGATTCGTTCATGCCCATCGTCTCAATTTTCCACCCTTGGCGATCAGCCAAACGCTGATACATCCGGTAAAGGTCACCAGCAAAGATATTGGCTTCATCCCCCCCTGCACCACCACGGACTTCAACAATTGTGTTGCGTGAATCGGTTCGGTCAGGCGGCAGCATTGCCAGAAGCAGGTCTTCGCGATATTGATCGTATTTGCTCTCGCCTAAAGTGACTTCTTCCATCGCGAGTTCGCGTAACTCGGGATCGGCAGATGTGTCTTCGGCCATTTCCCTATTCTCATCCAACTCTCGCTCAAGATTGGCTAGCCGGTCGTAAAGCCGGATCAGATTGGATACGTGGGTGTGCTCGCGGGAAATGTCTTTGGCCCGCCTTTGGTCCATAAAGAAATCCGGCTGCGCCATGAGCTTATCAAGCTCGGCGCGCCTTGCGCGAAAAGGGTCAATATCGGGGATGCCTTCCATAATCGTTGGCCGGGGTTCCGGCGAAACAAGATAAGCAAGCGACTCACCGTCGGCTTAGCAAGAAATTTGGATAAACGGCATCGTTATTCCTTACGTGAGGAGTCCACTGTTCCCGCAATTGCGACGCCAAACAGCAGCATCTGCGCTGTATAGTAAATCCAGAGAAGAAAGACCACGAGTGTATTAGCCGCCCCATATGCAGACGCTATTTCGCTTTTACCTAGGTAGACATTCACCAAGACACGACCGATTTCAAAGGTTACGAGCACGAACAGGCTCCCGATTAAAATCGCCCGCCAACTCGGCGGATGCACTGCCAAGAGCCTCATAATCGCCGATACTGCTATAAAAACAAGCAAGCCGTTAATCACGTCTATCGCGAATTGAATCCAAACAGTGCTATCAGATAAAAAGAGCGACAAGACCTTTGGCGCTATCGCTGTTAACAAGATCCCAGCAACAAAGATCAATCCGGCAGCCAATGTAAAAACGAAGGCATTCAAGCGACCCAGCAAACTTCGCTTCACGGCTTGCCGCATATCTTTACTTTTGATCTTCAGAAGAGCATTCACGCTGATTCGCATTCTTACGAAGATAAGAGTGGCGGCCCAAAATAAAGTCAGCCCAGATACTACAGCCAACAGCCACCCCTGTCTCTCGAATGTGTCTGGCCGGACCATATCGATCAGTGCAGCAGCCTCGACTTGCGACATAAAGCCGTTCAGCCAATCAGCCGCCGCCTTCCGAGCGCTCTCTTCGCCGAGAAACTTCCCCGCAATCATCAAAGCAAAGACAATCAAAGGGGCGGACGAAAACAGCATGTAAAAGGAAATCGATGCTGACAGGCCAAACCCATCTGCTTGCATCCAACGTGCCACCACGCGTAACAGAAATTTGCCCCAGCGCCTCATGTCGATGACCCTGCCACTTCTCACCTTAGGAGCAAGCATCGAGACACTCTATGGGCACGTAGCCGAGATTTCGCCCTCGTCTACAATATAATCTTCGATCGCAGACAAAACAGTCAATGCATCTGGCGAGTCGTTAAACTTTAAAAAACGGTTTATCGCAATCAGTTGAAAATGCAACTGAGCACCTTTTAACTCGACTCCAGTCCAATCAGTTTTTGCCCAACTATTAAGGCCAACCTGCACCGATTCTCTACGCTCATCCGATTCCACATTAAAATCCTCCGGCAAATCAGACCAAGATGCCGGGATGTTATAGATGACCCAATGAACAACATTTGGGCCCGAATCGCGGGGCTCATCGACAATCAGCACATAGCTAACCGTTCGCCTAGAAGCTCCCCGCCATTGCAGCGGAGGTGAAACCTCTGATGTCGCATCCGCATATAAATTGGAAATCACCCCACCATCTGTGAAAGCGGGTGAAAGCAGGCTAAGCGCTAAGGCCTTGCCCCCATACAAGAACAGACCACCAAACACACATGCACGCTTACCCCCAAAAAACATATACGATTGATATGAAAATTTATGTGTTGGATGCAAGTCTGGTGATTTTAAAATCGTAGATTTAGCTCAAGAGCCTTCCACATAAAGCGCCCTGAGCTTCCTTCAAAAAGCAGGTAAAGAATTCGATTTACAAGTAACTGCTTAGTCAACCTTGACTTCATGAGAATTGTGATAGATATTCTTCACTTGATCTTTGAGAGGCTAAAGTCATGCCTCCCCAATCAAAGGGGGTGTTCCGGATTCGACTCGGAGCTGTAGGTTATGGCTGCAGGACGGAGATGATGGTTGGCTCCGTTACCAAATCCATCACATTACAAATGGCGAAAAAAACATCGTCGAGTTCGCCCCACAAGGCGAACTCCTGGCTGCTTAGTTCAGTCACGTCTCACCCCGGATGCTCGTTAAGGGAATGAGGCGTAAGCTAGCGAGTATAGTTTGCGGCGGGTGACCGGTCGTAAACCGTAATAAACAGGTTAATCGGGTTCATGTAGCGTGTCAGTTCGCGCCATGACCCCAAACTCAAACAACTGACTATTTCTGTAGACGCTATAATTGAAACCTCCGGACACGCGGGTTCGACTCCCGCCACCTCCACCATTTTAACCCCTTCGTAATCCTCAATACACCGTGAATTCCAACAGCTAGGTAATAATTCGTTATGTTGGGTCGAGTGGGTCAAGCGGCGATTCTGTGTTGTAGGTTGTTGGGTGAAAGGAAGTGCAAGGTCTTGCGTGGGCGTTGATTCAGTTCGGTTTCGATGAGGGCGAGGCTAGCCTCGCCCTCATCGAGGAAGTTGGTTCCCTTGGGGAAGTATTGGCGGACGAGTCCGTTGAAGTTTTCGACGCCGCCTTTCTCCCAGGAGTGGTAGGGCTGGCAAAAGTAGCCAGCCAGGGCCGTGATGATAGCCTGGGCGGTCAACCGTGGCATCCTTGCTCGGCAGCAGCACCAGGCGTCCGTAGCGGCTCTTGCGTTCGTACAGGCTCAGCAGCAGATAGCCACCGCCCCGGCAACTCGCGATAAGGTCGCACTCCCGGTCGCCGTAACGCTCACGTCGCCCCACGATGGGCGGGCGCTGCTCAATGCCCACGCGGTTTGGAAGCTTGCTGCGGCTGGTTTTGTTCTTGTGGCGATAGCGGCGTTTGCCGTTGATGCGCAGGTGCAGGTAAAGCCGTCCGCCACGGTCGCGGGCAGCCCGGGTGAACGTGTAGATGCTCGTGCGTGAAGGAGCTCGTTGGCCCTCCCGCCGCAGCGCACCGCTGATCTGCTCCGGGCTGTGCTT
>NZ_BMXG01000021.1 GCF_014651635.1 Cerasicoccus arenae | reverse complement strand
CCCCCCCCCTCTGAGGTCAAGGCGCTCATTTTATTAACAGAAATTCGCGTCAGCGCTGAACGTTGTGGCATTTCTTCAGTCGAAAGCGAAGGAAACAAACTGAAATGCCGACGCGCCAAAAGCGGTGGCCCTGATTTTCTAATGATTGGCAATCGGTTTCCCCGCTTGACCGCTAAGGACGCCACCACCAGAATGCGCGAAATTTTGACATTCCTGAAACGCCAGGAACCCAACCAGACATGACCAAAAACCTGCCAACCTTCATCTTTACGCTGATTTTCGCACTCAGTGCGCATGCCCAGCCTCTGAAACAAGACTGGGACATCAAATACACCAACGGAATTGCTGCCCAAGTGAACGATCAGATCATCACACTGGAAGCACTGCGTAAAGAAGTTGCCCCGCTAGTGCCGGAAGTGCGCCGTAGTTCACGCACTCGGATGGATTTTGACCGAAACATCCAGCTCATCACGCGTGAAATCCTCCAAAACATGATCGACCAGATATTGATCATCAAGGAGTTCGACGATAAAGGTTACCGTATTCCGCAGTCTTATCTCGATAACGAATACGACGATTACGTCACCAAAGAATTTAACGGCGATCGGTCCGAATTCCTCGAATACCTCAGGCTACAGGGTAAGACAGATTTACAATTTCGCGAAGAGCTAAAGGACCGTATAGTTGTCGGTTACATGCGCGGACAAATGCTCAAGTCGCAAACCGAGGTGAGCCCGCAGAAAATCCGTGAGTATTACGAGAAAAACAAGAGCCAGTTCTTTGAAGACGAAGGCGTCAAGCTCCGCATGATCACTCTGATGCCGATCACCGGTGAAAGCGAGGATCTCATGGAACAACAAGCTACGACAATCATGACCCAGCTCGACCAAGGCGTCGATTTCGCAGAGCTCGCGGGTAAATACAGCCAAGACATGAATGCCGTTAACGGCGGCGACTGGGGCTGGCGCGAATACAGCGATTTGCGTGATGAACTGAGTGCCGCAGCCGCCAATCTAACGCCTGGTGAATACAGCCAGCCCGTCGTCATTGAAAACGTAACCTACATTCTCAAAGTAGACGAAAAGCGTGAATCTGGCGTGAAACAGCTAGAGGCGGTTCGTCAGGAAATTGAACAGGCAATTACTACTCAGCTCGCCCGTCAAGCTCAGCAACGCTGGTTAGAGCGTCTGCGCCGAAAGGCATACGTGAAGTTCTTCCTCCGCGAAGCCGGACCCAGCCCAGTGAATGATGACGGCCCAGTAGAGATGACAATTGGTAAACCCGAGGAGCCTATGCCTTGGGAGCAATTCCCTGGCGATCCAACTGCTCCAATTCCGGTTGAAGAGATTCCCCGTGTTAGCACGCCGAGCACTAGCCCCCGGCGATAAGCCAAGCAGTGTAAATCGCATGATTTGACCCCATGCCCTTCGCAGGTGAACTGAAGGTAAATCACTTCGCCAACAAAAAAGCCGCCCAATCAATTGGGCGGCTTTTTGATATAAATCTTTAGCTGTACTAACCAACCGTGGCTTCTTGCTCGAAGAACAACGCGTCATCACGGACGAGTACCTTGATTGGCTCACCACGCTTAACTTCGTCACGAAGAATCGCCTCAGCAAGCGGGTCTTCAAGGTGACGCTCAACAGCGCGCCGTAGCGGCCGGGCACCATATTTTTCGTCCCAACCACGCTCAATAAGATACTCCTTGGCTTCGTCCGAAAAATCGAAGCTGATGTTGTGATCCTTGAGGCGGACGCTAACCTTCTTGAGCTCCAAGTCTACGATGCGCTTCATGTGCTCCTTGGTCAGCTTGCGGAAGATTACTATTTCGGTGAGGCGGTTCAGAAACTCCGGTTTGAAGACCTTTTTCGTCTCATCGAGAATCTTGTCCTTCACACGCTCAAAATCGCGAGAATCGTCTATGCCGACATCAAAGCCCATCGAGGTATTGCGCTGAAGCACGTCAGCACCGACATTCGAAGTCATTATGAGGATCGTATTCCGGAAATCCACTGTGCGACCCAGGCTATCGGTCAGACGGCCATCTTCAAGCACTTGAAGAAGGATCTGAGCGACATCAGGGTGGGCCTTTTCGATTTCATCAAAAAGGATTACACAGTATGGCTTGCGGCGCACTTGCTCAGTTAGCTGACCACCCTCTTCGTAACCGACATACCCGGGGGGGGAGCCAATCAGGCGGCTAAGCGCAAATTTCTCCATGTATTCGGACATGTCGATTTGAATCAGTGCGTCCTGATCGCCAAACATTTTCTCGGCAAGAATTTTGGCAAGGTGAGTCTTACCAACGCCTGTCGGCCCGAGGAACATGAACGAACCAATCGGACGCCGTGGATCCTTAAGGTCTGCACGTGAGCGGCGAAGAGCTTTGGAGATAACCTCCGTTGCTTCGTTTTGCCCAATGATAAAATTCTGAAGATCGCTTTCCAGGCTGAGTAGCTTTTGTGTCTCAGTTTGCTCCATCTTGGAAAGCGGGATACCCGTCCAATCGGAAACAACTGCACACATGGCTTCGTCATCCACCGTAATGACCAATTCCTCGCGTGAGGTCTTCCAGTCTTCGATCATTTTTTCACGTTTAGCGCGGAGCTGCTTTTCCTGATCGCGGTATTTTGCAGCCTGCTCAAAGTGCTGCTTGCTGATTGCATCTTCCTTCTGGCTGCAAACCTCATCGATTTCGCCAGCAAGTTCTTCAATCTCCGGCGGGCGGTTCAGCGAGTCGATACGTGCCCGTGAACCTGCCTCGTCGAGAACGTCGATGGCCTTGTCCGGCAGAAAACGTGCGGTAATGTAACGGTCGGAAAGCTTGACCGCAAATTCGAGCGCTTTGTCGGTAAAAGTGACCTTGTGGTGGTCCTCATACTTGCCACGGATGCCCTGCAGAATGAGCAAGGTGTCAGCCATGTTAGGTGCCTCGACCTTGACGGATTGAAAGCGGCGATCAAGCGCACTGTCTTTCTCAATGTACTTACGATATTCCGCCAGAGTGGTTGCGCCAATGCATTGTAGCTCGCCTCGGCTAAGCGCTGGTTTAAAGATGTTTGAAGCGTCCATTGCGCCTTCTGCTGCGCCTGCACCTACAATGGTATGTAGTTCATCAATAAAGATGATGATGTTCTTCGCGCGGCGAATTTCATCCATAACCGCCTTGATGCGTTCTTCAAACTGGCCGCGGTACTTCGTGCCCGCAACCATCAGAGCGAGGTCGAGGGTGATAACACGCTTATCAGCAAGAATTTCTGGAACAACACCAGAGGCAATTTCCATTGCGAGTCCTTCAACAATGGCGGTTTTGCCCACACCGGCCTCACCGATGAGCACTGGGTTATTCTTCGTGCGGCGGCAAAGTATCTGGATTACTCGACGAATTTCCTTTTTACGACCGATAACTGGATCCATCTCACCATTACGGGCGAGCTCGGTCAGGTCACGGCCAAATGCCTTCAGGGCGGGGGTCTTGACTTCCTTTTTGTCGTCGCCGCCTGGGCCGCTAGCTCCTGCTGGCTGGGCAGCACCGCCCAAGGGGGCGTCCTCAGATTCACCCGAGAAGTTCGGATCCAGCTCGGAAAGGATTTCGTTGCGGCAGCGCTCGATGTCCACATCCAAGCTCTTCAGCACTCGTGCAGCGACACCTTCACCCTCACGCAACAGGCCAAGCAGAATATGCTCTGTGCCAATATACGAGTGATTAAGCGATTTCGCTTCCTTACCTGCCAAAGCGAGCACCTTCTTCACCCGGGGGGTGTATGGGATGCTGCCGGTCGGCTTGCTTTCTGGGCCTGTACCGACTTGCTTCTCCACAGCAGCACGCACGGTATCGAGATCCAGTCCCATTTTTTGCAGGACGTTGACGGCTACCCCTTGGCCTAAATTTATAAGACCGAGCAGCAAGTGCTCCGTCCCCACATAATTATGGTGAAAGCGGTCTGCTTCCTTGCGAGCAAGGGCAAGGACCTGTTGGGCTCTGGGGGTAAAATTGTTCATTGGCTCCATTCAGTTACAAGGTTCCTATTGGTTTAATATCATTAAAATCACGAAAATGCCAACTTGTCAAAATTCAGAGACGGCATATCACCAGTTTCTTTCCGCAACATCCGAGCCCGGGCAGTATCCCGGCCATCGCTGTCGATATTTTCTTTTGCGGCAAATTGTATATGGCCTGGCTGGCATTCCAGAAATAGGCGATCTACTTGAGCGCGCTGCTCAACGGGCAGAAGACCGCAGTCAACCGCCAGGCGTATGAGCGAGAGAAAATTCATAGCCTCACTTGAGCTTAAAACGTGCCCATGCTGCAAAATCCCGTAAGCGCGGCCAATTTTATCGGCTAATTTCTCAGGCTCATTTTCAATTAACCGGAGGCGCGCGTTGATTTCCTGCTCCTTGATCGTCTCGATCACAATACCCAAACGGCGGATAATATCCTGCTCGCTCTCCCCTAAGGTTTGCTGGTTTGATATCTGAAACAGGCTGCCAGAGGCGTCTGATCCTTCACCAAACAGACCACGTACGACCATTCCCAGTTGATTGACTGCCCGAACGACTTTTTCCATTTGGTTAGCCAAGACAAGTCCTGGCAGATGCATCATCACTGAAGCCCGCAAACCCGTTCCAACATTGGTCGGGCAGGCAGTGAGGTAACCCAAGTTTTCTGAAAAGGCATAGTTCAGGCTGGACTCTAATGAGGAGTCTATTGCATCAATCGCATTCCAGATATCATTAAAATGATAGCCGGAGCGAAGCACTTGAATCCGTAAATGGTCTTCCTCATTGATCATGATCGAGGTGGATTGGTCTGGGCTGACCACAACACCGGAGCCCGCCCCATGAGCAGATAATTCACGGCTGATCAAATGACGCTCCACGAGCACCTGCTTTTCGAGGTCAGAAAGATTCTCAATTTCGAGCACCGCCCCCTTTTGCATCTGTGCCAAGCCCGCAATTGTCTCTTCGCACTCAGACAAAACGGCGCGCCGCTGTGCCGCTTTGGCCCACCCTGGGAAAGCATGTCCCTGTAAATTACGCGCCAAACGCACCCGTGTGCTGATGATTACCTCTTGAGGTGGTTCGGCTGCATGGGTGAGTTCGCTTCTGCCATCAATGAGCGGTTGGATCTGCATATTTGCGTAAAAAGTCCTAGGCATGGAGGTTGGTTTTTCGGCGGCGTTATTTTTTTAGAATTTGGATAATAAAGCCTGAGCGGATTACCCTCCTAACCATAATTAACGTTACCTGACACCTGTGTGTTTTGCAAGGCTTTCAATTCATCTCTCAATCTCGCGGCCTCCTCATAGGCCTCTTCCTCGATTGCCTCTCGCAACGCTTTCTCAATAGCCTCAATTCGACGTGTTATCTGGATGCGGGCAAGAAGCTCGTCTGGGCATTTACCCGTATGATGCGTCCCACGATGCATTTTCTCCAGCATTGGGCTAATGAAGTCCCCCAATGATTCGTAACATTCGGGACAACCTAAGCGCCCTAGACGCTTGAAGTCACTGGGGCTAAAGCCACAGGCGGAACATGTCAGGCTGCCATCAGCGCCGGTACTGGCGCTCAAGTCATTCTGCGCCAACAACTGTGCAAGTGAGAACCCGGTGGGGTCCGTAACGCCCTTCTGATGTGGGCAGTTCTCACAAAAATCCAATTTCTTGATCTGATTGTTGATGATCTGCGTCAGATGAATCGTTGCTGGCTTTTGGCAGTGACTGCAATCAGGAGGCTTCGCCATGATGAAATTCCATTATTAAATATAAATCGAGCTACATTATCTATATCGACGTCTGTCGGATAATCCTAAGCATCGGATACAACTCAGAGTGACTCATCCACAAGTGCCAGCACAAACTCAATCGTCAGGGCGGTTTTACCCTCAATTTTGACAGAACCACGTAAAAAATAAAATCCGCGGATTTCTTCTTTGAACAAGGCCTCAATCTGCACGGTGTCACGAGGCTTGACCATTCGTTTAAAACGGGCGTCTTGAATCCGAGAAAGTACTGGCGTTTTGGCTTGAGCGGACTGTCCCAGCGCTTCGATACGCTTTACGAGCAATATCGCACCTGTCTGGAACACCGACTCACAAAGCAGCACGCCGGGCGTGATCGGATTCCCCGGATAATGCCCCTCGAAAAAAGCCTCGTCGGCTCGCAGAGTCCTTTGGCATAATGCGCGATCAGCAGATACTTCAAGGATCTCGTCAACGAAGAGAAACGGTGGTCGGTGGGGAATGGTGCGGAGTACGTCTTCCATCATCCAATTAAATTGACGGTCTTCACTGGATTGCAAAGGATATTTCTACAAGAAGTCCATGACTGCCCCCCAAACAGCCCAACCTGCGACCGTAATCATTTCACAAGTGGTGCCAGAAGATAAATGGGCTGAATTTGAGGAAATGCAGCATGAGCTCAACTTGCGCGTCCAGCATTTTGCCGGTTTCATCGGCACCGAGGTACTAAAGCCGAAAAAGGGCGTCCAAGAAGAATGGGTGGTAATTTTCCGGTTCGATAACCCAGAAAACCTTCAGGATTGGTTGGCGTCCAGACAGCGTACGCAGCTCATCAACGAATTGCTTCCCGAAGGGTGTGAACAAGCTCGCATGCAAATAATCGCGGAAGCACCTCGTGCACAGCATGTAACGGCAGTTTTTTCGCATCGCATTAAGGCTGGAAAAGAAGATAGCTATCGTGCTTGGAGAGTGAAAATATTGGAAGCGCAGAAGCAATTCCAAGGCTTTGTCGGCCAGGAGAGCTTTGATCCAGTAGAAGGGCTGACTCAAGAATGGGTCGACATAGCACGGTTTCAATCAACAGAAGCTGTTGATGAATGGCTAAAGTCCCCCTTACGTGTAAAATTGCTCGAAGAATTACAACCCATGTTGGACGAATTAGCCATTCGCCGTGTCGGCACAGGGTTGGATGGCTGGTTCCGCGTGAGCAGCGAAAGTCCACTGGTTGAGGCTCCCCCAGCTTGGAAACAGGCAGTTAGCGTTCTTTTTGCGCTTTATCCCACAGTCATGCTACTGTCGCTCTACTTTAATCCGCTCTTTGGGAAATCAACGCCGTTTGCGCTGGTCATGCTTTTTGGGAACGCGGTCAGCGTCGCTTTGCTCACTTGGGTAATCATGCCTTTTGTGAACCGCTTACTTGGCTGGTGGCTATTGCCTAAAAAGAAAAGCGCGGCCCTCGATATTGGCGGTGCCATTGGCATCATGCTGACGCTGATTGCGATGTATTTCTTATTCAACGCAATCGGTTAGGTCTGATCAATAAGGCGTTTTGTCCGGCAAGGCTGCGTATTTCTTCCAGACTTCCACGCCTTCAGCACGCAGTAGTTCCTGTTGCGGAATTTTGCGTTCGCTCGCAGGCTTGGTAAACTGCTCGTAAATGAAGGAGTCGTCAAAACCGCCGTATTCCAACGCATCGCCAATCGTTGCCGCGTAATAAATTTTGTCGATATGCGCCCAGTAAATCGCCGATAAGCACATTGGGCAAGGCTCGCCCGAAGTATAAATCGTGGCACCGCTCAAATCAAATGTGCCGAGGCGGCTACAAGCCGCACGGATAGCAGAGGTTTCTGCGTGCCAAGTGGGATCATTTTGGGCGATCACTCGGTTCCAACCTTCTCCGACAATAATGCCGTCTTTAACAACCACAGCGCCAAATACGCCGCCAGACCGGTCTTCCAATGATGCTCGGGCAGACAGGGCGATGGCCCGGCGCATGTATTTGTTTTGTTCGTCGCTCATGATTAGGGGGGGGGTATGGAGTTTGCCTGACTTATTTACCGGTGGGATCACCCAGATCTGGAATGCTTCTCAACGCGTTGGCTTCGCCCCACTGGGCCAGCTTACCGTCCACAAAGTAGACCATGTATGCGGGATCCTTGTCGGAATCCTGATAACGCCAGCCAGTCACAGTCTTGCCATCTTTATTAATGGATGAGGCAACGACTTGGTAGCTACTGCCAAGCTCACTTTTGACCTGATCCTGAGTCATCCCGAAGGATAAATCCTGCATCCGGCTGGAGAAGCTCGAACAAGCTGTTAACAATAACGCTAAAACCGTCAGGGACATTAATCGCTTCATGACGAATACCTTAGCTTAACATTATTAAGTTACAAGCCAGTTATCTCAACAGTGTGGGCAAAAGTTTAATGACAACCAAGTTTGCCCACCGGCTGCTTGACCGCTACTTAATCAATCTTCTTCAGTGTAAAAAATCGATTACCACCCAACACGCCATCATCGGAGTTAGGGATTTTGACAAAGTAACCGCCAGGATGAAATTTGGGACGGTTTGTCATCCAAGAATAGGAGCCTCCCGTTACCGCGATAGAGCCAACCCGAGCCAAGCTACCAAAGCGATCCGTCAAGTGCAGTTCACCGTCGAAATACTCATTGCTAATGGTGATCGCGTAGTCCAAAAGCCGAGAAAATCGCCCCGGCTTCCCCTGCCCCGCTATACCCATCAGGTAGTTAATGCGATCTTCGATCCTTGGAACCATCGCCAATTGTCCTGACTTATTCCGGTAAAATCCGTCCACTTGCCCGCGCTCCCCACCCGCAGTGATCACATCGAGGATGTTTGTTGAGTTGGTGTCGGCTACCTGCTCACGTGTATAGGGAATCGGCAAAGTCACACTTCGTGCATGCAGCGTCATGAGGATTGCCTCCATTGCTGCACGTGTATCAGCCTCGGAAACGTAGCCACTCTCACCTGGAAAGGGTGCCTCATTGATGAGCAAACGAGCCACATAGCCTTGGGGCGACGTGGCGGGCTTCAAATCAACTACAGCGCTGACAGGCGATACGCACAACGTCAGTAAAAACGCGCTGATCAGCAGTCGCCATACTTCCCATAATTCTCTCATCAAACGCATTATGGATACTAAAATCCCACGCGGCAATACAGTAACCACGCCCCCCGCATAAAGTCCAGACTCGACCTCGAATAGGCAACATTTCTTATCGCATTTGTAATCAACAAATCAGACATAGACTTAGATAATGGTAAATCCATGAGCCCCTACTACTACCTATTATTTATAGCCGCCACCCATTCAGCATTTGGCTTTGGGTCAATTGTCCAGCAATTCGAGCCCGGTGAAAGCACCGCAGATTGGAACAGCACTTGGGAAGCCCCAGACGACTTTGCCATTAGTGCGCCCTCTTTTCTGGCTTCATCCTTGGGTGGATTGCAGGATGGAGTTGGCTCAACCAGTTTCGGGCAGCAAGCCTACCGTGAATTCCTAAATAACACAGCGAATCTGGACCTGACGATAAACTATAGCATGTCGCTTTACGTCGAGATCTCCTTCGGGTTAGACACACCCGCTAGTGGGCGCTTCCACGTTGAGGCTTCTGCTGGCTTGGTCAATTTCGACGTCGATAATATCAACATCAGCAATACCGTTCCTGAGCCCCATACATACGCAATGATTGCTGGCTTGGGAGCCTGTGTTTTCGTGGCGTTCCGCAGACGCAAACGGTAATTGAGATTAGAATCCAGAAATCAATTTTCTGCTTCCGATTGTAGCTTCTGATATTCCTTGATGATCGCGCGGCGGATACGTTGCGAATTCATGCCGACGATAACCTCATCCCCCACAATAAACGCCGGACCGCGCGTTAATCCATGCTCCTCCAAAAGACGGTGTCCCGCAGATGATTTGATCGCATCATAAACGACATATGAGTAATCTTGATTCGTAAGGTAGCGCTTCACCTCGGACGTACACGGTGTGTTATCCGAAACCACCACGGTCACACGAACCTTCTTTTTCGCCTCATTATAAAGCTGATACTCAGTTAGTTCTGGGGTTGCCTTTGACAGTGTTGGACGCATTTCCTGCACCATGTCACGATTTGCTGGGTCAAGTTTATCCAGTTCAATGGCAAACGTTTCGTTATCGATGAGGCGCAACACATGGACATATCTGTCGTCTACTGAAATGATGCGACACTGTAACTCACGCCCCGATGTATCCAACAGCGTGACACTATCATTTTCATTTTTGGCGGACAGTCCGACCTTCTCGGAAAGCTCATTCATAATCGGATCAATGCCAACTTTTTCATCAGCAAAGAACGCCAACAGTGCAAAGCCTATAATTAATGCGATTAACCCATATTTCACGACGGTTAATATCTGATTCTGTAAAACATGTGCAAGGAAATCTTTATCGTGAATCTGCTTCATAAACACAATGAGCCCCAGCCACGTAATTGGCTGGGGCTCTGCCTGTACTCTATCCTTGTACTATTCTGATCTACTATGAAACTGAAACGATGGGCTGCATCGTCAAGTCGTTGTCCTGAATGCTGAACGTGATCTGATCACCCTCACCGATGTCGCCAGCAATGAGACTGCGGGCCAGTTGGGTTTCCACGCGTTTTTGTAGGAAACGTTTGAGCGGGCGGGCACCGTAGACCGGGTCGTAGCCACGTTCGGCCACCCATTCACGGGCCTTGTCATCCAATGTAACCTTGACGCGACGTTCCTCGAGGCGCTTGTTCAAGTCGGCAACAAGCAGATCAACGATTCGAGTGATCTCTTCCAGTTTAAGCGGTTTGAACAGAATGATGTCGTCAATGCGATTGAGGAATTCCGGGCGGAATCCGGCGCGCAGCTCCGTCATCACCGATTCACGGACGCTCTCTGGGATTTCGCTGCCGGATACACCCTCGATGAGGAAGCGACTACCGACATTGGAGGTCATGATGATCACAGTGTTTTTGAAGTTCACCACGTGCCCCTGGCTATCGGTGATGCGGCCATCGTCGAGGATCTGCAGCAGCACGTTGAAGACGTCCGGATGGGCCTTTTCGATTTCGTCGAACAGGATCACCGAATACGGCTTGCGACGCACGGCTTCAGACAGTTGGCCACCTTCTTCGTAACCGACGTACCCGGGGGGGGCACCGATCAATCGGGCCACACTGTGCTTCTCCATATACTCGCTCATATCGATGCGAACAATATTCTCCTCGGTGTCGAACAGCGATTCAGCCAAGGTCTTGGCGAGCTCGGTTTTACCAACGCCAGTCGGGCCGAGGAAAAGGAACGAGCCAATTGGCCGACGCGGGTCCTTGATGCCAGATCGTGCACGTAAAATAGCTTCGCTGACTAAGGTCACGGCTTCGTCTTGGCCGATCACGCGGTCATGCAGAACATTTTCGAGGTTGAGCAGTTTGTCGCGCTCGCCTTCGACTAATCGAGTAACCGGAATCCCAGTCCAGCGCGCAACGATTTCAGCAATTTCCTCCGGTGAAACTTCCTCGCGAACGAGCGTTTCGCCCTTATCAACTTGCTTGTGCTCCTTGGCCTCAAGGTCCTTGAGCTGTTGTTCCAGTTGAGGCAGGCGGCCATGGCGAAGCTCAGCGAGCTTTTGCAAGTCATAAACCCGCTCGGCCTCGGCCATTTGTTGGCGCACTTGTTCGATCTCTTCGCGGACTGTCTGAGCCTTGTTTAGCTCAGCCTTTTCAGCCTCCCAACGAGCACGCAACGCATTGGCCTTCTCGCGGATGTCCGACAGCTCCTTACGCAGTGTTTCGAGACGTTGCTTGGAGGCTTCGTCCTTCTCCTGCTTGAGTGCCTGTTCTTCGATTTCGAGCTGCATCACGCGGCGGTTGAGCCCGTCAAGCTCGGCGGGCATCGAATCCATTTCCGTTCGAATCTGAGCGCAGGCTTCATCGACGAGGTCGATCGCCTTGTCGGGCAGGAAACGTTCCGTAATATAACGCTGGGATAACACCGAGGCCTGCACCAAAGCGGCGTCTTGGATGCGCACGCCGTGGTGGACTTCAAAACGCTCACGCAGACCGCGCAGGATCGAAATAGTGTCCTCGACTGAAGGCTGGTCAACCAGCACAGTCTGGAAACGACGCTCCAGCGCAGCATCCTTCTCAATGTATTTCCGGTATTCGTCCAGCGTAGTCGCGCCGATACAGCGGAGTTCGCCACGAGCCAACATCGGCTTGAGCATATTACCAGCGTCCATCGCGCCATCGGTTTTCCCGGCTCCTACGATCGTGTGTAATTCATCAATGAAGAGGATTACCTTGCCTTCACTGGACTTGATTTCATTCAGAACGGCCTTGAGGCGCTCTTCGAATTCGCCACGGAATTTAGCACCTGCAACCAGGCTTGCCATATCAAGAGAAAATACGGTCTTCTCCTTCAGGCCTTCGGGTACGTCCCCACGCACAATACGCTGGGCAAGGCCTTCGACGATGGCGGTTTTGCCAACGCCAGGCTCGCCAATAAGGACCGGATTATTCTTGGTCTTACGGGAAAGAATTCGGATCACACGCCGGATTTCATCATCACGCCCGATGACCGGATCAAGCTTTCCCTGTTTGACAAGTTCTACGAGATCCTGGCCGTATTTAGCCAAGGCTTCATAGGTCGCCTCAGGGTTTTGCGAAGTGACTCGCTGATTGCCCCGCACCTGCTTGAGTGCTTCCAACACACATTTTTTGTTGAGCTGGAATGAGTCGAAGAATTTGCGAAGCTTATCGTCTTTGCTAGAGACAAGACCAAGCAATAGGTGCTCAACGGAGATGTATTCATCCTTGAGTTTCTTAGCCTCGTCTTCGGCATGGGAAAAAACGTCCTGCAACGCTGATGTGATATACACGTTGCTGGCGTCGATATGGCCTGTGACAGAGGGCAAACGCCCCAGTTCGCGCTCATTCGCTAAGCGCACGGCATTAGGCGTTATGTCCAGCTTGTTGAGGACGCTCGGCACAATGCCGCCCTCCTGCTCAAGCAGCGCACGCAAAAGGTGCCACCCGTCAATTTGCTGGTGGTTGCGACGACGTGCTTCGTTCTGCGCACTCATCACGGCCTCACGGGCCTTTTCAGTAAAGCGGTTAAAATCGATATTCATACTCTTCTCTTTGCATCAAACATGCCGATATAATTTAAACGAACAAAACATCACATAAGCCATTGTATATATATTACTTATGAAACAACAACCCATCAACATCAAGGCAGGGAAGGCGTCATATTGTCACACTCGAGCGACGTTTATTCACAGCGAGACAACCATAAATTGAATAAATATTCCTTAACGTCGGCACAAACTACCGGTGGGTTCTGTCGCAAACCACTGGTGAGTTCTAATGCAAAGCACCGGAAAGTTGGAGTAACATCTGGTAGTATCATGATTCGCTGGGTGGTGAACGTCAGTGTGTCTCCAGCAAAACCGAGCATTTCGTTGTGGCAAAATTCGCTATTCACAGAAAAATGTCAGCTCTTAATGACGCCGTCAAAATTCACTTATCCCTTTGTTTTCTAATTATTTATCTCTCGATCAACCCATCACCCGACACCGTCAACGATGCCATTGATGTGTATCTTTGGTCCATTTCCCCACTAAATGACGTAATCGGGTAAGAAGTTCACTTTAGAAACTAAATTCCTTCACCGACATTCCGATACAAAGAGAGTTGTTAAAAGTCATTTCCATCTTGCTGTTGTCCGTCTCCTGCGGACTGATTACGTCCGTATGGGCTCAACCGGAACCCCAAGTCGATGTTCTGGCTGAGAAAAATGTCGATTCGACGCATCCCACCTTTAGCCAGGAAGAAATCGACTGGATTAAGCAGCACCCCCGTATCAGTGTTGGCGCAGACACCCACTTCCCCCCCTTCGAGTTCCTCAACAACGATAACAAAATCGTCGGGCTCGCCATCGCTTACTTGGATCTTATTTCGGAGGAAACTGGCATTAAATTCGACATCAGATCCTCTAGCCGGTGGCAGGATTTAATGGCCAAAGCAGAAAAAGGTGACATTGGCCTACTTTCCGGTGCTGTCGCAACCCATACTCGGCGTGAAAAACTGTATTTCTCAAAGCCGTATGCTGCTTTTCCATCTGTCATTGCAACGCGTGATGACGCTCATTTTGTGGGTTCCTTAAGTAACTTGGTCGGCAAGAAAGTCGCGGTTGTGGAGGGCTTCTTTGAGGAAGACATCCTGCGCCGAGACTACCCAGAGCTGACCGTGGTCACCTATCCCTCCCGCCGTGAAGCACTGTATGCTGTTTCAACCAAAGAAGCCTTCGCATACATCGGTAATCTAGCCATTATCAGCTATCTCATTCGTTCGGAAAACTTCGACAACGTGCAGATTGCCGCCCCAACACCCTTTAACCGCATTGGGCTAAGCATGGCGGCCAAGGATCCGATCCTGATTAGCATCATCGATAAAGTCCTGACCAACGTGAGTCCGGAAAAACAGAATTCTCTCGAACAAAATTGGATTGCCGTTCGCTACCAGAACGTCGAATACCTCATTTTTGGAAAAGTCGGTGTCGGTTTGTTGGCCATAGTCTTGCTCTCCCTTGCTTGGATTTACTCGCTGAAAAGACAGATTAAAAAGCGCAAAATATCCGAAGAAGAACTCTCTCTCGCCAAATCGTTCGCTGAAAATGCGAAAGCCCAGGCCGAAACCGCCAAAGCCCGCGCTGAAGACGCAAATAGCCGTAAATCCGAATTCCTAGGCATCGCCGCACACGACTTAAAGAACCCGTTGGGCAGTATTCGCGGACTTTCCGAGCTGATGTTGGAAGACCTACAAAACACGTCGCTTCCTGAATCGCAGCTTAAGGAATCCATCGAAACCTTGGATACCATCCGCGATGCCGCAGATCATATGCTTGAACTGGTTAAGGAACTGCTCGACGTCGAGGCATTGGAAAGCGGCATTGGCCAGAATGACGAAGAATACGTCATGCTGAACACGGTGCTGGAGGATGTTGTGGATTTCAACCGACACGCCGCCGAAAAGAAATCCATCGACATGAAATACAACTGTTCGGTGAAAAATCCAGTCACCCATGGCGACTTGGGCCGCATTCGTGAAATCCTTGATAATCTGGTCAATAACGCAGTCAAATACACCCAGCCAAAGGGACAAATACTTGTGCTGCTCGATTTCATGGAACACAACAAAATGCTGCGTGTAACTGTGGAAGACGAAGGCCCCGGCCTGAGCCCTGGCGACCAAGCCAAGCTGTTTGGTCGCTTTGCCCGCGGTAGCGCAATTCCCACTGGAGGCGAAAGCTCAACCGGCCTCGGCTTATCGATCGTCAAGCTGATGATTGAAGAAATAGGCGGGCGCACGTGGGCGGAAAACCGCACGGATCGCAAGGGCAGTCGCTTCTTCGCTGAATTCCCCCGCTATTGAGGAAATCAACTTCATCACGTCAGCGTTGGCAGTGGTGATTTTAATTATTCAATGGAGGCTCACCCAGTCCCGTCGTCTCCTCAGTTGGGAACAACCCAGCCGGTCCATCGACAATGTGTAAATCACGCTGAGGCAAGGGAATCTTTATACCAGCCGCATTCATTGATTCGTAGATGCCCTGCTGGAGATCACTAGATACTGCCAATCGGCCATCAAGCGTGCCAAGATAGGCGAACCCCAGAAACAACAGCGAGCTTTCACCGAATTCTTTGAAGAAAACCGCTGGGGCCGGATCCTCCAGCACGCGTTCGTCTTTCTCAATGACTTCCAAGATGAGCTGCTTCACTTGGCTAATATCAGAACCATAGGCCACGCCAACGTTCAAGGTAATGCGCGTTAGCGTGTCACTGAGCGTCCAGTTCGTCAGTTGGCCGGTAACAAATTCCTTGTTGGGTACAATCAGCTCACGGCGATCCCACTCCATAATTGTAGTGCCACGCATCTGTATGCGCGTCACCTTCCCTGTTGTCTCACCGACAGTAACGATGTCTCCGACACGAATCGGCCGCTCGAACAACAGGATAATGCCCGCCACCAAATTACCAAATATTTCCTGCATCCCGAAGCCAAGCCCCACCGAAATCGCCGCAATGAGCCACTGAATATTCCCCCACTCAATCTCCAAAATCTTGCTTGCCCAGATAACGCCAATAATCACCACGATGTAGGCGACTAATGTTGAAAACGCGTGACGGCTACCAGGATCAATCGATCCAAGACGCCGCAGGATTAATATCTCGAAAAGCCGTGGAAGGCTGCGGGCAAGCATCACCGTTGTAACCAGACAGATGATCAGCATGCTCGTCTGCCCCAGTGAGATGAATGGCTCGCCATTAAATGTCAGTAGCGAAAATGAACCCAGTTTTTGCAGCGAAGGAAAGGCATCAGCCCATATCGCACTTAGCCCCACCAGGATTAAAATCCATTGGAGAAAGCTCATTACCTGTCTGGTCGATTCATCAAGTTGGAAGCCATTCGGCTCACTCATTTCAGCAATTTGGCCAGCCGCGAGTTCTTCTTTCTCCTGCTGATGTGCATTCCACTGCTGAATCTCCAAGTACAACTCGGCCAGTCCTTTAATAATCAGCACCGCCGCCAGCAGCCAGAAAGTCCGGAACGTGTGCCCCCAAAGCATCACCGCTCCAAGCATATAGCCGCTGATCACCAAAACACTCAGGAAGCTCTGCCATCCCATGAGCAAAAGATAAATGACCCAGCGCAGGCCTATACTGGAGCTCAACATTCCGTAACCCCGAGAAAGAATTCCCTTCCCAGGTGAGAAGATAACATGCAGGGCCAGCAGACACAGAATGAAGGATGGCAAAAGGAAAACGCGTGAACCCGAAAAATAGTTTATATAATCCCCGTAATTATCCAGAATGACCGAAAAGATGCCAAGGCACAGGGCCGGCCCCAGAAACCAACGAATTGCTTTGTTGATCTGGAAACAGGAGGTGCGGGGCCAGCGTAAATGATTCTGCCCCAAACCATTGGGCCGCGTGATTCGATACAGAAGGACGACGAAGAAGATCGCGGGCGTTACCGCGGTAGTCGTGACTGCTATCGCGTTGGAGAGATTACCATTGAGCTTTGGGTCATCTAACACCCAGCTAATCAGGTGCAGAAAGGCCAATGGAAGCGACGCGATGTAGAGCTCGAAAATCAATAACTTAACCGTGCGACCATACTTTGAAAGGCTGGCGGGAAGCTGGCGTTCCTGTTGAGTCAGTTGTGACCAACGCCGCGTGATCATGAAAAACACACCGAATACCAGCGCAAAAGCCAGCGTCCGCAGAACAGGGCCTTTAATGATCGTATCAATTATCGCCGTAAATTCATGCACCACATTCCCCATCAAACCTGGCAATGAAGAAACGTCTCGCGTCGACATAATGTCGCGGCTGGGAATCCACAATATATTCTCCGATGCATAGTCTCGGAATTGTTCCGTGGCTTGCATTGTGGCGATGATCTCAGTGTCCGTCGCCAATAGGATCTCGAAGTAGTTGTTAGCGTCACTCTTCAGCCCAGCAATGTTTTCTCGGCTCTGCTTGAGTAAGTCCTGCAGGACATCAAGGTCTTCATGTGTCCGCAGCCACTTCACCTCTTTTTCATCCAACTCGATTCCCAGCGCGCTGAGTTGTGCTTCTGGGCTTTGCGATTCATTCAGCTCATCGGGCAGGTCAAATAATTCTAGCTGCGTCGCGCGAACTTCTTCTTCCAGTTCATCCTGCTCGTCCTCAAGTTTTCCCAATTTAGGCAGTTCGCCCAATTCCTTCAGCATGATGGTGGCCGCCGCTTGAGAAAACCCAGATATTTCGACGCGCTTCTTTATCTCAGCCAGTTGCTTATTGATCCATTCGGCACGGTACTCGAAATATTTATGTCGCTGACCAATCCGCTCAAGGTATTGATTCAGCTCCTTGCTGCGCTTCAGCAATTCTTGATTGCTTTTGGCCAGCTTTTGCAGCACCGGCGACTTCATTGCTGCATTGCGAGATGTCTCACGTAGCGCCTCCTCTTGCTGCTTAAGGTCGTCACTGCGCAGTTGCTTGATCTGAACGGTCAACCGGTTATTCCAGTCGGTCATCGCCGCCTGTCGTATCTTCGCAATTTCCAATTGCTTACTCAACGAAACCTTACGCGTATCTGCCGCGGCGATCGATAACTCCAGGAAATCGGATTCCGCTTGCCAAGCCTGCATCTTCGCCTCGGCAGCCATTGCTTCGGGGTCCGTTCCTGTCGCCTGATTTTTGGGGTCGTTGATCAGTTGCTTGAGTTCATTTAGGCGCTGAGTTTGCTGCAGCCTTCGCTGTGGCGCAGATGACAACAGGCCACTCAATTCCTTAACGCTGTCATTAACCTCCCGAAGTTTTGGCGAGAGTGTCTTCAATGCGTTTTCGACTTCTTCGCTCGTTGTCGGCAAAGTTGCCTTGGCCAAATCAGCCGATTCCGTGTTCGCCGTAGTTAAGTCAGTGTCTAGGTTCTGACTCAATCCGCTGTTTTTCTCCAGTTGAGTAACCTTCGCATTCCAACTAGCCTCCGCATTTAACGCCTCCAAAGCCGCTTGCAAATTCGTATAGTCGTGAGTTGCTGGAGCATCCGCTGTTGGCTGAGGCAATTTTTCCAGCAGCTGCTTAACCTCCTCTACTGTGAGGACGTTCGTCTCGGAATTAACGATATTCGACTGTGGCGCGACTTCCTCCACGATGGACGGTGTCGCAGTCACCATTGGGATTTCCTCCTGCCCCCATAGCATAATGGGGAATCCCCAAAACACACTGAAAATAAGAACAATGAAACCAGCCCGCCATCGATTAGCATGTGCGAAAGAATTACTTAACTGCCCCCAAATCATGAAGATATGTTAGATCGACCGTTAGCAGCATGGCAAACCTTGGCGTCAGGTAAATGTAAGCCAGGATCCATCGATCAGAAGTGATATCTAATGAACACCTATGAGATTGATTGCCTGCCTAATTTTTCTCGCGCTTTGGGACCCTCTGTTTGCGCAGAAAACACCAACGCTGATGAATATGCTTCCGGCATTGGATGCGGTCAACGGCGAGCAGCAGCGTCAACGTGCAACGGCCATGATCACGGCCAATTACGAGCGTTGGCTCAAAGATCCGGCGGCTTTCCGTAAGCTGGTTGACGATGAATGCGGGCTGTTTCCCGAAGGCCAACTTTACCCGTATTTCCTCCCCGCAATGGCCTTTGCCCAACTGTCAACCTCAGATACCGCACGGTCTCGTGAACACTTGGCGCGCAGCGAATTACTGCTCAAGATGGGGCTTCCAGTTGCTGGCAAAATCGTTGATGCCAAGAGCGACGACCTTCTTCAACTGAAGGACTACGACCGTCAAGCCACGACACTGAGCACGGTTTCCCTTGCACTGGGCCTTTATCGTTGGGCTGGTGGCACCGACCCGCGCCTGCAAGCGTATCACCGCCACATCAACCAATTACTAGGCTTGGCCTTGGCTCGGGCCGATGGTCAGCCGATCCATTCCTACCCGAATTACTCGTGGAACTACGACACTGTGGCGAGCCTGGTCGCGCTGCGCCTCGCCCCCGACCTGACTCCAAATATTCCAGTTAATGCGATTTGGAGAAAGCATGAGTTGTGGATTCAGCGTTACGCCTACGACCAAAAAAACCAACTCCCATACAGTGTTGCTGGCTTTGGTTACACCGATGGTCCCTCCCCCCCGCGCGGCTGCGATGTCTTTTTTAGAGTAATGATCTTGGCCTATGTTGACCCACCTGCCGCCAGGGCTCTATTTGCCCGTTGTCAACAAGCACTGGAGCGTGAAACTGGCCAATTCTACGGCTTCGCCGAATACCCACTTGGTGCCAAACAAATCGAGGACAACGACTCCGGGCCGATCATCATGGATATGGGCCTCAGCGCCACCGGCCTTGCTATCGGTGCCGCGCGCGCCGCCAATCAGCCCGAGGTCGTCAGCCGCCTTTGCCGCCAGTTCGTCTTTCGCGAGCCACTTTTGATGATGGCCTCGACGATGAACATGCAGCAAATGCCCGGCTCGTGGTTCTGGAACGCCGTGGACGTCAATCCACAATACTTCACCGGCTTCCTCTTCGGCGACGCGGTGATGTTTTATTCGCTGACGTGGAACTCGATGAACCGTTAAACGAAAATCATCAGAACTAACTCAAGAAACATGACGGCGTGGATCGGGGGCGATCCGCGCCACCTAATACCATTACGCGCCCAAGCCAGCCTTGAGTTTACGCAGTTCCTCGGCCTTAGCCTTGTTATCTGCCAAAGTGGCCTTCACGCCGTCAATGACTTCGGCTGGAGCGTTGTTGACGAACTTGTCGTTACCAAGCTTGGCTTCCGCTCCCTTGATTGCCTTGTCGAGTTGGATAAGCTGCTTGTCGATCTTGGCGCGCTCGGCCTCGGCGTCCACGCTGCCCGCAAGATCAAGGTAAAGCGTGCCCAGCTTCGACACAACGGCGGGCATGTTTTGTACGTCGTCACGCGGCTCAATGGCGCCAGCGCCAGCAAGCTTACGGAGCTTTTCCTTGTGAGAATCCACGATAATGCGGTCCGCTTCATCGGCGATGAGGAAAAAGGTCACGTCGTTCTTGGCCGACAGCGTGTATTGCACCTTGAGCGCACGCGCCTGGTTTACGAAGTCCTGAAGTTTTTCAACTTCGATAATCGCGGCCTGGTCAAGGGTCACGCCTACAGCACTCAACTGAGCACGGAGGTCGGCGGCGGTCGGAATCTTAGTCTCGTGGATGAAGCCTTCGCCAAAGTCCAATGTCGACCACAGCTCTTCCGTAATGAACGGTGTGATCGGATGCAGCATCTGAATTACGCTGCGCAGGCAGAGGTCTTGAATGGCCAAGCAGTTGCCGCGAAGAGAATCCGACTGCGCCTTGGACTTCGACACCTCGACATACCAGTCGCAAAAGTCATTCCAGAAGAAATTATAGAGAGTATCTGTGGTGCGGTTGAACTCGAACGTCTCGAAAGATGCATCGTAGTCCGCCAGCGCATCCAGTAACTTGGCCAGAATCGCGTGGTCGTCAGCGTCGAACTTGTCGAACTCAAGACGCTCCAAGATGCTCTTTAACTTTAATTTTTTTCCTTTAATCTGTTCACTCCCTTCAGGCTCATTCATGAGCCGGAAGCGGCACGCATTCCACAGCTTGTTGCAAAAATTGCGACCCGACTGGATGCGGTCTTCGGAGAACAGAATGTCCGCGCCCTTGGGAGCAATCATCAGCATGCCGAGGCGGAGGCCGTCCGCGCCGAACTTCTCGATGAGGTCCAGCGGGTCGGGTGAGTTACCCAGCGATTTCGACATCTTGCGCCCCTGCGCGTCACGGATGATACCGTTGAAAATAACGTTCTTAAACGGCACTTCGCCCATGAACTCCAAGCCCGCCATGATCATGCGCGCTACCCAGAAGAAAATAATGTCCGGGCCCGTCGCGAGCGCTTGTGTGGGATACCAGAACTTAAGTTCTCTAACTTTTTCATTCTGTTCTGAATCTGCTAACTTTTCCAGTTCGATAAATCTGTATTCTATCTTTGGTCCGGCTCCATCGCCCTTAGCGAGGGAAATATCCCGCACATAATCCGGATTACGTGAATCCGGTCTCAAATTCTCCACCATCCCAGCAAAAACCTTTAACCGAACATCTTGCAGATATTTTTCAGATACGATCTCTCCAACTTTCCGAAATCTGAGCTTACCTTCATAATCAGGATTGAAAACCGCGTAAGGCCACAGCCAACTAGAAGCCCATGTATCGAGCACGTCCTCTTCTTGCTCCCAATTTTCAGGGTCATTTGGGGGAAAGACAGATACCCATACCTTCGACTCGTCACGTAAATCTTCATCAGTTAGATTTTCACGATCTACACCTTTCGCGTACCAAACGGGGATGCGGTGGCCCCACCAGAGTTGGCGTGAGATGCACCAGTCCTGAATGTTGTCCAGCCAGTGTAGGTAGGTCTTCGTCCAGCGCTCCGGGTAGAACTTGATCTTGCCGTCGCGGACAACCTGTTTCGCTTCCTCGATCTTCGGATACTTCATCCACCACTGATCACTGAGGCGCGGCTCGATTGGCACATCGGCGCGCTCGGAGAAACCGACGTTGTTCTCGTACTTCTCGCGCTCAACGAGCAGGCCCATTTCCTCAAGCATAGTCGCGGCGAGCTTGCGCGCTTCAAAGCGATCCTTGCCGTGGAGTTCGGGGGTTTCAGGGCAGTTAATTTTACCATCCGGCGTAAGCACATCGATGACTTCGAGGTTATGGCGTTGGCCAATCTCTAAGTCCGCGCGATCGTGCGCCGGGGTGACCTTGAGCATGCCCGTGCCAAACTCCATGTCGACGTGTTCGTCGAGCACGAAGGGGATATTGGCCTGTGGGAACGGGCGCACGGCGTGCAGACCGTGTAGGTGCGTATAGCGCTCATCCTTGGGATTGAACGCAACGGCGGTGTCGCCCATCAACGTCTCGGGGCGCGTGGTGGAAATTTCTACAAACTCGCCCGGACGCTCGGCAATAGCGTACTTCATCTTGTAGAGAAAGCCCTTTTGCGGCTTCATGATCACCTCTTCGTCCGAGAGCGCGGTGAGGCTCTTTGGGCACCAGTTGACCATACGCTTGCCGCGGTAGATGTTGCCCTTGTGGTAAAGCTCGACAAAGGCGGTCAGCACGGCGCGGGAGTAGCCCTCGTCCAGCGTATGAACGGTGCGGTCCCAGTCGCAGGAGGCACCCAGCTTCCGAAGCTGCTTGAGAATAATGCCGCCATGCTCATCGCGCCATTTCTTGGCTTCTTCCACAAAACCTTCGCGCCCAAGGTCCCACTTGGACTTGCCCTCAGCACGGAGCTTTTTCTCGACGCGGGTCTGCGTAGCGATGCCCGCGTGATCGGTGCCTGGCACCCAAACCGCAGCCTTGCCCTGCTGGCGTGCACGACGCGTCAAAATATCCTGAATGGTGTTGTTCAGGATGTGACCCATGTGGAGGACCCCCGTCACATTGGGGGGGGGGATGGTGATCGCGTGCGGCTCGACGCCGGGCTCGGTGGGCAGGACGCCCTTAAAGCACCCGGAGGCTTCCCATTGGGCGTACCACTTTTCTTCTACGGCTTGAGGTTCGTAAGCTTTGGCTAGGTCGGACATGGCTCTAATTTGAAAACGGGCAAGTGTGGATTGATCAGGCCAAGGGGCAAGCTGGTAATTTTGGCTGTTTGATCAATCCAGCTCACTGCGATAGGCTCGGGGGGATTTGCCCATGGCCCGGCTGAAGACCGTACTGAAGTAATTGGAGTCTTGGAAGCCGCACACAAAGGCGATGTCGGTAATCGGTTGGTTGCTGGATCGCAACAGTACGCATGCACGGTCCAGCCGGTAATCCCGCAAGATGTCGGTAAAGCGCGCGCCGCAGCCGAGCAGAACCTGTTGGCCGAGGTAATTCGGGTGCAGCTGGAGCTGCTCGGCGTAGGTCTGCAAATTCACCGCCTTGTGGTAGTGCGTGGCGATGTATTGCTCGGTCGCTTTTCGGAAAAACTCCCGGCTCGGGTTACGCTTGCGCATGAGCGCACCGTCAGTGTCTTTCTCCGCCAAGGCCAGGAGGAGAAAATCGCGCAGCATGGTGCCGTAGAGATGCAGTTGCTCCTGCTTCTCGGCGGTAATGCGTTCCAACGGCGGGCCGTCGTATTGCTTGCCTGCAATGCTGGCCAAGGGCTTGTCGCCAAGAAAATGACCAAGGTAAAAAATCGCCACGACCTCGCCCCGCCAGATCACGGGAAAGGCTGAATCCCAGACGCCATACCGGCAACAACCCGAAAAAGGTGCCTGCATCGCCCGAGCCTTAGCCTTTGATTTTTCTTTATTCTGGGCACAGCCGACTTTGCGATTATGGAACTTAGCAAACAAACAGAACGCGCCGTAGTGGTAGTATTGCTCGGCCCGCAACCGTAGTTCTGGAAAGTGTAAGGTGACACCTAACAGATCTTCCATGTTGACTGTGCTGGCTGTTTGGCGCGCAATGCGATCCATCAGGCGCGAGATATCCGTGGAATCATCAACCATCTTATCTTTGAATTTTAAAGGTATTATGGTTAGTAATTTAAAGGCGTAAACCTCTAATATGCCTTATGATTGGCGCATGATTACTCAAGCAATCGAACCGACTTCCACCAAAACCGAAACGCTGCCCGGCTGCCATGCGCTGACTGCTGAGCAAAAGGCTTCCTTTGAAAATAACGGCTTTTTTGTCATCCGCGGGGCCTTGAGCGACGCGGAAATCGAGCGTTATCTGGCGATTGTGGATCGCGGCGACCAAGAAATTGCTTCGCACGTGAAGGGAGCGCGCCAGCCCGGCGAAGCCTTGGAGCTGCGCAATGCAGTGGAATTCGACCAGTCCATTGTGGAGCTGATGACGCATCGCTCCGCGTTTCCACAAATTCTAGACCTGATGGGACCCGCCATCGGCTTGACGACCAGCCACATGCTCATCCGCCCCCCCTCGCCCGCCGTTAAGCGCGAGGAAAAAGTGGTCGGCTGGCACCGAGATGGGCCGAACCCTCGTCCACTCGCAGTAAACGGCATCGAGCCTTGGCTCTACACTAAGATCGGCTATTTCCTGACCGACACCATGATCCCCGACGCCGGGGCGCTCAGCGTAGTGCCTGGCAGCCATCGCTACGGCGGTACGCCACCGCAGGTAACCGGAGAGGTTAACCCCTCGGGCACGTATGAAGTCACCATGAAGCCCGGTGATGCGGTTATTTTCGAAAACCGTGTCCTACACGCCGTCGGTCCGAACTACTCGGCCATTTCCCGCAAGAATTTCTACTTTGGCTATTGCTGGCGTTATCTCCGGCCCATCGACTTCACGACGCAGCCGGAATCCGTTCTGGCTTGGGGCGATAAATACCAGCGGCAGCTCATGGGAGAGGCAGCCAGTGCCCTTGAATTTTATTTACCCGGCCAGACCCATAACCCGTTGGCTGATTGGAAGTAATTCCAAGCGAGAAGAAGTCAGCGACTGGATGTATTTGCAAGACGGACACCTGAGAGGTGGCTACACCATTGCAGCGCTCATTTACGGCACTCCAGATCAAGAGGGGGTCACCAAGTCGATGGGTATAGACTGGTCGAAGTATAAATTCCTGAAAGACGTCAATTAAGATTCGATTGAGCTAGACATATACGTCCGTCATTCGGCGCCAGTAATACCCGCGGTGGGCTTCTTCATCCCAAGTGTGAAGCTGGTGCGGAATGGACTTTTTGCGCAGCGCAGTGCTCATCGCGAGGTTGTTTAGGAAAAAGGCGTCCTCTCGGCCAATGACAATCTGGATGTCCATCCGGCGCAGTGCTTCCAGAATGTTGTGGTCACGCAAATTCGGGATAAAGTGCGAGGGCGTGTGGTAATAGACATCTTGGTCGTAATAGCCATCCAGCAAGTCACGGAAGCCATTCATGTGCTGGGTCAAATCGAATCGCCCGCTGAAAGAACAAAGCTTGCAGAATAAATGCGGGTGCCGAAAAGCGATATTGGAAGCATGAAAGGCACCCAGACTACACCCGTAGGAAATGACAGGCGGACCGGGGTTGAGGATCTTCATCAGCGGAAAAACCTCTTGGAGGATGTACTCTTCGTAAAGCATGTGCCGCTGGATGCGCCCCTTTGGTTCTGCCCACCAGCAGTAGAAGCTTTCGCCATCGACTGAATCGACGCAGTAGACCTGCAGATGACCGGCGGCGATCTTATCCCGCAGACGGTCGATAATCCGCAGGTCCTCATATTGGAAAAAGCGCCCGCCTGCGGTGGGAAACATTAATACCTTCGTGCCTGCGTGACCGAAAACGAGCAGCTCCATATCGCGATCCAGTCGCGTGCTGCGCCACTTGTGATACTCCCGCTTGATTGGCGGGCGCGTATCAACTGGTGCAGTTTCCTTGCCCCTCGCACCACCCTGACGCGTAACAGACTTAGGCTTTGTCCGAGTAGAAAGGGACATCGTTTTGGATTTGGCAGTCTGAGCGATGTTGTTCATTGCAGAATCAAGGTGGTGTTAAAGGTCTTGGAAAAAAGCTTCGATCTCAGCCATAATTTCGGCACCCTGCTGTGCCTCATTGTCATAGGCAAAGTGTCCGGCGTCCTGCACATACAGCTGTTTCGGGCCCGCAAGCGCGTTGTAAACAGCGAACTGGCCTGGTGGGCAGACGTTGGGGTCAAATAGCGCACAAACACAGTGCACTGGTATCTTGATGTGGGTCGCAGCGACAGCAGCATCGTAAAACGGCAAAGTCTTCTCCGCCACACCAGGATACTTTTTGACGAATTTGCGGACGGATTCACCACTACCAGAGGTGGGCATTTTTAGTCGCAGCGGGTGATTTCCAAAGGTCGGCACACCCAAGTGAGCTTTCTGAAAACGATCATCCCATGGCAAAGCCAACGCACCCACGCCTCCGCCAAAGCTGCTGCCCAAATAGCCAAGATGGCCCTCAACTTGCGGATAAAGATTCAGCAGGACAGTCGCCGCGAGCCAAGTGTCCTCCACACAACCGCGGATCACATAGCGAGTGGGCTTGTCGATGTCATGCGTTACGTGCCAATGAGCTTCCGGCGAAATGGGCGGATTGGGACTGCGACTTTGCCCCCTCATGCAAGGGAAGATGATCGCCGATTCTTTAATGGGAAAATGACAATCCCCTTGCTCGCGCCCACCATAGCCATGACCCATGACAAATCCGCGGCGAATGGGGCCTTTGGCCGGAACGACCAGCCAGCCGCCAATTTTCATGCCGTCAGTCGAAGTGTAATAGATATCATACAGGCGACAACCATTCTCTACGAAGCCGGTGTCAATAATGCGGGCCTTCGGAGCAACCTTCATGGCAGCAGCGTAAGCGCCGCGCCAGAAGTCCGAAAATCCGTCCACTTCCGGGGGACAGTCGATTTCCAGAAGAGTCTCCAGCGTATAACCATACGTCGGATCATAAGGATAGGAATGCTTCGTTGGAATCATCGGGCTAAAAAAGTAAGTTTCCCGCCAGAAAGCAACTTCACGGCAAGAAATTTGCCACCCGTAAGCACATATGCTACCAAATCGTAAAGTTCAGCAGTGGTTTTTTGCTAAAAAACCCGCTTTGTCCATCAGTTGATCGTTAAATCTGTAGCCTTGATGAAATTGGAGCATCAATATCAGTTGCGTGCGCAGCAGCAGCAACGATACCTGCCTTGAGCCCGGCAATTTGGGTCTCCAACGCCATGCTGGGTAGGCCAACGTTTTTATCGAGTGCGGCAGTAGCTGGTAAGGATGGCAAGTGGACCCAGCCCGCGCGAATCGGAAGTTTCTTTTTTGAGATATAGTGCAACACGCTATACATTAATAGGTTACATCCGAAAGTCGCCGCAGTGTCCGATATATCCGCTGGCACGCCTGCATCGCGCATTGCCCGGACCATGGCGCGTAGAGGAACCGTCGCTGGATAGGCGTAGGGTCCGTCAGGCACGATAGCTTCGTCCTGCGGCATATCGCCCGCTTCATCACCAAATCCATAGCGAGTAGCGTCAATGAAGTTCTGAGCCACACGTTCGACAGTAATCATAGTCCGCCCATTGTATTCGCCCATCATCAGGACGATGTCCGGCTTATCTGCATCAATGGCGTCCGTTACACAACCAGCCATTTGTTTGAAAACAGATGGGGCAATGACACTACGGATGCTTGCCCCCTCCAACTGAACCCCATTGAGGGCATGTGCAACTTCGCCAGCAGGATTTGCATTACTTCCAGCCCAATCACCAAAACCAGTTAAAAGAATTTTTTTCATGCATCGGTACGTTATCGGCTATGCAATTTGCATCAAATTCATTCATGATAAATATTTAACCCATACAATGTACAACCGATAGCATTTTCCCCGTTGAAATTACGATACGGGTATGCCTCTGTAACGAAACGATTGATTAACTCACTACAGGACCCGCTCTTTCGCCGCATTCGACTACATGCGGAGAAACGTCTGGATTTCACACCCGACACCCCCCCCGGTGAGCGACTTCGTCAACTCAAGGAATACCTACGCCTTGAGCAAGAGATGCTGCACCGCTATCACGAGAAAGGTGATGGCGGACTCCGCGTGGCCAAAGCGCGGACCATAATGATCGATATTCTTATCGAGTATCTGTTCAAAAACGCCCTCGCGATCTACGAACGTAAATTTGGCCCCCCCCCCTATCCCGTCGCCATGTTGGCTCTCGGTGGCTATGGCCGCGCAGAACTTTGCCCGCTCAGTGACATCGACGTGATGTTCCTTTACCCCAAAAAGGTGAAGCCCGATCTGCTCAAGCCGCTTCAAGAAGTACTCACGGATCAAATCCTCTACCCGATGTGGGATCTTAACCTGAAAATCGGCCATTCCAGCCGAACGGTTAAGGAAGCCATTACCGAAGCCAAGGCTGACCAACAAACACTCAACGCGCTACTCGAAGCACGCCTGATCTACGGTTCCAAAGAGCTCTATGATGAGTTTGAAAAGACCTATCGTCGCTATTATCGACGGGCAGATCACCGGGCCTACGCTAAGGAACGTCTTGAAGATCAAGCAGCGCGGAGAGAGAAATACGGCGGCAGCGTTTTCCTTCAGGAACCCGACATCAAGAACGGTGTGGGTGGCCTTCGCGATTACCAAAACATCCTGTGGATGGCCGAAGTGCGCCTAGGAAAAGGCTCGCTTGACACTCTCGTGGAAAAAAAATTCCTGGGCGACCAAGAGCGCAAGCACTTGATCCAAGCCTACGATTTTTTGCTTCGCGTCCGCAACGAGGTACACTTCAACAGTAAGCGCCCCAACGATCAACTCAGCCTGGAGGCACAACCCGGCATTGCCTGGGCATTAGGATACAAACAGCGCGATATTTTCCGCCGCGTGGAAGCATTCATGCAGGATTACTATCGGCACGCCAACCGCATCTACCAGCTCTCCAAACTGCTGGAACAACGGCTTGCTCTGAGTGAATTAGGGCCGAGTCGAGGCTACTCATTCCAGGCAGTCATCGACTCCCGCCGCATCGATCGCCAAAAGGAATTGGATGGCTTCCTGATCAGTCCCAAACAGCTCTCCAGTCAGGATAAGGACGTCTTTATCCAAGACCCTACACGGATGATCCGCATGTTTCGCTATCTCCAGCAATATGATCTGGAGCCGGATCTTGATTTGCGGGTCCTCTTGAGCCAATCGATCCATATGATCGACGCTAAATTGATGCATAATGAGTCAGCCAACCGTACGTTTCGCTCAATTCTCCAAACCCGCGGTAATGTCTACCCCACCCTGCTGCTCATGCACGAGTCCGGTGTACTTGGACGTTTCATACCGGAATTTGGTGACATCACCTGCTTAGTCCAACATGAGTTCTACCATCGTTACACTGCCGACATTCATACGCTGAGCTGCATCCGAAAGCTTGACGAAGTTTTCCGTGAAGATGGCGTTTACACGCCCAAATATCACCAGGCTCTACTTAAAACCGAAACCCCCGCGCTTCTTTACCTGATTCTTCTGGTTCATGATTTGGGTAAGTCCGATGGTATTCAATCACACTGCATTAATGGCGTCCGTGTGGCCGAACCGATCCTCAAAAGACTGGGTATCGATGAGAAAAGACGGAAAATAATTTTAACAATCGTCGAGAATCACCTCGAAATGGCACGATTCTGGCAAAGGCACGATATAGATGACCCTATCACCGCCGCACGATTTGCCGATATTGTTGGAGACGAAGACACGCTTCGCTATCTCTATGTGCACACCTACTGCGATGCTGCGGGCACTGCCAGCAGCCTCTGGAACAGCTACAAGGACTCCCTCCACGAAAGCTTATTTCGGGCCGCGCTGGAAAACCTACACCATGAACCCGACGCCATGGTCAAACGACGAAGGGAACGCAAATCGATGATCTATCGCGAAATTATTGAACGGCGTTTGCAGGGCATTGAAAAAGATCAGATTGATGCACATTTCAATCTCCTCCCTGAACGCTATTTTATCCACAACGATGCGGATGACATCATCCTCCACATTCGAATGGTGCATGAACTGCTCAAGACCATTTCTGAGGCAGATAGCATTGGCTCACTCGTCCCAGTTGTTGATTGGAACAATGATGAGGATCAAGGCCTCACCGTTGTCAATGTTGTCACGTGGGACCGCGCTGGCCTATTTTACAAGCTAGCCGGAGCACTCACAGTCGCCGGGGTAAACATCCTGAGCACCAAGGCAATCTCCAGAAATGACCACATTACCATCGATACGTTCTACGTCGTCGCGCCTGATGGTGGCGTAGTGCAAGACAGTAAAGCAGAGGTAAACTTCCGCAACCATTTGGAACAGGCGCTTCTCCATAACGTTGACCTAATGCCTGCCATTAAGGAACAGGCGCACAAGCTGGCAACCCAGTTTGGTGCCACCAAAACCAACCGACTACGTGCGCCGATTCCGGCTAAGGTCGAAGTCTACCATGAACTCTCGCTCAAGCGCACCATTGTTGAGGTTCAGGCCAATGACCACCTTGGGTTGCTCTATCAATTGGCCTACGCAATTTTCAAACATGGCTACGACATTGGTTTTGCTCGTATTTCGACCGAACGCGGTGCAGCGTTGGACACCTTTTACATCGAGCCCACTCGACCGATGGCGATCAGCAACGCCGACACCCTCGTACCCCTGCGCGATGAAATCGAACGCATCATAGCACACGACGAATTTGAGGCCGCAGGCTGATTTGAATAGCCCACTGGTTAGTAAGTTGGTTGGTTCATAAGTTATAGAATAATCTGGTTCGCCATGTGGGCTTCAGGTTCTAAACTTACGGACTTCTTTAACCAACGAACTCACAAACTGCCGAATGAATTCCGCCCCGCCCGAACGCTCTGTGATTGATTCCCTCTATCGGATCAGCCGACTGGTCAGTGAAACTGAGGATGCCCGGGAGGCGCTTGAAACCATTTTACAGGAACTCGTCGACGTGCTCGGAGCATCCAGCGCATCCGTTGCCCTGACCAATCCCGACACCAATCTGCTGGAGATTGAAGTAACCCGCGGACTCTCGATTAACAACAGTCAGTTCGCCCTTCCACTCGGCATCGGAATCACCGGTTGGGTTGCGTTGCATGGTCGACCATTGTTGGTGCCAGAGGTCCATAAAGACCCCCGCTACGTGCCGGTCAAGGCCTCGATTCAATCTGAAATGGCCGCTCCAATGTTAGTTGATGGCTCGCCAGTGGGTGTAGTCAATGTTGACAGTGATCGGCCAAATGCGTTCACCGAGCGTGATCTTAAGCTACTTTCCTTGCTAACGATTGAAGCCACATCTGTGGTTAGTCGACTATGGCTCATCCGGCAACTTAAGGATAAGGCACATCAACTTCAAACACTGCTGCGCATTGGTCAACTACTCGGCGGTAAGCGTGAGCTAAAGGACATCCTGAACTCCATTACACGCGAATCACGCAAGCTCATGCCTTGCCGAATTTGCGCGATTTATCTGCTGAACGAAGATCGCACACGACTTCAACTAGAAGCGGTTTCGGGCACCGAAGGCCCAATCGATTATCAAGAAGAACTTTCCCTGTCTGAGACCGCCGTCGGGGTCGCCATTGACCGCCGAAAGCAGGTCGCCATCCAAAACCTGCCTCAGACTGAAGAGCACCATTTCATTGAGCTAACTCAAAGCGCCGGCTTATCCTCACTATTGGCAACCCCAATTATTTGCGAGAACCAGTCAATCGGCGTGCTCAATGCCTATACCGACGACCCTCACCGCTTCAACAATGATGAGCGGCAACTCTTCTCAAGCATGGCCTCCATGGGGGCAGTTGCCATCCAGAACAGCCAGCTCTATGCTCGTGTATTCCAAAGTGAGGAAAGCCTCCGCAAGAATGAGCGCTTGACTACCCTAGGTCTGCTCTCAGCCGAGATCGCACACGAAATCCGTAATCCACTGACCGTTATCAAGCTGCTTTTTGACTCGCTCACCTTAGACTTCGCTGAGGGTGATCCGCGCCGTAAAGACACGCAAGTAATCACTGAGAAGATCATCCAGCTAGAGGAAATCGTAGGCCGGGTGCTATCTTTCGGGAAAAGCCGCACTGAGATGCACGCGCTCTACGACCTGAATACATTGGTCGAAGAAACAGTCTTGCTCGTCCGTCTCAAAGCAGAGCAAACCGGCGTTGATCTCGTCTTCCAATCCGCTGAGCAGTCTCTACGCGTAGAAGCACACAAGGGCCAGATTCAACAGGTGGTGCTGAACCTCGTGCTCAATGCGTTCCATGCCATGCCTGACGGCGGCAAAGTCATCGTAACCGTCGCCAAAGATGAAAATCTCGATACTCCCAAAGGGAAAGTAATTATCAGCGATAATGGCCCTGGCGTCCCCGCAGCACTACGCGAGCGCATTTTCCAGTCGTTCCTCTCGGGTCGTCCAGAAGGTTCCGGTCTGGGCTTGGCGATTTCCAAGCAGATCATCAACAGCCATCGCGGAAAAATCGAACTCGTCGAAACCGGGCCACAAGGCACCACGTTTCAATTTTCACTACCGCTGGCGTAAGGCCTCCTGATCATTCGGGGAATTTCCGTTCCCGCACCTCGGTCGCATATTGAGCCAGCGCCTCCACGGCAATGCTCCGCAAATCGACGAACTTTTTGGCAAAGCCCGGATACTTGCCAGCATTAAGCCCCAAGGCGTCAGATATAACGAGAACTTGGCCATCAGTACCCTGGCCAGCGCCAATGCCTATTGTCGGAATGCTGATCGCTTCAGTAACCGCTGCAGCAGTTTCGAAGTCCATCATCTCCATTAAAAGAGCAAAAGCTCCAGATTGCTCCCATGCCCGGGCTTCGTCGATCAGTATCTGGCGCTCCGCGGCGCTCTTACCAAATTTACGGTAGCCGCCGAGCTGAAGCACATCCTGCGGCTTCAGACCAATGTGGCCCATAACAGGGATCCCTGCCTGAGCAACCGAAGCACACTTTTCGGCAATCAATTTCCCGCCTTCAATCTTTACGCACTCAGCGCCGCCTACTTGGAGCAGGCGGGTACAGACATCCAGCAAGTAGTCCGTGGAATGACCAGCCACCGCAAACGGCACATCGCACATCAGCAGAGCCGAAGGCTTCGCTCGCGCCACAGCGGCGCAATGATGAAGCATGGCATCAACCGTTACGGGAATTGTGGACTCATAACCCAAAGCAGTGTTTCCGAGCGAATCACCAACCAGGATCATATCCACTCCAGCCTCCGTAGCGAGCTGCGCCGTGATGAAGTCGTATGCGGTCAGGACCACAATTGGACGTTTGCCCTTGAGTTGCCGAATAGTTTGCGTCGTTGTTTTCACAAGTATAGAAAAACTGGATTATTACGATTCAACCGCTCGAAGACACGGAAATAATTTCTCCTCGCCCTATCCATGTTCAACCACTTCTTTCGCTGGCTCTATCACCACCGTCAACGTCAGGCGGCGCGGGATCGATTGCAGGGTAGACGGAAGCTGCTCCCGCAGTTTCGGCGTTTTTCCAACAGCGCCTTTGAGCGTGCAACCTTCGGTAAATACGATCCGGGTGGAGTTAGCCGCTGGAAAGCTGCGCTAGTCTACCTGCCAGTTGGCGGCTTTATACTTTGGATGGCGATTGAAAGTGTTCGGGCGCTGAACATGTTTCAGCCCTAGCCTTTAATTAAACGATTTCCCACAACCGCAAGTGCTGGCAGCATTGGGGTTGTTGATCTCAAAGCCTTTGCCGTGGAGACCATCATCGAAATGAATGTTACAGCCGTCCAAATATGAAAAACTGGCCGGGTCGACAATGAAATCAATTCCTTGATCGTTCAGGCACTCGTCATCTTCCTTCGGTACATCAAAGGACATTCCATACTCAAAACCTGAGCAGCCGCCAGCTTCAACAAAGACGCGTAAAACCTTTTCAGCGGCGTCCTGCTGGGCGTGCAGCTTGCGAATTTGTTCGGCGGCGGATTCAGTAAGATTGATCATTCCAACAATTTGGCCGAACCAAGCCCCAATGTCAAATTCGGAGCTTCAACAAGGTCACGAGCAAGAAACGTGCACATTTAAAAATTTCCCGCTTGATCGTTACGCCTAGAAGTTTATCTTGCGAACAGTGGAACGTTTAAAACACCTCTTCAACGAGATACACTACGAACTGGTGCGCAAGATCGCCGAAGGCGGCATGGGTGTCGTCTATGAAGGCCGGCAACACGGCAGCGACGAGTTTTGTAAAGTGGTTGCGATTAAATTGATTCGTGAAGAATTCTCAGTCTTCGACGAATTTCGCAGCAATTTCATCGGCGAAGCGCGTCTGGTGGCGGACTTAATCCACACGAACATTGTCCAGACCTACCATCTAGGTGCTTTGGGTGATCAATATTTTATGGTGATGGAGTATGTGAACGGCCTCAATACCGAGGAGTTCATCAATCATCACATCGAAACGAACCAGTTGATCCCGGTCGACTTGGCTGTATTTATCGTCTCTCGTGTGGCACGTGGCCTAGCTTACGCGCATCAAAAGCGTGACGTGCATGGCCGTCCCCTCGGGATTGTCCACCGCGACGTAGGGCCGAAAAACATCATGCTCGCCTACGAAGGTGACGTGAAGCTGACTGACTTCGGTATCGCTAAAGCCTTGGATCTCATGTATAATGAGGAAGGCGAAGTCATTGCAGGAAAGGACGAATACCTCTCTCCTGAACAAGCCCGCAAAGAGGTCACTGACGCTCGGGCAGACATTTTCCCTTGTGGAATCGTCCTCTCGGAGCTGTTACTCGGCTACAATATTTTTGAGGGTGAAGACTCGGACACCACTCGCGAGCGCATTCTGACTTTGGAGCTGCCAGATTTCCGCCGCATGCGCGACGGCGTCGATGACAAGCTCAACGACATTCTCTACCGAACTCTGGCCCGTGAGCGTGAAGATCGCTACCAATCTGCCACCGAGTTACTGACCGCACTGGAAGTTTATCTTTATAGTGATGGATACGGACCGACCAACGAAAAACTCGCACTCTATGTGCAAGATCTTTTCGGGCCAGATGGTGACGGCGCAGCCCTACGTCACGCCCAACGCTAACAGTTTACATCTACCGCCCACTTACCCCGATCGTGAGCGACTTTCTATCAGTTTCATATGGCACATCAGGGACTTCAACAGGTACAGAAACAGGCGCAGACATTAGTATTAGCGCCACAGCTGCGTCAGTCCCTTAAAATCCTCCAAGCGGCAACTCTCGAGCTTCGCAATTCCATTTTAGAAGAATTGCAGCAAAATCCAACGCTCGAAGAACTGCCTATCGAAGGCATTAGCTTGGAGCAAGAGACCTCGGAGGCCAATCAAGAAGCCACCGACAACGACAACGTCAGCAATGACGAAATGCAACTGAGCGAAGAGGACTACTCCAAGCTTAGCCAGCTCGACGAGGATTACCGGGAATACTACACCCAAGAGGCGTCGAATTCAGTTTACACCAGCGAGGACGCCCAGCGTCGCCAACACTTTTTTGACTCGCTCGTCAGTGAAACATCACTACAGGAGCATCTGATTCGCCAGGCCGATTTGTGTGACATGACGCCCACGATGAAAGAAGGCGTAGACTATCTAATCGGTAGCCTTGACGATCGCGGTTTTCTGACGACTACGCTCTCCGACGCCGCATTGATGACGCGTCTCCCACTCCAAGACATGCAGGCCGCCTCGGATCTGCTCAAGACTTTGGACCCCCCTGGCATCGGCACAAAAGATCTTCAAGATTGCCTCCTCACTCAGCTAGAGTTGATGGAGCGCGAGGACACGCTGGCGGCAGAAATCATTCGCGATCATTACGAGTTGCTACTCCGACACCGGATTCCTGATATTGCCCGTAAAGCAGGCGCTTCAGTTGACGAGATTCAGTTCGCTATTGAAGAAATTGCCGCGCTTGATCCCGCCCCAGGCAGTAAGTTCAGTGATGATAACAACCGTGTTGTCGTGCCCGACGTCACCGTCGAAAAACAGGATGATACTTGGGTCATCATTCTGAACAACGACTACATCCCTCGCCTACGCATCAGCCCAGCCTACAAGGAGATGATTGCCACTGGAAAAATCGTCGGCAAAGACAAAGAATATATCCGCGAAAAAATCCGTGCTGGCCGGTTCCTGATGAACTCGATCGAACAGCGCCAGCAGACCATTGAGCGCATCACCGAAGAAATCCTTAAATACCAACTGGAATTCTTCGAGCATGGCGTCTCAAAACTGCGTCCGCTGACCATGAATCAGATTGCACAGACAGTTGGCGTGCATGAAACCACTGTGAGCCGCGCGATCGCCAACAAGTTCATTGAAACGCCACACGGCGTCTTTGAGTTCAAATATTTCTTCACTCCTGGCTATCAAGGTAAAAACGGCCAATCCGTTTCCAATAAAAGCATCAAGGATCGCATCGCGCATATCATTGGTGATGAAAATCCCGCCAAGCCGCTCAGCGATCAGGAAGTCGTGAAAATCCTGGCTGAAGAAGACGTAAAAATTGCCCGGCGCACAGTGGCGAAATACCGCGAAGAGCTCGGCATTTTGCCAACCAATTTGCGGCGGCGCTTCCATTAGGCATAAACGCATTCCGTCATGCCTTGGACGTCGATCATCATCCCCACGCACCAACGTCCGATCCTGTTGAAACGTGCGATCGTTTCCGTGTTACGACAAGACTTGTCAGACTGGGAAATAATCGTTGTCAGCGACGGCCCTTGTCCGGATAGCCAAGAAGTCATCGCTCAATTCGGCGATGTGAGAATACGCTACCGAGAAACCTCTGTATTGAACAATGGCAATCACTCACGCAACGTTGGCGTACAGGAGGCGCGTGGAGAATGGGTCTCGTTCCTTGACGACGACGACGAATGGCTCCCTCATAAATTAAGCACCTGCCGCTCGCACGCCAAAGCAAATAATTATCGAGGCATCCTAGCTCATCAGGTTATCCGCCGTTCCACGAGAGGAGAAGAAGTGATGCCGCGGCGTGAACCCGATCTCGGCGAAGCCTATCCTGACTATACATTTCGGCGACGAAGTTTGGTCCACGGCGAAGGCCTCCTCCTAACCTCTTCACTTTCTGGCCCCAAAGACATCTGGCGCAAGATTCCCTGGGGCTCTCGCAGAGTTGTCCTTCATGATTGTGACTGGCTCTGCCGAGCCACTGTAGGCATGAAAACACCCTGGCGCGTAATAATGGAACCACTGAGCATCTGGCATTTTGATGATGATCGACCGCGGATTTCCAATCAAAAGAATTCTTGGAAAACCTATTACTTGTGGGCGCGGCGACAACGACATTTGTTCTCACCAGAAGCTTACGCCGCCTGTTTGCTTACGGTCGTGGCCAACGAAGCAGCCCGGACGCACGCCTATGATGCACTGTTATACATTTTACGTGAAGCAATACGAAATGGCCGCCCTGGTTTACGCGATTTAACCGTATTTACTCAGATTGCTTGTCTGCCCGAAAGCCTGCGTCAACAAATCCGACGCGCTTGGCTTCCACACTAAAATCGCGCTGGCCAATTCTGACATTACCAGTCTAACATCAAAAGCCATGCAGGTTATATCAAAGCGTAAGAAGCACTATAACATCAACGCAGACCTGCACTCTTACCTCAAGCAATACGGACGGGAAATTGACCTGCCGATTCTTTACAAAGGCCTTACGACTCCCTACGAGTCCTTTCCTTTACTCAACAGTGATGGTGAAGATACCCTCTGGCGAACCTTCATCTATGAGCCGACGATTTTCGTCGAAATCAACGAGGCACTGACCCGCATTTATGCACTGCTCCAGATCGCAGGCACCGAGAGTATTGAACACCTGCGTGTCGACCGCGTCGACTTCTGTTCGTTCGGTAATTCGCTCCCCTTCCGCATCCGAATTATCAACCAATATAACGACAACTACGACTACTTTTACGTGAAGCGCGCCGACGCATCGCGCATCTACGGACTTGAGCTTGAGGAGCTACTCTCGCCATCAAGCATCAATTACTTGGTCTATCAAGACACCCTCATTGAGGAGCACATTGTCGGCGTTCCGGGTGATCAGTTCATCCGTGATTACATTAACCGTGACAGCCTTAATCGCGTCCGTGTTGCCAAGGAATTCATCAAGTTCAATGAGCGCTGCTTCACCCGCTTGCTCGGCGATATGCGATCATATAATTACGTCGTCGGCATCACGCCAGACTTCGACAACGAACAATATCGCGTACGACCAATCGACTTCGATCAGCAAAGCTATGAGGGTAAGCACAAGATCTACCTACCACAATTCTTTAAGGACAACTTGCCCGTGGTAAAGCTCTGCACAGGCCTGCTCAACCACGAAACAATCCAGCAGTATCAGATCGAGGAACGAGCGTTGATGGCTCGCCGCGCCAACACGATTCCCTATCGCCTCAGCAACTTGCGTGTCTGCATGGGCGAAGACGAAATATCAACGCCAGAAAAAACCGAACAGCTCAAAGAAGAGCTTGCAGAATTTCATGACTTCAGGGGATTCCTTGACTGCAACACTATGGGCGAGCTGGTTTTCCGCCACATCGATTTGCTGCTGTTCGAGCAAGATGTCGGATAGAATTACCCCAGTGGCTCCACTGCCTCCGCTGCATTTATGATGCACTGGCCGACAGAAATTCCACCACGATAATTTCCCAATAGATGCAGGCCAGGAAACGCATTTTCTGTGGCTGCAATTTGGTCAAGGAAATCGCTGTAGCCAACATTGTATTGCGGGATCGCACGCGGCCAAACGGTGACCTCTGCGAACTCTGGTTTGCCCGTCGCACCAAGAAGGTGGTTCACCTCGTGAACGGCGATTTCCTGAATTTCTTCGGGTGCCTTCTGGGCAATTTCGGGCTGCCGGGCACCACCGAGAAAGACCGTTAGCAGCACCTTACCGTCAGGCGCACGACCAGTGAACAACGATGAGGAAAATAGCATGCCTAACGCAGCGCGGTCCTCCATCTCGGGAATCAGCCCACCAAAACCATCCAACGGATGCGCGACCTTCGAGCGATCAAAGCCCAAAGCGACTGAGGCCACCGGCGGATATTCGATCTCTGTTAGCAACGACAGCGATTCAGTTACCTTGTCCGGTAAAGGCAGATCAGCCAGCGCGAAGGATGGAATCGTCAAATATAACTCATCGGTGACATCTGTTTGCTCGACGCCTGTGGCATTACGCCAAGTCACCGACCAGCGACTATCGATTTGCTCAATTGAAAGTACTTCCGCCGATAAATTCAGTGCCGGACCAAGTTTGGCTGCAATCGCATCGGGCAGCGCCTGTAGGCCATCTCGAAACGACAGCGAATAGGGCTTAAATGTCTCGCCACGGGCATGCTTTGCGCGGCGTTTTTTAATCATACCTATGATAACAGAACCAGAATCGTTCTCAGCCTCCGCCAGCATTGGAAAAGCATGCTGAGCAGAGAGTTTACGCGGATCTCCTGCATAGATCCCCCCCACGAAGGGGTTCACGGCGTAGTCCAACACTTCCGGCCCAAAATGGCGCTCCACGAAGCTCGCCAAGCTCTCTTCAAGGAGCCCACTTGGCTTCTTAGCGAATAATTCACCAACTAGACGAAACTTCGCACCAGTAGAAAAAAGCGGCGTGGAAATAATCCCCCCCCCCCCCATCGGAGCGACAACAAACTCGTCATCCTTTAAAATATAACGCTTCTTCGCTGACTCAGTGGGTTTGAGCATTTGCGGACCAAGCCCGAGACCACGTAGAAAGGATTCCAACGCCGGACTTGTGACTAAAAGTGAGTTTGGCCCTGCCTCCGCAAGGTAGCCATCACGACGCAACGTACGGATTGCCCCCCCCCCCTGCGCGGATTTCTCCAGCACGCGCACCGATTTACCTGCGCGCTGAAGTGCCCAACCGAGCGTAAGTCCAGTGATGCCCCCACCTATGACAATTGCGCTTTTCATTGATCGTAGTCGAAGAAAAATGTCACCCGTTCCCAATCAGGGTCTTCCTGGATTTCATATTGAATCGGCCGATGCTGCTGCTCGGCAAGCTTTTCCAATCGCGCATCCACCGCTTCAGGCTCATCAACATAGAAGTTGTATTCGCGCACACCATTCCAAGAAGTATTCCCAATATAATGCCCAGTTCCAGCCTTACGCACCGCCGCCAGTACTGAGTCTTCCAGCGACTCCAATGTGCGAATCTCTTTAGGCGTCGGTAAACCGAGAAGCGCATCGTTGGACTGATAGCCGACAGCAATCCTGACATGATAAGGAAACTCGTCAGCTTCGGCGTATCCCTTGAGCGCCGTGTTCACGATCATCACAGTAGGCAAACCGTCCATTTCACCTTCACGGCGTGCAGGGACAGGCTCAGGGAAGCGAGCAGTGCGTTTTGTAGGGCTAGGTCGGGACACGATATCTAAATTAGGAAGCCGACTACTTAGCCGGTTCAGGTTTGGGTGATGCTTGCGGGCGCTCGCCGCCCATCGTCTTCATTTCCATCTCAGATTGCTTAATTTGGCGACTAACTTCCGAAAGCTGCACAATCGTACTCACCGGCACGGCGAATTCGTAGACACCCTGGCCGTCACCCAAACGAAGGCTACTGGTGATCGGAGCAAGATCGCTTGCCATCAACTGCTTCAATGCTTGCCGCGCAAACTCGCTTTCGTGATCAAATCCTTGCGCAAAGATTTCAACTGCAGAACCGACATCGATTTCTGAGCCAATGGCTTGCCCATTTGCCAGCTGAATGCGTGATGCGATGTTATCGGCAACAGGTTTTTCCTCGGTCAAATTGTTGGCCAGTGTCTCCAGAACATCGAGCTTAGTTGATGAAAGCACATTGCCCATAACGACGGAAAAAAATGTCTGCTCCGTCCTTATATACTCTTCCTCGTTCGTAGGATCAAGTTGCCCCACCAGCGGAGAACCTATTTTGGACTGAATTTCGTTAACGGGGCTATTCTGAACTTCGGCGACATCCGCTTTAATCACCATTTCCATAGCTTCTTGCGGATACCCCATCGCCTTGCACTGCTGTAGCAAATACGGCATGAGTTCCTCATAATAGAAGCGCATTGACTCAACCACGACCGCGTTATCCAACTCGCTGGACATCGCAGATGTAGCGACAACGTTTTCGTCTGAAAAAGCGATGGAACCGACATGCGAGTCCCCCATTTTTGAGATAAGGGTACGGTTAACTTCACCCGCTTTCGTCAGCCACTTACGCCCCTCTTCAGTAACGACCTCCATGGCTCGGCTTTCTAAAACCTCATAATATTTCAAGATCTCATGATGATCGACATTGGACACATAGGAGACCATGGATCGCGCTACATAGTTGGCAATCGGAGTCGGGCCACCCGCCTTGGCTGACAGTAACGAATACTCTGGCGCACCTTCAATCGCTTGCACTGAAAATCCCATAGCGACCTCATCAGGCGTAATATTCAGACCGATACCTGCCCACTCGATATTCTCACCGATAGTTGCGAGGAATTCGACAAACAACTGCTTATGCAGGAGAGCTGGGTCCTTCACGGAACCACCGTTGAGCACGTGGTCATCCGCAATGGTTTCCTTAATGTTCTGCACCCATTTTGACATCATTTCCGGCCCGACAAAAACGCGTGCATTGATATCAAAACCTTTCATTTCGTCGGATAAGTGCGCCAAAGCGTCAAGGTCCTGAACATATTCAAACGATGCTGCATCGTTTGAAAAAAGCGTCCAACCGTCTCGATCCACTGCGACCAGTCCGGGTGAAAGGAAACCAAACATCGAGTTGCCGCCTTTAGATTTCATCGTGAGCGCTTTGCGCATCGCGGCCTTCTCACTCATCTTGGTAAGGATTACGTAAGGCGTGGGGTCGCCTTTGGCTGCGTGGAAAAAAAACATTGTCGGCCCCTGAGTTTCCGAGACACCAGCAAAGTTAGGGTAGCCATAAGCACCTAATAGCATCATCGGCCACATTTCCGTTTGCTGTCCGGGCATAACTTGGCGTGTCAGCCCCATTAATTCATTCGAAAGCGCCTTTACTGGGGGGAATTTGATCGCCGCTAGCACCTTCGGAGACTCATCCGCACGGGCACCCATCGCGACACTGAGAAACAAGAAGGCGATTAGAAACAAACGCCGCCAATAATTTTTTCTCGATAGGTGGGAAAACATGATGGCTGTCTAGACATACGCATGCGACGTGACAAACACTTTGTTATCAGGGCAGACCATGCTTTACACTACTCGCGCCTTAGGCCAGATGTAAACATTCCCTATGAATAAAGCCCTCTTATTTATTTTGGCTCTCCTGCTTTCTGCCTCACTTTACGGTGAGACGGAGGCGGAAGTCCAAGCCCCTGAGATGATGCCCAAGAGCGAGATTTCCTACATCGATGCTCTGATTCTGGGGCTCGTCGAAGGGATTACCGAATATCTCCCCATTTCCTCAACCGGTCACCTGCTCATCACCAACGATTTGCTCGGGTTGAATACTCAAACCGTGCTGACTGATAATCTTGGCCAGCCGATACTCCGAGACGACAGCGAACCGCTGACACTGGAAAATGTCGCCAACGCCTACGCCATTATTATCCAGTTCGGCGCAATTATGGCTGTGGTGCTACTCTATTGGAGTCGTCTGATCGATATGCTCCGAGGTGTGCTCGGCCAAAGTCGAACGGGGCTACTGCTAACCCGAAACCTCTTTACTGCTTTTCTACCCGCAGCCTTTATTGGCTTGTTGCTGGACGACTGGATCGAGCAAAAGCTATTCCACACCATCCCCATTGTCATCGCGCTTATTGCTGGGGCTATCCTAATGCTCGCAGTAGAAGCACGCCGCTCTCGGCGTCCCAAAGCGATGGAAGACGCCTCCCCCGACTTGCACGAGTTAACACTCAAGCAATCGCTAACGGTGGGCTTCCTGCAATGCATCGCCATGTGGCCTGGTACAAGTCGCTCGATGATGACCATTGTCGGCGGCTATGTGATTGGATTAACCCCCAAGCGCGCAGCGGAATTCAGTTTTTTGCTTGGGTTAATCACCCTGACCGCCGCATCCGCCTACAAAGCGTTAACCATGGGGCCGGTGATGCTCAAAGCACTTTCTCCCGGCCCAGCCCTATTTGGTATCATCGTTGCTTGGGCATCCGCAATGCTGGCGGTCAAATGGCTCGTCGCCTATTTGTCCAAACACGGTTTAGCTCTTTTTGCTTGGTATCGTATCGTGCTGGCCGTCGCGGTCCTCATCTACCTCTACACCTGATTCATGCTGCAATACCTCTTCCTGCCCTTGGCGATCGCAGCATCGGCACTGGCTCTGTGGGAGCCCGACTTATTCATCTGGGCCAAAGGCTACATAGCCTGGCTACTCGGCTTGGTCATGTTCGGAATGGGTGTCACCCTAACCCCCGTCGACTTCAAGCGAGTTTGGGATCACAAGCGACTAATCGGCATAGGTGTGGTCGCTCAGTTTACTGTTATGCCGCTATTGGCATGGCTGATCAGCAAGGCTTTTAAACTACCCGATGAAGCACTCGTGGGGATGGTGCTAGTCGGCGCTTGCCCGGGTGGAACAGCCTCGAATGTCGTCACCTATCTAGCTCGTGGCAACGTCGCCTTGTCTGTTTCATTAACAACATGCTCAACCCTACTGGCCCCCTTACTCACCCCACTCTTAGTCGAACTGCTAGCCAGTGCTGCGATTGAGGTGCCCGCTACCAGCATGTTTATCAACATCCTTAAAGTTGTGCTCGCCCCGATCATTCTCGGGCTCATTGTCCGGCATTTTCTGGGAGGACGAAGTAAGCCCATATTGAAAATATTCCCATGGGTTGCGATGCTCTCAATTGTATTCATCATCGCAATTGTCATGGGCCTCAACCAGAAGAACGTCCTTAATTTTCCTGCGGCAATAATCGGCGCAGTCATATTGCATAATCTGCTTGGCTTGGCGATGGGCTATGGCGCTGGCTGGTTAGCGGGAGCGCAGGAAGACGAACGACGCACGCTTGCAATCGAAGTAGGCATGCAGAATTCCGGTCTCGCCGTTCAATTGGGACAACAGTTCTTCACGGGACTTGCGGCGCTACCCGGAGCCTTATTCAGCCTGTGGCACAACCTCTCTGGCGTCGCCTTGGCATCCTGGTGGAACCGCCGTGAGGCAAAAGGCTGAGGGGGGGGTCACCTGCTAGGCGTCGTGACAGGTGCAAGCTTACTGGGATCAAGCTTAACTGGATTGCCATAGGAAACATCATCCTTCACCTCGACGCTCTTTTGCTTGCCCGCCTGAGACACCCGATTCGACTGATAGGTCAAAACCGGACCGCTGATCATCAATGCGCCAGTACTCGGCTTGGTGCCCTCCACGTATAAAAGGCTATCCCACTCCAGTGGCGCTTGCATGGTTGGATCAGTCGCAAAAGTCTCATAGCGCCAGCCCATCCAATCGATCACCCGCGCTCTAGGCTGAAATACTTTTCCGGTGGCGTCTTTCCAGCGGACGGAAACACGATTGCCCGAACGGTCACCGTTAATCCAGAACCCCACCGACGCAGGCATTTGGGCGATTGGAACTGACTGGAGATTGATGGGAACGACCCGCAACGAAGATCCCGGCTGCTCAAATTGATAAGCGAGAATGATTGTTTCATCTCCCCAGGGGGCACCTTGAGTGGGTTGTCCAGCGCGCAAATCAGCAAAGGCACTACCGTTTGTAACGAGTTGCCAAGCTACCGGTGCCTTGTCTGGTCCAGGTCTGAGACCAGGTACATTCATAAACTGCATTGCCGCGGTGCGCGTGAGTTCAACATCTTGCCGTGGATTGCCTACCGGCTGAGTTATAGTGATCTGAACCGGTTGCGGCAGTGGCAATTCGATACCCAGTGGAATTTCCATCTGCTTGATAGTTTCCTTAGGCCCCATTTCAACAGGAAATTCGAATGGAGGTTTCGTGTTACCCACAAGTCGCATAGCCATGCGCCCAGAAAATGGATCAGCCGTTGGATTAAGGATATCAACAGTCAATTTCCCCGGCAAATCGGCGCGCAAATCAACGATTATTGGATTTTCCATTTCGATGGTCACCGTTTGGAAAATACCCGAGGCTCCAACATTGATGCGCATAGGCTCAAACGAACGACCGACATTCACCTGTTTGCTAACCACGTGACGGGCCCCTGGCTTTACTGCCACACTATTTTCGCCAGGAATAGCCAGAATGAGTGGTTTTTGCATCGGGTTGACGAATTCACAGTCCAAATCAATGACCTGTGGACCGCGGATGCTCAGCTTCGGGGCAACAGTTTGAGCAAGCGCAGCCACTTGCAGGATGGCATTCTCACCCTGTGGCACGTAAATCGCAGGCTCTTTGACCAAAACCAAGCCAATATTAAAATTCTGTACAAATAGTGTGCTCAACGGCTGCCCATTAGTGTTAAACACCGTAAAGTTCGTTGGGCTGGCGGGGATGTCGACCGTTTTAGGTTCGCCGGTGGTCCATGTCACCAAGGCAGTATCACGACCATTGATGAAAAGCAGTACATGATCATCCTCAGTGGGCCCTGCAAGACGCTTACTAAATTGATAACCGGGTAGTACATTGGCAACGCCCTGCCCCACTAGTTCCTCCGGACTTTGTGCCAGGAGCGAGCTGGCAAGCATCACAGCCATGAACATGGCCAATAAGTTTCGGTATCGATTGAAAATCATCATATGGCAGTGGGAAATATCGGTTAAGTCAAATGTAGCGGTATTGGCTTGTCGATGGATTAAGTAAACTCCCAATGGACATTGGTCCGATAAATGCGTACAAAGTGAATGCTGGACAGATCGCAGTATCCTTACTTATATACAATATTCGTTCCTCATATTCACCCCTAGACCATGGAACCTCGTCCGCAAAAAGTTCCCAGCCCCTCGTCCGATTCAATCTCTCCCCTTTTAGCACAATCCCACAAGCACATTCCGGAAAGCGAAGCCAGTTTCCGGGCGGCATTTGACGCTAGCGGCATCGGTATGGCTATTTGCACAAAGGATGGGCGCTGGGTTCGAGTCAACGAATCACTATGCCGCATTGTTGGCTATCAACGGGAAAAGTTGTTGGGCCTCACATTCCTTGAAATAACGCATCCAGATGACATTGAAATGAGTCTGGCGCATCTTCAGGACATTACGTCTTCAGGGAAAAAAGAATACCGCATCGAGAAGCGTTATATCCACGCCAAAGGCCACGCAATTTGGGTTAATCTAACCGTTTCTGCTGTCCACGACGCCAAAGGAAAATTATTATTTTTTGTCTCCCAGATCGAAGACGTCACCGAGAATCGTCGGCTTGAACGCGAGCTAAAAACCGTTAATGAGCGTCTGGCGCTGGCAACGCGCGCGGGCGGCGTCGGCGTCTGGGACTGGGATGTACTGAATGACCGACTGACTTGGGACGAACAAATGTTTGCTCTCTATGGCACCCCCCCCGTTCAACTAAACGGCATTGAATCCATTCGCCAATGGATTCACCCAGATGACGTCTCGGACTACTTCAAGAAACTCCAAGAGACTCTAGAAGGCGGGGAGCTCTTGAACATTCTCTTCCGTGTATTGAAGCCCGATGGTAGCGAAGGACACTTACGGGCATTTGCAACCGTGGAGCGCAACGCCAAGGGCAAGCCTGTCCGCATGGTAGGCACTAACTGGGACATTTCAGATGCAGTCAAGCAGAAGCAAAACCTCCAATCCCTAGCCGAGCAGGCGAAGCAAGCGAGCCTAGCCAAAAGCCAATTCTTGGCCAATGTCAGCCATGAAATACGCACACCGCTCAACGGTGTTATTGGCATGACTCACCTCCTGCTCGACACTCCAGGCCTTCCTGAACAACACCGCGAAACTGCAGACCTCATACTCTCCAGCAGCGAATCACTCATGTTGTTGATCAATCAGATCCTCGATTTCGCCAAAGCAGAATCTGGCAAGCTCGAGCTGGACGTCCATCGTTTTAACGTGCGTGCTGTGATGCGCCAATTGAGCTCTCCACTATCAATTCGGGCGGAAAAAGCTGGCATCGCCTTCTCGAGTAACGTCGACAAGAAGACCCCCCAACGTCTCCGCGGCGACTCCGGAAAGCTCAAGCAGATCATCCACAATTTGGCCGACAACGCCATCAAGTTCACCAAGGAAGGCAAAATCGAACTCTCCGTCAGGGTGCTGGAAGAAACTCGCTCCGACGTCTGGCTTCGCTTTTCGATTCGTGACACAGGCATTGGCATCGAACCCAGTGTTCAAAAACGGCTTTTCAGCGCCTTCATGCAGGCAGACGCCTCCACCACCCGACTCTACGGCGGCACCGGGCTGGGCTTGGCGATATCCAAGGAAATCGTCGAGCTTATGGGCGGCAAGATCGGCATCAACAGCGAACCCGGAAAGGGCTCGGAATTTTGGTTCACCGCACAATTTGAGAAGGCTCCCGAAACCTCATCTGGCTTCCCTGAGCCTTTTTCACCAATCAACGTCAAAAAAGCCGCCCAAGCCAAATCCGCCAAAGACGAACTCAAAGAGCGCGTACGCCGGCGATCCGCCCATGTCCTGTTAGCCGATGATAATCGCGTCAACCAGCTCGTAGCCTGTGGCATGCTCGACCGCCTCGGGGTCACCGTCGACACCGCCGCTAACGGGCTGGAGGCCATTGAATACTTTCGCCAAAACAACTACGACCTCGTCTTCATGGACATTCAAATGCCCGTCGTCGATGGTCTAGAAGCTGCCCTCGCCATGCGAGAATGGGAAGCCGAGCACCAGCTCCCGATCACCCCGGTCATTGCAATGACTGCCCATGCCCGTGCAGAAGATCGCCGCGCCTGCATGGCCGCTGGCATGAACGAATGCATCGTCAAACCACTATCACCTGACAATGTCGCCGAAGTTGTCGACCGCTGCCTCGGTACTCCACAGGAATCGGTCGAAGCTAGAGCCACCCGCACAGCGGCATTGCTTGATTTCACTGCGCTAACTAAACGGCTGGGCGATGATCAAGCGCTCATCCGGGAAGTGCTGGCCATGTCGACCGAAGACTTGAAGCAGATCCATAGCAACTACCTAGAAGCCGTTGCAAAGAATGATCCAGCGCTTGCTGCCCGCCACCTGCACACGCTCATCGGGGTGTCGGCCAGCGCCAGCTTCTGTCGTTTTTCCGCCGCCGCAACCTGTCTGGAGAAGTATTTAGTCGAGCAAAAGGCGTTTATGCCCGCCGATCAGGCCCCCAATCTTGAGCACATCCTTCGCGAGTCCCTCACCGCCGCCGTATCCTACCTCGCCAGCGCCGATGTAACGGAGTGAGAGCGAGGGCGTGGCTCGTGCCAATTAAAACCGCACGAAAAAGCCCGCGATTTTGTCCATCGCGGGCTTCGTTGAAAGTATTGGCCGTCGATTACTTGGTAGCAGCGACTTTTTTGCGACGAGCGCGGACGAAGACGAATGCAGCCAGGCCAATTAGGCCAGCACCAGCAATGTAAGTGGAGGGTTCAGGGATTACTGCTGCACCCGTAACGTTGATCGTAACGGTATCAGAGATAGGGCCATTCGAGAAGGTGTTGACCACGGTTGTACCTGGGGTGAGGCGCAAAGATGCGAAATCTCTACCCACCGCTACCGCCGAACCATTGAAGGGATCGCCCGAGATATAGCCAGCCGGAACGGCAATACTAGGAACATATTGTAAGCCGAAATTGTTTCCGGTAACACTGCTCCAAATGCCAACAATAGGTGAACCTGACCCACCAAAGGTTAACGGTTGTGTATTTAGTAAATAATTATCTTTGTTGGCTCCTGGAATGGAAATGTAGCCTGCCGCTGTAAAATTTGGGGCCAAATAATTACCAGAAGGGAGGCTTCTATCAAACCCCAGAGTGGCATTCAAATTGAATGAGCCAGAAAAGGTGACGGTGGTGTCACCGCCGGATTCCGTGAAGTTGATGAGGAGCGCCCCTTGGGCGGACGAAGCGTAAAGGCCCGTTAGGAGCGCGGCTGTTGTTAAAAATGTCTGTAGTTTCATTATAGCATAGTATGGTTTTAAGCATCGATTGCATGCAGTGCTCCCAGCGGCGAATCCGCTGGTAACGATAGCAAGACAACAGAATAAGGAATAGACCTCAACAACTATAGTGAATTATTATAAACTTTCATAGGGTAATCGATCCATAAAAAGCCCAACCGACGAATAACTCCGCCAACACACTAACCCTTCAACCACCACGCACAGCGGCGTGAGCGGGACTTAGGGCTCAATTTGTAAGAGGCAATTTAGTCCGCTGGATTCGAATGCAGTTGGTGCCCCCCCCTCTCGGGTGTTGGGCACAAAAAACCGGCACCCTGCATTAGGGCACCGGTTTGAAATGCTTACGATTTCGTTCGCTTGCGGCCAATGCCGCCTCTCTATCCAACCGAAGCTGGATTAGAGCTTGCCGCCGAAGATCGCGGTGTCGCCGAGTTCTTCCTCGATGCGGAGGAGCTGGTTGTACTTGGCGATACGGTCGGAGCGGCTGAGCGAGCCGGTCTTGATCTGTCCGCAATTGGTGGCCACAGCGATGTCGGCAATGGTCGTATCTTCGGTCTCACCGGAACGGTGGGAGAGAACGCTGGTGTAGCCAGCTTCCTTGGCCATCTCGACGGCGTCGAGAGTCTCGGTGAGCGAGCCGATTTGGTTGACCTTGACGAGAATCGAATTGGCGACACCGAGGTCGATACCCTTCTTGAGGAACTGCGTGTTGGTGACGAAGAGGTCATCGCCGACGAGCTGAGTGGTGTCACCAAGGGCGTCGGTGAGCTTCTTCCAGCCATCCCAGTCGTTTTCATCGCAACCGTCCTCAATGGAGCGGATAGGATACTTCTTGGCGAGATCGGCGTAGAAAGCAACGATTTCGTCGGAGTTCAACTCAGCGCCAGAAGACTTCTTGAAGACATATTTCTTCTTTTTCTTGTCGTAGAATTCGGATGCTGCGACGTCTAGAGCGAAGACGATATCCTTACCGAGCTTGAAACCAGCGTTCTTGATGGCCTTGGCAATGGCATCCATGGCTGCTTCGGTGGACTCAATATTGGGGGCAAAGCCGCCTTCGTCACCGACGGCGGTGGAGAAGCCCATGTCCTTAAGCACCTTCTTGAGCGCATGGAAGGTTTCGGCACCGTAGCGGAGAGCTTCGCGGAAGGTCGGCGCGCCGATCGGCATGATCATGAATTCCTGGAAGTCGATCGGAGCATCGGAGTGCGCCCCGCCATTCATGATGTTCATCATGGGCATGGGGAGGACCTTAGCGTTTGGTCCACCGACATACTTATAAAGTGGGAGTCCTAGGGCCTCAGCGGCAGCCTTGGCAGTCGCCAGCGAAACACCGAGAATGGCGTTGGCTCCGAGATTTTTCTTATTCGCGGTGCCGTCGAGCGTGAGCATGGCCTGGTCGATACCGACTTGGTCACAGGCGTCCATGCCTTCGAGTTCAGATGCGATGAGCGTGTTGACGTTCGTGACGGCCTTGATGACGCCCTTACCGAGGTAACGACCCTTGCGGTCGAATCCCTTGGGGAAGTCCTTGGCTGCCAGTGAGCCGTCGCGCATTTCAAGCGCTTCGTGCTCGCCAGTGGAGGCACCGCTAGGAACAGCTGCGCGTCCAATGACGCCGCTGTCGAGCTCGACATCAACCTCAACGGTTGGATTGCCGCGCGAATCAATAATTTCACGTGCGTGGATATCTACGATGGTAGTCATGGTCTGCAAAGCTGATAGTGCTGCGACAGCCTGAGTCAATGGCATTCGCGCCGTTCCGTGCTGTAAGCGTATTTTCTCTCGCTGTATTGCCTCTACTAATGAGTTTGCGGAGAAATCCGACACCTCTAAGGTGCCTAGTTAGCAGAAACCGCCCTGTATAGAGGCCAGATAGTGAAATGGAGCGCCGTCGCAGGGCAGGTGGTAATTGACTGGATTACGCATACCTAACTAACGCAAAAATGCCCGACGACGGCGCAAAATGAAAAATCATTCAATGCGGGCAACAAGTGACGTACTCATTTGTCCACTTCGATAAAAATTGTGCAGACCAATTTTCCGAGTCGGCTCCATTGAAACAGACCAGTATGGCTTCTCGGCACCTTTGTCGGCATGGTAGTGGTCGGCACCATCTGTGATGTCGTCTAGTTCGCCCGCCTCAAGACGCTGGACCAGCGCATATGCCTCGCTGAAAAGCGGATCTTGGGTGGCACGCTCAATGATCGGGCCGTAGTCGGGATTCGTCGAGGCAGTGGCGCTGTTGAGCGCCGAAAATTGCTTAGGACGCGACACCACCCCCATCACGCGGGTCATATCGCCGCCAGCACGGTTGTTAATGACGTTTAAGACCGCTTGCATGCCCTCTGTGCCTTCGGAGGCGGCTTCAAGCACTAAACAGGACGCTACAACCAATCGCTCATAGTGGGTAAGCTCTACCTTTGCCGCCTCGGTCCTTACGGCCAGCAGCACTAGTAAAGCACATCCAGAAATTCGCAATAAGCTATGCATTATCGTTTTACGTAAAAAGTTAGTAACAATCGCACCGCGCAATAAGGAGATAAGCCTAATTATTGTAAAGCCCATTCACTATATACACCAACTAGTGACTTATAAATAGTTGGTAATTAGATAGTAATATACCAATAAAGTTATTAACAATTCAATGTGAACAACTAAAAAGACGTGAATATCTTGTGAATAAACAATAAAAAGCCCGAGCTTTTTAGGGCTCGGGCTTCAAATGAAATAGTATGTTGCTGAACGCTATTTCAGGTAGCTTTCAAGCATCCAGACCGTCTTTTCATGAACTTGGATACGTGCAACCATGAGATCTTCAGTCTCAGCGTCACCGGCGTCACCAGCCAAATCACGGGCTTTGGCGGCGTTGCAGATCAATTCGCGGTGCAATTGCGACAGGTGCTTGACCATTTCCTTGTCTGTGGAGTTTTCCTTGATCTCAGCGAACCCCGCCATCTTGGCGAGATTACCTAGACCACCTGGCGCATAAGCACCGAGGGCGCGAATACGCTCCGCAAGCTCATCCACTGCGGCGAACAGCTCGGTGTACTGCGCTTCAAAGGCGGTGTGCAGCGCGAAAAAGCTAGGCCCTTCAACATTCCAGTGGCAGAGGTGAGTCTGGCCAAGGAGGGCATAAGTGTCGGCGACAATTTGGCGTAAAGCCTCAGTGACGGCACTGGCGTTGCTGGCGGTGGAGTTCTTGGATTTCTTTTTAGCCATAATGCTTAATGTTTAGAAAAGTTGAAATAAATGCAAGCGAGAGGCGTAAAAATAGGTCATTTTGCCCCTACCAACTGATGGCTAAATCATATTCCTCCCCCACTTCAGTGGTTGGGTCAAATACGTCGATGCGTAGGTTGTGGTTGCCATTGCGCAGAGGTTCAAATTGGCGGTGAACGAGTTCCGGGTCATTGCAGTCTCGGCTCAGATGCGCCAGACAAATGTGTCGCCAACGCGGACTAACAGCCTCCGCAAGCAGCTCAAATGCCGCATCATTGGATAAGTGCCCATGTCGCCCGCGAATGCGTTGCTTGGTGCTCCAAGGACGCTTCTCGCATTGTTCCAACAGCTCCAGATCGTAATTAGCCTCCAGCACCAGCAAATCGCACTCGCGAACCTTTTCGCGAACGAGTTGCGGAGCATAGCCGAGATCAGTAAGCCAAGCAACCTTGCGAAAGGGCGAAAACAGGCTGCCATCTCCGCCTTCAAACACATAACCCACCGGATCGTGCGCATCATGAGGAATGGCGAATGGAAAAACCTTCAAGTCGGCAAATTGAAAACTACGACCAGTCTCAAACAGCCCCCAGTTCACCTTGCGGTCCAGCTTAGCCTGAGCAGCGCGAGCGGTGTCTTGATTCGCGAAAACCTTTATGTGCGGTAGGCGGCTAAGAGCCTTCAGGCCAGCAGTGTGATCGCCATGCTCGTGCGTGATAAAAACCGCATCAATCGACTCTAGGGATTCGCCGATTGTTGCCAACATTTGCCGTAGGCGCCGCCCAGAAAACCCGGCGTCAATGAGCACCTTACAATGCGGCGTGGTCAGGAGCGCCGCGTTCCCCGAACTACTGCTGCCCAAAATGCGGAAACGCATATTTAAAGCATGGTAGTTGGCCAATTGCTTTCAAGGCGAATGTCTTCATCGGCACTAGATTCCTCGCGAAGCCCCAGTTCACCAAGCATTCTGGATGGACGACAGCAACGAGCACAAAGAAGCGCCCGGTAGATCACCGGGCGCTTTATGAAAATTCGATAAAGGTGCCTCAGCTCAGAATGTATCTTCAATCACAACCTCGTCGTAGGGCAATTGGCCAGGTTTGGCCCAGGCTTCCTTCGTGCCCTTACCAACGGCGATCATATAGCTGATCAGATGATTTTCTGGTAGCTTAATAATTTTGGCCACGGCATCGAAGTCAAAGCCATCCATTGGGCATGAATCGTAGCCCATAGCCTTGGCGGCCAGCATGATTGTTTGCCCGGCAAGACCGCAACTACGCATGCACTCATCGCGCTGAACCTGCTCACGGCCATCATAATACTGAGTAATCGCCGGGACCAGGAAGCCTTGAACAGGCTCAGGTGCGTCCTTCCAATAGCGTTCGCCCGATTTCCAAGCGTCTTTGTTGGCGCACATAATGATCAGCAAAGAAGCGTCCGTGACCTGGGCTTGGTCCCACGCAACGGCCCGGATTTCCTTACGCAGTTCGGGATTCTTGACCACTAGAAAGCGCCAATGCTGGATATTAAAGGCAGTCGGAGCCTGCAACGCAGCCTCCATTAATTGACGTTCTTCCTCGGCGGAAAAACGGTGTGTTGAGTCGTAATGTTTAACGGCGCGTCGCGCCTTGATCGCAGTGAAGGTATCCATGGACTCTCACTAAACTCAATTTCAGCCAAAGCACAAGTCTTGACGTGAAGATAAATGGAAAATATTACACACGCGTCTTGGCCTCCCATCTTTGCATCCGTTTGTCGTAGTGGCCAGCCAGTACCAGAAATACCGCCCCAATCACAAACAGAATCGACACAGAGCCCATCCCCAGACGGGTAGAAAAAGTCGGGTTCTCGGGGTTGTTATAGGCAGAGGCCACATAGGCCATGAGGAAAGGCCCCATTACGGCAGCGCTCTTGCCAATCATACTGTAAAAGCCGAAAAACGATACCTCGCGCCCAACCGGGATCAGCGTGTTAAAGTAGCTGCGGGAAAGCGCCTGAATCCCCCCCTGCACCATCCCAATCAGCGCCGCCAAGACGAACATTTCAGAGATATCGATGCCAAACACCTGGATCGGCTTGGTGTCAAGAAACGCCCCGTAGGCAGTCACGCCCACGTAAAGTACAATGGCGACAAACATCATTTTGCGCGGCCCAACCTTTTGGCCCGCCCAACCGAACAAGATCGCACATGGCACGCCAAAAATCTGCACAATGAAGAAGGCTTGGGTGATCTGATCTTCCGCAAAGCCAATCGTCGTGCCGTAATTGGACGCCATCATGATGATGGTGTTAACACCGTCGATGTAGAATAGATATGCTGCGAGGAACCAGAGGATCGGCTTGATAGCCCATATTTCCTTAAGGGTCGATAACGTGTCTTTTGCCCCCATCCAGGCCATCACAAAGAACGGAGGCCGGTCTGGCCGGGGCTTTTCCTTAATATTCATGGCCAGCGGAATCGTGAACACCGCCCACCAAACGGCGGCGACCAGAAACATCACTTGAGCCGCAGCAACCTTGGTGACTAACAGCGTGATCAACAACAGCACAAAGCCAGCCGCATAACCAAAGGAGAACCCCAGTCCGCTGACGAAGTGACGCTTTTCCGGCGTGGAGACCGTCGTTAGCATGGAATCGAAAAAGATGTTGCTCGAATAGAAACTTACCGTGCCGATGATGTAGATCAAGCTCGCCATTTCATAGTCGCCTTTGCCAATGAAGTAACAGCCCGCCGTCGTCACCACGCCCACCGAGCAAAACATCAACAGCAGACGTTTCCGCAGACCACCAAGCTCGCCAATGCTCCCGAGAAAAGGCGCGCAAATAGCCACGAGCAAACTTGCGATGGACACCGTCCGCCCGAACCAGGCCGTTTGGTCTCCATCGCTCAAACCCGCAGCGTAAAAGCCTTTGTAAAGCCGTGGAAAAATCAACGCTAGCACCACCATAGCATAACCGGTGTTGGCCCAGTCGTAGAACGCCCAGGAAATCGTCTGTTTCATGGACGGCGCGGCCGTGGTCGGGCTGGTCGGCTCAGTTGGAGAAAGGCTGCTCATAGTAGTAAGTGCGGGGACAGCGTGGCGCGGCAATTTCCGGGCCGCCAGCTAAAAACGTGGTCTTTTAACGCGTCTCTGCGTGGTGGGCCTGCGACGTGGTCAAGCCAACCAGCCGGCCAATGAAGACTGCGATGAACAGCACGCCACTGACCGCCGCTCCAATACTTGCCGCTCGGGCAGCGTTGCTGACGGGGACGATGTCACCGTAGCCCAGCGTGGTCAGCGTAGTAAAACTGAAATACAGGAAGTCCATCGGCGTGCTCATCCCGTTTTGGTCGAAACTACTGCTCACCACGAGACTGCCGGGATGTATCAGCTCAATTGCTGCGAACAGAATAGCCCAATTAATGCCAAGCAACAGATAGACCGCAATGCCACCGCAAATCACGTCAGCGGTAATTTTTTTTGCCTCTAAAATGGATCGAAGAATAGTCAGGTTAATATAGCCGTAGAATGCTAATTGGAACGGCAGCGGGATCAGAACATCGGTCCCTGTTAGATAGGAACGCGTGCTGAGCCCGTAAGCTATGATTCCGAGCAAAATGGCGATAAACAACGTGCGGCGCTCCCCCGCCACTGCCCTCAGACCAAAAACCAAAGTCAGCATGGCAATAACACCAAGAACTGGCGCGCCCCAGTCGTCATCGTCAACGATCGGCACCAAAATGATCAGGAAGAGTAGGGAAAGCAGCAACCAGAAGTATTTGCCCAGCACAAGCGAAGTAGACGTTCTCGGTGGCGTGAGCATTAACTACTACAAAACCACCTCGACGTGCTGGTCAAGGCGTAGATCAAGTAGTTGGGCAGCGTTACCCCCATTGACTGCGATTTCCAGCAAGCCCCCGCTCCCAAAATACGCCAAGGGCTGCCCCTGCGGTGCGTCACTGAAGGCCTTCAGCAACGACAGCCGACGCGGATGCAGCGAAATCACGGCATTAGCCAGCTTGTAACGTCCCTTGAGTTCATCTTGACGCAGGTTCGTGATCGCATTGCCGTAATGGTCGATATAGAGGATGCGGCCATGGGCCTCGTCATCGTCATAGATCGGCTCAGGCCAGGGAACGGTCACCAATCCAGATATTTCGGGGCCAACTTCGCTCACCTTAATTTCCCCCTTGGCTAACCGCGCCGCCACCGGGCCAAAGATGTCTCGCCCATGAAAGGTATGCGTAACGACTTCGCGGAAAAGGTAGGCATTGGCAATCCGATGGCAGCAAGTAACTTGGTCGCCCAGCCAACCAAAGAGTCCGTTGTCCGGCCCAACGAACAATCGGCCTTCAGCCTCCAATGCAACGGGTAAACGGTCTGAGCCAACGCCCGGATCAACAACTGCCAGAAAGACCGTTCCGATTGGGAAATCCTGCCAGCACTGACTCAGGATAAAGGCACCAGCACTGATATTCCCCGGCTTAATCGCATGTGTGATATCAACAATATTACACGAAGGGCAGATGCTGAGCACTGCGCCCTTCATGGCAGCAGCGTACCAGTCTTGGTCCCCAAAATCAGTGAGGAAAGCGATTGTGATCATAACAGAAACTTACCTCGGAATCTCACATTTTGCGAGCGAGGAAACTGCATTCAAGTTGATTTTCCTTTAGCATGCCCCCCCCCTCAAGGCTCATTTTCAAATACAGGTTTCGCTCAAAAAAAGATCCGTGCTCAGGGCCCCCCCCTTGCCTTGCTAGCAAGTTTACTTGGCTTTTGGCGCGAGACGCTCCGGAGGCGGGACTTGGGCAGTTGATTCCGTTTGCTCAAGTTGGGTGAGTTCAACGTCGGTGACACGAACCTCCGGAAAGTCCTTGATCGAAGTCAGCACTTTTTTCTGCTTTTTGTAGATGAGCGGGCTCTGGGCATATGCAATAATCAAGCGCGTGACGGCTGTCAGGGCGTCCAGATGAGTGCGTTCGTAGCCATGAGAGGCGTCTAGCCCAAACGTAACCAACGCCGTACGGATATCATTACCAGCTTCGAGGGCTGAGGCGCTGTCGCAGCGGTAGTATTTGAAGATGTCACGCTGGTGAGCTATCTCGTTCTTCTTGCAGAGATTGAGCAAGTGATGCGTCAGGTGGAAATCGAACGGCCCTGTCGAGTCAGCCATCGCAATCGTCGCCCCGCGCTCCTGTGAATTCTGTCCGGGCGCGCAGGTGCCGTTATCAATGGAGACTAACTCTGCCACATCTCCGTGCAAAATCGCCGAAGCACCCGAGCCGACCTCCTCCGAAATAGTGAATAGCAAATGGCACTCGACTGGCAACTCGATCTGGTGCTCGTTGAGATACTTCGCAGCTGCCAGCATGGTCGCGACGCCAGCCTTGTCGTCGAGGTGACGGGCGTTGAGATAACCGTTGGCAAGGAATTCCGCCTGTGAATCTACCCCCACGAAGTCTCCGATCTGGCAACCGAGCTTTTCGAGGTCCTCCTGTGAAGCGGAGTCTTGGTCGAGTCGAAGCTCAAGATTATCCCAGGTACCGGGCTGCGTGTCGACCTCCTCATTATAGACATGACCTGAGGCCTTGAGCGGTAGAATCGTGCCACGGTAAACGGTTTCGTCGGTGTAGACGGACACACGTGCCCCTTCAGCGAATCGCGCCGACCAAGTACCGACAGAAACCAACTGAAGACGGCCATTGGGCTTGAGGCACTTGACCATCGCACCAAGTGTATCTACATGGGCAACTATCGCGCGGTCAGGGCTGTAGGCTCTCCCCGGCAAAGTTGCGCGGACAGCTCCACGGCGAGTCATTTCATACTTCAGACCAAGCTGGTCGAGTTCGTGGCATAGCTCGCGGATAATGGGGTCCGTGTAGCCGCTAGGGCTATGGATGCTGAGCATCTTTAACAGCATCCGCTGGAGATAATCCTCGTCAACAGCGAGCGGCTGAGCCGAAGCAGTCGGTTCCTTATTTGAGGGGCCAGATTTAGTCGGGGCCTTGGTAACGTTTTTTTTGCTCATGTGGGCGAAATTATTGCTCGGCAACGGGTGGTGCGGCTTGGGCGATGATGCTTTGCGGAAAGAGGAAATCGATAAACTTCTCCGCCGTCGGCTGAGGTTCATGGTTGGCAAGGCCAGGGCGCTCGTTGCCCTCGATAATCACGTAGTCAGGCTGGTCGGCAGACTTTACCATGAGGTCGAGCCCGACGACTGGCATTTCCAGCACTGCAGCGGCGCGGATCGACGCCTCTGCGAGCGTAGGGTGTAGCTTATCTGTGACGTCGTGGATCGTGCCGCCCGTGTGGAGGTTCGCAGTTTTGCGTACAGGAATCGCCACTTCTTTTTCTAAAACGTCCTCAAGGGCGTAACCGGCCATGCGGACGCAGCGTTCTGTCTCTTTGTCCAGTGGTATTTTGCTTTCGCCGCCCGTTGCGGCCTCACGCCGGCGACTGAGCTTTTCGATGAGTTCGCGTATCGTATGCTCTCCGGTGCCAATGACGCTGGGGGGGCGTCGAACCGCCGCGGCGACCACCTCTTGATTGATCACAATCACGCGAAGATCTTGGCCTTCGACGAATTGCTCGATGAGGACTACGTCGCTGAACTCGCGGGCTTTTTCCACCGCGGCTTCAAGGGATTCTTCCGAGCGGACATCGACAGAAATCCCCTGCCCTTGCTCGCCAACCAACGGCTTGACGACGACGCTCTTGTGGCGGTTAAGAAACTGTAAGTTGCGACGAGGCTCACCGGCCAGAATTTGATCAGGTGTCGAGAGATCCGCAGCCTTTAGAACTTCATGCGTAAACTGCTTGTCCTCGGCGCGTTTTAAGGCGATGGCAGAGGTCATTGTCGTCAACGACTCCCAGCATGTCACCGATCGACCGCCTAGACTGAGGCGGAAGTAATTGCGCTCCGGCGAAATCGGGTCCACCGCAATCCCGCGGCGTAGGGCTTCGTTAATAATGATTGTTGCGTAGGGGTTGTAGCCATCAGGGGCCGGTGCACCAACGAAGAGGCGCTCGTTGATGCGATTGCGGCGCTTCGCTGCGAAAATGTACATGCGTTCGAAGCCCATCTTTTCGTAAAGGCGCTGCGCATTCTCATTGTCATGGATAACAGACACATCCATGTATTCGCGGCCCAATTGAGAATAATGCTCGATGATGTGCCGCACCAGCGAAGTCCCGACACCAGGCAGCTGGGCTTGGGGGTCCACACCAACGGCCCACAGGCTACAACTGTTGGGCATATGTTCGCCACAAACCTGGTGGTTCGCGCCCATCGCCACGCCCAGCACGTGACCGGTTTCATTTTGCACCGCAATGAAATATGTGAAGCCCTCGGCATGACGATTATCCCAGACGTAATCTTTGTCGAGCGGCACCATCTTGAGCGTGGTGTAGATGCGGTTAATTTCATCCAACTCCTCCTTGTGCGCCAGCTTGCGAATCTCAAAGCCAACTGGCGTTTTTTCCGATGGCTTATAGTCACTGAGCAACAGCCGGTAAGTGTTGGATGGATCGAGAAATATCTGCTGCGGCGCACAGTTCAGCACCAGGTGTGGATCGAGCAGGTAGAGCGCAATATCACGTTGTTCGGGATGCTCGGAGAGGATGGCGGCCGCCAAGCTTTCCGGCGAAGGAAAGGTGTCTGCGAACATCAGGCGACCCCAGCCGCATTGGAGCGTTGTGCCTGGTTTGGAAGTGGTTGTATCCATCGTGGGCGTGTTTGGAATGAAATGATAAACTAGCCGACACCGTGCGTTTGCAGCCATTGCTCAAGCAAAGCAAGTTGCCAAAGCTTGGAACCGCGCAGTGGCGTGATGTGTTTTTCTGGATCAGCAAGAAGTTTTTCCACGTAAGTCGACTGGAAAAGTCCACGTTGGCGTGCTGTGTCGTTGAGCACAGCCTCACGAGCAAAGTCGAGAAACGGCCCACGCAGGTATTTCAGCGCAGGCACCGGAAAGTAACCCTTGGGCCGATCAATGACCTCGTGCGGGATCACTTTTCGGCCAGCTTCCTGCAAAATATACTTACCGCCGTTCTTGATTTTCAACTCGGCTGGCACGCGGGCCGCAAACTCCACCACTTCGTGGTCGAGGAACGGCACACGGGCTTCCAAGCTCGCCGCCATGGTGTTGTTGTCGACGCGCTTCACCGGATCGTCAACGAGCATTACGAGCGCGTCGAGACGCATGGCTTTATCAATGGGTGCTTCGGCTCCAGGCATCGCAAAGTGGCTCTTCACGAAGTCGCGGGCGTAGTCTTCCTGCACCCACTTTTCAGCCATTAGCTCACGGTAATCAGCAAAGTCGCGGTCAAAAAACGCTTTCGAATAACTGGCGAGTGGATCAGTGCTACCAATCATCGGTGGATACCAATGATAACCGCCAAAAATTTCGTCTGCCCCCTGCCCGCTCTGGACCACCTTCACGTGCTTAGCAACTTCTTGCGAAAGCATATAAAAGCCAACGTTGTCGTGGCTAACCATTGGCTCAGACATCTGGCCAATGCATGCCTTGAGCGCGGGCAATGCCTGCTGTGAATCAATTGGTAGCTTGTGGTGCTTCGTTTGGAAGCGGTCCACGATAATGTCAGAGTATTTGAACTCGTCGCCAACTTCGTCGCCCACGGTTTCAAAGCCGATGGAAAAGGTCTCGACCTGCTGGGTCGAGTGCTCCGCGAGCAGGCCCACGATGAGACTAGAATCAAGCCCGCCCGAGAGCAACACGCCGACGGGCACATCGGCAACGAGCCGGCGTTTCACCGCGCGGCGCATGACATCAAGCGTCGCATCTTCCCAGTCATTTTTGGTCCAAGATTGCTGCTCGGCAGTCATACCATAGTCGAGCATCCAGTAAGATGACTGCGTCATTTTACCGTCCGGTTCGATTACGGCAACAGTGGCTGGTGGCAGTTTTTTAATACCGTTTAAAATCGTGCGTTCGGGCGGCACGATCGAATGAAACGTCATGTAGTAATTGAGCGCAACAGGATCAAGCGAGGTGTCCACTTCACCCGCCGCAACAAGCCCGGGCAGACTGGAACAGAAGCGGATTCTTTTAGCATCCTTGCTGAAATAAAGCGGCTTGATACCCACACGATCACGGGCAAGCGTAACTCGGCCGGTATCGCGTTCGTGAATCGCAAAAGCGAACATCCCGTTCAACTTCTTCACGCAATCGGTGCCCCACTCCTTGAAGGCTTTCAAGATGACCTCGGTGTCGCCGTGACTGAAAAAGCGGTAGCCCCTTCCGATCAGTTCTTCTCGCAGTTCCGGGTAGTTGTAGATCGCGCCATTGAAGACAATCGTCAGGCCGTTATCAGAATCTACCATTGGCTGCTGGGCCGCTTCGGACAGGTCGATAATCTTCAAGCGTCGATGCCCGAAGGCCACTGGACCTCGTACAACCATCCCGTCGCCATCAGGGCCACGGGGGATCATTTCACACATCATTCTCGTCAGGCCCGCCGTATCCGGCGACTGGCCATCGAATCGCATTTCTCCGCTAATTCCGCACATAAGATTTTGGTAGCCGCGCCATGCTAATTGAATATGGCGCAGGGACCAAGACCATCCCAAACCAGCGCTAGAGTGTCAAAGGCTAATGGCCTAAAAGTCCCTCCATCACCTGTCCAGGGGGATAAACCCTTGCCATTACCTGCCATCCGCCGGTATCACGCACCATGGCCACCCCAGAACGACAACTGACAGTGCGCGCCATCGCTACCGGCTTTTTGCTGGGCGGTTTGCTGGCACCGTGCAATATTTACGTAGGCCTGAAGATCGGTATTTCCTTCAATATGTCCATTGCGGCGGCATTGATCAGCTACGCTTTTTGGAATAGTTTGAGCCATTACGGGAAAACACCTCATTGGGGCCTATTGGAGAACAACATCAACCAAACAGCTGCTTCCGCTGGTGCCTCGATTTTATCCTCAGGTCTAGTGGCTCCAATCCCTGCCTTGCAGTTGCTCACCGGTGAACCATTTCCCTACGCAATGCTCGTCATGTGGGTGTTCGTAGTCAGCTTCACGGGCATCATTTGCGCACTCGCAGTGCGACGGCAGATGCTGGAACGCGATGCCCTCCCCTTTCCCAACGGCGTGGCGACAGCGGAGACTATAACGGAAATTTATTCGCAAGGCAAAGAAGCTGCTTACCGTATTAAGCTGCTCTTTGGTGCCGCGGTGCTATCGGCAGGCGTCAAGTTTTACAATGTCTATGCCACGGCGAAAATCCCCAATCTGACCTTGCCGGAAAGCTGGGGCTTCAAAGCACCCACCAACGTCGCGGACCAGATAAATTTCGTCAGTTGGCGGGCAATCGGCATTGAGCTCCAACCTTCGTTGCTGCTCTACGGCTTTGGTGCTATCGTAGGCCCCCGTGTGGGCGTGTCGCTGCTGATCGGCACAATTGTCGGCTGGATGATCCTCCCCAAGGAAATGCTCGCTCAGGGTTGGGCCCTCCCAGCGCTGGATGGCAATTGGTACAATGCGCTCTATCAATGGTTGCTGTGGCCTGGAGTCAGCTTGATGGTCGCTGCCTCGCTAATGTCGTTCGCCATTTCCATCTTCGGCATCTACTTTAAAAAGACCAGCGCAGCTCAGAAAAACCAGGTAGCCAAAAATGATGCCGAACACTCAACCGGAGGCAAATGGCATTTCCCGCGCAGTTGGTTCATTATGGGCACTACAGTGGCTTTCGTGATGGCAATCATTGCGCAAAAGACGATCTTTGACATCCCACTCTGGCTTGGCTCCGTCGCCTTCGGCCTATCCTTCATCCTCGCCGTTGTGGCGGGACGTGTGTCAGGAGAGACGGGCATCGCGCCAATTGGTGCCTTGGGGAAAATCACGCAGGTAACGTTTGGTTTTCTGGCTCCGGGCAACACCACGACGAACCTCATGGCTGCGAATGTGACCGGGGGGGCCTCAGGGCAATGCTCGGACATGCTCCACGATTTGAAGACCGGGCAACTCATCGGCGCGAATTTGAAATCGCAGGTCATTGCGCAATTTTTTGGCGTTATCGCGGGCTCGTTGGCGGGTTGCGCGGCCTACAAAATCCTCATCCCCGACCCGAGTAAAGACCTCCTGACCAAGGAATGGCCCGCCCCCGCTGTCGCTGCCTGGAAGGCCGTGGCCGAAGTAATGGCCAACGGGGTGGAAGCCATGCCCGCCAGCACGATCAACGCGATCATCATTGCAGGCGTCATCGGCATTTTGCTTGCGGTGCTGGAGGCAATTGTCCCGGCCAAACGCAAGGCTTGGGTGCCCAGCGCATCCAGCTTAGGCTTTGCGCTTATCATTCCACCGTTCATCAATTTGGCCATCTTCGTTGGCTCAATGGCGGGCATCGTCGCGCAATTGATTAACCGGCACTGGGCCGCCAAATACGTAATCGTAATCGCAGCAGGCTTGGTTGCTGGAGAAAGCTTGGCTGGCGTATTTGAGGCGTTATCGAAATTTATCGGTCTCTAAACAATCCCCCCCACGATCACTTCACCCTGAAAGCGGGCTAGCTTTTTATTCCACATTTAAACTGCAAGGATTCTCGCAACTTATTGCGCAAAGACTCATATGATTAAAGGTGTTAGCAATCATGATTCCATTGACTAACACGTAGGAGAAAACCAGAGTTGCTATTTCTCATGATTAATTTGCGTAAAATTACCTTGCTGTTCTTCCTCCTCGTCTCTCACGCCTATGCTCAAGAAAGCACCTCCATTTCGCCGGAAACATCCGCGACCGGAACAATCGACTGGGTCGCCGAAATGCTCAAGGGCGGTGCAACTTCGATTGCACTGTTGGTCGTTGGTTTCATTGGACTAATCTTCTTCATTGAGCGACTGATCGTCTTGCGAGCGGGTAATTTTATCTCTGCCAAACTAGAACGGGACATCAAAAAATACGCTCAAGCTTCTGATTTCGAAGGGATCAGCCGTATCTCCCAAAAATCAAAGAGCGTTTTGGGCGACATTGGGCAATATGTGGCCACGCACACGCACATCCCTTTTGAGATCCTTTCCTTCGGCGTCACCGACATGATCGGGCGCACTGTCAGCCGTCAGCATCAGCGGACTTATCCCCTCGCCGTTGTGGCAACGATCTCGCCATTGCTTGGTCTCTTAGGTACGATTATCGGCATGATTGAGTCCTTCCAAAAAGTTGCTCTCATGGGTGACACCGGCGATGCCTCGGTGCTCGCGGACTCTATCGGCAAGGCACTCATTACTACTGCGATGGGCCTCATGATCGCGATTCCTGCATTGGCGAGCTACCACTTTTTTAAGTCCCGCGTTAACAGCTACGGCATACGATTAGAAGAATGTGTGGACGTGTTAATGTCTCCATGGCTCCACCCGGAAAACCAAGACGACGTAGCTGCCAAAGACTAAGATGGCTTCCGCCTCCTCAAAGATTACGCCCGTCAGCCAGGGAAAAGTTTCCCGGGTTGCGACGCTCCGACGCTTACGCAGTCGGCGACGCACGGAATCTGAGATCGAAGTCGACCTCTCTCCGTTGATCGACTGCGTGTTCCTCCTGTTGATCTTCTTTCTCGTCACCACGATGCTCAAGAAGCTGGAGAAGCAGATCCCCGTTGTGCTGCCAGACTACACCGTGGCGCTTGCGCCAGTAGCGGAAAACGATGTGATCATCTATGCCATCACCGCCAGCAGTGAGATCCTTCGCGCCAATGAGGGAAAACGAAGCATTGAAGGCCTCAGCTACCGGCCCCTCGAATCGCTAGATGTCGACCTGATAGAGCTTGCGACTGACAAGGGAACCGATGTCGAGATTCGTATCGACGCCGAGCGCGAAGTGCCCGTTCAAACCATCGTTGATACGCTCGACGCCATGGCGCTTCAGGGTTTTGAAAAAGTCGGCGTGCGCCTACGTCACCGCGAACGCGAATTCTTCGAACTCGGCAACAGGGGGTCCAACTAATGCCGCGTAACATTTACGATGAGGACAACGATGCCTCGCTGAGCATGTCTCCGCTGATCGACTGCGTGTTCCTCCTGTTGATCTTCTTCCTCGTCACCACGATGCTTAAGAAAGACCTCCACGAGGTCGACCATCTCAACCTGCCTATTTCGCGCTCGTCGCTCGAAGTCCCGCCCGATGACACCGTGCTGGCCATTGCAATCGACGCTGACGCCGTGGTTTACTTGGAAGGAGAAGAAACATCCATTGGCGCACTCATCGAAGAGCTAAAAATCATTGAGCAAAACGACCCCGAACGTCGTATCCGCTTGGACACTGACGAGAGCACACCTTTTTACCGCTTGGTCGAGGTGCTCGACGCACTCAGCTTCCGTAACCTGCGCAATGTCGGAGTGCGCACCTATCACGAGAAATACGATTAATGGCCAGTAACCTCACCAGCCACAAGCCCCTGCTTTTCGCCTTTTTGATTTCCTTCCTGTTCGTCGGTGCATTCTCTCTGACTCTTTTGCTCAACGAAGATTTGCGTCGCTACACCATTGCCCAGATCGAGGAAATCACCGACGAAAAAGGCGAGAAAGTAAAGCGTGTCAAAATCGAGAAACCCGAACCCAACGAAGAACAGGTCCGAGAAATCTCCCGGAACCAAGAGCGAAAAAAACGCGAAGAGCTCAAGAAGAAAGCCCGTGAAATGCGGGAAACAATTTACGAAATTGAGGAAGTCGTCGAGGCGCAGAAAAAGAACTTAAAGAAAAAGGATAATCCTTGGGAAAATATGGCCGATTCGGCGGATGAAATCGCTGAACTCAGCGAGCAACTCCAGAATAAACTAGCCGACGAGGCTGCCCCCGAGGCCGTGGAACCCACGCAGCCCAAGAGCGAATCCTTACAAGAAATCGCTGAGAACTACGCCGAATTTATTGAGGAACTCGCCAAAAGCACCGTCACCGGTAGTGACGCTCAAAAGGCGGTCACACAAGCCGAGGAAGTCGTCACAAAAGCAGACCAACTTGAGGACAGCTTGCGCGATGCAGAGCTTATGGCTCAAGGCGAAGATAAAGAGAAAGTGGCCGACCTCCTCCAGGAATCAAGTGACCTCACCAAGCGCGCGAGAGAAAATCTGCGACAAATATCGGCATTCGCCAAATCGCCACAAGCATTGCAAACGAAGGTCGAAGAGCCCGAAAAAACCGCTGATCCAAGTGTGCCCGAGATGGACTTGGAGAAATTGAAGCTCGATGATAAACTCGGCACTGCGATGGTCGAGGATTTCGACATCGAACAAGAGGGAAATGCAGATAGCCCCGACCTAAACGGCGAACTCGCCGACGGTGAAATTTCGCCACTGGGCAATGAACTCCCCAGTGATGCCACGCTAGACGCCTTATCCACCGCCGAACTTTATGAGCAAGTCCAAGAAATGTCTGGCATGGTTGACGAAGCCTTTGCCGAAGGACAAGCCGCCGAGATGGCCAACCGCAAAAGCCTCCCCTTAGAACAAGCTCGGGAACAGGTTTTCAAGCCAGAATCGTCCCAAGGCCCCGACCTCCAAAACGCGCTGAGTCAGAACCAACCATCCAACCGCGAAGAATTTCAGGAGTTCAATGAAGCGCTCGACTCCGCGGTCAACGCCGCGCAGCAAATGGCGCGCACCGCGGAGAACCGTAAATCCGCATTAACTGGTGAATCACCCGGCCAGCAAAATCAGGGGCCCAGCGGCGAAGCCCTCCAAGCCGCACTCCAACAGCGCAGCCAAGTCCAGGCTAAGATGTCTCTACTCGCAAGTAATCAAGGCAAGGGAGCGGGTAACGTACAGGACATGCGCGCCCTAATGGCCGAGAATTATGCACTCCAAGGCAGCGGCCAACAAAGCGGCGAAGGCTTCCGCCAAGGTCAGGCGCTTTCCATGACTTATGATACAGAAATGGCACCCGAGAACCCGCTTCCCTCGAGTGCCCGTCTCGACACCAAAAAGGTGCTTTCACAAGCTGTTCCCGGCAGACGCTTAGACATACGTTCCAAGCGCCAAGGCTGGATATTCCTCGACACATGGTATGTTATCGGCCCGTGGCAGCGCCCACAAAAAAAATCTTTTGACACAGAATTCCCCCCCGAAACTCTCGTTGACCTAGATGCCGAATATAAGGGCAAAGTGAATCGCTATACGAAGCAAGAGATGGATCTTAAATGGCGATTCGTACAGACGGAAAATATCCGTATCAATCCGCCCGACGAAATCAGTGACGCCGTATATTATGGTTACACCGAGGTTTTCTGTGAAGCCGCGACCGAAGTCACCGTGGCAGTCGCCAGCGATGATATGGCCAAGCTCTGGATCAACGATCTCGTTGTATTCGAAGACTCAGGACTCTCCTCTTGGCGCATGGACGAAGGGTTTCGCACGATATTACTTAAGCCAGGTTACAACACCGTCTTGATCCGCCTGGAGAATGGGCCAGCCGTCTGTTATTTTTCCGTATTGATGTGCCCTACCGAGGCACTGAGGAACTAACATAAATGTCCTTGATGGCCATCTTCTCTGTCTAGCCCATTAGACATCTTTGAAAATTGCTGACCATCAAGAAGAAAATGAGTTGATGACATCGGAAAGTTTACTATGCATGTGTCTATGGTGAAAAAGAAGACCACAACGAAGAAGGCTACAAAAACTGCTAAAAAGAAGCGGGTTCAAACACGTGCGCCGGGCATGACACAGATTTCGATCTCATTGCCCGCCGATTTGATTGACCGTATTGATGTGCTCGCATCAGAAGAAAATCGCAACCGGTCCAATTTTATTGCGACCGCTCTCGAGAAAGTAACGGAATAGATTAATACTCTATTTTTCGATGACTTCTTGGCTGGTTCTGGAGGTGGCTCAACCCCATCTTCGAACCAGCTTTTTTACATCCATATTTAGACAACGAAATTCCGTGAAGACCGTGAAGAATCGTGGATAATCATTGCCGAAGCAGATCGCTCCCAACTTGGCATACGCTAGAATCGATGAAACCGTTTGATGCTTAAATGGATAAAAAAGAAGAATCAGCGTTGCACGCGGTTCGGTTGGAGTCCGGTGCCCACACTCCCCTGCTCTATTTGCTGATTCCATTGATTCTTGGCTTCGTGTTGGCCACACGCTTTTCTGATAATTCAGTATCAATTATCTGGCTCATCGTTGCCCTGATCTTATGCATCGCTGCGACGTTTATCTCGGCCAAATTCCCTTCGCAAAAGACCCTCTATCTCTGGGGAGCCACTTTTTGTCTCACCGCAACGCTTGGCAGTTGGCTTTATTACGCACACCGCGTCCCCCCCCCCCCTGACTTATCACAGCAGCCCAATCGCGAGGCTGATGTCGTCATTGAAGTCGATCGCGTCTTCGCCTTGCGAAGCCGGGAATTGCGTATCGCGGGCATTGGCGAGTTAATCAACGCCCCGAAGTATGCGCCGCAATTGCGCGGGCAAATGATCTACTTTCAATGCTGGAAGGAGAACATCGACGCCCCCGTCGGCCGAGGCGGCAAAATCCGTATTCGCGGAAAACTGGAACCCACCCCCAATGATCCAGACGGTTTCGACGGCTACCTCCGCCAACAAGGGTGTTATCTCAAACTCAGCCAAGCCAGTCTCAAAGAAATAACTGCACCACAGCCTTGGCTATATCAACAATTCTCCCGCATCAATGAGCGTTGGCAAGCAATCCTGAAAACCGGGGCTGATTCGCCACGCACGAAACAGCTGGCAGGCATCGCCACCGCCATGCTACTGGGAGAAAAAGCCGCGCTCACCACCGAGCAAAAAGAACGCTATATCGCCAGCGGAACAATGCACCTATTTGCTGTCAGTGGACTGCATGTGGGCATTGTGGCAGGCCTGCTTGTGGCGGTACTCGCCGGGCTACGGATTCCGCGCAAGCTTCGGCCACTGATCGGACTTCTGCTGCTGATGGGCTATGTTCAGGTGACTGGCGCGGCACCCTCAGCAATTCGCGCTTGGTGGATGGCATTTTTCTTTTGGACCGCATTTGGGCTGATGCGCAAGCCGCAACCACTCTCCGCCCTCGCGTGCTCGGCCTTAGTCGTTCTGCTATTCGACCCACGCCAGCTGTGGAGTGCGGGCTTCCAGCTTTCCTACACGGTAGTTACGGGCTTATTGGTCTATGGTGTGCCGTTGCAAGACTGGCTCCGGCAACGTTTCGAGCCTTATCGCCTGATCATTGCCAATGACCTGACTCGCGCCCAACGATTTGTCCGTTGGAGCGTGAACGCCATGTTTGGCCTCTTGGCGATTTCCTTTGCGGCCACCCTTTACAGCGCGCCGCTAAGCGTGCGTTATTTTGGCGTGCTGGCACCCGGCGCTTTTCTGCTTAACATCCCGCTGGTCACACTGGCACCCCTCGCAATGACGGCCTCCATGCTGGCCGTGGTGGCGGGTTGGATTGGCTGGACGGCGGCGACAACATTTGCCAATCACGCCAGCTGGATTTTCATTGCCGGAATGGACGCACTTGGTCCGTGGCTTCCTGAAAACGCCCGAAAGCTCACTTACATTGGGCTGGCGCTGGCCCGGGTGTGGCTATGTGGTGGCGCTGGCTATGCTGGCCGCGGCCTTGCTTCTGGCGGACCGCCGAACGCCTGCCTGGGTGCGCTTTGGGCTGCCTCCTGTCCTCATGTTAGTCGGGCTTGTATTTGGCACAGAGTTACATCAGATTAGCGAACTATGAAAAGCGCCTACGAACTCGCCATGGAGCGTTTGCAGAAGGAATCCCCTTCTAGCGGACCCGTTACAGAAGATCTAAAAAAGCAACTCGCTGAAATTGACCGCGTCTATGACGCCAAGATCGCCGAACGTGAAGTCTATCTAAGCAGCGCGCGCAATAAGTCACGCGACCCAGAAGAGCGCCAGAAGCTCGAGCAAGAACTCGTGGATGAGCGTAAGAAAATCAACGCTGAGCGTGAGGCCAAGAAAGACAAGATTCGCAGCTAACCTACTGCTCGAAAATCATTGCCTTCGCGCATGAGCAGCCAATCGTTCAGTGCCGTTCATGCGTAATTTTTTCCGCAAACTCCCGCATCAGTCCTATCGTGGCCCCTTCCTCTGGAAGACGGCCCTGATGATCATTGCGCTAGGCATCGGCGTCGGCTTTGCCTTCCATATCATCGCACCCGATGAGGAGGCCTTGGTGTTGCTTGACATTCTCAAGAATCCCGATGACGCGCTAGACGCCATCAATGAGCTAACGCAAACCAACGAATCGCCCTTTGACGAAAAGCTGGACGAATGGGCCATGGCCTCGCGCCGGCGGATGACGGATTCGCTGCTGGACGAAGTCGATCAATCATCATTTACTGATCAGGAGAAATCCATTGCTCGCATGATGCTGGAGAGCATTCGAGGAGGCAGTGAGCCTGAGCCAAATCTGGTTAAACTCGCCGAGGACTCGCCTCCCGTGCCCAACAGTAATTACGCACTGGGAGCGTATTGGGTTGCACGCGAATATTACTTTCACGCGGCCAAGGCATTTGAACTTGAGGCAGCGGCAACGGACAACGAATCAGCACGCGAACAGGCCGTAGACATCTACTGGTTTCGACAGGCCTACTCGGACCTTATCCGCTTGATGGATCAGCCGGGCTACGAAGAACTGCTAACCGACGACCAATCGATTTTGCTTTGGCAGAAAGCCATTCTGGAAAAAAATTGGTCTGAAATCATTAAGCGAACCATCATCCGCCAATATACAAACCTCGAATGGCAGATTGTGCTCATTGCATTGTTGGCTGGCTTCGCGTGGTTTGCGTTTCTCATGCATGCTGCACGGCTCTGGAAATCATCGTCGAGCATCACGCTGTGCGTCGTTGCCGTCTTACTCGGAATGATGAGCACCACGGCGACCCTGCTCATGATCACCCTGCAAGAGGACTTCTTGGGCTTTTCTGAAAAGAACGACCTGATCGGCGGCTTGCTGTACTGCATTGCGGGCATTGGCCTGCGCGAAGAGTTCCTTAAACTGCTGTTCTTCACTCCGCTGCTGCCCGTTCTGGTGCGGCGCAAAGACCCGCTGTTGGCGTTGATTGTCGCTGGCTGCGTCGGGCTAGGATTTGCGGTTGAGGAAAACATGAGTTACTTCCACAGCAGCAATGCCTTTGACGGCCCCGGACGCTTCCTCACGGCAAACTTCTTTCATATTTCGGCAACAGCGTTGATAGGCTATGCGCTGTATCGCGTCTTCATTACGAAATGGCAGGGCCTGGATTACTTCGCGAGCATGTTTGGTATGGTGGTCATTGCGCATGGTCTCTACGATGCATTCATCATCGTCCCGGAGCTCATACCTTACAGCTTCTTCAGCATGATGATTTACGTGCTACTATGTTTCCAAATGTTCCAAATCCTCGACCAAATCCGGCCACATAAGCATCAGAAAATCAGCCTGAGCTTCGTCTTTACATTGTCGCTCTCGGTGGTGCTGGCAATTTGCCTCGGCTGGGGAGTCTCGCTGATTGGCTATGCAGGCATCCAGATAATCGGCCCGGACGTCGTCGGCCTAGGCATAGTGGTCATCATGTTCTTCCGCGCCATTAATGAGCCCATCACCAACTACTAAATCCGCCGCTCCTACGCTGCGTAGATGCGCCAGTTGATGTCGGGGAAGATGTTGTCCATGAGTTCGAGGGATTCGAGTTCCTTGGCGTCCACAGTGTCGTTGTCGAGTGCGTTGGCGAGGTATTGCAGTCGGCTGCAATGGTCACGCACACGGCGCTCGGCGTATTGGGCGGAGGTGCCGTTACTCACGATGAAGGGCCAATCGGAACTTTGCGCCAAGACAAGCTCGCGAGCGCATTGTTTGAGGGCACGCTCGGTGAGCTTCTTCACGGTTTTCTGGCCAGCAAACTTCTTGGCGACTTTGACCATGCGGTCACCGCAGGCCGTGACTTGGTCGAACATCCAATCGTTGGCGCCGTTGAGCCAATACTCGAAGTGGCCCTTGTGCCCCCAGGAGGACGTTGCCGGATAAGCAGTCTGGTGGACGGGGTTGCGGTCCAGATATTTGCCCAAGGAAATCGTTTCCAGCGAGTGCTGATCGTAGGCGGCCTTGCGGAGCACGTAGTCGACCCAGGTCGGGCCTTCGAACCACCAATGGCCAAAGAGCTCGGCGTCAAAAGGCGCCACAATGACCGGCGCCACTTCCATCGCCGACTCCAGATAATCAATGTGCGAAACGCGTTGGAAGAGAAACTGCGAGGCGTGCTGGTCCGCCTTCTTGCGGGCGCTTTCCGGGTCGTAGCCAGCCTTTTGGTAGCCGGGCCCAGTGATGCGGTGATACTTGATGCCGGTGTCAGAGCGGACGTCGCCCGGCAAAAATTTGCGCAGGTATTCGAAGTCGAGCTCGTGCCCGATGTCGCGATAAAATTCGCGGTAATTGCCGTCTCCCGGAAAGCCGGATTCCGCTGACCAGACTTGCTTGGTGCAGCCGTGGTCGCGCCCAAACGCCGCCACGCCCGAAGGCGTAAACAACGGCGCGTGCACGCCGTAAACCGGGGCGGGGTTTGAGTGCTCGATGCCCGCCGTTTCCGTGCAGAAAAAGCGGATACCATACTTGCGCAGGCGCTCGTCGAGCCCTGGATAATACGCGCACTCAGGCAGCCAGGCGCCGTTGGCGGGAAAGCCCATCACGGATTCAAAATAGGCAAATCCGTTTTCGAGCTGGCCTTCCATGGTCGCGGGATTCGCGGAAAGGTGCGGCATGAAACCATGCGTGCCCACGCAGCTAATGACCTCCAGATTGCCCTTCTCATGCAAGGCGCGGAAGCGTTGGGAAATCCGACCACCGCAATCCTCAAAATACTTGAGCGTGCGCTTGAAAAAATCGTTGTACCATTTGGCGAGGTAGCTGAAATGCGGGTCGTCCTTGAGGCGTTCCTGCTCGCGCTCGGTCAGCTCAATGAGCACGCGCATGCGGCGGGCATATCGGGCGCGGAGCAGCTCGTCCTCCAACATGGCCAGCAGTGACGGCGAGATGGAAATCGTGAGGCCCCACGGCACGCCATCGCGCTCCAGCGCGTCGAAACGCTCCAACAGCGGAATATAAGTTTCCGTGATTGCTTCAAACAACCAGAGTTCTTCCAGAAATTGTTCAAACTCCGGGTGCCGGACAAACGGCAGGTGCGCGTGCAGAACGAATGAAAGGTAGCCTTTAGGCATTACTGAGCGCCTCCATTAGCAGTTTTCAGAATGTTGTTATACAAAACGCAGAGTTCGATGGCCAAGTTGTCCAGCGATTGTGGCATGTTTGAATTATGGCGGGCAAAGGAATGTCCATTCCCCATGGGGTTGTGAAACATCTCTTGCAAACCCCAGATGACGGAGCCGGGATTATCGTAAACGACGAGTCCGTTCTGCCCATGGTTAACACAGCTGATGCGCGCCTGGTGCGTGGTAAGCACAGACTTGCCGTTTTCCAGCGCTAGATGCGCGAGACCCTCATCTTGCCAAGTCCGCGCCGGAATGATCACGAAGTCACAGGCCGCGAGCAGATCCATAAATTCGTCACGGGCAACATGCCCCACAAAACGAATACGCTCGCCAAAGGCACTGCGATGGGCGCGACTCTCAAGCTCCGAGCGGAGCGGGCCATTGCCAGCAAAGACTAATTGTGCTTCGGGATGGACGCCGCACACGTGCTCCATGGCAGTCATTAGCAAGTCAGCCCCCGCCGCATGGGAGATTTCCCCGGAAAAGAGCGCCATCGGACGAGCCGGGTTCAAATGGTAACGCTTTTTCACGTCGCCGGGATCAAATGCCTTGGGCAGCACGCCTTGGAACAGGTCGGGCAGAATGACGACACGATCCTCCGGCACCAAGCCATCGGCCAAAATTTGGTTACGTGTGTCGCTGTGCGCCGTGATCACCCAGTCCGCCAAAGCCAGGGCCTCGGCTTCTTGTTTAACCGCAGCCGGATCTAGCTCACGTCCGCGCAGTGCGGCGCGTTCGCGCTCGCTGGCATGGAGCGTGAGGACAAGCGGCGCCTTGGATTTCTTGGCCAATTTAGCGGCGGCGGGCGCCGAACCGATGTCATGCGCGTGAACGAGGTTCGGCTTGGCGGCGGACTTTTCACTGCCCTGCTGAAAATGCAGGCCAAGAGGCTCAGCAGCGGCGTGGAGATTCTTTAAATACTCCTGCAATCGGGCGGCAGCATCGGGCTTCGGCTCGTCGGCAAAGTAGGAAATGGTCAGGTCTTCGGCCAGAGAACCGCTCCAGCTAGTGTGCACCCGCTCGTAAATCGGCGCATCGAAGATGTTTTCCACCGGAATAATCCGCTCAAAGCGCCCGCCCACGTACATGCCGCGCATCGAGGTTTGGCCAGAGCGATGAGCGCGGTCCATGAAAACCGTCTCAGAGCGCGCGAGAGCGCGGTAGCGACCGTCTCGCAGACGAAAGCCGGTTTCGGCGAGAAAATAGCGCTCAATGCGGTCTGTTTTCCAATAATAGCGCCCCCAGAGGCCATTGACGTCGATGTCGAAAAAGCTGTGCGCATTGGTTCCGTTGAACTGAATCCAAGACACATCATAGAGCCGGAGCGTTTGGCGCGCACCATCAAATGCTTTCCCTTCTTCCTTTTGCAGCGCGTCGATCGAGCCCTTTTCCAGAGCCCAATGGAGATAGGCAAGCCCGGACTTAATCGGGACAAACGCTAGGTATTGACCAGGCGGCGTGGGGGTAAAGAGTTGGCCGATTTTCCAACCAACAGAGCGCATTTGCTCCATGGTTTCGGCTCCGTAGGCTGCAGCTTTCATGTAAGGACGAAGGGGTAGATACATGTTCATCAAGTCCCGGGAGATGGAGCAAGATAAAAGGTTTTTTCGGCGAAATTCACCGTTCTCGGACAAGCTGGCATAAGCTGTGCGTCAGGGCAATTTCACTTGACTCATCGTTACCCTGAATCATCCTGACCAGCCCAATGTCCAGTTCCCAATCACGAGTCGATAGCGGCGTACAATCCGACCCGGATACTCTGCGACGTATTGCAAAAGTGATTGATCACGAAGATTTTGCTATCGATCTCGCCTCGGAACCACACTTGATGCTGTTGCCAGTGGCCCCAGGCCGGTTTCATGCCCATTGGGTCCTAGACCCCATCACACTCAATGCCGGGCGTCATATGATGGGCGTCTCAGTCGATGCTTTAAAGCTCGTCCTACGGGCCTATGTATTTGCTCACGACACCCAAGACTATGCGCAAGCACAGTCCTCAGTCGATTTCCCCGTCGATGGCTTGGACAACAGCGGGTATTTCGACCTGAAGGATGAACCCCCATTTATCGGCGGAGTCCTTGGCCTGATCAATGCCTCTGGACATTTTCGACCGCTTTTGCGTGGCGGCTTTATTTCCCTGCCCCAACCAGCCCCCCCCCCTCCGCCAGTCGAATCCCAACAAAATCCCCCCC
>NZ_BMXG01000020.1 GCF_014651635.1 Cerasicoccus arenae | reverse complement strand
CCTGCCCCCCCCCCTTTCGAAAAAAACTAAATCCAAAAACCATAGGCCCGGCAGCGTCATTGAAGACGAAGTCGTCTTGCAATTTAAGGATCGCGATACCCTCAACGAGGCTTTGCGAATCCTGACTGAAGCTGGAGTGCCCTTGCGCGGCAGCATTGCCCCCCTCGGCATGCTTCGTGTCCAACTCCCCCCCGGCGGCATGGATCGGCTCAATGAATTACTCGGCGACCGAATCCTTGATCGCTCAAAAAACGTCCATGTAGCCTTGCCCGAGCCCATTTCTGCGCCGACGGACGGCTCCGTGCTCATGCCTTTTGGCAGCGACTGGATCACCATGCTCGGTGCCCCAACGGACATTGATGACTGGGGCAAAGGTGTGCGCATTGCCGTTATCGACTCAGGCGTCACCAGCCATCCCGCGCTCAATGGTGCACATATCGACCGCTATTCGCTCGTCGATGAAACCGTCGCCAACGGCCACGGTAACGCAGTCACATCGCTCATCGTCGGCAATGGCGATCCTGGCCAACCCAAAGGCCTCGCCCCCGCAGCCGAAATCCTGGCCTACCAAGCCATGGGCGAGGAAAGCGGCAACGCCTTCACCATCGCTCAAGCCATTGTGGACGCGGTCGATCATGGCGCAAACATCATCAACTTAAGCCTCGGAGGTTGGGGCGATGTCGAAGCCGTCCGCGCCGCCGTCCTGTATGCTGACCGAGCAGGCGTGGTCATCGTGGCCGCAGTCGGCAATGATCGACTCGATCAGATCACCTACCCCGCCGCATACCCGGAGGTGATCGCGGTGACTTCAGTCGACGCAGGCTTCCACTGGGCTGAATATCCCAATGCCGGCCTCGATGGGGCCTGGCCCAACATTGCAGCACCCGGCGTCGGCCTCCCTGCGGCCTATTCCAACGACCAAAACATTGCCTTCTCCGGCACCTCTGCCGCCACGCCCGTTGTCAGCGCCGCAATCGCCGCCTACATGTCCGAGACTGGTGCCACCGCCCAGCAAAGTGCCGCCACCGTCATTAGCCAAGCTAGCGACCGTGGCGAACCCGGTGCCGATCCCTTTCTCGGAGAAGGCGTCATCGACCTAGTCCGCATTATGCGGGCTAACGAACGCGGCATTGTAGACCTCGCGGTGTCAGACCACTACGTGGACGCCAGCTTAGCGACCAATGACGGTCTGCCTGTTCGCATTGGCATACAAAATCGTGGCACGGAACTCGTCAACCGCCCCGTCGTCACGCTAATGATTGGCACGCGTGACAACCTTTACCAATTTCATCTTGGCCCACTCGCTCCCGGTGATGTCACAGAGTTTGAAGCGTTGATTCCAATTCGCTATTTCCAATCGAACTCCCCCGCCACCATCGGCGCAGTTGTCAGCACGCAAGAGGCCGAGGACATCAACCCAAAAAACGACGCCATCGCCACCGCTTATGGCGTCACTCTCGATGAAAACGGCGAACGCATCCTTAGCGAAGCTCGGTCGAGATAAGCACTTATAATGCAAAAACGGCACTGGAGCTGCTCCAGTGCCGTTAAAAAAAGCGTCAGCTCGAATTATTGGCCGTGCGCACCAGCCGGCATTGAAAACTCTTTGTAATCGGCTGGAATTGTGACCTCGGCATCGGCGACATCACGTTCCTTGATTTCAGCAACGTTCATTGTCATTTCAGTGGAGCCATCGGGAGCAAAAACGACCATCTTCAGAGGGAAAACGTGTGGGCTGCCGAATATTTGCTCAAGCTGCGAGACCATATTTTCGTTCATGCCAGGCATGTTGGTGAGCGCCTCATTCTGTAACTCGCTGGTCGCCCAGATTTCAGACTTTTTGCCATCGGGCTCTACAAAATAGACTTTACGGGCGTTCATGCCAAAGATCTCCGCAGTTTCGCCTGTGTCCTGAATTTCACCATCAGGCTGAGGCCCCATCTGCTCTGGGTTAATCGGCTGCACCATGTACATTTTCTGAGCGTCCATGATAATCGTCATCGTCTTACCCTTGGAGTCCAGAATGAGGGTGCCCTGCCCCTCAGGCATAGCAAGTTTGAGTTTGTCACCCTTGGCGACAAAAGTCGTCTTCATAGACTGATCTCCCATGGTGGTTTCCATGACGATATCACCATCAAAGGCAGACAGCGCCGAAGCGCCCAGCAATAAAAGAATCCAGCTCGAAATTAGTCGTGACATAAATGCGCAGAGTTTGGGTTTTTGGTTGGAAAAACGGGGAAATTAGCAAAACCACACCTCAGCGCAAGGCACTTTATTGACACACAACTGTATGGCCTCAATTCATACAAATGATATTGCACACATAAAGGAGGTTGACAGCGATTGAGCGTGACGCACAACTGATAGCCTTTTTTCCGAAACGCGAACAATCGCGGAGACCACACGACCTACATGCAGAACTTTGCAGAGCAGTGCCTTGACATGGCCCAGGCGATCCTGAGCCATAATCTAGACGCCATCAACGAAGATGGCACGATCCGTCCCATCGAAGGTGAGCACTCCCGTACGGATGAGCCCGGCCATGCCGCGCTCGCCATCGGCGAATACTTCCGACTGACTAACGAATCGAAATTTGGCGACCATGATTTGGTTGACCTGGTCGCGCGGACCGTCACCGCGCAGACCTTTACCGATGAGGAAGCAGAGAACGGGTTGGCTTATGCCGCGCTCGGTCTGCTGTCCTTCAGCCCAGCCAAGGAGCGCAACCCCGTATGGGAGCGCCTCTTGGAGCAAACTCAGGAAACGTTCGACAAGCGCCTGCTTCAACGTAGCGACTACGACAACCACCTGCAGTCCTTTAACATCGCCAAGGCAGTTACACGCTTTTCCATGGGCCTCTCCAAGAAGGATGAGACCGGCAAGCTCGTTGATCGATTCATCGAGCGCATCAAGGAAAACAGCTCCACTGGCTACATGGACGACGAACCCACCGGTCTCGGTGGCTCGTTCGACATATACGGCATCCTCAGCTTTGTCTTTATCCGCCAGGCCCTACAGTTGCACTCCAACATGCACCTGCGCGACCGCAAGCTACCTAGCCTACGCACCCACGCTGAAAAGTATCTCAAGATGCTGCCTGACGTAGTCCGCCTAGACGGCATGGGCTGGTGCTACGGCCGTGGCATTGGTGCCTATGGCCAGATGCACTGCATCAGCCTCATCCTGCAAGCCCTGCGCGATGGCTGGATCACCGACACCGACAAGCCGAAATATGTCGACCTGATGCGTCGACTGTTCCAATTCTTCTTTCTGACCTACGTGGACCGCGAACACGGCTTCCTCGTCATCCGTGACGACGAACGCACGACTGGTGACAACCACACCACGCGCATGGCCAACTTTGACGCTGCGCGCTACCTGTGCCAGTGGGCCCGCCTCGCTCGCTCAATCGGCGGCACGATGGATGCCAAGCCAGCGCCGGTCAAGCGCGTCAGCCGCTTCGTCGTCTTTGACAAGTCCCACAAGAAGGAACAGGGCTTGTTCATGTATCACGACCCCGATAGCGGCCTGCACGTGCAAATCCCGCTTATTAGCCAAGGTCGTGAACGCTTCAGCGACTCTCTCGCCTTCCCGCATTGCCCAGGCGTCGTAGACTGGCCAGTGGCCAAATACTTGCCGATCCTCCTGCCTGAGCTTACCTTCGGCGACAAGATCGTGATCCCAGCATTTTACGGCAAACGTTGCACAATCCGTCAGGGACTCCGCAACGCCCTCACCTTCTCCTACGAGCAACCGGACCTTATCACCACTGACGAAAAATACGTTAGCGGCCTAGGTTCCTGTAAGGTCACGTGGACCTTCCTCGGCGGCAAGATGACCAGCGAATTCGTCTTCACGGTCAAGCAACAGGTCACCATGGACTCCATGCGCTACCTGATTGCTCTTGGCACGCCACACTCGACTTATCGCCACGGTATGAGCTTCACACTCGGCGCTGAAGGCCTTCGACCTGCGGTCGTCAAGGATGACTTCCACGCTGAATGGGACACGCAATCCGTGACCGCAGACTCCGATTACAAGACCTACTGGGGCAAACTCCACTTCTTGCAATCCCTCAAGCGCGACCATCCTCTCATCATGCGCCCAGGCCAACAATACCGTCTCATGGTAGAGTTCGAGCCCGACTTGGCCATGGCTGATGAATAGTTCCGCAACGTAAATTCCGGATCTGGAAGTGCAAAATGCTAAGCGTTCGCATCATTCCCTGCCTCGACGTCCACGCTGGCCGCGTGGTCAAGGGCGTCAACTTCGTCAACTTGATTGACGCAGGTGATCCCGTGGAGCAGGCGAAGGCCTACGAGAAGCAAGGCGCAGATGAGCTAGTGTTCTTGGACATCACCGCCTCAAGTGACGAGCGTAACATCATGCTCGACGTCGTGGAACGCACCGCGAGCGAGTGCTTTATGCCGCTGACTGTGGGGGGGGGGCTGCGCAGCATTGAGGACATCCGGGCGATGCTCAACGCGGGCGCGGATAAGGTTTCCCTCAACACCTCGGCGGTTAAGACCCCTGAGCTGATCAAGGAAGCTTCGGACAAATTTGGCAACCAGTGCATCGTGGTCGCAATAGACGCCAAGCGTGTCGGGCCCGATAAATGGGAAGTCTTTACGCACGGTGGACGTATCCCGACTGGCTTGGACGCCGTTGAGTGGGCAAAGAGAGTCACCGAGCTGGGCGCGGGCGAAATCCTACTGACCAGTATGGACTCTGATGGCGTGAAAAATGGCTACGACATTGGCCTCACACGCGCCGTCAGCGATGCGGTCACGATCCCTGTGATCGCCAGTGGCGGAGCGGGCAACCTCCAGCACCTCGTCGACGTAATACACGACGGGAAAGCCAGCGCAGTTCTGGCGGCGTCGATTTTCCACTTTGGCACGTATACCATTCGCCAGGCAAAAGAAGCGTTAGCTAATGCGAACCTACCGGTTCGACTTTGAAGTTCGTCGGTCCCAAAAGTTTGTCAGTTGAGTTGAGTTTCTGCCTAAATCAACTTACGAACTGACAAACACACCCATTTCTTTCCCATGCCAAGTATGCGTCCGAGAGCCATCAACGTCTTGTTCGGAGTCGCCGCAACCGTGATCATTATCGCTGGGCTTAAGGCGGCGGCGGCGATTGTCGTGCCATTCTTACTGGCGGTGTTCCTAGTCATCCTGATTGCTCCGATTTACTTCTGGCTTCAGCGCAAAGGTGCCCCTTCGTGGGCGGCATTAATAGTGCTAATTCTGGGTATGCTTGGCATTGGCCTGTTTGGCGCGACCTTCTTCACCAATGCCATTAATGATTTCGCTGGCAATCTATCAAAGTATCAGCGGGAACTGACCCTGCAGATCAATGACAGCGTCAAGTGGCTGGAATCGCACGGCGTCGAAATCGAGGAAGACTGGGTCGCCAAAACATTCGACGTCCGCTCGCTCTTCACCCAGACCGCGAACCTTCTAAAATCTATTGGCGGCATCTTGTCTAACGCTTTCGTCATTATTCTGATCGCGATTTTCATCCTGATGGAGGCCGCTCGCCTGCCGGATAAAATCCGACATCTGCCCGGGATGACGGATAACCGCTGGCAAGATCTGGAGCGCATTGTCGACAATGTTCGACATTACATGGGCATGAAAACCGTGATGAGCGCGATGACCGGCGTACTCGTGACAACACTGCTCATCCTAATGGGCGTGGACTATCCGATCCTGCTGGGCGTGTTGGCTTTCCTGCTGAACTTTGTGCCGAGCATTGGCTCAATCATTGCGGCGGTTCCGGGTATCCTGCTGGCCATCGTCCTGCATGGTATGGGAGATGCCATGATTGTCGCGGCAGGCTACTTAATTATCAATGTAGGCATCAGTAATGTGCTTGAGCCGCGTTACATGGGCAAGGGCCTCGGTCTCTCGCCGATGATTATCATCGTCACACTATTCCTCTGGGCATGGATGCTGGGCCCCGTCGGTATGCTGCTCTCAGTGCCGCTGACAATGGCAATCAAGGTCGCGCTGGAAGCCAGTGCAAACACCCGCGGCATCGCCTACCTAATGTCCGACACCGTGCCCACGAAAGACACCGAAACTAGCGAATAGCTCCCCCTAGCCGCTTCCACATCGACAAGCCCCACTCATCGCCCCCTACCCCTAAACCCACCCTTATTGCGGTTGCGTCTTGTTAACGGCTGCATGCACTGCCTTAAGCGCATCGCCAATGCGAGGACCAGGCACATTGATCAATTGCGAATCCACCACCGCAACACGGCCGTTTTTCACGGCGGTGAGTTCTCGCCAGATGGGATCGCCCTGTAGTGTGGCAAGCAACTCCGCCTGCGCTAGTTCAGCTCCACCAGCCAGCGACTGCGTTACTAGGATAATGTCTGGATCGGCGTTGATCACTGCTTCGCGCGAGAGATGTGGCCACATCGACGACGCGTTGGCAGCCACGTTTTCCGCGCCGACTAGTCCAAGCAAGCTATCAGCATAGCTACCTGGCCCGGCGACGAAGTCCAGCTTAGGGTTCAGCGCCAGCAAGACTTTAGGCGGTGAATCGCGATTTGCCACTGATGCCGACACGGCGGCGCGATCAGCCTGAAGCTGAGCAATTGCGTCTGCGGCAACGTCTTGCCGAGCCAACGCCTCCCCCAAAGTCGCACCGTCGCGAAGCACGCCGTCGTAGCCATCGTTGTTGAGTACTAGCACGGTTTGACCAAGCGCACGTAACTTGGCAATGTGTTGCGGATCGGCGATATCAGCGGTAACAATTAAATCGGGCTTGGCGGCAACGATTGACTCATAGGACGGCACGGGATGCGCCGCGTAGCGCGTTATCTCCCCTGCCTCATCGCTGAGCTCGCAATAATTCGTCACGCCGATTAAAAGCGACTCTGCACCAATTTCACGCATCCATTGTGTCGTACTTGGCGCGAGGCTGATCACGCGTTTCGGCAGGCGTTTAATCGTCACTTGTTCGCCGCGGCCATCAGTCAACGTTTTCGGAAAATCATCCGTCAATACGGCACGCTTGTCTGCAACGGCTTTTTTTGCTTCAAATTCGGATTCCAGAATCGGGTCAATCATCACAGACACTGTTTGCCCGACGCGCAGTTGGATATTTGCCGGTAGATTAATCGGCCGAATCCGCACGGGAAAGCGTTGGGCTAGGCGCACCCAGTCCACCGTCGGTCTGACCATGGGCAACTGGGTCGCCGAATTGATTGACCCATCCTCTCGGAAAATGCCCCAGCTGATACTCTCCACCTCACCATGAAATGGCTCAAAGAAATCACCCATCAACACGACGCGCACGCGATCACCCGGTTTGATTTCCTGTAAATCCGTCTCTTTGAAATACGCGGAAATCCAGAACGAACTCGCATCGACGAGCGCCATCAGAGACTGGCCCGTATGGACATAAGAGCCAACCGTGACCTCCAAATTCGTAATGTAGCCGCTGACAGGTGCATTAACCTGGGTGTAGTTCAGATTGAGGCGGGCCAATTCCAACTCGGCTTCGCCCACAGCAATGTCTGCTACGGCTTCAACATATTGCGCCTCCAAGTCCTGGAAGTTCTCCAGCGAAATTAACTCTTGGGACACCAGACTGCGGCGGCGCTCAACTTCCAGTTTCAAATTGGCCGCCACTGTCTTGTACCGCTCTAACGCAGCTTCAGCGCGACGGACTTCTTTTTCATAGTCAGTCGGATCGATTTCAAAAAGCAGATCGCCTGCATTGACCCATTGGTTGTCCCGCACGGACACCTTTACCATTGGGCCATCCACCCGAGCCGCAATACCTACCACATAGGCGCGCACCTGCCCGTCACGCGTCCAAGGGTGGTCATCATAGAGCTCATAGAAACGCCACGCTAGCAGACTGGCCGCAACCACCGCAAGCAGGGTAAAAAGCACCTTGAGGAACCCCTTAATCATCGTGGGAAAAGTAACAGGCCCAGCCCCGCAGTACAACCGATCATCATCGCAAATAAAAATAAAGGCGGGTGCCAGACAAAACGCGTCAGCCCCACATGGTCCATCACCCAAGCCAGCAGCCATGCTAACACAAAGCCCCCGATCGTTATGAAAAATGAAAAAGGCAGGTAAAAACCGAGCAGGTCCATCTCTGGATCGAGGTAAATCCCTTTGGATAAAAACGCCCATGACAGCGCCATGCCCCTGTCTGACAAACAGGAGTTTACCCAAATAAAATGTGCACCGAGCAAGCAATCCATCGACGCCTTGTGATTGCAAAGATTTCCCAGCTAAAGACAATACTGATTAATCATCCATGCTGACTGCTAATCAACTGCGTTTGCTAACCTCCTTTAAGACTGCGCTCGCAGTCGTGATCGCATTGGGCATCGCCATGAAGCTCAACTGGCAGCGCCCTTACTGGACGGGCATCACTGTCTTCATTACCTTCCTGCCCTATGTTGGCGCGGCGTTTGAAAAGTCGGTGCTCCGTGTCCTAGGCACCGTGATTGCTGGTCTAACCGCATACGCCTTCACTGACTGGTTTGAGCAAGATCAGGTAATGATGAGCATTGCGCTGTTTCTATTTCTCGTCTTTGCAGGCTATGGCGCGATTGGCAAAACCTATCCCTACTTTTTCTTAATCGGCGGCATCACCATCTGCATCATCATGGGCCAGACGGTCGTTAATCCTGGAGAAATCTGGGACCTCGTGCTTTATCGCACGCTGGAGATCGCGTTGGGCGTAGTAGTAGCGCTCATTGTCAACAATCTGCTCTTCCCACAACGAGCATCGGACGCGCTGCGCTACAAGGTCGCCGACGCGCTCAAAGAATGCAGGAGTCTGCTCGAAATCGCCATTGCACATTATCAGAATGGTGCTCCCATACCGGACGACTTGGAAGACCGCGAACGTGCCCTCGCTGCTCGATTCCCTGCACTGATGACACTTCTCCAATCCGCACTGCGTGACAGCAGTCGGTTGCTGCACCACCAGCACGCCGCTGAGGAAACCATCCGTGAAACACGTCAAAGCTTCGTGGCCGTTGTCACCAGTCTACGCGCGAGTGGTTCTGATGCACCACGCGAATTCCAGAAAGAATTGGGCAGCGAGCTTCAGGACTTCATCGACGCATTCCTAAGCGATTTCTCCCAGTTGATTGACGACCTTAGCGCCAATCAACCACCCCGAAAGTTACAAGCAAGTCATGAGGCACGGGAAATTTTGGAACGTAAAGTGCAGGCCCTGCGCCACGAACTAATCACCTTTAAATATCCAGTTGAGGACACCACGAATTTCTTCTCTTTCATTGGCGACCTGGACTCCCTGCGCCAGTCACTGATTCGACTTGCTCAATCTGATCGCATTATTTTCTGTGACGCCGAGGCGGAAAAACTGCCAGATCGCATTCGGCTAAAACCAGACCTATGGCGGCTGGACATCAAGCGCCTACAGCACGGCATCAAGGTGGGCATTGCCTGTCTCATCGCACTCTATGCCTACCTCTGGCTCCAGTGGCCATCTGGCGTCACGGCATTTCTCACCTGTGCGATTGTAATGCAGGTCTCCATCACAGCTAGTAATCAAAAGTCCATGCTTCGCCTTGGTGGTTGTTTGTTGGGTGGTCTCTTCGGCGCGTTCACACTCGCATTCGTCGAGCCGAATTTCTCAACCTATTATGGCTACGCGATCCCGCTTTTTGGAATTTTCTTTTTGTTTTCTTGGATTAATAATGGCCCACTCAAGTACTCCTACGCGGGCTTTCAGGCGCAAATCGCCTTCTTGCTGATGACCTCTATTTCCGCCCAACAAAGTGTCGACCTGGAGGCAGGCTTTGATCGATTTTTCGGCATTTTGCTGGGGGTGTTTATTGCAGCGCTGGTGCAGCGCCTGATCTGGCCGGTGCTGCCCGAACGAGAATTTCGCCGCGAACTCGGCAGTTTTTTCCAACGCGCCTCCTACTTTATGCGCAAACAAGATCGCCGCATTGTCCGTGAACAAACTGAGCCCGCTAATCGTGCTCAGGAAATCGACCTCGCGAGCATTGAATATTTACCCGCCAAGACTCTGGACTGGCTGGGCCAGATCGGCTTCCGCGACAGCGAGATCAAAGACAAAAATGCTCTAACCCAAACCTACCTTCACGTGCAAGCGATTAGCTTTGCGCTAAGAGGCATGGCACAGGCCAACGCACGTCAATTGCATCTTGATGTGCTCGCCAAACTGCGAAGCGAACTCACGACACTTGATCACGCGCTCGCAGACGCTCTGGAACGGTGCCATACGGCCTTCAAAGACAACAAAGGATTCACTCCCAACAACAGTCTTCACGATGCCGTATTAGCACTGGAAAAACGCTTGGCTCACTTGACCCGCGTCGAGCGCGCCACCCGTGAACTCACTGCCGAAGAGCTTGGGGGATTTTTGTCGTTGGTTCGTCGTTACCACGAACTAACATCACTGGTTTCCACCACCGAGAAAGAAATTGCAGCCCTGAATTTTAGCGTGCTCCAGCGCAGCGAATTTTTCTGATCACGCTAACAGCTTGATCGCCACGGCTTTATCCTGCGCAATTTGCTCCTTGAGTGCATCCAATGACTCGAACTTCTGTTCGGGGCGCAAGAACTGCATCCACTCAATAATCAACTGATCTCCTGTGGATAGCTTTGTATCGCAAAGTGCGTGTATTTCAAGCAACGGCTCGACGACCGCATTTTCCACTGTGGGACGCAAACCAAAGTTCGCCACTGCGTTCTCCCACATCGAATTGGGCGTATCTCGGCGCACACGAACAGCATAAACGCCCAAGCGAGGACGCGACTCGGGCGACCAACGAACATTCAGCGTAGGGAACCCCAGCGTGCGCCCCAATTGCCTTCCCGGAATCACTGGCCCCAGCGAAAAATAGGTATAGCCGAGCAGCTCGTTGACCTCTTCCAAGGAACCTTCAGCCAGAGATTCACGGATGCGCGTGCTGCTGATCGGTTCGCCATTGTGCTTGATGCGCTCCACGCTGAACACGCCGATATTCAAAGGTTGGCACGCCTCAATCAATGCACTGACATTCCCTTGCCGTCCTCGTCCAAAGCGAAAGTTTTCGCCAATATGCAACGAACGTAGCGTCGGTAAATGGGAACGTAACATCAGCGGAAATTGCGCCGATTCGACGCCAGCAAACTCCGCCGTGAAACGTTGGAAAATGATCAGCTCCACACCTCGTTCCCGCAGTAAATGCTCTTTTACACCACGTGTTTGCAGCAGTCGTGTGGGGTTACTGGGGCGGAAGAGCGTGCTCGGATGCGGGTCAAAAGTCAGCACGCCAGCCTGTCCCCCCGTGCGACGCGCGGAGTGCACCGCAGACTCAATCACTGCCTGATGCCCAAGGTGCACGCCATCAAACATCCCGAGGGCCAAATGTAACGGCCCGGCAGCTTCCGCCTGCTCCAACGACTCAACGATTACCGCCACTTTTAGCTTTTACAAAACATGGCTCGGCACTGCCTGATAAACGGGAATCAGACGACGACGAATTTCGACTGCGGTTAAGTCTTCAAACTTATCCAACGGCGTGCATTGATCGATCTTGAAGCTGCCGCTAAGCGTCCGACGGAGTGACTCCAGATGTGCGCCACAACCGAGCTTTTCACCGATATCGTGCGTGAGTGTGCGAATGTAAGTTCCCTTGCTGCAAGCCACATCAAATCGCAACAATGGCGACGAAAGCTCAAGGAGTTCCAGATGGGAAATGCGAATGAAGCGCGGCTCGCGCTCAACTTCCTGTCCCTTGCGAGCGAGCTTGTAAAGCGGAACCCCACCAATTTTCTTAGCTGAAAACATCGGCGGCGTCTGGTATTGATCGCCAAGAAATTCCTCGAAGACTGTCTTAACGCCTGCCTCATTAAGCTCGGGCACATCGCGTGTCTCCATGATATCGCCTTCACAATCATAGGTGTTGGTTATTTCACCCAGCTTCATCGTGCCTTCATATTCCTTGTCGAGTGACATGAGGTATTGCGAAACCTTAGTCGCACGGCCGACAAGTATGATCAGCAAGCCCGTAGCATTGGGATCCAACGTGCCAGCGTGGCCGACTTTTTTCATTTTCAGTTTACGGCGAACGCGATCCACCACATCGTGCGAAGTGCAGCCAGTGGGCTTGTCGATCAGCAATACGCCTTCAAAATCGTTTGTAGTCTGTGACATGGGAATTTCGGGAAAAAGTGCTATTGAGCCAGTAGCGGCAGGAAAGTCCAGTGAAAGCGCCATTGATTCTACACCTCAACGGGTGCCACATCGGCTAAATGTTCTTCCAGTTTGGCCACTATTTCGTGGTAAAATTTTTCGATATTAGAATCTACATTAAAGCCCGCAGCACAGGTATGACCACCGCCGCCAAAGAACTTCGCAACCTGATCTACGCGATATTTCGCGTCTTTGGCGCGCAAGCTGCCCTTGAGCGTGCCGTCCTCATATTCCTCGAGCAGTATACCGATTTCTACTTCGGCGATATCGCGGGCATAATCCACAAATCCCTCAGCCTCTTCACGCCAGGCACCGGTGTCGTGATAAGCCTTGAGCGGTAATCGACCAATGCACACACGGCCTTCCAGCTCCAGCCGCAGCGAAGCAAGAAACCGCTGAAGCAACGCCAGCTTATTAAAGCGTTCGTTCTCGAATAGGTGACGCGCAGCCTCGTTGGGAGAAGCACCACAATCCATGAGTCGCGAACAAATTTTAAAGACCTGCTGAGTCGTCGAGGGAAAACGAAATTGCCCAGTGTCCGTCGCTATACCCACGTACAGCGCCTGCGCCGTCACGGCGTCCACTGGCAGATCAAAATCAAAAAACAGGCCGGCAAGCACTTCACAAGTGGCCGCACTAACAGGTTCGATAATATTGATATCAGCGTAGCCTGGATTCGAAATATGGTGATCGATGTTAGCCAGCGATTGCGGAAAAATATCAACTAGCTTTTGGGACACACGGATCGGGTCTGCACAGTCGACATTGATCGCAATGTGGTCCTCGCTCGTAAATTCGTCCCATAAAAGAAAAGGCGTATCCTGCACAATCGGCTCGATATCACGCGGAACTGGGTGACGATTAACCGCAACTGCGTCCACGCCTAGAGCCAGCAGAACGCGAGTCAGCGCGATCTGGGAACCGATGCAATCGCCATCCGGGCGCATGTGCCCCAGAACCGCCACGCGACGGCCCTTCACTACGGTAAGCAGTTTGGCAAAGGCTTCCTTCTGGTCAGGATAAAACATCAGTCCGTCTGCTCTTCCGGTTCTTCATCGATTTCTTCCAGCAGATCCAATATCCGAGAGCCACGCGCATACGAATCGTCGTGTTTAAAGCGTAGCTTGGGCAGGTATTTGAGCACAATCACCTTGGACAGAAATTGCCGAATATTTTTGTGCTCTTTGCTGAAAAATCGCTCGGCAGACTCCACCGCCGCAGCATCGCCGATCACCGAGTAGTAGATGTAAGCCGACCGTAGATCGGGCGAAACATCAGCCTCAGTAATCGTCAATCCAATCGTACGCTCCCGGTAATTCGTATGGAGAACGGTGCTGATCTCACGCTTAATGAGCTCGTTGACTCTGACGCTTCGGGAAGACATGGTGGGAAAAGATTAAAAGTTAAAGATTAAAGGTTAAAGTTGATGCAAGAAATACCTAGGTTAACGGACCAGTTGCCTGACTTTAACCTTTGAACTTTAAACCTTTAATCCCTCTCCTTTTCTACAACTTCGGGCGAAATTCGACGATTTCGAAGGCTTCGATGATGTCCTTCTCCTCATAGCTGTTACATCCCGTCAGCGCAGCGCCACACTCGTAGCCAGCACGCACTTCCTGAGCATCGTCCTTGAAACGCTTGAGCGTGCCAATGCGACCTTCGTGAACGACAACGTCTTTGCGTAAGAGGCGAGCGAAAGCGTCACGCTTGAGGATACCTTCGGTGACCATACAACCCGCGGCAAAACCCTTGGCAACCGGGAAGACTGCGCGGACTTCGGCAGCACCAAGCTTGTTTTCGCGATATTCAGGCTCGAGCAGTTCAGCCATGGCATCACGCACTTGATCGACCAGCTCGTAAATAATGTTGTGATGAACGATGTGCACATCGTCGTGCTTGGCTAATGCCTGCACGCCGTTTTCCATCCTCGTATTGAAGGCCACGATCGTCGCCTTCGAGGAACTGGCAAGCACCACGTCGTTCTTCGAGACCAAACCAACGTCGGACACGATGACTCGAAGTGAAACCTTGTCGCTCTTGATCGATTCGAGCATGCCAATAACAGCTTCCATCGAGCCATGCACATCGGCTTTCACGATAACGCTCAGCGTCTTCTGCTGCTTTTCGTCGATCAGGCCCAAGAACTGGTCGAGATCCATTGGCGCATTGTCCTTCACCTGCTTGCTGAGCAGTTCTTGACGCATCTCTTCAGCGTTCTCCTCAGCAATGCGACGTGCGACCTTATCATTCTTTACTTCTAGGAAGTAGCTGCCCGAATCAGGCGCGTCAGACCAGCCCATAATACGAACTGGGGTCGATGGCGGTGCCGACTTCACCTTCTGGCCATTCTCATCAAGCATGGCGCGAACCTTACAGTAATTATCGCCACAAACGAGTGCACTACCCGGCTTGAGTGTCCCCTTCTGAACAATAACCGTTGCAGTCGAACCACGGCCTTGCTCGACCTGCGACTCGACAATAATGCCTTGAGCGTCGCAAGAGTGATTGGCCTTCAGTTCGAGCACTTCGGCTTGGAGCAGCACCTGCTCCAGTAATTCGGAAATGCCTTCATTATTAATGGCCGAAACTGCGCTACAAAGCGTTTCACCACCCCAGTCTTCCGAGGCAATGTTCCGCTCCTGCATCTGCTGCTTCACGCGCTCAATGTTCGCACCCTTGGCGTCCATCTTATTGATGGCGACGACAATTGGCACGCCGGCATTCTGGGCAAACTTCAACGCTTCGTCGGTCTGCGGCATAAAGCCGTCATCCGCCGCCACTACGAGGATGGCGATATCGGTGACATTCGCACCGCGCTCACGCATCTTGGAAAATGCCGCGTGACCAGGTGTGTCAATAAAGGTAAGTTTATGGCCATTCTGCTCGACCTGATAGGCACCGATGTGCTGCGTAATACCGCCTGCTTCGCCAGAAACGACGTTGGCTTTGCGGATTGAGTCCAACAGCGTGGTCTTACCGTGGTCAACGTGGCCAAGCACGCAAACAACAGGAGCACGTGGAGAGAGCAGACTTGGATCGTCCTCCGCCAGTTCAATTTTCTTTTCCTTGGCTTTGGCAACAGCTTGCTCTTCACCGCGATGACGGATCTCCAACTGGAAGCCGTATTTCGCGGCCAATCGGCCAGCTACGTCTTCTTCGATGGTCTGGTTCATCCCGGCGAAAATACCGGCATCCATCAGCTCGGAAATCAGCTTAAAGGGCTTCATTCCGATCAATCCCGCGAAGTCGCGCACGACAATCGGAGGCTTGACCTGGATAATTTTTACACCGTCCTGCTCAACAACCTTACCTTCGTCCACCGAAGCGGGCTTAGCCTGCTGAGTGGCACCAATGGAAACTTTTTTTGTTTCTTCGCGAGACGGAATCGATGGCGCGGGGGGAGTTTTGGGCGGCAGGGTTACCTGAGGACCACGGTCTTCCTTCGGCCGAACAGGCGTCGGCATCGACATTTTCGGAGCTGGTGCTGGTGCCTCTGGCTCCGCAGGTGCGACCGGCGCACTCGGGCGCGGCATCGATGGCATGCCCGGTGACTTTGTCGAAGGCATGGTCGGCATCGTCGGCATTTTCGGCGATTTAGACATATCAGCCTGAGCCTGTGGCTGAGTGGGCTTAGGCTGCAGCGCCTCTCGTTCCACACGACGACGGGCAATTTCGTCCTCACGAGCCTTCTGCTCGGCGGATTCCTTTGCCTGTCGCTCACGGTCAATGTCAGCCTTGGACTTGACGATCGCTCCAGACGGAATATTGGGGCGAACGGGTTCGGCGGGGGCAGGTTTGGGAGCAGGCGCGGTCTCTTCCACGCTGGGCGGAGCTGCCTCCGTCTTGCTGCGAAACTCTTCTAAAAATGCATCGGCTGAGATGTTGTCGATCGTGCTCGATGCGCTCTTCACCTCAAACCCCCGCTCGCGCAGGATGTCCATGACCTCCTTGTTCTCCATTCCGAGTTCACGGGAGATCTCATAAATTCTGCGGCTCATATAATATCGTTGGGTCTCTGCTGGTCTTCAGTTAAAAAATAAATTCGCGAGTAGTTCGAAAAGTCTTATCCGGCCATGGATTCAGCCACCTTAGCGATGACCTTGCCAGCTTCTTCCTCGTTCAGGCCCATGTCGACCAAATCTTCAGCATCGACGCCAACAAAAGCTTCGATGTTGTTGAGGCCGTGGTCGACCAGCACTGCGGCGCGTGGGACGGCTAGTCCGGTGCGCTCGGCGAGAGTCAGAATAGCTTCTTGGCGTTTTTCGTCAAAGCCCTGTTCTTGCACCTTGAGCTTGCCGATGTCCAACCGCCAACCCAACAGCTTGGAAGTGAGTTTGGCGTTCTGGCCACGACGGCCAATGGCAATCGAAAGGTCTTCTTCGTCCACCTCGAAATAAATTCGGCGGTGTTCTTCATCCATACGGATGTTACGTGGAATGGCAGGCTTGATCGCTTCTTCAAGCAGAGCGATCGGATTGGCATCATACTTGATAATGTCGATCTTTTCACCACCGAGCTCACGGACGATGCTCTTGACCCGTGCACCACGAGCGCCCACACAGGCACCAACGGGATCTACCTTCGGGTCTTTGCTCTGGACAGCGATCTTTGAGCGGTAGCCGGGCTCACGCGCCATGCCTTCCAGCGAGACGGTACCATCGGCAATTTCCGTGACTTCCAACTCAAACAGGCGACGGACAAAATTCAAGGATGCGCGACTGAGGACCAACTCTGGCCCACGGGGAGTCGTGTCAATCTTCAGCAATAGGCAGCGAATGCGCTCGCCCGGAGCGTAATCTTCACCCGGCACACGCTCACGTGGGGGCAAAATGGCTTCGGCCTTACCGAGGTCGACAATCAAATCACCACGCTCGCGACGGCGCACAATGCCCGAGACGATGTCGCCCACTTGGTCCTTATAGTCGTCAAAAATACGTTCCTTCTCAAACTGACGAATGCGCTGCATGATCGCCTGACGGGCGGTCTGCGCAGCAATACGTCCGAGGAAAGCGGGATCAACCTCACGGAAAACAATGTCTCCAATGACGGCATCCTCTTTATATAGGGTCGCTTTCTCAATATGGATCTCACACGCTGGATCGCTCACGGAATCGACCACTGCAAGCTCAGCCCAAGCCTTCAATGCGCCGTTCTTAGGGTTGATTTCAACCTTGAGTTCCTGGCCAGCATTGACGCCTTTTTGGGCGGCATTGCGAATAGCCGAGGAAATGGTCTGGATCATGTCTTCACGACTGATCCCTTTTTCCTTCTCCATGTATTCGAGGACTGACAGGATTTCGTTGCTCATCGGTGTGGGTTTTTAAAAATAAAAAAAGTGGGTCGAAACCCACCTATCGTTGGACTGATAGTTGTGAAATCGAGTAATAAAGAAGGACTGGCGCACCTTGTCAAGACCTCTGGCAACCTCTGTGTACTAGAAATAACACTTGCTGATCAATCAAAGTTGTAGCATAATGACGCAGTCATTCAACACACACAGACAATACATATGAAATTGCTACTCATAATATCCGCCTTCGCAGGCCTTCTAATTGTCACTGGTTGCAAAACAAATTCCTCCGAAAAGGGGATATTGCCAGCCAACGAGACCGTCAGCGAAACTTTCCATCAATCACCAGCCGAAAAGAAAGTTTTCGCGATGCAACAACTTGATGATAAATATAAGTCAGGGGGCATGACCGAAGCTGAATACAACACCCGGCGCGAGGAAATCATCGGCCAATACTAATTTTCACACGATTTTCGTTGGCGACTTTCACGGGATTCATTTCCCTGTTTCCCGTGACTGACGCCGCCGAATCCAAATCCCTCCACGTATTGGAGGAAGCCTTTGCCCAAGGACGCTTGGCGCATGCTTTGCTGTTTCAAGGTGCCAGCCTCGAAACACTTGACGAAAGTTGTCGAGCACTCGCCAAACGCCTCTTGGGAGCTAAGGACGCCGCGACACACCCAGATTTTTTCTCCGTCCGACCCGCCAATAAAATGCGGCGTATCGGCGTAGACGAGATTCGCGCCGTCAACCGCAACATCCAGCAAACCGCCAACCAAGGCGGGCGCAAGGTTGCCGTAATTTACGAAGCAGACCGCCTCCAGCTCCAGGCAGCCAACGCCTTCCTGAAAACACTGGAAGAGCCGCCTGCTGACACCACCATTTTCCTACTCACAACGCGGCCTTACGACCTTCTGGCCACCATCCGAAGCCGTTGCCTGCTCGTTAATTTCCCCGCTGAACAGGATCGCATCCCCTCCCCTGAGTGGCGGGAGTGGCTCTCCGACTACGGCACCCTGCTCGAGCTAGCCTCTCGCGGAGCTAACCGCAGTTCCGCCCCCGAACTCATCCTTGGCGCTTACGGGCTTATAACGCGCTTTGTCGGAATCAAAGACGCCCTCGCCAGCGCCGCCTGGAAAGAATTTAAAAAGACGCTCCCCGAAACCATGACCGACGAGCAAATCGTTGCCATGGAAACTGGCTACATGAAAAGCCTGCGCGGCCGCATGTTCGCCGAGATCGAGGAGCAGACACGCAATGCCGCCCTCCAATCCGACGACCTTGCCACCTCAGGACGCCGACTTGACCGCGCTGTCCAGCTCTTGGAAAAGTCCGCCGGCCTGCTCGAAGTTAATTTCCAAGAACCCGCTGCACTCGAATATTTTTTACTGTCCAGCCTCCGCGTCTGGGCCAGAAGCTGAGCGATTATTGATAGCTACAATGCTCCCAAGCATAAAAAACGCCGTAATTACTGAATCACGGCGCAATTTTTGAGCATGAAGCTCGGCTAAAAGAGTTAACTGCGTTTCTGGCACCGACGGAGCATCGCCAGTAGGCCGAGGCCACCGACAGCCAACGCGTAATGGGATGGCTCGGGAATGGCTGTAGTATCCATCTGGATGACACCAACATAAGCATAGATACCACTTGCACGTGTGAAATTGATCGTAATCTCGTTCGACAGATCAGAGGTGAAGCCCGCTAGCGAGACTGTGTTGTTAACGTTGGCTAGGGCATTTAGCTGTGCATTGTCCGTCTTGTTGCCTCCAATGACCTCATAGTTGGCGATGCGGGCCGCACCGGAGCCGTCACGGCCAGCATAAAAGGTGAAATCGTAGATTGTACCGGCGTCGAGATTGGAGAATGTAAACGTGACCGATTCAGAGCCCTCAATGTAAAAAGTGTCTCGAGTCGCGGATGCTGGATATCCGGTTGTAGTTGAGATCGGCCCCGCCTCGTTCGCACCGACTGCGCTAGAAAGGCTGTTCAGGCTAAAGCCAGTCGCGCTGCCGGTATCATCAATGAGGTCGAGTATATCTTTATCTAAAGCGGATTTGCCAGTGTTAGTGGCTACATTGTTCCAGTTCCCTGTCGTTTCAAAGTTAATGCTCCCAGTGTCAATGAGCACCGTCGCCGCCGATGCAGCACTGACTGAAATAAATGAGATGAGTGAGGCTGAGAATAAAGTATGTTTCATGGTAGTTCTAATAAAGGGTAGTAAAACGATGGAGGCAACATAACAACCCACATTGACTAAGTCAATTGCCATTCATACACTTCTCATGAGTTAATAGAGAGATGTGCTATTTTGCGCAACTAAAATCGCTAAATTGATCGATTGACTCAGTGCCTTTCCCCGCAAATTCGATGTCACTGCCCCCCCCTAAACAGGGTTCTTCCAAGGCGTCAGAGTGAGGCCAGATGACAGACCGAGGCCGCGGAGACGGCTTTGCACCGCCCATTCGAATACCTCCTCGTAACGGGCGGCAGACTGCTCCCAGCCGAGATCCTGGCTCATCGCATTAAATCGCAAATTGCGGATTTCCTCAGGCTGATCCCACCAAACGGCGTTCGCCCAACCAATCGTATAGTAAAGGGCGTGGGCACTCGATTCATGAAAACGGAAGCCGGTACCTTCGCCACGATCTGAAACATATTGCTGGACGCTGTCAACGAGGCCACCAGTCTCACGGACGATCGGCAACGTGCCATACGCCATGGAATACATCTGGTTGAGACCACAAGGCTCGAAGCGGCTCGGCATGACAAAAAAGTCGCTACCCGCCTCGATCAAATGAGAACGCGGGTTGTTATAACCAATGTAAACACCGACGCGCTTCGGAAAACGCTCCGCCAACTCATTAAACCAGCGCTCCAGAGCAGTATCACCCGAGCCGAGGACGACGACTTGCAGGTCCATGTCGTTCATCAGGCCAGGAATAATCTCCGCAAACGTATCGAGGCCCTTCTGATCGTAGAGGCGCGCAATTGCCGAAAAAATCGGGACTTCAGGCCGTTGCTCCAGACCAAAGGCTGTTTGTAGCTCGGCCTTGCAAACCGCTTTGCCCGCAGGCTTTTGCGCCGAAAAGTGTACCGGAATATGCGGATCAGTCGTTGGATTCCAAGCATCGGTATCAATACCATTGAGAATGCCAATAAGGTCTGCCGAACGGAAGCGCAGTACGCTGTCAAGACCGCAGCCATAGGCTGGCCCTTGTATTTCCTGGGCATAGTGCGGACTTACCGTGGTCAGCTTGGTCGAATGGTAAAGCGCCGCCTTCATCATATTGACCGCACCACCATGCTCGAGATTATCTGGTGTAAAAAGCGACTGCGGCAGACCGGCGTAGTCAAGCAACTCACGCCCAGCCCGGCCTTGATGCTGTAAATTGTGGATCGTAAACACGCTAGCAGCGCGGTGCAGCGGCGTTTGGCGTTCAGTGGTGTTGAGATAGACTGGGAGCAGCCCAACACCCCAGTCGTGGCAATGAATGACATCAGGCCACCAGTCAAACGCATGGCAAAAATCAATCGCCGCTCGACAAAGGAAGGTAAAGCGTTCGGCATTATCGCTGCCCCCTTCATAGACCCCCCCCCCATAGTAGCGGTTGAACTCGATAAAATAGACCTCAGCAGTGGACTGTGGGTAAATCGTCCTCCAGAGCTGCGTATATTCAGTTCTCCCCCCCCCTAGGTGCACACCAAAAGTGGTAGGTAGCGCCTCCCAACCCTCCTTGATGGGGTCGAGCATGCCGTATTTCGGGCAAAGCGCCTTCACATCGTGGCCAGCACGGCTCATCTCTTTCGTGATGGCACCAGCAACATCAGCTAGCCCTCCAACTTTAGCGTAAGGCGCCAGCTCGGGCGCGACTTGAAGAATTTTCAGCCGGCGTTTCTCCATAAAAAAAGATCAAGAATGGTGTGCTGGCTCGGCATTCGGGAGCGTACCGTCATCGCCATTGTCATCCTCGTCGTCTTCGGCAAAGGTTAACGTAAATAGCGGTAGTAGAGCGAGCAGGAAAAGGACAGTCAGCCCCAATACGGAGAAGCCCGCAATGTCATGAACAGACATGCCAATGATCGGGACTTCATCGTCAATCGCCCCTGCGCCGTAGTGATAAGCCCAGCCAGTCAGAAAAAGACTACGGAAAATATTCATTACGAATGCCAAAACACAGGCTGTAACGAACAAAAGCGCTTTTTTCCAAAATCGGTCCAAAAACACAGCCGCGAGAAACGTGCCCGCGAAAATGCAACCCGTCAGCGAGCGGATGCCCGAACACGCATCAGCTACGCCTACCCTACCCTTAGGCATGAGCAATACGTTCCCCTCTCGCACCAAGGAAAATCCGAGGAAATCATAGACATGGTAAACAATAACCGTGACCCACTCCAGCAAGTAAAGCTTCACCGTGGAGTCCAAATACATAACCATAGGGGCCGAAATAAGCCATACGAGCGCCGGAAAAAGGAACCAGAGCGTGAAAGTGAGGCGTTGCTTCAGATCGTATTCACGACCCACGGTGTCCCGCTCACTGCACAAATAGGCGAAGCCGATGACGATGCCGCCGAAGCCCATTGCCAAAGCCAAGCTGCCTTGGTTAGATGGTCCTTGCCCAGCCCGAATCAACGAGCCCATAAAGAACACCATCAGTGAGCCAAACAGCCCCAACCAAAAAAGCACATTAAACAGCGATTCCAGCAATGAACCAGATTTACCGCGAGGCATCTCCCCTTCTCCAATTAAATAACGGAAGATATTCGGCCAGCGATCATAGATGACATATGCCGCGAACATAGGCACCAAGTAGCCAAAACTATAGTCGGGAATCGTCGACCAATAGAAATATTGGTCGAAAATCAAGAGGCCTGCCATGAAAATAACTAAGCCTGCGATGAACCGGGTGAGCGGATCAAACCGGTTAAGGTCGGCTAGAAATTTACTATGTTGGCTGGAGGTTTTGGTTTCAGAAGACACGTTGGAAACAAAGAGGATGAGGAAAAGACTCCCCCAAGCCGAGCGCAATAGCAAATCGCACTGCACTTTTTGACCGACAAGACCCAAGAAGGATCATAAAAAAAATTAGCATTTACAAAAGCAAGTCACACCCACTTTATCAAAAAGGCTTATGAGTTCCATACCGAACAACCCGCTTACGCCAGAACAAGAAGAAGTTCTGCGCGATTCGCTAAAACGCTGCTCCCCCGAAACTCTCGAGGCAGCCATTGCGTTTCGTAATCAAGGCGACATCTCCAAGGCTCCCACAGTCATCATTGGTATCATCGAGCGCTTCTGCGAACCCGATGTCCGCCCGCGCCTTAAAGAGCCCGGTGCTGATGACCTTCGTGTCATGGATGACCTCGGCATCGACTCACTAACCATGGTGGATATCGTGATGATGGTAGAGGAGTCTTTGGAAATCACCATTGATAACGAAGATCTAGCTGGTCTCCGCACCATTGCGGAAATCAAGACCTTCGTCGCCTGCAAACTAACTGGTGAAGCTATCCCCGAGCCCGCGAAGAACATCGATTCGATGGAAATCCCGGACATCATGCCACATGCCGACCCATTCCTGTTTGTTCAGCAAGCAGCGATCCGTGGAGACGAAATCACCGGCAGCTACAAGATTTCCGGCGAAGAAGCTTTCCTCAAAGGCCATTTCAAAGACAACCCGGTTTTCCCCGCTTCGATCATGCTCGAAGCACTCGGCCAGCTTGCGGTGCTTTACTTACTCGCTTCTGATGACAAATCTTTAGCAGGCAAAGTGGACGCCAGCAAAATCCTCTTTACCGCGTGTGACGGCGTCCGCTGCTCACGAGTCTGCAAACCAGGCGACACCCTCAGTATGAGCGTGACCGCGAAGAAAATCCGCCATCCCGGCGCTGCTTTTACCGGCAAAATCACTGTGGATTCCGAAAAAGCAGTCTTTGCCGAAGAAATTTCGCTCAAGTTCGACTATGTCGAAGGAACCGTATCCGCTGCGCCGGATGCTCCTACCGCGGAATAATAATACGTTGAGCATCCTGATATTTCCATCTGTGTTTGCCTACAAAACCGCCATTGTCAGGACAGGATTCACTGTCCATAGTGCGTGACCATGCCAAGAGTCGCTATCACCGGACTGGGATTCGTCACCAGTATAGGAAATGACCGCACTGCCGTTACGGACAGTCTGCGGGAGCTTAAACACGGCATCGCGCTGAGCACAAACCTCACGGATAAAGACCCCATCAGTGTGCTGGGAACTCTCAAGGGTTTCGATACCACATCCATGGATGTCGAGGACTGGACTTACCCGAGCGACTACAAAATCCGTCGCGAGCACTTGCGCAGCATGTCTCCACATGTGCTCTATGCTCACTGTGCGCTCGTCCAAGCGATTGCCGACTCTGGGCTAGACGAGCACGAAGTGTCCTCGCGCGAAACTGGACTTTTCACGGCATCTGCTGGTTCACCTCGTGGCGTGCACTTCAACATTGAGCGCATGAACAACCTCGGCGTTGGTCGAGTTTCGCCAATGGCGGTGGTGTCCTCGGTCGTCGGTTCGCTCTCGTTTAATCTTGTAGCGAGCTTTAAGATAATGGGTGCCTCGGGCGGCTTTGCATCTGCCTGCGCATCTTCAGGGCACGCCTTGGGATATGCGTTCGACGAGATTGCCTTGGGCCGCCAACAACGAATGTTCGTTGTCGGTGCTGAAGACGGCAACCGTGAAGCTATTTTGCCTTTCGCAGGCATGCGGGCGCTCTCGCCCAGTAAGGACCCCGCTGCTGCATCGCGTCCGTTCGATAAAAATCGCAATGGCTTTGTTGGTACTGGTGGCGGCGCAGTAATGGTCTTGGAAAACCTCGACGCCGCTAAGGCGCGCGGGGCCAAGATTTACGCCGAGCTTCTCGGCTGGGGGCAGGCCTCAGATGGCTACAACGTGGCAATTTCCCACCCCGAAGGCCACGGCCTAGCCGAAGCAATGACGCGAGCCATGAATGCCTCCAAGGTAAACCCTGAGCAGGTGGAATACATCAATGCTCACGCCACCTCGACGCAAATTGGCGACCTCTCGGAAATCCAGGCACTCCGCAAGGCCTTCCCTGAGCATCGCCCCTTCGTCAGCAGCACCAAGGCGCTCACGGGCCATGGGCTTTCCCTCGCCAGTGTGATGGAAGCCGGTTTCACCGCCATTGGCATGCACGAAAACTTTACGCCCGGCTCAGCAAACATCACGACGCTCGACCCCAAGACTGAAGGCGTCAATATTCTCACCGAAACTCACACCTCCGCACCGAAAATTGCTCTGAAAAACAGCAGCGGCTTCGGCGGAGCAAACGTGACATTGGTGATGCGAGCAATGGACTGATCACAGACTCCGCCAAGACAATCATCACATCATGTGTCAGGACAGGCACACCACTGCGCTCCACTTTCCCCAATGAGCAAAATGGCGAAAGTAAGGATTCGCCAAGGACAGTTGGCTGAAGACAAGCGCCTCCTTTATGATTCTTTGCGCCGATTCCCTGCGGACTTCGTGACCCGTGAATTACTCCGGAAAACGATAGCCATCACTCCTTCGCCGAAGCTAACCGCGTTTGCGCGACGTATGGAGCAAAGTTACCTAGGGTTGGTTCCGAGTCAGCTAGAAACAGCTGGGCACGGCTGGAACTACGCCGTCTCGGTCGACCAGCGTTTTCTGGATACGTCGATTCAGCGTTTTCCTCGCGAACGGATTCCTAAAAGCAGAAGCCATACCGTCGGCAAGCCATTCTCATTGGATGAATTACTAAAGAATCCTAACATCGAAAAACGCTGGCGAGCAGCTCTACGGCACTCCGAATTAACTAACGGCGGTCATCTCGTCGACAGTTTTGGCCTGTCTCGGAAAAACACTAGGCATCGGCTCATCAAGCGTTTGCAAGGTGATGGCTTGAAAATAGTCATTTTTGGTGCCGGTCCCGTCGGCCTTGCCTTGGCAAACTCCCTCAAGCGCAGCTTTGGCCATCAGATTAATATACTCGTAACGGATACACGCGTGCAGCGACCGGGACTTCGTGCCCCTTATAAGCGGCGATGGCTAACCCAAATCTCCAATAACATGCTTGCTGATCTATATGAGCCAGTGGTGCGACAGCTTTTTCGAGGCTGGGGTAATCAAGCATATGTCGGGGCAACGATCGGCGTCTGGGAAACGATTCTCTTGTCCTCTTGCCACCAACAGGGGGTGATTTTCTGGTTTGAAGAAATGGCTCCATTGGATGTGCTCGCTGAGCAAAAGCCACATCTGTATATTGACGCTAGCGGTGGACGTTTGAATTTAGGAGAGGCAAACAAAGTCCGAGAACAGCCAACGACTGCGTCACTCGCCGTGCCCATACGGCCATACTCCACCGTGGAGCAGCTTGCGCCAATGGGCATACGGCGTATCGACGCCTGCCGCGATAAAGCAATCATCGCAAACCGTGAAGGCGATTGGCACATCCCTCAATGGAACGGCGGGCCAGTGAAACTTGCGATGTTCAAAATGACGGGAATCCCAGTCGAGCTCTACAACCCGTTGCTCAAATGGATTACGCCACGGAATCGGGATCGCTTATTCTACCTTTGGGAGGGTAAATTACATAGTGATATCAACGAACTATTATTACTGATCAACCTAACTAAAGAGGCTTACTGGGCATTGGCGGAAAGCTTACCACGCCCCAGCACCTTCGCAAAAACCTTTGGCAAAACCACCTTCAAGCGCCTCCACCTGGACCTACGCATTTACGAATTAGTGCGCTACATACGATCGCTTTCGCCTGAGTGGGGCTCGTGGGGCGTGGAACCGCCGTTTCTCTATGAACCACGTTTGCGCACAATCGGCAAAAAGCTCGAACGTTACGAGGGAGTTCCCATTATCCCCATCGGCGACAGCCTCTTCAACGGGCACCCAAAGGTTGGTAATGGACTGGGGGCGCATTTAAAACTGGTTCGCAGACTACACGACTTGGCGATCCTGCATTACGAATAGTGATCACTCTAACCCCGAGGTCATGACCTCATTAAAGAGCCTTTATTTCATAATATTTCCCACCATCGATTGGCAACCGGACATTACACAAACTCAAATCTTCAGGCAGTCACGTCATCCAACCAAGTTCAATAAAATTACTTAAGTAGCTTATACGCAATAGTTTAACAATAAAAAAAACGCATAAAACGATAAATCCCATAGCAAGCAATGGCCCATCTCGAATGAGAATTTGATTATTGCAAGTGACAGGCTACTCTTCATCAAGGTCATCTCGCTCTATAAAACAGTGCCCCCCCCTTCGCCATGTGCTGTCGATACACCTTGTTCCAAATTAAAGCCGCTCTGGGCAGCCTCGTAAAACTCCAACAAGTCGCCCGAATGAAGGCGCGCTACAACATTGCCCCGACGCAGCCCATCGCAGCCGTCCGGGCCAATGAAAACAGCGGAAATCGCGAGCTCGCGATCTTCAGTTGGGGCCTGGTACCCTTTTGGGCCAAAGAGCCATCGATTGCACACCAACTGCTTAATGCGCGTTCAGAGACCGCTGCGGTTAAACCCGCTTTCCGTGGCCCAATGCGCCACCATCGTTGCCTCATTCCAGCCGACGGTTTCTATGAATGGAAGGCCATTGGAGGGCAGAAGCAACCTTACTACATCCGCCGACCGGACCACGAGCCCTTCTATTTCGCAGGATTATTTGATCATTGGGGCTCCCCCGACGGCTCGGAAATCGAGTCTGCCACGATCCTCACGACTGCTGCAAACGACTTCATGACCCCCATCCACAAGCGTATGCCAGTGATCATCCCAGAGAGTCAATACGACCGCTGGCTCGACCCGAAGGTACAACAACCTGCCAAGTTAGCGGACCTACTCCGGCCAGCTCCAGAAGACTTCTTCATCCGCAAGCCCGTCACCCCACTGGTCAACAGCGTGCGTAATGATATGCCAGAGTGCATCATGCCAACCGTTGAGCCACCCTCCCCCCCCAACCAACTTGGGTTCGGTTTTTAATTGCAGTAGTAATGCACCCTTAGTCAGTCATTAGTCGAGGCAACAAATGAGATTCACGCCAAAATATTTGACGGCGCGGCTAGTTTACGCCTTAAACATCTCCTGCTATGGCTGAAGAAACTACCGCTAACTCTAAAAACCAACCGAAATACAAACGCATCGTCCTGAAGCTCAGTGGCGAAGCCTTGGGCGACCGCACTGCGGGCGACACGATTAGCGGAGAAATCTTGCAACGTATCGCCTTGGAAATCAAAAAAGTCCACGACCTCGGTGTTCAGATTTGCTTGGTTGTTGGTGGGGGTAATATTTTCCGCGGCAAGTTAGGCGCGGCCAGCAGTCAGAAAGTTGACCGCACGACAGGCGACTTCATGGGCATGATGGCCACAATGATTAACGGCCTAGCTTTAATGGATTGCCTGGAGAAAAACGGCGTCCCCGTCCGCGTTCAAAGTGCACTACACATTGAGGAAGTAGCCGAGCCCTTCATCTTGCGCCGCGCGATTCGCCACTTGGAAAAAGGCCGTGTCGTGATTTTCGTTGCTGGCACCGGCAATCCGTATTTTTCCACGGACACCACCGCTGCCCTACGCGCTAGTGAGATCGGTGCCGACGTCATCATGAAGGCAACAAAGGTTGACGGTATCTACGATGCTGATCCCGTAAAAAACTCTGGCGCAAAGAAATTTGATCAGATCACTTTCATCGACGCATTGAAAAATCAATACGCCGTCATGGACTCCACCGCATTCTCGCTTTGCCTCGACAATGAGATGCCGATCATCGTCTTCGACATGAATGAGTCCGACAGCATTCGTCGTGCTGTCATGGGTGAGACTATTGGGACCTTGGTCTGCTAATCGGCAGCGATGAATTCATCCGTTGATGCGAATCTTTTTGTTCGCATGCCTCGCTCACCGAAGGTCTGGCGGCAACAACTGGGCATTGGCTTGAACCCGCTGCTGGTAGGCCTTAACGAGCGCAGCGGAGAAACTATCTCCCAATGAAAGTTTGGCAGAGAGGTTGGCCGAGGGAGCAATCACGGCGAACTGCCCATTGACCATCATACCGATCAGATCACCTGTTTGCGAAAACACTAAATCACCCTCGCGGGGGGAGAACTCGCCAAACAACTCATTGAAAATCGACGAATCCATGTCGAGGTATTCAGGGTGCGCCGGGACGATTTTAAAGCCGACTTCCCCATATTTCCCCTGATCGTTGACTAAAATTGCCTGCGGATATTTAAGTGGTTCTTTGGCGAGATTGAAGGCCGTTACACCCCAGTTCGCTGGAAAGCTCTCTGACAAACGTAACGCAAGGATGCGCGGATCCGCTGAAAGCGAACCGACTGAATCAAACCGCCCCGCCCGACTGCCAAAACGAATAATTCCAGTGACACCCAGCAAGCCGCTTTTCCGAAACGGCGTTTTGCTGGCGGGGATAAGTGCGTAAACGCTCGCCCCATCTCGCACAAGGACCGTGTCCAAGCTGTATTGCTCGGTCGAAGATCCGAAGACCCCGGACTCCTTTGCATCGAAGGTGATACGAACCTTGTTCTTCTGATAGCGATCGAAAATGGTGTTCAGGGACAATGGCTGGGCACGCTTAACCTCTTCACGAATCTGGTCTGTGGACTCAGCCAAGGCACCAACCCCCTCCGCGAGCGTTTGGGTAGTCTGCTGCATACTGGCTTTTTCCCGCCGAGTAATCTCTATATCGCGCTGCGCGACTTCCAGTCTCTCAGCGGCGGTGCGGGCTTCTGTTCGGCTAACTTCCAACTGTGTCGACAGCGTCTGTTTTTCTAACTCAGCAGTTTTCACCTCACTGGCCAATCGCTGGCGCTCCTCATCCAACTTCTCAACCGCGGCGGCCTTAGCCTCAAGTTCACTTTGAATGGCTCGGAGTCGCTCGGTGGACGTCGCAGCGGTTTCTTTGACCTCGGCCAATGACTTGGCCAGCTCAATTCGATCACGTTCGGCCTCGGCCAATTTCTGGCGAGCAGCCTCGGATTGTTCAGCCAGACGGGCACGTTCCGCTTCAGCGGCTTCATTGGCAAGTGCAAGCGTGGCGCGTTGCTCCTCCAGACGCGCTTTTTCGGCCGCAAGCTGTTCGGCATTTTGCTGACTTTCTTCAAGCTTCGCTTCGCGCTCGGCCAAAGCCTTGGCGCGCGCCTCCAGTTCCTCCTGTGTCTCCTTAAGTTCGGTGGACAGATCAGCGCGATTCTCCTGCTCGGCGTCCAGCGACATTTTGAGCACGTCAATAAGGTCCTGATTAGCCTGGGCATCCTGCTCAATAGCCTGTTCGGCCTCAGGTGCCTGATCCGCCGGCTCATCAAAGCGCGCCAGCGCCAGCAAGCTGAGCAGCAGGAAGTCGCATATGACGAGTAAGAGGGAACGGTTCATAGGAATTTAATCTGGCAGATTTGCTTGCGACAAGGCAACCGCCGAATGGGTTCCGCCACAAGCTCGTTGCACCACCGGTGGAGCAGGCGTCTGCCATGGCTCCGATAAAAATCCACCAGAGTGATTAATCAAGCCGTAGTTCATTTGCTAGAACAATCGCTTGCACGCCATGACAGGCAGCCTAATAAACCGCCAAACATCAGCGATTCTGCTTTGCCCCCTCAGCAATAAGCAGCATTAATCAGAACTTCAAGTCGGAGGGCAGTTGACAAATGCGAAAGAAATCTCTCATATTCGTCCAAAATCTCTCAACAAGTCCCCCCGGCCATGAGCGCTTACGTCCTGTATAAAACAAACCCTTATCGCAATCAAAGCATGAGCAAGAAACCCATCCGTGTCGCCATCACTGGTGCAGCCGGCAACATCGGCTACGCCCTACTGTTCCGCATCGCTTCAGGCCAAATGTTTGGCCCTGATCAGCCCGTTGCGCTGAACCTCATTGAAATTGAACCCGGCATGAACGCCCTCCGCGGCGTCGCCATGGAACTGGACGACTGCGCTTTCCCGCTGCTCACTGAGATCGTCCAGACCAGTGATCTGAACGTCGGCTTCAAAGACGTCAACTGGGCGCTACTCGTTGGCTCAGTGCCACGTAAGCAAGGCATGGAGCGCGCCGACCTACTTGGGATCAATGGCAAAATCTTCGTTGGCCAAGGCAAAGCAATCAATGATAACGCAGCAGCCGACGTCCGCATCCTCGTTGTAGGTAACCCCTGCAATACCAATTGCCTCATCGCTCAGAAGCACGCGCCAAAAATCCCTGCTGAGCGCTGGTTTGCAATGACGCGTCTGGACGAAAATCGCGCCAAGACCCAACTCGCTCAAAAGGCTAGCGTGCCAGTCAAAGACATCGCCAACCTCTGCGTGTGGGGCAACCACTCACCGACCATGTTCCCGGATTTCTACAACGCCAAGATCAGTGGCAAGCCCGCGTTGGACGTCATTGGCGACGAAACATGGCTCAAGGACACATTCGTCCCCAAGGTTGGCAAGCGTGGCGCTGAGATCATCGCTGCTCGTGGCGCGTCATCGGCCGCATCCGCTGCAAACGCCGTAGTTGACACCGTCGTCAGCTTGACTACCAAAACCGCCCCTAGCGAATTCCACAGCGTCTGCGTGCTCTCCAGCGGCGAATATGGCGTGCCAGAAGGTATCATCACTTCGCTACCGATCAAGAGTGACGGCGAGAAGTGGGAAGTGGTCAAGGGCGTCCAGCTCACCGACTACGCCAAGGAACAGATCGCCAAGTCCAACCAAGAGCTCCTCGACGAGCGAGAAATGGCTCTTGCGGCCCTGTAAGCTCCGTTTTCACACCACGCATTGTCAAAGCCCGGCCATTAGCGCCGGGCTTTTTTGTGACTCGGCTCCATATCCGCTCCGGGCAAGAGTTAACGAGAACGAGTCATCCCCTAAGAAGATCAAGTTTGCCTGAAAAAGACACTAACTGCCTAATTATCATGAATGGGCTAAACGCTGGAATCTTCAACACAAAGTACACGCGGCTTTCATAGACTCTGATTCACTCATTAAAAATCCCGCTAAGTTTTTGACTTAGCGGGATTTATAAATGGTGGCCAGACCCAGAATCGAACTGGGGACACAAGGATTTTCAGTCCTCTGCTCTACCAACTGAGCTATCTGGCCAATCTGGAAAAACGGGGATAATTGCACTTCGTGAAGTGTGGTCAAGGCGAATTTTAAAATTAATTTTTATAGTAGGGGTAGACATTGGTCTCTTGCGTGCTATTTTGAGTGCATGAGCCTTGTTGAAATTCTACTATGCATTTTTCTTCCGCCTGTGGCAGTGGCCATTAAAAAGGGAGTCGGTCTGGACCTACTCATCAACATTATCTGCTGTTTCTTTTTTTGGATCGGAGGCGTAATTCACGCATTTTGGGTGTTAAATCAAAAATGAGCCTCGCTTATTAGGAAAAACTTTGTCAGCGTCCGCGCTTTTTAATTTCTTATGAGCGCGCTAGCCGAACCCATTCGCACTGCGGAGAAGATCCGCAACATTGCAATTATTGCCCACGTTGACCACGGGAAGACCACCTTGGTGGACTGCTTGCTGCAACAATCCGGAACCTATCGGGATAACCAGGAAGTTCAAGTCCGTGCCATGGACAGCATGGACCTCGAACGTGAAAAGGGCATTACGATCAAAGCCAAAAACACTGCCATCCAGTGGAAAGGCTATACAATCAATATCGTCGACACCCCTGGCCACGCTGACTTTGGTGCTGAAGTGGAGCGCGTGATGAAAATGGTGGACGGCGTGCTCCTGCTAACAGACGCCGTGGGCGGCCCGCAGGCACAGACCCGCTGGGTGCTCCGCAAAGCCCTTGGCCATGGCCTCAAGACCGTGTGCGTCATTAATAAGGTCGACCGTGACACCGCCCGCCCAGACTGGGTCCACGACAAGGTGCTGGAGCTGTTCCTCGACCTTGAGGCCTCCGAAGACCAATTCAACGCCCCTTTCCTTTACGCCTCTGCCAAAAACGGCTGGGCGGATCGTGAAGCCAATGGCCCTCGCGAAAACATGGACGCCCTCTTCGAGGCGATCGTTGAGCATGTCCCCCCCCCCACCGTCGAAGCCGGTGAATTCCGCATGTTGGTATCCAACATTGATTGGGATGACTTTGTGGGTCGCCTCGCGATTGGCCGTATCCTTTCAGGCAAGGTCGCCAGTGGTGACACCATCTTCGCCCTGCGCAAGGACGGCAAGGTCGAGCGGGTAAAAATCACAAAGCTGATTCGTTTCACCGGATTGGGCGTAATGCCTGTTGATGAAACCAGTGCTGGCGACATCGTCGGCATCGCGGGCTTTGACGAAATTGATATTGGCGATACGCTTGCAGCCGACAAAGAGTCTGAAGCCCTTCCCTTCATGGAGATCGATCCAGCCACCGTGCAGATGGAATTCCATGTCAACGACGGTCCTCTGGCTGGCAAGGACGGCAAGAAGGTCACATCACGCCAAGTCCGCGAACGCCTCATCCACGAAACGAAGTCCAATATTTCGATCAAAGTCGCTGACACCAGCGATGGCACCCGTTTCTTGGTCAATGCCCGCGGTGCCATGCAGATTGCAGTGCTTGTGGAAACTATGCGCCGTGAAGGCTATGAAGTCATGGTGTCCCGACCTACTGTTCTCTATAAGGAAATCGATGGCACTACCTGTGAGCCATTTGAGCAAGTCTGGGTTGAAGTGCCCGAAGACATGCTGGGTTCGGTCATGGAAAACCTTTCCAACCGAAAGGCTCAGATTACCAACATGGAACACCACCATGCCGGCGTCACCATCGAGGCAAGCATTTCCACCCGTGGATTGATTGGCTTCGAGAGCGATTTAGTAACGCTGACCAGCGGCCATGGCGTATGCTCACACATGTTCCTGGAATATCGTCCCAAGGGCGGTGAAATCACCACCCGCAACACGGGGACCTTGTGCTCGGTCGCAACGGGCAAGAGCATGGGCTTCTCGCTGAACCTCATCCAAGCACGTGGCAAGTTGTTCGTAGCACCAGGTGAAGATGTCTATAACGGTCAGATCATCGGCGAATGCCCACGCAAGGAAGACCTACCAGTCAATCCTTGCAAAGCCAAGCAGCTCGATAACATGCGCTCTGCGGGTAAAGATGACAACGTCCAGCTCGCACCACCGATCAAGTTCTCACTTGAGCGCGCGATCGAATACATCGCTGCCGATGAGCTAGTTGAAGCCACTCCGAAGTTCCTACGTTTACGCAAGCGCATCCTCGATTCCGAAGAGCGCCGCCGCATTACAAAGCGCGCAAAGAACGCTTAACCGACGTAGCGCCGTCTACGATAAGTTTTCAATTCAGCCGCCGAAGCTATTTCTCATCCGAGAAATCTTCGTCGGCTGATTTTTTTTCGACTGATTCGTCCACTGCTGAAGTTTCAGTGGCCACTGCATTGGTAATCTCTGGTTCTTCCGGCTCATCTTCCTCAAAGACCTCAGCATCCTCTGGAGTCATGATGCGCTTTTCGCAACGGATGTCGCCGTAGGTATCGTCCTGAATCACGAAGAGCTTTTTCAGGCGGGATAACTCCAACACGGCCAAAAAAGTAGAGACCAGCAAATTCATGCCATAGGCCTTGTCCTCAAATAACTCGGTGAAATGGAAGTCATCACGTGTTTCCAGTATCTCCAAAATGTATTCCATGCGGTCCGCCACCGAAACCTGCTCATCATTGATTTCCCCGCTACGCATGCCCTCTGCCAAACGACGAAGGACCATATTGAAGCCGTTCCAGATTTCGATTTTGTCCGTAGGCTTGAGCGGACGTGCCTCCTTCTGATCCGAAGACTCGCGATAGATGCGTGGTATTAGGTCCTGTTGGGTCTCCACAAGGTCCTGCAGTTGGTAAGCGGCCTCCTTGAACTTCTTATACTCCAAGAGCTGCTGGACGAGTTCCCAGCGAGGATCGGACTCCTCCTCTTCTTCAGCCGCCTGCTTCACCTGTTCATTGGTGGGCAGAAGCATCCGACTCTTGATATACATAAGCGTCGCCGCCATCACGAAGAAATCTCCCGCAACCTCCAGGTTGAGCTGCTCCATGGAATGCAGCACGTCAAGGTATTGTCGGGTCACCCGCTCAATCGGGATATCGTAGATATCGATTTCGTTCTTGCGAATCAGGAACAGGAGCAGGTCCAGAGGCCCCTCAAATGCAGGCAGGCGTATGGATAATTCCTGATTCGGGGCTAGGGCGTCATCTTGAACTTGGGCGCTAATGTCGGACACGCGGCAAGTGGAGCGAAAACCCGTCCTGAGATCAATGGGAAAGCAACACGCTTATTCCTCAATGATATACATGAACTGAGAGCCACCGGTCTTAATCATATTTCCAGTGGTCAAGTTGCCATCATCCACGCCACTGTCGATCTGCGTAAGGAGCTCATCGTCGACTTCGTATCCATCGACACCAATGGCAAACGTGTAGCTACTCGCATCAACCGACCAATTTCCACCAATGACTGTTGTAGAGGTAATGACGTCAGCACGAATATACTCAAAAAAATCAGCGGGCGGCCCACTGCCAGTACCGATCGGATAGACCCCTTCAGCAAGATTATAGCGGTTAATTGCTTCTTTCACCGCACGAAAGTCATTTAAAAACGCAGATACCCGAGTGCGCTCACGCACAGCTTTGAAGCCAGGAATCGCCATTGCCAGCATCACGCCAATGATAATCACCACCACCATGATTTCTAAAAGCGTAAAACCGCGGCGCGGATAATGGTGTATAGTCTTCATGGCTGTCATCTAAACGAGTATTTTACCAATCTAAGGTAAAACCCGTAGAGATGTCGAGCCTATTTCCCTACTGGGAACCAAAAACTAAAACGTCAGCAAACGAACACGGACTTTGGCCTGAATCCCATCTTCTCGTGTCGCGCCTTGAAGATACCCAAGCTGCAATTCGATGTCCCAAGAATTAGCGAAGCGTGTTTGCCAGCTGTAATACTGCTCCACAAGTTCGCCCAGCTCAGCATCGATACGCCATTCAGCCCGCAGGAAATTACGTTCATTGATCCGATAGTCCCCCCCCACGATGTACTGGTTGATGTTCGCGCCGGGCACATCACGCACCAAGTTGTTACCGCAATAAATGGACCATTCCTCGCCGTCAACAATCCGAGTGCGGGAGCTAACCTCACTGATTGTCGGCGTATTCGGGTCAACGCGGACAAACACGGATCCGCTCAGCCAGTAGGCTGGACGCACCGTAAACTCCGTAAAAATATCCGAAGCGAATCGCTGTCCCTTCCGATAGAATGGACGGTACGGTGGATTGATGATTAACTCGTCTGGGCGTTCGTCGAAATGTAACTCATGGTAGATATTGAACTCCGCCATATCATAAGAGCCATAGCCCTTGGCTCGGGTCTGCAGGGTGTTTTCGATCCCGTACCGCAGTGTGTTCTCTGCATAGAGATCGTCGATGTTACGCTTATTCGCTAGCCCGATAGGTTCCATGTATGTCTGGAACGGTGCCCTTACATCAATCGGAGGAATGATGGTGTTACCCGATTGAGCCGCCGGAATGTAGCGATATTGCACCACTGGACGGAAGATGTGGCGTAGACCGTCAATGTCCCAAAACTCGTCCTTCACATCCCAAACACCCGTTGCGAGCAGCTCCAAGTCCATGCCTACTTCGCCAAGCACGCGTGTATAGGGACCGTCTCGGTAGTAGGCGTCCCAATAGTTGGTAACCATACCGCCAACGACCGGCGTCGCAGTCATCCAATCAGTAATTTTTGTGGGGCGGGACCAACCATAATACACATTGAGGCGATTCGACTCCGCTTCTTTAAAGAGACCGGTCGGTGATTTTTCTTTAAGCAGCACAAAATCCGCTGAAAAGCGCTGGTAAACCCCTGTTTCGAAAATTTCCGAGGGCTGGAGGTTAAAGCTGACTTCGGGCAGCCGCTGAGCCACAAGCTCCCAGTCGTTCGGCTCATAGCGCAGAAACGCAGAAAACACATAAATGTCCCCTCTGAACGAGGCAGACGCGAAACTGTCCGGCACTTGATTATCATAGAAAAGACCTGGGCGAAAATCCCGCGTCACCTCAGAATCACTCCACCAGCTTAAAGAACTGACAAGATCAATCTTGCCGTCGATTTCACCGAGATGACGCCATTCAATGAAATTACGATTCGGCCCGATCTGCTGCCCCAGAGAGTTGAGCCCCCGATCGCTGACGGACCCCAAATCATAGATAAAACCAGTGTCAATCGAGCCCGCCATGTAATTTGGCCCCTCATCCCAAGACCAATTATACTCGCCAACCGGACCACCGAGGAAGCCTCGTTTCGTGTAACCGTCCAGATTCGCACCGAGCTTCACTTCTGGATAAAGCCTGACCAACACCTGATTTTGCACAAAGCCACCCAGATTGTTCTGAAAACCCGCATCACCTTTGTACGAGATTGGCGCATCATCCTCCAAGCTCTGCTCGAAATGAGGCAGGTAGAAAAAAGGAAACGAGCCAATACGGAACGTCGCACCGTCCACTACCAGCGTCTCGGAATTCTTCACTAAATACTGATCAGCGTGAATATTAAAGGCATATGCATCAGGCTCCTGAAAATAGATAGTGCCGTCCTGCACCTCAATCTCGTCGTTGTTCCCCTGGATGTGCTTTCCTTCGAGAAAAACCGGCTGACGTCCTAGTCGAAAATTGCCTGCCTCAAAGCTCTGGTGGAAGTAATCGTACTTAGCATCGTCGCTGAGGATGCGGAAGGCCTCCTGCGTCAATTGCACCTGACTGTGAGCCTTAAGTGTGTTACTATCTTGCTCAAACACGATCTCGTCGCTTTTGAGCAAAATATTCCCGTGGCTGAGCTCGGCATTACCTTTGGCCACGAGGGAATTCGTGTCCGCGTCAAATTCTTGCTCGTCAGATTCCAATTGGGGTAGCTCAACGCCGACCTCGGGCAATTGCGCCCAGAGTCCGCTCATTAATAACACGCCCAACAGCAGGGGGCTTTTCCCTCTCAGTATATGCAGCACGCGGGGCAAAATAGGGCACGCGCAGCGCGTTTCACAAGGCAATTGTTGCAACTTCATGGTCAAAGGACTTCGTTAGCACCCGTGAACTGTCAAAATCTACTGTCTGATCTGCCGACCGACCTCCCCCAAGAGCTAATGCAAGACCTCGTCTGCGCAGATGGCATCCGTATCGAGCGAATCATTTCCACTGGCCAAGACTCCCCCCCCGACACCTGGTACGATCAGACTGAAAACGAGTGGGTATTACTCCTCTCTGGTGCTGCTCGCTTAGAAATTATCGAGACCGACGGACCACGAAAGCTCGAACTATGCCCCGGCGATCATTGCTTCATCCCCGCCCACCAACGGCACCGCGTCGACTGGACCGCCCCTGCCCAAGCCACCGTTTGGCTAGCCGTCTGGTGGCAAACATCGTCGAGCGAAGAACACCTTACTGAGATTGGATCAGAGTAGCTCTCAGGCCAACTCAATCGCTCCGTATAATCCTGCCCCCGCCCCCCCCTTAGACAGGAGATTACTCCCACTCGATCGTGCTGGGTGGCTTAGAGCTGATATCTAACACAACGCGATTCACGCCCTCGACCTCATTAATAATGCGGTTCGAGATGACACCAAGCACGTTGTGCGGGATGTGCGCCCAGTCAGCTGTCATCGCGTCTTGGCTCTCTACAATACGTAGTGCAACAACATAGTCATAGGTACGTTCGTCGCCCATGACACCCACCGTTTTCACAGGCAGAAAAACGCAAAAAGCCTGCCAAACCTTCTCGTAATGGCCGGTGCGCTTCATTTCGTCGAGCAAGACAGCATCGGCCTGCTTGAGGATTGTCAGATACTTACGCTTGATCTCTCCCATCACGCGGACACCAAGACCTGGTCCTGGGAAAGGATGACGCCAGATCATTTCCTTGGGCAAGCCTAGTTCTTCACCCAAGCGACGGACTTCGTCCTTAAAGAGTTCACGGAGGGGCTCCAACAGCTTCATACGCATGCGCTTCGGCAAGCCACCAACATTGTGATGGCTCTTGATGAGCGCCGCAGGGTTGCCGTCGATTGCAACGCTCTCGATGACGTCTGGATAAAGCGTTCCTTGAGCAAGAAAATCGACTTCGCCGATACTCTTCACGGCATCCTCAAAGACATCAATGAATACCTTGCCGATGATCTTACGCTTACGCTCGGGATCGGTAACCCCCTTGAGCGCAGACAAAAAACGGTTCCCCGCCTTGATCACGCGCAAATCTACATGGAAGTGGTCTCGGAAAACTTGTTCTACGCGCTCACGCTCTTTCAAACGTAGCAGACCATTGTCAACGAAGACGCAAGTCAGTTGGTCTCCAATTGCTCGATGAATGAGCGCTGCAGCCACAGAAGAATCCACACCACCGCTAAGACCAAGGATCACACGTTTGTTACCCACTTGATCTCGAATCAACTGTGTTGCTTCCTCGATATAGTTAGCCATTTTCCAATCGGCCTTGCACTTACAAACACCAAATAGGAAGTTTTGCAGAATTTCCACGCCACGCTCGCTATGGTGTACTTCGGGGTGGAATTGGATGCCGTAAAAGCCGCGCTTTTCGTCTGCAATAACTGAGTTTTCACTGTTTTCAGTGTAGGCAATGACCTCAAAACCTGCCGGGATTTTTGTCAACTTATCACCGTGGGAATTCCAAACCTGAAGCTTTTTAGGTAAGCCCTTAAGCAGAGCGCCTTTCTTCTTCACCGTCATGGCACCTCGGCCATATTCGCGACGCTCACTGCGAGCAACCTCCCCCCCCAGAAGCTTACCCATCAATTGTACACCGTAGCAAATACCCAAGACAGGTACGCCTAGCTTGAAGAGTTTCTTGTCGGGCAATGGCGCATTTTTTGCCAAGACGCTACTAGGCCCACCTGAAAGGATAATGCCACAGACACCATCTTTCTTCAGCTGCGCCGCGGTGACCGAATAAGGATAAATCCGGGAGTAAACCTGGCATTCGCGGATGCGACGTGCGATCACCTGAGTGTATTGGGAGCCAAAATCGAGAACGGCGAGCGTCTGTTGAGACATAATAAAAGTAGTTGGTGCTAAATTAAAACTTTAGTTTATGGTTTTCATAACCGCAAGAGGGGCAAGCAGCCACCTCCGCCCGTTTCCGAGCAGAGTAGACTTGGCCACATTTAATACAATGGAAGGCCACGCGAGCGCGCTCCCGTTCGTAAAGATGTTTGTCGCGCCAGTCATAGTAGAGCCAGAGTCCGAATACTGTAAGCAATCCCGCTGCCACATAGAGCAAAGTGAACCAGGAAAATCCAATATCGATCATGCTGGGCTGGGGATATCATTGAAAAAGTAAACAAGATGGCGCGCCCTGCTGGCAGGTGCGCGCCGATCCGTAAACTCAAGGCTCTGAAGAGTCGGGAATATTAGTCCTTCTTCTCCTCTTCAGTCGACACGGCGCTGTCGGCTACCTCTGGCTCAACTGCTACTGATGCTTCGGCTTCAACGGCCTTCGCTTCAGTCTTAACCTTTTTGGCAGGCTTGCGGGTGCGCTTCGGTTTGGTGTAGCCTTCGTCGCTTCCAGCGATCAGTTCGACCACCCCCATGGCTGCGCCATCGCTCTCGCGCTGGATCAGCTTATAGATGCGGATGTAGCCGCCTGTGCGGTTGGTGAACTCACTTGCACGCTCGTCGAAGAGCTGCTTCACAGCAGCTTTATCACGCACGCGTGCAATTGCCTGACGGCGACAATGCAGCTTACGGGCGGTATCGTCCGTTGCGGCGGCCTTCTTAGCCAGAGTGATAAGTTTTTCAGCGAACGGACGTAGAGCCTTGGCCTTGGCCAAGGTGGTCTCAATCCGGCCGTGGCGGAATAGCGCAGCGGCGAGATTTGCCATGAGCGCCTCGCGGTGCTCCTTGGTAACGCCCAAGCTGTGACGGTGATTGCGGTGACGCATTGTCTAAAATATTTCTGTTATTAGTAAGGTGGGAATTAGTCGCCGATTTTTTCGAGCAAACGCTCGTCAAGCTTCATACCCAAGGACAATCCAAGCTGCTCGAGCTTGGCCTTAATTTCATTGAGCGACTTCTTACCGAAGTTGCGATATTTGAGCATTTCCTGCTCAGTTTTCATCGCCAGCTCACCAACTGTTGTGATATTGGCGTTGTTGAGGCAGTTAGCAGCGCGAACTGAGAGCTCGATTTCATTCACGCTCATGTTCAGAAGCTTGCGGAGGCGGTTTTGCTCTTCGCTGATCTCCTTCGTCTCGTGATCGAATTCAACCGTTTCGCGGCTTACTTGGTCGAATACATCCAAGTGGTGACGTAAAATCGCTGCGGATTCCTTAAGTGCGTCGTCTGGAGTTACTCGACCGTCAGTCGTGATTTCAAGAATTAGCTTATCGTAATCGGTCATTTGACCAACACGAGTCTGCTCGACATAGTATTTAACTAAGCGAACCGGACTGAAAAGAGAGTCGATCGGAATTAATCCAATAATTTGCTCTTCAGGCTTGTTCTGCTCAGCCGTTGCGTAACCACGACCAACTCGCACCTCAAACTCTGCCAAGAAACGCATGGGTTTATCCAGCGTGCAGATTACTTGGTCTGGGTTGAGTACTTCTACGTTAGAGTCAGGCTTAATGTCACCTGCTGTGACGACGCCTTCCTTATTTACGTCAAGCAGAAGCTTGACGGGTTCACGCTTGTGTGAAACCAGGAGTACCTTCTTGAGATTCAGGACGATGTCGGTGATGTCTTCGACAACTCCGTCCAAACTTTGGAATTCGTGATCGACGTTGTCGATCTTGACCGAGCTAAAGGCAGCGCCTTCGATTGAGCTCAACAAGATGCGGCGTAGGCTATTGCCAATGGTGTGACCATAACCTGTTTCAAATGGCTCGGCGGCAAACGACGCGTAAGTTTCTGTGGCCGTCGACTCGTCTTTGACGAGACGCTTGGGCAACTCGAACTTACCGAGACGTTTAGTGCGCGAATTGAAGTGGGTGTCGGTGGCTGGTGCTTCTTCGACAGTGCTCATTGCTTCCGGATTGATTGTGTGATAGGCCGCGGGCGAAATTGGAAAAAGGAAAACGAGTCTCCTCTGAAATGTTATCGGCTATAGTATTCAACGATGATCTGCAGATTGATGTCCTGCTCCATCTCATCGACTGCTGGCTCGCGATTAGCGGTGCCGCGAATGGCATCGCGCTCCATCGTCATCCATGCTGGGACGGTGCGGAACTGTGTCTCTTCCAAGCAACGGGTAGCGAGTTGGCGCGAGGAAGTGCGTTCACGCACTTCTACAATGTCACCAGGCTGAACCGAAAAACTAGGGATATCGACCTTGTGGCCGTTAACCTTAATGTGTCCATGATTAACAAATTGGCGGGATGCACTGCGTGTCTTAGCTAAGCCAAGACGATAAACAACATTGTCTAGCCGCATTTCCAACAAACGTAGGAAAATCTCACCAGTAACGCCACGCTGTGCTTTTGCCTTAGCAAAAGTCAGGCGGAACTGCTTTTCAGTCAAACCGAACATGTAGCGAAGCTTTTGCTTCTCGTTCAGGCCGATTGCGTAATCAGATGACTTGCGACGCAGGCGTGGGCCATGCTGCCCAGGAAGGTAAGGCTTGCGCTCAAATGCCTTGTTGGGCGGGAAAATTGCCTGCCCAAAGCGGCGATTAATTCGTGTAGTTGGTCCGGTATAACGAGCCATAATTGGTTAATTTTGGTTGGCAGTCTCGTTGAATAACGCTTCCCGGATTGCCATCACCGAAAAGCTGAGAAAAAAGAAAAAATTAGACGCGGCGGCGCTTTGGTGGGCGGCAGCCGTTGTGAGGGACTGGAGTCACATCCGTAATGCCAGTGACAACCAAGCCCAGACTCTGAAGAGCACGGATAGCTGAATCGCGGCCCATTCCTGGACCTTTAACCTTAACGGTAACTTCCTTCAAACCGTGTGAAAGTGCAACCTTGCCAGCATCTTGTGTAACAACTTGTGCGGCATAAGCGGTGGACTTGCGAGAACCACGGAAATTCATCTTACCGGCACTTGACCAAGAGATAACGTTGCCGTTTGTGTCAGTGAACGTAACCTTTGTATTATTAAAGGTCGCTAAAATATGCACAACACCCGAGTGGATGTTCTTACTTCCCTTTGCCTTGCGGATTTTGCCGATACCGAGATCTTCGGTCAACAAATCCTTCGCACTGGGCTGACCCGATTTCTTCTCCTCGCCTTCGGCAGGTGCTTCAGCGTCAACAGGCTTAACTTCCGCAACTTCCTGGGTCGCGGCGACAGCCTCTGCTGCTTGCTTTTGTTCTTCTTCGCTCATCGTTTTTAAAAGTTACTATTTCTTACTGCCTACAGTCTTACGACCGCCCTTGCGGGTACGTGCATTGGTCGAAGTACGCTGACCTCTAACCGGTAAACCACGCTGATGACGAGCACCACGGTAGCAGCGAATGGCCTGCAGGCGCTTGAGATTACCAATGACTTCGCGGCGGAGGTCACCCTCTACCGGATAACCATCTTCCTGGATTTGCTGGGAAAACTTATTCAGTTCTTCTTCGCTGAGTTCATGGGTCCGGCGGTCAGGATCAATACCGGTCTGTTCGCACAGTTTCTTAGCGCGGGTCGGACCGACGCCATAAATATATTGCAGCGAGTATTCTATCTTCTTACCGCTGGGGATGTCGACTCCAAGTAAACGTGGCATTTCTTGTTAAATATGTTGGATGTGTAAACAGGGAAAAGCGGAGAAAATAGCAAATTAGCCCGCAATGAAAAGCTTATTTTTCAGGAATTGTTAAAATTTCGGGTTCGTCCTCGGTCACGAGGACGATGTGCTCAAAATGTGCCGCTGGTTTTCGGTCTCGAGTACGAGCTGTCCATTGATCATCATCGATGTCAATTTCATGACGACCGGCGAGTACCATTGGCTCAATTGCGAGTGTCATGCCAGGATATAGCTTTGCGCCAGACTTCTTCCGGCCAAAATTTGGTATCTGCGGATCTTCATGCATACTGCGCCCGACTCCATGGCCTACGAAATTACGAACCACGCTGTAGCCGTGTCCTTCGACAAAACTCTGGACGGCATGAGAAATGTCCCCTACCCGATTACCGGCGCGCGCTTGCGCAATACCCAAATCAAGTGCCTCTCGGGTCCGATCCACCAGTAGCTTCATCTCCTCACTAGCTTCGCCGATGACCAAGGTACGAGCGTTATCACCAACGAAGCCTTTATATTTCACGCAAACGTCCACTGTAATATTATCACCCTCTTTAAGGACAACATCGAGCTTTCCAATCCCGTGCACGACTTCGTCATTTACGGAAAGGCAAGTGTGGGCAGGATAAATTTTGTTCTCGGCCTGATAGTTATAACAAGCGCTTTGGGCCCCCATATCAGCAATCAGTTTTTTACCAGCTAGATCGATATCATAGGTGCAAACACCTGAAGCCACCATTTTGCACAACTTATCGAGTACTGTCGCAGCCACAACGCAAGCTTCCCGCACCCCCTGAACTTCTTCATCCGGGCGTGAGGATCGGTAGCTGGTGTGACGACGTCGAAGCATGTGAATTGGTTTAATCGAAGCGAATTTGCCTACTTGACGATGCCAAGTTGAAGCAGCAACCAAGAAACCAAGCCAACCACAAGCAGAACACCACAAGCGGTCCAAAGCATTCCCACATTCATGGTTTTAACTTCAGATACATCCACCAATTGGCGTGTGCGTGAAGTCTTTGAACGATTGCGTGCCTTACCCTTTTTCAGGAAGCCATCGTAGTGACGATTAAGCAGGAAAGTCTCAATCTGGCGCATCGTGTCCAAAGTAACGCCTACGGCGATCAGTGTGCCAGTACCACCAAAGAATTGTGTAACCTTCCATGGAATTTTCAACCACTCACCCAAAAGCAATGGCATAATAGCAATGATTGTCAGGAAGATTGCGCCGGCAAGAGTCAGACGCGTCATTACAAAGTCGAGGAACTTAGCGGTAGGCTCACCAGGACGAACTCCAGGAATATAGCCGCCATTGCGCTTGAGTTCATCGGCAATCTGGATCGGCTTGAACATAATGGACACCCAGAAATAGGAGAAGCCCATGATCAACATACTATAGAACAAATAATAGAACCAGTGCCCTGGGCTGAGCCATGCGCCAATGTCACGGAAAAAATCTTGTCCTGTCGCACCTGCAAGCGCACCCAGAAGGTAGGTTGGAAACATCAAAATAGCACTCGCAAAAATGACTGGCATCACACCCGCATAGTTGACCTTGAGGGGGAGGAAAGAGCTTTGCCCTCCCATCACGCGCCGACCTACCATTCGTTTCGCGTATTGTACCGGAATTTTCCTCGTGGCCTGCGTCACCGACACAATGGCCGCAATGACCGCCACCAAGAAGGTAATCATCGCCACAAACTGTGGGATGGAAATAGTAACCGCAGCACCGGCTGGAGCAAAGAGTCCATTAAACGCATAGCTAACAGCAGACGGAAGATCCGCCAAAATACCAATCGTGATCAGCAAAGAAATACCGTTGCCAATGCCTCGCTGGGTGATCTGCTCACCAATCCACATGAGCAGGACAGTGCCTGCGGTCAGGAAGATTGTTGAGGTGATCAAGAACATGGTCGGATTGATCACCACAATACTGCCATACTGCTCTACAGAGAACCCCTGAAAGAACTCACCGGGATTACGCAGCAACGTCAGGTTCAAGAGAACGGATTGCACCAATGCAATAGCTATGGTCAAGTAACGCGTGTACTGCGTAATCTTCTGGCGGCCAGATTCACCTTCTTGCTGCAAACGAGCGAGTGTCGGCACTACAGCCCCCATGAGCTGCAAAATAATAGACGCACTAATATACGGCATAATGCCGAGTGCGAAAATTGCTCCATTGAGCAACGCCCCCCCGGTAAACATGTTATAGAGGCCGAATAGCCCCCCATCCGCCGCATCAGCGAAATATTGCTGCAATGGACGCGGATCCACCCCGGGTAGCGGGATGTTCGCGCCCACGCGGGCGATGAATATCATTCCGAACGTGAACAGGATCTTAGTCCTAAGTTCGGCAATTTTAAAGCAGTTTACGAAAGCGTTGAACATTGGAGACAGCGGTCGAAATAAAATGACGCGAATGGGCCGATAAAATGCACCGGTCAATCCGCGTCAAGCCCGGTTACTCCGGAATTCGAGAGAACGAATAAATTACTCGGCGGATTCCGGAGCCTTCTCGGCAGATTCGCCAACGACAATTATCTTGCCACCAGCAGCTTCGATTTTGCTCTGGGCCGAACCGGAAAATTTATCCGCCGATACGGTCAGTGCGCGAGTAAGATCACCGTCGCCGAGTACCTTGATCTGTTTGGCACTGGAACGAACCAGGCCAGAGTTAACCAAAACATCACGATCAACGACATCGCCTTCGACGCGTTCTAGGTCGCCTAAGTTAACAATGGCGTAGTCGTTACGGAATCGGTAGTTATTAAACCCGCGCTGCGGCAAGCGACGATAGAGCGGAATGTGACCACTTTCAAAACCGATACGGATACTACCGCCGGAGCGGGCCTTTTGACCCTTTTGACCGTGGGTGGATGTTTTGCCACGTCCAGAGCCTTCCCCGATACCGACGCGTTTGCGACGGCTGCGGGCGCCTGGGACGTTTTTCAGAGTGTGAAGTTTCATGACTTGGTTTTCACGGGAACTGGGTAATTTTTATACCCTCCCGTTGTTCATAAAGTTAAACAAGAGATGCTGCAGGAGCAGTTTCAGTTTCCTTGGCCTTTAAGCGAGATATCTCCTCAGCGGAACGTAGCTGGCGTAGCGCGGCCATCGTGGCGTTCACCATGGCGAACGGTGTATTCGAGCCCAGTGACTTGGACAAGATGTTATGAATGCCTACCGCTTCAAGCACTGCGCGAACACCGCCCCCTGCGATAACGCCCGTTCCGTCCGTAGCCGGACGAAGCATCACTCGGCCACCGTCCTTCACGCCCACGCACTCGTGGGGGATAGTGGTGCCCTTCAGACGCATGTTTTCCATGCTAGCGCGTGCACGCTCTGTACCCTTGCGAATGGCTTCTGGCACTTCCTTCGCTTTCCCGTAGCCGAGTCCAACCTGTCCCTTGCCATCACCACACACAACGAGTGCGGCAAAGCTAAAGCGACGGCCACCCTTAACGACCTTAGCGCAACGATTGATGTGAACCACCTTCTCAATGTACTCTGGACCTTCTGGCTCTTGCTGCTGGCCGCGATTGCGGTCATTACGATCGCGACGGCGTCCGCCACGTTCGCCGCCACCTTGACGGTTACCGCCACCTGGGCGATTGCCACCGCCTGGACGATTGCCGCCACCTTGGCGACCTTGATTATTTGGCATATTGCTCATGATCCGGATAATTAGAAATTAAGGCCTGCTTCGCGAGCGGCGTCTGCAAATGCTTTAACGCAACCATGGTAACGACGGCCAGCGCGATCGAAGACGACTTTTTCGACGCCAACGGCTTTAGCTCGCTCACCAATGAGTTTTCCAAGAGTGGATGCGCCTGTGGTATTCGGCTTCAGGCTCTGCTCGCGCAGATCCTTGCTCAGTGTCGAGGCCGAAACGAGCGTACGCTGTTCGACGTCATTGATGCACTGTGCATGAATATGTTGATTGGTAAAGGTAACAACCAAACGTGGACGAAGAGCGTCACCAACGGCGCGCTTACGAATACGCCAACGACGTTTTTGGAGGTTAACTCGAAGTTTTTCTGAAAGTTTCATACTGCTAGATTCCAGCTAAATTTTAATTGTGTATATTAACCGGTCTTCTTGCCTTCCTTACGACGGACATAACGACCGACGATTCGGACGCCCTTGCCCTTGTAAGGCTCAACCGGCTTATAACCGAAGATATCGGCAGCAACTTGGCCTACCATTTGTTTGTCTGGGCCTTCAACATCAAGCTTCGTACCGCTCTTGTCAACCGTTACGGTGACGCCGTCTGGCACTGGATACTTGATTTCGTGCGAATAACCGAGTGCAAGATCCAAGATCTTACCTTGAAGATTGGCCTTGAAGCCAACACCTTCGATTTCCAGCGACTTCTTGTAGGACTCGGTGACGCCAATGATCATTCCGCTAATAATCGAGCGTGCAGTCCCCCACATGGCCTTGGCCTGGCGGGAACTGTTGTTCGGCGTAACGACGATTTGGCCTTCTTCGAGGCTAATCTTGACATCGCGGTCGAAAACTTTCGACAACTTGCCTTTAGGGCCATCTACGTTCACGGTCTGACCATTTACGGTGACCTTGACTTTGTCCGCGATTGGGACGGGGAGTTTTCCAATTCTGCTCATCGTAATGTTTCCTTTATTGGGTTACCAGACCTTGCAGATTACCTCGCCGCCAACTTTGGCGCGGCGGGCGTCACGGTCCTTAAGGATGCCCTTGGAAGTAGTGAGGATGGAGACGCCGAGACCACCGAGAACTTTCGGTATTTCTTCGTATCCGGAATACAAGCGACGGCCGGGCTTACTAAAGCGCTCAATGCCGACAATCGCGGGTTGACCACCGACATACTTAAGAGCGATGTCGATGTATTTGTGTCCGGGGCCTTCCTCGCGAATGCCGAAATCCTGAATATAGCCTTCATCCTTGAGGATGCTGGCTACGCCCGCCTTCAACTTGGAGAAGCGAGAGCTGCAGGATGCTTGGCCAGCAATGCTGGCGTTGCGCAAGAGAGTGAGGAAGTCTCCTATAGTATCGTGGGATGCCATGACTTATAGGGTTATATTGGTTGTTATAGTTGTGATGAGTGAAATTACCAGCTGGACTTGGTCACGCCGGGGATATGGCCGGCAAGAGCAAGTTCGCGGAAAGTAAGACGTGAAAGACCGTATTTGCGGATAAATGCACGTGGACGACCGGTGACTGAGCAGCGATTGCGAACACGGATCGGTGAAGCATTGCGAGGCAGAAGAGCCAATTTACGCTGTGCCTGAAAGAACTCTTCGTCAGTGCTCTCGGGATTGCGAATGGTTGCCTTGAGTTCGGCGCGCTTAGCGGCAAATTTCTCTACCGTGCGTTCACGCTTCTTGTTGCGAGCAATTGAGCTTTTTTTAGCCATAACTTAGAAAAAATGAATGGATGAAATTATGCAGCCTGCGTGGTCGATTCTTCGGCCGGCTTCGGGTTAGTCGGTTTGCGATAGGGCATGCCCATGAGCTGAAGCAAATCGCGTCCTTCGTCGTCAGATTCAGCAGACGTTACGATGGTGATGTCCATACCAATCGATTCACGGCCACCAGTGTCAGCGCTAATTTCTGGAAAGATAGTGCTGTCCGTAATGCCGAGGGTATAATTGCCCTGGCCATCCAACTTGCGGGAAACACCGCGAAAGTCACGGATATTAGGCAAAGCAACTGCAAGTAAACGGAACAGGAAGTCATACATACGTGCGCCGCGCAATGTGACTTTCACGCCAATCGGCATGCCTTCACGTAGCTTAAAGTTCGAGACGCTCTTGCTAGCCTTAGTCAGCACAGCATGTTGACCAGCAATCGAGGAAATTTCCTTCTGTACTTCTGCGGCCCAGTTCTTGTCCTTGGTAGCATTGAAGCCGGAGTTGATCACAATTTTGGTGACCTTCGGAGTCTGATGCGCGTTCTTGTAGCCACGTGTCTTGGTCAATTCAGGAACCACGACTTCCGTGTAGTGTTTTTTAAGATATGGTGTTTCTTGGCTCATTGGTTTTTACGCCTGGAGATTTCCGTCCCCCTAGGTCTTGGCTAAGATTATATTAAAGTGTGTTTAAGCGCTTTTTTTGTCGAAACGCTCGGCCAACATTACATTTGAGTAATGCACCGATCCTTCACGCTCAATGATGGCTCCATCAGGAGTTTCTTGAGTCGCCTTTTGGTGCTTCTTGATCATGTTCACACCTTCGACGATGACGCGCTGTTTCTCACGCAGAACTTGCAGCACTTTGCCGCGCTGTCCGTTATGCGCTCCCGAAATCACAACGACTTCGTCGCCGCGTTTGATTTTGAATTTCATTTTGGTTCTAAGTTCAGAGTTCTAAGTTCTATATTAAAGAACTTCTGGCGCAAGAGAGATGATCTTCATGAACTTCTTGGAACGAAGCTCACGTGCGACCGGCCCAAATATGCGAGTGCCACGTGGATTGCTATTGCTGTCGAGGACAACGCAGGCGTTCTTGTCGAAGCGAAGGTAGCTACCATCGGCGCGGCGGATCGGTGCCTTGGTGCGAACGACCACGGCCTTGACCACAGTGCCCTTTTTGACCGAGGCCTCCGGCGTGCTCTCCTTAACGGTGCACACGATGACATCGCCCACTGAGGCGGTTACTTTGGCTTGGCCCAGACGACGAATCATCAAGACTTCCTTTGCACCGGTATTATCGGCGACTTCTAATCTGCTTTCTGGCTGAATCATTGGAACGGGTTCCCTTTAATGGTTAAAGCGGCTTCCGCTTAGTTCGTCGGCGCTAGCCGACGATCGGTGCCTTGTCTAAAATTTTCACGACACGCCAACGCTTGAGCTTGCTCAGCGGGCGGGTTTCCATGATCTCGACCTTGTCGCCGACAGCGCATTCATTGCTCTCGTCATGGACGTGGACAACGGTCTTGCGCTTAATTTCCTTCTTATAAAGAGGGTGCGGGATCTTGTAAAAAAAAGTTACCTTGATGGACTTATCGCCAGTACGACTGGTGACGACGCCTACGAGGTCCTTACGATGGCTGCTGCGAGCCTGAGTCTGTGATTCGGACATTGCTTGTATGAGTTTAAAGTTTAGGTTTTGGTTTTAAGTTTTAGGAAGTGTTTGGACTTAAAACTTAATGCCTAACACTTAAAACACCGTCGCTAGGCGACAGCCGCCCCTTTCTGGCGAAGGATGGTTTCGATCCGTGCGATGTCGCGGCGGATAGTGCGCAATTGGGCCGGGTTTTCGACTTGGCCTACTTGCTTGCGCACGCGGAGGTTGACGAGCTCATCGCGGGACTCGCGGAGCTTCTTGTTGAGTTCCTCTGGGGAAAGTTCACGGATATCTTTGGCGTTCATGGCGAGCGTATATTGTCGGCGCTTTGACGGCGTAAATTAGTATTGTTCGAGTTCTTCGCGGCTGACGAAGCGGCAAGGAAAAGGTAGCTTGCCATCAGCACGGCGCATGGCCTCACGAGCGGCTTGCGAACCGGAACCAGACACTTCGAATACCATCGTGCCTGGCTTAACGATTGCACACCAGTATTCAACTGGGCCTTTACCCTTACCCTGACGGGTTTCTTGAGGCTTCTTGGTCACCGGCTTGTGTGGAAACACACGGACCCAAAGCTTACCGCGACGCTTCAGGTAGCGGTTAATTGCTACACGAGCGGCTTCAAGCTGGGCGGCAGTCAGACGACCGCGACCGAGTGATTGTAGTCCAAACTCACCGAAGGCGAGTGTGTCACAGCCCTTGGCGCGTCCGCGAATACGACCCTTGTGCACCTTGCGGTACTTGGTTTTGGCTGGAAGGAGTTTTGCCATTGGTCAAAAAAGTTTTCGAGTTCTTAAGTTTTTAGCTATTGGCGCTTCTTTGGTTCAATGAACAACCGGGCGCCAAATCACAAATTTAAATGCTTTCTTCTGGTTCGGAATTACAGATCCAGCACTTAATGCCGATGATGCCGTAAAGTGTGCGAGCTTCAGCAAAACCGTAATCGATGTTTTCGCGGAGCGTATGTAGAGGCACACGCCCCTGACGCTGTTGCTCAGTACGGGCAATTTCAGCACCGCCGAGACGGCCAGAGCACTGGACACGAATACCGTCAGCACCCATTTGCATGGTCGTCTGCACAGCCTTTTTCATGGCACGGCGGAAGGAAATGCGACGCTCAAGCTGAAGAGCTACGTTCTCGGCGACGAGCTGTGCTACGAGATCAGGCTTCTTCACTTCAGCAATGTCAAGAAGGACGTCGCGGTTCACTAGCTTGGAGAGGTCAGCCTTCAGCTTATCAAGCTCAGCACCTTTACGGCCAATCACGATACCAGGACGCGCTGTGTAAATCTTAACGCGAACACGCTGCCCAGCGCGCTCAATGTAGATCTTGGGCACGGACGCAAAGCGCAGACGCTCGTTCAAGAACGTGCGTATCTTATTGTCCTCGTTGATGAACGCGGGGAACTGCTTTTTGTCGGCGAACCAACGGCTGTCCCAGTCGCGGCGGACTGCGAGGCGGAAGCCTTTCGGATTTACTTTCTGACCCATGATGGAATTACAATAAAAGGTTTAGCTGGCGACGGCTTCCTTCACCTCGTCGGTGAGGATAATGCGGATATGGCAGGTATGCTTACGAATGGGGTGAGCGGAACCACGGGCAGCCGGTTGAAAACGGCGGAACGCTGGGCCCTGCTCAATGATCGCGCTTTTGACCACGAGATCGTCGGATGAGAGATTGTTATTGTTCTCCGCGTTGGCAATCGCGCTGGCCAGCGTTTTGCTGATCAGGCGCGCTGACTTGCGCGGAATAAACTTGAGGAGGTCCATCGCCTCATTGGCGGGAAGGCCCTGGATTTCGCGGGCTACTTCACGTACCTTGATTGGCGACATGCGCGCGTATTTGGTTAAAGCCAAAACTTCCATGATATCTGATTCGGTTAGGAAAATTGAACGGTCTTGATGCGGGCCAGGTCGCCAAAAACAATTTTGCGGCCCGGTTGAAGATTTACTATGAGGCCAGCGGAGCGGTCTGCTTCCACGGCCACGAGAATGATGGCACCGATAACGGTGTCACCTCGGATTACGTCGCAAAGCATGCCAACGCGAAATCCTTGGTCGAGTCCGTCGTCAAGAATGACGATGTCGGCGGCCTTGTTTTCTGTCACCCCAAAGACAACAGCTTGGCCAGAGGGGTAAATTGTGCTAGCGGCGAACTCCGGGCCCACAAACTCTTTTTGGTTATTAGAGCGGAGCATAGCGGCCTCAGTGGAAGTCAGGTCATTATAGACGACAACTTCTTCCTGAACTGGCGCGGTGTAAGTCTGGATCGGCGCAGTCGGCTTCTCTGTTTCCACTTCGATTTCCGCCCATTTGCCCTCAAAATCTGGCGCAATAACGCGCAGATCGAAGCGAGCCTCGGTCTCGACCTTCGCATGCAGCAAGCAGCCAGCCAATAGACTGGAGACAAGAAGCGTGCGTTGGAGGAAGCGGATCATCGTGGATTAATTAGAGAGGTTTATTTTTTGCCTACGCCTTGGTGTCCCTTAAAGGTGCGCGTCGGCGAAAATTCACCCAGTTTGTGGCCAACCATGTTTTCGGTCACATAGACAGGCATAAAGCTCTTGCCATTGTGAACCGACATGTTGAGACCGACAAATTCCGGAGTAATCGTCGAGCGGCGCGACCAAGTCTTGATGGGTTTGTTGGAGCCAGCGGCTTGCGCTGCTTCAATTTTGTCCATCAGCTTCGGGTCAACGAAGAAGCCTTTTTTGATCGAACGTGCCATGAGTAATTAATTCTGATTTATAATCAAGTAGAGATTGCTTAGCGCTTCTTCATTTTGCGGCCATTGCGGCGCACAACGATAAGAGCATTGGAAGTCTTGGACTTCTTGCGGGTTGGGAAGCCCTTTGAGAGCTGCCCCCAAGGGGAACATGGGTGCTGACGACCACCACCGGACTTCGAGCGACCTTCACCACCACCATTTGGGTGGTCAACTGGATTCATTGCCATACCGCGGACGGTCGGGCGGATACCCTTCCAACGTGTGCGGCCAGCCTTACCGATCACTTCGTCGCCATGCTCTTCATTACCGACACGGCCAATGGTGGCGCGGCAAGACGAGTGTAGCTTACGAATTTCGCCGGACGGCATCTTCAACGTAGCATAGTTGCCATCAAGTGAGATCAATTGAGCTGACTGACCTGCGCTGCGAGCAATACGAGCACCCTGCCCTGGCTGCATTTCAATCGCATGGATGAAAGTTGCAGGTGGGATGTTCCGTAGTTGGAGGCAAAGGCCAGGAGTAAATTCTTCCACCTTCTCATTGGTGTTAAGAATCGTGTCCCCTACTTTCATACCGCGGCAGGCAAGAACGTAACGGAGTTCACCGTCTTCGTACTTTACCAAAGCGATATTAGCCGAACGGTTCGGATCGTATTCGATCGTCTGAACGGTGGCGGGCATCTCCAGCTTTTCACGCTTGAAGTCGATCTGACGGTAAAGGCGCTTATGGCCGCCCCCACGGTGACGCGTCGTGATACGGCCGTAGCAATTACGGCCCTTGGCGCGGTGCCGGGACTGGGTCAGCGTCTTCTCCGGATTATTCGGAGCCACGTCCTGCTTATTCTGGACGCGGAAGCGAAGGCTCGGAGTGGTTGGATTGGTGGTTACGAGAGGCATTTCTCTACTAAGCTCCTATAAAAGTTATACAAGTTCGATGCTCTGTCCCTCATCAAGAGTGACAATCGCTTTTTTAACAGCGGCAGTGTGACCGGGACGGCCCTTGGCCATACGGTTACGCTTGGTCTTCGGCCGCTGATTGATAATGTTTACGCGAACAACCTTCACGTCAAAGATCTTCTCCACTGCGGAGGCGACTTCACGACGATTGGCGGTGGTGGATACTTCAAACGTGTATTTGTTGGTGTGGGCGGTCAGATCGGCCGCTTTTTCCGTCACGCGGTATTCCTTGATAATGGTATCGGGAGAAAACATGGTTCGCCGGTATAGAAATTAACGGTTACTCACCAGCGCCAGTGCGGGCGAGGACTTGTTCGAAGCCTTTTTCGCTGATGACCACGTTGTCGAAACGAACGAGATCCCAAGCATTGAGCGAGGCAGAATCGGTGATATGGACGCGGGCGATGTTGCGCGCGGAAAGTGCGGTATTGTCGTCGAATTGTTGATCAACAATCAGAACCTTGCCCTTGGGCTGGATGAGCTTGAGCAGCGTATCGAAATCCTTGGTCTTGATCGCGGAAGTTTCAAACTTCTCAATCAGGGAGATTTCACCATCGTTCACCTTGTCGAAGAGCGCTCGGCGCATAGCCAGTTGCTTTACCTTCTTATTGGTATGCTTGGTCCAGTCGCGGAGCTTTGGGCCGTGCGCCACGCCACCACCGACGAAAATCGGGGCTTGGCGGTCACCATGACGGGCATTACCGGTGCCCTTTTGGCGATAAATCTTCTTACCGGAGCCGCGGACTTCAGCCCGGGTCTTCGCTTTCGCGTTGCCCTGGCGAAGATTCGACTGGTAAGCGACTACGACATCCTTGAGCGCTTGCAGGCCCTTGTCGTCTTCGAAAGTGGGGATGGCAAACTCCTTCTCAGTGCTGGAGGCGCCGTTGGCAGTAAATACTTTGAGCTTCATGTTGTTGTTCCTCTCAGTCTAAGGGTTAAGCGGAGCGCTTTTTCTTGACCGCAGTGCGGACGTAAACCGTGCCGCCAATGGATCCGTGAACGCTACCCTTGATCAGGAGCAAATTTTTATCTTCAAGCACCTTCACAATGGTGAGGTTTTGAGTGGTGCGGCGTGCGTTGCCCATGTGGCCAGGCATCTTTTTGCCCTTCCAGACTTCACCAGGCCATTGGCACTGGCCATAAGAACCACCGCGACGGTGAGTCATGTGACCGTGCGAAGCGGGGCCACCAGCGAAGTTCCAGCGTTTCATAACACCTTGGAAACCTTTGCCCTTGGTCATACCAATGACATCGACGCGTTGGCCAGCCTCAAACTTGGAGACTGTAAGCACATCGCCCACGTTGTATTCAGCGTCATCTGCGCCAACACGAAACTCGCGCAATTGATGCACAGGTTCGACTTTCGCCTTCGCGAAGTGTCCTTGGATTGGCTTAGAGATGCGATGCAACTTCTGAACGCCAAAGCCAATTTGCACGGCTTCATAGCCATCCTTTTCGGACGACTTGACTTGTACGACTGGGCAAGGACCTGCTTCGACGACGGTCACCGGAACAAGCTGGTTGCCGTCGAATATTTGGGTCATCCCAATTTTCTTACCAATTAGGGTAAAGCTCATAAATTACAGAGGCAGGTGGAAACTTGGCGTTGGCCTTGTCTCCGTTTTCGAGAGACCTGCGTGAGGGTTAAAACTGTCAGTTAAATTATCGGAATCGCTTCCTAACGGATTCGATTGAGTCAAATTAAGGGTTTCGTGCGATTAAACGGTGATGTTGATGTCAACGCCAGCCGGCAGATTGAGCTTCTTCAGCTCGTCCACTGTCTGAGCGGTGGGCTCAATAATGTCAATAAGACGCTTATGTGTGCGTATTTCAAACTGGTCCATCGACTTTTTGTCGACGTGAGGTGAACGGTTTACCGTCACTTTTTCAATGCGCGTGGGCATGGGTACGGGACCACTAACACGAGCGCCGGAGCGCTTCGCGGTGTCCACAATGTCCGCTGCCGACTGATCGATAATACGATAGTCGTAGCCACGGAGTTTAATGCGAATTTTAGGACCTGCCATGATGAAAAAGAATTAAGGATGGAAATTGGATTGGATTAAGCGCGGGCGGGCATACGGCCCGAGGATTCGGTGATTTGCTTGAGCACACTGCTGGGCACCTGCTCGAAACTGAGCGGCTCCATACTGTAATTGGCACGCCCCTTGGAGAGTGAACGCACATCGGTGGAATAGCCGAACATCGTCATCAGAGGCACTTTGGCCTCAATATTGGCGATGCCCGCTTTCGAGGTAATGCCTTGAATTTGGCCGCGACGACGGTTAATGTCGCCAACGATGTCGCCTTGATATTCGTCCGGCACAGCGACTTCGACTTCCATGATTGGCTCAAGCAGAACCGGGGAGGCCTTGTCCATCGCGTCACGGAAAGCAAAAATGCCGGCCATCTTAAAGGCCATTTCGGAAGAGTCTACATCGTGGAACGAACCATCAAGAATCGTCGCCTTCCAGTCCACTACCGGGTAACCAGCAACGGTGCCTGAATTTGCGGCTTCTTTGATACCATCGCTGAAGGGCTTGATGTATTCCTTAGGAATAGCGCCGCCCACGATCGCGTTGACAACCTCAATACCTTTACCCGATTCCTGAGGCTCCAGCTTGATGACGCCATGACCATATTGGCCCTTGCCACCAGACTGACGGACAAACTTACCGTCGCCATCAGCGGCAACGGTAATCGTCTCGCGATAGGAAATTTGCGGTTTACCAGCTTCCGCTTCCACCTTGAACTCGCGGAACAAACGGTCGCGAATGATTTCAAGGTGCAATTCGCCCATGCCAGAAATAATGGTCTGGCCAGTTTCTTCGTTGGAGGAAACGTGGAAGGTTGGATCTTCGTCGGAAAGGCGTTGCAGGCCGAGGGACAGTTTTTCTTGGTCCGCTTTGGTGTTCGGCTCGATCGACATCGAGATAACCGGATCCGGGAACGACGGCGGCTCGAGCACGAGCACGGCGTCTTTTTCACAAAGAGTATCGCCAGTCTTGACATCCTTAGCACCCACCAGAGCGCAAATGTCTCCGGAATAGGCCACTTCGATGTCTTCGCGAGCGTCCGCTTTCAAGATCATGAGGCGTGAAACACGCTCAGACTTGCGGGTACGGGGATTGTAAAGCTGCATGCCCTTACGGAGCGTGCCACGATAAACGCGGAAAAATACTAATTTCCCGAAGGAATCGTTCATCAGCTTGAAGGCAAGGCCAGCAAGTTTTCCTGCGTCATTGGCAACGATTGGCTCGATTTCACCCTCACCATCTTCTTCGTGTGCCGGCATAGGCTTCACGTCGAGTGGGCTGGGCAAGTAATCGACCACGGCGTCCATAAGCATCTGCACACCCTTGTTCTTAAAAGCGGAACCAGGAATAACGCCAATGAACTCAAGGCTCATTGTCGCGGTGCGGATAGCGCGGCGCAGGTCGTCTGCAGAGATCGTTTCGCCACCGAGGTAATTTTCGGCGAGCTGGTCGTCGAAGTCGCAGAGGGCTTCAATCAATTTTTCGCGATGAGCTTCTGCTTGCTCAAGTTCTTCGGCTGGAATTTCTTGCCAATCAAACTGAACGCCAGTGGCGTCCGATTGATCGTAGATGGCCGCCTTCATGCGAGCCAAATCAATGAGGCCGCGCAATTGGTCTTCCGCACCGATCGGCAGATAAATTGGATGGGCGTTTCCGCCAAGTTTTTCCCGAATAGAAGCGACAGCCGAGAAAAAATCGGCCCCCGTCCGGTCCATCTTGTTGATGAACGCAATACGGGGGACATGATATTTATCCATCTGCCGCCAGACAGTTTCGGACTGAGGCTGGACGCCTGCGACGGCGCAGAAAACGCCAACCGCGCCATCAAGGACGCGTAGAGATCGTTCGACTTCTGCGGTAAAATCGACGTGCCCGGGGGTGTCGATGATATTAATCCGCTGTTCGATGTCGCTGTAAATGCCTTCTTTAGTCGTCCACTGACAGGAGATTGCAGCGGAAGTGATCGTGATACCACGCTCACGCTCTTGCTCCATCCAGTCAGTCACTGCTGTGCCGTCATGGACTTCACCCGCCTTATGCACCACGCCCGAATAGAGCAAAATTCGCTCGGTAGTCGTGGTTTTACCCGCGTCGATATGAGCCGCAATGCCAATGTTCCGGGTATACTCCAACGGATACTTCCGATCGGAAGCATTCGAGGTAGACAACTGGAGCGTGGCAGACATTGCTTGTTTGGTTCAAAGAACGACGGTTGAGGGTTTAAAGGGTCAGATTTACCAGCGGAGGTGAGCAAACGCGCGATTGGCTTGGGCCATCTTATGCGTTTCTTCTTTTTTCTTCACGACGCCGCCGGTATTATTATACGCGTCAATAATTTCTTGAGCGAGTGCTTCGCCCATTGGGACGCCTTTGCGCTTCTTAGCAGCATCGACCATCCAACGGAAGGCCAAGCTCTGCTGACGCTCATAAGTGATTTCAACAGGCACTTGATAGGTTGCACCCCCAACACGGCGGCTCTTAACCTCCAGTTTCGGGCGAACGTTTTCCAACGCGCCAAGGAGGAGATCTACAGGATCACCCTTTTCAAGCTTTTCGGAAACGCGCTCGAAAGCGCCGTATACGATGCGTTCAGCAACGGATTTCTTCCCGCGCTGCATGACAAGATTGATCAAACCAGCCACCAGTTGGCTCTGGTAACGAGGATCTGCGGGAACATTCCGCTTTACGGCTCTACGACGACGTGACATGGTGGTTTTAAATTACTTTTTGGCTTCCTTAGGGCGCTTAACTCCATACTTGGAGCGGCTGCGACGACGTTTTTCTACGCCTTGGCAGTCAAGCGTCCCGCGGACAATGTGATAGCGAACGCCGGGAAGGTCCTTAACGCGACCGCCGCGAACAAGCACAACGCTGTGCTCCTGCAAACTGTGGCCTTCGTCTGGAATGTAGGCGATGATTTCGTAACCATTGGTCAGTCGAACCTTTGCAACCTTACGGATAGCGGAGTTCGGCTTTTTAGGTGTGCGGGTCATGACCTGCACGCATACACCACGACGAAATGGATTGCTGGCCATGGCCGGCGATTTCGACTTGGTTTTCTGCAGAACGCGGGGGTTCCGGACGAGCTGATTGATTGTAGGCATGAAAATGAAATGGGATTTCCAGAAAATAGAAAGACCCGCCGGACTCAAAACACACATGTGCCTGAATCAGCGGGATTTCAGGGAAAGGGAGCGAGATTACGCTTCGCCTACCTCAATGCAAGCGATTTTTTTGAAAAATTTTGCCTGTTTTTCCGGCAAGCTTAGCAGCGGAATTGATATATATACTAAGTGATCAATACGGACTGTCGATAATATACTTATAAGAACGATTCTCCAATGCCTCCAACACCTCATAATTTGCCCGAAAAGCGCCAAAATGTCCCGTTTGACATCAATCGGTCCAGCTTTTTTCACTTTATTGAGGCACAACGCGATCAGATAAAGCGCCACCAGCGCACCGAATCCGAAAAATCCGGTGAAGAAATTGATCCCGATACCATCATGCATTCTTGGATTTGGCATCATCGCGATTGAAACAATTTGGTAAATCAGCGCGATTGACGTGTTTTCAGCGATTTTTCGCCGGATAGCGAAACCACTTATCCTTCAGTTTCAGGATTGGCTGCTCAAAATATCGAAAAGACAACGCAGCCATCAGGATCGACACTCCTGAATACAGAGGCAGCTTCAGCAGCCAGGAGTGATACTGGATAACCGCCAGTGGCCCCGCCGACGCAAAAGGGATTTTGTTCCAGAGCGGATCAAAGACATACTCAGTCATTAGTGCACCAAACGGCATATGCATGAGGTAGATGCCGTATGAAATCGAGCCAATGTAAACGACCGCACGATGCGTCAACGCTCGCTGGACACCGGGTAGGCGGAATTCAAACTGCGTGGCCTTGATCACCAGATAGAGCGAAACCAGCCCAAGAAAAACTGGCCGGTAAGGATATGGATACGACGCCAACAGGCTGAAAGCCAGTAGCCCAAAGGCCAGTAATTCGACTAATCGATTCCGAAAAAAAGCAGTCGGCAATGTCCCAATGCGTAAATAGGTTGCTGCCAAAGCCCCAAGGCCAAGCGATCCCATTCGACTAACTAGACCCGTGTAATTGAATTTAGCCAGTCCCGGAAAGATACTATGGGTGGACTGGAGAAATCCGATACAGACAATGCCGAACGTCACCCCAAAAAGAATTCGTGGCTTCTTTTTAAGGCAAATTGCGATCAGAGGCCAAAACAGATAAAACTGCTCCTCCAACGAAAGTGACCATAAATAGAAAATCGGGTTGTTTTCGTGAGTTTCATTATAGATCACTGCCCCATAGTTAAAAGTGTAAGTCAGCAGCCAGATGGAGAGATCCCGGGCCCCCGTTATATTAACAATGAGAATAAAGGCGATCACCGCATAATAAAGAGGGAAGATACGCAGGAAACGACGCCCCATGAATATTCGGTAGCTATCCCAGAAACGCTCTTGCTTATCCTTAAGCAGGATTGTAGTGATCAGGAATCCACTGATAACCAAAAAAAGGTCGACGCCATAATAGCCGGTGGAGAGGTACTTGACAGGATAGCCTCCAAAATGCTCGAACAAGACCATACCGATTGCAACGAACCGGAGTCCGTCCAAACATGGCATATATCCAATGGCTCCACCTTTCATCCGGCGAATGCTGGGAAAGAAAGCCGATTAGACAATATCTATCTACAAGCGCCCTACTCCGGGCACGCTACGACAGTAAAGGCCTGATCGTAGAGCAAGCGATCCTCGTGGTAGAGCTTGAAACGCCATTCGCCGAGGCCGCGTTCAAACTCTTCGTCGAAAAAGTAATAGAAGTCAAAGTAGCCAAAGCCGTCCGACGTATAAATAGGCTGCATGCTCTCCATGTGGGAATTGATCTTGCCCGAAGGCAGTGTCATTGGCGGAAAATCGACCTCCAACCGCAGTTCCTCAATGCCGTCAGGAACATTCATTATACCGATTTCGAGTCCCAGTCCGTGGGCCATACAATTGGGAATGATCCAGGTATCCGCCTCGAGAACCACCCAATCACCATCCATACTCAAACCACTGGGAGAATCAGGCGCGAGGGTCGTCTCACCCGTAGTCGTACGCATCACATGGCCATAAAACATGGGCACCACCTCAAGCGACGGTTTGTGCAACAAAGCTGCGAGCAAGAGAAAGGCGAACCCGGATATGCTATAGAAGCGCATGGTTATTTATCATAACGAATTCCCGCTATTGACCAGCCAAAATGCATTCCTGTCTTTTCCTGCTGGAAATAGGCTCTGAAAATAATGCTTGCGCAGAGCCCGATACCGCTCCTAGAAAGGTGGCACGATAGCGAGAGCGGTGTCCCACCGTAGCGCGGCATTTAGTTTGCTCGATCAAATTACGCCCTGCTTCCTACACAACGGCCAGTTTTGGCCCATGTTCAAACCCCTCCGGGGCTCCGCCTGCCTTTCGCCTTGCCTGTATGAGCGAATCAGAAGTGCAAACCAATGAAGCCAACGACCGTTCGGATAATACCGTAACCGTGGAAGGCGTCTTCGAACCGTCTAATAATAAGACCGGGCAACTCCTCGACCCCGCCAAGAACGGGCGCCCACGCAAAACGGACCCCTTTGTTCCCCGCGAAATGATCCGTCGCTTCAAGCTGAAGCGAGGCAACTGGATCACCGCCAGCGCCCTGCACGACGATCGCTACCCCAATCCCAAAATACGCTTTATTGAGCAGGTGGACGGCCTTAGCGTAGACGCCCGCAAGCAATGCTACACCTTCCAGCAGCTGACAACCGTAGCACCGGACAGCAAGCTCAAGCTCGAGTGCAAGGACAACCGCCTGACCACCCGCGTAATCGACCTCTTCTGTCCTATTGGCAAAGGTCAACGCGGCTTGATCGTCGCCCCGCCCCGCACCGGCAAGACGACCCTTTTAAAAGACATTGCGGAGGGCGTGCACGAAAACCACCCCGAAATGCTTGTCATGGTGCTGCTCGTGGATGAGCGCCCAGAAGAAGTCACCGACTTCAAGCGCGATCTGGAATTCGCCGAAATTTACGCTTCATCCAACGACGAAGACATCCACAACCACATTCGCGTATCTGAAATCGCCATCGAGCGGGCCAAGCGCCAAGTGGAAGTTGGCAAAGACGTTATTTTGCTCCTCGACAGTATTACACGCCTCTCCCGCGCCCACAACTCCGCTAAGAGCAGCGGCCGCACCATGAGCGGTGGCTTGGACATCCGCGCCCTCGAAAAGCCACGGCAACTATTCTCCTCCGCCCGTAACACCGAAGAAGGCGGCAGCCTGACCATCATCGCCTCGGCGTTGATTGAAACCGGCTCCCGGATGGACGACCTGATTTTCCAAGAGTTTAAAGGCACGGGCAACATGGAGATGGTTCTCGACCGCAAAGCCTCCGAGCTTCGCCTCTGGCCCGCCATCAACATCAATTCCTCCGGTACTCGTAAGGAAGAGCTACTTCTAGACGCTGACACCTTAGACAAAGTCGGCTTTTTCCGCCGCGCCCTCTCTCCAATGAAGCCGCTAGACGCCACTGAGACTTTAGTCGAACGCATGAGCAAAACCAGCAGCAACGCCGAGTTCCTCCGCCTGCTGGATATGTAAAAAGCAACCAAGCCCTCCAACACCTCAGATTATCCTTAGAGGTGAAGACCTAGAGTTGGAATATTGCTGGTATGCCTGCATATCCCCCAAATCACCTTAGTGATTAGCAGGAAAGCTCGCTGATCCCTTAACATGGGGCAGCAATAAGCAGCAGCCGATAGCCGTGCACTGGATACTGTACAGTATCATTCAATCGGGATTTAAGGCGAGAATCGGTAAATTTAGGGCAGGAACAGGTTCCGGCATCTGTTTCAGTTAGCCGAAACCATTCTCCTACTCATTGCTTCAACTAACAGCGGATGCCCTCGGTAAGCAATAAGACAAAACGTGTGCCACCACAGTTGAGCACTCCAAGCGACGAACAGATAGTGCGATAACTACCGAGGCATGCAGCCTATCTGGCATCATTTAAAGAAAGAACAATCGATTGATCATCGCAATTGTGAAATCTCATGGCATTCTATCACATTGTTGATTTTCATTGATTAAAAACGAATATCTGAAACAACACCCCTAGTACCCCTACCCCTCTGTTCTTTCCTTAAAACTCATCCCCCCCCCCCCTGATGAACAAACCTAGAAAAACCGTAAAAATCAAAGACATTGCCATTGAACTTGGCGTTTCTAATTCACTTGTTTCCAAAGTGATTAGCGGAAATTTGGGCACCACCAAAGTACGCCCAGATCTGCAGGAAAAGATCCTCAAACGCGCCAAGGAACTGGATTTCCGGCCCAACCCACTGTCCTCCGCACTCAAGCGTGGTCGTTTCGGAGCAATCGGCCTGATTGTACACCCAATCGGCGTGCCCGGCAGTGAGCTGTTCAACAAGTTGCTCATCGGCATGTCCAAGTCTTTGAACCAACATGGCCTTCGCCTGTGGCTGCAATTCTATGAGGATTCCAAGCAATTCATGGAATTCTGCAATCAGGAGATATACCGCTCGGTGGATGGTTTGATCGTTGCTGGCTCAGCCCAGAGCGAGACTCGTTCCCTAATCGAGAACCTTCACAAGGAAGGCTTGCCCGTCATTACCAGTTTCCACCACGACCCAGCCTCAGGCATTGCAAACATTGTTTACAATGCCTACCTTCAGGGAAAGCTGGCAACCGCTCACTTGATTGAAAAAGGCTGTAAGCGCCCGGCCTTCTTCTGTATTCGAAGAGATGATGATCTCCGACAGCAGGGATATCTGGACGCCATGAAGGAAGCGAATTTACCAGTAGATCCATCCCTTCTCCTCGAAGGAATGGGCTCAGGTATCGACTACCGCTTCTTGGCTGGTCGCACCGTGATCACCAAGGCACTCGACAATGGACTACAATTTGATGGCATCGTCGCACAATCCGATCAGCAAGCCATTGGCGCAATTAATGTACTGCGTGAACGCAACATCAGCGTCCCCAATCAGGTCCGCGTCATTGGCACGGACGACTCTCCGACCTGCACCGCCTCCACGATTCAACTCAGTTCGGTAACCGCTGAGTTACAAGAAGTGGGCGGTAGACTGGTTAACAGCTTAGTCCAATACATCGACGGAAAAAAACCCGAAAGCCAATTGATCACCCCCACGGTGATCGAACGCGAATCCAGTCGGTAGTAACCGGCGTATAGCTCTGCATACTGGCAGGGTGCTTTAAATCAGCCCATTGCAATGAGCTGATTTACGAGCCCCTGCCTAATAGAGCATCTTCGTCGCCGTAATCGAGGATTCGCTTCGCTTTGATCGGTGAAAATGAATCCGGCGATAGCAGAACTGCCATTTAATTATTATTATATTTGAATTATTGAATTTAGTTGAGTAGCGTCTATCTCCCCCCCTCTAGTCCAATGAAAAAAATTAGACCAACCCCCAAAAAGCGTGGTTTCGCGTTAGTAATAGCACTCGTCTTCATGGCGTTTATCGTCCTTTTGATGACCACTCTGACCTCACTAACTTCAGTTGAGTTGTCATCCGCAACTCAGAATAAGCAGTTGGAAACAACGCGTGAGAACGCGCTTTTTGGCCTACTGGAAGCCCGAAGTGAAGTCCAGCAATACATTGGGCCGGATGCGCGCATCACGGCCCGCAATGAAATATTTGATTTAGATCCGACAACCATCGACCTTGAAGGCCCTGGTAACCCTTGGCTGACGACCGTTTGGAATAGCTCCGCACCGACCAATCTTCCACGCCATCTAATCAGCGGGAATGAGCAGGCTGATTTTGACCCATTAACAGCAACGGACTACCCCAATAATTATTTAAATCAAACCAGCGATCAACTGCCCCCCCCCCCATCAGACGATACAATTGCCCTACTTTACTCCGACCCATCAGATCCACTAAATGACATTTTTGCGCGTAAACAGTCAATTACTGGACCGGATGGCAACATCACTGGCCGTTACGCATGGGCGGTGCTCGATGAGGGCATTAAAGCGAATATTAATACACAATCCGAACGCCCTCTCCCCCAAGCACTCGTGGTACTTGCCAACCAAGCCCTTTCGTCTCCTGAAACAGTCGGAATCGAGTTGCTAGAGGGCATGAGTCACCTCACATATGGAACGCCGGCATGGGAGCACATTCAGAAGTCCACCAGCCTTTCCACGTTGGATACCTTTTCCGCCAGCGATGATTCCCTCGCTGCCCAGAGTTTTCATGACGTCACTTTCGATAGCATGGGGGTTCTTTCAAAGACAACATATGATACCGACACCGGCCTTTGGGGCGGACTTAAGTTCGACCTGACCAATGCGATGAGCCCTGACGGGATCGATCCAAGTCTTGCCGGCCAACAAATTTTCCCAGCGGCGACTGGTCTCTCTGGTGATCAGGGTGGCCCAGCTTGGGAGCAGCTCCATGCTTGGATGAATCTTACGCCTTCAAATGGCAATCTTGACGCCAATGCCGTCTATCAACCGGTTCCTTATTCTTCAACGACACCCGCCATTACACCGGTGTTAACGCTGGTTCAATTACACGTCAATGTTCTCGTCCTAAAGGACCCCGTCACCCCGAATCAATATGCCATTTGGTATTTCCTACAGCCAGCGTTCGTCTTATGGAATCCGTATGATGCGGCAATTGAGAACGGCTCATTCGTCGTCGATTCCCAGCTATCCAATAGCTCTGCCCCTGAATTAAAATGGCTTCACCGCGTGGAATGGCACCCCCTGCCAGATGAGCATGGCAACACTGTCGACCCGATCATCAAATTCCCCAACTCAGGGGACACAACCGAAGATGGGAACCTCTTTCAATATGTTGGTTTAGAAACGCCAAGCTATGGCCGCATCCCCTTCCGCTTGAACCTGAGCTCAGATATGGAACCCGGTGAAGCCATTGTATTCACCCCGGCGCTTCCAGCAGAAGTCATCACCAGCGCGGCAACTCCATTGGAACTCTCACCTGGCTATCGCAGTGGTTTTGCATACGCGTTCAAAGTCCCAAATTCGGAAATGACGATCGACCCTTCAAAATATAACTTGGGTGCCCTTCAAACAATATCCCAACAGCGTGTATCCGGCATCGTGCGTCTCGCGCGCAATACAAACGAACTCGCAACACAGCCATTACAACACATTGAACGGCTCAATATGTCAGGTTTCAATAAGGAATCTGATTGGGGCAAGCTTTACGCCAGTGGAGATCAGTTGCAAATTTATGGCCCCCCTAGCCTACCAAGCGCGCCGCCGATTGAAGACATATCTGCAAACTTCGCTTATCGCGCCGGGCTAAAATTCGCGCAGAGCCGCCTTCAGAAATTTGAATCCAGCACGCCCTCGTCCGTTAATTATTTCCGGACCCAATGGCTCGAAGACTACGATCCCACTGCTGCCTACTCTGGACGTTCCCCCCTGGAATATGAGGCAGGTTCTAGCAGTAATGGTGGCACGGGTGACAACCCTTCCTGGATATCTGAGTTCTTCTTCGCGAGTGAATTGAGCGCCGATCCAAACGACGCCGAAATACCCAACTCTGGTGATAACGCCTTTGTTGGCTTCATTGATGATTCAACCGGCAATCTGCGCGCGCCACTGTTCCATCTACCACGTTCTACACGCGAGTTCCGCTCGATTGCTGATCTGCGTCACGCCCGATTAGGTCTGGCTCGGGACTACAATCAGGCACTAGATTACTGGAAGTGGGGAAATGTATCGCCAGCCTACGCCATCGGAAGCAGCAGTGCCAGCCCTTACCTCGAACCTAATACCATTTTCCGCAGTAATTGGCCTGACTTTAACTCTCCAGCATCCGGCTCACCAGTCTACTATGACATGCCCTGGAATCTAAACACAGCGCTGTGGGATGATTATTTTTTCTCAGCGGTCGCTGATTCCAATTTCCGCAATTTGGACTTCATCTCTGAAAATCCCCGTATTTTCGCGAAACGCAATTATGATGATGCTAAACTCGACTCTGCGGACGAAGTTGCGGGCGAACTGTTCGTCCATGGCGCGTTCAACGTAAATTCAACTTCAGTTGATGCTTGGAAGGCATTACTTGGTACCTATTTCGGGTCGGATGTAGAAACGGCTGGCGACACGAGTAATACTTTCGTGGACAAATCACCCTGGCTGCGCCACCCCTATCCTCTTACTGGTGAAATTAACGCCGCATCAGATACTCTGCCAGAAGATGACGAAGCCTATACAGGCTTTCGCACACTCGACGCGGATGAAATCGATCTTTTGGCCACAGCCATTGTAGAAGAAGTTAAAACCCGGGGCCCATTTATGTCTCTGGCTCAATTCGTTAATCGGTCTCCCGTGCCAACCAGCTACCAGAACAGGACGATTGATAACCCAACTGAATGGCAGCAGAAAGGCGCTCTTCAAGCAGCCATTGATAAATCTGGAATCAATGACACATTTTTCGACGCAGACAACCTCTACGATTACAGCGTAGAAAACCCGGAGAACCTGTATCGAGATAACATCATTTCGACCCGCTACTTCCGCGAATTCAATCGTGATGCGATGGAGGGCTCTTTAGCGGCCAATACGCCGGGTTATCTGACTCAAGGCGATTTGCTCGCACAACTAGGTAGTGTTCTAACGGTGCGATCCGATACCTTTCGAATCCGTGTCTGGGCAGAATCGGTCAATCCTATGGGCGTGCAAACTGGGGAGACCTGGTGCGAAGCAGTCATCCAGCGCACACCTGAAAAGCTTGATGCAAGCGAAACGATTGCACTTGGTGATCCCACGAATGGCCGCGGTCGCCGGTTCGTTGTTACCAGCTTCCGCTGGTTGGATTCACCCGACGCCCCTTAAGTAAAGCTACCGGAGATACCGATGCATCTTTATCGAATCCTTATTATCGCCATAACTCTGGCCAGCAGCTGCATGACTTGGGCTCAAGAGCCTCAGCCAATGGTCGACTGCCAGTTGAGTCTTTATTACGTTGGCGGCCGGGCTCGCGGAGCTCAAGCCGTCGCGCAGGAAGGAGAGCGTGCCTCTGAAACCCTCTATTATTCGACCAACGGACAGATGAAGGGTGTTACGATCAAGTCTGGTCAACGCACACCCGAATTCAGCTATGTCGGGCCACTCGAATTCAAACTTTACCGCAAAACGGGGACTGACAATGTCGGGCAGCCAATTTACTCGCCTGTAGGTAAGTATCAGCTCCTACCTGGGATCAGGCGAATGATGATTTCCATGATCGATCAGGGAACACGCTTTTCATTGATCCCCATTGACCTCAGCAAGGCCCAAGAACAAAAAAACAATGCTCTAATATTCAATTTGAGCAGCATGCCCATTGTTTGCCAAGCTGGAGAAAAGCAATTTAACCTAGACCCGCTTCAGTCCAAGACCATTTCACTGAGTTCAGTGAAGTCCGATCTGCAATTTGAAATCAAATGCGCAATTCAGGTTGATAATGAATGGTCGTTGGTCTATTCCGGCTCTCAAACCATTCGCAAGGGGAATTACTACGTCTTCTTGCTCATGCCTGATGATGACGGTAAAACATACCGCATCGTGCGCTTTCGGACATAGATCGATTCCACAAGGTTTAGCCAAGGGCGGCTAGCCCGTTAAATGGATCACTAAGAAAGAACGTGCATTGCCCAATCTTGCGTGCCAGCGTATCTTATGAACGACGCTCTGCTGGAGAAAATTCGGGCCCTACACATCGAGATCGAGCGGCAGCTCCAGCACATTGGGCAAGTGAACGCCCAGCCGCACTGTGCGGTCTGCACATCAGTTTGCTGCAAGGAGTCATTTTGCCGCGAGAGCGTGGACAGCGCATTCCTGCGCTTCATTCTTGGGCAACGTGCCGACGAATATGATGACGCGACTGGCTGGTTTACCCCCGGCCAAGGCTGTCAGCTTGACCATGGTCGCCCGCTGGTCTGCTACGAATATTTCTGCAACAAGTTTTCCACTGCAGAGCTCAGCCAGAGCCACGCTTCCATTGCCCGGGAACTGCGCGCGATTTACGCTAATGCTCACCAAGGCCAACACATGCTGATCATCGACGACTTGAGCGTGATCACCCAGCCCCGCCTCCAACGGATCGCCGATGCCCTACAGGCGCTACGGGACCGCCTGGCGAATTCACCCGGCCAAGCAGCTGTCGAACAAAGCCGTTAGTGCTGCGGCATCAATGGATGAACCAATCGCGACAATTCGCGAGCATGGCACCTGTTCACCCCACGGCCCGAGCGATGTCAGCTCCGTCCGCCTGCCTACGGCCTGCAAGCTAAAGCGTTCCCCCGGAGAGTCGGCGACATGGACGATGCCCTTGCAGCGATAAATCTCTGCGGGCAACTTTCGGCGAACCATCTCACCAAGCGCGTCTTGAGCAAATGCACGGTCGGTTTCATAGCTCCAAGTCTGAAATTGGGAATGTGCCTCGCCGTGGCCATGAGCATCATCCTCATGAGGATGATCGTGTGCCTCTGAAGGTTTCTGATGAGCTGCGATCGCACGAACTGGATCGAAACGCCCGACCGCGAGCAGGATTTCCAGCGGCGCGTCACAGCGAGTGGCTTCAATAATGCGGATGCGTTTTAAGTGATGTCCGATCCACTCGTGAATGACTTCCAGATGCGTTGGGCCAACGAGATCGACTTTGTTAAGGATGACCATATCCGCAAAGCTGATCTGGCGCATCTTCAATGTGTTGAGCTCCTGATCATCGCCATGCGTAAAAATCGCCTCTGCGTCGACGACGCAGGTGATGCTATCGAGTCGCAGGAGCTTTTCGTATTTTTGATCGAGAAAAGTCATTACGATACCCGACGGGTCTGAAACGCCGCTGGCTTCGAGGATAACGTAATCCACTGCCTTTTCGCGTAACAACAACTCCTCCAGCGAGCGTACTAGGTCATCGCGAATTTCGCAGCACACACAGCCGTTGGTCAGGTTTATGGTATTCTCTTCAATCGAGTCCACGAGTTCAGCGTCGATGTTGATCGCGCCAAAATCATTGATCAACACGCCGACACGCAGGCCATGATCTCCGTTGAGAATGCGGTTGAGCAATGTCGTCTTGCCGGAGCCGAGAAAACCGGTCAGCAGCGTGACCGGCACCGGATCGCGTCCAGGTACAAATATTGGCTCCGTCCTCGCAGCGGGTGCGAGGATCGGTCGTTGGCTAGTGTCCATGGCTTAAGAATCGACCTTGATGCCACGAGCGGCGAGCATCTCGCGTGGGTTCAACGTAACGCCTGGCCACTTCTGCACCGGCTTGCGGTAAACGTCTTCTGGATAATAAAGCTTCGGGTCGATTTCCAAGTCGCGAACGAACTGCTCTTGCTGCATTTCACGCGGCATGGTGGGCGTCGGCAAAGACATTGTTTCGGGCAACGGTTCGCCAGGCTTAAGCAACCAGCGAGGGTCCATTGCCGCTGGTGCCGCTCCGTCGGATAGCGCTGCTTCACGCGCCCAGATCGCATCCTTGCTCACGTTGATCACCTGAACATCCGGCCCGCCAAACATGAATAAGCCATCCCAGTTAGCGCGGACTTCAGCGACCGATTCCGCCGCCAGCGCGTCACCCGTCCACTCATAGTGGCAAATGGCGGCCATCCGCGGTTGAGTCTGCTTAAAGAGGTAGCCCGCCGCATAATACATGGTGTGGAAAATATCGATTGTGTATTCCCAGAGTTCAGACGGCGCGCCCAGCTTCATCGCGGATAGCGTCGGTGCATCGATGGTGCCTTCAGAAACAAAGACGTCAGCTCCCTTGCCATATTTGGCGGAAAGCTCGTCGGGGCGGCCGTCACCGGTGAAGACAAAGGATAGATCCGCGTCTTCCCAATCAAGGCGATAAGCCACCGCACCGTCCTTCACGTGGGAACGCGGCCAAGAGCGGACTTTGACGCCGTCCTTGTCGTAGACGATGCCATTACGCTGCTTCCAGTCGAATTCCGTGACTTCGATTTCAAAGCCGTCACCAACCGGGCAAGCATGAAAGTTCTCTTCATGCCAGCGGTTCATTTCACGCATGTGCTTGATCATGTGCTTGGTGCCAAGCTCGGGCGTACGACCCGATGGTCCGTAGACGCGCAGCGGTTCAAACCCACCAGCGAATGCGCGGAACGGATACATGTAGGGCAAGTCCGCGAAGTGGTCAGCGTGTAGGTGGGTCAGGAAAACATCGTTGATCAACGGTGCGGGCACCTGCATGGCAATTGCGTTGCGGATACTGCCGTTGCCCATATCGAAAAAGAAGCGACGCGGCTGGGCCGTGCCATTGCCGAGCTCAACGAGAATCGAAGTGCCCGACTGCAACCGAGTTGGCGGCCAAGGGGTACTTCCGAGGAACGAAATGCGCATCTCGTTCTTCGGCAGAATTTCCATCCCCGGCATGTAGAAGTTGTTGTTCTTAATCGCTGGCCAAGGCTTAAAATAGTCCGGCAAGCTAATGCCGCCACCGGGACGTTTGCCGTAGGGATTGCTTTCCGTTTTCGGCCCGGGCCAAGTGTTAGCGGGCTTGTCTGGAACCTGCGCATTGAGTGAACTGGGAAGAGACATCGCCGCAGCAGCGCCTGCTCCTAAGGCTCCGGTTTTGATGAAATTACGGCGATTGGATTTCAGCTCCGGATTGGCCGGATCATTCTTAGGGTTGGCTTGGGCGTCACTATCACTCATTATGCATCTTATTTGGGATTAGTAGGTGGAGCAGATTCCAGTTATGAATTTGAAACCCTACCATAACTGAGCGCGACGTCCAGACGAGAGTGCCAAAACCATCTTTGGCTAACTACGAACGTTGATCACCGTAGTCGTTTTCCTATATCTTAATCCGTTGCATCATTACTACGGAGGGCCTGGATAAATAGCGGGGTAAAGGCCTTCTCTGCAGCAGCATTTGTCAGGTGATTATGATCCCAGTAAAGCGGGTATCCGTCCTGCTCAATGCCATACCAGCCTTCATCAGTCAAAAAATAGGGACAAGGGTCCAATAAGGTCAAATCAGAAGCAGCGATCAAGGTTGAGATAGATTCGAACCGCGACCCAAAGCCCTGCCGCCAGTCTTCCGGACTCAGTCGATAAGCCGACAGGTCTGCGTTAAACAGTGCCTCCCTCGCCAAAAGTTTAGGAATACTATGATCGTAGCCAGGGACTTGAGCAACGATCCATACCTTGGCCCCAACAGCGGTAATTTCATCGATTGTTTGGCGGAACGCTTCAACGGCAGAATCATCATGTAAGTATGAGTACCAAGCCGCAACTAGGAAGACGTCGGTCACCTTCTCTGATCGGATAAATTCGATGATTGAGCGATTGCGGGACTCCTGCATCTCACCAGTTTTCTGATCAATAACGCGAATCAACGGTGGCTGACCCGCATAACCGATGGCAAAGCCATCCAGCGACATTTCGGCCAATGCCTGCCGAAACGCGAGGGCTGCAATTTCCGCATGGCTATCCCCCCAGAGCAACGGGCGCGGTGTGGAAGCAAATTCGGCGTACGGTTCTCCAATTTCAATAAGATCGTCCGGTATGCGGTTTGTCCCTCGATTTAAGGGCTGATGCTCCTTCCACATAGTCAGCGCCTCCGCAATACGCTGCGCCTCCACCGGAAATCGATTGGGAAAACCATCTGAGGCCAGTATTGCCCCCACCCCGCCGAGCAGTAACGCGCCACTGGCAAAGTACATCAGGAACACTCTGGATGTCGACGCAGCTTTCGCTCGGCGGAATGGCACTTCCACCAAATGATAGGACAATGACGCCGCCACCAAGGATGCAAAAATCAGAACAAGATTTTGATCAAGCGACGTCGGTGCCGTAGACCAGTATTTCGCCAGACAAAAAATCGGCCAATGCCAGAGATAGAGCGAATACGAGATCAGCCCGATGTAAACGATTGGCTTCAGCGAAAGCAACCGGCCCACCAATGTCGACGGCAACCCAGTTGTAGCGTCGTTGCAGGCAATGAGCAGCAATGCGCCTAGACATGGCAGTAATGCATGTAACCCCGGAAAAGGGGTTACTTCGCTATAGCCGAATGCGGAGAAGCAAATGGCAGCCAGACCAAGTAAGGAACCAACCTCTCGCAACACATTCGAGCGATACATCCGAGTTGCCGGAGTGATTGCCAGCAGCGACCCTAGAAGGAATTCCCAGGCGCGACTTGGCAGAAGAAAAAAGGCGGCACGAGGATGGTGCTCCACACCATAGACACTGATCAGAAAGCTTAGCCCCAAACCTAGTGCAAGCGCTCCAAACATCACTCGGCGGCGTTGTGGCAAGAGCCACAAGACCACCATCATTGCCAGAGGCAAGAAGAGGTAAAATTGCTCTTCCAGCGACAGCGTCCACGTATGAAGCATTACCTCTGATTGCGCAGATTCCTGAAAATAGCCCGATGTCAGCCAATAGAATATATTGGCGAAATACAAGGTGCTTGCACCAACCGCCTCGGACAAATGAGCGTAATCCTCAGGCAATAATACCCACCAGCCTGCCGCCAGCGTCGCCAACGACAACACGAACAGAGCGGGCCAGATACGGCGTATACGGCGCGAGAGAAAGCCCAGTATGGAAAATGCGCCGATACGCATTTGCTCGTAGATTATTTTGGTGATCAGAAAACCGGAGATCACGAAAAAGACATCCACGCCAATGTATCCACCGCCCACTCCAATATCGGCATGGAAAGCTACTACGGCCAAGATGGCGACCGCACGTAAACCATCCACGTCTCTTCGATATTGCATCGTCTCAGAATCTCAGAGCATTGCCCCGGCACCACAACCAGATAATCCGTTAATAACGCTCCGAAAAATCGTCGTAGGCAACGCCCGTCAACGGGAAGATCGGATGCTTCAGACGCTTTGAACTGATGTCCTCAAACTGTAGCCCCACCAAGAAGTCCTTGCCAATAAAGTTCAGGAAGTCACGCCGCTGGACGACCAAACATCGGCTCCCGGTGATCGCCACGATGTCCGCTGTGGCAGTACTATTTTGCAGCAAACTGATCTCACCGAAGAATTCGCCCGTAGCTAGCGTACTCACGCGCTTGCCTTCGACAATGACTTCCAACAGGCCGTCGTAGATCAGATAAAAAAACTGGTTGCGCATGCCTTTCTTGATGACCACGTCCCCCGGTTGAAACTCAGCCAGTGTGGCGAGACGCGAGAACGCCGTCATCGCCTGTGGATGCCAGTTACGACACAGTTCAATACGGTGCAGGAAAGACTGCTTGCGAATAATCGCTTCCACGTCACGTACACCAATACTGCCCACGATCAACTTCTGGAAGTCCTCACGGGATAAGGCTAATAGCAGGCTCTTGCGAGCTGCGCGAATCGACCGAGTACGCGGTACATTGTGGAGTAGCGCGACTTCCCCAAAAACATCGCCCGGCCCAAGTTCCGTGACCCGCAAAGGGCGCCCGGACTTCAGACTCATCAGCACTTCCACTCCACCATTGAGCACAAAATAAAGGTCGTCTCCCGGCTCACCTTCCTTAAACACATGCTGCTTGGGGTCAACAATCACGCCACGAACACGCTCTGCCAGTTCATACAGAATTTCTTCTCGCACGCCTTTGAGCAATAGCGTGCCGCTGAGGAACTGAACAATGTCCTCGCCGCTCATCTCATGGTTCAACAGCTTTGGCTTAGACTGCATACGCATCCGCAACTGCTCTACCACATGCAAGATATTCATCGCGACAATCCACGAGATCATTGCCAAACTTCCAAGGATCGTGGCGGCCATTTGCAATAACACGATGATCACCGTAACCGTCGCCGCGCTACTCGTCAGGTAGAGGTTTTTTAGCTCGCCCACGTTGAGGCCAAATGCGCTCAGGTTAGCCATGAAAACCGTGAACAGCCAGATCAGCGTATAGGCACCAAAGATGAGTAGATAGCTCTTGTCCGTGAACTTCAGTCGCGAATTAATCAACGTCCACAGCAACCGATTTTGCACAAAAATAAAGTCGTGCCCCGTCGAAAGCGGATAGCGTCTGTATAGGCTCCTCAAAAGCAAACTTGCTGGGCTTCGACCACTCGGCAACGTCACAAAAAACACGCCCATCAAAAGCAGATAAACCAAATCTGTGAACCACAGTGCCGTGATCCCAGTAGTGAAAAACATCGGTGCCAGTTGCATCAGCGCTACCGACATTTCACACATCCGTCCAGCCATTCGTCCGTCTTCCACGTTGCAATGAAAGTGCGGAAGTACGTGTTTCCAGCGAAAACGAGTATCATAGACCTCACGATCAAAGCCCACGAGCAAACAGGCGGACAGGAAATAGCCAACCGTCAACGAACCACAAATCAGCAGCCAGCCCACCAATATTTCGATCAGGTTTGTCGGCGTGCCCAAGGGGCGAAAAAGCACCGCAAGAAATCCAAACAGTATCGCCCCCACACCAAACCAATGCGCCATCCCAAAGCGCAGGCGATGGTCCCACTCTACCGCACGATTCTGTTGCTGAGCGGCCTGGTTCTCTCCATCAACTAGCAGGATGCCCGCAACCACTGCCTTCATCACCAGCTCATACAGGCTGCGCAAGGGCGGACTCTTCCGCTCGGTAATCAGCAGCGGCAACAGCTCCTGCAGCGGCATGCCATCCTTAAAACGTCTAAGTATCCGCCACTGCTCCTCCTCGACCACGAGATAAGTCTTCAGCGGGACATTCTTCAGAATAAGTATCTCGTGCTCCGGTTTGCTCGCCTCGATGTCATAGGCTAACGAAAGCCGCGCTTGGGTAAGAATATAAGACTGATCCATGCGTGCGTGTAGAATAAATCAGCCTATCATATCACGGCAAAGGGTCAATCCCCTATGCACAAGACTTCATTGCGAAGGTCGGTCGTGGTCTTACTTGGACGCATTTTTGAACAACGACCAATGGTGGCCGACGCGATTGAGTCGTCTCTGGTCGCAAACGCAGAACCTGCCCGCACTTATGCTTTTGCTGGTACGTCCGAATCGACGTCCATCGTCGCTTCATCACCAATAAACTCTGGGAGCAATTCTTTGACTGCGGCACGAATAACGTCAGGATCGGTAAGTAGGGCCACTTCCTTGACTCGGGCTAGCAGAGCAGATGCTTCCGACGGCGACAGCGCAGGCGCAGTCAACCGATAAACGCGAGGGTGGCTAGTTGTCCCATGGATTTCCGCATCGTATCGCAGCTCCTCAAATAGTTTTTCGCCGGGACGCAGGCCAATGATTTTGATTTCAATGTCTTTGTCAGGCTCAAGGCCACGCATCTGGATCATCAGCCGAGCAACCTCAAGAACCTTGAGCGGTTCCCCCATATCCAGCATGAATACTTCGCCACCGCTGCCCTGCGTTGCGCTCTGGAGAACAAGCCCGACCGCCTCTGGAATCGACATAAAATAGCGCGTCACGTCTGGGTGCGTCACTGTAACCGGACCACCAGCGGCAATCTGTTTTTCAAAAATAGGAACCACGCTGCCCGATGAGGCAATCACGTTACCAAAGCGAACCGCGACGAAGCTGGTAATACCATTGCCACGCGGACGTGATTGCAACAGTAGTTCGGCTAGGCGCTTGGAAGCGCCCATCACACTGGACGGATTGATCGCCTTATCGGTGGAAATGAATACCATGCGCTCGACGCCATAATCAGCGGCAAGCTCCGCTATTTGATTCGTCGCCAACGTATTCGTCATAAGTCCTTCCCCCGGAAAAGACTCAACCATCGGCACGTGTTTCAGGGCGGCAGAGTGGAAAATAATATCAGGCTTTTCTCGCTCAAAAACGCTGACCATCGATGCGCGATCCCGAACGTTGACCAACAAAGCATGAACCCGTTCACCCAAAGGCCGGCTACGCAACTCTTGCTCAATCTGAAAGAGTGCGACCTCAGAGCTGTCGAGCAGGAGAAGCTTCTCAGGATTCATTACCTGAATTTGGCGGCATAGCTCGCTGCCAATACTGCCGCCAGCTCCAGTCACGAGCACTCGTTTCCCCACCAAGAGTTGGTGAATGCGCGGCAGGTTAATCTCCAGTGTATTGCGGCCTAGAACATCGTCCAGCCCAACTGGGCGAATAGTCTCCATCCGCAAAACCCCGTAAAACATTTCCTGGGCCGTCGGAACAATGTAAACTGGCACATGGAGCTCCCGGCATTTCCACAACAAAGAGCGAATTTCTTTATCGGAGAGTTCAGGATCGGTGATAATGATACGGTCAGGATCAAAGCGGTGGCAAATTTGCTCGATTTGACTAGCTGGACCGCCAACTGGCACCCCCTGCCAATGCTCACCTTCGCGTTTGGATCCATTCGTGACAGCCATGCCCACCACGCGCATTCCAAGTCCTGTCCTCCTTCGTGTCTGATCGATCAATTGATACGTCAAGAACCCAGTCCCCACAGCAACCACACGCGAAGCTCGCACTGGTAACTCGGTCAAATTGCCCGTCAGAATCATTCGTAAGTGCGAAGACAGCGCACCGATGAAGCAAAGGAACACCAGTAGCAACAAACTGTTAATTAAGATGACCGAGCGCGGAGCCGTTTTTTCACCGGCAAAGATAAACCACAAATACAGCAGAAACCCCGTAACAAGGCCCAAGGCCATGACAACGCGAAGAAAATCACGCCATCGAAACCGGGCCACAAGCGGTCTAAAGAGCCCCAACGAATAAAAAAGAATGTACTCGAAGGGCAGCACCCATTGCATCGTTTCCCACATCCGCTCTTGCCAGTTAATAGGCTCCTCCGGCAGGTGAAATTCAAAGCGGATCTGGTAGGCTAGATACAATGAAAAAGCCCCTGCCCCAATTATAAGGGCCCAATGAATGAGGAGTGTTCTGCGGATACCACGTTGCATAGGGGCTAGTGCGCGTAATTCGTCGGCCCTTAAAAGGGCAAATTTGGCCGAGTATTGATTATTGATTTGGCTGGGTCGCCCCTAATGTCTCAATGAAGGCGCTCAAAATCCACTAGGTAAGGGGCCAAAGAACCTCATTGATGCAGACTTTGATATTCCATGCGGCAGCCGCGAGAGTGAGGCAACAAGGGGCACATGTCACTGAGAATCAGACGGTTGATGTCCATTTCAGGTGCGACTGCGTATGATCATGGGGCTTTTATGCCTAAAAAGCCCTGTGCGTTTCAAGAAAAAACGTCTAAGCTCAGAACGTCAGCGCAGGACGGTCGCGAAGGTTGTACGCTGCGTTGTTTTGTCCCGGCACAGGTATGCTGAGCTGGGCATCCACCGCTCAATTTATCGTTACCATGCCAAATATCTGCCGAAGAATAAGCGTCGGATAGAGTTTTACCAATTATGACGATGAGTCGAGTGGTGGATGCTCAGCCTGCGGCTTTCGCCAAGGCACACCAGTAGTGATAAGCGTCTGGGTTATAACTGTTGATTCGGAGGATTAGGTCGCCAAAGCAATCAACTGCTTCCAAGTAGCTGTATCTTTCATCTGTGTCCTCATAGGAGCCGACCCAATATGTGGCGACGGCGCTGGGATTGAGCCTGAGCATACCACCATTGCCACCCGCAAAACTCCATCCACGCTGAACGGACTCCACAACGCTGGGTGAGAAAGGAATATTCATCCGGCCAAAGCCGCCGCCAACGGTCAAAATGAGCTCTTGTTTTTCTTCCTTGGCCTCCTCCAAAATGGTGCGTGCCAACGCGGTCCCGCCTGAGAAGCCAGCTTCGTACTTTACCATTGGAGTCGTGGCCATATCAAAGGGCGCACTCCAGGGATCTTTTTGGATGAAATTATCATCGATCTGAAGATGGCTGGCGGTCGTAGGGCAAGAAAGCTCGGCCATACGAGTCCAGCCCGCCATTTCCTCCACCGGTACACATCGTTGGTAATATTGCTGGGTAATTTGCTGCATTTCACAGCCTTCCGAATTCGGCGTTAGCGCAGCACGGAACAGCGCATTGTGACGCGCGTCAAAAAACTCAATGCCGATGTATGCGCCCTTGCGCTCGTCTTGTTCGTGGATCACATAAGCATGATCCCAGCGATCAGGGTTTAAGTGTAAATGCGCTTCATGTGTGGAGCCGCTGAAGGTTTTGCCAGTTGGAAACATTGATGGCATGCACCCAGCGATGCCGCTGATACAGTGTCGGTTGCGGACAAAAATCAACAACATGCCCAATCGGCTAAGTTCTTCCAATAAATGGCCCAAACGAAAATCCAACTCCGTCACGTGAACTGGATACGTGTTTACGCCAAAACGGGAACCCTCGCATTCCTGCGAATCGTTGTTGGTTTGCCCATCTCGCCGGTTACTTGAAATCCCGTCGTAAGACATACTTATCCAACCTGATTAGTGGTTACTGTGCTGAGTTGCTGAAGCGAACGCAGCTCAAAGAAACTTTCCATCCAGGCATCAAAGCCATCATCAAAATCTACATCCAATTCGACGCGATCCATGATCCGTGTCGCTCCTGCATTGCTCAGCGCGTCATCAAGGCGGCGACCGCATCCACAGAAATCGTCGTAGGCACTGTCGCCTAGCGCAACAACCGCATAGTGCAAATGAGAGACGGGCAGCTTTTGATCATAAAGCGTTTCACAGAACTCAATCGCATCGTCAGGCGGCTCGCCATCACCCCATGTAGAGAAGATGAGGACAGTGTTGCGGCCCGTAACGCCAAAGCTCTCCATTGCCCAGTCCTCCGCTGCAGTCAAAGTGCATGGTATATTCAACTGATCGCATTGATCAGAAAAACGTTCGGCCAACGCCTGAGCGTTGCCAGTAACAGTGCCGAAAATGATATCAAGCGGTCGTACAGAGTTATTCATAAATGTTATATGAGTTTAATTTTTACTGTCGTTAGTCTCAAAACTCCATTCGTTATTGAGACACATTTTCAATTAATCAAGTTTTTTCGCGCAATTATCGAGATTTCGTCTCAACTCATCTTGAATCAACGTTGGAATGAATTTCTGGGCGACAGAGTATTGCGCCGAAGCCAATTGAATCGCAAAAAAGTGGATGCAGTTGCTTGGGTCCCACCTTCTGGTCCAGTTTTAATGACTATAATTTGACCGTTTGCTGTTTTGACCCGCTCCCAATCTTCATGCCAACGGCAGTGCTAGGATTTTCTGTTTCGATTGGGTTGTTGTTGTCTTCGATGCAGCTTGCTGGGCGTATTCGGCCGGAGGCCGATAGCCCAGCGAGCTGTGTGGTCTATAGGTATTATAATCGAGGCGGTATTCTTCAAGCTTTTCCCTGGCCTCGGGCAGAGAAAAGAAGATCTCAGTGTTCAGTAGCTCGTCGCGAAGCTTGCCATTGAAGGACTCGATATAGCCATTTTCGGTTGGTTTGCCTGGTCGGATAAAATCAAGCTGAACCTCACCCGCGACGGCCGCTGATCCCATAGACATCAGATGCCTATCGGATCAACTTCGCCTTACGTACAGGCCTCAGAGCTTTTTTGACACGATCTCCTGGAGGATATGTTTATCCAGACTCAAGTCAGCCACCAGCTTGCGTAAACTTAGGTTCTCATCCTCAAGCTTT
>NZ_BMXG01000019.1 GCF_014651635.1 Cerasicoccus arenae | reverse complement strand
ACGTAGACGTTGGGCTTCCTTCACGCTCATACCGCCAAACTGCTTCTTGTAGCGACTAAATGTTGCTTGGCTAATGCCGTCTTCATCAACGCTCAAGCCTTCGCTGTAGCGTAAAATACGCGATAATGTCTTCTGTCTTTCGGCGTCCTCGTTTCATGATATCGGTCCTTTCATAAAGGCCAAATACAGTCAGTTCAAGTGGTCGCGTTCAAAGGGACCCAAACTGAGGGGGAGGACCGCAGAACCAAACCCAACAAGCGAGAAATGATGAAATCGACACCTTATGAAAAAGTGACTGAACGAATTCTTAAACTAATGGAAGAGGGCGTTTGCCCATGGAAACGCCCCTGGAACCGGAGTTGCCTCAGGGCTCAGAGTTTTCTGAATCAGTATTCTAGGCGGCTTACTTGCTTGGTGGAGCTGGTTATTGGATATTTAGTGTGCAGTAGGGCTTGAAAAACTTCAAATCTGTTCAGCGAGTTATCTTAGGGGCACTACGACTAGTGGGTGACCGAAAAGATTAAGTTAGAGACATCATAATGATACGAAGAGGGAACCTATTTTTAATTATGCTAGATATTTCAAAATCAAGCCTCGGAGTCGTTGGTGATCTTGAGAAAAATTTACTGGAAACCGTAGATTGTTTCGGCGTCACAAGGGGTTCACTCTGTATAGTGTGCTAGAACCATGCTTTTCTCGAACTTTATGTACTGTCCGTTTACCCTGCCGCTGCATTGCGCAGATTATAAAGTATTGATTAAGAAAAAGACCGATGTGTCCGCTTATGTAAAGAAGATGACAGGGATAGTAAGGATACTGATTTTAGCAAAGAGCTTAAGATGTCTTAGGTCTGCGATCCACGCTCTATTTAAAATTTATTCTCTACATGCTCCTATGTCTAACGGCGGAATGAATGACACGCCGATGGCACATGAAGACGAGCCAATCGATAGACTTGGTGCTCACGCTCTAGCGGCTGGCTATATCAACCACGGCCGTTTGACCGCCGGAAATCGGGCAGGTTAGTAGATATGAATATGGATTTGCTCGATTGGGGGATTCTTGCTGCAGCAGTTGTTGCCCTTTTTTTAATCTGCTGGTGGGCTTCTCGATTGACGAAGAGTGTAGCGGACTTTCTGGCTGCTAACCGGCTGGCTGGTCGATATCTCATTTCTGTGGGTCAGGGCATGGCAGGGCTAGGGGCGATATCGATTGCGGCTCACTTTGAGAAGTTCTATCAGGCTGGCTTCGGAGCCGCCTGGTGGGTTCAGATGGTTATGCCTATAACCCTAATCATTACATTGACCGGGTTTGTCATCTACCGCTACCGCGAGACACGTGCGATGACAATGGCGCAGTTTTTTGAGATGCGCTACAGCAAGAAATTCCGCGTGTTTGCCGGGATTCTGGCATGGTCTTCCGGTATTCTCAATTACGGAATATTCCCTGCGGTCAGTGCGCGCTTCCTCATTTACTTTACAGGATTGCCGCCCAATTTTGAACTATTCGGGCTAACTATATCTACGCTGGCGCTTGTCATGCTGACTTTGCTGACACTAGCAGTGGTGATGACGATGCTGGGGGGGCAGATCTCAATCATGGTGACTGATATGATTCAGGGGCAGTTCGTCGTTATCGTTATGCTATTGGTTTTGGGGATTCTTTTTTACCATATGTCCTGGTCCGAAGTGCTCGAAGGCCTTAAGCAGTCTCCACCAGGGCAGTCTAAACTTAACCCCTTTGATCAAGGGAACGTATCCGACTTCAATGTTTGGTTCTTCATCATGATGGGGATTTTGAACATCTATGGGACACGTGCTTGGCAGGGGTCTCAGGGATACAATGCGGCAGCGAGGACGCCTCACGAGGCTCGGATGGCAGGCATTCTGGGCGAATTCCGTGGTATGATAACCAGTCTCGCGATTATCATGGTACCTATTTGCGTGTATGCTTACATGCACCTGCCTCAGTTTGCCGATAGCGCTGCTCAGATACATGTTAGCTTGGAGCTCATTGGCAATGAGCAGACGCAGAAGGAAATGCTGGTGCCCATGGCCTTGGGAGCGATCTTACCGACCGGTGTCATGGGGTTGTTCGCGGCGGTCGTTATTCTGGCGGCTGTTTCCACCGATAACACCTATCTGCACTCTTGGGGCAGTATCTTTATCCAGGATGTTTACCAGCCTCTGCGGAAGAAACCCTTGTCGCAACGGGCTCACATGTGGGCTTTACGTTTGTCCATCATTGGTGTGGCGACCTTTGCCTTTATTTGGGGCCTCGTCTTCCCGCTTCAGGATTACATATACATGTATTTCCAGATTACTGGCGCAGTCTATTTAGGGGGTGCCGGGGCGGTGATCATTGGCGGGCTCTATTGGAAGCGTGGGACAGCAGGGGGGGCTTGGGCGGCGATGATTTGCGGATCTCTTGTCGCCGTGACGGGAATTGTTGTTCGCAATATCGTCTGGCCCTATGGGCTACCCCACATGAAGGAAGCCTGGCCTGAATTTGTATTCCTTGGCCGCTTGCCAGAGAAGTTTCCCCTCAACGGCATGGAGATGTCCTTCATTGCGGCTTTGATTGCCGTATCCGCTTACGTATTCTGCTCTTTGCTTTCCAAAAGACCGCCGGCTGACATGGATCGACTGCTTCACCGTGGAAAATATGCCGAGTCTTCCGATCAATCCAGTGAGATAGTTTCTCCTGCTTTGGAGACACGTCGTAAGTCTAAAACTTTATGGGAACGACTCGGTGTCGGGCCGCAGTTTACACGTGGCGATAAATGCATCTATGTGCTCAAGCTGACTTGGGCGCTCTTCTTCGTCTTCGTGTTCCTGATCGGGACTATCCTGAATGCTTTTTGGGCCATACCCGATTACATTTGGGAAAAATGGTGGGGCTTCAAAGTTGGCATAACCTTCGTTTTCGGACTAATCACTGTCGTTTGGTTCCTCTGGGGAGGTTTTCACGATTTGGTTATCATGGCACGTTTGTTAAGGTCGACCACTCGGGATGCGACGGACGACGGTACTGTCACCGAGGAGGAGCATGTGCAAAAAGGCTCCAAGTGAACCAAAGTTATTGGTTTAATCCTTGGCGAGGCTCTGGGGAGTTAGAGATAGAGCATTCCATTCCAGGCGTCTATGATAGCTACGTGCTCTGAGAGGGGCTGTCGAAGAAAGGACTGTGCCTACGACACCAGGAGTGGCATCGTAGCGGCAAATTGCCATATCGACTTCATAGTCGCACTGGCCAGGAGCGAGTCCAATCGATTGCCAGGGTAGGGTGACATGCACCTGCCAAATGTCTTTTTCTGGACCAATGCTGACTTGGCTCTCAAAGAGGGAGGGTGCGTCGACCATGAAATCCTCGATTGATTTTTCGCCTGCTCTAACGTTATCCAGCCCGTCATGGCTCCAGTGCAACTGCAAGTGGTAATTGTTTGGCGTGACGTGTAGTTCCCAATAGTTGCCCTTTCCTTCTACTCCGATAAATATCTCTACGACGTCACCGAGCTTCCACATGAATTGGTTTGAACCGTTGGCGTCGCTGTACACTGCAGCATCTTTCATCGTAACAACGATTTCCAAGCTGTCTTTCCTCGGATAGAGAAGGGCAACGGCAGGTAGGAAGTCTTTCTCTGGTTCAGGGAGCCAGAATTGTTTTAGCGGCAGTATCACCGATGGTTTTTCGCCTAAATTCAATTCTTCTGCGTACGTCAAAGATTGATAGATAAGGTCGCTATCACCTGATGGAATAGCCAGTACTGTGGCAGTACATAGAACGTAGATGGCTAGCAACTTCATTGGCTCTTTTTCCGTTAGTGATTTTCTTTCTTAGTGGATTTTAGTGGAAGAGTCGGATGTATCATTGTTTTTCCAGGATTCCATCTGCCTTCTAGCATGTGGGTGTATCGTTCTTTTGCGCTTCCCCTTTCGTTATTCCTTATGTGCGCAACGAGTGTATCAACGGCGAAGGCACCGACCTCACTTCCAAGTTCGTCGATACCGGAGCATTCTTTGTAATTCGGCCATCGTTTGTTTTGCGCTAGAGATACAATGGCAATATCCTTGGGGATCTGTAAATTCAGCTCCTTGCAAATGGTAAATATATAGGGGCTATGGCACAGTATGGCTTCTGGTTCCCATTGTTTTATCCAGTCTTTCACCAAGAGAGACATCTCGTTGGTAGTGTTGGGATATTGCACAATAGGGATACGCTCTACGTCGGGATGACAGTATTGTTGATATAAAAAGGCGCTGATACGGCGACCTTCTACGCGCTTTTCAGTATTAAGCGTTGTAGCCATGCCAATTCGGCGGTATCCTGCATTATACAGGTTCTGAAAACACCGCATGAGGTTATTGTGGTGATCTGTAATTACTCTATCAACTATGGGTGAGAGCAATGTATAGCCAATGGCAACGGCGCTAAACGGGTCTATTTCGATGTTCAATTGGGTCTGGGCCTGGCGTCTGGGGGCAAAAATGAGTCCGCTGACGCTTCGGCTATAAAGAATTTTCATAACGCGATTTGGCGTCATGCCATCGGCGTTGGGGTTAAACTTTTCAAGTCGGTAGCCGTATTGGTTTGCCTGTAAGAGTGCGCCATCGTACCATATTGCACCCATGTCTTCTTCTTCTTGCCCGATTATCCAAGCCAAGGATTGTCCTTTTTCAATTGGCATGCGTGTGCGCCGATATGCGTTCAGGCTACCGAGTACTGGATCGGGTTGATAGCCGAGTTCACGTGCCGCGTCGAGCACACGTTTACGTGTTGGGGGTGACACCTGAGGATGGTTTGACAAGGCCCGTGAGACAGTCACTTGGCTCATCGACAGATGACTGGCTAGGTCGCGTTGTGTGACTCGTTTCGGATGCTCCATGTTTTGAGTATTGTCTCTTGCAGGAAAAGAGCAAGCGCCTGAATCAGTATTCATTGCTATAGTTTTGCCTCAGCATGAAATTATTTCTAGGGTTATTCTTATGTTTCATACACCTAAAATAGTAAAAACATCCCCACTCATGGCTATCACCAGCGTTTTGGTTTTTAGTCATTGCTTGCTCAACGCCCAAACTTTTAATGCTGACGACTGGTATATCGTTTCTTCGGGAGATCCGACAGGGATATCAGACGGAGGCACTTCTACGGCAACGATCAATTTTGACACTTCCGGTGGAAGTACAAATGCACGTAATTCCTACATTTGGTCCTATTTTGCCGAAGAGGGTAGCGAAGTGTCGCTAGCCGATGGTATGCAACTGACATTAACGACCTCCATTACGGTAGATTACAACTCGGCATCATCGGCAATCCTAAACGGTTTTCGTTTTGGCTTTTATGATAGTGCTTCCCCGCACCAAACGCCCGCGACCGCTGGTGCCAATCGTATTGGAGCTCCGGCAGATGCGCGTGATGGGTGGACGGGTTCCTTTACGAGCACGGTTACTTCTGGAGCAGGCTCAGTCTTTCGCAAGGACGTAGGCAATGATGCTGCATTTGCCAATTCTGTTTCAACAACGACCGATGGCTTGGATTCGGGAGTGCTCAATAAATCCTATACCAATGGTGTTCCGGTTTCATTAACTATGATATATGGTCGCATTGGTGATGACATGATCATGAGCGGCAGCTATGGGGGAGATGCTTTCAGCGGCACGTTTACTGATTACTTTGCAAGCGACTACCCTAGCACTTTCGATACGATTGGCTTTTTCCTGGGTAGTCAGGGAACTGGTGGTGCTACTGCCGAAAGCATGACATTTTCTGATGCAATTGTTACCTATGGTACAATTCCAGAGCCTTCCACTAATGCTGCAATAGTGGGGATCATGGCATTTGGATTGGTCGTACTAGTCCACAGAAAGCAAAGACGTTGATGATAGGTGCTAGCGCCGTAGCCATCGATTAGAAACTTATAGCACTCTCAATGAATTACCCAAAACGGAATGCAATGACGCTCATAGAGCTACTCTGTGCAGTAGCTGTCGTGGCTATCTTGGCAAGTCTATTGTTCGTTGCTATCAGGAGCGTGCGTCAGGTGGCCGATCAGGCCAAATGCACGTCAAATCTTCGTACGATAGGGCAAGGTATCACGCTTTTCGTCACAGATCATAATGGCCGGTTACCCCCTAGTGAAGAAGGCATGTATCATGGTTCTTATCCTGGGCCAACATTTGGAAAACAGGTTCATCCTCGTGGTTCCACTTGGTTTGAATATATTCTGAATGTATACACAGATAGAAGCTTTGATGCAATGACATGTCCCTCTCGGCCTGATGAATGGACTGGTAGTAACCGTGGTTTGTACACAGATTACGGTTACAACCAGAGGCTCTCGCCGGTACCGAGTAATCCAGGCGATGGACCCTATCGAAAAGGGGAATTATTGAGCAGAATTGCAAATCCCGGAAAGACGATTTTGGTCGCTGATTCCATTAGGGAAGGGGGAGCTTCCGGAAAGTTTTCGGTGTATGATTACGACGATTTACATCCTAGGCATGGTGGGTCGACGGTCAATGTGCTCTACCTAGATCAACATATTGAAAATATACCCCTGGATAAGTCAAACCCGCCGGATGCCGATGAGCCGCTAGGTCGTGACTACTTTGCTCCAGAACTATAGAAAAATTATGATTACAAAAAAAGGTTTAGTCTTACTGGCAGCAGTGTATGCTTCCGTAGCTTTCCCCCATCGCGTTTTAGCCGAATCGAAGCCAGTATTGAGTAACGACACTCTGACTCTTGAGGCTGGGGACTATCAGCTCAAGTTTTCAGAGAGAGGTGCCTGGACGATTGATGGTCTTAGCTATAAAGGGGCACAGATTTTGGTGGATAATGGAGCTAACCAGACAGTTGTTAAGTTGAAGGCTCGGCCGGATTTGCCCAGCAAATATGAGTTTGTTGGGACTAAACATGGCGGCGAGGTAATAGAGTCGCTTATTCTTGAAGTCGACGGTGAGCAATTTCCAGTGAAGCAGCCTTTTAGTGCTCCAAAAGGTTCCGTATATAAGCTTATCAAAGTTTCACGCTTTGCGCCCTATTTTCGTGGCTATTGGGAAGTGACATTGAGTAGCGAGGGACTGACTGAATCCGCCCGTTTTGACATGTTAGAGGATACTTTCCAAGTAGACTACGCATATGTCTTCATGCATTGCTGGAGTCCTAAGATGACAGAGTGGGAAGCTCTGCTCGCAAACGGAAAAATTGATAGTGGCGTCTTTCCTAGCAAGAGTAATCGCGCATTGGAGACGGACGTTAAGGCAACGGCCTTTTTTTCCGAGGCTGACAATGTCGGAGCTGTACTTGTTTATGAAAAAGTATACAAAGGCGTCAGTGGTCGCAAAAGCTTTCTGAAATACAGGTCTGACTATTACAATAAGCAATATCTTTGTGTGAATCGCAATGAATTGGCAGAGGAGAACTATGAATGCAAAATTGTAGGTTTCTCCGTTCCGCGTAACAGCTGGAAGGCCGTGGCGGAAGAGTTGATGACGAAGGCATGCCCCAACGGTTAAGTCGTTAATTCGCATAACTAAAGTAATATGAAAATTCATTTATTGGCAGCCGCTGGTGGCTTGTTACTGGGTTCGCTTGTTTTAAACGCAGCCCCTTTACGAGAAACCCCCATCGCTTACTGCGAGTTAATTGTCGAAAAGAAAGCAGCGACTCCCGAGGAACTGGAGACCGTAATTAGGTTACTGGATTCCAAAGATCAGGCGACTGTCGGTATGGCAGCCTATACCTTGCGCGAGCTGGGAGATGTCTCTCCAGCCGTTTTGCGTGCTCTGGAGGAGAAGATAGGCGCGGAGAATCCAGAAGCGGTCCGCTCTGTCGCAGCGGTTGCGCTGATGGGATTGGGTGAGCCAGGAGAGGCTGTGCTGCGTCGTCAGGCAAAAAACGCTGTTACTTTGCTTGAACGCATCTCGGCAATTAGTGCGCTTCGCGCAAGGCTGGATGGCTTAAAGGATCCAGAATTGCGAGCGCTGATGGAAGAGAATTTCAAAGATATTGATATCATCTATAACCCAAGCCCCGGAGTCCCTGCTAAGGATTCACCTATTCAAGACGGAGAGTTTTTAGCAGACGGATTTGAGTCCGAATGGACGGTTGAATATGCTGATGGCGGTGAAGGCACCGTTGTATTGGATGTAAACCAGAGCCGAGGCGCTGGTGGGAGTTTACGAATAGAAAAAACGACAGCGGATGGAGAAATTTATCTGCGTTCGGTTAAGCCCATGATAGTGAAAGCAGGTGAGCAGCCCGTGTTCCGAGTCTATTTTCGTAGCGACTCAGCTCCATTCAACACCACGCTGCAACTTTTCTTCGAGCAAGAGAATGGTAAATTAACGGTGGGTGAGATTGCACGAGGATGGATATTTTATGGGCAGACACTGATGCGCAATACGCCAGAATCTGTATGGACGAAGCGCTTTATTCAGGTGTCTAAGTCAAAAGTGGATCGAGAATATTACCTGCGTATCATTATGCGTGGTAATCCGACCACTGTATGGGTTGACGATATTGGCGCTCCGGCTCCCGATTATAAATACATACAACCCACACCCACGGAAACCTTTCCGGAGAAGCGATGGAAGCCTGAGCCGAAGGAACCGGTTGTGGCAGAGGTAAGGAAAGAAAGTGGGCGTCCGCGCCTTTATATCAATGGTGAAGTTCAAGCTCCAATTTTTTACACGATCCTTCGCAGTAGTTTCGGTGATTATGCGGGAATGGAGCAACTGGCGGATGTAAAGCTCTTCATTTCTTCAGTGCAACTGACTGACGACGTGGATGACCGCTATCCTCCGGTTTACCCGGTATGGTCCGATGGCATGCAACTCGATTTCCGGACTCCCCTTCATTGGCTTGAGCAAGCTTCATTAAAAGCACAGGACAGCAATTTTATACTCAATCTGCATATTGCTTGGCCAAAAAATTGGGTCAAGCAATACCCAGGCGAAGCATGGCAGAATAGTGATGGTCAAAAGGGTTATGGTAATGGGCTCCATTTTAAGGGCTTCTCTAGCAATTTACCATCGGGGGGCGATAGCCGTCTGAGAAATAGCTCATTGAACACCTACCGTTGGTGGCCATCTCCCTTTAGTGAGCAGGCGCTGAGCGATGCTGAAGAAGTCATTGAACGCTTCGTTGAGGAGCTTAAGACGAAGCCCTACGCCAATCGTGTCGTTGGCGCTTTTATTTCCGGTGGGCATGATTACCAGTTCATGACTGCACTCTGGCCGGATTATAGTCAATCTGCTGTGAAAGCTTTTCGGGCCTGGCTGACGCAAAAGTACGGCGCAGATGACGCTCTGCAAAAGGCTTGGGGAGATGACTCGGTCACCCTCAAAACAGTGGAAATTCCATTGATTTCAGAGCTTGAGCAGTCCGTTAAGGAAAACAAGAGCATCTTTCTTTCACCTAAGACGGATCAACGTTTTGTTGATCATCAACAATTTCAGTCCGAGCAGGGTCTGATCATTCGCGAGCGACTTGCACGAGCTTTCAAAAAAGCTTGGGAACGGCCTGCATTTGCCATGACCTGGCAAATGGGCGGGGGTCGAGGCCAAGGTGCGGAGACTATCTTACTACCCTCTAAGGAACTGGATATTCTCGTTCCTCAACCCTACTACGAGCTTCGCCATCCCGGTAATGTAGGGGGAATTCGCTCTGCGATGACGTCTATCGGTTTGCATGGAAAAATTGCAGTCAAAGAACTGGACTTACGAACTTGGCTAAGAACCAGTGGCGCAGAAATTCAGGCGTCGCGGCTGTGTGCCGCTATGAATCCTGACCAATTTCGAAGTATTTTCCGTCGGGAGGCTGCGCAGATGATTGCAGCAGGGCAGGGGTATTGGTTTTTGGATCTGGCGACAACCGTATTTCGTGATCCTGAAATATTGGAAAGTATAAAGGAAGGTGTGCGGGCTTATAAAGAACTCGAGCTGAATAATCCGACTCCTTATCAGCCAGAAATTGCCATCGTCTGGAATGATGAATCGGCCTATTGGATGGGGGATTTCTATAAGAGTGTCAGTAAAAGTATCGGAGGGGCCAGCGTAAGTATTCTACAAATACTCGACCGCTATACTCCCGCCTACCTGAAGGAAATTGGGGTGCCATTTGATGATATTTACCTTTCTGACCTAATAGAATACGGGAACTATCATGACTACAAAGTATTGGTTTTTGCAGATGCCTTTCGCATGACTACAGATCAGCGAGAACGCATCAAAGGGCTGTTTGAAAACAGCAACCGTACCTTAGTGTGGAATTATGCTTCAGGCTATGTCGGAGACAATGAACTATCCGAAAAATATATCGCTGATCTCTCGGGTATAAATGTAAAATCAGAAGTTGTTGAGTCTTTTCCGGAGGTTCGTTTTTCAGAATCAGAAGATGTCTTGATTCAAGGTGTTTATGGCATTTCAGGTATGGGTGAAACAGCTTTTAGGCTAATGAGTGGCGGCCTCCCCAAAGAAAATATGCCCGCTGGATTTCTACGCTTCATTGTCGATGATCCAGAGGTTACGATTCTCGGTTCTTACAGTGATAACGAGCCAGCGATTGCCGTTAAGCGATTCGAGGATTGGACAAGTGTTTATTGCGGTATGTTAGGCACACTGGATGCAGGCTTGTTGGGTAATATTGCCAGAGAGGCTGGCGTACATATCTTTGTGAATGCATCTCAAGCATCCGTGGAATTCAACGGGCGTTTTCTGTCTTTGCACGGGCTCAAGAGTGGGCCAGTTGAACTCTCATTGCCGGAAGCAAGCATGTTGTATGATTTTGATACCGGAGAACTTGTGGATAAAGGAAAAGCTGTAACCATCGATTTGGAGGTTGGTGATACTCGCTGGTTTCGGGTTGAGCCAATATAGTATGGTTCAGTGTTTTTACCAAAGGAGGCTACGGTGAAATCGTGTAAGGCTATACGAAGAAGCCTGCTTGAATCAGTATTCATCCTGTAGTCATTGTCTTAGACTTCTCGCCGGCTGAAACTTGAACGGTATCCAGACGATTTGGGCTAAATGCTCAAGCCTGCGCAAATTTTTTTATTAAGCATTTAGAACACTAATGTCAGACCTCAACCTCATTGGCCCTAATTCCACACCCGAAACAGAGGACCTATCAGTGAAGTCGCCACTCATGGGATCTGTCAAACTGAGTGATGTTGTTAATCGTTCCATGGTGCTAAGGTCAATGAACGGTATCGCTTCCTGGATGAAGGCAGCTTCCGAATCCACAGACATGCGAGGTAAAATGCATCGCATGGCCGTCTACGATTATTGCGGTAATGTAAATTGGATGTATCCAAACAGTAATACTGCGGAAAGCATATCGGCTTGGCTTGATCTCTCGGAAGCTCTGAATCGACCAGCTTATATTCAGAAAGCTATCGAATATGCCATTGCATTAATCGATGATAATAAGGGGCTTTATTCCGGCCCTGAGAAAGATGCGCATGGTATGATGTGGTATTGGACGGATGCAGGAGTTTACAGTTCGTTGTATTCCATGCGTGTGCCTGCACAATTTATACGACTTTATAAATATACGGGAGATGAACGCCTATTGAATGCTCTCGGCCCATTGGGAGAGACTCTATTAACAAATCAGCTATCTAATGGATTGGTTGGCTCTGGGTGGTCGCCGACGAATGGTTGGTGTGAATCAGGGTCACGCATTGGGAGCCGCTTCGTTTATGTTGTTGCTACCTACGCGACTCTCTACCAGCACAGTCAGGACAATCGTTATCGGGAGGCTTATGAGCGTGCGATTGGGGCATTGCTCAAAATGCAACGGGCAGATGGCTCGTTCTATCAGCATTACGATTTGAGTAACTTGGAAATGTCTGTCACAGATTGCTCAACAAAGTGTATGTTTTTCGCATACATTCTGAATGCGATCGCAGAAGCCTACGCAGTATTTGAAGATGAAAGATTGTTGAATTGCGCGAGGCGTTTAGGCAATTTTATTACAAGGTTATATTACTGTCGTGGAGCGCTGCCGTATTGTATCGGCGATAAGTTGCTAGTAAGCGATCAACCAGAAGCGAACATGTCTATGTATGAATGTGCCAATGGTTTGTTATGGTTGTATGGCAAGGTGCCAGATGAACGTTTTAAGGATATCGGGTTGCGCTTGTGGATAACCGCTTGGTTGAATCAAGCAGAGGTTACGGAAAATCCAGATTTAAATGGGGCAATTCTGGTTGGTTCGGATCCTATGGTTAAGAAGAAGGACAAAGCGATCCCCTCAAATCGAATGCATTTGGCCTATGATCCAAGCCGCGCTGCTAAATGCGTATTATGGGGAATGGTTAATCATACTTCCTCCTGCAAACGATTACTGGATTCCAAATCGATTCTGAATGAAAAGTCTGAACACTCTACCGGAACTCTTTTGGCTCGGGGATAGTATATCCGTCCACTACCGGCCTTATCTTTTGAGTTATTTGAAAGGGGTCGCGAAGGTGACCACTAGAAATGGCTACAAAGAGGCCTTGAGGAATTTAGATCATCCTCAAGGGGCAAATTGTGGCGATTCCTCCATGGTTTTGGCTTTTCTAAAGCAAATTTTGCCTACTGCGGAGTTTACGGCGAAATGGGTCATTCTTAACTGTGGGCTTCATGATATCAAAACGGATTGGCAGACCGAACAGCGACAGATAGAATTGAACGATTATATTCGTAACCTAAAAAGCGTTGTCACTTTAATGCGCGAGTATGACATTTCACTGGTATGGATTTCGACGACTCCAGTGGATGATGAGCGTCACCAGAAGCATTGTCCGGAAATACACCGTCACCAGTGCGATGTGGATGCATATAATTTAGCCGCGGAGGATGTTATGTTGCATGCTGGCGTGCCTATTATAGACCTGCATCGCTTTACCGAGACACTGGAAGGCGAGCTCTACTGCGACCACGTCCATTTTAATGAAGTTATTCGTTCATGGCAGGCGGCGTTTCTCGTCGGACATATTGAAAGAATTTTATTGGCTGCTTCGACGAGCTCCATGGATCAAGAGAACGCTGACGCACTCAGGCCACGTATACTTTTATTGGGGGATTCCACGGTTGCTCGCTTAAGGCCTGATAGTGGAACAAAAGGGTGGGGAGAACCATTAAATGAGTTACTGCCTGACCATGAGGTTGTGAATCTTGCCGTGTCTGGAGCTAGCACCAAGTCTTTTTTATGCTCGGAGGCTTATAGTAAGGCGCAGACTTGCGAGGCGGTGTATTGGTTGATTCAATTCGGACATAACGATATGAAGGACTACGATCCCGCCCGATTTACGGAGGCACATGGAGCGTATAAAGATAATCTTTTGGAAATGGCCGAGATGGCCAAGATCTGTGGCGCTAAACCTATTTTTGTGACTTCGCCTCACCGATTGAAGTTTGATGACGAAGGCAATCCGACCGAAGAACTGCTTCCCTACGTGGAAGCGGTTAGGAACCTTGGCCAAGAGCATGCCATACCAGTTATTGACTTGTTTGAAATGACAGGTGACCTAATGGCTGGTTTTGGAGAAACTAAACTGCAATGGCTAACGGCAACGAAACATGAAGATTACGCACATTTTACACCGAACGGAGCATGTGTTGTATCGGCTCTGGTCGCAAAAGAACTGATGCTGATTTTAGACCGTGATACTGAGGAAGCTTAATCGCTTACTGAATTTTAAACCGGGATTCTGCGCGCAATTGAGCTATTCATTGGACTGTCAAATTGACCTGCTCTCCAAAAACTGAGCCACGCTAGTGTTATGATTTGCTGGCTAGATTGGGTTCCACCAGAAAGGAATCCAATAGATGAAAAAGAACGGCAAACGATTCAAAGAGGAACAGATAATCTATGCGCTTCGGCAAGTCGAAGGCGGTCGGAAGATCGCTGATGTCAGCCGAGAGCTTGGCGTTACCGAATAGAATTTTCACCGCTGGAAGCGCCAGTACGCGGACCGATCCATCAGCGCATCCAAAGTTGCCGATGCACTGGACCTGGCTGCCCGCACTGCCGGTGCGCTGCCACAGGCAATCACGGTAGACAATGGACCTGAGTTTGCTGGCAAGGTTCTCGACGCATGGGCCTACGCCAATGAGGTGCAGCTCGACTTTATCCGACCATCGTCCTCCGCGAAGTCAGATTCAAGTAGGCAGTTTTAAATACCAAAGAAGCGATGGTCTACGTCGGCAAACGCTCCGAAAGTAGCTTCTACGACTAGTGTGCCAAGTGGAAAATCAAGCCCTGCGACAATGGCCGCTACGCTCGCCAAAAACTGGACTACGCGATGAACCAAGAGAGCAAGAAGACCTACCGAACCGCCCGCAAAGGGCAAACAAGAAAGCCGCCTATCCATGAGCCAAGCAATAAATTCCCGCTTACCTGACTACCGATTTACTAGGCGAGCCACTTGACGGCACACACTAAAGGCGTGAACGTCCAAGCATGCCAATTTTCGCAATACAGCTACCAGACCGGAAACTTCACGCACCTTACCGAGCCAAGGCTGGCTCCGTTGATCCAATAATCTTTGCATCTACCAATGACCCGCAGGACGCCTTGCACTTCAAGAGCGAGAGCGCAGCCAAGGATTATCTGCTCGCCAATCGTGGGGACGGGCTAAAGGGTCAGCTCGTGCAACTCACAGACGGGGGTTATTGGCCTATTGAGTGAGTTCAAGATACAAGTTATCCAAATTACGCCTATTGCCGCTGGGCAATTCTATTCTATTCCTCCACAGTCTGTACATCTTGGTGCTTCTTAAGATCGATCATGATTCCATCACGATAAAGGAAAGTAGCAAAGTGACCTGTAAGCTGTCGAATACCCTTTTCGGTAATATCGACATCAATGATCTCAGCTTTTATGTCTGCCTTGATCTTTTTGGGCTTCCCGCTATCGCAGATTATAATGTGGTCGTCATCAGAGTCAGTAAGCCGAATGCCCTTGGCTAATTCTGCATCAGAAAGGGTCGAAATGTCATATCCTAAGATTTTTGCTCTAGTAATTTTTACTTTCATCGGGCTGTTTAGGTGCACTATGACTGCACAAATGCAAAAATTGGCTGTACCGTAGTCTGATTTTCTGTTCTGTAAATCATTGACTATCAAAGTGGTGCCCGGGGCGGGACTCGAACCCGCACGGCCTTGCGGCCAAGGGATTTTAAGTCCCCAGTGTCTACCATTCCACCACCCGGGCAGGGTGTCATACTTTAATCGTTGAATGAAGGGACGTATGCTACGGGCGTGCGGTCCGTCGACAAGTGAAAAGCATGCAGAATTTGCAGTGCCTTACCGGTTGTTTTCTTCACGTAGCTCTTCGAGCTGTGGTTTAATGACACGCTCATAGTAGTCTGGCGCGATTCCATGAGAGACTTGCAGACCTAGGTGGCGTTGGATGAATTCCTCAATTGTTTGCCAGCCTTCCTCTGGAAAATTAACCTTTTTGGTGTAGGTGCAAATTGTCAGGATGTTTTCCAGTGATTTAATTCGTGAAGTGCTTTGCAATATACGCTCTGCGACGCGCAGGCGCATTTTCAGTTGGCTGCGATCGAGTGGTTTACTCAGGAAATCGTCGACACCAGCGTCCATGGCCTTCACGTAATTCTGATCATCCCCGACATTGGCTGTGAGCATGATGAAATAGGTGTAGTCTGCGTTCTTGCGCTCGCGAATCCGCTCCAAGAGGCCCAGACCATCTAGACAAGGCATTAGCCAATCACTGACGACAATACGGGTTGGGCATGTGTCGTAAATACGCCAAGCTTCCTCTCCATCACTGGCGACGGCAACCTGATAGCCCATCTGCTGCAAATTCGTTTTGAGCAGGTTTTGGGAAATAAGGTCATCTTCAGCAATGAGCACATTCATCGGAGTATTAGATTACTGCATTGGCTACATGGTTGCACGTGCATTTGACAAGGTAAATTATTGCGGCTAATGGAACTTATTAAGCTAGGGGCGTTGTACCTGATTGAGGCAGTGTTCGGCAAATGATTTGATGGTATTCCAGACATTGGAGAGGCCATTTCGTCGATTGGGTGTGAGATGCTGGGTAATGCCCACTTCGGCTAGGAAGTTTGGCGGTGTTTCAATGATCTCCTCTGGCGGAAATCCGCTGTAGAGTTGTGTGAGCAGGCCAGCAATGCCTTTAGTGATGACGGCGTCGGAGTCGGTCTCAAAGTAGCACAAGCCATTCTCTAGCCGTGGTACTAGCCAAAGCTGCGATTGGCAGCCTTTAATTCGAAAGGCCTCTACTTTAAACTCAGCGGTGAGGGCTGGTTGGCTCCGTGCATTCTCAATGATGTACGCAAAGCGCTCCTGCGGATCTTCGATGATCGACAGATCCTCCACCAACGCGTCTTTCTTCTCGGTAAGGGTCATTCTATTAAGTTTGGAAGTTGGAAAGTTTGTGAGTTCAAAGGTCAAATATTGAACAGATTAACTCACGAACTTTCCAACCTTCAGACTTAATGCTAGCACCATTCCGGAGGGTTTTGCAATTCCGGACGTAAAACACCTATACACGGCAGATTACGGTAGCGCTCGGCGAAGTCCAGACCGTAGCCGACAACGAAAGCTTCCGGAATGGTGAATCCACAATAATTGGCGCGGTATGTCTTTGTGCGGCGTCCTTCCTTGTCCAGTAGAACACAGGTTTTGAGGGTGGCGGGGCGCATCCTGCGCAGTACTCCAACAAGCTTTTGCAGGGTGCTGCCAGTGTCGAGTATGTCGTCGATGAGGAGCACGTGCTCGCCTTCGACATTCAAACGGATGTTATCAATGATCTCTGGTTCTGTGACAGGCTGTGTCTCATCCCTGTAGGAGGATACGCGAATGCAGTCTAGACGGGTGTGCAGATTTAGCTTTCGCATGAGATCTGCCACAAAAACGATGGCACCATTAGTTACGGCGACAACGACAATCTCCTCGATTCCCTGGTCGAGGTAGTGCTTGGTAATTTGTTCGCCTAGTTCCGCAATACGCGTTGCCAACTGGTCCTCAGTGACGAGTACCTCGGCTAAATCTTCAGTGTGGCTCATATAAGTCATTCTTTCTCAAGTGCGGCGTAGGTGGACGGGAAGCGTTTCTTTGCCTTTTTAAGTGATTTCTTGATGTCGTCAGTCAAACGTGGTGCCCCCGGAGTTTTGGAGGCTTTCATCAACAATTCGACGCAGCGGCTGTCCCGTTGTTCCAAGAACCAGTCGCCGACATAAAAATAGATAGTACGGCGATAGTTGTCGTCGTAATGGTTGTCGGTCTTTTTTAGATCGGCCAAGAGCCATTCAAAATCCGTCTCGGCAACGTCGGACCGTCCGAGGAAACCCGGGCTGCGTGCGGCGTTAACGCCACGAATGAGCCGTAGGTCGGGGTCGTTGGGCTTATCGGCCACTACCTGATCCAAGATGGTGTAGCCGTCTTCTACGTAGTCGAGTTTCTTGAAAATGGAGACGTGCTGTGCCTTCATGACGGTGCAACTGCCGAGCATGGCCTTGGCCTTTACGCTATTGGGATCTTCCTTTACGATGTCTTGGAAAATCTTTATTGCCTGGTCGAGCGCGGCCTCGTCGTCATTCATGGCCTGCTCGTTATAGGCGATGCCGAGGGCATAGCGCAGTTCCAGATCTTTTGGGTTCTGGGTGACTCGTTTTTGCAGAGCTTCAATGCTCTGGTCTTCGCTACTATCGGCTTTTAGCTCCCGTTCAGCGCTCGTGACGCTGGCGGTTAGTAAGACCGCTATAATCAATCCGTAAATTTTTCCTCTCAACATGAATAATCGCACAGCGTGTCAACGGGCTAAACGGTGTCAATGAGAACCGAACGCGAATTCTGTTTGATTATCAGCGTTTTACGGGCCAATTACATCTGAAAGTTGCAATCAAGTGATAGTATTCGCTGCTGCCACGCCTTTGTTTTGACAGACCCCACTGCTTACGCTCATTAGAAGCCCATGATCGGTGTAAGCGTGCAAGGGGTGGTCAAGCGCTTCGGAGAGACGACAGCGTTGGCTGGAATCGACGTCGAGATCCAGCCAGGTGAGCTTTTTTTCCTGCTCGGTCCGAGTGGCTGCGGGAAGACGACGCTCCTACGTTGCCTAGCTGGCTTTTACATCCCCGATGATGGCAAAATTCTTTTTGGTCAGGAGGATGTGACTCACAAGGAACCCCACCGGCGGGGCACCGGGATGATGTTCCAGAGCTACGCCCTGTGGCCGCACATGACCGTCCTAGAAAATGTTTCCTTCGGCCTGGAGCAGCAAAAAATCCAGAAGGCCGAACGCCAGCAACGCGCCCTCGACGCCCTGAAATCCGTCCAAATGGAGGAATACTCTGCCCGCAAGCCTAACGCGCTCTCTGGCGGGCAGCAACAGCGCGTCGCCCTAGCCCGAGCGCTAGTCATCCGCCCGAAATGCTTGCTGCTCGACGAGCCGCTTTCTAATCTGGATGCCAAGCTTCGGAACGACATGCGTTTGGAAATCCGGCGTATCTGTAAAGAATATGCGCTGACCACGATTTACGTGACCCACGACCAAAAAGAGGCCCTGAGCATCGCCGACCGGATGGCTGTGTTCTCTCAGGGAGAGCTTCAGCAGGTCGGCACACCAGTGGAGGTCTACCGCCGTCCGCGCAATCGCTTTGTCGCGGACTTCATTGGCGAGGCCAATTTTCTCTTCGGCAAATTCCAATCTTCGACCAATGGGTTCCACCGCATCGAGACTGCGTTTGGCGAAATCCAGGGCGTTGCCCCGGTGGGCGTTATACTTGCGCCGGGTGCCAAGGTTACCGTGATGATTCGCCCAGAAATGCTTACGCTCGTCGAGCAGGCACCGGTGGTCAACGCGATCCCGGCCAAGATAATCGGTGAGACTTACTACGGGGAGGTCGCGCATTATGAAGTCGCCGCAGGGGGGGGGGGAGCCACACTCCGGGTCTCGGAAATTAACCCGCAACATCTTGGTGGGGGCCGCGAAGGCGCACTTTTCGCCGCCGTCCGCCCAGAAGACGTGGTTATTTTAACGGATTAGCTTAATGAATTTCTCCCCTGCGTTTCATGATCGATTCTAAATTTGATGCCTAAGATACTCATCATCGTCCTGCTGATCGGCCTCGTCGTGGGGGTGCCGATTGCCTTGCGCAAGAAGCAGGACGTTGTGACGAACCCCGACATCACGCTGGTCATCATTTCGCCACACAACGAGGCGATTCGCTACGAGTTCGAGCACGGCTTCCGTGATTGGTACCAAAAGCGCACGGGCAAGGTGGTGTCGATTGACTGGCGCGCGCCGGGCGGCACCAGCGAGATCGTCAAATACCTCAACGCCGAATTCGCCAATCAGTTCCGTCAATACTGGACGAAGGCTCTTGGCCGCCCGTGGAGCGCCGAGATCGCTGGTGCTTATGACAATCGCCGCATTCAGTTGCCCGCCGATCTTGCCGAGGACACCTTGGAGCAATCCGCACGTCGCACGTTCCTCGACAGTAATATTGGCGTCGGCATCGACCTCTTTCACGGTGGCGGTTGGTATGACTTTAACGTCAAGGCTCAGCAAGGCCAGCTCGTTGCCTCGGACATCTTTAAGACGCACCCCGAGTGGTTCACTGAGGATGTTATTCCGGAAAAATTCTCCGGCGAGATATTGTGGGATAGCGAACATCGGTACGTTGGTGCCGTGCTCTCCAGCTTCGGGATTATCTTCAACCATGACGAACTTCGCACGGCTGGATTCAAGGGGGTTCCCTCGCATTGGAGCGATCTGGCGGACCCGCGATTTTACGGCAGCGTGGCGGTTGCCGATCCGACCAAAAGCGGCTCGATCACCAAGGCCTTTGAGATGCTTGTCCAGCAGCAGATGCATGAACTCGTGGCAGCGGGTGTGCTAGAAACGGAGGCCGTGCCCGAGGGCTGGCTCAATGGCATGAAGCTCATCCAGCAAATCAGTGCGAACGCCCGCTACTTCACTGACTCCGCCACCAAGCCTGTACTTGATGTCTCGGCGGGAGACTGCGCTATCGGCATGGCAATCGATTTTTATGGGCGTTTTCAGGAGGGGAATCTCGGCTTGAGGGGGGGGGGGGAGCGTTTCGGTTTCCTCATGCCGCCGGGCGGTTCATCGATTTCTGCCGACCCGATTGGTATCTTGCGCGGTGCACCGCAGAAAGAGGTCGCCGAGGCCTTCATCGAATACACACTTTCTCCTGAAGGGCAGAAAAAATGGGACTTCAAGATTGGCACGCCTGAAGGACCGACCCAATACGCACTGCGTCGGTCGCCGATTCGCCGAGATCTTTACGATGCAGAATATGCGCAATACCGCTCGGACCCTAGCGTCCAGCCTTACGAGGAAACGGAGGGCTTCGTCTATCACCCGAAGTGGACGGGGCACCTCTTCAGTGAACTGCGTTTTGTGGTCCGCGCCGCTTTCATTGATCCAGGAGACGAACTACGCGCTGCCTGGGGAAGCATCCTGCAAGCTCGTTCAGAGGGGCGCACTGCCGATGCAGACGCTGCGCTCGCCGTGCTTTCCGACTTGTCCGTCATTGATTATGAAGCGGCCTCGACCACCATCGCCGCGGCTCTCAGAGACAACGCTCTTGCGCGGCTTGAATTGTTAACGACGCTCTCTGGCCACTTCCGCGAACAGTATAAGCACGCTCGTACCATTGCCGAGGGTGGGCAGGGGTAGGGTAATACTAGAGTGTAGCGAATTTCACTTATTTGGGATTTATTGATAGACGAATCTATGGCACCTATTTTACTGTTTTCTGCGTGATTCGCTTTTTGCTTATGCTATGGGTAGGGATAATGGGGAGCGTGGTTTTCGCGGTGCCTTACTACCCTATACGCGCTTGGAGCAGTGTCAAAGGGAAGGTGATTACAGGTCAACTTTTGAGACTGGAGAATCATTTCATTATCATTACTCAGCCTGAGGTCGTAGACATGTATGGCGAGCCAATTGAGTTTGAAATACCGATTAGCCGACTCGGGGCTCCAGATCAAAAATACGCGAATGAATTGCTTAAAATTCAAGCGGAATACGAACTGAAGTTATCGCATCTGAAGACGGAATTTCCGGATGAAGCGAATATGATCAGAATTAAAGAAATGTTTTGGAGCGAAAAGCATCAACGAATTTGGCTATATCACCCATCTGATGATTTTTTTCGACGTTACTCTCGGCTCTGCGAGAAGCTGACATTTGATAACTTTAGCTACCAAATGAATCTCATACGCGAGCGGTTGGACAGTGATTTCAGAAGCTCTGACAAAGATACTCTCGGTAGGGGAAAGGGTTCGGTGGCAGAAATGCATGAAACAAACCAAAATTGGGTCCGCGTTTATTTGAACTACCATCTGGGGCTTCTGAATACCCTAGCGCAGGACTACCAATCGGCCGTTGATAATGTGCTGCCTGTGGTGCCTGCGATCGAGGCACTGGCACCAACTCCCAATTAGTCACTGATCACTCTAGTGGGTTGCCCCAGCGATGCTGCTGGGGTCTATTGTCATCGCTTGAAGTCTGCTCACTGGGGGAGCTTTGTTGCACTGGTGTCAGGATAAAAGTTGCGGGGATGGCGAGGCCGATGGCCAAACCGGCCAATATCGGCCAAAGACGCTTGCCAGCGGCGGCGTTTTTCAGCCACGCCCAAGCGAGATAAAGATGGGTGAAAATGAGCGCAGCGAATATGAGCCCTGCGATTGCATGGAAGTCGCCCCATTCATGTCTGGTTAGGCCCCATAATGAGAGGCCATGGCCGCCACGACTGCCGGGGGGCAAGCGCCAGTAGAGTAGGGCACCCGTGCCGCCGAGAAAGCAGACATTGAGCCAAAGGAGCAGATTGATGATGCGTCGAACAATGAGTTTCATGGCTATTAGTTAACACCATCCTGATCGAGACGATGCAGCTGGGCAGCAGGTATAACCTACTGTTTGGGGCAACATTAGTTCCGCCACATGCAGACTCGACGCCGTCCGAAACAACCGCATGCTGTGAATCGACATGGAAATTGACCACAACTGGCTGGCGCTGACGGTGACCTTTCTGATCTTTGTGATCGGGCTGATTGGGTCGCTGTTACCCGTGATTCCGGGCTGCTTCGTGATCTGGCTTGGTGCCGTGATGTATTGGCTCTGGGTGCCCAAAGGAGGCGTTGGCTTGACCTATATTCTGGTTACCGCAGGGCTGGTTATTTTGGCCCAAGTATTGGACTTTGTTGCCAGCTATTATGGGGCGCGGAAGTTTGGTGCGAGCTGGCGTGGCGGTGTTGGCGCGCTGCTTGGGGCCATCATTGGCCCGTTTGTGCTCACGCCGATTATTGGCCTGATCGTTGGCCCGATTGTGGGCGCTTTTCTGGGAGAAATCTCCGCGGGGCGCACACTCAAAGAAGGTGGTAAAGCTGGCGTTGGCACCGTGGTTGGTGGCCTGATTGCGTTTGCGATGAAGTTCGCCATTGCAGTGGCGATGATCGGCTGGTTCCTGTTTGAGGTGTTCTTTCAGTAGAGAGAGAAAAGCATAGGCACGGGATTGTCACTGTGGCGCATCCTGCTTCCAGCCTCGAATCGTGGCAGCCAATTATGCATTTTTTGAGCGCGGGCTTGCATGAACGGGCGAGTTCTGTTCCTTTGCCGCCCATGCGTATTCGTGCATTCCAAGGACTCCGACCCAAGCCAGCTCACGCCGCGACCGTCGCTTCGCTTCCATATGACGTCGTCAATACCGAGGAGGCTCGGGCGCTTGCCGCGGGCAATCCGCACTCTTTCTTGCGCGTCGTTCGCGCGGAGATCGATTTGCCGGCCGACACGAACCCCTACGACGCCTCCGTTTACGCTCAGGCGAAGAAGAACCTGCAGGAGCTACAGGACCTCGGCGCTATTGAGCGTGAGAGCGAGCCTTGCCTTTATGTATATCAGCAGCGCATGGGTGACCATGTGCAGCGGGGGATTGTGGCGGTCTGCCACATCGATGATTACGAAAATAATCTGATTAAGAAGCACGAGAAGACGCGCCCAGCAAAGGAAGATGACCGCACGCGCCTCAACTCTGCTCTTGGTGCACATCCAGGCCCGGTTTTTCTGACATACGAAGACCAAGCGGCGATCAATGCGATCGTGGAAGAAGTCACCGCTGGTGAGCCAATGACTGACTTTATCGCCCCGGATGGCGTAGGCCACACGGTATGGCGTATTCCCGGTGGCTCGGCATTAGTTGAGTCCTTTAAGGCTGTTCCCGCCTTCTATGTTGCTGATGGCCACCACCGTAGTGCTTCGGCAGCGCGTGTGGGCAAAGAACTCCGTGACGCCAACCCGAACCACACTGGCGATGAAGATTACAACTGGTTCCTGACCGTACTGTTTCCCGCCACCGAGCTTAAGGTGCTGCCATACAACCGTCTCGTGCTGGATCTGAATAACCACAGCCCGGAGGACTTCCTCGCGAAGCTCAAAAGCGTTTGCCCAGTCACTGAAGGCGCTGATCCGACCCCAGACGCAATTGGTAAATTATCGATGTATTTTCAGGGGAAATGGTATGGCCTTGACCTGACTGGTCTGGCTGCTGCGGACCCCATTTCCGAGCTCGATGTTTCCAAGTTGCAAGACTACATCTTGACGCCATTGCTGGCTATTGACGACCCGCGCACCAGCGACCGGATCGAGTTCATTGGCGGCATTCGTGGCACCAAGGAGCTCGTGAAGCGCGTTGATAAGGGCGATGGCCCAGTGGCTTTCTCAATGTATCCCGTGACGGTGGAGCAGCTAATGGGCATTGCGGATGCAGACCAGATTATGCCGCCAAAGAGCACTTGGTTTGAGCCGAAATTGCGTTCTGGGTTATTTGTCCATACCTTTAAGTAGGACCTTGCCAGCATCAGTGATTGGACGTTTCCGAACGATGTAAAGGAATCGGTAAACGTTGCGGGTGCTCTGGTTGAGATTGTCGGGGTTGATGATTTGGGCTATATTTTTCGGTTTTCATTACCCGAAAATGACAGCCATCCTCTCCCGCCGATTTTTCCAAGACGCTTTGGCAAAGCGTATAAACCAGTCCGCATTGCTCGGTTTACTACTGGTAGTGCAGCCCGTAACGGCAGCTTTTACGACGGAAATCGTTTACTTTGACCTGCCTGACGCGCTCGAGCCGGCCCCGATTCCCGCGCCTACCGCCCAGCTCGTTGCCTTGCCGGGCTATCCGGTCGACCCGGCCCGGCTAACTTTGGCTGGTCAAATCTACGTGCCGGACATCAATGTCTTCGGCGAAGGGCCGTTCCCCACGGTGGTCATCCTACACGGTTCGGGCGGTTTGTGGTCCAACGATCTGATCGCTAATGGCCCTATATCGCAGTTTGAGCAGTGGGGCGAGATATTGGCTGATCTGGGCTATATTGCACTTTTTCCTGACAGCTATAACCCGCGTGGCATTGCCGCTAATTTCAATGGCCGCCGACCGCATTACGATCCTCTGATCGATGACGATCTATGCTCGCCAAATTACGAGCGGCCTAAGGATGTGATTGCGGCGTTGACCTATCTCGCAGGCCGCACGGATGTGGACAGCGACAACATCGCGCTGATGGGTTTCTCTCAGGGGGCACAGACGGGGATGAACGCTGTCTTGGACTTGTCCGTGGACCTAGGCAACTACGAGGTATCCTACACGGACTTGGTTAACAATGTGCAAGTTTCGACGAAAAAATCGGTCCCCAGCCCGGTGCGTATCCCTGATAATCTGCCTTTCCCGAAGTTTGGCGCGTTCTTTTACGGCGGCGGTTCACATTATGGTTACCATGGGCAGGCCAGCTCGGTTGCTGCAGGTCGTTACATGCTTGATCGGCGAATGAAGGTGCTGCTCTTTCATGGCACGGAGGACTCATTGCTGGGTGTGGCCAACCCCAACGTTGCCCCTATGACGGGGAGCCTGTATCCAATGAAGCAAGCGCTCTCATCCAGCCTGCAAGCGGCGGCACTTGGCGTGCCAGACCCGCTCCAGCACCATTTCATCCTCGATCTTGTGGAGCATTCATTCGACTTGGTCACTCTGGCCGATCAGATCGACTGGAACACAATTAACGAGTCACCCGACCAGAAGGCCAAGCGTTTGTGCCGCGAAGAAGTCCTCAAGTGGCTGGAATATTGCCTGAAACCAGCACCAATAACGGCGTTGGCTCCTGATGTGGCCCCGGGTGATGTCGACCTTGGGGTTGTAACTAACGCACGCCTGAACTATCAGTGGCGCTATAGCGACAACCTGACCAGCTGGTTTGACTTGGGATCGGACTTTGACGGAGACGGTGGCGACATTTTCATGGATGCGACACTAGGCCCGGACGATCGCCGATTTTTCACCCTCGATTACCTGCCAATCGCGCCACCAATTGACGATCCGGATAATGCCGGATTTTTCCATCCCTACACTGACTTCAGCTATTGAAAACTAGGCATGAGGGGGGGGGCTATCGCTTGGCTTCGATGGCGCTGATCTTGTCGATACGACGTTCGTGACGACCGCCGTCGAAGGCGGTTTCAACGAAAATTCGGGTCATTTTGGCGGCCATGTAAGGCGTGTCGTATTTCTGGCCGAAGCAAATGATATTGGCGTTGTTGTGGCGACGGCAGAACTCTGCGGCGTCTTCGTTATGGCAGACGGCGGCACGGATGCCATGGACCTTATTTGCACTGATGCTGATGCCAATACCGGTCGTGCAAATGAGCACGCCGAAGTCCGCCGTCTGTGAGGCAACATCGTTGGCGACGGCTTCGCCGTAGTCCGGATAGTCGACACTCTCGTGGCCATGCGTGCCACGGTCAATGACCTCATGGCCTTCTTCTTGAAGTGAGGAAACAAGGGCGTCTTTAAGATCGACGCCGCCGTGATCAGAACCAATGGCGATTTTCATGATGAGCTTTGCGCGTATTGCGGATAGTGTTCGCGGAGAAAGTTTAGGAGGCTGGGGATGGCTTCGACCATGGAGTCACGGCAGGCCTCATATTCGCGGAGTTCGCGTCCAAATGGATCGGGGATCTCGATGCCAGCATCGCCAGACATCAGTTCGCGGAAGAGATATAGATGACGGGGCACGTGGTCGAAATGGACTTCAATCAGCGTGCGGTGGGTCTGTGTCATGCAGAATATGGCAAAGGCCTTGTCGAGCAGTTCCTGGCTAATCTGTTGGCTCTTGTGGTCGCTAAGATTCAGGCCGACGGATTTGAGTGCGCGGACGGAATTAACGGAAGCTGGGTCCCCGTCATAGGCCGAAATACCGGCGGAGACGACTTTGAGGCGGTCGAGGGGGGGGGGCTCCGCCGCCAGACCGTGCGCCAACATGCGCTCACCCATCGGGCTACGACAGATGTTGGCGGTGCAAACGACGATGATGTGATCCCGCTTAGGCATAGTATCCATTGCTTATAGCACAGGTGGGAATCCTTGCACGAAAAAACGGAGAATTTCAGCTTTCGCGCTCTAATTGACGCCAGCCAATGTCACGGCGGAAATAGGCATCGGCCCAGCTAATCATTCGAACGATTGAGTAGGCTTCATCTTGCGCGGCTTTCAGGGTGTTACCAGTCGCCACAACGCCGAGGACACGTCCTCCAGCGGTGACAATCTCACCCGCATCTGTGCGCTTGGTGCCTGCGTGAACGATTGAAACGTTGTCTGGAAGTTGGGCAGGAAAGGAAATGACGTCACCCTTGCGGTAGGCGTCCGGATAACCGCCTGCGGCCATGACGACGATCATCGCGTATTCATCCTTCACGCGCACGGTTTCGGGTTTCAGCTCGCCGCGGGCACAATCGAGGATCAATTGCACGGGATCTTGCTCTAGCAGAGGGAGTAATATCTGGCACTCAGGGTCCCCAAAGCGGACGTTGAACTCGACCACCTTGGGTTGACCGTCTGGCATCACCATAATGCCCACGTAGAGCGTGCCACGGTAGTCAATGCCGTCCTTTTTAAGTGCACGGAGTGTAGGGATGATAATTTCCTCGCGGACCTTCTTTTCAACGGTGTTGTTGACAACGGCTGCGGGGGCGTAGGCACCCATACCGCCGGTATTCAGGCCCGTGTCACCTTCGCCAGCGCGTTTATGGTCCTGGCTGGCAGGCAGCATAATGTAGTCTTCGCCGCTGACCATGAGCATGATCGAAGCCTCCTCGCCGTCCATAAATTCTTCGATCAAGATTTCTTGGCCTGCTTCGCCAAAGGCATTCTTGACGAGCATTTCCTGTGCGCCGCGCTCAGCTTCTTCGAAGGTCTGGCAGATGAGGACGCCTTTGCCCGCGGCCAAGCCGTCTGCTTTGATGACCAGTGGATATTCCGAGCGGCGCAGATAATCGACCGCTAGCGCGAAGTCGGTGAACTTCTCGCCCCACGCTGTTGGGATTTGATTATCAATTAGAAACTTCTTAGTAAAGTTCTTGCTGGCTTCGAGACGGGCACCATCGAGGCCGGGGCCATAGGTATCAAAACCAGCGGCGCGCAGGGCATCTGCTGCCCCCACGGCCAAGGGGGCTTCGGGGCCGACAATGACTAAATCGGCTGCCACTTCGTGGGCTAAAGCGACAATGGCGTCTGAGTCGTTGACGTCTAGAGGGCGGCACTGGGCGTCCATCGCCATACCACCATTGCCCGGAGCAGCAATGATTTCGTCCACTAACGGGCTTTTACGGCAAGCGATGACCAGCGAGTGCTCGCGGCCGCCGGATCCAATGACCAATACTTTCATGGGCAGAAGAAAACCATCGGTCCGGCTTCGTGCAACCATGGAATGCGGTCTGAAATTTCCTACCAGTCGAAGATTGCCGCAAAAACTTCTAGAATATCCAGACTGCCGATGGCTTGTTCCCATGCGCTGGGACTTTGTCTGGCTTCTCGAGGTGTGACTTTCTGGTTGATGACTGAACGGAGTTTTCTCATCTCGCCTTTATCCAGCCAGACGCCTTTGCAATGGCGGCAGTGATCGATGACGACGCCATAATACTCAATGGCCTGAAGAGGTATTTGACAGCCAGCACATTGACGGACTGGGGCATTTACTGGTGGCTTAGATGTGAAGTCGAAATGCGGATCTTGAAAAACTCGTTCTAATGTATAGCCAGGCACCCAAATGCCGGAGCATTTCTCACATGAATGGTAGTCAACGCCACCGCCAGCACGAGTCGCCAACACATGGCCATCAATCGGACAATAGAGTGATCTGCTATGTTGGTTGGGATTGGATCGCATGATGATTAACTGGTCTGACGCATTTGCCATTCGTCCAACGTAATGCCGTGCTGGTTTTCTTCGACCCATTGGCCGTTCTTGAAAAATCCAAACTGAAGGAAGCGGAGGAAACGGAGCCCGTTTTTCTGGAGCACGCGCTCGCTGGCCTTATTCCAAAGCGCATGGTTGGCGATGATCTGGGCGGCACCTAGGCGGGTAAAGCCGAAGTGGAGTAGGGCGGCGACGGCCTCGGTCATGTAGCCTTGTCCTTGCTGTTCGGGGTGCGTCCAAAATCCGAGGTTCCAGATGCCTTCCGTTTGTTCACGACGTATGGCGCACCGGCCGATGAATTTACCGTCTTTGTCCTCAATCGTGAATCCGTAAGCCCGGTCACTATCCCAAGCTTTGAGCGAGTCGAGATAATGGGGAAGCAGCTCTTCCTCGGACTGCGGTGGCTCCCAGAGCATGCCATCATTAAAGCCGGGATAGCGTGAGGCCGCCATTGTGTGCGGTGCGTCTTCCCGAGAGACGATACGCAAGTGGCATCGGCTGGTATTGAGAGTTAAGCTCTGGGGGAATTTTGCCATGTCGCTACAATCGTTTCACGCATCTTGAATGCGGTTATAGGCTGAGCTAATTAGATTATGAACGCTGGTTTTGATTTGCGTTAGCTGCTTAGCGGGCACGATGAGACCGTTCTCGCAAATTGCTTTCGTAATCAGAGGCTCAATGGGGTTATCGATAAACCTTTCGGGGGAGAGGAATATTTCGTTCTTGATGTCGAGATTAAGCAGGAGGTTGCGGCATTTCGCCGCGTAGCAGTAAGGTGTGACGGGGACGCCGCACATGATACCGAACGCAAGGGCATGGAAACGGGTCGTGTAAAAGCGTTGAACATTCCTTATACGGGCCAGCACTTTTGCTGGCTTGTTCTGAAATTTCAGGTAAGTCACATCCATTCCCTCCAGAATGTGCCGGGCGATCGTGTCATCACCTACGGTGAAGGGAATGTGGGTGACTTTTTTTCCCTGCGCCAACCAATGCGCAACGATGGCTCGGAAATAAGTCCGGTATTGTTGGAATATTCGCTCACCCTGTCGGCGGTGTGCATCGGAGGAAGCTTCAACGAATTCCGACTCAATCTGAACGCTCTTATTGAGCAAGGAGCACTGCACTTCAGCGAGATTTATCCCAATTGGCAGCTCATGGTTATTGGAGGTGTTCCGGTAGGCATTTTCTTCAAAGTGCGCGAATGACAAGTCATATGCGCAGTTAGCGATCGTTTGGCCTGTCATCGATTCAAACTTTTGTTTGGCGTCGTGGGTGCGCACGCTGAACACACTAATTTCACGAAGAAACTGTAGAATATCCGGCTTTTGGATATCTCCAACGAAGCCGACTCCTAAGATAGCCACACGTTTCCACTGGCCCCGATAGCGTTCAGCCAAGTTTCTTAAAAAGCTTTCATCAGCAATTGCTCCTCCACCAATGATTGCGCGTGGAGCTTTTGGCCACACACCTAGGTTGTAGTGTGACTGCAACCCGTATTTGGTGGAGGTATCTTTAAGCGCCAGTTGGATGGCACCGGCCAAAGCCATGTCACCAGTGTTGCCACCGTGATAGCTGCCAATGATAGCTACTTCCGGGGGCGAGATCTTTTGACGCACCCAGCGCAGTCGATGTTTCGCAGCTAAGTAAAGAGGAGACAATTTCTGATTCTCTTAGTGCTCCGCGTCAATCTGCTCTGGCTGAAATCGGTGCTTCTGCTTTCGCTCAGAATCCCTTGATTTCAAACAGACCGGAGACGCTCTCGTTGGAGTGAATATGCATGATCGCCTTGCCGAGTAGCTCGGCTACAGAAAGTACGGTGATGGGCAAGCCACGTGGGTCAACTGGCGTGGTATTCGTGGTGATCAACTCGTCAATAACGCCCTTTTGGAGACGCTTGTAGCCCTTTTCATTGAGCACACCGTGGGTAACGGCTGCACGGACGCTTTTCGCACCGTTCTCCTTGAGGAGTTCGGCGGCGGCGGTCAGCGTGCCTGCGGTTTCAGTCATGTCGTCAATCAAGAGGACATCTTTGCCCTCGACATCGCCCACGAGATTGAACGCCTCGACTTCGGTGGCGCTAACCCGCTTTTTGGCGACGAATCCGAGAGGAGTTTTTAAAATTGCAGCGTAGGCAGCCGCCATCTTCATCCCGCCAACATCAGGCGAGTAAACGACAAGATCGCTCTCAAGCTTGAGTTTTTGGAGGTAGTCGGAGAAGACGGGTGAAGCGTAAAGATGATCGACTGGTAGGTCGAAGAAACCCTGAATTTGCTGGGCGTGCAGGTCCATCGTGAGGACACGATTAGCACCAGCGGCTGCGATCAGGTTGGCTACGAGCTTGGCAGTAATTGGCACGCGTGGCTGGTCCTTGCGGTCCTGGCGGGCGTAGCCGAAAAACGGTAGAACTACAGTGATGCGGTTGGCTGAGGCGCGGCGGGCGGCGTCGACCATGATCAGCAGTTCCATCAGGTGTTGGTTGGCCGGATTACAGGTAGGTTGAATCAGGAACACGTCGCGACCGCGAATGTTCTCATCAATGCGAACAAACGTTTCGCCATCTGGGAAGGCTTCCACGGTGGCCTCACCAAGTCGGCAGCCGAGATACTGGCAAATTTCTTTGGCTAGTTCGGGATTCGCGTTTCCGGTAAAGATTTTAAGTTCCTGTTCTTTCATGCGGGTGGTTTCCAAAGGGAAAAGTGGCGTGGCGGCGAGTGAATTCAACGTTTAGGTGACGTTTATGGTTATTTCGTGAAGTGAAATTCGATTACTTGGCCTCAATGAGCAGAAGGCAGCAGAGATTCCTCGATCTTCTCCAATCGCTTGAAAAGCTCAGGCAGACGTTTGGAAAGGATGTGGATACGATTAGCCAGAGAGGCCTCCAGTGCTGGGCTGCCACGATAGTATTTGCCTGGCTCGGTATCAAAATGAATGCCACCTTGAGCACCTACGATTGTGCCGGCGGCCAAGCGCAGATGTCCGGTGATGCCGGCTTGGCCAGCCACAACAACATGGTTTTCCAGCACCGTGCTGCCAGAGACGCCAGCTTGGGCAACGATTAGGCAATGAGGGCCAATGTGGACGTTGTGCGCGATCTGGACGAGGTTGTCGATCTTCGCGCCTTCGCCGATGCGAGTGCTGCTGAATCTAGCGCGGTCAATGGCGGTGTTGGCACCGATTTCCACGTCATTTTCGATTACGACATTGCCAATCTGTGGTACTTTTTCGTGGACGCCGCTAGGGCTTTCGTAGCCAAATCCGTCCGAGCCAATCACAGTCCCAGCATGGATGCGCACGCGGTCGCCGAGGATACAATCGGCATAAATAGTTACGTTGGGCCGTAGCCAGCAGCGTTCGCCCATAAGAACACCGCGACCGACAAAAACCTGGGCTTGCAGCCAACTGCGGTCGCCGATTTTCGCATCGGCTTCGATTACGCAGCCGGGGCCGATATGTGCCCCCAAACCGATTTCAGCCGTTTCGTGAATGACGGCGCTGGGGTGGATGTTGGCTTCGGGCCAAGGCCAGAGCTGAGACTCCAATTCCCCGCAGATACGGGCCAGGGCCAAGGATGGGTTTCCCACCCGGACAAAGCATTGGCCTGCCTTGGGTGTGCCTTGGTATTCGATTGGGACGAGGATAACGCTGGCGCGACTCTCCTTGACCTCAGGCGTGTATTTCTTGTTGCCGAGGAATGACAAATCGCCGGGTTCAGCGTCGCGCAGTGCGGCTATGCCAGTAATCATGCCTTCAAATGCGCCATCCAGTTGGTCGGCACCGCTGAGGCTTTGGATCTGCGAAAGGCGATAAGCGATCTGCATCGTCAGTTAGATTTTGCCGCAGCGCTCACGAACGCGAACATTTTATGAACGGAATGAGCGGTAAGTTGATAAAGGGGCGTTAAAAAACCCCGGAGGCGTTAACCTTCCGGGGCTGAAAATTGAATTTCTCTGTCGACTACGGTTTGGCGGCGTTGAGCTTGGTCAGAACGTCATCGGTGACATCCATGCTCTCTTTGGAGAATACAACGGCGAGGCCTTGCGTGTTGAGGACCAAATCAGCGCCCTTTTCCTCGGCGACTTCGGTCACGACTTCTTGGATATCAGACAGGTGCAGCTCGGTGATGGCCTGACGGCGCTGTTGAAGCTGGCGATCGGTCTTTTGGCGGAAGGCATTGACGTCACGCTCTTTTTGTTGGATGGCCTGGATTTGTGTCTGGGCTTCTTGGGCGATTTCGTCTTTGCGATCTTTGGAAATGGCCGGGCTGCCGGATTCCGCTTGTAGAGCCTGCAGCTTTTCGGTCATCGCCATGCCTTCTGTGATCATGGATTGGATTTCCTGCTGTGCGTTTTCAATCGAGCTTTGGAACTTGGCTTCAGCTTCCTTGGCCTTCCAGTAGCCGTCGTAAAGCTTGGCGACATTCACCGTCAGAATGACGGGAGTCTCCGCAAATGCCATGTTGATTGCGCTGAATGCGAGGAGGGTGATCAGGAGTTTTCTCATAGTTAGGATTTTGATGTGCTAAGGGCGTTTTGCTGATAAAACAATGACTGTAGGAGGTTCAAAGGCTGTGTCATGCTGACAGCCGGTTTAGAAAACCGTTCCGAACGAAAAGTTAAATACTGGGCCACTGCTTTCATTGAACTGGTCACTGTGGATTGGCCAAGCGAAGTCTAGATTTAGTGGTGAACCGAGTAGTAAGATGATCAGGCCAACGCCCACGTCGTCGTTCCAGCCGCCAGAAGTGCTGGTGATCGATGTGCGGTTGACGGGGATGATTTGGCGAGGGCGGACGGCAGCCAGAACGCCAGTGCCGGTGTCTGACGTTGGAATCCAGTTGCCAGCCGATTGGTTGACGAAACCGCCGTCATAGAAGAACTTCATGCCGAGCTGCTCCATGAAGCGGAAGATGTATTCCACCTGAACGAGACCCATGGTGTCGCCACCAAGTGCTTCGCCGGAGATCGGATCTTTCGGGCCAACTTCTCGGAAATTAAAGCCACGTAAAGTGTAAGGCCCACCGAGGAAATATTTGTCGAAGAAGGGCACGCCGTCCTCGTAGGTCTCAGGCAACCAAGCTCGTTGATTGAAGAAAACGCCCGTTTCGGTCTTGGTGGGGATGACCGTGCCAGTGCGCGCGTGGAGGCGGATGGTTTGGTCAAACAGATCGAAAGTGGGGATGTATTGGGTGGCACGCACTTCTTGGCGAATGTAGTCGGTGTTACCACCAATGCCGGTGCCCGCGAGCTCGGTAATGTATTCGAGACGGTTACCACTGGTAGTCCAGAGGAGATTGTTACGCGTATCGCGAAGGAGCTGGAAACCAAGCTTGGAAACGGTGCGGATGCCCTTTTCCTGTTGGATAACCGGCGAAGCGTAGGGGTCGACGTCTTTGATGTCGACCTGCTCAATTGTGTAGGACAAACGGCCTTCAACCAGTTCGAAGAGACGTTTGCGCAGATAAAGCTCCATGCCTGTGCGCAACTCATTGTAGGAGCTGGAGAGGTAATCGGACTCGGTGCGGTAAATTTCAAAACCAAAGGCAAGCTCGCGCTGGAAGACCCAAGGCTCTTCAAAGGACAGCAGGAATTCGCTGGACTGCACACCGATCGAGAAACGAAGGCGGAACTTCTGACCACCACCTTGGAACATTGAGCGGTAGTTGAAGATGTCGAAGTTACTTTGTGTTAATTCGGCAAAGGCGACCACGGACTCGATGGAGCTAAAGCCCGCACCGAAGGTTAGGTTACCCGTGCTGCCTTCCTTGACTGTTACACGCAGATTGCGGCGGTTGGGGAGGTTGCTCGCTTCAGGTGCCAGATTTACGGCCTCGAAAAAGCGGGTGTTTTCCAAGCGTGCCTGGCTGGCCTTCATGCGAACAAGGTCAAAGACATCGCCTGGTGCGAGCGCCAATTCGCGGATGATCACGCTGCTGCGTGTCTTGGTGTTGCCCTGCAGGGTGATGCTCTCTACGTAAAACTGTTCACCCTCGGTAACGACGAAGGTCAGGTCGATCTTTCCGGTATCTACGTTGGGCAAACGCTCAATGCGGATAAAGGTGTCGAGGTAGCCAATTTGGCCGTAGAAGTCTTTGAGAAGCTCGACATCTTCGTCGATTTTCTTGGGGGAGAAGACATCATCGGTCTGGGTGGCAAGAATGCTGACCAGTCTTTCGGTGGTGAACAGTTTGTTCCCTTCAAAGGTGATGTTGCCTACATAATAGCGACGGCCTTCGTGAATCGTAATGATAATATCAAGCTCGCCACTGGCTGGGTATTCCAGAACCACTTCGGATTCAGGGATTTCTACGTCGAGATAACCTTCGTTCTTATAGTAATCACGAATGATGTCCAAATCGCGTTGAAAGTCTTCTTCTTGCAAACGCCCGCCGCCGACAAGCCAAGACCAGAGCCAGAAATACTCGGTTGTGGTCATCATGTCACGTAGGGTGCTGGAGCTGAAGTTCTCGTTGCCCACGAACTCGATATTATCGATGTCCAAACGCTCGCCCTCATCGACAACGAAGATGACGACGGCGGTGCCGGTCGTGTCATTACGGTCGATGCGATAGCTGACCTTGGCATTGGTGTAGCCGTCTTTTTGCAGAAGATCGAAAATTTTCGTGGAGTCGCGTTTGACCTGCACTTCGTCCAGTGGCAGACCACTAGAGGTTTCGATTTCGTCTTCGAGGTCGTCTGCATCTGAGTCCACCAAGCCTTCGAAGGTGATACCGGTAATACGGTATTTGGGAACAACGACGAACGTCAGCTCAAAGTTACCGTTGGGGAGGGTCGTCCGGCGCGCTTCGATAAACTCGAAGAGTCCACTCTGATAAAGAGAGCGGACGGATTTATCGACCTGTGGCTCTTGATAAGGCAGGCCCACCCGTTGCTGGATGTGCGCCAGCACGTTTTGTTCGCTGACGTTTTTAAAGCCCTCGAATTGAATGTCTACTTTTTCAACAATTGGCGCATTAGCAGAGGCATCTTGCCCCCGCGCGAGCGGGCATTGCAGTATAAGAAAAAGCAGCAGTGATGCCTTAACGGTCCAGTCAAGCAGGTTGTGGCGTGTAGTTTTCAAAGCGCGTCAGGTTCTTCGTGAACATTAAAGGCACGGTTCCTACTGGCCCGTTACGTTGCTTGGCAATGATTAAATCGCGTGCAACCGCGTCACTGGCAAGGTCTTCCTGCTCGTCGAATTCCCGGGGCTTGGAAATGAGTAGCACTACGTCAGCGTCTTGCTCGATCGAGCCGGACTCGCGGAGGTCAGACATTCGAGGCTGTCTTTTTTCCTTTTCGCTCTCACGGTTGAGCTGCGCGAGCACGATTACCGGGATGCCTAATTCCTTGGCCATACCCTTCATGCCGCGCGAAATATCGGCAATTTGCTGTTCACGCGGGATGCTGTTATCGCCGGCCACGAGTTGCAAATAGTCCACTACGACCAAGCCAAGTGGCATCTGATTACTCAGGCGGCGGGCTTTGGCGCGGATTTCCAGAATTGTCAGGCCCGAGCTGTCATCGATAAAAAATGGTGCTGCTTTGACTTCTTGTGCCGCACGGACGAGGTCTTTTTGCTTTTCTTGCGGCAAAAAGCCTTCGCGCAACTTGGACATATTAACGCGTGCACGACTACACAGCAAGCGGACGGCGAGCTGTTCGGCAGGCATTTCCAGCGAAAACATTAGGGTCGGGGCTGCAGTTCCGGTACGGGGCATGATTGCGCCCTCGACCATATTCAAAGCCATCGAGGTTTTCCCCATGGACGGTCGGGCAGCGACAACAATCATTTCTGCCGGATGCCAGCCGGTTGTCATTTTATCCAGATCGACGAAACCTGTTGTGGTACCGGTAATTTCGCCCCGGTTCTCATACATCTGGTAGATCAAGCGCATGGCACCGTCGACGGTCTTGTCGATTTTTTGGGCCGAATCGCTGATGCGGTCTTCGCTAATCTTATAAATGCTTTGCTCTACTTCTTCAATGAACGCCGTAACATCGCCCGGATTCTCGTAAACGCCCTCGACGGTGCGGTTGGAGAAGCGGATCAGCTCACGCAGCAAATGGTATTCTTTGATGCGCTCGATGTAGTGGGGCATGTGCGCGGTGGTGCTGATTTGCCCCGTAATTTCAAATAAGTAGGCATCACCGCCAATTTCCTCGAATTTTTGTGTGCGGTTGAGTTCGTCACGGAGGATGAGTTCGTCAATCGGGGTCGACTCCTTGTAGAGCGCCGTCATCGCGTCAAAAATCATCTGATGCTTGGCGCTGTAAAAACACTCGGTACGCACCTTTTCCTGAATGCACTGCGCCATGGTATCGCTGCCGCCTTCCAGCAAAATACAGCCCAGCAACGCCTGCTCGAGGCGCAAATCATGCGGGATCAGACGATCTCCGGCATATGGTTCCAGATCATTTTTTTTCTTCTGAAACGGACGCTGTTTGTACTGAGTGTCGGCCATTGGACGATCATTGATATTTGGCCCCGTTCGTAAAGAAAAACGTTATTCCCAAAACCTTGTGAGTAACTCTGTGGGTTACGTTAATTCCGCTTTACGATACGCTTACACGATCCGTACCCCTGATTTTGTCGGGTTAATTCTCCTGAAGATTTTTTATTGAGCTTCCAGTTTCTGGGCCAGAGAGTTGACGATGCGCTGGGCGGCACCTTGGTTACGGGCGTGCCAGTTACGGGCGGCGCGGGCCAGCGAAAGGCGTTTGGCAGGATCGCGGAGGAGTTGAAGCAGCTTTTGCTCGGCGTCTGAGGCGTCGATTCCCCGCCAAGCGGCGTTTTCAGCTTCGAGGGATTGGCAGACTCGGCGGAAATTGCCCATGCCTGGGCCGTAAACGATTGGCAGGCCGAGAGCGGCAGCCTCAATTGGTGTTTGGCCTTCGGTGTGCGGCGGTAAGCTTTTGCCGACAAAGACCACGTCTGCGGCTTGGGTCAGCATCGCCAGTTCGCCGGTGGTGTCGCCCACGTAGACATCGAGCGGGGACGTCACCGCCTCGCCGGTACGGAAACTAAACCTGACTGCGTGGCGCTCTAGCTCGCGGCGGATTTCCTTGCGACGCTCGGCATGTCGCGGTGCGATGAGCAGACGGGCGTCGAGTCCTTCGCGTCGGGCTTCTTGCAGGACTTGGAGCAGGAATGCTTCCTCTCCAGGCCAGGTGGAGGAGCCGAGCAGGACGAGTGAGTTGTCGGCAAAGCCCATTTCCGCCCTTAGTCGGCTGCGAGCGGTCTCATCGAGGATTGGTTCCACGCGGACGTCGAACTTGACGTTCCCCGTGGTCTCCAATCGGTCCTTGGGCAGGCCGAGTTCGGCGAAACGCTGGGCGTCGATGGATGACGCGGCAAAAACGTGGCTGATTTTTCCGAAAAGCCATTTGGCCGAATTGCCAAATTTGCTGTAGCGCCGAAAGGAGCGGTCGGACATGCGGCCGTTGATCAGGATCACGGGTACATTGCGCTTGTTCGCTTGATGGAGATGCTCTGGCCAGATGTCACCTTCCATCAGCAGCGACAGGTCTGGATCGATACGATCCCACGTATTTGCACAAAAAGGTGCCCAGTCGAGTGGGAAAAGACCAGTCTTCAAGCAACAGCGGGTATAGTGTTCCTCGACGAGCGCATAGCCGGTGCTGGTAGTGGTCGTGAGCACGATTTCGACGTTTGATCGCGTTTGCAGCCCCTCCATGATGGGTTGCAGGGCACGGAGCTCACCCACACTGACGGCCTGTATCCAGATGCGTTTGACGCCCGTGCGGCGAGCGGGGGGGCGGTCCATCAGCCCAAAACGGTGATGCAGATCGCGCCCATAGCCACCCCGTTTCAGCATCCGGGAGCCGTAATAGGGCAACCCTAGCAACAGCATGAAGGGAAAGAGGATGCGATACAGGAGGATCATTGAAATTATAGCCTAAAGGGGAACTTGATAACGACTTACGCGTCAAAGGAAACACATCTTTTTGTCCTTGGCTTGTCTGCCATGGCTGTTCGTTAATGCCTCATGCTCATGAATTTTCTTCGATTTACTCCAATTTTCCCCGTTTTTACCGTATTGTTTTGCTCTTTGGCTGCGCCGGTTTTTGCAGATAAAACCGTGACTGCTAATGACTTGCCCGTTGATCCGGCAGTGGTTTTTGGTGAGTTGCCCAATGGCCTGCAATACGCGATTATGCCCAATGCTGAGCCGCCGGACCGTGTCAGCATGCGCTTGCTCGTCAAGGCAGGCTCACTGCAAGAGACCGAAAGCCAGCGCGGCGTGGCGCATTTCCTTGAACACATGGCCTTCAATGGTTCGGAGCATTACGCTCCCGGCTCACTGATCGAATATCTACAACGCCTTGGTATGAGCTTTGGGGCCGACACCAACGCCCACACCAGCTTCGACGAAACCGTTTACAAGCTCGAGCTTCCGGAAAAAACACCCGAGCTCTTTCACGAAGGGCTACAAGTGCTCCGCGATTACGCTGGTGGTCTTTTATTAAGGGAACAGGAAATCGATATGGAGCGCGGCGTTATCCTCAGCGAAAAGCGCGACCGGGATTCGGTGGACTACCGCACCTTCATTGCCTATTGGGAGTTTCTCTTTCCTGAGGCACTCATGCCGCAGCGTATGCCAATCGGCTTGGATGAGGTGATCACCAACGCGCCGCGCGCTGAATTCGTTTCTTTTTATGAGACTTGGTATCGGGCGGACAACATGGCCGTGGTGATTGTCGGTGAAGTGAACGTCGAGCAGGCAGTTAAGGCCATCACGGAAATGTTTGGCGATTTGCCCAAGGCGGAAACGCCGTTGCCAGTTGTTGACATGGGTAAATTGACGACGCCTGAGCTGGCCACAAGCTTGCATTCCGAACCCGAAGCATCGACCACCGAGGTGTCATTGATGACGCTGAGGCAGTTTCATGGCGAGCCGGATAGCCGTGAAGTGCGGGTAAGGGATATGATGACCACCGCTGCTAATCGTATGCTGACGCGCCGTTTGGAAAAACTGGCCAAGCAGGAAAATGCTTCATTCACCACCGGTAGTGCTTATTTTTGGGACTATCTTGATTTCTTTGAATTGGGCGGTGTGGATGTGACCTGCCAGCCTGACCAATGGCGGGATTCGGTCGCCATCATCGAGCAGGAACTTCGGCGCGCTCTGGAGCATGGTTTTTCTGAGGCCGAAGTAGCTGAAGTGAAGGCGAATATTCTCAATGATTATGAAGAAGCCGTGAAGGCCGCGCCAACTCGCAAGTCACGTGCCCTATCCGGGGGCATTGTCAGCAGCTTGTCACGGGAGAACGTCTTTACGTCGCCCCAAACCGATCTTTCCATAGCAGCTGAAGCGATGGACCAATTGACCCCTGAAAGTGCTCAAACTTCACTGGAAGAACTTTGGCGGGGGGGGGGGCGTTTCCTCTTTGTTAGTGGAAATTTAGAGCTGGAAAACGCTGAAACCGAGCTAGCTAAGGTCTATCAGACCAGTGCTGGGAAACTTGTTGAAGCCCCAGAGAAAGAGCGCGAACTCAAGTGGCCCTACACGGACTTCGGGCCGGTGGGAAAGATCGTCAAACAGAGCTACGTGAAGGATCTGGATATATGGCAGGTTCAGTTCGACAACAACGTGCGCCTTAATTTCAAGAAAACAGATTTCGAGGCCAATTCAGTCGGCGTGCTGGTACGTTTCGGGGGGGGGGGGCTTACAATGAAGCCCGAGCAGAAAGGTATCGCGGCGTTTGCTAATTTGGCCTTTTCAGCCGGTGGGCTGGAAGCGCTTTCAGTTGATGAAATGCAGCGTGTGCTTGCGGGGCAATCGGTCGGTGCTGTGTTCTCCGTGGGGGAGGATTCGTTTGAACTGGTGGGCGGCACGACACCCAAGGATTTTGAGCGTCAGCTGCAGCTAATGGCCGCCTATATCACTGCACCGGGCTACCGCGAAGAGGCTGCACGCCAAGCTCGTAAAGCCTATGAGGAGATGTCAATCGAAGTGAATCATACTGCAGAAGGCGTCTGGGGCAATCTGGTGATGAAGTATTTATCGGGAGATAATTATCATTTCGGATTTCCATCACAAGATGATTTTGAATCGCAAAACATGGATTCCTTGCGGGAGTGGCTGAAGTCTCCTTTGGCTGAAGATTATTTGGAGATCAATGTTGTTGGCGAAGTCGATTATGATACCGCGCTTGTTGCGGTGGCGGCGACGTTTGGTGCCTTGCCTGATCGCAAAACCGAGGCCGATAAGTATGAAGATGCGCGAAAAGGTGTGGTTTTTCCCAAGGCGACCGAGCAGCAGCTCTATACCTATGAGTCGGACATCCCGCGGGCAATGGCTGCGGTCTATTGGCCAACGACGGATTTTTGGGACATCAAGCGCACTCGCCGACTAAATGTGCTGGCCAGCGTATTCCGCGACCGTCTCCGTCTGGAAGTACGGGAAAAACTCGGTGAAGGTTATAGCCCCTATGCGCGCAACAGTTCGAGTGAAATCTACCCGGATTATGGCTATCTCTTCGGCTTGAATTTCGCCGATCCGGCCAAGGTCGAATCCGTTGTGGGTATTATTCGCGAGTTGGGCGTGGGCCTCGGCGAAGGAAATATAACGGACGACGAACTTGTGCGCACGGTGTTGCCTTTGCAGAAATACGTAGAGGAATACGTCCGCCAGAATAATTACTGGTTGAGCCGTGTCATGTCAGGTTCCACTATCTATCCACAGCAATTCGATTGGGCGCGCACGCTGGCGTCGGACTACAGCACGGTGACGTTGGACGAGGTCAACGAATTGGCGAAGCAATACCTAGGCGTTGGTCCTGGTTTGCCGATAATCATCAAGCCAGCTACTAACGCCTCGCCTGAATCGGCCGAATAGCCAAGACTTCTTGTCGCTTGCCATCCTGAGAAAAGGGAATTTCTTTTCTTTTGATGGCCGATGAATTGCCCAACGCGTGTTGCCACACCGACGCTTCTCCGGGAGTTACGACGGACGAGCGTGCTTGGACGATGACTTGGCTCAAAGTGGGAATTGCGGCCGTTATGGCTGGTCAGGGGATGATTTTTGGCCTTGGGTTAAACACAGCGGAGGTTCCTCTGACCCGCAGCCAGCCAATTTATTGGGTGCTGCATGGCGGGTTGCTGATTTCTGCCGTCGTTGTGCTAGCGCTGCTGGCTCCGCCACTGATCCGCAATGCATGGCAGGCTTTTCGTGAGCATCGTATCACCGTAGAGGCATTGTTCCTCATTAGTGCGTTGGGGGCGCTTGGGGCTTCATTGACCGCGACGCTGACCGGGCAGGGCGCTGTTTATTACGAAGTCGTGGCGATCGTGCTGGCGATTTACACCGTGGGCAAAACGCTGGGTGCTCGCTCACGAGAACGTGCTCTCGGTGCGGTGCGCGAATTGCGTGACGCCTTTGATTTCGCCTATTTGGAAACATGCTGCGGGCAGCGTCGACGTGTACCAGTTGATGAGCTTGCGCCCGATTCTGCCGTCTCCGTTGCACCAGGCGAACCGATCCCTGTTGACGGCGTAGTTCGCTCTGGTGTGGGTGACATCACCGATACGGCGATGACTGGTGAGCTGACGCCGACTCGCCGGCAGCCGGGTGACTCCGTTTGGGCCGGTTCGTATTCAGTGGATGGGACGTTCATCATCGAGCCCCGCGCCTTGATTGGGGAACGCCGCATTGACGCCATGCTGGAGGCTGTTGAGCAGGCGCGTTTACGTCCGTCGGAATTACAAGTTCAGGCAGATCGGCTGATGCGTTGGTTTGTGCCGAGCGTGATCGTGATTGCGGCAGTGACTTTCATTGGCTGGTCATTGGTCGTTCCTTGGACGACTGCGCTTTTCAATGCCATGGCGGTGCTACTCGTCGCTTGTCCCTGTGCGTTGGGCTTGGCCACACCGATTGCGGTCTGGAGCCAATTGCTTCAATTTGCGCGGTTGGGGTTGACTGTGCGCACTGGTGACTTTGGCGACCAATTGGCTCAAGCGGACCGTATCATTTTCGATAAGACTGGCACGCTCAGTTTTGAATCTTTGCAGGTGGAAGACATCGAAATTGCGCCCGCTTATATGGGCAACCAGAGTGAGCTATTGGCCGCTGTGCGTGTGGTGGAAAGCCTTAGCCCGCATCCGGTTGCGCGCGCGTTAGCCAAGATAGACGCGGACAATATCGATGTGGAGCCTTTGGCGATTACGCAGCATCCGGGTCGTGGGGTGGAGGCTGTCGTGCGCATGACTTCTGGCCGTGAAGCAGTGCTCCGCATTGGCGCACGGGATTTTATCGAGGAATCGCTAGGGGGGGGCGTGCTGATCCGTACCCGTGCGACAAGCAGCAAGCGCGAAGTACTCGTGGCGCTGGATGGCCATTGGGCAGCGGCATTTGACCTGCGCGAGCAGTTGCGGCCCGATATGGAAACCGCGCTGAAGGCTTTACAGACGCAGGGTGTTGCGGTGTCGATTCTCACTGGAGATCCCGAGCCTGCTCAAATGGATTTTGCAGGCATCACCGTGGAGGCTGGCTTGTCGCCGACTGATAAACTGGCACGTGTACGTGCGTATCAAGCGGCAGGTGAGCGCGTAGTGTTTGTGGGGGACGGACTTAACGATGCGGCAGCAATGAGCCATGCCCATGCTGCGATCGCGATGGGCCAGGGGGCTGATTTGAGCCGGGCAACATCCCCTGCGGTGCTGATGGGCGAGTCGCTGTTACCGATTGCCCGCGGCTTGGCTTTGTCACGTAAAGTGCGTCGTGCAGTGCAGGGTAATTTGATTTTTGCCGGGGCGTATAATTTGTTGGGAATGGGGTTGGCGGCAGGTGGCATCCTGCACCCGGTGGTGGCCGCGCTGCTTATGTTGGTGTCCAGCGTTGGGGTGTCAGTCCGGGCAGCGCGAAGTGCACGCAATGAGCCAATTTCTCCGCTTGGGCGGAACCAAGAATAGGCTTTTCGTGTCCTTAGTTCGCGGATAGGATTACCGGTTCCTTTTCATTATGAGCGAATTGCCAACCAATCCTGAAAATAAGACCGAGCCCATTGTAAAGCCAACGCCCGACCCGACGCCTTGGATTGGTGTCGACCTGGACGGTACTTTGGCAAAGTTTTCTGCATGGCGCGGTATTTCCCATATCGGCAAACCGATTCCCGAGATGATGGCGCGTGTCCGCCATTGGCGTGAAGAAGGCCGGAAGGTTAAGATTTTTACTGCCCGCGCTGCGCATGAGGAATACTTACCGCCGATCCGTAAATGGCTGAAAAAACAGAGGCTGGCAGATATGGAAATTACCAACGAACTCGACCCGTATGTGGTTGAGATCTGGGATGACCGAGCGATTCAGGTCATCACCAATAAAGGGCAGATTTTTCGGCATCCATCCGTTACGGCTCGGCCGAAGGCACCGTTATTGGAAGAAGCATTTCCACACGAGAATCGGCCCACGCTCAGCTACATGCAGGCCCGCGTCTAGCTGGAAAATCTACAGTTGAATTGGTGACAGATCGCGGTTTTTCTTATTGGAATGGCCTCAGAATACACCCGCCCGAACATTATTCTCATTAACTGCGACGATCTCGGCTACGGCGACCTCGGTTGCTACGGATCGACGGTTAATCGGACGCCTGCTCTGGATCGTATGGCTGCTGAGGGCGTGCGTTTTACGGATTTTTACATGGCCTCGCCAGTGTGCTCGCCTTCGCGCGGTGCCATGATGACGGGTTGCTATCCGCCACGGATTGGGTTTGGCACGTTTAATGGTCGATGGGTGCTGCATCCTGGGCATGAAGTTGGCCTGAATCCCGACGAGACAACCATTGCCAAGCTGCTTCAGCAGGAGGGTTATGCGTCGAAGCTCGTTGGCAAATGGCATTGTGGCGATCAGCCCGAGTTTTTACCAACCTCGCATGGCTTCGACAGCTACTTTGGGATCCCCTACAGTAACGACATGGGGCGGCAAAAGGAAGACGATGTGAACCCGCCCCTCCCATTGCTGAGGGATAAATCAGTAATTCAGGAGCAGCCTGACCAAGCTGGGATTACCGAGCGTTACGTGGAGGATTGCGTTCAGTTTATGCGGGAGAAAAAGGATCAACCATTTTTCCTCTATTTGGCGCACATGTATGTGCACGTGCCGATCTATGCTCCGGCATCGTTCATGAAAAAATCGCTGAATGGGCGTTATGGTGCCGGTGTGGAAATGGTCGATTGGGCTACGGAAGTCTTGCTGGACGAATTGAAGCAGTTGGGCATTGATGACAACACGCTGGTCATCTTCACGAGTGACAATGGCTCCCGCGCACGCGGTGAAGGGGGGAGTAATGGGCCTCTGCGCGGCCACAAGGCGCAGACTTGGGAGGGCGGTCAGCGTGTGCCTTGCATCATGCGTTGGCCCAAGGGAATCCCTGCCGGATTAACCAGCGATGCGCTTTGCAGTGCGATGGATTTCTATCCGACGTTGGCAACGCTTGGTGACGCAAAACTGCCAACAGATCGCATTATCGATGGCAAGGACATTGCGCCACTCATGACGCAAACCGGAGCTGAATCGCCGCATGAGGCCTTCTTCTATTACTTCAAGAATGATCTGGAGGCTGTTCGCGATAACGAGTGGAAGCTGCACGTGTTTAGAGAAGGAGAAGCAGTCGATGAGCTTTATAATTTGCGCGAAGACATCGGGGAATCAAAGAATGTCTTTGCAAAGCATCCAGAGGTCGTTGCCCGCTTAATGAAGCTGGTCGATGCCTGTCGCGCGGATATCGGCGATTCTGCTGTTGGCATCACGGGACAAAATAACCGCCCCATCGGTCGCATTGAAAACGCTGACACGCTTACGCACTACGACCCGACTCACCCGTATATCATTGCTCTGTACGACCTACAGGATCGAGGTTGATTGCAGGATGCGGATATAGGCTGCCAGCTCGCTAATCGATTGAGGGGGGGGCTTGCTCTCACGTCCGATTCTTGAGCCATTCAATCAGCGCGGGTCCCCAAGGGTGATTTTGCGCGAGGCCGATGCCGTGGCCGTGTTTTTCGTAAATGTGTAGTTCCGCCGGGACGTTGTGACGGCGGAGGGCCTGATAAAAGACAATGCTGTGCTCTGGGACAACGCTCTTGTCTTCGCTGGTGTGGATCAACAGGCAGGGGGGAGTGTTGGCGTTGACGTGACGCTCGGGCGATAGCTGGGCGACGAGCTCCATGTCATCGGCTTTCTCGCCCAGAAGATTTTGTCGCGAGCCAAGGTGGGCATACGGTTCGAAAATACTCACCACGGCGTAAATGGGCACGGCAAAGTCGGGACGGCAGTCAAGGGCGTCGATTTCGTCGCCAGGTAAGCCTTCGGTGAGGGGGGGGAGGGTGGCGGCGCAAGCCGTCAGGTGCCCACCAGCGGAAAAGCCGAGAATGCCGACCTTGGAGGGGTCCAATTCCCACTCGGTTGCGTGATGGCGCATCAGGCGGATGGCGCGTTGGGCGTCTAGCAATGGCACTGGGTGACGGTAGGGCGCATGCCGGTATTCCAGCACTGCCGCGGCAGTGCCATGGCTGCTGATGTAGCGTGCGACACGGTGGCCCTCGTGAGCGATTGCAAGATGGGCGTAGCCGCCACCCGGACACACGACAATGGATTGGCCGGTGCGGTGTTCAGGGCTGGGCAGGTAAATCGTCAACCGTGGGAGGCCCGGGAGGGCATCATCCGCGAACGGCGTTCCGTTTTCCCAGAGACGTATTGTGACGGGCAGGCCCGTGTGAAGAGCGTCCATAGATTTTATCGTGGAAGGTATTCGTTTTTGGTTTCAGCAATTGCTTGGAGCACTGCGTCGTGGACATGCAGGTTGCTCGCTACAACGCCGGAGTTGGCGCTCAGCGTCTGACCTTTGGCAAAGTCTAATGGAGCACCATTCATGTCGGTGACACGGCCACCCGCTTCGACAACGGCTAGCATGCCCGCCGCATGGTCCCAGATTTTTTCCTGATAACCGGGACGGGTGGGGAGGCGTAGATAAATGGAGGCATCGCCACGGGCTACGGCGGCATACTTGCACTGGCTGTCCATGCGGATGGATTGCGTTTTGACACCGAGTTTTTCGGCGATGGCGGCTGCCCAATCGTGCTTGGAGTGCCCGCTTTCGACTGACTCACAGATGGTGGATAAGGCCGGGTTGAAATTGTCATCCACAACGGCTCCTGAGAGCATGTGGCCCTGCATATCGTAGATTTCGGTACCGTGGTGCAGTTGAGAAACGAGCAGACAGCCAGCGCCGCCATGGGGGAGGTCTAGGTTGTGGGGGAGTGCCGGACAACCTAGCACGCTCAATACGACTTCGCCGTTTTCAATGAGAGCGAGCGCGACAGCGTATTGATCTTGGCGGAGAAACCCCTTGGTGCCGTCAATGGGGTCCAGCGTCCAAAAACGGCCTTCAATGCCGCCGTAGTTACCACGATCAATCGCAGTGATGACGCTATGTTCCGTGGCGTCTGGGTCGATGGTCTGCACTTCAGTGATGATGCGCTGACGTAGATCAGTTGCACCAGTAAGCTCGGCGGCATCCTCCTCAGCGACAGCAGGATCGTTAGGAAAGGCTTTAGCTAAGTGGGAAAGAATAACTGCCTGCGAACCGTAGTCAGCAATGGTGACGGGAGAGCGGTCTTCCTTTTCTTTGTGGTCTCCGGCGTTCAGGCGCTGGCGGACATTTTCACAGAGTTTACTGGCGGCAATAACCGCTTCGATGGCAGCAGCCTTTTCGTTATTCCAAATTTTCATAGCGAGCAGTTTAAACGGGAATGCTTAAGAATTAATCCCAGAATGAAAAACCCAAAAGGTGGCGAGCGGAATCCTAAATTCCTCATTTCGTGCCGGCCGAGGCCTTTGTGCCCTATTTGGCGGTCTCAACGAAACGTTTCTCGCGAATGACCGTGACTTTGATTGTGCCGGGATAATTTAGCTCCTCTTCGATGCGTCGGCGGACGGTCCGAGCCAAGTGGCGGGCCTCTTGGTCGTCCATTCGGTTGGGTTCGACAATGATGCGGATTTCCTTGCCAGCCTGAACGGCATAAACCTCGCTGACACCATCCATGTCGCGCGCAAGGTCTTCCAAGCTACGGACGCGCTGTAAGTAGCCTTCCAGAGCATTGGCGCGGGCACCGGGACGACTTGCTGAGAGGGAGTCTGCCACGCGAAGCAGCCCAGCGTAAACGCTTGAAGGAGCCACTTCGTCGTGTGAGGCAGCCACTGCATTGACCACACGTTCGTCTTCGCCATAACGCTTGAGCAGCATGGCGGCGCTGGAGGCGTGGCTGCCTTCGTAGTCGTGGTCAATTGCTTTGCCGAGGTCGTGGAATAGCCCGCAGCGTTTGGCCAGATCGGGATCGAGTCCCAGCTCTGATGCGAGCAAGGAGCAGAAATACGCCACCTCGATCGAGTGCTCCAATGTATTTTGGTTGTTCGAAAGGCGGTAATGCAGCTTACCCAGCAAGGAAACGATTTCAGGATGAACGCCGTGCAGGCGAAGCTTGAGCAATGAGCGTTCGCCAAGCTCGATCACGCTGTCTTTTAGCTCGTCGCGGACTTGTGTAACCGTCTCTTCAATCGAAACTGGGTGGATACGGCCGTCCTTGATCAGGCGTTCTAGCGCAATGCGGGCGATTTCGCGGCGGACAGGGTCAAATGACGAAACGAGCATGGAGCCGGGTGTTTCGTCAATCATCAGGGTGACGCCGGTTGCGGATTCGATGGCGCGAATGTTACGGCCTTCGCGCCCAATCAAGCGGCCCTTCATGTCCTCGTTGGGGATTTGAACGAGGGTGGCGCTGATTTCATTGGGAGGGGTCGCGGTGATGCGCTGCATCGTGTCGATCAGGATGCGCTGGGCCTCATGGCGGTACATCTGTTCGCTTTCCAATAGGACCTCGCGCTTGATTTCCTTAACGAGCTCGTCTTCGCTGGTGCGGAGTTCTTCACGCCAAGCTTCAATGGCTTCTTGGGACGTCCAATTATTGATTTTACGCAGGCGATGGCGATAGGCATCACGGTAGCGTTTGACGCGTCTCATTTCCTCGGCAAGGCGCTTGGCGGAGAGGGCTTGATGTTCCTCTCGGGTGATAATTCGAGCCTCTTTTTCGTTGAGGTTGTTGTCGCGATCTCGCTGATCGTTCTCACGCTGGCGCAGGTGTTCTTCTCGCTCTAGAATTTCTTTTTCGAGTTCCTTACGGCGCTCTTGCTGCTGTTCGAGCAGCTCCAGCTTAGTCAGACGGGTGGATTCGTCGGCGGAGCGTTCTGTAGCTTCTAACTGCTTCGCATGCTGGGCAGTTTTTTGCTTCAGTTTCTGAGCGAAGAGGGCTGCAATTAGGGCACCACTCATCAGCGCTCCTATTAGGAGCGTTATTAGATTTTGCCAAGTTAGGTCTAACATGCGAGGTTTGCGCACAAACCTGCGAGGATGGGATTTGCAACGGGGTAAATGTAAGGTGTAACAGATTTTTAGTGATGGCAAGCCCGATTCCGAGTCCACGTTCTCAAACAGTCAATTGGCAGAATGAGCGTCGCGGTCGCTGTCGGTTCAGCGCTCTATTCGTTCGTGTTTTTCCAACCAGCCGTGGAAGCCTCCCATGTCGACTTGAGTGCGGAGCGTACTGCGAAAGTCTCTTGGATCTGGTCGATTCTTAACCGGATTGACCAGCACGAGGGAGCCACCGGGTCGGAGGGTCTTGGCAGCGGCAGCAAAGAGTTCCTCTATCAATTGGCCTAGGTCTTCGATTGGTACGCGGCGCCCCATGGGCGGATTCGAGATGATCGCATCCACTTGACCTGTGGGGATGACGCCCTTGCTGACTGAATCGCGAAAATCTGACTCGATCCAGGTCGCTTGATCCGCCGAAAATCCTGCTTGAGCCCAGTTGCCCTTGGCGATTTCGAGAGCTTCCGGACTTATGTCCGTACCTAGGCATTGGCTGAGATTGGCGCTTAGCCGGGCTTCGACCAACTCGGAGCCAGTGCCGCAAAAGGGGTCCCAGACGACTTGGCCATCTTGGATGTTTGCCAGACGGACGATGGTGGCGGCGAGCGGCGGGTGTGATGCCGCAGGGATGTCTCCGCGTCGATATTGGAAGCGCGGATCGCTGGTACCATGTGGGCTTAACTCTAGAAGTAGGCCCTTGCGGCTCTCACTGGCTTGGATGGTCCAAGGTGCTTGGCGACTATCGTTGAGCAGTTTTGGTTCGCGGGCGTAAACGAGATCGCTGATCTCAATGACGTCATGATTTTGACGTTTGCGCGTGTCAAAATGGAGTCGGTAGCGTAGTGCGCCATTAGTAAAGGCAGACATGAGGGCGACCGTGGCTGGTGCGGCGATGAGTGCGGCAATTTTCTCCAATCGAACCTTTACTGATGTTTCATCTACGCGTCCGAGAATGAAGCCCAATGTGTCGAAGCAACGTAATTGATAGAGTAAGCCTAAGCTAAGGGGGGCCTTGCCTCGGAGGTAAATGACGCCACGCGCGGTTTTGTCCAATTTGAGGGCGGCTGAGATCTCACGATGGGCGCGGATCTCGTCTTCAAGCACTTGTTCAAGTCCGGGACGGCAACGCAGGGCGACGAAGACCTCTTCGGCTGGCGTGTAGGTTTGTTCAATGTCAATCGCCCCGGCGTCGGCGCGGACGAGTTTGGCGCTGAGCTTTTGCTCAACGACGCGTTGGGCAAAATCAGCTTTATCCCCGGCGAGTTGCTCCAGCGTGGCTTGGCCACCGATTTTTTGTAGCGTTTCGAGGATTTCTGCACGCTCTCGTTCGTTCACTCCGCGTTCCATGAGCGCAAGTAAGGCCTGCTCTTCTTCGGAGCCGGCATCGAGGCGAGGAAGGGCGTTCATGGCATAGCGGCGCACGGTTTCCAGTGAGTCGTTTAGCCGAGAAACAGCCCATTCGCGTGCACGAGCCTTGTCTTCCGTGTTCCCTTGCTGGCCGATGACCACGCCAATTGCGCGGATCAGGGCGACATTGCCTTGGCGCTCGGCATCAGGTGCAGCGGCATAAGGCCCAGCCATTTCCCATAGCGGTGCTACGCTGAGTTGGCTGAGTTCGCGGAATTGTTCTTTTTGCCGATGTTTCTTCTTTTTGGGCACCTTCATGAATCACATCTATTGCGACGTGTTTGCCTCGCGAAGGCAATTGATTTGATTGCCCAATTTTATTGAGAGCCACTGTCGCAAACAAAATAACGGCTTATCAACGCCAACGACAAATATTCATTGCTTGGCGAAACGGTAGACTCCATCTTTGGCGATAGTGGACGAGACTTCTATCATGCAGGATTTGACCTTGGTGGTCGCCGCCGCCGCTTTGGTGACGGTGATTTTTCACCTATTGCGCCTGCCGGTGATCCTTGGCTATCTGTTGGCAGGGTTGATGATTGGGCCTTATCTGCCCGAATTGCCTAACCTGAAGGACGCTTCGACGATTAATCAGCTAAGCGAGTTGGGCATCGTTTTTCTGATGTTTACGATTGGGCTGGGCTTTGACCTGACGCGGGTGAAGCGTGTCTTCTGGCCGGCACTGCTGGCAGTCTCGATGCAGACGGCGCTGGTGTTTTTCATTGGTATGCTGTGTGCGCCGCTCGTTGGCTATTCGTCCATGGAGGGCATTTTCCTCGGCGCGGTGCTAACCAATTCCGCGTCGATGGTCTGTATTCGACTGCTGCGGGACAAGGGGCGTCTGAACAGTGTGGAGGCTCAACTTGCCGTTGGGATTTTGGTCTTTGAGGATATCGTGGCCGTGCTGCTTTTGGTTATCTTGGGCGGCGTATCCGTTTCTGGCCATATCGACGTGGACAAGGTACCGCTGACGATCCTTTTCATCGCGATGTTTGTGGTCGGAGTGTATTATTTCGGTCGTGTGTTCGCGGCTAGGTTGACGAAATTCTTGAAGCGTGCAGGGAGTGTGGAGTTGATAACGCTGGTATCCGTCGCCGTGGTGCTGGTGGTGGGCTGGATCGCAAATTTTCTACACCTTTCGGTGGCCTTGGGTTCATTTTTGGCTGGAGCTATTTTAGCCCAAACAGCCTTGTCCAAAGAGATCGAACGGGTAACCGAGCCGCTCCGTGACCTGTTTTGCGCTGTCTTCTTTGTGTCGATTGGTATGCTGATCAACCCGATTTGGATCTGGGATAACCTGATCGCAGTGCTGGGTATCGCCGCGTTGGTCATCGTGGGCAAGCTGGCTGCTTGCTGGCTGGGCTTTTTCTTGGGGGGGGCTACGCCAGAGGTTGGCTTTCGTGCGGCCCTGCCAAAGGCAAGCGTCGGTGAGTTTGGCTTCATTCTCGCGGCAATGGGCTATGGTTTGGGCATTACAGGAGAGGGGCTCACGAGCATGACAGTCGGTCTGGCGATCGTTACCTATCTGGTGATGCCGATCATTAACGCCAAGCCTGAGCGCCTTTACGCCAGCTTGGCGGACCGTTGCCCTGACGTATTGAAACGCGCTACGCGTATTTATGGCGGAATGCTTGATGCTGTCGGGCGCTTCATTGGGCGCAGTGCGTTCGCTCGTCTGGCAAGGCGACCGTTGATGCACGTCGTGTTGTATTTTCTGGTGCTGAATTGCATCGTGGCGATGGCCTACATTGGCTCACAGTTGCTGGAGAACTGGTCGGAAATCCGGGGCTTTGAAGACGTGACGCAGCTTGGCGTATGGATTATTGCCGCTGGCCTTTGCCTGCCGTTTTTAACCGCAATTTTGCGTAATCTGGACGCCCTCATTTTTTTGGTGACGGACGCGGTGATCGGCGAATCCCGCGATCGCCAATTCCTGACGGGCGGCATGAAGAACCTTTTCCACACGCTGCTCTTGTGCTTGGTGCTGGTGTTATTTGGCGGGTTGTATCTCTCGGCGGCGTCGGCATTTTTCCCGAGCGGCATTACGCTGTTCGTCTTCCTCATCCTGTGTTGCGTGGCGTTGGCGTTGTTCTGGCGCTCGATTAATAAGGTCAACAGCCGGATCGAATTTCTCTTTTACCAAAGCTTTCAGCAGCACTCTCGCGAGAGTGACGAGCAGGCCCGCGAAACCGCGCTACGCGAAATAGCTGGGCGTAATGCCTGGGACGCCCAAGTTAAGGAGCATGTGGTTGGGCCAGATTCCGTGGCCTGTGGGCGCGAATTAACCGAGCTCAAACTGCGTTCCGAAACTGGCGCTCAGGTAATCGCGATTTCTCGGGGTGGAACGACGCGCTTTGATCCCTCGCCACACCTACCACTATTCCCCGGCGATAACGTTATTCTCTACGGGCAGGAAAAGCAGGTCGAGGCCGCTGTCCGCATGCTTGAGACCAAGCGCCGTGAAGAAGAAAACACGGATTCGGACGACCAGGCTTTCCAGATCGAAAAGGCTTACATCGGTGGTCAGTCGGATTTAGTCGGGCGCACACTGGCCAGCTCGAATATTCGCAAAACGCATAATATCACCGTGCTCGGCATTCAGCGAGGCAAACGGCGCATTGTCTCCCCCCCCGCAGACGAACTTATCCAAGCAGGAGACCTACTTTTAATTGCAGGACGTAGCGCTGCGGTGGAGGCTTTTATCGCAGCGCATCAAGTGGACGATGCCGGGGAGCTAGAACCGGTCGCCGATGCCCAACAAGCCGCGGAAAAACCAGAGGCCGAACAGCACAATTCCGAAGAAGCGAAAAGCGGAGAGTAGGCTCCGCTCTTATAAGGGGCAGCCGGTGTCGATAAATTCCCACTGAAGATTGAATTTATCGGCGACATCTTCGGCTAAAGCGCATACGCCAAAAGTCTCCGTTGCGTAGTGACCGCCGAGGTAGAGATTGATCTCCAGTTCTTGCGCAATGTTGAAGTGCTCCTGCTTCAGTTCGCCCGTGATAAAGGTGTCAATACCGCGCTCGCGTAGCTCGGGGATGGCGGAGCGCCCGCTGCCAGTCAGAATGCCTATGCGTTTGGTGTTCTGTGGTCCTGCCTCGATGCAGATCAGTGTCTCGGGGAACAGCCCTTTCAGTCGTTCGCGCAGATGGGCGCGGTCTTCGATGGCAGGAGCCGTCACGGCGATGTCGTGCTTCTCGTAACGGACGAATCCGCCGTCGACGTTGAGACCAAGTTTGCGGGCAAGGATGGCGTTGTTGCCGATTTGCGGATGGCAGTCCAGTGGCAGATGCGAGCCATAGACGGCCAAGTTGTTTGCAAAAAGCGTTAGTAGCTTTTTGCGATGGACGCCAGTAAACGCCGTAGGCGGATTCCAGAACATGCCGTGGTGAACGATGAGGAAATCTATTCCCCGTTCGGCTGCCAAGGTAAAGGGCACAAGTCCTGCGTCCACCGCTGCGCCGATTTTGGTCACGTCACCGTGATTCTCAAACTGTAAGCCATTGTGGGCACCAGGGAAATCAGCAATTTCCTCGCGATGCGTTCGCTGGTCGCAGTATTCGACGATGTCTTTCAGTCTAGCCATGGCTCGCAGAAAATAGCGGAAGGATTGTAGTTAAAAGGCTAAAATCTTACAAATGACATCATTACCCGCCGTTCTTCGACTCTTACTTTGGATGGATAGGGGCGTCTAGGGCTTGCCCTTTATGATGCCCCTGCTTTGGATGGCCGCGCAATGGCTAACCACCGACTTGCAGCGCTACTACCGTCACACGTCACGTTCCCGAAAAATTGGGAGCATGTGGCGACTCATCGGGTGGGGCCATTCATTACACGCGTGATACACCGTTTGCCGGATGGCGCGCTGCACATTTGGTCGTCGCGTCGACATCGTAAGGGCAGGGGTGCGGTCGTCCACGCACGAAACAGTCCTCTGGCGCAGAGTGATTCATTAGCCGACGCGAAGCATGTTAATGGCCATTCTGGTGCTCAGAAGCGACATTGGCGACTTTGGAGTTGGCGGCTGTGTAGTTTGTCTTGGTGGCTCGGACTGATATTTATCATTGGCTCTATTTGCTTCGTGCTGGGGACGGTGCCCGTCGCGTTTCCCGAGGTGCTGAGCGTGTTTGGACTGCCGACCTATAATTTCGATCTGGTCTGCTTTATTGGTTCGCTGTGGTTTACGCTCGGTAGTTATTTACTGCTGTTGGAAGCGCTCAATGCGGATTTAGATGCGACGCTGCAACTCAAGGCCCACGAAGCAGCGCGTTACCTTGAGGGCCAAGTTGAGAAATGTCCCGATAAACGCATTCGCTGGTTCGGTTGGGAGCCTAAGCGACTGGATTTTCTGATCGCAGCCGTGCAATTAACAGGTGCGATTATCTTTAACATCAATTGCGGAATGGGCCTCGTAGATGGATTGAACTGGGTGTGGGCAGATATCCTGATTTGGACGCCTAGCACAGTTGCGTCGTGTTGTTTCTTAACTGCCAGTTACTTGGGGGTAATGGAGGTCGCCCATAGTCGTTGGTCTTGGCTCTGGTGGGATATTTCCTGGTGGATCAACTTTTTTAGTCTGCTGGGATCATTAGGTTTTTTAATCTCCAGCTTGGTCGGATATTTTGGAGAAGGTCCGGTGGTTTTGCCTCAATGGTTCGGGAATTATTTCGCTCTGATGATGGGTTCGTGGTTTTTCCTCTTCGGAACTTATCTCATGGTACCTGAATTATCAGTCGAGGAATCAGCTTAGGCGTTCCCTAAAAGTGATGATCGGGGAGGATGAATTTCCCTTGCTTCGCTTATTGGGCCAAGCAGACTCCCACCCATGCGCCGAGCAATTTACCCTGGCACCTTCGACCCAATCACCTACGGGCATCTTGATGTTTTGGAGCGGGCGACCCATCTTTTCGATGAGGTCGTGGTCGCGGTGGCACCGAACGATGCGAAGAACCCGATATTTACTCAGAGTGAGCGTTTGGCGCTCGTGAAGGAGATGATTGTTGGGATGGAGGCAGTTAGTGTGCAGTTATTGGAAGGGCTAACGGTGGATTTTGCCCGTCAACTGGGTGCCGTGGCGTTGGTCCGTGGTTTACGCGCGATTTCGGACTTCGAGTATGAGTTCCAGATGGCGCAGATGAATCGTCACCTCGCTGACGACATTGAGACGATTTTCTTGATGCCCAACCAAGAGTATTTCTACACCAGCTCAAACATCGTCAAGGCGGTCGCCAATTTCGACGTTGTCCGTGTTGCGAATTTCGTCCCCCCGCGCGTGCTTGAGGCTTTACGGGAGAAGTTTCCCGCCCAAGCCTGAGCTTCTTTTTTCAGTACATGAAGCACATCGCAATTATTTGGGGCCTAGGAGGCGTCTTCCTTTTTATCGGCAGCGCGGTCGTACGGCTGACACCTCATGCCGTTGAAGCCGTCTCTGGCGGGCTGACCACGCTCCAGTGGATCGTGGCGATTATTTGGGCGTTGTTTATGCTCGTGGCTGAGGGCTACCGCGGCTTCCAAAAGCAATTTTCCCCGCGCGTCGTCGCCCGGTCAAAGTATCTCTCGGAAAATCCGAAGCCGCTCCACGTGCTCTTTGCGCCGTTTTTCTGCATGGCGTATTTCCATGCCACGAAAAAGCGGAAGATCGTGACTTGGTGCCTGACGCTCGGTATTGTGGGCCTGATTGTTATTGTGCGTCAGCTTTCTCAGCCTTGGCGCGGCATCATCGATATCGGCGTTGTGCTTGGCCTTGCTTACGGTCTGCTCTGGATCGCGATCTACGCCGTGCAGTGTTTCACTGGCGGTAAGTTCGACGTAGACCCCGAAGTGGCATAGCCGATGGGCTAGCCACGTTCTAGGCGGAACACACTCGCGCCATCGAAACCAGTGTCAGCAGGAGAGGACTCGGCATTGGCGGTGATGCGCCATTCGGGATTGGCTTCCAGAAACTGCTCGACGACACCCGCGTTTTCCTCGGGTTCTAGTGAGCAGGTACTGTAAATCAGACGCCCGCCATCGGCGACGAATTCGGCGGCTTTAGTTAAGAGGCTTATTTGCAGCTCAACGCAGTTGGTAATGTCATCCGGGCGCAGGCGGAGCTTGATGTCAGGACGGCGCCTGATGACGCCTGTGTTAGAGCACGGGGCGTCGAGTAGGACGGCGTGGAATGCGCCGAGCTCTTCGGCTTGTGCGTCCATCAGGTTCAGTGCGACGAGGTGAACTTCGGGGCCATCATCATCGGTGCTCCAAGCGCGGAGATTCTCATCAAGCTGGTTAATGCGTGGGCCGGGTTGGTCGAGTGCGACCAAGAGCCCAGCGGGATCGTTGCCCAGAGCCGTTAACAAATGGCATGTTTTGCCTCCTGGGGCCGCGCATAGGTCGAGGATGGCTTCGCCGGATTGAGCATCGGCCAAGGCTGGGGCAAGCCAAGTTGCCGGGTCTTGGGCATAGGCCTGACCACTGGCGAGTGCTTGATGAGCAATGTACCACTCTGCCGCTACTCCGAGCCGGAAAAAGCGTGGTAAGCGAGCGGTTGAAGAGAGTGTTGAGTCGGAGTCAATGGCGGCTGGCAGCGTATCGATGGGGGCGGGGGTCCAAGAGGGGGGAGGGGAGACAGTTGGGTTTCGCCAGCAGAGCCAAGGTTCGGCGGGGGTCTGATTGAGCAGGAGCTCGCGCTCGGTCCATTCGGAACCACGTTCGGCGATCCAACGACGGACAAGCCAGTCTGGGTGGCTGGTTTTTAGCCCGAGTGAGCCGCTTTGGAGTATTTCTGTGAGCAGGGGGGGGATTCGGCGGAGGACGGCGTTGACCAATTTACCTTCGCCGGGGCTGAGGGCTTTTTTGACGCGTTCGACGGTGAAATCAACGATTTTAGGCAAGCTCTCGTCTTTTTCGAGGCCGGGAAAAAAGTCAACTGAGGGGATGCCTTCATCGTCTTTTTTTCCAGATGAGAGGGGGGGGGGGATAGCTCCAGCAGCGATATTTTCGAGCCATTCAGCCAAGGCGATGGCGAGCATTGCCCTTAGTTGGACGCGGGGGGGGCGAGAAATCAGCGTATCAAGCAAATGATCGATTAAACGCATGTGACGAACGGCGCCATAAAACAAACGTTGACAACGACGCCGTTCCTCGGAGGAAATGTCTGTAGTCAAATTATTTAATAGCGCGTCGGCCTTCTGGTCGGAGCGCGAGACAAACTTCTCGCACAGCGCGACTGCATGGCGCCAGCCATCCGCAGACGCGCCGTGTTTCTTTTTCGGTAGGACAACCTTGGTTGGGAGATCGGAAGAGTCGGAAGAGGGTCTCATTCCCGATTAATTAAAATCCCATGAACCAAGAAGCAATCGATTTGCTCATACAAAAGCAGCCCGCACTTTCGGGCGACCGTAAAAAACTGGAGGCGATGCAGCCCGGAGCGTTCTGCATGCATCGTTCCTGGGGCTTTGGCACTATCCAAGGCTACGACGAAGGTGAAGGTAAGCTCATCATCGACTTTGAGGACGGCAAGGACGGTCACCAGATGGCCCCAGCGTTCTGTATTGATAAGTTGGAGATACTAGACCCGGAGAATATCCTCGTGCGTCGTCGCACCGAGCCTGCAGTCATCGAAGAGATGATTAAGAAGCGGCCCGGCGATCTAATCGTGGAAGTCCTTGCGCGAATGCCAGATCAAGAAGCCAGCCCAACTGAATTGGAAGGGGTGCTTTCCCGCCTATTAGGCCCAGCTAAATTTAAGAAGTGGTGGACTCAGACCAAGAAGGTACTTGTTAAGGACCCACGCGTCCAGACGCCTTCTCGCAAGATCGACCCGTATATTCTGCGCGAAGAGCCGTTGAAGCCTGAGCAAGAAATTCTGGAAGATTTTTACGTCGTCAAGCAACCGAAGAAGAAGATTCTTCTGGCTGAAAAGCTGCATCAGATTTCTGAAAACGTGAAGGAGATTCAGTCTGACCTCCCAAACATATTTGAGCACTTGACCGAAGCGGTTAAGAAGGCCCACGGCCTGAGCCAAGCTGAGCGTTTGCACGGTGTATGGGTCCGCAATGACTTAGCCCGCCACTTGGAAGCTGATCCGGAAACCATCGAGCCGACTTCCAAGTCACTCGTTATGGAAACGCCAGACCTCAATGCCTTGGCGGCAGAAATTCCGACTGGCTACCAGAAGCGTTTCCTCGACCTGTTGTCCCGCACCTATCCGGACAACTGGCAGAGCGTCGTCATCGACATCCTCCGCAACAGCGAAGGTAAGATGACCAGCGAAACGATTTCCTTCCTCGTTGACCGCGAGTGCGAAGAAATGGTCGCCGATCATTTTAGACGTTGGTTGCGTGAGCAGAACCTACGTGGTCCTGTTCTGTTGTGGATCATTAAAAACCGCAACTCCCGCAAGTTCCGTAAGCTCGTGGATGGCTTGATTAGCCCACGCTTCCTGAACAACGTTCTTTACGCGATCGACCTAGAAGCACTCCAGAGCACGGGTAACCGCCGCATCCCGCTGGCAGACATCCTCAGTGACGACAAGGAGTTGATCACCGACATGCTCGCTGAAGCCAGCGAAGAAGAAGCACATGACCTTGCTCAAGGCCTGATGCTCAATCAAGGCTTCGAGGGCTTGACGAAAAATTCGCTCTTGGCTCGCTTCATTAAGACTTATCCTAGCGTTCAAGGCCTGATCTCCGGTTCCGCACTGGAGAAGGTAGAAGACTTGATCGTCAGTAAGAAGAGCTTTGACGCACTTAATGCCGAACTCAAAGAGCTGGTTGAAGTTCGTATTCCTGAGAATAAGGAAGCGATCGCCGTTGCTCGTGAGCATGGTGACCTTAAGGAAAATTCGGAATACAAGATGGCCCGGCAGGACCAGGATACCCTCATGGCTCGCAAGGCGAACCTTGAGCGTGACCGTAATCGCGCCAGCGTCACCGACTTCACCGATGCCTCTAATGACGTGGTCAGCGTGGGTTCGATCGTCCAGCTCACCAACAGTGATGGTCAGTCTGAAGAATATGCAATTCTTGGTGCCTTTGATAGTGAGCCAGAGAAGAACATCCTCTCCTACAAGACTCCCCTCGGTCAGGCATTGGTTGGCAAAGGCGTCGATACGACGGTTACCACCGAAATTGATGGCAATACGGTGCAGTGGACCATTAAGGGCATCAAACGTTGGGTGGACAGCGGTCGCACGCTGTAGCTCGCGATGTTTCATATTTTTACAAAACCCGTCATCAAGCATGGCGGGTTTTTTCATGGATGCGTCATGCGGCGCATTTTTGGACTTTAATCTGCGTGAATAAACGATAAACACCTGACCATGGCTTCCTGGGACACTCTCAAGCTACTCGCCGATGCGACGCGCCTGCGGCTTATCCAACTACTGCGCCGCGAAGAGCTGTCGGTGGCAGAGTTGCAGGAGCTGCTTGCTATGGGGCAATCGCGGATCTCCTCGCATTTGGCGTTGCTGCGTCAGGGCGGGCTGCTGGATGACCGGAAGGAAGGTAAGAAGACCTTCTACTCGCTCAGCGACTCCGTTGCGCCGCCCACGGTGAGGTTAATTGACGCAGCATATGAAGCTGCTCGTGAGGAGCCTGAGTTTCGTGAAGACGAAAAAAACCTAGAGCGGGTGCTCGACCGGCGTCGCCGCGCTTCTGAGGATTATTTTAATCAGGTCGCTGGTCGTCTTGGGCGCAATTATTGTCCGGGCCGTTCTTGGGAGGCCATTGGCCATTTCCTGCTGCATTTGACTCCGTACATCAAGATTGCTGACCTTGGGGCAGGGGAGGGTGTACTTTCCCAATTGCTCGCCCAGCGCGCCGAGCAAGTTTTCTGCATCGATAATTCACCTCGGATGGTCGAGGTCGGGGTTGAGCTTGCGGCCAAGAACGGCATCGAGAATCTGCATTATAAATTGGGCGACATCGAAAACGTTCCTTTGGAAGACGGCAGTGTCGAATTAGCTTTACTGAGTCAGGCATTGCATCATGCGGAAAAGCCCGCCAAGGCCATCGCTGAGGCGTATCGCATATTGAAGCCGGGGGGCACGCTCGTGGTTCTGGACCTCAAGGAGCATCAGTTTGAGAAAGCGCACGAGCTTTACGCTGATCGCTGGCTGGGCTTTTCGGAAAATCAGCTTTATCGCTGGCTCAAGGACACCGGTTTTAGCACGGTCAAGGTTAACGTGGTTGCCCATGAACAGGGAGATCCTGGCTTCGAGACCGTCTTGGCTAGCGGGGTGAAGGGAGAGTAGCTCTGGAACAAACCAGCGCGTGGTCTGGTCTTTGAAGGGCGAGCAATCGTATCAACTGGCTCGCCTCGGGCGCGTTTATTGTTAATATTGCAGCATTATGACCAAGTTTCCGCCGCTCATTGATCCGCCCGTATGGAGTGAACAGGACCATCTTGATATCCAGATGGCGCACCGCATTTTGGAGCGCACGAGCTTCGCTACGCAGTTGGTTAATTTGCTCGGCGCGCCGATTGAAAAAGGACTCGAAATGCTGCCGGACAAGGCAAACGGCGTTATTGTTAGTGCGACGGACAAGGCTCTCCGTGCCGCCCTGGAAGTGGCATTGCTCACTCTGGAAAAAGATCGAATTAGCACGAGCAGTAATCTCATTCATAAGTTCGCCACAGCGACTACGGGGGGGATTGGGGGTGCTTTTGGGTGGGCTTCATTGCCGGTTGAACTGCCGATTTCTACCACGATTATGCTGCGCTCCATCGCGGATGTTGCCCGGAGCCAAGGGGAAGACTTGCGCAATGCTGAAGCCCGCTTGGCCTGTATCGAAGTCTTTGCGCTCGGTAATAAATCCAAGAGTGGCAAAAAAGAATCGTCTGACGCCAGCTACCTCGCGATCCGGGGTCTGCTGGCCCAGCGCGTTACTGAGGCCGCTCAATATGCTGCGCAAAACGGTGTGTTGGACGTTGGATCACCCGCGTTGACTCGTTTTATCGCGAAAGTGGCTGAGCGTTTTAGCCTGACCGTCACTGAAAAGGCGGCTGCGATTATGGTGCCAGCGATTGGCGCGGTCGGCGGTGCCATCGTCAATACCTACTTTACGGGTTTTTACCAAGATTTGGCCTTGGGCCACTTCATCATGCGACGACTGGAGCGCCAGTTCGGCCCAGATGTCGTGCAGGCCGAATATCGAGAGCTGGCAAAGTCGAAAGACTCGGCCAAGCTTATCGAGGACCGCTGATCAACTGATCCATTCCTTGATCACCGTAATGGCACCCACGAAAATGAGGCCGTAAAATAAGACGCCGCCTCCGTCGGTTGATTTTTCAAAAGACGATTGGGTCAGATACAAGCCGACGCCGATTAAGCCGAAACCGAGTAAGTACTTCATAATTAATTTGAAATGAGGTAAGACTGATTTTAAGTGATTTAATGGGATGTCAAGAGTGGAAATGCCACCATCTATGTTCCGTTGCGCTTTATCCTTGGCGGCGAGGCGGTCTCTCGTTTAAGTCCGACACTTTAAAGCTATGAAAATCGTTCTCGCATATTCTGGAGGTTTGGACACGTCGGTGCTGGTGCGCTGGCTTAAGAATCATTACGACGCCGAAATCGTCACTTTCGCTGCTGACGTGGGTCAGGAAGAAGAGCTTGATGGCCTAGAGGAAAAGGCCATCGCTACAGGCGCGTCCAAGCACTACACGCTGGATCTCGTTGAGGAGTTCGCGAGCGACTTCATCTATCCGATGATGCGCGCCAACGCCATTTACGAAGGCCAGTATTACCTCGGGACGTCCATTGCACGTCCGTTGATTGCCAAGGCACAGATCGAAATTGCTGAGCAGGAAGGCTGCAACGCCGTTGCTCACGGGGCGACCGGTAAAGGCAATGACCAGGTTCGTTTTGAGCTGACTTACGCCGCACTTGCGCCCGAGCTGCAAATTATCTCACCGTGGCGCATGCAGATCTTCCGCGACGCCTTCCCTGGCCGTACGGAAATGATCGATTGGTGTGCCGCAAATGGCGTTAACGTTGAGGCCAGCGCTTCCAAGCCTTACTCGATGGACCGCAACCTCCTGCATATTTCCTACGAAGCTGGTATTCTCGAAGATCCATGGTTCGATCCGACCACGCCGGAGAACAAGAAAATGTTCAAGTTGAGCGTGGATCCTCAGGATGCGCCCAATGAGCCAGAATATGTCGAGCTTACCTACGAACGCGGCGATTGTATCGCGGTCAATGGCGAGGAAATGAACCCCGCCCAAGTTCTTAAGACACTCAATAAGCTCGCGGGTAAGCATGGCATTGGCCGAGTGGATCTGGTGGAAAACCGCTTTGTCGGCATGAAGAGCCGTGGCGTTTATGAAACCCCCGGCGGCACGATTCTCATGCAGGGTCATCGTCAGGTGGAGAGCATTACGATGGACCGCGATCTTATGCATTTGCGCGACAGCCTCGTGCCAAAATACGCCGAGCTGGTCTACTACGGATTCTGGTATGCGCCCGAGCGTGAAGCGTTGCAGGCTTTCTTTGACGACAGCCAAAAGCATGTGTGCGGCGTCGCTCGCCTGAAGCTTTACAAGGGAAACGTCATCACTGTGGGTCGCAAGAGTGATCTTTCACTATACGACGACAAAATCGCCTCTATGGAAGGTGTTGCCAGCGACTACAACCCCGACGATGCCAGCGGCTTTATCCGTTTGCAGGGGCTCCGCCTGCGCGCTCGCGCCATTAAGCAATTGTCCAAGATGAAACTTTGATTTTATCTTTCCCTTTATGCTCTCCCGCATCGCATTCGTGATCAACCGCGAGAAGCCACTCGCTGGCGAGTTGGCGGATTTTCTCGAGGGCGTGTGCGCCGAGCATGGGGTGGAGTCGACCCGTAGCAGCGATTACCCGATTGCCGAGGGCTACCTCGATGGGGCGGATGCCTGTTGTGTGCTTGGGGGCGACGGAACGATACTTTCCACCGCTCCAGAGTCCATGCGCTCCGGTGTACCGGTATTCGGGGTGAATCAGGGGAAGCTGGGTTTTTTGGCAACGTATTCCCCTGCTTCGATTCGCGAGCATTTCGTGGCAGTATTACAGGGCGAGTTCGACATCCAGAAACGCTCAGTACTGCACTGCACTACGGCGGATGACCAGCATGCGCTCGGGCTCAACGACGCCGTAATCAAAAGCGCGGATGGGCGCCGCTTGATTGGCTTACAGGTCTGGTGCGCAGGCACGTTAGTGACTGAGTATTATAGCGACGGTCTGATTTTCAGCACGCCGACTGGCTCCACGGCCTATAATCTGTCTGCTGGCGGCCCAATCATTATGCCCGGCGCGGAGGTGCTTGTGATGACTCCGATTTGCCCGCATAGCCTAAGTAACCGGAGTCTGGTACTGACCCGTGACAGTGTGCTTAAGGTGAGTGTTATGGAGAATGCCAAGGCACAGGTCACGCTCGATGGTGCTCAACGCTTCAACGGACAGGAAATTTTCCCGCTTCAAATTCATATCTCACGGGGTGAGTTACCGCTGCTACTGCCCCGTAGTTATTCCTATTTTACCATTTTACGCCAGAAATTGCGTTGGGGTGGTGACATGGGAGAACAATCGCTATAGCAACGATTTACGGGATTTTTACGGGATGTAATGATTGTGCTGATTTTCCGCTTTAAGCTTGCTCGCAAAGGCATAATCAGAAAAATTCGCTAGCACACATGGGTGAGTACTACATTCAGGAGCCAGGCTCAGAAGAAGCGAAAGGACCTTATGATGTTGGCCGTATAGCGGACTTGATCGAGGCTGGCAAAGCGAGCGAAACCACCCTCTATTACGATGAGGATCGGGAAGACTGGCTACCGCTCATGGAGTGTGAAGAAATCCGTTTGGCAGTAAACCCTGTTCAAAAACCGCTTAGTCTACGTCCTAAGGACATTAGCGAGGATTCACTGAATCACGATGACGAACACTTGCCGGAGCTGAAGGTCGACCAGATGCTTGCAGCCGCAGAAGGCAACACTGATGAGACTCGTCACCTCAAGAAAAAGCATCGTGCCGCAGAAACTGCTGCCGCAATTTCACTGCCTGCGCTAGCCGTTATCATGCTTATGGCGGCTATCGTGGACATTTGGCCAAATGTTGCGGTGATTTCGACTATTCAAGAAGATGGCGATTATGGATTACTCATTTCCCATCCACTGCTTGTTGTTGGTGTTGCGGACCTTTTTCTGACGCTCTGCTGCATTTTGTCAGTGACTGACGCTTTTCCGCTGATCCGCTTTCGAATGATGCTCGGGTTCGGCTATTTTACTTACATTTTCTGGTCATGGGGAGATCAGACCATGATGATCGCTGTTGCGGTTAGTTCATTCGCCGCTTGGTTCTGTACGATCACCCTGAACCTTTATGCCATGATTGCTTGTGCGGTGCTGGGCATCGTGGGTATGGGGGCCGTTGCGGTGATGACCGTGCTCGGTTGATGTATTTTTATGCGGCCAGCTATGGCTGCTTCTTGTATGGGTACGCAACCGTCTAATCCCAAACGCTGGTGGAGTCGCGCACAGGAGGAAGTGAGCGCATTTCCCGAGTTGATGCGTAGCGAGATCTGGCATACTGGCCACCTTGAGGAGCGCTCGCTACGGGCAAAGTTTTTCGGGTTCCTTCGGGTTATGGCTCTGACGGTTGATGGTATCCGTACTAATCGGATTCCCAGTCATGCCGCCGCCCTCAGCTATTACACACTTATTGCGTTGGGGCCGCTGATCGCAATAGCGATCATGGTGTCTGGTTTTGTGGTGCCCGAGGATGGGCGAGACCGCCTCGCAGACACCTTAACGGATGCGGTTTACTACGTGGTTCCGTCTGCCAAGCAGTCAGATGAACTCGAAGCCAAGGTGCCTGAAGATGATGCCAAGCCTGGTGAACCCAAGGAGATGGAGACGGTCGACCAGCAAGAAGTCGAAAGCGACCTGGAAAAGACGATTGATACCTTAGTTGAAAATTCGCGTTCGGGCACGGTAGGCGTCATCGGCTCAATTGTTCTGATTGTGATCAGCATACAGCTGCTGTCTACGATTGAGAAGACGTTCAATACGATTTGGGGCGTGCAGCAGGGGCGTAATTTCGTCCAGCAGGTGGTTTTTTATTGGGCGGTTATTTCGCTGGGTGCGGTAGTCAGCGTGACCCTAGTGACGCTCGGGGTGTACAGTAAGGTGTCGCAATTCTTCGATACGGTTCCGTATGGGGATTATTTTCGGTCGATGTTTATCGTCTTTACGCCGTTTCTTATCTTCTTCATCACGGTATTTTTGTTGGCGTCCTTTAACCGGTTTATCCCAAATGCCAATGTGCATTGGATTCCGGCGCTGCGTGGCGCAATGGTGGTCGCTTGCTTGCTTTACCTAAACCAGTATTTGAGCTTTTTCTACATTGGCTTTGTGGTTCGTCAAAAAAGCCTTTTCGGTGCTGTTGGCATACTACCGGTGTTATTGTTTGGTCTATTCGTTTTTTGGACGTTCCTGTTGTTGGGCGGGCAAATAACTTATGCCATTCAAAACGTTAATCGCCTGACTCATCAGCGGGCGTGGGATAACACCAGTCGGCGCGCACAAGAGCTGCTTGCGGTTACCACGTTGGCCCTGATTGCTCGTCGTTTTGAGAACTGCGAGGCACCGCTTTCAGCAGACGACTTAAGCGAGCGTATCCGGGTGCCAGTCCATACGCTCAACCACACGATTCGAACCCTAGTTAAAATTGGGTTTTTGAGCGTGGTTGAGCCGGATGACAAGGATGACGCGGAGCGCTATCAGCCCGGTCGGCCTGTCGATTATATTTCACCAGCTGATTTCAAAGATCGTCTGGAAATGAATGGTAACAATGAGGCTCTAAAACTTCTCAGTGAGGCCGACCCGATTGTCGACCGTTACCGTGAAATCCTCCTTCATTTGCCGGAGGATCACCCGTCGCGTGTGTCATTCAAGGACTTGATTAATGAGTCCAAGCGACCCGTCTAAAAAAGACCTGGAAATATCCTGACGTGTCAGGGGAGGCGGGGGGGGGGCTCGACACGGGTTTAATAGCTTAACTTACTCCAGAGTCGAATCCGGCGATGGATTCGATGATAGTATCGATAATTCCTAATGATAGGTCCGAGAGCGTCGATTTAAAGAATATTACCCTGAAACGCGCATCGAAATATTTTCTGTCATTATGTGATAGCAACCCCCAACGGCGAATTTCTGATAAAATCAGTCCCCAGTTTTCAATCATTAATATGTCGCTTTACTCGCAGGCAAACCCAAAACGAAATCCATTGAAGCAATCCGGTATCTCTAGCACTAGGTGCACGGATAAGCGAGGCTTTGCGCTGATTGTCGCTCTTGTCTTGATGGGTTTCATGCTCCTATTGATTATTTCTATTTCGACCTTATTGCAGGTCGAATTAGCCTCTACGACACATTCTAAGAACCTCTTGTTGGCCCGCCAGAATGCGTACATGGGTATGTTGACTGCTTTGGGTGAACTGCAAAAAATCGCTGGCCCTGATGCCCGCGTTACCGCGCGGTCGGATATTTTCCTAGAACCCGGTGGCTTGAATGCGAGCCAGCTAGAGCAGCCTTATTGGTTGGGTATCTGGAACTCGAAAAATGCAGATGACACCGTTAAGCAGGCGCAAGACTATCAGGACTGGGATTCCCTGACGGCTGAGCAGAAAATTGCGCAGGCTTACTGGATCGTTAGTGGGAACGAGGGAGTTGCCCCAGATAATCCTGATTACCTTACCCCTCTGAAGGCTTTGGTAGAAAACGATTCAGTAATATTGGCAGGTGCTGCAGAAGACTATGATGTAGAGGCTGTACGAGTGAAGAAAGTCGTGGTTGAAGGTGTTGGAGAAAGCGGGCACTACGCCTATTGGGTCAGTGGCGATAACTCAAAGGCCTTGGTGAATGTGGTGGATACCGATGCCTCGACGAGCAATGATCCTAAAACGCTGAATCGCTCATTCCAAATTGCAAACCGAACCGGTGTGGGCGCGGTTGCCGGCCTAGATAAGTTTTCACCCGATGATTTATGGTTAGACCGCATTATGGATTTGTCTTCTGGTTACATTAACTGGAAGTCTGATGATGTAGAGGATCTCAGTGCCATACGGCGCGCTCGATTCCATGATTTAACGGCATGGTCAAAGGGATTACTGGTGGATGTAAAGGATGGGGCGCTGAAGCGCGATTTGACGCAGGCCTTTGAAATTTACACTTCATTTGAAGAACATTTCCAAGATCAAGCGTTTACAAACCAAGAGGCTTCGGATGAGGCTGCAGCCGATCCAACGACTCCTGAGCCTTACAATTTTGTGGCAGACCCTGTCGTTGTTAGCGGCAGTCCTAATTGGGCAATTTTGCGCGATTATTATCAGCATTATTGGCCAGCCTCGAGTTGGAGTAAACTGAAAGACGATTACCTTAATTTTCGGGGTGCGTACAAGAAGGTTGATGGGAAGTCGAGTGAAGAGGCAATGTTTACGCCACATTGGCATAATGGGACGAGGAAATCTGATCCATATGTTAGTTCTGGTTTACCTTATCAATATACTTCAGAGACTAGCTACACAAATGGTGACAACTACCAAGCCTCCAGTTTGATAACCCCGGTAGTTGCTCAAATTCGTCTTACATATGCATTCGAGTTGGTACCCGGAATGGACGGCGCGAAAGTTCCTGTAATAACGTTTAAGCCAGTTTACACTTTATATAATCCTTATAACACAAATATGGGGGCGAATGACTTTGGCTTTGTTTCGACATTGAGCCCGAAAATTACACTAGAACTTTTCTTTGTCGACGGAACAAAGGTTGTGGAATTTTATCAAGCAGAGCTACATAACGCAAATAAGCAGGGGACTTTAAAAGTTTCCCTTGGAAGTTTTAATATCGGGCCAGGCACCCTAGTTCATGAGGCATTTATCGGTTCTCCTTTTGGTAAAGTGGAGAGTAATTCGGGGGCAAACGCAGACTATGTTAAGCCAAATTGGACGGCAGTTGGTGGGTTGAGATTTCCTCTCGATAAAGTCGATGAAACTAATACTCCAGATCCAGCCTCTACAAGTGGGGCAGTTTCCCTTGCAGAAGCTCGGGCTTCAGGCGTGAAAGAACCCAGTTGGCATGCCAAATGGGGGATATCGACGGAAGAAAAAGAGTGGCTTAGGCAGGCCATTGCGGTGGATGCTCCGATTACTATCAAAATCGAATACGAAAACTTTGGCATAATGAGGAGCTGGACTAACTCGTCGGCAGCAGGCCAGTCTTACAACAATATCGTGGATCTTTGGGAGGCCGATAGTAATGATCAGCCTGATAATTTTAAAACGAGTTTTGTGTCGATGACGGCAGCGGGGCTTCAGGATTCGTTCGAAACTCTTGTTTTTTCTTTGAGAACGACTGAGCGGATGGGCGGTTTTGAGTCAGAAACAGACTCATTGCGAAACTTAATCGATAATAACTATAGAGCGATCTTTAGCAATTCCAGGTGGGACGGTGGTAATGGAAAAAGCCGCTACTTGAGTCTCTATGATGTCGAGTCTCTGGGACAAAATGAGCAAGAGCCGGAGAGTTATACGGATCCCGATAATGGCGTAAAGTATGGTTACTGGGGGAACAGTATTGAGTCGACTGGGCAAGCGAGCGTCGTGCTCTTTGAACGTCCACGGGGCCGCTTAATGTCTTTAGGTCAGCTTCAACATGCGAATTTGGGCCGCTATCAATTTGATCCAACTTACATTGTTGGTAATTCTTACGCTAATTTGAGAATCCCCATGGATCAGACTCGGGTAACTAATTTTGATAACGTATCGGGGTTAACATATTTTGATGTGCCTTATTTGGCGAATGAACGGATTTGGGATGGATTTTTCTTTTCCACGCTTGAGATTCCGAGAACAGCTGAAGGGCGGGAAACTCTGGCAGCGACGTTGGATGACCCAGGGGTAAGTCTTTCGGACCATATCCTGAATCCTCGAATGGAATTTATTACTTCTGATATTTCTGATTCCGACCGTTACAATCGGATTGTTGTAGAAGACATAGCTGATGAGAATTTTAAGTCTGCGATCTATCGGCCTGCTTCCGAAATGTGGATTAATGGTGCGTTTAACGTGAACTCGACTTCAGTGGAAGCCTGGAAAGCAGTTTTAGCTAGTAGCCAAAATTTGCGCTTCCCCGTATATGATCCGTCAGGAACTAATGAAATTGTTACTGAAAGCGATGTTGCTTTCTCAAGAGTTAGTCGGCCCTACAGTAGAGGTTTCAAGGCTAGCGATGAGGCAACGGAAGCCGAATTTTGGAAGGGGTATCGTCTACTGACTTCTGCGGAGTTGGACGATCTTGCGGAGTCCATCGTTGAGCAAGTTAGGGCGAGAGGTCCATTTCTTAGTTTGGCGTCTTTTGTGAATCGTCGACTAAGCACGGATGAGTTTAGCAAGAAAGGGGCGTTACAGGCGGCATTAGACGATCCGAGTCTGGGTGGAGACACTTCGTTGGCAGTTAATGTAATAAACAACCCAAATGTGGCAGGTGAGGCGGTTACGGCATTTAGAGATTTCAGGAATTTCCTGCCTGAAAATTTATCATCAACCGATCGATCTAATATGGGTTTTCCAGGCTATGTATTGCAGGGAGATATCCTTCAACAGATCGGTTCTTTCCTGACCGTTCGCTCAGATACATTCACGATTCGAGCCTATGGCGACGTAATAAATCCGATAACCAAGGAAGTTACCAGTCAGGTGTGGTGCGAAGCAAAGGTGCAGCGCACTCCAGAGGCAATGCCTGGAGTTGCCCAGGATGCTTCCGAAATGGATGAGTTAATTCAGCCATCCAGCACCTATGGTCGCCGTTTTGAAGTTGTTTCATTCCGTTGGTTGGAATCAGACGAAATTTAAAAATTCATGAAGTTTAGTGGTAAATATTTAATCGTGATTTCCTGTATGCTGATGGCTGGGTCGCTTTTTGGGCAAGGCTCAGATCCTGCGGAAAATGTAAGTCTGCAGTTTTCAACGCTCAGTTGGAAGCGCACGATTCAGGATTTGTATTTCCAGAATGCAAGTGGCGAAGAAGTTAAATTCTTTGTACCTAATGGTTCACCGTCCAATACTTTTGATTACTTTGGGCCAGTTCCATTGGTCTTTTATAAATACAACGGTAAAGACGCGCAAGGTATACCAATAAAAGAAACGATCGCGAGGTATAATCCAATGACAAGGAGTCCGCGCCTCCTTCTTTTTATCCCTGATTCGAGGCCCGGCTACGATCCATACCGCATACTGCCTTTAGACTATTCTCCAGCAGAAATAAAAAAGGGCTCCTATCGATTCTTTAATCTAGCGAGCTATCCGGTGTATGTGCGTTTTGGGAAAAATGAATTCAAAGTCGATTCTCGTGACTCGGCAACCGTGCTGTCTGACCCCTCGAAGGCTGATGGCCTTGATGTTGCCATGGCAATGCAGGTGAGTGAAGAAGCGGACAGTGCGCGCATTGTTTATTCTGCAGGATGGACATTACGGGCTGGTCGATCTGCCTTGGTGTTTATCACTAATGAGCAAGGTGTATCGGGTCAAATTGACGTTAAGCGAATTTACTTTTAATCGCTGAATACAAAGATGTTATCAGCCAAGGACAATTAGTTTAATAGGTTAAATTAATGGATGCTTTGTCCCACGCTATTTAGGCGACAGGTTACATTTAATTCTGCATTCATCCGGTCTCAACTCCCGATCAATTAACTTACGATTAGTGATTTTAGTTGGGCCACAGTTTCATCCCTAAATCAATTACTTACTTATCAAATGAAGCCACGGATTTTATTTTTACCTCACGGAAATCTTCAATACAGCCAGCTTGAGCCATCTCGTCGACCATGGGTGATCGATCAGTCTTATGAGCCGCTGTTTGATTTGGTTGAACAAACGGATGCGAAGATTGGCTTCGAGGCTTCGGGTGAAACCCTGAAAATAATGGCGGATACTCGCCCTAAGGTTCTGGCCAAACTGAAGGCGTTGATGGATGCTGGAAAAGTTGAAGGTGTGGGGTCACCATTTACTCATATTATGTTGGCGAACCTAAGTCCCGAGATGGGAGTTGCCAGCTTGAAGGATGGGCTGGATGCCTGGGAGCGCTACACGGGACATCGTCCTCGCTTAGGATGGAACCCTGAATGTAGCTGGGCTGATTTCCTCCCGGAAATTTTTCAGGAAGCCGGTTTCGACTCTCTGGTTATGGATGGTGATTCTTTCTTCCTGAGCTTTCCTGAAATCCGTGAAGCAACTGGATTGGATTATGATGTGCGTGGACACAGCAATAAAACCAAGCTTTTCCGTATCGCTGAGTACATCAAGGACAAGCCGGAGTATTATCGTTACCTGACGAATGTTTCCAAGACGTCATCGGGGCTGAAAATGTTGTTCCGTGTAGATTTCTTCGCGAATCCAATGCTCTGGTATTTGATGGGGGCGACTGAAGGTAACCGTAAAGATCCAGTTTCGCTGTCAGAGATTTCAGACTTACTCGGTGACTGGAAAACACGGGCTGAAGATTCTGGGAATTTCCTGATTCCTTACGCTGAAGACGCTGAATATATCGGTACAAGCGCCTATTTCTATGTCAAACAGTTTGGCTATGCTCGTTTCTTCGAACATGAGCCAGAAAGTGTGACACGCTTTGCACATTTGCTTAATCTCGCGTCTGAATGCGGTTACGAATTCGCCACTCCGTCCGAAATTATAGATCAAAGTGAGGCAATTGAAATCTCCAACGGCCAAATCAATACCATTGAACGCGGATGTGCTTGGCATGGCGGTACTGCGCGCGCTTGGTTGAACACTTCGCATGCTCGTGTATTGGATCCAACCTGCCAAGCAGTTTACCAAGGCGTATTGCGTCTGCAAGAAGTGATTGAACCCGTTTCGAAAGCGGGGGCAATTTTGGATCAGGCCCGTAAGGAAGTCACCTCGGCTTATGTTTCAGATTCGCGCTGGCCTCCCGCTCCGACGTCGCCCGGCCGCTTTAATGTAGCAGAGAGTATTGCTGATTTGAAGAAGGCTAATAGTTCCTTGGAAAAGGCGATGATGGCAGCCGGTATTTCGGATCAACGTTCCCTCTATTCACCAGGAATTATGAAGACTCAGATTCTATCGATTGAGGAAGAGCTGATGGCTATGCCATACTTCGGTGAATCAAAGGCCGTGGAAAGCAATGTTTCAGCAGCGGCGCTATAGACGATAGAGAATAACGATTCTTTTGGTCGGCCACCACCCGCTCATTTCCGAATAGATTAGGTGATTAATGTTTAATTTATAACCCTGTAATACCCAAATTAATGAAAAAAATCTCATTCAGCTTGTTATCCGTAGCAGCGGCCTTAATGGCTAATTCACTGTTTGCAGCAGACTATCACGTCTTGCCGAAAAGTGCCGGGCTGGCCGATGGCTCCTCTTGGGAAAATGCCGCTGCGGGATCACGTGAGGTCGTTGGAGGTTTTATTGAAAACATGCAACCAGGCGATGCCATACTCTTTGGTAGCGGTGTCTACGATTCATTCGCTATGCGTATTGGGCAGAGCGGTAGTGAGGGGAATCGTTTGTCATTCCGCGGAGTCGATACGGGTGATGGACTTCCGTTGATGAAGAGTTCATTCGTTAAGGAAAACCCATCCAAAGGTTCCACATTTATTACCATTGATAGCGGGGCATCGCACCTTGAGTTTGATGGTTTTCGAGTGAACAACTACAAGGGAGTCGTTTATTCCCGTGGTCTCAATGTGGACTTGGCATTTTCAAACTTCACTGTACATGATTGTCGAATTGGAATTTTCCTCGAGGGTGGTGGCTTGAATGAAGGTGCGGAAAATAATTCTCACGACATTGAAATTACCGATTCGAAGTTCATCGGATTTACCAAGTCGGCAGTGCGTTTGCAGAACGGTAACTATAATGTGAAAGTCGAAAATGTTTTCGCTGATGCCGGTGGTAAAGAGTATTCCAATGACCCGTTTCACATGGCATTCTTTGTTCCTGGTGAGTACCGCAAAAAGGGTAATAGTCCTGCCGATGACCATCACATCACGTTTATTAATTGTGAAGCACGAAACAGCTATCAGGATAAGGGTTCCAAGTATTGGAATGGAGATGGTTTTGTGACCGAAAGTGGCACGCATCATATTACCTATCTGAATTGCCGCGCTTATGACCACACTGATGGTGGATGGGATTTGAAATCATCGGATACGGTTTTGGAAAATTGCGTAGCTATTGGCAGTAAGCGTAACGTTCGAATCTGGGGCGATGCGAAGTTGATCAATTGCTTTATTGGATACAGCAAGCATCGTGGTGGTTCTGGCGGTGCATCCGGACTTTACCTGACAGGACGAGCTAGTGTTGTGGTGGAAAATAGTACGATTCTAAACAATGACGGCCATCAAATTTGCTTGGAAAAAACCAAAAAACAGTCTGCAGGCGAAGCGAAAGTGATTGTTAAGAACAGTATTGTAGGTGTGACAACACCAAGTGACAGAAGCCTAGCCCGCGTTGATAAGGGCAGTGAACTTGAGAAGATTGATTCTCTTTTCTTTCAAACGACTGAGCTGAATCCCGGTTTTGTCGATCCAGTAGCAGATTGGGATGGCCAAGGCACGAATTTCAACAATTTGAAATTTGGCAAGTCCAAGGGCTACTATCAGAAGTAGGTTCTCATTTTCTGTTCGTAGGCACTTCTCTCACTCATTTAGGCTACATTGATGAAGTTCTACTTTCGACTGCTACTTTGCCTGATCCTGTGCAAAGGCCTCTTTGGTAACAAGGATATGGTCGTAGAACCGGAGGCACCGGTAATCTACATGGTGGGGGATTCGACCATGGCCAATAAATCGAATCCAGAAAACAATCCAGAGCATGGCTGGGGGCAGTTATTAGCTGAGTTTGTCGAGGCAGGTGTGACTGTTCAGAACCGTGCTGCTGGAGGTCGTAGTACGCGCAGCTTTATTGCGGAAGGGCGTTGGGATAAGGTGATGGATGTGCTGAAGCCCGGTGATTGGGTTATCATACAGTTTGGCCATAACGATCAGAAAAAGAAAAAGCCAAAGGTATACACGGATTCTGAAACGGATTATCAGGAATTCCTTGCGAAATTTGTTAATGAAACACGTTCACGTGGAGCACATCCCATTTTGGTAACATCCATTTTTCGACGATATTTCAAGGAGGGAATGGCTAAAAGTAGTTTGGGGAATTATCCAAATGCGACTAAAGAAGTGGCATCCAGTTTAGAGGTTCCGTTGATTGATTTGCATCGATCAAGTGGCGAACTTCTCAATGATTTGGGTGAAGAAGGTTCTAAGGCACTTTTCCTGCATTATGAACCAGGGGAGAGCGATTTTTACCCTAAGGGAAAGCATGACAATAGCCATCTTTCCGAGCAGGGAGCACGTTCGATCGCTAAACTTTTTGCTGAAGAAGCTTACGCCTTAAATATCGGCTTCCCAGTCAATAAGGAATCCCTTGCTAGTGTAGCTGCTGAATAAAGATCGACTATGATCCTCGATCAAATCGGATTCCTCGTGTTTGATCACTTCCTCACGATATAATAAGAGCACTAAGGTGAATCAATTTGAAGGAAGCAGGGCACTGGTAACTTGAAATAAGTAACCACCCCTCGCAGATTGGTGCTTTTAGCCGTTCGCTAATGGCAATGAGCATTGACAATTCAAGTTAATAAATCGAAATTATATTATACATATGCACATTTTCAACACCCCACTCAGCCGAGGCGTTCGCGAGATAATTTGCGAATTGTTTTCTCAGGCCAAGAAAATCTCATTCCTTGCCACCGCAGTTTTTCTGACTGGAAGCATTTTTGCTCCTTCGCTAGTCAATGCTTGCACCCGCGCTATGTATGTCGGTGGTGACGGTACGGTGATTACTGGCCGAAGTATGGACTGGATGCAGGATATGGAGACTGATCTGTGGGTATTCCCAAGAGGGATGGAACGCAACGGAAATGCTGGCTCGGATTCGCCTACTTGGACGTCCAAATATGGCAGTGTGATTGCTTCAGCCTATAATATCGCTAGTGCAGATGGGATCAACGAAAAGGGCCTGGTTGCCAATATGTTGTATCTCGCAGAAGCCGAGTATGGAGATGATACAAAGAATCCACCCCTGTCGATTGGCCTGTGGGCGCAATATGTCCTTGATAATTATGCCAACGTCAACGAAGTCGTCGATGGTCTGACTGAGAAGCCGTTACGCATTGTAGCTCCGAAGCTTCCCAATGGTTCAGCTGCTACCCTACACCTATCCGTTTCTGATCCGAGTGGGGACTCCGCCATCTTCGAATATCTGAACGGTAAGCTGACGGTGCATCACGGGAAGGAATACAAGGTTATGACCAACTCACCGGTCTACGATCAGCAGCTTGCCCTCGATACCTATTGGAATAAAATCGGTGGTATGTCATTCCTGCCAGGAACCAACAGTGCGGCTGACCGCTATGTCCGCGCCTCATTCTTTATGGATGCGGTGACCAAAAAATTGGATTCGAGCTATATCGCTGATGTCCCCAACCAGACCTATGCTCATCAGGCGGTTGGTCAGACGCTTTCAGTCATTCGCAGCGTGAGTGTTCCGCTCGGTATTGTGACGCCGGGGCAGCCCAATATCGCTTCAACGCTTTGGCGCACGGTCGCGGACCAAGCGAACATGGTCTACTTTTTTGATTCTTCGACAACGCCGGATACTTTTTGGGTTCCGTTGAAGGACATGGATTTCTCCAAGACCGCCAAGCCCAAGAAGCTGCCGATTGCTGGAGGCCATTACTATTCCGGCAATGCCGCCGAGCAATTCGTCGAAGCCAAGCCGTTTACCTTCATGAAGGCTGAACCCGCAAAGACTAAGTAGACAGTCCACATTTCAGCCAGTTCGTGACTTTTATCCTAAATGATGTTAGTTAGCCTGATGACTTGGCTGGGTTTATCCTGCGGTGGGATTTGATTTGCCGCTACAGTAATTGACGGAGGCGGCTGGCGCTTTCATTGAGGCCACCGATGCGGCTACGACGGATCCAGATTTTTTCGTAATGGCCAATGAGCAACGTTAGCTCGGCGCGAATGGTTGGACTGAGCTGGAATTGTTCGATGGGCCCAAGGTGGCTTTTTATCGCCAGACAGCGTTGCGCGGCAAAGCGAGTCAAGTCGATGGCGAGGTCGAGCTCATCGCGAATCCAGTCACTGTCCTCGACATGGAGAGTAGTGGCGCTGAGCGCGGATTTCCATTCCCAGGTCTTGTTGATGACATCTTGCAAGGCTTGCTTGGGACATTCTTCCAGCTTGGCTTGAAGTTCGTCGATGGGCATACGGGTACTGGTGCAGAGGAAGCTCTGATTTACTAGCTGGATGGGCAGCATACGATCAACATTGCCCAATTCTAAGAGAATGCGAACCGCCTGCTCATCTTCACCTTTGAAAAAGATGCGGTTGATTTGCGGTGTTAGATCGAGATTGCTATCGGCGTCGCCATGCCATGCAAAGAGGGCACCTGCGACAAGACCAGGTATCGAGATCGGCCAAGTTTGTGGATGGCCATGATCTCCCCAGTGCGTGACGAGCAGGCCGACTGCCTTATGACGCAATGCGTGGCGGGCGGCGGAACGAATGTTCTCCAGCATGTTCCGGTAACGGCCAGTAAAACTGCCCCAAGAAGAGTCTCCGGGCGCGACGTAAAAAGGATGATCGGTGCTGGCGAGAATTTCGCATTCACGGTCAAAGGGATGCTTGGCCTCGTAGCCCCAAAGAATGGGGGTTACGTTGGCGGGGAGCTCTTTGATGAACTCTGGATGTTCCAGTAGAACATCCGCCCAGCACATCGGTTCGCAGTCATGGTTTTCCGCCAGTTCACAAATGCGCTTGAGGAAGCGAGCATAGACGGCATGTTTACCTTCACTCTGGACTTGGGGTGCGCTCCAACCTTGGCCGAGTTCCCATGGCTCGTCCCCTCCGACATTAAATTTGTGGCTGGAAAAATGTGGGAGCAGTTCGTCGTAGAGTTCGTTGAGAAATTGGAGGCTCTGCTCGTCGGGGCGCAGCACGCCGCCGCTGGGGCGTGGGCCGGTAATGGGGTTGGTGAAGCCGTCGGGACATTCGGCCAGATGGTGATATTCGGGATGCTTCAGCCATCGTTCCATATGGCCGAAGGAGTTTTGGTTGGGGACGAGTTCGATGAAGCGGTCGGTGCAATAGGCGTCGAGGTCTTCAATTTCCTGAGGTGTCATTGGCGAGGCGAGGCCCCAGACGAGTTTATGCCCTGCGTAGGCGAAAGTGTGTTCAGTATAAAGTTGTAGCTGGTTATAGCGTAACTTTGCCAACACATCGACGAGTCGGTAAAGGTGCGCCATTGTCGGGACGCGGTCGCGGGAAATATCGAGCATGTAGCCGCGGTTCGGGAAGTCCGGCCAGTCTTCGATTCGTAGGCAGGGCAAGCCAGGTCCATCGGATAGCTCGGCGATTTGTTTGAGGGTCTCTTGGGCGTAGAATGCGCCCGCAGGATCCGCGGCCGAGATCGTGATCTGGCCGTTCTCGATGGTCAGTCGGTAGCCTTGAGCGGGTAAATTGATCTCCCCAATGGCGACTTCCGCCTCAATGTCTGCGGGGCAGGAACCATTCAGGGGCTTCAACGTTCTGGGTTCAGGAATGAGTAACATGGTGAGAAGCTTCGATATAGTTTGCAGTGTCTGTTGGCGTCAACAGGCATTTTCTATGCCTAACCGTGCTGCAGCTTGAGTGCATTGAGCGTCTTGAGCACGATGGGTTCATCGGGTGCGAGGGTTTCCCGTTGGCGATAGAGCTCCCGACAAACCACTGCGTAATCAGTTTTTGTGCCGCCTGCTTCGCATTGCAAAGTTTGAATGTAACGGATTGCCCGGTCGATAAGCTTGTTGTTGCTGGGCTTGACGTAGGTCATGAGATTACCGGCATAGCGACTCAGGCGGCCCATTACCAAAGTGGAGTGAGCATTGAGTAATATTTTAAGTAAGAGCTGGCTTTCCAGTAGAGGCAAGCCAGCGGGAACGGCTTCGGCGGCTAGCCGGTCGAGTGACCAGCCCACGGCACCATCCACGTGATCAATGCTAAAGCAGTGGTGACGTGCCTCTCCGCAGGACTGGGCACGGTGGCGCGCTGCATTGGAACTAATGTCATAGCCCATGAGCTGTTCGCGGCGGGTCACGGGCAGGTTCTCTGGCCAAGTGAGGCAACGCGGTTCGCGACGCAATAGGCGTCGCCACGCCAACGCGGCAGCGGGTTCGGTTGGGAGCGTTAGGTAGCACAGGCTGAGTGGCTCAGTCGTTGCCTCGCCAACATAGCGCTCAAATATTGATAAGGAAAAAGTCGGTGCGCGTTCGGTTGTGTCAGTCAGTACGGTGACGCCATAGTCGTCGGTAATGTAAAGCGTGCGGTCGCCTCCTTGATAGATTTCGCTTTCGCGGACAATGAATTCGACGAGGAAATTCCAGTCCGATCGGTCCACGGTTGCGCGAAAACACTTCAGCCGATTAGAAAAACTTTGCGTTGCAAAGTCTTCTTTCGCAGCAAGCTCGAGCGTCAAGCCGATTGCATACTGTAGAACCGTGCTCGCCTGCATGCGCGTGCTACCAGCAATGCCCATTGGGCCGACGGCAAGGTTCCATTTGCGGATGCCTGGGTGGTCGATAACGCAGCGTGAGCGTTCGACAAGTTGGCGAAGAAGCTCGTCCGGGTTGCAGTAGCAGAACCAAGGGGCCATGCGGCTGATACGTGCGGCTTCTTCGGTTACCCCAATCACCCAAGGCGTTTCGCCGCCCTCGGTCGAGGCGATGAGCAGGTCGTTCGCGCCGAACCCCAGCTCGTGCAGCTGGCGGGTACCGTACTCAGGGAAATCTTCGAAGCCTTCGATGGAGCGAATGAGTGCGGCGTCGCCTCCGGCCATGAAGCCGATTACTCTGTCTTTGAAAGCTAGTGGGACGAGGCCTTCGCGGCAGAAGGTTTCTAGCGCAATGGATAGTCGTCCCGTCGCGCCGCAACCGGCGAGGAAAATTCGTCCACCACTGTTGAAAACCGTGTGAATGTCAGCGATTAAATTTGCTGCCGGACTGGTGAGCTGGCTCATCGTTGCGAGCGCTTGCTGATCAACGGTTTTGAGCGCGTTTATGGCGGCGGGCAGATCGCTCTGGCACTGCTGAGATAGGTGTTGTGTGAGTGGATGCGATTGCTCGGTGTCCAGCTGGCCAAGCTGGAAATCGGCGGAGCAAGCGAGGAATTCGTCGGCGGATTCGGCAGTTTTCACAAGAGACAGTCAGCAAGAAATTTTGGCTGTCGGCGATGGTATTTTCGAGATGGAGTTGCGGATGTGCCGTTTTTGATCTATCCGATCAGCATGAACCGTTTGTTGCTTGTGTTTATTTTGTCGAGTGGCTGCTGCCTTGGTGCGCCAAAAGTGGAAGAGCTTTATGCTCAGCATTGTCAAGTTTGCCACGGCGAAAAGCTTGAAGGCGGTCTTGGTGCGTCCTTGATCGACGGTGAATGGCGCAGCGACGGGAGTATTCGAACGCTCATGGATATCTTAAGAAATGGCCAACCGGAGTTCGGTATGCCGGGGTTCGCAGGGCAGTTATCCGAGTCCGAAATGCGCGCGCTGGTGATCTATATTCAGGAAAGGGAGAAATACGCACTTGAGCAGCCGCCTAAGCCGGAGCCTGGTACGAAGAACGTTTACTCGGTGGCGGGTGAGCGTTTTCGCCTAGAAAAAGTCGCTTCGGGATTGGCTACGCCGTGGTCGGTGGCGTTTCTGCCAGAGGGGCGTTTTTTAGTGACTGAAAAGCTAGGCGGGTTGCGGATCATCGAGGCTAATGGCAAGTTTGGCGAACCGATTAAAAGAACGCCGGCAGTATTTAATAAAGGGCAGGGCGGGCTGTTAGAAGTCGCGTTGCATCCCGATTACGCCAAGAATGGTTGGGTTTATCTTGCCTTCAGTGATGCGGATGGTGACGTTTCAATGACTAAGATAGTGCGTGGGAAAATCTCCGGCAACAATTGGGTAGAGCAAGAAACGATTTTTGAGGCACCAAAAAAATTCTACACGAATCGTGGTCATCATTTTGGTTGCCGCATTGCCTTTGATGACAAGGGCTATTTATTCTTCAGCATTGGGGAGCGGGGACAACAGGAGCAGGCTCAAGACACAATCCGTCCCAATGGCAAAATCCATCGCATTCATGACGACGGACGGATTCCGTCGGATAATCCTTTTGTCGAAAATGGCTTTCTAACGATCTGGAGCTATGGCAACCGCAATCCACAAGGGTTGGATTTTCATCCGGAAACAGGTGTTCTGTGGGAGAGTGAGCATGGGCCACGTGGTGGTGACGAGCTCAACGTGATCCAGCGTGGTGCTAATTACGGCTGGCCCATTGTCACTTATGGGATGAATTATAATGGCACGCCGATCACCAGCGAAACCTCACGTCCGGGAATGGAACAGCCCATTCATTACTGGACGCCATCCATCGCAGTGTGCGGGATTGATTTTTACGAAGGCGATGCGTTCCCTTCGTGGAAGAATCGTTTGTTGGTTGGCTCGCTCAGACAGCAGGAGCTTCATCTTATTACGCTGGACGGCGAATCTGTAGTACGTGACGAAATTATTCTGGAAGATCGGGGCCGGGTTCGAGATGTAGCGAGCGGGCCGGATGGGGCGATCTATCTTGTCCTGAATAGCCCCGATGAACTCGCACGGCTGGTTTCTCAGCCAAAAGATTGAGTAGTATAAGCCCAACCCTGCCCGTCGATGGGGGGATTAGAAACCTAGCAACACTGTTGATGGTCGTCTTTTCGCAACTAGGTTACACCGTGGAAACGGTTGAATGTAGCTGATTCAGGGATGCCGAAAATTATTACGGAATATGAAAGAGCTTTTTACGGAACCAAAAGGCTACATTAACCAGTGCAATCATTACTGGGACTTCGACAAGTGGTCCGATTACTGCGGCAAAGGCGACGCCTGAGCCAATCCCGAAAACGGCGACCGCGACTGCAATCGCTAGTTCAAAGTTATTGCTGGCTGCGGTGAAACTTAGTGTGACGCTTTGACGGTAATCTGCTCCAACCCATTTGCCCATCATGAAGCTTACCATGAACATGATGGCGAAGTAAATCGTTAGCGGGATTGCGATGAGTAAAACATCGAGTGGTACTTCTACTATTTGGTCTCCCTTGAAGCTGAACATCAGCACGATTGTAAAGAGCAAGGCGATTAGTGTTAATGGACTAATGCGTGGAATGAATTCTTTCTCATACCAGTCTCGTCCCTTTAGCTTCAAGCCGACAAACCTTGTTAGCATTCCGCCAAAAAACGGGATGCCCAAGTAAATGAAAACGCTCTTCGCGACGTCGCTCATCGCGATTGATACCACATTTCCTTCAAGTCCGAAGAAAACGGGAAGCCACGTTATGAAAAACCACGCATAGAGACTAAAAAAAAGTATTTGGAAGACACTATTAAATGCGACAAGCCCAGCTGCGTATTCATTGTCTCCTTCAGCCAACTCGTTCCATACTATTACCATGGCTATGCACCGTGCTAAACCAATGAGAATGACGCCGGTCATATACTCAGGGTGGCCCCGTAGGAAAAGGACCGCCAGTACGAACATTAGTACTGGCCCAATGATCCAGTTTTGTACCAGCGAAAGCGTGAGCACCTTTAAATTTCGAAATACACGAGGCATTTCCTCGTAACGCACTTTTGCCAATGGCGGATACATCATCAGGATCAATCCAATGGCAATGGGCACATTGGTTGTTCCAACTTGAAAGCGGTTTAAGAATTCATCAGCACCATTCCATAATGCGCCAATTCCAACACCAACGGCCATTGCTAGGAATATCCATAGTGTTAGAAAACGATCCAAAAATCCTAGTTTTTTTCTGCAAGGCGTGCATGCTGGTATAGATGCTTGGCTCATCTTATATTAATTTTTTTGATTCAGCGCGTCGCGATATCCTGCGGCATATGCCAAGAAAGACTTTTGGATTTGATCGCGAATTCGGCGAAATGCATCCATCTCAGTTTCGTCGTCGCGGACAGCCTTGGGAGGGTCTTCGAATCCCCAGTGATAGCGGTTAACTTTACCGGGGAATAGTGGGCAACTTTCATCAGCGTTGTCGCAAACTGTGATGACTGTGTTAATGCCTGCATTCATAAATTGATCTAGGTGCTTGGATGTGTGGCCTGAAATATCAATTTCAAGTTCTTTAAGAGCAGCAATTGCGTTTGGATGAACATAGCCCGCAGGCTGTGAACCAGCACTGTAAACCTCAAAGATATCGCCAGCTACATTGCGAAGAATGCCTTCGGCCATATGGCTACGACACGAGTTTCCTGTGCAAAGTATTAACACTTTTGTTTTGTTCATGGTGCTTTGGGTAGAATCACGTGGTTAAATAATTATACAAATGAACTATAAGTTTTCTGTTTGTAGCATATTCCGTATTTGGGATATGCCGTCAATGGCATTTTTGGAATTTTTCAAAATCGAGGTAAATCCCAAAATTAGTGGACAGTTACTGATTATCTAAACAAGGAAGTGAAATCAATGAGTAGTGATTTGTCCTATTTAATAATATTGATATGTTGCATGTTGCGAAAGCAATCTACAATCAATTTATATCATACTTATCGGTTTTGAAGAAACTGCCTCGCATAATCACTAGCATTTCAAAATGGCAGGGAAGGCGGGAATCGAACCCGCAACCAACGGTTTAGAAAACCGCTGCTCTATCCGTTGAGCTACTCCCCCAAGTTTTTATCAAATAAATGCTTATGAATGATTCTTACTGGCGAAATTGGGTATTTGGTAACCTGATTGTGTGATCTGATGGATTTTAGGGCATGCCGAAGCACGTAAAAATCAAACCAATCCACGTTCCTAATGGTTGCTGAATGCCTGTATCGTCATGAAACATCGGGAAATTACTATGTGTGGGTAAAATCCAACGGCAAGCAAATCCGCAGGACTTTAAAAACCACTGTTTCCATCGCCGAGATCGGCCGGGAGATGGGTGTCAGTGAAGCGACGTATCAACTCATGCATTCTGAATCCCTCGGTGTGAGCGAAGACTGGAAGATTGATGACGTCGGTGCTGAAAACCTATGATAGTGATTGAGCTCTCTACTATCAGACTTGGACCAGCTACATCAGATATTACCAAAGCTTTTGTCCGCTTGTTCGTCCACTAGGGGGGGGCTTTACTCAATCAATCCAGTAAAAACAAGAATCTGCCGGGAATCTCTGATTAAGCAGTGGCCGACTTGTGGGACTCAGCTGGTTTCTCGGACTTGAATCGAGGGAGGTCTAGGGACTGACCGGGGGGGG
>NZ_BMXG01000018.1 GCF_014651635.1 Cerasicoccus arenae | reverse complement strand
TATGCCGGGTGGAGTCCGCAAAAGGGGAGGGGGGATTTTTTGCGTTTAGGGAGCTAGGTTCGCTCTGAGAGGGGGGGGGGGGGGCTGCCTCGCGGGTCTTTTTACCCAGCCAGAATGAGGCCCCCACGCTGATAATGACGAGGGCTCCGAGGACGAGAGCTGTTGATTGGCGCTTCATGCAAGGGATAGAACAGCATTTATTGGCAAAAGTTGCCAGAGTTGACTTAAGCTGCTTGTAACAGTATGGTTAATGCATGGATCCAGCAAATCTAATAGTGAGCTTTCTCTTTTTTGGCTGTTTTGGCGGGTTATTGGCCACTGCGGCGTTTTCGGGGCTTTTATTTTTCTTTGAGCGCACGGGTATTACCAAAGGGAACATGATCGTTGCTTTGGGCAGCTTGTTGACGCATTCGCGGGAGAGGGCGGCTCAGGTTGGGCTGATCATCCACGTGGCATCTGGCGTGTTTTTTGGATTAATCTATACTTGGGGCCTGATGGCGATTGGGGTACATGGCTTTGGGACGATTTTACTGCTGGGCATGCTGTTTGGCGTCCTGCATGGTGCAATTGTGGCCGTTGGGCTAGTGGCGTCGGTGTCCGATTTCCATCCCTTGCCGGAGTTCCAGAACGCAACTTGGGTCGTGGGTTTTACGCACGGCTTGGCGCACGTAGTTTACGGCGGCGTGATGGGCTTTGTGATTGCGTCGTCTGGTCTAGTCAGTTGATGACCTTCAGATGGCACCTATAGGTGCGCCTAAACGAGATGTGTGGAGAATTAGTCTGCCTGCATGTCTTCGAGTGTCCGACCTTTGGTTTCACGGACGATGGCCTTGACGATGAAAAACGAGATCAGGGCAAAGCCAGCATAGAGCCCATAAGCGCCCCCGAGACCAATACTGGCCAGCAAGATAGGGAAAGTCATGGTGACGGCGAAGTTCGTGATCCATTGGCTGAGGCCTGCGACGGCCAAGGCTGCGCCACGGATGCGGTTGGGAAACATTTCACCGAGCATGACCCACATGACTGGGCCCCAGGAAATACCGAACATAATGATATAGCAGTTAGCGCAGATTAGCGCCACAGTACCCGCTGAGCCGCTCAACTGAAGATCGCCTGCGGCATCGACATTGGCCGTACCAAAGATGACCGCTAACACGCCCAAGAAAATTGCCATCCCCGCCGAGCCAGTAAGCAAGAGGGGTTTACGGCCCCATTTGTCGACTAGCGCAATGGCGACGACCGTAGAGACAACGTTGATAATGCCACCAATCACGTTGATTTTGAGCGCGTCAGCTTCCGAAAAACCAGCCGTCTTCCATAGGACTGCGCCGTAATAAAACACGACATTGATGCCGACTAATTGCTGTAGGGCAGCAATTGCAAGGCCTACCCAGACAATTGGATGTAGTTTTTTGGTTCCATCCTTAAAGATGTCGCTGAGCTTGGGTTTGCGCTCCGAGCTGACGGTTTTTTGGATGCTGGCGACCTTATTGGCAGCATCATCGGGATGAGAGATTTTTCCTAAAATAACCTGTGCTTCTTCCTTACGTCCGACTGCCACCAAGTAGCGCGGAGATTCCGGAATTAAAAACAGGCCAAGGCCAAACAGCGCCACTGGAATCAACTCCACCCAAAACATCCAGCGCCAAGCCTCATAGCCCAGCCAGAATGTTTCGCTGGCACCGCCTGCCGCTGCTGCGATCAGGTAATTACTTAAAAACGCTAAGAATAGGCCCAGCACAATGGCGAGCTGTTGCAGGCTGGAGAGGCGTCCGCGATAGGCGGCGGGCGCGATCTCGCTGATATAGGCAGGGCTGATAATACTGGCTGCGCCCACGGCGAAGCCCCCAATCAGGCGGAACATGATAAATACGAGGGAACCGCCCGCAATGCCTGACCCAAAAGCGCTGATACCAAATAAGATAGCCGAGACGAATAGGGTGGGGCGGCGTCCGAACTTATCCGCCAAGCCGCCCGCCATAAAGGCACCGACCGCACAACCGAGAAGCATTGAGGCCACATTAAAGCCGCTGCCGAGGTTACTGGCGTTAAAGGCTACCTGTAGCGCATCAATGGCACCATTAATACAGCCGCTATCGTAGCCGAACAGGAAGCCGCCGAGTGCGGCGACGCTGGAAATTAGGATAATAAAGCCAAAGTTAACTTTGGCGTCGGATGGAGTGTTTTCACGAAGCATAAGCAATTGAGAGGTAATCAATTGCTAAAGTTACCTCCGAGCATTGTCAAGCGTCGTGGGAGTTGCCGTGATAAAGGCTTTCTTTACCGGAATTATACCAGTAATGGTTCCGGCGTTGGCGCGGCATCAATATTGACGGCCTTGCGTCCAGCGACCAGTGGATAACGATATTGGCGACCCTCGAAATTGCGCATGATAACCTCATCGTCGGTTATTTCTTCTACGTAATCGGGATTTATTGGCACTTTGCCACCGCCGCCAGGTGCGTCGATGACGAACTGTGGTACGGCATAGCCAGTGGTGTGGCCGCGAAGGTGCTGGATGATCTCAATGCCCTTACGCACGTCGGCCCGCAGGTGCCGGCTGCCCGTGATCAAATCGCACTGGTAAAGGTAATAGGGCCGCACGCGCATCATCAACAGGCGGTGAACGAGAGACTTCATGACATCGGGGTCATCATTGACTCCCTTGAGCAAGACGCTCTGGTTGCCGAGCGGCACCCCGGAGAAGCTCAAACGTTCGGTGGCTTGGTAAAGCTCCTGCGTGCATTCGCGCGGGTGATTCACATGGATAGACATCCAGATCGGGCCGTGCTTTTTGAAAATCTCGCACAAATCCTCGTCAATGCGCTGAGGCAGAAAAATGGGGATACGCGAGCCGATGCGGACAAACTCGACGTGCGGGATGGCCTTGAGGCGCCCAAGCAGGTAGTCGAGCTTCTTGTTGGAAAGGAGTAGCGGGTCGCCGCCAGAGAGCAGGACATCACGCACCTCAGGGTGCTCCTCAATGTATTTCAGGCCACTCTCAAACTCGGGGTGAAAATTATAGTCCTGCGCATTGGAAACCAGACGACTCCGGGTGCAATAGCGGCAATACGAAGCGCAGCGGTCCGTCACCAGGAACAAGACTCGGTCGGGGTAGCGATGCACGAGGCCTTTGACGGGCATATCGCCGTCCTCGCCGACGGGGTCCAGCAGTTCCTCGGGGGCCGTTTTCATCTCGCCGCCATGCGGGATGATCTGCCGCCGGATGGGGCAGTTCGGGTCGTTGACGTCGATGAGATTAAAGAAGTAAGGAGTAATCGCGAGCGCGAGCTTTTGATTGGAAAAGTAGCAGGCGGCCTTTTCGTCAGGCGTTAGCTCCAGGTATTGTTCGAGCTGTTCAACCTTGGTAATGCGGTTTTTTAACTGCCATTTCCAGTTCAGCCAGTTTTCAGCGGGGACATCTGCCCAGTGGCCTTGGCCGCGGTACCAGTTTGATGGTTTATCAGAGGAATTCATGGTAAGATAACACCCTGTTCAAAAAATGAAATAATGCAAATAAGAATTTAAATATATAAATTCATCTATACGTTTGCCAAGCGAGCCATTGGCGGTTCTATTTAGTGGTAATGCAGGATTTAGAAGATGAGTTGGCGAAGCAACTGTGGGCGATTGGAGACGTCACCCGCCTGCGTATTCTGCGTATGCTGCCTGATTCCGCTAATTGCGAGCATGGCAACAATGTCTCCCAAATAGCTGAGAAACTGGGCCTAGCCCAGCCCACCATTTCGCACCATTTGCGCGTCTTGCGTCAGGCAGGTGTTGTGCAGCATAAGAAGATGTGCCGCGATTGCTTTTACTGGGTCGACCGCGATGCTGCCAAGGATATCATCGAGCGTCTTGGCCAGCTTCTGGGGGGGGATGAATCAGTGGAAGTTTTAGGGTTGTAATCACTGCCCAAGATCGGCTGCTGGGGCAAAGTGCTTATTGTTGGTTAAATACTAAGCCCATAAGTCCCTAGATTAACCAATATTAATGCTGGTATTTTGCCCTGTTAGTGGTATGAAGGACTATCTCTATTATGAAATTATTCCATATACTAATCGCAGCACTTTGTCTGTGTTCTCAATTACCGGCGGCGTTGATCTTAGAAATCGATGTCTCCGATCCCAGCGCAGTTGTCTTCACGGCTGTTCCCAATGTAGCCTCTGCAAACTCATCCGGCTATAGCGCAGAAGAAGGCATAAACTTAATCGATTTTTTCACCTCTGCGGTTGGTGTCGTCAATGGTAATTCCTTACTACCAAGTGCATTGTCCTTGGATGGTGTTGTCATGGATTCGTTTTTGTATGGAGATTTCGTTTTCTCAGGTGATAATCTAAATATTTATGCGGCTGATTCGAGTGATCCCATTTCGATAGTAGCTGGGGAGATTCCCTTTTCTGGGTCAGTAACCTTTAACCTGAGCGGTGTGGCGGGCTTGTTGCCCTTGTCAGGAGCAACGGGTAACATTCAGGGCGGTGATAGTACTCCAGTTGGTTCAGTCTTTGGACAGTGGCAAGCCGTAGGTGTTGCGGTAATTCCTGAGCCGTCCACTTATCTGATGATCATTTCCGCTGTAGGCCTGACCGGTTTCGTCTTCTACCGTCGCCGTCGGAGCACTAAGTCCGCCGAATCCGCGTAAAATCAGCTTTATGACGTGGGTTGATTTCGCCCAAGACTTTGACAGTCGTGAGCCCTCTGTGGTTCACGACTTTTTCTTGTCTGGAAGTCTGGAACTGTATTCTGCGTTGATGAATATTTGACCTGCCTCAGGAAAGCCACACCGTCATGACATGCGAATCCATGAGGGAGAGCGCCGGGTCAGCCTGAGTGCGCGTGAAGTGGCGGAGTTTCGGCTGGGGCCGGAGTCTAGGCGCGGCTTCACCGGGCAATGGCGCACTGCGTTGGGAACGGCTTGGCATCGCGATTTGGAAATTCGCACGCAGTCTGCTGTGCCCGATGCTCGCTTTGAGGTGGTCATTGCGGGGGTTCTGCGTCGGCGTAACTGGACGCTGGAGATCAATGGCCGCATTGACCAGATCATTGAGAAAAACGGCGTGACGCTGCTCCGCGAAGTCAAGACCACCAGTCTCCCGTTGCCCATGGCCGAGGAAGATCTGGCCAACGCCTACCCGGAATACCGCCGCCAAATCGCCGTCTATTGTTTGCTGGCGGGGTTTAGCTCGGCGTTTACGGGAGAGATTCGCGGTGAGCTGCTTTTTGTCTCCATCGGCGATGGCGTTATGCAGACCTTGCCGCTACGCGATGATCCCGCCAAGTTACTGGAAACCCAATTGGAGCGCATCACGGCTTTTTGCGAAGAACAGTCCCGCCGTCGTGAACGCCTTTCGCCCACTGAGTTTAAGCCCGCGTTTGCGGTTTTTCGCCCGGAACAGATCAAGCTGCAGCGCGAGTTGGCTGAGTCCGTGACCATTTCGCCAGTGCGTCTGTTGGAAGCCCCGACGGGCTTTGGTAAGACTGGCATTGCGCTCCAGCACGCCTTGGAACGCTTGCGCGACGGCACGTGCGACCGCATTATTTACCTAACGGGCAAATCAACTGGTCAGCATCAGGCGGTGCGCCAGCTCAAGGCCATGATCCCTGCCGAGGGCGAGCTGCGGCATTTTCAGCTTCGCAGTAAGCGTGAGCATTCGATTAGCACGCCGCGCCACGACTGCACACGGGTGGAGTCTTGTTTGGAAGGCATTGAGGATGCCTGGGACTTGGCTGGGATCGACCCAGCAAAGCTTTTTGAAGAAGGTAAAACCGGGGTCGATGATCTACGGCAGCTCGGCGCATTGACTGGAGTTTGCCCGTTTGAGATCGCTAAGGCATGTCTCGCGTTCGCCGAAGTTTGGATTTGTGATTACAACTACGTGTTCTCGCCTGGGCACCGTGGTGTGCTTCAGGGCGTGATGGGCTTTGACCCCGCCCAAACGCTACTCGTGATTGATGAGGCGCATAACTTGCCATCTCGCGTGGCGGACAATTTTTCATTCTCCGATACGACTGCGGAGGCTGAGGCACTCGCTGCGGAACTCAGAGGAACTGAGCAGCCCTATAAATTAATCAAGGCTGCCGATGATTGGGCGGATTTTCTCGCTACGCTGAAGGAGCGGGATGAGCATCCGGCGACCGTTGACTATGAAGCGCTGGACTTGCTGACGCATCTCAACGACGCCATCCAGCAAACGCGTCTGGAGCCTGAACGTCTTAGCCCAGGCTCGCGGGAGCACCTTTTTGGCTTTCCATCTTGGCGGGGATTTCTGGCGGACGAGCGTTTTGCGCGGCTGATCTGGTCGCCTAGGGGGGGGGCATTGCGGGTGACATGCCTCTCTGCTGCGCCGCATTTGGCTGATGCCTTGGTTGAGTATGGCAGCGCGGTATTGATGTCTGCGACGCTGAGTCCGGAAAAATCTTACACTGCCCGTCTTGGCATGGATGCGCCGTTGCTGCGTGCGGATGCTCCTTGGCGGGAAGACGCGTATCGTATCGCGATTGATTGCCGGGTGGATACCCGTTATCGCTCGCGGGCGAGCCACTATCTGGAAACGGCGGAAACGATTCACACGCTCACCCGGCAGTCGCCGTCGCCAGTGGCGGTGTTTTTTCCGAGCTATCATTACGCGGAAACTGTGGGGTCCTACGTGCGGCAACTTGATTCCCTGCTTCGTATTGCGATGCAGCCCCGTTCAGTGGACCTCAATGGCCAACTGACTTTCGTCGAAGAAAGCCTGCTGACCGCGCATGTGCTGTTTTTTGTGTTGGGGAGCAGTTTCAGTGAGAGTATTGACCACTTGGGGGGGCGAATCGAAGACGCGATGGTCGTCGGCCCAGCGTTGCCCGAGGTCAACCCCGTGCAAAAGGCCAAGTTGAGACAGTTCGAGCATTTAGGGCGAGAGGGCGCATTCCGTGAAGTTTACCAACTGCCCGCAATGACGAAGATCAATCAGGCCCTTGGCCGTCTAGTTCGTGCGCCGGGGCAGCGCGCTCGTGTAGTGCTGCATTGCCGCCGGTTTGCGGAACAGAGCTACCGGGAACTACTGGCTCCAGAATATACGCCAGAAGCGGACATCTACCGATTTGACCAGCTCATCGCGTGGTTGGAGGGCGAAGTTTAAGCGTGTAAATGGGCAGCGCAAGGCAGGGCAGTTAGCTCTGCGGGCTAGGCCTCAGCACGGGCGCGGACGTGTTCCGGTGCGGATTTGCTGCCCTTCCAACTAGCTCGAATTGGGACGCTGTTGCTGGTGATGACACGTCTAACGCTCTGAATCGCGGGAAAAATCTCGTGGTTCCAGTCTTCGCCCTGAGCATCGAATGCCGCTTGCTCAAGCTCGCAGATCCACTTGTCTTCGCTGAAAATACCGTTGGTAAACCAGACCACCGCCGGCCAAAAGACATCGAGCAGGAAGCCGACCTTGGCAGGGCGCTGGATGCACATGAGGCCATAGGTTTGATTGATGCGCTGTTCGCGGTCGACGGGGAAGTAGAGATTCCACAAATCGAGTGCGGGGTCCTTGCTGCCTGCGGTCCAGAACCGGAGGCGCTGGTAGGGATACTCGGTGCGAATCGTCATGATGTCGCGCGTCTTAATGCCTTGGGCTTCGGCTTCGGCCTTGGCGTCTGCCTCTTTGATTTCCTTGGCACCGCCGCTGCGCTGGATCATGACTTTTTCGCCAAGGCTTTGTTTACCACCTTTGCGATAGAAGGAGTAATCGACCTCTACCCAGTTGTCGCCCTCGCGTTTACCGAGGAAGCGGGTCTGAATCTTGCCCATCAGCTTGCGGTGCAGGAACTGGTGGTTCATGTCCATCAGGTTCTCGTGCATGAACGACCAGTGGCAGTTGATACGACGGTCTAGAGTGCGGACTTTGTAGCGCGAGTCTTCGGCGGCGGGCGTTTCTGGAAAAGGAACGGAGTCGGCCTTGGCTGGATCGCCGGGGAACACAAAAATCAGCCCATAGCGCTCTTTGCAGGGGTAAGCCTTAATACTATTGGGGTGGAGCGTGCATTTGTCCAAGTAGGGAACGCTGGTGCAACTGCCGGTGCAGTCAAATTTCCAACCGTGATAGCCGCACTTAATGCCGCCGTCTTCCACAACGCCTACGCTGAGTGGGACTTGGCGGTGAGCGCAACGATCCTCCACGGCGAATAAGCCAGCTTCCTTGCTGCGTACGAGCGCAATCGGATCGCCAGCAAAAGTAACCGCACGCGCCTTGCCCATTGCGACATCCTTACTACGGGCCAGTGGATACCAGAAGTCGGGGTCTAGACCAGCTTTGCGGATATCAGGGATGTTACCGCGTTCCTCGAAAGGAGGGACAGGTGTAGGCTCGTTGACGTGTAGAATCTGATGGCTCATGGGCTGGGATTACCATAATGGCCAACTGGCCTTTGGCAAACAAGAACCCATAGCAGAAAGCGTTCCGCTTCTGAAATTTAGGCACTGGACTATTGGCGCAGTTCGAGCGCGGACTCATTCTCCTGAGAATGCAGGAGGAAATGGTTCAGCCAAGGTTTGATTGCACCTACGCGCTCCGTCGAACCGCTCAACTGCGCGACAAAAGTATAGCCTATTGGGTGCACACAGACCGTTTCGTAGATCAAGCGTTCATCAAGAACCTTTTCTTGGCTATCGAGTTTCCTTGCGGTCAATTCGTAGGCGTACTGGTCGGCTACGCGAAACGGCTTCGTGAGACCGCGCTTGAGGACTTCAACGACTGTGCCATCCGCCATTTGGAGTTTTTTGGTGGGAGGCGTGACGGTGAAGTCTTCTTCCTGAGTGCTCACCGAAAACTGATTGAAGCCTTCCTTGGCGAGCACTTTTGCTAAGCCGTTGATTCGGCCCTGGAAGACTTTTTCATTAATTTCCGGCCAAGACTCCGTTTTATAGCAATCAAGGGTCAGGCTCAATTCATTCAGCAAAGGGTGACTGAATACTGTGGAATGAGAACGGTCTTTACTCGAAACGACCCACCCATCGAGTGGGGGTGTTTCCAATGTGAGGTCGCGAGAAGTCAGTACATTGAAGTCGAGAGTTTCGCCGTATTCATCGGTAACCGTGATTATTTCGTGTTTAAAATAAACATCTGGATTTTTCGGTGGCGTGAAAAGAGATACCTCTGGATATGGAGCCGGTTGCTCTTGGGCGGAGAGGGCGGACACGGTCAGGCAGAAGACCGCGATCGTGCGGTAAGCGAATCGGAGCATTGTTGAATCGATCAAAGGGTGAAACCAACTTTGGTTAATTCTGTTTTATCAGCCACTTCTCCGCGGTGGAGCACAATGTATTCACGCAAGTCATAGAAGCGTGCGGTGGGTGTACCGGGAGGAAAGCGACCATCGACTAGAAACTGATGGAATCTCGGCGTGGTGAAAGCGTGGGAAGCAAATTCGTTCCAGTATTTGTCTACTGGTTTCGACTTGTCGCGGCCATAGGCATCTTTCATGAGCGGGATCTCTGAGTCCCAGAAGGAGACCAGTGAGCCCTTGACCACGATGGGATTCTTATGGCCCAGCCCGCCAACATCTGAATCATTCAGTAGGTGCTGCCAGTTCTCCAAAGAGCGGACAAAAAACTCATAGACGGAATAATCGGCCGAGGCGATGCAGGCGGAAACTTCGAGTGGTTCGTTCGCTTTGCGGGTCGAGGACTGACCAGAATAACCCTTGTGACTATTGGCACGATTACTTGGCCAAGCACCACTGAGGAGGGTGACGGAGTCGGCCATTAGCGCCGCTGGTACTTCGCCGTGGCCGGAGTCTTCATCCGCATAACGTCCGTCGTTATATTGCAGGCCGGTTCCGGTGCGGAAATTGCCATCTGCATTGTAATGATCGACGACATACATAGATGTGTTTGTGGCGACGGTCAGGCCTTCATTTCCTCCGACTGAGGGGAGGTTTGATCCCTTAATCAACTGGAGACCCATACCGGTATCCGCTGGGTCCAGTGTGCGGAATTCTGCTGCGATTGGTACGATTTCATCTGTGCGTGATTTTGGAGTATGTTTCCAACTGGCAGTGCCGTATTGGCTAGCCAATTCGGGGATGTTGGTTTCAGCGCTACCGTATTGAAAGGGTTTGCTGTTAATATCGGTGCTATTAGTTGAAGCACTGTTATCAACATTAGTAGAAGTTGGAAATTCAACATAAACGACGCCATTCCAGTCGGACGTATTACTAAACTCGTTTCGGAAATTTTTCCCGCTCGTATCCAGTTTGCTCGGATCGCTTTCAATGACTTCCTTGAGGCGCGATACATCCATGGTAATTAGGTCCATGCTTCGTCCCGTCCGGGTGTCTTGTAACCCGCCCGTTACTGCGGAGCTTGATTCAGAATATTTTTCTGGGTAGGGCTGCCCTGAATTCACAGATGAGATGCTGGAGTTCGCCGTGCCGATTAGGCGGTCAGGTAGAGAAACTGATTTGAGGACTGGAGTTCCGTCTTCGACTCGTGTTGTGTATTTATAGCCTTTAACCACATAATATTCATTATCGTTAACGATCTTGGATGGGTTGGTGGTATAACGTCCGCGGTAGTCACGCGGCACCCATTCCTGATTCTGCTCAACGCGGAGAAGTAGCCCTGCCTTGGCGGCCATTTTACCTTCACGAGCGGCGTTATTTTTAACCGCTGAATGCCCGGATGGCAGCAGCGGCTCAATCAGCGCGTAGCCACTGTTATTCAGCTCGTTGACGTTCTTCGTATAAACATTATCTTTTTGTGCGTCTTCCGCACCAACTGGTTTGAAGACCGGCACTCCGTAGGCCTTGTCCATCAGTGAGCCATGAAAAGTGCTCTGTGAATGCTCCAGCCAATCGCTCATTCGTGAATCTACCCCAGACTTTACTAGGATGTTATTTGAGTAAACGGTTCCGGATGTGCTATAATTCATATGATCCAAGTCAAGGTCGCCATTGACAGTGATCAAGTTATCGCCAGTGGAGAGGCGATTACCCATATTGCTGCTATCAACTGTCGTTAATCGGTAAACGTTACCGACTGCTGTGGTTAATTCACCAAGTCTCAGAGGATCGTCGCCATTGTGCGTATTGAGTTGCAAGTGTCCGTTGCTGTGGACATCGCCTGCGATATCGAAATTACGGTGAAAGAGTAGGTCGTCGTTAAAGAAAATTGCGTGTGAGAACAGCGGCGCATCGCGAATGGCCATTGTCTTTGCAAGGTAAACTTCGACGGTTTCGCCCCCCCGCTTTGCCTCAACTTTGGCGTAGAGATTAATATTCGTTTCGATGACGAATTTGTTTTTCAGCGGATCATCATCGTTGGCGGGGTCTTCACCGTCAATGAAGCGTCTTACTGGCAAGGGGACGAACTCTGACCTTACATCAATGGATGTGATGTTGTTGCGCACGACCAAACTCTTGCCGCGTGAAGAAAGATCGATTTTCTGGATGGGGGAGGCAACGGCCGCCGCATATAGCCCACTATTGGTCTCCACGTCATTCACATATTCGGCGAAAGCTAGCTCAATCCCGATTTCCGCTGCCCGCAATGCCTCCGATCGCAAACTGTTGCGCACATTGACCTTTTTTTCAGTGAGACTCGACCGGAGAACGCTGCCTGCGATAATGCCAATAGCAGTGGTTAGTAGCAGGACCACCATGATGGCTGAGCCACGCTGATGATGAGAAGCTTGGGTTGAAATATTCATGTTAACTACGAACGTTTATAGTGGTGTGAAGGATTTTTGAGGGCTGGGCCTGCTCCGGAAAACGGACTCGGATGCCGTGGAAGGTAAAAATGTTGCCGCTGTCGACGTTGATAAACATCCCTTCTGATCCAATACGCTTAACTTGAGCGAAGAGCAGTCGGTTATTGGATGCGCTGACCGCCTTGTTCACCAGTGTTTCCAATGGCTCGGTTTTCAATGAACTGGGCACGTCATACTCAAAGATGAGCACGTCATAATACTCATCTACTTCACGTTTTTGCGCGTAGTATCCGATGAGCTTGATGTATTCAGTTTCGAGCGTGCCTAACTCGGTTTCAGCTAAGACTAGAAAGTCTCCGGAATTGCCGTTCGTGATACGGAGGCTTTTTTTCACATTGCCGGAGTAGTCTTTATAGATGACAAAGGAGTCTGCCTCCATGCCATCTTCAGCGAGGACATCTAGAAAGTTACGGGAAGAGCGATTGGCCTCCAGTGCGGTTTGGCTCTTATAAAGGGTGGCGTAGGAATCGATGAAGAACTGGCTGGATATTGCGATTACGATAGCAAAAATAGTAACAGCGATCAAGACTTCCGCTAAAGTGAAACCTTTTCCAGTCTGATATGGTTGTCGTCGCATTTGCATGTCAGTAAGTTGTCGTTGCGTGGAATTGGCTAAGGTGTTTCATCGGCAATGTATGCGATCGCTTCGCTGGTGCGGTAGTCATTGTCCTTTTCCCAAGGTAGTTGCCATCGATAGTGAATAATTAATTCGATGCCCCTGGTGTCCTCGGTTCCCAAACTGTTGTGATTGTTGAGTTCGATTCGGAGGCCAACAGTAATGGCCGTAGCCTTATTATCTTTGGTTGTCGCTTCGACCGCGACATTAGTCCAACCGGATTTGATACTAGTGTCGTCGATGATTACCACCGGCACATTGATGCTTGTGTTGCCACCAATTCCATCGATGTCGGGCATCGTTAGGTCAAAGCCATCGTTCGGCTTCTTATAGACGTTAAGAACACGTCCGTGGCCTACACCTCGGATTTCTTCCATGAAATTACTAACTGATCGAATCACTTGGTCTTCGAAGATGATCGTTTCCGACATCTTTCGTGTCTGGATGGTTAAGCTCGCTAACCCAGCAGCAACCAGCCCAAACAACGCGAGCGAAATCAATAGCTCAACTAAGGAAAAACCATTGCGGGATTTTCCGGAATTAGTTGTTCGATACGATTCAGGTAAACTTTGATCAACCACTCCCATCAATGCGCACTATATACAAAGGGCGTTTTGGCACAAGAAAATAAGGCCAAAACGCTCTAACGGGAGCGGCGTTAGGGAAAGCTGCTAACGATAGCAGTAAAGCCGATTTGCGGCTTATCCAATGGGTGTTTTCGAGAGGGAATCGCAGAGGCCTGACCAAGCAATTTTGCGTATGTAAACTGAGAATATCCTGCTTTAGAGGGAGACTTCGGGCATAGGCACCTTGATTCGCTTGAATAGAGCGCGTTGGGCTACCTCTAAGCTTTCGGCGATGAATACAGCGCCTGTATTTCGTTCAGATGGGGGGAGTTCTCGCTCCAGCGGCTTGGGGAATTTACATATTTTTGAAAACCTAACTATGTATTGAAAAATTAGATACATAATGAGTGTCTCTGGGCTAAAGTTTGAGCTGAACTGCGTCGTGGGTGAAGTTTCAGTAGACTCCGCTTCATTTTTCGCCTTATTTGAGGGGATGCGCCTAGCCCTGAAAATTGACGTCGATACTGACCGTGGAACGCGTGAAGGCGTGGAGCCATTGATGAGGATTTGCGAGAAGCATGGAGCGTCTGCGACATTCTTGTTCTCGCTGGGCCCAGATAACACAGGCAAGGCGATCCGTCGGATTTTTCGTCCGGGTTTTTTGCAAAAGGTCCGCCGGACGAATGTTGCGGAGAACTACGGTTTACGCACTTTGCTCAATGGCACGCTGCTGCCCGCGCCCAAAATCGGTAAACGAAACGCTGATACCATGCGCGCGGTGCAAGATGCTGGGTTTGCCGTGGGGATCCACTGTTGGGACCATTTTAAATGGCAGGATTATTTGCACAAAATGCGGCTGGAACGCATTCAAATGGATTATGCGCGCGCGGCGTGGACCTTTGAGGAGATTTTTGATGCACCTGCCCGTTGCGCTGGAGCGCCAGGTTGGCAGAGCAATGAGCGCAGCCTAGACATCTACGATGCAGCGAATTTGCTTTGGGCGAGCGATACACGTTGGCCAACTCCATGGGCTACACGAGCGCCGCGTGCGCCGATTGCATTCTTTCCACGCATTGGAGAGACAACGTTTGAAACGCTCCATTTCTCCACGACTTTGCCGACGCTCGACGAGTTGTTGGGGCGTGAGGAGTATCCCGACGACGAGATCAACCGTTACTTGATCGGTTTGCTCAAACAGGGCGTCGACCACGTGCATACGCTTCACGCCGAGTTGGAAGGCCTACATTACGCATCGCTGTTTGACGATCTTCTCGCTCGTGCTAAAGCCGAGGGCGTCGAGTTTTTTGATCTCACGACAGAGGCAGAAACGCTGCTCGCTGATCGTTCAGCAATCCCGGTCTGCGCGGTCCACCAAGGCGTGATCGATGGGCGTAGCGGCGAACTTGCCGTGCAGGGTGCCGTTGTTTAAATGATGATGGATCTCGCCCTGTTTGATCGTTTGGAGCGTCTGCCCGAATTGCAGCGACAAAATTCATTGGTGCTCCTCTATGGCTGTATGGTTTTTTTACCGGAGGCTTGCTCCGACGTCAGACGTGCTAACAATTCGATGTAATGGAAGAATCATATTTTGCGGAGTCTGAGCTTACGCGGGTTGAATCACACTTTTTGAGAGGGAGAAACGTCCTGCTGACGCGAGCGGATTTCTCACCATTGCTGGGGCAATGGCGTGGGCACATGAGTGATAATCATCTAGCGCCGCCGCAAGAACTGCTCACCATGTTTCAGCGGGCGTTGGCGTGCTTTACGTTGCACTGTGTATCGCAGCCACGGAGGCAGGCGCTCTCGTGGACAATTAACTTCCAAGAGCCGTTGATGAACCTGTTCCTTGTCGGCGACACCGATGACGACACGGTGGCCGGGCGCGTATTCACTGAGGGAGTTGCCGAGGCAGACCACAACAGCTTTTATCAGGAAGTCGGTAAGAGCGGGCAGGACCCATATCGCAGCTATATCGATTTTGAGGGCCGTGACCCGCTTTTGGCCGCACAGGAGTATTATCAGCGCAGTGAACAACGTCCGGCGCGATTCTTTGCATTGTCCGATACGCAGTATGCGCTACTCACCGCACATCCAGATTGGAATCGCGATTGGTTCTACCGCGTGCAACCAGAGGACGTTATGCTGCTCGACGAGCGCGAAGACTTACACCACATCGAGACACGTAAAATTCGTTGGAATTGTGGTTGTAGTGATGTGCGTATCTTTGCCGCATTGGAGCCGATTTTCCGTCATCAAGCTGATGAGCTTTTCGGCGGTGATGATGTCATTGCCGTCAACTGTCCTCGTTGCTCCGCGAAGTATGGCGTGACCCGAGAGGCACTGGAGGGTTGGTGCGCGCTGAGGGATCGGTGAATGTCGGTTATTCCGCCGTGCCGTAGTTAAGGATCAACTGAATGAAGAGCCGTGTACTACCGGGGAAAGTCAGGCGGACTAGGCTATAGGGATTACCAGAAATGATGCTTGGCGTCCCGTCATAGGGCGTGAATGGGGGGATGAGTGTTATCGAGTACACTACCTCGTAATTGAGCAACGGATTGTCGGAACGCCAGTTGAATTCATAGAGATAAGACGAGCCGACGTCGTTGATTTGCGGTGGAGTGGACGGTGTCAGCGGATTGAAATTCAGCGCGTATTCCTGAATGTTATTAAACGGATCGCCGTCTGGATTGGCCGTTGGCAAAGTGTAGGCAGGGTCGTTTAGCTGTTCTTCATTGAGAAAGTTGGCGAGCCAGTTGTGGTAGTTCGCGGAGCTGGTTGTCAGCGTTGCGTTGGTGAAGTGTTCATCGCCGAGAATGATTTCCGCATCGGCAAATTGTGTTGAGTTAACTTGCAGGTTGCGGCGGAAGACAATGTAGATGTTAAACTCAGTATTAGCCGGCAAAATATTGGCTGGGATGAACCCGCTTAATCCGTCAGCCGCGATGTTTTCTAATCGAATCACATCGACTTCATTTTCTGAGGCACTGGGCGTCTGGCTATTTACGCGCACTTCGACGGTCACGTTGTCGCCCGAAGCGTCGATACCGGTCCAGTTGATGGCAATGGGAAGGCTTGGGTCGAGGCCGTCCTGGAAGTAGTTGGTGTTTACCTGAATGGTCGGTACCGAGTTGGGTAAATCCTGAAGCGCAATATTCGCCTGGCTTTGTTCAGTATCAATGATTGTTTTCAATTGATAGACGGCATTGGGGTAATCATCCAGCATCGCACTTTCGCTGGTAAAGTATCGGCTCAGCCTGAATTCGTCGGCAATAACGGGGACGCGGCTCAGCTGATATTCTCCGCTGGCCTTGGGGACAATGATGCTGGTGATCTGGCGTTCGATGCTGGCGGAATCGATATCACCTGCGATGTCTTCTGTGATGATCGCGGAAAAACTTGCACGAATGGACGTGTCGGGTTCTCCGGTTTCGTTATCAAAATAATACCCACGATAAAGCCCGGCGGACTTCACTCCTGGCCAAATCGCCATGTCCGTTGCAATGGGGAACTCGACAATGTTTATGACTTTCTGGTCAATTCCGACTGTGGGAATCGCGTTCGGTTCGAGGATTAGTTTGGCGATGAAATCTTGGCTTCCGTTAAGGGTGTTTCCTGGGATGATCACCTCGATTATGCCGTCGTTGGCATTGACGGTAGATTCGACCGTCGCTACTAAAACGTCGTCCAAGTCGCGAAATTCTAACGTGGCGTTGAGGTCATTCGGGGCATTGTCAGGCTGTTGAACGGACACAGTGAAATCGACCATTGGCGCGATTTCTTGGCAAGCTTCCCAGTTGAGGATTTCGGGGCCAATAGCGGGGGCTGGCCAATCGCAGTTGGCGATTTCGGCACGGGTTACACCTGAGTTCCATTGCCAGCCGACGGAGAACAACCCGCTGTCCAAGTCGTCGCCAGTCAAGTCGAGGGCAAAGGCGTAGTCAGGGTCGTCATTGTCCGGAAGCTCAAATGTTTGGCGGATGTCTAGCCTGCTTAGGGTCGCTTGGCCCAAGTCGTCTAAGGCTGGGCGTGGAATCTTGACCGTGATGACGTTCTCGTCAGGCGTGGCGAAAAGGTTGTCTGCGCTCTCCTGCGCCCAGTGGTAGCTGCGGGACAAGGTCGGGACGAGGCTTGGTGCCGAGCCCGTGGTACTAATGCGAAGCCAGGTTTCCCGTAGGTAACGCGAAAGCACCGCGTACTCGCTAAAATTGCTGGCTGGGTTGAGTGCGCTTGGGCTGATGTACCGGATACGTGCGAAGTAATTACGGTTGCTGCTTAGCGTATTCCCAGGGACATCGAGCAACTGGTCATACTTGTCGTACAGCCCGTCATAGATGATGTTGAGCGTCACTGGATCGAAGAGGGTCAACTGTATGTAGTTAACGAAACCACTCCCCGCGAATCCGCTGGCTGATCTTTGCATACTGAAAGTGAACTTGCTGGTAGCGAAGATCGATTGGGCGTTGTTGTAATTATTTATTACCGGTGCATAGTCCGGAAAATTAGCCGGTGAGCTAAAAATGCCTTGGCTGACTTTGTTGCCTTGGGCAAAGAGCCAAGTAGTGAAATCGTAGAATTGGGTGTTGGGATATGTGCTCTTCAAATTCGTCAGCGTGCTAAATGCGCGATACCCGCGCCACTGGTAATCGTCCTTGAACTGGATCGGTTCTTCGTGGAGATTTGCTGAAAAACTGGCACTGTAGAGATTGGGGTTGCCAACCAGATCAAAGTAGTAATCGAGGTAAGCGCCATAGGCTGGGACGAGAGCGATGCTTGGTTCTGTCTGGTAGTAGATCGCTCTCTTATCGACGACAAAGTTCTCGAGATCAGCATGGGAGATGCAGACACCCAGTAATACCACCAGTGACGCCAATATGAGCCGTTTAAGCATGTTTGATTGTATTGGCTAACGATAGGCTGATGTCAATGATGCGTGATGTTACAGCTATGCTTGTGGATGATTTGCACTTAGCTTCAATGTTGCAATCCAGCCTTGGGCGATTACGTTCCTGCTATGCCAGAATATCAAACGCAGCGGGGCTTGTCTGTATGGGCGGAATCGCTGGATGCACTTGCGGCGATTGAGCGATTTGAGGTCAATATGCTAGGGCTGACGCCGCAACTGGTCGATATATTCACTGAGGCCAAACAATTCCCCGAAACGCCGCTCATACAGGCATATGCTGCCTTGGGCATGCTCTACGCGCAGGCGGCACCTCAGGTTGAGGAGGCAAAACCATTTCTGGTTCAGGCTCGGCGTTGCCTCTATGGTGCGAGTGCGCGAGAAATTCTTTTCGTCGAATCAATCGAGCACTTCCAGCTTAGCGAGTATAACGCCGCGCTGGAAAAGCTGGAGGCATTAACGATTGACCATCCGCGCGACCTTGTGGCGGCGAAAGTATCGGAGTTTCTCTATTACTGCTTTGGGCAACATTATTGCGGGGAACGATTCTTGTGGCACATGATGCGTTTGCGAGAGGCAAATGGGGACCACCCCGGCTTTCTGTCGATGCTGTCATTCGCCTTTGAATTGAGTGCTCGCTACGAAGAGGCGCGTGCGGCGGCAGAGCGATCTCTGGAGCAAGACCCTAGTCAACCATGGTCGCATCATACGCTGGCACATGTGCTCATCCGCACGGGGAAAATCGAGGAAGGTGTTCGTGAAATGGAGCGCTTCGCCCCGTTTTGGAAAAACTCTCTCCGTGGCATTCATGCTCACAACGCTTGGCATCAGGCATTATTTTATCTGGAAGAAACGGATTGGGCAGCGAACGATCGTGTGCTGCGTCAGGATATTTGGGGGCTGAGTCCAGGTGATGTGGGCGAACAGATTGATGCCATTGCGCTGCTTTGGCGCATGGATATGGCTGGCCAATCGGCGGACGACGTTTGGGCAGAAGTAGCGGCCAAGTGTGCCCCACATGCTGGCGAGTGTCTCATCCCTTTCTTGGAGGGGCACTACGCCTATACGCTGGCGCGGACAGGGCAGTCGGATGCGGTAGAATTCGCCATTGCCCGCGCTCGGGAACGTGCCGCTCAGGATGACTATGAAGCACGCGAAATCTGGCTCCCGGTCGGTGCTGATTTTGTGGAAGCGTGCGGACATTGGGGCAGGGGAGATGCTGCTCGTGCAGTTTCGCTGATCGAGCCGATTGCCACACTCCTTCCTCGGGTAGGGGGGAGCGACGCGCAGGACGATCTTTTCCGGTTGGCGCATTTCAATGCCTTAGCTGAGTCGGGGCGCAAAGCGGAGGCACTTGCTTTCTACGATCTGATTGCTCCAGCGAAAGCCCGCACACCACTCGATGGTCTGATGCTGGCCAAGTGCAATTAACGGTAGATGGGTTCTGCACCCAGATACGGGTAGAAGTGGAAAATCGAGTCAGGTGGATTCCTTTAATCTTTAATCTTTTTCCTTTAATCTTTTTTCTATCGGCATGTTGAAAATCTATTATCTTCTGCACTTCGCTGGCATCCTACTCGTTTTTCTTGGCTACGGTAGCCTAATCGCTCGTGCGGCGCTCCAGCCAGACAATGTCTCTTGGCGGAAATTTGGTGCGATCGCTAGTGGAGTGGGGCTGTTCTTCATCCTGCTAGGTGGTTTCGGTATCTTGGGACGCATGGGCTGGGGCTTCCCCGGCTGGGCGATGATCAAGTTAGGCGTATGGTTGGCACTTGGTGCGATGACGGCGTTTATCAGTCGTAAGCCGCAAATGGCGATGCCTCTGTGGTGGGTGACGTTCGGCCTGGGCCTCATTGCTGTCTTAACTGTTATCTACAAGCCTCTCGCCAGCGTGGGCTTTCATATGGCTCAATAATCCACTCTATTCATTACGCTGTTAAACTAGTGGACCCTACACGTGTTTGATTTTTGGGTTGCATCCTCTATCTGGCACGGGTTAGACCATTTGTTTTCATTAACAATAGACCCATAGACCCATGAAAATCCATCAAGTTGCCGCGCAGTTATTCACTTTGCGCGAGTTCACCAAGACACCTGAAGACATTGCTCAGGCCCTCAAGAAGGTTGCTGAAATCGGTTATCAAGCTGTGCAAGTCAGTGGTTTTGGCCCGATCGAAAACAGCGAAGTTGTGCGCCTTTGCGCCGAGAACGGTTTGACGATTGCTGCCACACACGAATCTGGTGAGGTTATTCGCAAGGAACCTGCTAAAGCCGTCCAGAAGCTTAAAGAATTGGGCTGCATCTACACCGCTTATCCATTTCCAGCCGGGGTGGATTTCGAGAGCGAACAGTCGGTGAACGAGCTGATTGCCGATTTGGAAAATGCCTGCAAAGTCTTCACGGAAGCAGGCATGGTGCTGACCTACCACAACCACGCGGTTGAGTTTTTACGGATGGGCAAAACGACGATTCTCGACAAGATTTATAGCGAATGCTCCATCCAAGCCGAGCTCGACACCTATTGGGTGCAGGCAGGCGGTTGCAACCCAGAGGCATGGGTCCGTAAGCTCAAGGGCCGTTCGCCACTCATTCACTTGAAGGACTTCAAGATGACTGGACACCATGAGCATACATTTGCGGAAATTGGCTATGGTAACCTCGACTTCAAGGGCATCATTGCTGCTGCCGACGAAGCTGGTTGCCAGTGGTTCATGGTTGAGCAGGATGTCTGCCCCGGTGATCCTTTCGACTCGCTCAAGATGAGCTTCGACTACATCAAGGAAAACCTCGTCGAAGCCTAAGTCGTTTCGCACAGTTTATTGATGATCGCCGCTTCGGTTTTACCGGGCGGCGATTTTTTGCGCTAGTCTTGCGTTATACGCGCCAAATAACTGCTCTTTTTAGGCATATACTCTTTGCCGATTATGTTGGATTTCTGATGCAAACGACTCTCTTGTAAAATTGGGTTACAGTATTTGACCAATGTGAGTTTAGGCCCATAGTGCTTCTTGTGAATGTCATTATTGCGCAAAGCGCTGGGTTTTGTTGGGGAGTTGAACGCGCCATTGAGATCGCTCGGAAAAACACCGGGGGGGATGGACGTGTTGTCTACACTGATGGGCCGCTGATTCACAATCGCCAGATGATGGCGAGACTCGAAGAAGAGGGTATCCGCGAAGTGGGTGATTACCAAAGCCAGAAGCCGCTTGAGCTCGGCGAGCAGGACGGTGTTATGGTTGTGCGTGCCCACGGGGTGTCCCCCCAGCGTCGAACCTACCTAAAAAGCCTTGGAATGAAATTTCAGGATGCGACTTGCCCGGATGTCGGGATAATCGCTGGCAAGGTCAAGCTTCACGCCAATAAGGGCTACCAAGTCGTTATTTTTGGTGACCCAGAACACCCGGAAGTTATTGGTATTCTGGGTTATGCAACTCAGGGTGGTCATGTCATTCGCGGTGAGGACGATATTGCTGCGCTGCCAGAGCTAGGCGAGAAAGTCTGCCTCGTTTCACAATCGACGATGTTCGTAGACGAATTCCAACGATTGGCGACGCTGCTCCAAAATCGCTTTCCAGAAGCCGTCGTGATTGACACCATTTGCGGCGCTACGCGCGAGCGCCAGTCAGATATTATTAACCTGATTGGACAAGGCGTTGAAGCAATCGTGGTGGTCGGTGGACGCCATTCGGCCAATACCATTAAGTTAGCCAAACTCGTCGAGAAACAGGGATTGCCTGCCTTTCATGTTGAGTCACCCGATGAGCTCGATTTGAGCTGCCTAAGCCGCTACAGCGCGGTTGGCCTTACCGCAGGGGCCTCGACGCCGGACTTTCTCATCCAAGCGGTGCGTGAAAAGCTGGAAGCGGCCTAATTCCCCCCCCTAAACCTGCCAATCCGCGTTTCTCATCACGCATTTAGCAACTGGGAAAGTTGGGCCAGTTAAATCTGCAACTCAAAATCCGAAATTGACCCAGGCGCTAGGGTTTGCAGCGTTAGCAGTTTGCGATGACTGTATTTCCCTCCAAGGACGATTTTCTGGCGTCAGCCCAAACGGGTGACCTAGTGCCCGTGTATGCGGACCTGACGGCAGACTTCGAAACGCCGGTCTCGGTTTACTCAAAACTGCGGGCACATGCGCCTGCATTTCTTTTCGAGTCGATCGTAGGCGGGGAGCATATCTCACGCTACAGCTTTGTCGGTTGCAGCCCACGTCGAATCATCGCCTCTTGGCCGGAAAAGACCGTCATCACCGAACGCGATGGCTCGACTTCGGAGATTCCGACGCCCGCCGATCCCCTCACGTTGATCGAGGAGGCGCTTGCGCCATGGAAGGCAGTCGCCATCCCAGGAATGCCACCATTCATCGGCGGTGCCGTTGGTTTTCTCGGCCATGAGTATATCCACCGCGTCGAGCCCACTGTCCCCCCCGCAGCGGAGGATGTGCTGGGTATGCCATTGATGTGGTTTGCGCTGATGGACACTGTTGTCGCTTTCGACCACGCCAAACAAATTATCCGCATTGTCAGCAACGCGCGGCTAGAAGATGGCGTCGCCCCTGAGTCGATTTACGCCGCTGCTTGCGCTGAGATCGAGCGTATCATTGATTTACTGTCCTCGGGCAGTCAGCTTGCGCCAATGCCGCTTGCACAGGTTGACCCGGCAGATATTAAGGTGCCAGCGGGTAATTTTACCCGCCCGGAGTTCGAGGAAATCGTTGAGCGGACCAAGGAATACATTCGCTCTGGAGACGTTATTCAAGTTGTCGGTTCGCAGCGCTTTGAGGCGGACTTTCCACAGCCTCCTTTAGACCTTTACCGGGCCCTTCGTTTCGTTAATCCATCGCCGTATATGTTCTGCTTGGAGACGGGTGACTACGCGGTTGTTGGGGCTTCGCCGGAGGTCCATGTGCGTAGTACAGCGGGCAAGGTGGAGATACGCCCTATCGCTGGGACTCGCCCTCGTGGTAAGGACGAAGCGGAAGACACCGAGCTGGAAAAAGACCTTCTGGCCGACGCTAAGGAGCGTGCAGAGCACTTGATGTTGGTCGACTTGGCACGCAACGACATTGGGCGTGTGTGCGAGGTGGGGTCCGTCCACGTTGCCGACTATGCGATTATCGAGCGCTACAGCCACGTGATGCACATTGTATCGCAGGTTGAGGGGCAGCTTGCGGCTGACAAGACGCCGTTCGATCTTATGCGTGCGACGTTCCCAGCGGGCACGTTATCCGGGGCACCGAAAATCCGTGCAATGCAGATCATATCTGAGCTGGAGGGGCAGCAGCGTGGTGTTTACGGGGGGGCTTTGGGCTACTTCAGCTACGACGGCAACCTCGACAGCTGCATTGCGATTCGCACGGCGCTGTTGAAGGACGGCAAAATCTACATCCAGTCTGGGGCGGGTTTGGTGGCGGACTCTGTTCCTGCCAGCGAGTACGACGAGACGGTGAATAAGGCCAAGGGCATGCTGAAGGCGGTTGCCTTGTCTCGGTTACTTGGAGGGGGGGCTAAATAGCTCTTTTTTTCTAATTTGCTTATTATGAATGGCTTACGGAATAATCGGTGTTTTCGCGACTGATACTTTTATGCTCTTTTTCCGGGTGAAATCGGATCAAAATGTAAACTAGAGCAAAGTTTCGTTGTCACCGATGAGTGGCATTGATCAAGTTTCAGAGGAAGAAGGAACGTTTTTCGAACTCACTTGTCATGATTATTCCGTGCACTTCACCTTGATTTGGTGTTTGGTAAAGCCTGAAAGTCAGTCATTTAAGTAGGGCAAATTTTCGCCGATAATTTTGTCAGGCAACTTGCTTTTTAACGACCAACTGATAGCGTCGATTCTAACGAGCGTTTGAATTCACTCCTGCTGCAATGTCAGAAAACCGTCCAGTCGCAACCGCCCCTAAGATCGCTGTCCCTCGTGACGACGAAGCGCCTGAATTGATTGTTGGGCGGCCTCGTGGGCGTGTCGCCGCGCCGGAAACCTTTGAAGAGCTTCCCAATTCGGAAAAGACACCGCTCCAACTTTATTTGCAGGAAATTGGCAAAACACCCCTATTGAAGCCGGAGGAGGAGGTCCAACTAGCCCGCTTGATTATGAAGGGGGATGAAAAGTCCCGGCAAAAAATGATCAAGGCCAACTTGCGCCTGGTGGTTAAAATCGCCTACGATTACGCCAACTTTGGCCTGCCGCTGCTCGACTTGATCAGCGAGGGAAACATTGGCCTGATCAAGGCCGTGGAACGCTTCGACCCGGATAAGGGCGGTAAGCTCTCGACCTATGCGGCCTGGTGGATCAAGCAGTCCATCAAGCGTGCGCTGGCTAACCAGTCTAAGACGATTCGTTTGCCCGTTCACTTGGTCGATAAAATCGCAAAAATCCGCCGGACCGCGATGCAGCTTCAGGAGGAACTGGACCGAGAGGCGACCGACGAAGAAATCGGTTTGGTCTTGGAAATGTCGCCCAGCAAGGTCGCGCATTTAAAGAGCGTCAGCATCCGGCCCAGTAGCCTCGATGCACCTGTGGGCGAAGATGACGGCACCCAGCTTGGCGAGTTGGTGGGCGACGACAACGCTTTGACTCCTTTCCAGACCTTGAGCGGCAAGTCACTGATGACCGACGTCAACGATATGATCGATGCGTTGGACGAGCGTGAGGCGGAGATCATTCGCCTGCGATTTGGCCTGAAGGGTGAGCACCCAATGACCTTGGAAGAAGTGGGCGCGATGTTCGACGTCACCCGTGAACGCGTTCGCCAGCTTCAGAATATTGCTCTGCAAAAAATGCGCCGGGCCATGACAGATCGCGAGCGTCAGCGTAGCGCCGATGAAGTGAAGCAGGAACGGATCGCCCAAAAACGCTACGAAGTGCTCGAAGAGTTTTTTGCCAAAGTTGGTGAGTGAATTAAAAACAAAATATTGTTATTTAAGTTGCTTTTTGGCGATTAATGAACAGTATTTTGGTTGTGAATGGGCTTCTGAAAACACCACGCGAAGCAATCAATGAGACCATTGAACGGGTTAAATCGCTGCGGATTGAGCAGGGCTACACCCAGGAAGACCTTGCCGAGCGAGCAGGGATTCCTTTTTCAACGTACCGCCATTTCGAACAAACGGGCAAAATCTCTCTAGAGCGTCTGCTCAAGGTGGCGATGGTGCTCGGTGATCCATCTAGGCTGATCGAACTCTTCCCCGAATCAAAATATCAATCTCTGGATGAGGTGGAGCGGTTGCAGACTGCGGATGAATCGCCGCCTAAGCGAGCAGGGCGGAAAGGTCGGTTATGAGGCTCAATGTGCTTTACCGTGGCGAGCGAGTGGGTCAATTACTGGAGGCCAAGGATGGCGTTTACTTTGAATTTGATGTGCTGTTTTTGCGGGCAAAAATCGAGCTGTCACCCATAGAGTTGCCAAGTCGGCGCGGCGTTTTTGGCCCCTTTCCCAGTTGGCAAGCGGGTCTGCCGGGAGTTATTGCCGATTCGCTCCCCGATAAGTTTGGTATGGAAGTGCTGCGGCGGCGATTCGAGGAAAAACAACTGCCGCGCCCCAGCCCAGTGGAGATTCTAGCCTATCAGGGGAATCGCACCATGGGTGCCTTGACCTACGAGCCGTGCGATGGTGAAGCGGATGCCATGATCCCCGTCGATTTACAAGCGGCGGCGGAGTCTGCGCGCAAAATCGTGGAGCACGAACATCAAGGCATGCTGGATGCCGCGCTCCTGATCAGCGGGGCCACGGCAGGTGGGGCGCAGCCCAAAATACTGGTGGCAATGAGCCCAGATGGGCGCGTGATTCGCACCGGCAGCGATGTCATCCCGGAGGGCATGGAGGCGTGGATGATCAAGCTAGCCACGGGCCGTGACCAACTGAGGAACATCGGCTGCCTGGAGCATGCCTACGCCAAAATGGCCGCCGCCGCCGGCCTTGAAGTGGCACCATGCACACTGATTGAGGATCAGGATGGCGCTCGGCATTTCGCAGTGAGGCGATTTGACCGCGTGGCGGACAATCCAAACGAACGCATCCACCTGCACACTTACGCCGGCCTGCGGCATCTGGATTTTCGCGATGCAAATCTGGACTATAGCGAGCTGCTCCGGACGACGATGGCGCTGACCCATGACGCGGGGGCCATCGACCAACAGTTTCGCCGCATGGTGTTCAACATCCTCGCCCATAACCGTGACGACCACGCGAAGAATTTTTCATTTCTGATGACTCCCGATGGCCACTGGCAACTTGCCCCGGCCTATGACCTCATGTTTTGCGAAAATGATCTAGCGGGCAACTGGATGCAGGTCGACGGCAAGCGGACGAATATCACCACTCAGGATTTTGTTGCCCTAGCGGACAATTTCTCGATTACCCGAAGCACTACAATGGGCATCCTCGCTGACGTTACCGCCGCCACTAAGCGCTGGCCAGCGTTCGCCGTCGCATCGGGCGTCGGCGAAGGTTATACCGCCATGGTCGAGCGTAGCCTGACACGGCTGCGCGATGACATGAATTGACGCGTATTTCTTCGATCAGCTCTAAGCCAGCTCATAAACCGCTATTCGTTGGCACATTGAATGCCATTCTACGCCATATCGCGACTCACAAGGGTTGCGATATGGCGGGCCTGTAATTTACCCCGCGTGTTTAACGACGGCGACGTGCGATGAGGCCAACGAGGCAGACGGCACCAAGGATGATCGCGTAGGTTTGCGGCTCGGGAATGGTTTCCAACGTAATGGATTGGATGGTTCCTTGGGCATTGGCGGATGAAGAAAACCCGATCGCACCAAGGCTGGATGGATTGGTGGAGTAGGTGTAGGTCATGCCAATGCTTCCACCGTTGAGGTCCAACTGCACGCCATTGAAAAAGGCGTCAACGGTCCAGTTGGCGACCGAAGTATCGAGCACCAATTCCATTTCGAAGCTACTGAAATCCTTGCCCGTTTGAGAATAAATGGTTGAGCCTGTGGCACCGCCAGCTCGTACATTCAACTCACCATTGTTGCGGGCAAATATCCAAGGCCTTCCTTCGGTTGGGCCAGCAATATAGAAACCTCTATCAGGAACGGTCCCGATGCTTTCGCTGAAGCCAACGCCATACCAAGTGGTGGCGTCGATGTCGGTCATGGACATCGTGGACTTAAGGCTGTAGACATTCGGATTGTCTGCGAAATAGTTGGCGCTCAGCAATATGCCAGCCATGCCATTTTGCACGGAAGAACTGCCATACTGGGCCTCGCCATCGGATACTTGCCAGCCGAAACTTGTGCCGCTGCTGTAGCCAATCCAGTCGTTGCCGGGTGAGGTTACTGGTGTGCGGCCTGATAAGGCGGAGTTGGTGCCGGATGGGCCAAAATCATCGAAAACAATGACGCTTGCGCCAATGTCGGGGAACGTAGGCAACAAGCAGAGCGCGAGTAATGGGGCAATGAAACGCATGCATCTATAATTGATTCAAATAGCGTTTTTGTCAAATGCTTAACTAAGTGAGTGGCCTTGGAGTCCGTTACTCCTCGATTTTTGATCGTGAGCGGATTTAAAAAATCAGCGACGTCGACGTGCGATGAGGCCGATCAGGCATGCGGCACCAAGGATAAGCGCATAGGTGTGCGGCTCGGGAATGGTTTGCAGGGTAATAGACTCAACACTGCCAACGACACCGTCTGGGGCGGATAGGCCAATGGCAGCCAGGGTTGGGTTGTTTACGTAGGTGTATGACATGCCGATAGACACGCCATTGAGGTCTAGTTGTGCTCCATTAATATATGCATCGACCGTCCAGTTGGCGACTGATGTATCGAGCACCAATTCTATTTCAAAATTTGACACATCGTAGCCAGTGTCAGAATAGACTGTGGTCGCGCCAGCAACGCGGACGTTCAGCTCTCCGTTTTGACGCATGAACATCCAAGGTTTACCCTCATTCGCTTCTCCTACTGCATAAAACCCGCGATTTTGGCCAGTGCTAATGAAATTGGAGTAACCAATGCCGTACCATAGGTCGCTGCCGCCGTCTGGAGTCATCGAAATCGTGGATTTTAAGCTGTAGATCGCGGGATTGTTGACGAAATAATCACTGCCGAGCTCAATGCCAGCCATGCCGTTAACTGTTGAGGAGGTGCCGAAAACAGCATCACCGTCAATGACCTTCCAGCCAACGTTCGATCCGCTGGTGTAGCCAGTCCAATTGTTGCCGGGGGTGACTACTGGAGTGCGGCCGGGCAAGTCGCTGCTTCCTGCAGCTGAGCCAAAATCGTCAAATACGATGACGGTTGCGGTTGCGCTGGAGATCATGCCTAAGCTCAAGGCGATCGTAGCAAGGGTAGGAAAATTCATGGCTTTAATTGAATGGAGATCTGAGACTAAGTCAAGGCATTCTGGTATTTCGGACAACAAAAAGCCCCAGCCAAGAATGGCTGGGGCTTTGAAAATATGCTGTAAACCGGAGGGGATTAGCCCTTGGTCGCTTCGTCGAGGATGTCTCCGAGGGAGGTCATCTGACCTTGATCCTGGATGCGGTCGAATGCAGCAACTTCGGCGGCGAGCTGATCGCTGTCGTAGCTGGCGGCCTTGACAGACAAGCCAATGCGGCGGTCTTCGGCGTCGATCTTGATGACACGTGCGGTGACTTCCTGACCTTCGGTGATGACGTCCTTGATCTTCTCAACGTGTTCTTCGCTGATCTGGCTGATGTGCACGAGGCCATCGATGCCGTGTTCGAGCTCGATGAATGCGCCGTAGCCAGTGAGCTTGGAGACCTTGCCGTTGACGATGTCGCCGATCTTGAAGTATTGCTCGATGTTGTCCCAAGGGTCTTCCATGAGCTGCTTCATGCCGAGCGAGATGCGCTGGTTGTCGCTGTCGACGTCGAGGACGATGGCGTTGATTTCGTCGCCCTTCTTGACCACTTCGGATGGGTGGTTGACCTTGCGGGTCCAGGACATGTCGGAAACGTGAACCATACCATCGATGCCTTCTTCCAGCTCGACGAATGCGCCGTAGTTGGTGAGATTGCGCACCTTGCCACGAACGCGGGCACCTGCTGGGTAATTGTGGCGGGCCATATCCCAAGGATTTGGCTCGAGCTGACGAACGCCGAGGCTGATCTTCTGCTCGTCCTTCTGGATGCCCAGAACAACGGCTTCGATCTGATCACCAACCTTGAGCACTTCGCTCGGCTTGTTGATGCGCTTGGTCCAGGACAGTTCGGTGACGTGCACGAGACCTTCGACGCCTTCTTCCAACTCGACGAATGCGCCGTAAGGAACGAGGTTGACGACCTTACCGGCAATCTTGGCGTTGACCGGATACTTGTGCTCGATGTTGTCCCAAGGATTGGAAACAGTCTGCTTGAGGCCGAGGGAGACACGCTCGCGGTCGCGGTCCACTTCGATGATCATCACGCTGATTTCTTCACCCACCTTGAGCATTTCGCTTGGGTGAGAGATACGACCCCAGCTCATGTCGGTGATGTGGAGCAAGCCGTCGAGGCCATCCAGGTCGATGAAGGCACCGTAATCGGTGATGTTCTTGACCGCACCACGACGGACGTCGCCTGGCTTGACTTCTTCGAGGAGCGTGCGGCGCTTCTCGAGGCGCTGCTCTTCGATCAGCTCGCGGCGCGAAACAACGATGTTGCGGCGCTCGGTGTTGATCTTAACGATCTTAAAGTCGTATGTCTGCTGAAGATACTGATCCAGGTTCTTCGGAGGCTGGATGTCGATCTGAGAAGCAGGCAGGAATGAGTCGACGCCGATGTTGACGATGAGGCCACCCTTGACCTTGGCCTTCACGCGGCCAGGAACGATGGAGCCTTCTTCGCACTGGTTAACAATGTTTTCCCAGTTTTTCTTTTGCTCGGCCTTGTCGAAGGACAGGATAGGATTGCCTTCCTTGTCTTCGACTTTTTCGACGTAAACTTCGATCTCGTCGCCAATGGACAATTCGCCGATATCGAGGAATTCGTTGGCGTTGATCGAGCCTTCGCTCTTGCCGCCAATGTCTACGATAACTTCGTTGGCGCGGATTTCAGTGATGCTGCCCTTGACAATTGCGTGGGGAGCGAGGTTTGCGAAGCTGCTCTGTGCGAGCAGCTCTTCCATTAATGAACTCATAGGTAGTTGATGGATAACGAATCCTGATGCGCGATGCGCGGTAGGGATCCGGTTGACGGTTGGTTGTTTGGTTTGTCGGTTGTCTGAGAAAGCCGCGGCGGACGAATCCACTTTGGCGAAAACCCAATATCAGGCCCGTTTTTTGGGCCTTTGGCAAGTGTGAAATGATACTCGTGATACCCACGCGTTGCTTTGTGGCGTCCGGCCTGCAATTTGACAAAACAATGCCCCAGGCCACTGAGAAGGGGCATGAGGCATGGTTATGGATTATTGGCTTAAAAACCTATCGCTTGCGTCGCTTGAGGAAGGCGGCGACTCCGACCAGGCCCGCGAAAATCATTGTATACGTGCTCGGCTCGGGAACGACGCCGGTCGTCCAGTTAACCTCTACGAGGGTGTTGCTGCTGGCGTCGAGGAGGGAGAAGGTGCCAGCACCGAGAGCGATGTCCGGCGGCGTGAAGCCGAAGTCGGCCAGTGTTTCACCGTTGGTGAAGTAGGAGGTGGAGCCTCCCATCGTAGTGCTGCCCGTCGCTACATCCGAGAAAATCGTTACGTTACCAGAACCCTCCCCGATCAGGACTGCCAGAGTGCTACCGCTTACGGAGTTCGTACTGCTCACGCTTGCATCGCCCCAGGGGATATCTCCACTGATACTAGCGAACGTGCTGCTTCCCATGTAGTTCGCGCCGTTGGTGGTGCTCGAAAGGATGGTGCCCTCGCCATTGTTTCCAAAGATTGCTTGCTCGGCAAATTGGATGGGGAAACTGCTGCTGAACCAACTGGGCGTCTCACCGCTGGCGGTGACTGTAACGCCCGATGCGGTTTGGACAAAGTCGAAGGAAATCAACGCCTGCACGGATGACGCGCTTAGAAGAATACCCATGGTGACTATGCGCATGGGAGTCGTGAGGGTGGTGTGTTGCATTAGGTGTATTTTGGACATTGCTAATATAGGTTTTAGACCCTGTCTCTAGACAGGAATTAATAGAGACTGAATCCCATTATCTTTATTTGTGTCAACGTAAATAACGAAATAAAAGCGATTTAAGAACGTCTAGGCATTTTGTTAGTAGTTGATTTTTGTGAGACTTGTATTCAAAAGAAGGACTTTCGATACTGGAAATACAGCCTTGCGCACTTCTGCGATGCAGCTTTCAGGGGTAGAGGGGCGGCAGCTATCGCACATGCATGAACCCGGTTCGCTTGATTAAAACCGAAGACCTGATCTAGCCAAATAATCAACCGCAGTACCACGGTGACTGAAGCCGATATCGCTTCATGATGAACAGGCGATTTTTTAAACGAAGTTACGGAAAATATTTCTGGAGATTGGATCGCTTTGCTCGGTAATGTCGTGAAATGAAATTCCCCCACGCCGAAACCATTCACCCCGGCAAAGTCATTACTTATAAAGCTGTGGGTGATGTGGAATTGAACTTGCACGTTTTCTACCCACCCGGGCATCGGCCAGATAGTCAGGTGCCCGCCATTTTGTTTTTCTTTGGTGGGGGTTGGGTGAACGGAACGCCGAAGCAATTTTATGCGCAAAGCGAGCACCTCGCCTCACGCGGAATGGTGGCGATCTGCGTGGAATATCGGATCCATAGCCTACACCAGACTGGGCCTCAAGAGTGCGTGCAGGATGGTAAGTCGGCGATTCGCTACGTGCGTGCGCACGCTAGCGAATTGGGGATCGACCCCAACCGGATTGCTGCTGGCGGCGGCTCGGCGGGCGGCCATGTTGCGGCGGCGACTGCGACGGTGGACGGTTTCAACGAGCCGGGCGAAGACACTTCCGTCAGTTGTCGCCCGAACGCGCTCGTGCTCTTTAATCCGGTCTATGACAACGGTCCCGAGGGCTTCGGATTCGACCGCGTGCAGGACTACTGGGCATCCTTCTCGCCCTTACATAATCTGCATGCCGACATGGGGCCCGCGATTGTGCTGCTCGGGACGGAAGATCAACATTTAAGCGTGGAGCGGGCCAAGGAGTTCCAGAAAGCGATGCAGGATCTGGGTGTCCGGTCGGAACTGATCACTTACGAAGGCGAGCCACACGGTTTCTACAACGAGGTCAAATACGATGAGACCCTACGCGAAATGGACCAGTTTTTGGTTTCGCTGGGTTATTTGGAAAAGCAGGATTAACAGACGGCGGGTAATGCAGTATTCGCCCCTTTAGATAATCGGCAAGGTATCGAATTGGCCGTCAAGGACGAGTGATGGGTCGGCCTTAAACCAGTCCTGAATAACGGAGGCGTAGACTTGGCGAAAATCGTATTCGTGGCGGAGGTCGTTGTTTTGCAGATTCTGTAAGTCGGGCACCTCGCCGAGGAGCGGCGTTTGTAGATTGCGGCCCATGACAAAGAGCGGGGCGGCGGCACCGTGGTCCGTGCCTTGGCTGCCGTTCTGCTGTGGGCGGCGCCCAAACTCTGAGAAAACCACCGTGAGGACTTGGTCGTCGAGCTTATGTTTGATCAGATCCTGTTGGAAAGCGTGTAGCGCATTGGATAGCTCGCCGAGGCGTTGGGAGTGGCCGTTTGCTTGGTTGGCGTGTGTGTCGTAACCGCCTTGAGCGACAAAATAGACGCGCGTTTCGAGCCCGGCGGCGATCATTGCGGCGACTTTTTGCAGGGATTGACCCAGGTTGCCCTGATACTTGGCCTGCGGCTTGTAGCGGTCGACGATGTTTTGGACCCGCTTCTCGGTGACAATGGCATCCATCATCATGTGCTGCAAATAGCTGCCCGTGTCGGAAGCACTGGGGGCCTGGGTCAGCTTTTCCAGCAGAGCGAGCTCATCTTCGTTCTTCTTGCGAATGCGACCACGGGCGGGCATGCCAAAGATCGAGTGCGGCTTTTCGGACATGAAATGGCCGGGCGTGTCGTCACTGATGTGGAGCGCCATCGGGTCACTACTGGTGTGGCCATCGCCGTCACAGGCATTGTCAAAATAGCGCCCCAGCCAGCCGTCACGGCCAATAATATCGCTGTCGGTAGCGGTCTCCCAGATTTCCGTGGAGCGGAAATGGCTGCGGTTGGGGTTGGGATAGCCGACGTTCTGAATGATGCTCAGATTCCCGTCCTTGTAGAGGCGCTCCATGCCCGCGCAATTGGGGTGCAGGGCTAGGAAATCAGAGATCGGCCGATAGCCCTCCTTGATTCCCAAATCGGGCCGTAGGTTATAATACATGTCGTCCTGAAAGGGGATGCAGGTGTTGAGCCCGTCGTTGCCACCAGCGAGCTGAATCATGACGAGAATCTGTCGACCGGTTTCCGGGCGCGCGACATCGGCCCGGGCGGTGCTGGTTAGGAAGCTCGGAGCAAACCCGCTGAAGGCCACGAGGCCCAGCCCCCCCATTGAGCCGCGGAGGAATTCGCGCCGGGTGACGGCGATGGGCGTGTATTGGTTCTTCATTGCGGATTAAGAAAGTTGATAGGCGGGGGATTGAAGCAGGGCGAGCAGGGCTTGTCGCACGCGCTCCGAACGCTGACGCGGCGGAACACGCACATGCACGATGAGCTGCTCCTTGAATTCTTCTGTCTGCTCTTTGGGCAGGAAATATCGGCAAAGGTGGTTAATGAGGTCCGGCGAGTCTTTATTGAGAAGAGGTTCGAGCCGCTCTTGATCGACGTGGAACGGCCCCTTGTCATCCTCAATCGCTTCTTCGATGCGCATCTTCTCGTCAGCATTGAGGCGTTTTTCATTGGGTGGGTAAAGAAGGTTGCGGACCAACTGTTGACGGGCCGAGAGGGAGGAGGCGGTGATCCAATGTTTGCCGCCGAGCCAGCCCCGTACATTAGGTGGGTTCTGGAAGCTCTGGCCCATGCTGCGTAGTTGCCCTTCCAGCCGTTGAGGGACCGGATAGATGTCCAGATTCATGTCCTGACAAAGCCCGATATAATAATGAATGGGCGACTTGATCAACTCGCCGCGGAATTCGGGTGCAAAAAATAGTTGGCTGGTAAAAACGGTTTGAAGGAGCCAGCGCTGATCAAAGTCACGCTTGGCCCATTCGTCTCCCAAATAGTCGAGGTAGAGGTCGGGCACTGGCGTCTCACTGAGATAAAACAGGCAAAGCTCACGCGGGAGAAAGAGCTTGGCTCCGGGCTGTTCGAAAACCATCTCGATGATTTCATCGCCGTTCCAGCGACCGGTTCGCCCAAACACTGTTTTCGGGCCGTCGTCGTAAGAGTGGGGGTTGAAACGGAATTCGGAAAAATAATAATCGGTATTACCGGTGTAGTTATAGCCAGTAAAGGCGCGTGCTGCCTCCTTAACATCTTGCTCAGTGTAGTTGCCCTCACCGAGGGTGAATAGCTCCATGAGCTCGCGGGCGAAATTTTCGTTGGGGGTGCCTTTGACACTTCGATTCAGATCGAGGTATTGAATCATCGCGGGCGAACGGCTCACGGATTTGGCTAAATCGCGGTAGCTGCCAAAACCTTCGCGCCGGAGAAGGTTTTGATGTTCGTAGAGCACGCCGCCGCGTTTTACTTTGGAGTGGGCAACGACGAACATGCTCTCCAGAAAGAGCACGTATTTTTCCTGAGCGGAATTTTCGGGTTGGCGCGCAAAATCAAACCAAGCCATGGCAAATTCACTAAACGCTTCCCGTTCGGCTCGCTGGATTTTTTTCTGGAGTTCCTGACGGGTTTTCTCGTCCTGATTGCGCATACCCCGGCGAAGGTGCTGGATTTCGAGTTCTGCCTCCCAGGTTTTCGTTGGTACGTCAAATTCACGTCCTTTAAAGGCGTCTTTAACCGTTGCTTGGAGGCCCACATTGACCGCTTGCTGTACGTCGGCTGGGCGGGCGGAAAAGCCAATACGGCGAAGCAAATGGGCGGCGGTGTCGGTGTTCCACTGGTCGCTTGGCAGGGGTTGCCACGTTTGGCGGGGGCTCATGTTACCGTAGGCGAAACTCATCGTTTAATAAGAACCCAGAGTAGGGGATAAAGTTACAAAATTTTCATCTACGATTATACTTTTCCGAAAATTCAATTGCAATACGGAATCAGGGGGCGATTAGTTCAGCATGTCCATTTCATTGCAGCTATCTTCGATCGTGTTCATCTTGGCTTTTTGTTTGGGAGGCTGTGAAACGGTGCAGGTCGATTCCTCTTCTTCTGGTTCCAAGGTCCTGTCTTCGTCGAGCAAGTGCTATGTGTCGCCAGACTTTGCAGATACAGACGGTAGTCGCCCGCCCTCTGAACGCACCGATGAAAATGTTCGCAAAATCGTCGGATCAACGCTTGAAGCGAAGGGTTACACCGTGGTGGACAGCGCCTCGGCGGCTGACTTCACGATTAATGGCAGTTGGGAAAAGGGAAAGGTTTTGGGCAGCAAACAACCGTCAGGGGCGATTGGCGGCAGTAATCAAGCGAACGCAGGGAATGCATTCTATTTAACGCTTACGGCGATGAAGAATGGAGCGTCGCTGTGGTCCGTTACTTCTCCTTTGGTAGGTGGAAAGCTTTCGGATGAAATCCCCGTCTTGCTCAAGGATTTCCCATCGCAGGGTGATTCCTAAACGGCTTATGAAAAAAGGCCCTTGGCTGATTGGCGCTCTGGCGGGTATCTGCACGGGCCTTTTGCATTTTGTGGCGTTCCCGCCTTGGGATGTGGCGGAGGCAGCTTATCTGTTCGCCTTGCCGCTGCTGCTGTGGATGTTTACGCGCCCACCGCGTCGCCGGTTGGCAATATGCGCTTTTTTAGGATTCTGGCTGAGCTGGTTTCTGCTGATCATTTGGCTGCGCCATGTGCATCCGCCGATGGGCTCAGTGGGTTTGATCATACTGTCATTCCTGTTGGCGCTTTTTCCGATGAGTTGGGCGTTGATGGCTGGTTGGCTGCTGCCTCCGGCGATGTCGCGCAGCTTTCCCCAGCGCTTGCTTACCCTGCTGGGGCTCGCGGGTTTTTGGGTGATTCTGGAATGGCTGAAAACATGGGTGCTGACGGGCTTTCCGTGGCTCCCGTTGGCCGCGAGCCAATGGCTGCGCCCAGCCATGCTACAGGCGGCGGAGTACGGCGGCCAGTATGCGGTGTCGTTCATTCTCATCTTCTTCAACCTGACCCTTGCGGTCTACATTCAACGTCTTTTTCTGGAGCCTGCCAAGGCTGAGGCCGAAACTGAAAATGCTGATTCTGAAGCTCTGGCCAACATCCCCTCGCGCCCGCGTCTGCAACTGCGCTGGCGGTTTTGCCCAGAGTTTTACGTGGCATTGGCGATGGTGTTCGCATCGGTTTGGATTTACGTAAAAACGGTTTCTCAAGGAGGAGATCGCGAGCCAATGCTCAATGTTGCTGCTGTCCAGCCTTGGATTCCAGCTGATTTGAAGTGGACGCAGGAGATGGTTCAGGAGTCCCTCGATGTGCTCCAACAGGAAACTCAGCGTGCTGTCATTTCCACGCCCAAGCCGGACTTGATACTTTGGCCTGAAGCCGCGCCGCCGTATCCCATTATTAACGCCAAGGGCGACCGCAACATGGAGTTGTGGATCGCCGATGGTATCGCGGGCATCGGTATTCCATTAATCACCGGTGCGCTGGCGCAGTTTCCCAACGGAGAGTGGGCTAATGCAGTCTTTTATATTGATCCCGAGAATGGCCTTCGCGATGGCCATTATGCCAAACGCCGCCTCGTCCCTTTCGGTGAATATATCCCTCTGCGTAATATCCTATTTTTCATTAAGACTGTGGTGCCGCTGGACATCGATTTGAGGCCCGGTGACCATTCCCGTCCGCTTCCGGTCGAGGCGAACGGTCAAATTTGGAAAGCCGGTGTGCTGATCTGCTACGAAGATATTTTTGCTCGCTTGGGTCGTGAAGTGGCCCGAGAAGGTGCTGATTTCATCGTCGTGGTGACGAATGACGGTTGGTATGGCGAGGAAGCGGGGGCTTACCAGCATGCCGCACATTCCGTGCTGCGCGCGGTGGAGACTCGACGGCCAGTTGTCCGTTGCGGCAATAATGGCTGGAGTGGCTGGATCGATGAATATGGCAACGTTCGTGATGTGCTGACAGGGGAAGATGGTCGTGTTTATCAACGAGGCAGCAAGACCTTTTCATTGACCTATGACCCAATCTGGCGCGGCCAGTTGACCTTTTATGTGCGCTATGGCGACTGGGTGCTATGGGGGGGGGGCGTTTTCCTTGCCCTCGCGATTTGGCGGCAGAGGCGAGGAGCTGTGACGTCTAAGTAGGATATTCCGTCCGTTGGAAATCCAGGAGCATGCCGTCACCGACGCATCAGAGAGGCACAAGGCTGGTCAGCTCCACCATTCTCGTGGACTGACGATGGGAAATGTAGCCAAAGCAAGTCTAGCTCAACTCGGCACCGACAAGCGGTTGCGGATGAGCTCGTGAGTATTTGCGGACTGGATCATTCCGTTGAGCAAGCGGGACATCATAGCGAGTTGGCGCTTGCCCATAGCGGCGTCACCCGTTTCCAAAACATTGCGGGCAACCATCATGTCGAGAACTGCAGTGCAAGCCAGCACCTGGCTTTTGGCGGCGTCAAAGGCCTTGACGCGCTCGGCAGAGGAACCTTTCCCCAAAGCCGCTACAATATGAATCGGGATAGTATTCGAGATGCTGTCCAGCTGTTCAGCAAGCCCTTTGCGGCGGTTGTCGCCTTCGGTGAAATTCTCGACCATGACTACCCACTCAATACTGAGTTGGTAGACTTTTTGGGTTTCGTGAGGGAAAAAGTTACTCATTACACGCTTTAATAGGGGAATGCTGGGGGCTATAATTAAAATTGCGACCCTGAAATTCCTCAGGCCAATACAACGGTCTTGATGTTGACGAACTCCTTGATGCCATAGGAAGACAATTCGCGACCGTAACCGGATCGTTTCATTCCGCCAAACGGCAACCGGGGATCGCTCTTCACGAAGTCGTTGATGAATACTGCTCCGGCATGCAGTTTTTCGCGTGCTAACTTCCGCCCGCGTTCCAAGTTTTGCGTGAAGACGGCACCACCCAAGCCATACTCGCTACTGTTGGCGATGCGAACTGCGTCGTGTTCATCCTTGGCTTCGACAATTGATAAAACCGGGCCGAACATTTCCTGATCGTAAGCTGGTGAGCCTTCGGGGGAATCGGAAATGACTGTTGGCGGATACCAGGCTCCGGGCTGCTCGGGGATATAGCCGCCGATCAAAAGCTTCGCGCCCGCCTTTATGCTGGCTTGAACTTGGTCATGGATTTCGTCGCGTAGGTCTATCCGCGCCATTGGGCCAAGCTTCGTTTGGGCAAGTGTTGGGTCGCCAAGGGTAATTTCTTTCATCGCAGCAACTACCTTTTGTTCAAAGGCTTCACGCACTTTAGGCAGCACAATCGCGCGTTTGGCGGCGATGCAGCTTTGGCCAGCATTGAGCATACGTCCCGCAACAATTTTTTCCACCGCTAGGTCCAGATCGGCGTCTTCCAAGACAATATAGGCGTCCGCACCGCCGAGTTCGAGGACGCATTTTTTAATCAGCGAACCTGCCATAGCGGCGACCTTTTCGCCTGCTTTTGTGGAGCCAGTAAGGGTGACTGCGTTCACGGCGGGGTGGGCAATGGCGATAGCTGCCCCGTCTGAGCCAACCATCAGCGTGCGAAAGACATTCATCGGGAAGCCCGATTGCTGAAAAATGGACTCGATCGTCAACGCGCACTGGGGAACATTGGAGGCGTGCTTGAGGACCATGGCGTTGCCAGCCATCATCCCGGGAGCAGCGGCACGGAAAACCTGCCAGAATGGGAAATTCCAAGGCATGATTGCGAGTACGCAGCCGAGTGGTTGGAAGGTGGCGAAGGCCTCGCTCGCAGATGTCTCCAAGGGCTCGTCGGCCAAATATTCTGCGGCTTTATCTGCGTAGTATTCGCAGACCCAGGCGCATTTTTCACACTCAGCCATGGCCTCAGTGATCGGTTTGCCCATCTCCAGCGTGATCGTTTTACCGTAGGCTTCTTTGTTGGCGCGCAGCAATTTCGCGGCAGAGCGAAAGCAGTTGCCCCGCTCGTAAAAAGACATCCCTCGCCAAACTGCGGCATCCGTCACAACGTCATCCAGAATACGAAGGATCTCGGGAATGTCTATGGAGGGAAACTCGCGAACAAGCTCCCCCTTGGCGGGATTCACTGTCTGAAGTGACATAATAATCGCGTAGGGTAACAGAAGGGTAGAAGACGAATTTAAGGCGCACTTTCGAGCCGCGTCAACCCTTTGGATGGAAACAGTAATCGTGCTTCGGGCTAATCTTTCTTCGTCGTCTTCTTGGCTTTCTTTTCGGCTTGGCGCGCGCGAAAGCCCCGGTTGGCACCCTTTTTACCCTCGACCGTGAGCCAGGACAGTAGGGTGGCCAGATTTTCCGATGGGGCTAGAGAGACCGGGCCCTGTGTCGGAATATAAATCCGGTGCTCGCACAGCGGAACGATGCGTTTGTCGATGCCTTCCGGACGGTCGCTGATGATCAACGCGGCGGCGCGGCCGGGGGCGCGGAGAGGCTTGTCCCATTTGGGTCGGCTGGCACCGGGACCGCCGACACCAATCGACAGAAAGTATTGCGCCATTGGCTTGAACAACGGAACGAGGCGCCCGATGCGGTAGCAGCGAATGTATTCCAGTGCGCCTTGACTGCTGCTGTACACTGCGCCGTCGATGGGGGCTTGGTCAGGTGCGTCAGTGATCAGTGCACGGCGCATGTTAAAGCTCACTGCGACACGGAGGATGCGCCCCAGCTCGAGCGGGTCTTTGACTCGATCAATGATCAGCAGGGGTTCGCCGCTTTTCTGCCAGTCCACGAGGTGGGATACCTGAAATTGCGGTTTGAGCGGCGGGTCGATGAACGCCACGATGCCATCGTGGTTTGGGTGCCTGACGACGCGCGTTAGGCGGTCGTAAGTTTGCTGGGAGTAGGATCGTTTCTCGTCGGCCAGGTAATGGCAGATTTGGCCTAGCACACCCAAGTTCTCCTCGGTGATCCAAAGTTTACGCAGCGCCTGAGGCCGTTCTTTATAGACCGCTTCTACAGCGGCGCGCCCGCAAATGATCCAGTCTTCCGGATGAATGGTGTTGTCGTCTTGGGCGGAGGGCTCTGTCATGCGGGAAGTCTCGGAGGATTGCTGGCGTCCGACAAGCTCTGTTTGTCAATTAACCGCAAAGTACCTGGAGAATCGCAGAACCATGATTTGAAACCCTGCTCGTGGCCGATTTTCGCAGCGCGCAGGGGGGGGGCATTATTCAAAAAGGGTTTTCAGAAATGAATAGACATCCTTGGAGAAGCGCCACTTTAGCAGATATTCCAAGGCCACGTAATTTTGAATCACGGCAATGAACCAGAATGTGACCTGATACCTCGTTTTTGATGTCTTGTGACGAAAAAATCTCTGTGCGAAATATGCCGCGGCCCAACCACCAGCTAACTCCAAGAGGTGGAGCGTGTTTTCTGGGGTCCGCCAAGAATCGGTCTGCGCTTTTCTTTTGTCGGACCAGTTTATGTAAACGGTGATGAGCGATATAAGCACGATATAGCCAAGCACATATTTGGGGTTATTAGAGCTGCATAATTTGATCAGGGCAGCGATTGGAAGTCCCGATGCAAGTAGGGCTACCACAATTGCCGTGGTCCAATATTGGGTGCTGCGCCTGTTTCGTCGTTCTGCCGTTCGTTTCATTGATTCGGGTGATTTAAAATAGTCACAATACAAAATGTCAAAATATGAAGGTTAGGGTATTGTCGTCACCGCGATGATACTGATTTGTTGATTGGAGCCTCAGGGCTTGTCTTTATTGGGCGAAGCGATCAGACAAAATCATGATGAGCACTAGCCCGCAAAACCCGGATGAGCCTCAGCGTAAAGGCAGCAAGAAGGCACCCCGTCTGGCCATTGTTGGCGGGGGAGCCGCTGGCTTTTTTACTGCGATTACGGCTGCCGAAGCCAACCCCAAAGCGAAGGTCACCATTTATGAGCGTGGCCAGAAGTGGCTTGCGAAGGTCAAAATTTCCGGGGGAGGGCGCTGCAATGTCACCCATGCGTGTTTCGATCCTAAGGAGCTGTCTACCCGTTATCCGCGTGGTTCGCGAGAGCTACGTGCCGCGTTCCATCGTTGGCAGCCACAGGACACGTTGGACTGGTTTACGGAGCGTGGCGTGCACATCAAACGCGAGGACGATGGTCGGATGTTTCCCACCACCGATGACTCGCAAACGATCATTGATTGCTTCCTCAAAGCCGCTCAGGAAGCGGGCATTCAACGCCTTAAAGGCGTCGGCCTGAAGTCGCTCACCGTCGAGTCTGATGGCAGCTTTACACTGGAACGAACGGACGATCAAATTGACCGGGCGGACGCGATCTGCATTGCTGCTGGTTCGCTGAAAGCGTCGCCGTTGATGCGGGCGCTGGAGGGGTTGGGGCATACGATCGAGCCGCTGGCACCGTCGCTGTTTGCCTTTAATGTCGCCGACAAGCGCACGCACGGCCTGGCGGGGCTATCGGTGCAGGATGTGAGTGTGCAGGTTATCAAGGGCGGTAAACCTCAGGTCGGCCCGATCCTTATTACCCACCGTGGCTTCAGTGGTCCGGCGATTCTCCGGCTCTCGGCTTGGGAAGCGCGTGCTCTGCAGGCGGAAAATTATCATTTTGAAATCGCGATCAACTGGTTGGGGCAGGCGACGGAAAACCAGCTCCGTGAACAGTTCAACCAGCTACGCAAGCGTTCTGGCAAAAACAATGTCCAGAGCAAGGTGTTCGACGCCATTCCACGTCGGCTGTGGGAACGCTTGGTGCAGATTGCAGGCATTGCTGAGGATATGCGCTGGGCTCAATTGCCAAAAGATCAGGAAAACGCGCTCATCCGGGAACTCGTTGACGGCCATTATCAAGTCCAAGGAAAGACCACGAACAAGGACGAATTTGTTACCTGTGGCGGCGTGAAGCTGAAGGAAGTGGACTTCCGTCGTATGGAAAGCCGTGTCGTGCCGCACTTGCATTTCGCGGGCGAATGTCTGGACATCGACGGCATCACCGGTGGCTTTAATTTTCAGGCCGCTTGGACCACGGGAAGGATTGCTGGAGAAACAATGGCGGTCGGCTGAATCTTTTGGAAACGCGTTTAAAAAGTCAGTGGGTTTTCGCTCTGGTTGCGCTCTTTTTTCGACAATTTTTATGTAGAGATTCGCTCATTATCGATTAGCGAATTTCCTTATGGATGTAGGGGATTGGCCAAATCGTTGCCGGATGGTTTTATTAAAATACTGGAGGTCTGGGTAGCCGACTTCTGCGGCAATGACTTTGATCGGGAGGTCGGAGAATTTAAGAAATTCTTTCGCTCGATCAGTGCGAATTCGCCGAAGCCAAATTACTGGGGTCTCGCCGATTTGTTGTTTGATGATGCGGGTGAGTTGATTGTGGGAGAGCTGGCAGCGGCGGGCTAAATCATGAATGGTGAGGGGGTGGCCCATTTCTTGCATTACAATCTGCGTTGCCGTTTCCACTATGTATTCGTGCCTGGGATGGCTGTCGGCATTATCGAGGATATCTCGAATCCCTAGCAGTACTTCCCACAAGCGTAGACAGGCGCGCTGGGGAGAACTTCGCCGAAGCTTGATTGCGTCGGTGAGTAGATTTTTCAATTGAGGTAGTCGAACATCATTGGAGAGGAATTCAGGGCTGAGAGAGTTTACGTTTGATAGTTTGGGGAGTAGGAAATGACAGTAGAGGTGTTCGGAGAGCCCTTCGTAATGAAAGGTCACAGGGCATCCTGGTGGTACCAGTGAGCATGAGCCGGGATGAATCGCATAGCTCGTGCCCGCGCAATCAAGCTGCCCGCTATATTCGTAGAAGTGCAGTGCCCAGTGATCGGGAAGTCGGAATGTTTCGGAATCGACCTGCCTGCCATGCACAGCACGAGTGAGTTGGATAATCGATGGGGGCATTTCTAAATTTTCGATCCACTTCATTGATGGTGAATTATTACCACTAATGCTAGGAATTTGACAAGTGTTTCTTCTTTTGTGATTCGCATTTTTGTGGCAACCTAAATGCATGTTTTCCCCGTTGCGTTTTCGACAGATTCATCTCGATTTTCATACTTCCGGCGCGATTGATCGTATCGGTTCTCGCTTTGATAAGAAGGCTTATCAGGCGACACTGAAGGGGGCTGCGGTGGATAGTGTTTCGACCTTTGCAACCTGCCATCATGGTTGGAGCTATTACGATACAAAGGTGGGAAAACGACATCCTGGGCTTTCTTTTGATCTATTGCGGGAGCAGTTTAATGCCTGTAAGGAGATTGATATCAATGTTCCAATTTACCTGACTGCAGGCGTCCATAACCTCGCGGCAGATGAGCATCCGGAATGGCGTGAAGTTGATTCAGAGGGCCGTTATGCTGGATGGTCGAAGTCCAACCTTAGCGCAGGCTTTCAGACGATGAGCTTTCATTCGCCGTATCTCGATTATCTCTGTGCTCAGGTGCGCGAAGTGATGGAGCTTTTTCCTGATGCGGATGGTATCTTTTTGGACATAATTAATCAGGCAGAAGATTGTTCCGTTTGGGGGCTGCGCCATATGCAAGCAAAGGGACTTGATCCGCTAAAGATCGAAGATCGGCGACAGAGTCGTCTGGATGGATTGATGAAGTATTACCAGCGCGTTACGGACGCGGTTCATTCCATCGACCCGAATATGCCGATTTTTCATAACAATGGGCACATCGTTCCGGGCTATCGGGAAATCTTGAAGTTTTTCAGCCACTTGGAGTTGGAAAGTTTACCGACGGGAGGGTGGGGCTACGACCATTTCCCTATGTCTGCAAAGTATGTTCACCAGTTGGATATGGATTATCTCGGGATGACGGGGAAGTTCCATTCCACCTGGGGCGAATTTGGCGGTTACAAACATCCGAATGCTCTGCGCTATGAGTGCTGTGCGATGTTGGCCTATGGAGCGAAGTGTAGCGTAGGCGATCAGTTACATCCGATCGGTGTTTTGGATGAGAGCACTTACGAAATAATTGGAGAAGCATATCGTGATGTCGCGCAAAAGGAGGCTTTTGTGCAAGGGGCCCGTAATGTGGCTGATGTTGGCCTCGTATTAAGTGGCTCGATAAATAGTGCTGAGAACTTTCTAAATAATGTACGAGATCTTGCCTCCGATACGGGGGCAGGACGTATGTTGCTTGAAGCTCATGTGCTGTTCGATGTGCTCGATGCTGAGATGGATTTTGCGCCGTATAAGCTGCTTATTCTGCCCGATGATGTAAAAGTTGGTCCTGAGCTTGAGACGAAATTAAAGTCCTACCTCGATCAGGGTGGAAAGCTATTTTTAACAGCTGATAGCGCAGTTGATCCGGAGCGTGGTATGTTGTTTGATGTTGGAGCTGAAGTCGGGGACCTCTCTGAGTATGCGCCGGATTACATTTTACCGAACACGGGGTTGCGTGCTGATTTTGTGAACCGACCGATGGTGATGTATGCCAAGAGCCGCCGCTTGACGGTTACGGACGGTGTGTCGCTCGGTGATGTCTATGATCCATATTTTAACCGTCAGTGGGATCATTTTTGCAGTCACCAACACGCGCCTAATCAACCAGAAGCGTCTGGTTTTAGCTGTGGTGTGCTCAAGGGCAATGTGGCTTACCTCGCGCACCCTGTTTTTTCGATTTACCGTAGGTGTGGCCAGGTTGCACTGCGTCAGTATTTTGAAAAGGCACTGGCATATTTGCTTGCCGATGACCGTTCGTTGACGGTTTCAGGACTGCCATCGACTGGACGTGTCTCACTGATGAATCAGGCAGAAAATAGTCGCTATGTGCTGCACCTGCTCCATGCCAATACCATCAACCGAGGCGGGCAAGCAGATCTCCACGGTGGTAATGTTTCGGCTAAAGGGCAGTTCTTTGAAGTGATCGAGGATTTACTTCCGCTCTATAATTTGGACGTCGAATTGAAGCTGGATCGACCGGTGAAGTCTGTCCAACTAGAACCTTTAGGAGAGGCAGTGGAGTTTGAGCAAGTCGACGGAGTGCTCAAATTTCGTGTTTCAACGCTGCTCTGTCATCAGATGATCGGGATGCGTTATTGAGGCAGTCGATTAGAGAGCGTTTTGCTCTGAGATTGGTTTCAGGCGTGGCGCATTAAATGAGGGGCAATGGCACTTCCGCCGTTGCCAAAGTCAGCATTGGTAGGGACGAGCTGTCCCTACCAAGATTGACGAATTTGTTGGTGCCTTACTTCGCCACCTTTTCGAGGATGGCGTTGAGGCGGTTGACCATGCTGCGCGGGTCATCGAGCATACCAGCACTGATCAAGGCGTTGTCCAAGAGCTGTTCGGCGATGAGCTTTGCCGTGTCTTCGTTGGACTCGCGGAGGGTGCTGAGGTGCTTAATGAGGCCGTGGCGCGGGTTGATTTCCAAGTTCACGGAAATACTGTCTTCGGGCATCTCATCGTTGCGTCCCATCGAACGCATGATTTTGCGCATTGAGGCAGACATCATGGCGTCTGCGTTCATGGCGGCGATCGGGCTGTCTACGAGGCGCTTACCAACGGCAACAGTCTTTACGCGGGTTTCGCCGAGGGTGGTCTTGAGCCAATCGCAAAGAGCGGTGACTTGATCTTCCGGGAGGGCTTCGCCTTCGACAGCGGTGTCTTCGAGTTCGATGTCGTTGGAGTCTGCGGCGGTGAGCTTCTTCTCCTTGAACTCGCGGAGATTGGTCATCAGGAATTCGTCAATCGGCTCATAGCAGAAGAGGACTTCGATGCCGCGGGCCTTGAAGGCTTCCAGATAAGGGCCGCTTTCGAGCGCCTTGCGGCTTGGCCCGATAAGGTAGTAAATTTCTTTTTGCTCTTCCTTGGCGCGATCGAGGTAGTCAGCGAGCGAAGTTAGCTTACCGGCTTCGAACATGGAGGACTCGAAACGCAGCAGGCTGGAGGTTTGCTCGCGGTAGGTGTAGTCGCTGGTTGCACCTTCCTTGATGAAAATGCCGAAGTCGTCCCAGAACTTTTGATACTTGTCAGCGTCCTTCTTGGCAATGCCTTCGAGGTGCTTGAGGAAGCGCTTGGTAATGACGTTGCCGATCTTGTTGAGCAACGCGCTGTCTTGCATGGACTCGCGGGAAATATTGAGCGGGAGGTCGGCGGAGTCGACGACGCCCTTGACGAAGCGGAGCCAATCGGGGAGGAGCTTCTTGGGCTCGGGATCGATGAGGATCTTGCGGCAGTGCAGTGCGACGCCGGGCTCAATGCGACCAAAGCCGGGCATTTCTGGATTTGCGCCAGGAATGTAGAGCAGGGCATGGATGTCGAGCGGCGCGTCAGCCTGAAAGTGCATCCAGTCGAGAGGCTCGTCATAGGCCTTGGCCTGATACTTGTAAAACTCTTTGTAGCCGTCTTCGGTGATCTCGGACTTGTCTTGCAGCCAGATTGCCTGCTGGTTGTTGACCTTCTCGCCGTTGAGGTTGATCGGGAATTCGATATAGGCCGAGTAGCGCTCAAGGATGCTTTTAACGCGATGGTCTGCTGCGAAATCCTTGGCGTCCTCTTTAAGAGTGATAACGATCTTGGTGCCACGTCGGACGCCTTCGGCTTCTTCAATGGTGTAGCTGCCAGAGCCATCGCTGGTCCAGCACCAGCCCGTGCCTTCGCTGTGCCAACTGCGGGTGTAGACCTTAACTTCCTCCGCGCACATGAATACCGAGTAGAAACCAACGCCGAACTGGCCGATGAGCGATTCATTCGCGCCGCCGGATTCCTTTACCGCATTGAGGAACGCCTTGGTGCCGGAGTGGGCGATAGTGCCAAGGTTTTCGACGAGATCATCACGCGTCATACCGATGCCAAAGTCTTGGACCGTGATCGTGTTGGCGGTGTCGTCGGTGGTCAGGTTGACTTCAAGCGTGAGGCCGTCGTCGTGGATCGTTTTCTCGGTCAGTTGCAAATGGCGCAGCTTTTCGAGCGCGTCTGAGGCGTTAGACACCAACTCGCGGATGAAGATTTCCTTGTCGGTGTAGAGGGAGTGGATAACGATATCCAGCACCTGTTTGACTTCGGCCTGGAATTCGTGCTTTTCGGGCGCGGTTGTGCTCATGGTAGTTTCTAAGTTGGTGTTTTTATTAAAATGATGGCTGCGTGCAGAGGGGCACATCAGCTAAACCCAACACACTGAGGCAATGACGGCATGCTTTTCAAGCCGTTTTCTAGGGGAGGGGGGGATTATACACGGATTTTGGCTGGAGTTCGATGGACGAAGAATTTGGCTCATTCTTGACGATTCTGAGGGGCGACAATTATGATATTATCGAAGAGTGCATGGACGGTGATATAGTTACCATTGGCATCTTTGGGTGCCCAACTGGGGTCATTTCCACCGTGAAAGGTGCTGAAGAGGAACTTCTGAATCAGTGTGTCCTTGCCGTCTTTTCCGCGAAATTCCATGCCGTCATTAAAAAGAACTTCTTGGCCATCGACTGACGTTTTGGCAAAGCCATTGGCTTGGCCGGCGTCGTTGAGTTGTGTTTCCAACACGACATGCTGCCATTTGCCTTTTTCAAAGACGGGTTCAGCCGTCGTGCCGCCGAAGCCGTAGGTCAAATCCGGGTTCTGGTCATACAGATAGTTGTGCACACGGCCTTTTTTTGAGAACATGATACGCGAACTCCAGCCGTTGGGCTGCCGACGTTTCCCGCCCGTGATTGGTTTTTTAGGTCCGAGGCCGTGCATTTTACCACCGCGAACAAACTGCCAATCATCCTCGAAAAATACGTCGAAGCTGAGGATGGCATGATCCACTTTCTGTTCAAGCGGGTAGTTGATAACGACACGTTTGCTCCCCATTTTTCCGCCGACATAGTTAACACGGATTGCATCGGAACCATCGGGTCCAGCGTCTTTGGCCAATTCTATCTCAGGATGCCTGAGTAGAGCTTGAGCGCATGTTGACTGTGTATCGTTGAAGTCTTCGCTGAGCAAAAGAACATCTTTCGATAACAGCGTGGATGACATGGCGATGAATGTGAGAAATAATCGAATCAGAATCATTTTCCTTGATGGCTTAGCGAAGCAATTAGCCCTACATGATAGAGGGGGAGCATTGAACTATGGCAAACTCCTTTTGTAGTGCCACTTGCAATTAAAGCGAGCAAATGTATGAAATGTGAATCATACGATAGATCGTAGGTGTCGTGCGTAACTACCCCTCCCCTTTTTTTAGCCGGATTACCATTCTACGCGATCAAGGGATGTGGTCTTTGGGCCCGTATGGAGCAGGCTACCACAAAACAAAAACCGCGAAGATTACGACGATCATTAAGACGGCGATGACGGCAACGGTGTAGTCCTTGGCAGACTTTGGCCGTGGCGTTCCAAACTCCCGCTCGGCGAATTCGTCGTAATTGAATGTGTCGTCGTCGGGTAGGTCTAGACCGTCGTAAATTGCGCCACTGGAGTCGTTGCTACGGTACAGGCCAGTGCGCTCATCGGCACCGCATTCGGGGCACGCGAGGGTATTGGCTTTCACCATTGCTCCGCAGATCGGGCATTCAAAGTCATTGCTCATGTCAGAGGTTGAAGTTTGCTGTAAACTGAGCCCAATTGAAAGCCATGATTCTGCTTTCAATTTATTTTGCCAGATGAGAAAAAATACTCACCTTAGGTGCGATGCCCTATGCGTCTAATCGTCTTGGCCGAATGTCTTGGCTGCCTTTTGTGCTGCTCTTGTTGGTGCTGGTTGGGTTGCTGGGCAGTGGCTATTGGATCTGGCAGGGGTATGAGTTCTCACGCGCCTTCCGGCTTCTCAAAGCAGGACAGTACGCAGAGGTCATTCCGCACACCGAACGGTTAATTGCATTTGGGCCAGACAAAATGCGCGCGCGCGTCATTCAGGTTCGCGCCTTGATCGAAATAGATGCCAAAGGCTCTATTGAAGAGCTTACCACGTTATTGGCTCAGGGGAGTGCGAAGGATCATCCAGAGATCGGGCTGGCATTTCTGCAGTTGCAGTTGGATGCGGATAGGCTGGATGGCGTGGATGAGGTTCTTCAGGAACTGCGCACCAAACAAGCTGCTAATCCAGAATTTTTGCTGCTTCAGGCCAAGATACAAATACGGCGTGAAGAGCAGAGGGAGGCGTTTTCGACTTTGGAGCAATTACTGTCGGTTGACTCCCAAAATGAGGAGGCGCTGCTCCTGCGCGGGCAACTTTTATTGAGGCAGAACAATCGGGCCGCTGACATTCAGGCGAAGTCCAACTTGCGCCAGGCGTCTAAACATAAGGGAGAAGTCGGCATGAGTGCCTTATTGACGCTGGCCGCGAGTCCAGGTATCCCGCTTTTCGACAGTGATCGAGAATGGTTGATGCGTCGCATACGAGAGCATTCGCGCGGGACACCGATCAGCCGTTTGCTAGCCGATACACAGCAATTGAATTTGGAGCCGGGAAAGCGCGCTGCAATCATTGCTGAGGCAATTCGTCGTGAAGGGGCTAAGGAGCCTGAGTTGGTCGCAAAATGGCTTCTTTCCAATAGTGCTTACGCCGAGCTTCTGGTCTTTTTGCAGAGTCCTGCTAGCGGTCAACTGGACGAGACTGGCCGTTGGAGCGCTCAGCTTATGGCTTATATGCAGAGCAATGATTTGGAAAATGCGAGCCGACTGCTTAATCGGGCTGATCAGCCCATCAGTGAAGCCCGTCGTACCACTTTGCTGGCGTTTATTGGTAGCGGCCAGGATACGGCCAACAGCAAGCAAGCAACGCAACTCTGGCGGGATGCCTACGCTCAGGCTGAGGAAGACGGGGCCTTTAACGAGCTTCTGGCACTCGGGCAGCTTGCTCTGCGTAAAGGTTGGCAAGAGGAGGCAGCAGCCTGCCTGAAAACAGCGATTGCTGCTGCGAAAAATTCGCGCGAAGAATTGGCCGCGATTCCTCTTTATCTCGCTGCGCTTACGATGCAGGGCAAGACAGCAGACGCGCTCGTTGTGGTGCATCGTTCACTGGAGCTATCACCGGATGACGTCGGTATGCTTAATAATCAATATTATCTTGAGGCGTTGTTGGACGATCCTGCGGATGCCGATCCGCATCGCATTGCTCCATTGGTTGAGCAGTCGCCGGCTAGTGTCATGCGCTCTACATATTCCTTTCTTTTGTGGAAAGCAGGCCTGCTCGACCAAGCTCAGGAGCAGTTTGATCTACTGAACAAGCAATACCTTAGCATCGGAAGCTGCCGCCTCGGAGGGCTTCTCATTGCGGTTGACCAAAAGGATTACCCTGCGGCTGCGAATCTGATGAAGGGCCTTGATCCTGCCGTGCTCATGCCAGAGGAAGCTGTGCTCTATGATCAAGCGAAGTCCGTCCTTGAGGCGCATCAGGCGCTTTAGCTATAGCTGTTTAATTAAGCGCCGCCTCGGTCGGTTTGGAATCTACAAGGCGTTTGGCGATCTCGCGTTCTTTGGCTAGGGGGAGTTTGTCGATATCGGGCAGGGCGGCGGTGTTACCAGTGGCTGCTAGGCAGATTCTTAAAAAGGGCGGCATTGCCTCATAATCATTTCCTAGGGGAAATGAGCTAATCACGGATTTCGCGAGCGGGACATTTTGCGATTGAGCGTAAACAAAGGCGAGGGCGATGTAGTAGCTGGCCTCACGGGGGTATTTGGCTACTAGGTCCTCCGCATGATAGCGACTGGTTGACAAATCGCGTTCCTGCAGCGCTTTCAGATAAATCAGAAAGATTTGGCTATAAGGGTCACGTTTAAAGGTATCCAGCGGCATTTGCTGAGCCATGGCGGCAAGCTCGGCGTCGGCCCCCACTTGATACGCGTAGTTTAAGGCGTGTGCGGCGATATATGGCGTGTTGGGTAAGCGTTGGACCGATTCACGGTAGAACTCCAGCAGTTGAGCTTCTGTCGCACGGCGATGCAAAATGCGTTCGAGGTAGACCCATTCCTCCAGCGTTGCGTAATTCAGGGCTTCGATGAGGGATTTAGTGAAGGCTTCATTGTGACCTTGCTCACGCGCAAGCATGGCGTTCCAGAATGAGGCTTGCAGCGGTGCGAGAGTGGCTTCGCTTGAGCTGTCCAGTAGTTGGCGGGCACCTTCAAAGTCGGGTGTTTCACTGAGAACCATGCCTTCTAGCCTGAGTTGATTCAGCTCTCTTTTCTGGGTGGCTGGCAATGACTCAATAATGCCATAGAGCCCAAAAATGCTGGCCATTTCCATTAAATCCTCACGCTCATCGGGGTCATTGATATCAAATTCGGCCAAGATAGTGGCTTGGGCTTCATCCTTGGAAATATCTCCGTGCTCTAATGCGCGTCCGATGGCCAGTGCGCGGTCGTTCTGTTTAGCCTCGGGGAACTGTCTCAGATCTGTCAGTATTTGGGCAAAATTTACCTGCTCCATGACTTCCGGTGAAAGTTCGGCCGTGCGGGTAAGCACCAATCGTTTGAGTGATAAACCAACCTCGTCGTTTCGGTTCAGATTTTCTTGGAGGTAGTCGGCCAAGGTTTTCTGGGCAATTGGGTCGCTGGCGTTCAGATAATGCATTGCCAGCACTTCGTGGATGGTTGGGCTGGTTTCACCGTTTTTATAGGCGTGGAGCGCCTTGTTGATCGCCTCGACTCGTTTGCCCTGAGATAGCAATAGCCGCAGTTCAGCGTCGGTGGCTCCTTCGTAGTCCGGGTAAGCTTCCTGAAGCATGGCCAAGTACCGTACGCCAATCTGAGACTGCCGAAAGTAGGCAGCCATTTCAATCACCTTTGCGATTGATTCTGCGTCGTAGTTATTGGCTTTGGCGGCTCGCTCGGCCCACCAGACGGCCTGAGGAGAGCGGACCTCTTCGGCGAGTTCGAGTACGAGCTCGCGGACTTCGGCTTGATCTGGGCGGAGGAGGGCGGCAGCGCGAATCTTCTGGTAGGCTTCTACATTCCGCCCATCGGCTTGTAACTCCTTTGCTTGGACTAGCATATGCTCACTGCGGTAGGCTTTGGCAGTCTTGAACAGCCAAGGCGTGGCAATGACGCCAGCGATGAAGGCCACACCGACAATTGTGATGATGGCGCGTAGCCAGAGCGGCAGACTAAATGTCCGCTTGAAAAGGAATTCCACCCGGTTGAGTCCACTCGCGATTAATGCGCGATAACCCATCCAGATTTCTTCACAAGCCTCTCGAAAGGAAAGCTTCCGCAATTGGCGGAATTTCATCCTGCTCCACTTGAGCAGACGCACTGGGGCAGTGAACATTGACCAGAGTGACGCGCCGAAACTACGTATGCCAGATGCAGCATCATTCCGAATGCGTTTAGCTTGGTGTTTCCGCTCAATCTTGGCAAATTTTCGGCGACTGTCGCGTGACTTCCACCAATCGGTCCATTCCTTTTTGTGAAAACGAGTAAAGCCCGTCAACCCACGAAATCGTCGTTTGAGTCCATGCCGCAGGAAGTGGCGAAAATCGGCAAAATAGTGCTGCACTAACCACCGAACATAACTGTTTTTTTTGGGCTTTTTATCCATCTTAATTTCAGGCGAACTCGGGCATGCTTGACCATTGAGTCACAAATGTCATGCTCGAAAATCATTTGCTGTCTTGGGGATGTAATTCTCGGTTCATTCTGTTGAGTTGACGGTGTGCGGATGTAATATACTGAGTTGTATGGGCGAGATTTTGCTTGCCAGCCCCTTGCACAGTTAACATGCCTTGGCCCCTTACATGAAACTGACCTTTGAGAACAAGACTGCTTTGGTAACCGGCGCGGGCCGGGGCATTGGCCGCGCGATCGCAGAGAGCCTTGCTGCCGAGGGCGTGCGCGTTATCTGCGTCAGCAAAAGCGAAAGCTCCTGTGGTGCCGCTGCTGAGGCCATTCGCGCAAGTGGAGGGCAAGCTGAAGCTTTAGCCGTCGACGTAGCTGATTCCGCCGCTGTTGCCGCTGCCTGCGAGCAGTTGCTTAAGGACTACGAGTGTATCGACATCGTAGTCAACAATGCAGGGATCACCCGAGATGGACTGCTTCTGCGTATGAGCGATGCTGACTGGATGGATGTTATCAACACCAACCTTTCATCCTGCTTTTTCTGGACCAAAGGGCTGCTGCGTCCGATGACGCGCAAGCGTTGGGGCCGCATTATTAATATTTCATCGGTGGTAGGCATTATTGGCAACCCCGGTCAGGCCAACTATGGTGCCGCCAAAGCGGGTATGATCGGATTTACCAAGTCTACCGCTCGCGAGGTCGCCTCGCGCAATATCACCGTTAACGTCGTCGCGCCTGGTTTCATTGAAACGGACATGACCAACGAACTCAGCGATACGGTTAAAACTGAAGCGGCCAAAATGGTCCCGCTGAAGCGTTTTGGCCAGACATCTGAGATCGCTTCTATGTGCACATTCCTCGCAAGTGAAGAAGCCGGTTACATCACCGGGCAAACTTTTTCGGTTGACGGCGGCATGGCGATGTAAACAACTTTCTAATTTAATCCATACACCTCCCGAAATATGTCGGATAAAAGCATCGAAGAACGCGTACAAGAAATCATTGTTAACCAGCTCAATGTCAACGAAGAGCAGGTAACTCCACAAGCTTCCTTTTTGGATGATCTCGGAGCTGACTCGCTCGACCTAGTTGAGCTCGTCATGGCATTTGAAGAAGAATTCAAGGATGAGATTAAGGGCGAAATCCCCGAATCCGATTCCGAGAAGCTGCAGACCGTCGGTGACGTGGTCAGCTATATCAAGGATAAGGCCGCAGGCTAATCAGGATGGGCGGCTCTCTGGAATCGCCCGTTTATTCATTCATGAGTGACCCACGCCCACAGACGAAGGTCGTTGTCACGGGCATTGGAGTAGTCCATGCCTTAGGCAACTCCGTCGACGACTTTTGGAACGGTATCATCGCTGGCAAGAGCGGTATTCGTAAAATCGAATGCATGGACGCCAGCGCCTACTCCTGCCAAATTGGGGCAGAAGTGGTGAACTTTGATGCCAAGGCTTGTTTTAACAACGCCAAAGACGTCAACCGTAACGACCGCTATGTTCACTATGCCGTCAGCGCCGGCAAGCAAGCCGTGGCGGACGCCAAGCTTGATATGTCGCAGGAGGACCCCTACAAGGTCGGCGTCCTCATCGGCTCTGGTATTGGCGGACTGGAAACAGTCCAAGAGCAGGCTTGGAAGCTCAAAGAGAGTGGACCGCGCAAGGTATCTCCATTTATGATCCCCTCGCTCATCGCGAACATGGCCTCTGGTGTCATGGCGATTGAGATTAAAGCGAAGGGGCCGAATTTTGCCGTAGTCAGTGCCTGTTCGACTGCGACACACGCCCTCGGAGAAGCTGCCCACATGATTATGCGCGGCGATGCCGATGTGATGATTGCTGGTGGCAGTGAAGGCGCAATCACCCACGTGGGTTACGCCGGCTTCTGTAATATGAAGGCGATGAGCACAGGCTTCAATGACGAGCCTGAGCGTGCATCCCGTCCGTTTGATGCTGGCCGTGATGGCTTCGTGATGGGGGATGGTGCCGGTGTGCTCGTTCTCGAAAGCGAGGAACACGCCAAGGCACGCGGTGCAAAGATCATTTGCGAGCTTTCGGGCTACGCTGCCACTTGCGATGCCTACCACATCACCAGCCCGGACCCAGAAGGTGAAGGCTTGGCGTATGCGCTCAATCGTGCAATGGCGATGGCTAAAATTGAGCCGGAATCCGTGGACTACATCAATGCCCACGGCACGTCTACGCCATACAATGACAAATTTGAGACGCTCGCGATCAAGAAGGTATTTGGCGAACATGCCTACAAAATGCCGATCAGCAGCACAAAGAGTATGACGGGACACCTTTTGGGTGCCGCCGGTGGCATTGAAGCCGCGATCTGCGCCAAGGTCATTGAGACGGGCATCATTCCCCCGACTATCAATTATGAGACCCCAGATCCGGATTGCGATCTGGACTATGTGCCAAATGTTGCGCGCACTGGGCAGAAGGTAGATATCGCCATGAGTAATAATCTCGGATTTGGCGGACATAATGCGACGATCATCTTTGAGCGCCATAAGTAATTTCTTCGCTAGATCGAATATCTGCTTATTGCGAAACTGATTCTCGTTAATCGTTATTGCGTTGGAACAAATTTTCGGCAGACTGTCTGATTAAATTGAGGTATACCCTTAATTAATACTGAATCCAATTGAAGCGCGCAGCCCCCCCTCCGGCGGCGCGGTCGCTTTGATTATTTATCTGACAGACAATCCATGTTCAAAAATATTCCTTTCAACCGTGTCGAGTGGGTCACTTGTATCTTCCTCGGCCTTACGTTGTTAACTTCCCTGACCGCAGTGCCGTGGTATCTCTACAATTACGGCTTGGACTGGTTCCAGTTTTCGCTTTTCACCTTTTACTGCATTGCGACAGGCCTGAGCATTACGCTGGGTTACCACCGGCTGTTTTCTCATATTTCCTTTAAAGCTAAGTGGCCCGTACGCCTCTTCGTTACGCTGTTTGGTGCTGCTGCTTTCGAAAATTCGATTCTTAACTGGTGCAGCGATCACCGTCGCCACCATAAGCACGTCGACCACGAAGACGACCCGTATAATATCAACAATGGGTTCTTTTACGCCCACGTTGGCTGGCTTCTGTTTAAACTAAAAGCGGAGCCACCCTTGGACAATGTCGCTGACCTGCGGAAAGATCCGCTCGTGGTCTGGCAGGAGAAATATGTCCACCTGATCGCTTTTGTTGTCGGTTTCATCGTGCCAACCGCGCTTGGTTACGCTTGGTATGGGACGTGGCAAGGCGCTTTGGGCTCCTTCCTGCTGGCCGGTGTCCTACGCACCGTTTGTGTGCAGCATGCGACGTTTTTCATTAATTCCGCCTGCCACTATGTCGGCAACCAGCCTTACTCGACCAAGCACAGCGCTCGCGATAGCTGGTTTATGGCGCTCTTCACTTTTGGTGAAGGCTACCACAATTACCACCACGAGTTTCAGCACGACTATCGTAACGGCGTGAAACCTTGGCAATTCGACCCAACCAAGTGGACGATTTGGACGCTATCCAAAATCGGCCTGACATCGAACTTACGCGAAGTGTCTGATGCCAAGATTCTCTTGGCTGAGCTGACCGAGGCTCGCCGACGGATCCAATGCGGGCTAGAGCCGTATCAGCAGCGCCCAGACTTACGTGCATCCCTTAGTCACGGTGTCCAGCTGACTTTGGACCGCTTGCACGAGGCACAGGAAGAACTGAGCAACCAGTATTATCAGTTGGATAAGAATGTCCGCGACCGTGTCGAGCTTTCCAAGAGTAAGATGAATGAATGGCGTCGTCAAATTCGGGCCACTTTAGAGCACTTAGAACAGCTTCCTGGTGTCCAGCCGATTGCAATCTAAAGGACTATACATCGCGTAGCGAAACGCAGTGATTTTCAAAAGCCCGTCAGTATTGGCGGGCTTTTTCTTTGATGTGAAAGGAGATGCCTTCGGCTGGAGCAAATGTCGTGGCAGCATCTATCAGGCGTCTAATGCTTAGCCTCTTAGCGCCTTGAGCACGTCGAAAAAGTTTGGGAAAGTTTTAGCGCAGCAATTGGGGTCATTGATAGTTAACCAAGGGCGACCGTCGCCGTGAAGATCATGGCTACCAAGGATACCGAAGCTCATGGCGACGCGGTGGTCTTCGTAGGTGTCGATGGCTAATGGTGAGTCTTTGGTCTTGGCGACGATTGCGGTGAAGTCGGGGTGGACAGTCATACTGTCATCGGTTTCATCGACCCGCTGTCCGAGCTTGCGTAGCTCGGTGGCCATGGCCGCAATGCGATCAGTTTCCTGATGGCGAGTGTGGGCGATGCCTGAAATCGTCGTCGGGCCATCAAGTAACGGGGTGATGGCGGCCAAAGTTAAGAAGGTGTCAGATATGGCGTTGAAATCCTCAGTCACCCCCCCCTGTTTACGTTCCCGAAATTCGGCCACGAGGTCTGCGCCATCGACATTGAAAAACGCGCCTAGTTGGCCTAATATTTCGATGAAGTGAATGTCTCCCTGAAGCCCGATGCCATAGCAACGCTCAAGGGTAAGTGAGCCGCCGATAACCCATGGAAGCATGGCATAGTAGCTCGCTGCAGTGGCGTCTGGCTCGACTACATAGGCTGGGCGAGGGTAGTAGTAACGTCCGCCGCCAGTGAAGGGAAATGGGCCGGTATCCGACTTGCCTTGCGGCTGGATGCCAAACTGCTCGATCATGGCGAGCGTCATGCCGATGAATGGGTGAGAGACCGTTTCGCCAGCCAGAGTAAGGGTTAGCGGACCCTTGGCGAGGGGGGCAACCATCAACAGGGCCGACAGAATTTGGCTGCTCGCGGAAGCATCCACAGACAGTTCGCCGCCAGGTACACCATTGGTACGTAGAGTGAAAGGGAAAAATCCGGGTTCACCGTGGTATTCGACAGTAGCGGCACCATGGGTCACAAGCGCGTCGAGCAGGCCACGCATCGGACGTTTGCGCATTGGGGCGGAACCGTCCATACGGTAGACTCCGCCTTCACGAAGGCAAAGCATGGCGGTGAGAAAGCGAGCAGCGGTGCCAGCATTGCCCACGTAAATCTCGGCCTCTGGGTTAGGAATGCTTCCACCGCAACCATTGACGAAGATCGTTTTGCCTGCCTCGTCTTCGCTCACAGTAATGCCTAGTGCTCGTAGTGCATTAGCCATGATGCGGGTGTCATCGCTGAATAGCGCGGCTTCGAGGGTGAGTGACTCTTGGGAAAGTGCGGCCAAGATCAGAGCCCGGTTTGTAATGCTCTTGGAGCCGGGCAGGGTGACGCGCCCGCGCACAGGACGGGTAAAAGGCTGAATAGTAAGGGCTTCGCTCATAGCTTTTTAAACAGAGACTCGTAGTGAAGTGATCCTTGCGGTCACTTCAAGCAGAATGACGATACGCCGGGGGGGGGGCTATAGTTTAGAGTCAAACTGGCTGCGGACTGCTTTGGTCTGCAATGCCCAGATTGCGTAGCCGCCTCCAGCGATCATGAGGACGCTAATTGCCCAGAACATGACGACGCTAAACAAGGGGGCACCCTCCATTCCGTCGGGTGATTTTACGACGATCAATATTTTGCCGACCGTGAAGATGAAAAAGACGTAGGCACAGGAAAGAGCAAACGTACGCCAGAGGGGTTTACGCTTCAGCAGACCCCAGCCAACGACAATGAAAACCATTAAGAAATTTGGAACGGCGAGTGGCTCGTTAATGAAGGATTGAATGGTCTGAACAAGCGCCAATGCCCCAATGAAAATAAATGCCCACGCGACGCAGACCAAGTGGTTCATGGGCTTTTTAATTGGAGCTGGTGCGGCGATTGTTTCCTTTTGATCTTCTTTTGCCATGAGTAAAGAATGTCGTCTGAGGAACCGAAGCGCTAGATTTATTTTTGCGTTGATTTCGGGAGATAAAAAACCGCCGAGCTTCTTAGCATCGGCGGTAAACATCCCGTTTGATCGAGGTTTCGAGATTATGTGATCGTCGCTTCGCTGGCAGCCTTGACCTTGTGGCGTCGCCAGAGGAATACGCCTAGCGTGCCGAAGCCAGCCAGTGCAATGTAGGTCGAAGGCTCAGGGATCGCAGCTCCGCCGATGCTTATTTGCATGGAGTCGGCGTCGAGCCCAGTGCCCCAGCCCCAGGAATAATTACCAGGAACAAGCCCCATTGTGGCCAATGTTTCTCCCAAGTAGATCGCGGTGGAGGTCGCAAGAGTTGTATTGCTTACGTAACCTTGCGGGACGATTAGTTCTGGGCCATAACCATAGAAGAAATCATAAACGCCAACAATCGGGCCTGAGTTTAAATCGGCTGGTTGCTGACTACCGGTGCCCCAGGGGGCAGAATTGACATTAATGCCCAAGTAACCGGTGCCAATCGGGCTTGAGCCTGTGAGAAATGCGGGGACGAAGGGCGCAATACCTGGTAGTGGGCTTCCGTAGTCAAAGGGATCAAAAAGTCCAGCTAAGTTAACGGAGCCATTCGTGGTCACGACCACATTAGGGCCGACTTCCTGGATGGTCGTTATCAGAACTGCATTGGCTGATGTGCAAACTAAGGCTGCGAGCAGCGCTGCATTTACTGTTTTCATCATGGGGAAAAACGAGTATGTTTCTCCATGAGTCAAGCCGAATGAAATTTGGGTTTCAATTAGTCGTGGTGCCAGCTTTCCAATGACCGTCGACTAGGATGAGGTTGCCTTCACTTGCAGGGTCGACAGATTCATCGTAATGGAGTTTACCAGCAATGGTGTCGGCCAAAACCCGCCCGAGTTCTTCGTTTAATGTAACCCCTGATTCTGGGCCTGTGCCGTCGTCATCGATTTCAATAACGGCATAGTGTGCGTCTTCGGGGAAATGGAGGCCGGCTTTGTGGAAAAAATTCAGATCGATTAGGCGGTGGGAAAGCAGGGCATCAAGTCGATATTGTTTAAACCATTTCGCAAAATGATCGGCGGGTTCGGCCAAGTTGTAGAAGTAGGGCGGAATGTCAGTTATGGAATGCTCGTTGGAGTGTGCGTTCATGAGGTAAGCCCCAACTATATTTTTCTTTACGCGAAGTGGCAGGTCATCGTGGCAAATTAGTCCGATTCGTTTTGCACCAAGCGTTGACAGTCGGAGGAAACACTCGTCTGTCGCACTGAAATGATTCATACTGATCCGGTCCAAGGCTGGATGGATTTCATTGCGTTCGGCTGAGACGACGGTGAATTCGTTCCAAGGGAAATCTTTGAGGCGTGTGCTCCATAAGCCCCAAGCAAGTACGATCCCGCGAATGCCCTTGTCGTGGAGCGATTGAGCGAATTCGGCTGTGGTTATTTCCATATTATCCAGATAGATTTCCTCTACCTTGTAGCCGTAGCGCTCGATGCTTTGTCGGAAGCTCGCCAGATGCGGTTGGAAAAGAACAGTGCGTCGTGCGTGGGGAGGATTTTCAAATAGAACAGCGACAGTGGACTGAGTTGGCCTTTGTCGGACATCTTGGCGATAGGCCACAAGGGAACTCCCCAAGGAGTTGGTGCGATAGCCTAGCTCTCTTGCTTTTTTCCGGATGTGAAGGCGAACCGTTTCTGAGATGCGCTTGTCATCGCGTAGGGCATATGAAACCGTGGCGATGCTGACGCCACAGTGTTCGGCCAGCGTTTTCATATTCATGTGAAATTTCCAGGTAAGTAATGGGTGTGATGCACAATGCTTCTGAGTAGCTGCATTGGTATTGAAAGAGCCAGTAAGTTTAATCTAGAAGATGAGCTCGCTATTCGTTCGAGTTTTTCTTGGGGAGACGGAGGGTTTCGCCTTCGCGCCAGGTGCCGCTGACAAACGTAAGTTTCCCATTGCGGCTGCCGACATAGACCTCGTCACTACGAATTTTCCGAGCAAGAGAAACTGCGATGGTTCGACCCATTTCTGCGCCGGAATAAACGCCTGAGTATTGTATCGAGCTTTCTTCATCTATTTCTAGAACAACTAATTGCACTTCGTCTGGAACCGAAATCCCGGCTCGTGCAAAGATTTTGGGATCGATCACGCGATGGCTGATGATCACTTCCGGTTTATGCTTTTGATACCATTGCGCAAGTCGCTCGGGCGGTTCTCCCATGTTAAAGCAGTAGGGTGGTAGGCTTTTGAGTGATGGCCGTTCGTAGTGGTTGGCGTAATAGGCTCCAAGGATGTGTTTAATGGTGATTTCCGGGCAGTCGTCGTGGAGTATGACCCCATAACGGTTATATGGCAGATTATCGAGTTGCTGGAAAACATCGTCGAGGGCATGGAAATGGTTCATGCTGACCTTATCAATGCTGCTTCCCAAATCGGTACGCACCGTTGAGATTACTGCAAATTCACTCCAAGGGAAACGCTTGATGTAGTCAGGCCATTTGCCCCAGCCTAAGAGGATTCCCTTGATTCCGCGTGTGCGTAGGATCTGCGCGAGTCTTTCGGGGCGGTATCGCCCCGAATCGATATAAAAGTCCGTCACGGAGCAGCCTAATTCATTCATTTTGGCTTTGAAATGGTGGCAGTGCAAATCAAAGAGCCGACTGGGGCGAGAGTCTTTGGGGTTGGGGTGGATGACTGCAACAGAGGCGGAGAATGGCGAACCCTTCTTACTACTACGGCGGGAGGCCAAGGAGGCGAGGCTGGGGTCTGGCTGATAACCCAGTTTTTTTGCAACTGCGGCAATGCGGTTACGGGTTTTCAGGGGGATACGTGCGCTGTTGCGAAGGGCGTAGGATACGGTTGCAGTGCTCACGCCACACTCCATCGCGATGCTTTTCTGAGTCACGCGTTTACCCATGATCGTATACTACCTAGTCACCTAGGTCGTTGCTAGGAATAAAAAACGCTTTGTTTCAAAGTTCTTTGAGTGCGCTTCAGTTTCATTGGGGTGGTTGTTGGCAGGTTTTTCTCGGGGAAATATGAAGGACCCGGTCCATTTGGACCGGGCCTTCTCTGTCCTTTGTTATCTTCCCCCCTAGGGAATGTGATCAAATTTTACCGCGGAGTGAAAGCTCTCACGCGTGCACTTGCTTATAGGTCTGTATTTGAGAATACGGATAAATGAATTAAGCAGTTTTTTTGGGGGGCTGGTTTTAATGAACAGTGGGGGGGATGAGAAGCGCGACCCAAGTTTATGCGTTGGATTGCGGTTTCTTTAATAACCTATTGGTTAATGATGGCCGAGAGAACAGGGGGGGGATGTATTTCTGGATGTGTCGTATAGTAGTGGCAACAAATTCGAATGCTAGGTTAGGGGGAGTGATTTGACCAAATTTGTTTGGGTTAAGCTATTCAATTATCATGTTGATTGACTCATTCTAATGTCGTGGAAGTATGTAATACGTTGAGTTTAATAGGTTAACAGTAAGTGGTCTCGGTGTTAATGTTCGGATTCGGCTACAATGTGCTTTTCCCACATATGTATCATGAGCAGTTTTGCTCGAATCGTTTCGTTGTTATGAATTCCCATAAAATCAAGTTACTAACTTTTACGCTGGGGCTACTGGCCTTGATCAATGCTGATGCGGCTGACCTGATCCGCAATGGCGACTTCACCGAGTGGAATGATGGCAAACCAGCGGCTTGGACAATACGCACCAAGCAGCCGATTTCTCAAGAGTCCGCCGCGGGTGGGCTGAAGATTGAAATCGCTGAGTCACAGGGTGGATTTGGTGAGATCCTGCAGCGCATCGATATCAAGCCAGGAACACGTTACCGCTTGGTTGGAGAATTGAAGGGGACTGCGCCGAAGATCGCCCTTTATCAGATCAAGCGCTACAGCAATGGGCGTGAGTTGGACCGTACGAATACGGGACGCAACGCTGGGGCCGACTGGGAAACGGTGGAAAAGGTTTTTAACAGCGATGGGGCGGATTATATCGAGGTGCTGATACGCTGGCAGCAAAAAGCTGAAGATGTCGGCCAAAGCGTCGCCTTCAAGGGATTGTCCCTCGAAGTTTTGCCGCCCTATAGCTATCAGGGGGAAGAAGTTCCTCCGCAGGCAGTCGCGACATTCAATTCGGTTGGCCTTTATTGGAAGCCTCAGGGCGGCACGAGCGATCGAGTGGTGGAGGTTCATTACCGTAAACAAGGTGCTACCGACTGGAAGGACGCCCTGCCTCTCTGGTTTGACGCAACTGAACACGGAGGGAAGGGAGCTGAGCATACGGGAGAGTATCGGGGTAGTATCGTTTACCTCGAGCCCGGCACTGCCTACGAAGCTCGCTTGAAGTTACAGGATGGGCCAGAGCGCATCGTTCCTTTCAACACATGGTCGGAAGACTTTAAAATTGCCCGCCATGTCACGCTTCCAACTACCCTCGAAGGAGAAACCTACAAGATTACTGAAGGCGGCAGCGAAAAAGAGGGTTATGTGCTTTATGAGCCTGCATCCGGTGTGGATGCGGTTTGGGACGCGCAAGACAAAGCCAGTGCTAATGTGGAGATTAATGCATCTTGGGTAATTGTCCGTGGGCTGACTTTGAAGGGCGCTTCCACGCATGGCATTGTTCTCGGCGACGTCGATCATGTGGTCATTGACGATTGCGATATCAGCGGATGGGGAGAAACGCGGTCCAATGGACAAGCCAAGAATCTGAATTCAGCGATCTATAGCAGTTCTAAGCAGCTGGAGCATATCGTCATCCAAAACTGTGAGATGCATCATCCGCGCAGCGACAGCAATTCTTGGGCGGAGAAACGTCCAGGGACGAAGAGCTCCCACCCAGAAGGTCCGCAGGGAATCAGCTTCCGGGGTGGCAAAGGGCAGTTCGTTATTCGCAACAACCGGATTTACTCGGATATCGACCACATGTTTAACGATGGAATGGGCGAGCTATCCAATTTCGGCTTCGGTGGTTTCCCCAATCGTGACAGCGACATCTACGACAACTTTGTTTCGCACTGCTGGGACGATGGTCTGGAGATTGAAGGTGCAGACATGAATGTGCGTGTCTGGAACAACTACATTGATATGACGTATGGCGCGATTGGTGCCGCAGCACCGTCGCTTGGCCCAGTCTATTTCTTCCGCAACGTTTACGGCGTATCGCGTAAGCACTCTGGCTCGTCGGCGAATGACCTTCGTGGCCATTACCTGGTTAAGCTAGGTAACGAGAAAGCTCAATATACCCGAGGAAAGATGTATATCTTTCACAATACCTCTTTGCAGCCGCCAGCTTTTGAAGGGAGTGATTTGGCCTCTAGCGGAGCTCAATCGGGCATTGTGTTTACATCGAAGAAAAAGCTTCAGGAGAACATGACCACGCGAAACAATCTTCTGCAAATGCGAGGTGCCAATAATTGGGCGATCCTTGATACGCAAAAAACGTGGAGCAATGACTTCGATTACGATATGTATGACGGCAAGATAATGACCCGGGAAGGAGCCGAAGCGCACGCAGTAATCGCATCACCTGTCTATGAGCGTGCTCCGGATGGTCGCCTTTGGCTTTCGCCTGGAGCACCTGGCCATGACGCTGCCGAGAGAATCCCGAATTTTAATGACGACTATTCCGGCGCTGCTCCGGATATGGGAGCGGTAGAAACCAATAGCCAATCACCCAAGCCTCCTCATTGGCCTGTATTCCCTGAAAATTACCAGCCTGCTCAGGCTGCGAGTGAACAGGGTTGATTGGTTTGGAATATATTCGGTCAGACCTGACTGACTGGTTTTCGGTTTGAAACAAAAAGCGCGTCCCAGATTGGGGCGCGCTTTGCTAAAAGGTTGCTTAGCTCATCGACCAGAGGCCGACTTTCGATCCAACCGGAGGTTGGCTAGTCTGTGAGGATTTCCTTGGCGGACATCTTCTGCGGGATGAACGGCAACACGTGCTCGGTGTAGGGCACGATGACGTCGAGCAGATAGGGACCGTCGGAGTTGACCATCTCTTCAATTGCTGCGCGGAGGTCTTCCTTGCGGTGAACACGCTTAGCCTGAATACCAAAGCCCTTCGCAACGGTGACGTAGTCCGGGTAAATCGCTTCCAGATTGTCGGGGCCGCCGATGTTGGTCGGGTCGCCGAGAATGGTGTGGCCGCGGCAACCGTCATAGAAGCGGTCTTCCCACTGCACCACCATGCCCAAGTGCTGGTTGTTGAGCAGGAGGATCTTGGCGTTGATTTTTTCGATCTTGGCCGTGGCCATTTCCTGCACGTTCATGAGGAAGGAGCCATCGCCGTCGATATCAACCACGAGCTTATCCGGAAAGGCAACTTGTGCGCCGAGGGCGGCAGGATAGCCGAAGCCCATTGTGCCGAGACCGAGCGAGCTGATGAAGCGACGCGGTTCGCCGAAGCGGTAATACTGTGGAGCCCACATCTGGTGCTGGCCCACGCCAGTGCTGATGATCGCGTCGCCCTTGGTGACTTCGAACAAGGTCTCAATCGCCTGCTGGGGGAGGATGTATTTGCTCTCCTTGTAGTGGAAAGGATACGGATGCTCCTGCTTCCAGGTGTCGATCGTCTTGAACCAAGCAGAGAGGTCAGGCTTCTTGAAGTGGCCGGCCTTGATGAGCTGGATCATGCGGGTCAGCGCGTATTTAACGTCGGTAAATACGGTCTGGTGCGCGAACTTGTTCTTGTTGAACTCGCTCTGGTCGATGTCGAAGTGGACGATGTGTGCGTCAGGGGCGAACTTGGAAACCGTGCCGGTGATGCGGTCGTCAAAACGCGCCCCGAGGGTGATCAACAAGTCGCTGTCGCAAACGGCCCAATTGCCTGCCACGGTGCCGTGCATCCCAAACCAATAAAGGCTCTGGTGATGGTCAGCTGGGAAGGCACCCAAGCCCATCAGAGTCGAGGCAACGGGCACGCCAGTCAATTCGGCAAACTCACGCAGCTCAGGTGTGGCCTCAGCAGAGATAATGCCGCCGCCAGTATAGAGTGCCGGTTGCTTGCTCTTTTCGAGCTTCTGGAGAACCTCGATCAGCTCGGCGTCGGAAGCCTGCGGCATTTCGCGCATGCCAGGGATCTCAACTTTGGACGGAAAAATCGGCTCCCAGATCTTTTGTTGAACATCCTTGGGGATGTCGATCACGACGGGACCAGGACGGCCAGTGGTGGCGATTTCAAAAGCCTTTTTAACAATGACTGGCAATTCTTCAGCCGTCAGAACAAGGAAGCTGTGCTTCACGATCGGCAAGGTCATGCCGAAGAAGTCCGTTTCTTGAAACGCGCTCTTGCCAATGAATTCCTGATAAACCTGACCGGTAATCGCAACCAGCGGAATGGAGTCCATATAGGCGTCTGCGATACAGGTGACGAGGTTCGTCGCACCGGGACCGGAGGTGGCCATGCAGACGCCGGCCTTGCCAGTGGCGCGGGCGAAGCCGTGCGCCATGAAACCGCCGCCTTGTTCGTGGCGCGGCAAAATGGTGCGGATTTTCGAAGAACGGGTCAGAGCCTGATGTAACTCCATCGAAGCGCCGCCAGGATACGCGAAGACGACGTCGACTCCCTCACGCTCAAGGCAAGCGACGAGAATGTCTGCGCCTTTCATGGCGGGACCTTTCTCATCCTGTGGCGGGAAGTTAACGACTGATTCGGTTTTCATGGTTCGATGGTGTTTTAGTTTATGTTGATGCGAAACCCTCCACGCTCGCGGATTTCTCCACAAAGGCAACCCTGAAAAGGGACACAGGGGGTCAAGGGCGCGGAAAGTTAGAGTGCCTCTACTGAACGGGCAAGGATATTTATACACCCGCAATAAGGGGGAGGGGGGGAGAAGGTTAAAGTCTAAAGATTAAAGGTTAAAGTAGTCTAGATATGGGGGGATAGAGACTACGTTGATTCAAGCAATGGGTATTACCAATATGATTCAGTTCTGCAAAATGGCCCTGAGTCACGTCAGCATGCCGATGCTTTAAACTTTAACCTTTAAACTTTAACCTCCCCATGCGTGCATGGGGAATGCGTGTATTATTTTTAGGCGACATCGTCGGCAAGCCCGGACGCGAGTTCGTCAAAGCTCAGGTAAAAGTGCTCCGCGAGGAGCTGCAACTCGACTTCGTCGTGGCCAATGGGGAAAATTCCGCCGCTGGTTCAGGCATCACCGGAGCCATTGCAGGTGAGCTGTTCGATGCCGACATTGATGGCGTGACTTTGGGCGATCATGTGTGGGATCAACGCGGATTTACTGACGAAATCGGCACATTGGCCAGCGTTTGTCGCCCAGCCAATCTCCCCGCCGAAAATCCAGGTCGCACGTATCTGATTCTGAAGAAGAACGGCTTCAAGCTGGGCGTTTTCACGGTGTTGGGCCGCACATTCATGAAGACACAGGCCGACTGCCCGTTTCGCACGGCTGACCATATGATTGGCGAGCTTCATCCGCAGTGTGACGCGATTCTTGCTGAAATCCACGCTGAAACGACCTCGGAAAAAGTCGCCTTTGGTTGGTACATGGACGGGCGCGCCCAGATGGTCGTTGGCACGCACACGCACATTCCAACGGGCGATGCGACCATTTTGCCACGTGGCACGGCCTACCATACGGACGCTGGCATGTGTGGCCCTTACGAGAGTATTTTGGGCCGCGAAATCCAGCCGATCCTTTTAAAATTCCTTGATGGCCTGCCTCGCATGTGGCCGGTAGCTAGCAACGATGTGCGCCTCTGTGGAACTTTGGTCGAGATAGATGTCGAACAACGTATCGCCACGAAGTGTGAGCAGTTCACGCTGCGTGCACGGTAGGAGCGTGCCATAAAACCACCGATAACGCTGATTATCACTGATATATAAATTCACGGTTTGAAATCCGCGTTTATCAGTGTCATCTGTGGTTGAAAATCCTCGTTTAGTATAATTTTCATGACTGGCTTCGACACCCCATTTCCGCCTCTGGCTATTGTGCTGGCGGGCGCGTGCGTGGTGGCTTGGATATTATGGAAACGACCGGCGGTCACAAAGAACGCTGCGTGGAGCCTTACCGTTTTACGCACATTGGGCGTAATCTTAATCGTCCTGCTGCTGCTCAATCCCTTCCTTTCGCGGCAATACCCGGACGCCAGCCAGTTTGCGGTTGCGATCGTGGGGGACGTTTCCCGGAGCATGGAGACCGCTGATTTGCCGAAAAGCCAGACCCGCCTTGGCCTGCTTCAGGAGGAGCTTGCGCCGGAAGAGTCAGGCAACCTTTGGGCGCGATTAGCTGAGCGCTATACGCTGGAGCCTTCCTCCATTGCCACCAACTGGCAGGCGGGGGCGGATTGGAATGTCCGCGATGGCGATACCGCCCTCGGCAACGGTTTGTCGGAGCTGTTGAATTCGCGTTCGCCGGAAAATTCTCAGCTCGGCGGCGCATTACTGCTTAGCGACGGCATTAGCCTGCAAGGCGAACGCTTGCCCGCCGCTGCCGTTGCTTGGCGAGACGTTGGCATCCCAGTTTCAGTGGTGGGTATTGGGGAACCTACCCCCCCCGGGGATCTCGCCCTCCGGTTCACCGATGCGCCAGAAAACGCCCCTCTTGGGGACCCACTCAACTTGGGGATCGGCATTACAAACAGCTTTAATGAGACCCGTCGCGCAGAGATCCAGCTTTACGCTGAAGACGAGCTAATCGAGTCCCAGCCAGTTGAATTACCTGCCGGGCAAGAGAGCCAAGTCCGCTTCAGCTTTATCCCAGAGGCACCGGGTTTGCAAGTTTACCGGGCGATGTTGAAAAATCCGGCGTCAGGCGACTACAACCGCGCCAATGATCTCGATTATGCCGGGGTGGACATCACCTTGCCGAAGAACCAGAGCCTGCTTTATCTCAGCGCACGGCTTGGCCCGTTCTGGCGCTACCTCCAGGCGGCGCTTGGCGACGATGATCAGCTTTCCCGCCAGTGCATCATCCAGACGGGGCCGGAGCGCTTTTATCGCTCGGGCTTTGGCGAAGAGGGTGCGATGGAGGAGGCGATGACTGGCTTTCCAGAAGACGGCGAAACCTTCTTTCCACACGCGGTGTTGGTGGTCGATATATCGGCAGTCAAAGAATTGTCCCTGAAGGCGCGTGAAGGTCTGCGCGATTACTTGCTGCTGCGGGGGGGGGGGGCGCTTTTTCTCGGCGATCCCAACGAAATGCCGGAAGATCTCCGTGCGCTGTTGCCTGTGCGCAAGGGCGAGCTGGGCCGTGTGCTGAAGCGCACGCCAATCGAGCTGGCAACGCAGCCGGTTTTTTCCGATGCGGATGCAGGCGTTCTGTCCTTGCCGCCGGGTCCTTATTTGCCCGCAGAGACGCTTTTCTTCCAGCCCGAGGGTCTGTCTTTGGGCGTACGTGTGGCGGCGGAAACAGAGCAACCTGGCCTACCGGTGCTCACCGTCCATGCCTACGGTGCGGGCCGTGTGGCCTATCTGGGTACGGAGAGCACCTGGCGCTGGGCCTTGACGAGTGATCGGGAAAACGAGCAGCACAGCGCCTTTTGGCAGCAATTAATTGCCTGGTTGGCGACTGGCGGAAAGCCACGTGTCGAGCTGCCTATTCAAGGCGAAGTGGTTGACCTGAGCAGCCCCGTTGCGATGGATATTAACGTGCGCGGCAGTGATTTTCGGCCTTCCGAGGACGCGCGTATCCGGGCAACCATCACTGCGCCCGGCGGTGATGTTCTTCCCGAGCTGGACTTGATTCCTGAGGCGTCAGACCCTGGCCGTTTTGCTGGAGATGCTTTGTTGGGCCGGCCTGGCGAATACCGCGTGGACTACCAAATCGCGTTTCCTGATGGAGAACTGCTGACCCACACGGCTTACTTTGCGGCGCGGCGGTCTGGCCGTGAAAACGAGGATTTACGCTTCCGGGAGAATGCTTTGCGCGACCTTGCGCGGATCACCGGTGGGCGCTACTATCCATGGAATGAAATAAAAAACATCGATGAACTAAGGCTTTCGACAAGCGTTCCGCTGCGTGAAGAGCGCACCTACTGGACGCGTAATCTGGTGTTTCTTCTGGCCTTACTGGCGGTATTTGGCATTGAATGGTTTTGGCGACGCAACTTGGGCTTACGGTAGATACGATGCACATTTTGAAACAGGAACGGAAACTTCGGAAAGGATTTTTGTGTGCCTCTTTCCACGCATCCCGATTCGTTTGTATAGTGCTATTTGTGGGAGGTTTCTTGTTGGCCAGCGTTTTGCCTCTGGCTGCGCAGCGGCAAAATTCACTGCCTCGTAACCTGCTGCCGCCCGAACTGATGGCGCAGCCGCGTCTAACGCAGCAGGAACGCGAGACGATCCAACGCGCGTTGGCGGACATGCAATCGGACAAAGCGGAAATGCGTGTGGGCGCGGTCATGCTGCTGAGTAAATACCATGCCAACGAGGCCAAAAAGGCGGTGGTTGAGGCGTTGAATGACCCCAATGCGCGCGTACGTCGGGCGGCTGTGGTATCCATCGCCGAATGGCGACATGGGTTGCCAGTCGAGGCGGTGGAGCCCGTTTTGCTGCACATCGCCGATGAGGATGTCGAGGTGCGTCGCTCCGTGTCATCTATCATTCCGCAGATGATGAGCATTATGCAGATGGCGAGCATGATTCGCCCTGATTTCGGTAATCGTCCACTGAGTCCTGAAGTGCGCCGTGCATTGATGGGTGCCTATCATGATGAAGATGCCGTGGTCCGCCGTAACATCCTGACCAATAGCAGTAACCTTAACCTGTCCACGCCGCCTGAAGTCTTTGTTGAAATGTTGGACGATTCTGATCGTGGTGTTCGACTGGAGGCAATTCCGTTGGCAATTGGCTATGGTAATCCTGTGCAGTGGACTAAGCCGGCTCAGAAAATTATTGAGGGTGACGATACTGTCGCACAACTACGCCTGACAGCTGAGTTGGGGAGACGCGGTTTGCCAGAGGGCATTGAACTGCTGCGCCAGATTTCCCAATTGGATAACCTTGAGATCGCTGCCGAGGCGCATTTGTCGCTTTTTCGGTGGACTGGCGAGCCGCCAGAGCTGGATTGGCTGATCAAGGCGTTGGTCGCCGATCGATTGACACAGGATCAGGCACAGCGCCTTCTTCAGATGCTTCGTAATTACGAGGGACTCGCAGCGCCGCTTGCGCCAGCACTCACTGAGCTGCGCAGCTCAGTGCTTCGGTTGGAGGCCGTGCGCCTTTTTGTTTCGCTTGATTTGGCCGAGCAATACCCAGAAATTATGGCGCGTATCCTGATGGACTCGAATCAGGAAATTCGGGCCATGGGCATGACTCAATACTATGTGCACCCCGAGTTGGTGAATGACGAGATTATCGACGGGCTGATTGACAATCCTCATGCAGATGTTCGTGCCGCATTAGTTCAGCTCGCCATCCGACAGCCACGGGCAGAGGCGGAGGGGCTACTCTATGACTTGATGCTTGATGAGGCGGTTGATGTACGGATTGCCGCACTTGAGACGATTAGTACCATGCGTTTGGAAGGCTGGCCAGAGGTGGTTTCGGCCTCATTAGAAGATCAGGATATCGCGATGCAGCGTACCGCAGTGGTCATTATGCTACGTGAACGCCAATTCCCTCGTCGCGATGAAATTCTTCGTGAATTCGTGGAGAAAAACCCGAAAAATCCGCTGACGCCACGGATTCGCACTGAGATCGGGCAAGGGGAGATCATCGAGATCGACATGAACAAACTATAGGGAATCGGACGGTGAATATGCTGAAACGGACGTCATGACGCATCACCTTTTCTACGAATTTTTTGCCGGTGGTGGTATGGCGCGTATGGGGCTTGGCCCGCACTGGCGACCTCTTTTTGCGAACGATTGTGATGCGAAGAAAAATGCCGCCTATCGCCTGAACTGGGGTGCTGATGAACTGCTTGATTCGCGTCCTGTGCAGGATGTTGCGACAGCTGATTTGCCTGGGCAGGCTGATCTCGCTTGGGCTTCTTTTCCTTGCCAAGACCTCTCGCTCGCAGGGGGGGGGGCTGGGCTGGCAGGTGCACGGTCGGGGTCGTTCTGGGGCTTTTGGAATCTCATGCAGCGCCTTGGTGCAGAGGGCCGAGCGCCGCATCTAATCGTGCTGGAGAACGTGGCAGGTGCTTTGACTTCGCATTGTGGGCAGGATTTTGCCGCACTTGCAAAGGCGTTGTCTAGTGGTGGCTATCGCTTTGGCGCATTGTTAATCGACACCGTGCATTACTTGCCGCAGTCGCGTCCGCGTTTGTTTCTTGTTGCGGTTCGGCGAGATGCGAAGATTCCGTCCGCTCTTGTGTTGGAGGAGGCACAAATGCCGTTCCACCCGCCTGCGTTACAATTGGCTTATGCTAACATCGATTCGACAGATCGCCAGCATTGGGTCTGGTGGCGTTTGCCCGCGCCTGCAGCCCGGGGCATCGATCTCGCTGATGCCATCGAAGATGAGCCGTCCGGAGTCACTTGGCATTCAGCCGAAGAAACGGAACATTTGCTCGTGCTGATGGACGCTAAAAACCGTGCTAAGGTCACCTTGGCGCAGGAGAGAGGGGGGGGCGTTGTGGGGACGATTTATCGACGAACACGTATGGGTGAAGGTGGTCAACGCCGTCAACGGGCAGAGGTAAGGTTTGATGGAGTGGCGGGTTGTCTGCGGACGCCGGGGGGGGGGTCTAGTCGTCAAACCGTGGTTTTTATCGACGGCCCCAGTGTTCGCACGCGTTTGCTGTCGGTTCGTGAAGCCGCTCGCTTAATGGGGCTGCCGGACAGTTATAAACTGCCAAAGCGCTACAATGAGGGGTATCATTTGATCGGTGACGGCGTGGCGGTCCCAGTGGTTCGCCATCTAGCGCAGGATCTGTTGGAGCCGCTATTGAGCGTGCTGCCAGTTAGGTCGATTTGTTCACCCAGTACCGCTCCTGCGGGATGAGTGAAGGCCGGGTAGCTCGTTTCGGCTTTGTTGTTTTGCTAGTAGTTGATTGTTAGCTGCTTGCGTTTATTTTTAGCTGTTTTTTGTTTCGCTATTTAGGTCAGTTGATCTTCGTCAATGGCGTTTGGGACATGGGCATTCTTTGATTGAACGCGTTTTAGGCGGAAATAGGCCTGTATGAGTTCGCGGCATTGATCTTCGAGGATGCCGGAGCGGACATTGAGGCGGTGGTTGAGGGATGGCGTCGCGTGGGCCTCCAAGACGCCGCCAAGGTAGCCCATTTTGGGGTCAGGGACGGCGAAAACGACCTCCTTGAGGCGGGCCATGATGCTGGCACCGGCGCACATGGGGCAGGGCTCCTTAGTCACGTAGAGGCGGCATTCGTTGAGGCGCCAGTCGCCAATGAAGTTGGCCGCTTTGGTAATGGCGAGCATCTCAGCATGTGCAGTGGGGTCCTTGGTCGCATCAACACGGTTGAAGGCGTGGGCGATGGGTTCGCCGTTGAACTCGATGACGGCTCCGATGGGGGTTTCATCTGCGCGCCAGGCGTCAATGGCCTGATTATAGGCAAGCTGCATGAAAAATTGATCGTCTCGGTTGAGCTGTGACGGGAACAATTTAGGGTAAGGGCAGGGCAGCAGTGCGCGCGGTTGGGAATCCTCCATGGTGCTACGTTTCGGATGGCAGCTTGCGGGGGCAAGTCGAAATCTTGCTGAAGACCGATAAAACCTTGACTCAGACGGCAAGTCAGCGATTCTTGCGCATTCTTTTTTAGCTGAGGTTGCATCCCCGGCCTAGCGAGATACATTGATATACAATATATGGCAGACGTCGACGTAATAGAAGTAGAAGGCAAGGTGGTAGCCGTGCTCCCTGGGACAATGTTCCGGGTTGAGCTTCCGAATAAACACGTCGTGCTGGCCACGATTTCCGGTAAATTGCGTAAGCACTTCATCAAGATCACCACAGGTGACATGGTAAAGATGGAGATGTCGCGCTATGATTTGAACAAGGCGCGTATCACCTTCCGTCTGCGTAATGCGGCGCAGCAGCGCAATGCCCCAATTCGCAGCTACGGCCCTCGGCGACGGTAGTGCTCGGGGTTGAGATTTTTTAACGAACCCGTCCACCTCAACTACTGAAATCCTATGTCCATGTCTCCCTCGATTATTACGACGATTGGCAATACGCCGTTGATCAAGCTGAACAAGCTGACTGAAGGCCTCGAAGCCGATGTTTACGTAAAGTGTGAATTTTTCAATCCGCTATCCAGCGTCAAGGACCGTATTGGTTTGGCGATGATCGAAGCCGCTGAGCGTGATGGCAGATTGAAGCCAGGTGGTTTGGTTGTTGAGCCGACTTCGGGCAACACTGGTATTGCATTGGCGTTTGTTTGCGCAGCCAAGGGCTACCGCTGCATGTTGACCATGCCGGAAACGATGTCGATGGAGCGACGCGTGCTTTTGCGCATGCTAGGCGCTGAAGTGGTGTTGACCCCTGGACCTAAGGGAATGGGCGGCGCGATTGCCCGCGCGGCAGAACTCGTAGCGGAGAATGCAAACGCGTTCATGCCGCAACAATTTGAGAACCCGGCCAACCCTGAAATTCACCGCCGCACCACGGCGGAAGAAATCTGGGCTGCGACTGAAGGCAAGATCGATGCCTTCGTCTCTGGCGTAGGCACTGGCGGCACGATTACCGGTGTTTCCGAAGTGATCAAGTCTCGCAAGTCGCTGCACACCGTTGCCGTTGAGCCTGACGCTAGCCCAGTCATCTCGGGTGGCGCTCCTGGCCCGCACAAGATTCAGGGAATTGGCGCAGGCTTTATCCCGAAAAATTGCAACACCGACATCATTGATGAGGTGATCCAAGTGAGCAATGATGCCGCCTTTGCGACCGCACAGCAGGTCTGCTTGCTGGAAGGTCTTCCGGTTGGTATTTCCTCCGGTGCCAACATCTATTCTGCGATTGAACTGGCCAAGCGCCCAGAAATGGCGGGCAAACTCATTGTTACAGTTGCCTGCAGTTCGGTGGAACGTTACCTATCTACTCCGTTGGCTGAAAAAGCGCGTCAGGAAGTGGCTACAGGCTTTGGACTCTAGTCATAGACTGGGTCTAAGTCTTTTTTGCATTTATAAGTCCAGAATCTTGGCATTATAAGGTCGGTATACTACCGAATGATCTTTCGTGTAACAAATGTAACGAAATAGAGTATAATCCTTATACTAATTTGTCATTTATGTGATATATTTATTGTGTTGGTTAATTCCAACACAGAATAGTAGCAGTAGTGGTAGCTGAAGCCGTCGACTCTAGGGTCGGCGGCTTCTCTTTGGTCACCTTCAAATTGCTCAAGGAAAGAAGCCCAAAATGAATTCGCGTCGACGAAAGGCCTTGGCTTGCAATTCACTTGGTTTGGAACATGATGATTGATAAGAGGTCAATCGGGCTAGCGTGCCCCGTATGTCAATCGAGGTGATATCTATTTGAGGAGTTATTTATGAGCCAAACGTCGAAGCCGATTCCAGCCCCCCGCATACGTGAAACTCTTCAGCGCCTTACCAGCAACGTGGCGCAGGTTATACGGGGTAAGGATGAGGTAATCGAAGAGGTGGTTGTCTGTCTGATTGCCGGTGGACACGTGCTGTTGGAGGATTTGCCCGGTTTGGGTAAGACAACGCTTGCCTACTGTCTGGCGCGTTCCATTGATTGCGATTTTTCTCGGGTTCAGTTCACCAGCGATCTGCTGCCCAGTGATGTGCTTGGCGTTTCTATTTACGATGAGCAAATGAAGGAGTTCGTGTTCAAGCGCGGCCCGATCTTTGCCAACATTGTCTTGGCGGATGAAATCAACCGCGCCACGCCAAAAACACAGTCTGCGTTACTTGAAGTCATGGACCGTGGGAAGGTGTCCGTTGACGGTTCTACCTACAACGTTGGTACCCCGTTTATCGTTTTCGCCACTCAGAATCCGGTGGATTATGAGGGGACTTTTCCGCTGCCCGAAAGTCAGATGGATCGCTTCCTGATGCGCCTGCAAATGGGGTATCCGGACTATGCGCATGAGCTGGAGATTCTTCGCTCTGACCAAACGCGTCGAAGCTACGACAGCTTGAATATTAACCCCGTTGTTACGGAAAAGGACATTCACGAAATTCAACATTTTGTGCCGCAGGTCTTCGTTGAGGAAAGCCTCTACGACTATATGCTGAAGTTTATCACCGCCACCCGGACAGAAAGTGAATTTGAAACCGGCGTGAGCACGCGCGGCACGTTAGCACTCAAGCTGGCGGCCCAGGCCAAGGCGCTTATGGCTGGCCGTGCGTTTCTAATCCCGGAAGATGTGTCCTCCATGGTTAAGCCCGTCTTTACTCACCGCCTCACCCTGCGTCGGCAGACCGCTGATCCGCTGGAGGAGCGCCGTGCGGTAGAAGGTATCTTGACCAAGCTGATCGATTCCATCCCACTCCCGCTTTAATTGTCCGCTGGCGCTATGTCCCGACCTCCGCCAGAATCTGCTACCGAGCCGACTCCGCCGCCGGAATATAACGTAACCGATTGGGCCGATGCCGGGATGCATGTGGCCAAACGTAAGGTTGGGCGCAGTATCTGGCGTTTTTTATGGATGTTCATTGTGCCGCCAGAAGGGCACCGGATTGCCGTTACCCCGGCAGGCTTTGTCCACATGATGGTGTGTGTGGGGCTGATGTCTGCGGCCTACGCTTCGTCGAGCAATAACATCCTGTTCATGGCGCTTTCGCTGGTGCTTTCTACGCTCATCCTTAGCGGATTGCTCAGTTGGATGAATTTCCGCGGTGGACGTTGGCGCGTGCTGCTGCCCGCGCATTTTCGGGTAGAAGAGCCCGCGCCAATCACTGTTGAGCTTTGGAACACGAAGCGAGTTCTGCCAACTTGCTGTCTGTGGGTCAAGGTACGCTCCAGCAAGCAAAAGGATTGGGAACGCCTTTATCTGGAAGAACGACTCGACCCGGATCAACAGGCCAAGCTGGAATGGCTCTTTACTCCTAGGGAGCGTGGCGTAGAGGAAGTTCAAATTTCCGGATTGGAGTCTCAGTTCCCCTTTGGCTTTCTCCGCAAAACGATGGGGGCTGGCGTGACGCGGACGATCGTGGTGACCCCACGGCGCATCGACTACGAATTTCGCAGTCCGGTGGGCCACCGTGGGCACCAATTGGGTGCCTTTACCCGCCGTCCTGGCGCGGGTGCCGAGTTGATGAATATCCGCCGCTACCAGCGAGGCGACCCCCAGCGCGTTGTCCACTGGAAAGCCACCGCGCGACTGCGTCAGCTCATGGTCCGGCAAATGGAGGAGGAAAACCGAGACGGCTTTATTGTCTTTGTGGAGACTCCGGCCTCGATCTGGCAGGAGGCAGCGCAGTTCGAAAAACTATGCAGTTTCGCGGCTAGCTTGGCCGAGGATTTATTTCGCGAAGGCCGCTTGGTCGGCGTAGCCATCAACGATCAGCCTTTGTTGGTCGTCAAGCGACTCCACGATCTCCAGCTTTTTCTTGAAATGTTGGCCCGCGCTACACCTACATCTAGCTACCAATCAGCGGGCGAGCACTACGGCGGGAATCTAATCACCTTTAAACCAGGCGCTAAACAGCAAGTACATGCCTACCTCAGCGGCAATCTCTCGGGTTCGGCTTAGCCAAGACGAACTCCAACAGCTCAAGTGGCTATTAGGGCAATTACTCGCCCTGATTGCCATGTGGTCGCTGTGGAGCTTGAACTCGATCCCCAGCGGACTCATCCTGATTTTTATCTTGGGCATTGGGGCGGTGACGCTGTTCCCGCATCTTATCGGGCGTATCCCGGACTGGGTGAACAAGGCAGCGACGCCCGCATTGATCCTCATTATTGCCGTTGATTTCATCCTGCACGGGGCGAATTTCCTAGACCCGATGGTCCGCATGGTCGGTTTTCTGACGCTCTACCGATCGCTACAATTTCGTAAGCGCCGGGAAGATCTCCAATTACTGCTGTTGACGCTCTTTACACTGATCATTGTGGGCGTGTTATTGGTGTCGATTTCCTTTGCGGTTCAGATGCTGATTTTTACCCCGATTGCGATGGGGCAACTCTTTCTGGTCAACTTGCTGGAGCAGGCCAATGAGCGGATATTGGCGGCAGACGATTGGCGGGCTTTTAGCTGGCGGCGTTTTTTCATACGGCTCCGAGTTGGGCTGGATTTTCGATTGATTGCTTTTGCAGGTGTGCTGTTCGCGATTGTGGTGGCGATCTCCACGGTGATTTTTATTTCCCTGCCACGCATCAAGATGGACCAAGCCATTCCGTTTCTGAAAATGCAGGCCAATGCAGGGATCGGGTTCAGCGACACCATTAGCTATGGAACGGTAAATGAATTGCTCAGTGGCGATGATCGCGTGGCCCTGCAAGTCGTAGTAAGTGAACCGGATAAAATCCCAACGCGACCTTATTGGCGGATGGTCGTGCTCGACCTCTACGAACCGGCAAGCAGCACGTTCCGTGTGTCTACGGCTGCCCGGCAATTCGCCAATACGCGACTGCAGGAGGGCTATCGCTACGTCAATCAAGAGAACCCGCAGCGTTATCTTGGCGGCCATACTGTTGACGAAATGAAATTCTATCTTGAGGGCAACGTGAGTGGTTATCTGCCGCTCATTGGTCCATTCGAATCGATTTCATTTCCTCAGCGGATGAAGTTTTTTGCAGGGGAAGAGTTCAATGTTTTTGAGTTGGATGCACCTAGCGCGACTACGCTTGGTTACTCGCTTTCCAATGTTGCCCTTGGTGAATCACTCCAGACAAGCCGCCGCGAGGAACGTGCCTTGAACGCCATATTCGGCGCGCCAATTCTAATCGAGGAGTATTCCGCATCTATTCGCGATTTGAGCTATCCTGAGACTACGCTGATTGTGCCAGTCGAAGGCGAAGACCTTGAGTTCCTGCAAGCCGCAGTCAAAGAAATTACTAACGACCAGAAGCTTAGTGCGCAGGAGTTTAGTCGTAGAGCATTTGCCTGGCTGAGTGAGAATTACCGTTACGCACTATCGACAGGCCTGCCCGATAGTGAGCGCTCGGACCATTTGATCCACTGGATGCGCAATGCAAATACTGGTTGGTGCGAACATTTTTCGGGGGCGTTCATCATGTTGGCGCGCACTGCTGGCTTTCCCGCTCGGGCGGTCGCTGGTTTCGCCGGCGCATCTTGGAACGATTACGAGGATTTTTTCGTGGTTCGAAACCGGATGGCGCATGCATGGGTGGAAATTTATGATGGCAATGGACGTTGGCTTCGCGCTGATCCGACACCCTCAACATCCCACTTGTTCGGGAATATGGATTCGGGGCTTCAGGGGGCTATGCTGACTGAATCTGGCTGGGGGGCCTGGTTGGACAGTGTTCGCATGGTATGGTATCGACGGGTCATTAATTTCGATCAGCAGGACCAAGAGGAAATTGCGAACAACTTGCGGGATATTTCGGTGAGTGCCTTTAAGGAATTCCGTATGCAGTTTACGACCAAATGGAAATCCTTTAAAAGTTGGCTTACAGAGGGGTGGAACGTGGCCAAGGTCCGTGACGTAGCGGTTATAGTGGCACTCGTTTGCTTTTCGATTTTGGCACTTCGAATGTTCTATCAAGCTTTCATGACTTGGCGTTCTGCTCGTACGCATGAGGGCGTGCGAGCAGTCAACGATCCGATACGCCGCAAAGCCGGTCGTGTTTTGACACGGTTTCGTCCTGCTTACGTAAATGCCCAGCAGGAATTGCGAGGCGAAGCTCTCAAGCCTTGGCAGTCTATTTATGAAGATCTCTTAAAGCTGCGTTTTGGCGACAACCCGAGCACTGGTAGTTGGAAAAACACCCTCAAGGCTGCCCGTCGACTTATGAGAGCTGGTGTGAAGACGGTGGATAGGGGGGAGGGGGCGTTGGAAACGGCAGAATCGTAATCTTTTTCCTTTCATCTGGTCCGGTCTGCTTGCAACCTTGGACCTTCACTTTCTCACTTGTGCGCCTGCTGGATCGATATGTTTTCTTTGAATGGCTGAAGGCGTTCGCCATGGCGGTTGCTGCGATGCTGGGTGTATTGTTGCTGGAGGACTTTCAGGATGACATGCAGGACTACTTGGACTGGGGAGCTACTGGAGTCGAGCTGGTAAAATATTACCTGTATCTCACGCCTAGTTTCCTCCCGCTGATCCTCCCGATTGGTCTGTTGATCTCGATTCTGTTCACACTGGGGAACCTGCACCGGAATAACGAGATTACCGCAATGCGGGCGAGTGGGCTTCACTTGTTTACGATCACGCGTTCGCTGTGGCTTGCTGGTGGTGTGTTGGCGCTGTTGCTGCTATTACTAAACGCCTCTGTGGTGCCACATTCGATTGAGCAAAGCCGTTTGATACGTAATGGCTGGCGAATGCAGCATGAGGCGGAAATTTTTGGTGCTCGGATGGTTGGTATCGTGCCGCTGATGTCCTTTGATAATCAGCAGGATCGCCGCCTGTGGTTCATGAATCGCTTCAGCGAATATTCTTACGACGGATTTGGGGTCAATGTCTATGAGCGGGACGAGCAAGGGCGCGAGGTGCGGCGTATCATGGGGCAGGAGGCGTATTTTGACGATGTCGATGGTTACTGGGTCTTCGTACAGGGCCGGGAGATGCTCTTTGATCCGGAAAGCGGTGAAAATTACCGTTCGATCGGTTTTAAAGAACGCGCGTTTCCGGAGTTGGAGGAGAATCCCTGGTTAATGCAGGCACTTAACACCGAGCCTGATAATTTATCTTTCAATGAAATCCAGCGGCTATTGACCATGTCTCACCCAGACAACCCCAAGCTGCCAACGTATGAGATACGGCGCCAGCGCATCGTCTCTCAGCCGTTCGTGTGCTTGGTGATGGTGGGCATCGCAATTCCGTTCGCGGTTGCCGGGGTGCGTGTCAACCCAGTGGTTGGCGTCGCCAAGGCACTGGGCTTTTTCGCACTCTTCTTTATGCTGGAGGAAATCTTCCGCCTGCTTGGCTCTCAGGGCATCATACCGCTGGCTGTGGCAGTGTGGTTGCCTTTTGGGCTCATGCTCCTGCTATCGGCGTATTTTTTCCGCAAGGTAGTGTAGAGAGGGGGGGGGGGGGACGCTGATCGTCTGATTGATTTTCTTAGGAATGCGTTTGGTTTAGAGATTAACCGGGCTTTCGAGCGTAAAGGCCAAGACGGAGCCAGCTTGATATTCGACATTATCGCCCTTGCGGATGAGTCCCCCTGCTGCGCCTGCTGCTGCTCCAGCGGCTGCACCTTCGCCCGCATCACCAGTGATGGCACCAATGATCGAACCCAACGCCGCTCCTTTGGCCGCACCACCAACCATTTCGCGTCCGGTGCCGCCTTCGGTCGCTTCTTGTTGTGAGCTTGCGCGAACGGGGATCAACTGGCCCTGATAGGTAACTGCATTGATCGTAAAGGAAAGCTCTGCGCTTTTACGGAAGCGTCCAGCGGAATTGGCGTTAATGACTTGGCCTTGGAGTTGTGTGCCTGCGGGCAGTAGGACTTGATTGCCCTCGCGTAGGTCAGACACAAGGATCGCGGGGAAGGTTTGGCCGGGTTTGACTTGACCGGAATTCAACGAAGATTGGATGGATGCCACTAACACAGCACCTGCAGGAATGGTCATACTCGTTGCGGAGCTTGTGCTGGGCTGAGGCGCGGAAGTCGCGGTCTCGATTGGTCGAGCAGGCGTCTCCTTGGAAAAAATCAGGCTGGCGATATCTCCACGGGCGTAATCCTGAGTGCTTCCATTGAAGTTGAAGCGAACAACATCTGGCGTGCCACCCTCGTAGTTACCCTTAAGGCTTGAGCCGTTGCGCAACTCCAAGGTGTCAGCCATCAATGTAATGGATGCAAAAATTGCGACTACGATATTTACGGCGAAATGCAGTTGTTTCATGGCGCAAGAATAAGTTGGTTCAATGATTAGAGAAAGCGAAAACTCATTTGTGAAACCCTTTTTGAGCAAGAAATTGGCTCCGTACTACGAGACATATGATCATAAAGTTTCTTTGCCTGCCATTGGTGAGGGAAGAGCGTTCAGTGATGAGCGAATAGGCAGATTTAGGTTGGTATTGCAAAGAGAGAGAGGATGGCCATCTTCTGTTGGTTTCATTAGTTGTTAATCATTAGATATTTATGGATGTTTAATCGTCAGTTTAGATGCTCATATTAGGCGATGGGGTATTGGGCCTAATTTTAGCTTTTCTATTACTGAGCCAAAAGGAACTTGCTAAAAATAGCGATGTCGGCTAATTTGGTTCTTTGAAAAACTATGATGTCATGACTTTTGCTAATCGCTTGCCACTATTCATCCTTACTTTACTGTTAGCCAGTGCGCTGAACGCGCAGGATTCTGGTGGTTCCGGTGCGTCGGGTTCTAGCGCTTCTGGTTCCGGTTCATCCGGAGGTCCAATTGCATTACCGGCAAACTATAAGCTGAACACAACCGATATGGTATCCATCACCGTATTTGATGAGCCAGAGTTATCGGCGGAGCAGCGAATTCCCGGCAACGGAGAAATACGTATACCGCTTCTGGGCGAGATTTCGCTACTTGGTCTAACGATTCGTGAAGCTGAGTATAAAATCCAGCGCGCTTTTATTGATGCACGTTTGCTGAGGAACCCACAAGTCTACATCACCGTTTCTGGCTATGTTGCTCAGGAGTTTTCCGTATTTGGGCAAACAGGAGCGCAAGGTCAGGTGCCATTTCCATTGGAGAAAAACTCCATCGACATCGTCGAGGCAATTTCTCGTGCTGGTGGTTTCTCGAGCATTGCGCGTGGTTCCGAGGTCCGGGTTACCCGTAAAAAGCCTGATGGAACTCAAGAATACTTTATTATCGATGTGGAAGCTATCATTGAAGATCAAGATGATGAAAATGACCGTGACAAATATTTGATCTACCCCGGTGACATCATATACGTGCCACAACGCTTATTTTAAAAAAGAGCCTGCGGGTAAATTGGCCAGATTGGATTGTCCGATCATTGAGCTGCATACACTTCTATTACTATCATGTCTAAAGACCCAGCGAATCCATCGCTTAAAACGAAATCACAGGGCAGTCTGGCCATTCCGGCTCCAGTTCGCAACTGGCGTGACTATTTGCTGATGATTCGGGAGCGTTGGCTCATTGGCGTGAGCCTTGGCCTATTGTGCTCTTGCTTGTTTGCCTTTTTCGGGCTTCAGGAAGCCCCGCTTTATAAATCGACTGCCACGTTGTTAATTGAGTCCAAGGTGGACCGCGTCGTAGACATTAAAGAAGTGGTTGATAATACCCCTCGCAGTGGAGTTGATTTGCGCAATCACCTCTCGCAGATGCGCAGTCGTAGTTTTACGCAGCGAGTCATTGAGAGCTTCACTGAGAAAGAAATTTTACGGATTACCCAGCCCTACGACACGGAGAATTCAAAGGGGAGTATTGGCTCGATTGTCTCGGCCATGGAGATCGGCTTGCCTGAGGGCCAAGTGTTTTATTTCACCGCAACTCACCGAGATCCTGAAATGGCGGCGCTGATTGCGAATCGGTTTATCAGCGAGTATATTCAATACCTACTTGAACGCACAAGCGTAGGGGAGACTTCGGCCACTCAATTCCTCCAAGCTCAGGCTGATAAATTAAAAGAGAAGGTAAAGGTGGGTGAGGAAGGTTTGGAAAACTTCCGCCGAAATTATAACATGATCTCCCTGGACGAGAATCAGGACGTGATCAGTACCCGCTTGCAAAGTCTCAATGCTGCTCTGACGGCTGCTCGGGTTGACAAGCTGAATATCGAATCGCAGCTCCAGCAGGTAGAAGAGGCTTTGAATAATGACACTGAGCTGCTTCAGCTTCCAATGATCAGCCAATACGCCAACGTGCTTGACTTGGTGTCAACGCACCAATCGTTGGTCGGTGCCCGGAAGATTCTTGAGCGAAAGTATCTGGAGCGTCACCCCCGAATGTTGGATAACCAAAACCAGATTGATGCGAACCAGGCGCGTATTAATAACGTTGTTCAACAGGCTATTGCTGATCTTCGTAGTCAATTGGCAGGCGCTGATCGCCGATTTAAAAACCTTCAGGAAGAAATGTCCAAGGCGGAAAAAGAGTCGCTCGATTTGGACCAATTGCGTATCGTATACAATGGAATGCGTCGCGAAGTTGATAGTGACCGTAACATGTATCAACAGATTCTTTCCCGCGTGAACGAAACCACTATTTCGGCTCAATTGGACAATACGAATATACGTGTATTGGACCAAGCGGTTCCGGCTAGCGCACCTTTTTCACCAGATCGAAACGGAATCATCACCAAGGCGGTGGGTATCTTTTTAATCTTGGCCATTGGCGTTCCAATTCTCTTGGAATTGGTGAACAACCGCCTTCATGGCTATTGGGATGTGCATGTGTTTTTGCAGCGGGAAATGTTGGGTGAAGTACCACGTAGCAATCGGATTGAGCCGGAGAAGCTTCCGCTTGCCGTGCGTGATGACCTAAATGATTCAATTTCTGAGTCCTTTCGTGTGCTCTATGGGCAGATAACAATGCTGTCCGAGAGTGAGTTTCCGAAGGCAATCCTAGTTACCAGTACGGTTCCTGGGGAGGGTAAATCAACGGTCGCTGCAAACCTTGCCTTCACTTTTGCCAAACACGGAAAGCGTGTTCTCTTCGTTGACTTTGACTTGCGACGCCCAGTGATCCATCGTTTCTACAAGCTCGATAATGAGAACGGATTCATGACTTGGTGGAATACGAAAAAGGACGTTCAGGAATCGATGCCGCTCATCTCAAATCCGGATTTGGCCATTAAAGAAATGGGTGAAAATCTTTGGATGCTGACTTCTGGTGGCACTTCCAAGAATGCAACGGAGATACTTTCGAATTCACGTTTTGAGGAACTGGTCTTCCAACTGAAAAAGGAATTCGATCTAGTGCTCTTTGATACCCCTCCAGCTGGTATCTTTGTGGAGACGTTGCAGCTCGGTGAGCTTGTCGACGAGGTTGTTTATATTGCCCGTCAGAATTCAGTTAACCGCAACAAGGCCAAGCGTGTATTGCAGGATTTCGACAAAATCGGAGTCAATGTTCTTGGTGTGATTCTGAACTCTGTGAAGGGTGCAGGCGCGCAGCGTTATGGCTACTACGGTTATTCCTACAGCTCCACGGATTACGTTTACCGCTATTATCAGCGCCGCGATCGCAAAGAGCGAAAGCGGGAGCGCGTGGATAAGAACGCTAGTAAAGACGCTAAAGAGAAGGAAAAAGAAACTGCCGTCAGTTAATTATAAGCTGAACCATAGGAATTCTGAATCCTCCAGACCGACGAGATTCAAGCTGCTGCTTTCATTGCTGATGGCAGCAGCGTCGCCTTCGCTTAGTGAGATCTCGCCCAATTGAAGTTTGCCTTTTATTACGTGAAGATAGCCACGGTCGCCGTTGCCAGGCAATTCTCCTGAGTCTCCGATCGTATAGCTGCCTCGCCATAGAGTCGCGTCGGTCCGCCATTGGATGGGGGCCGCTGGATCAATATTAGAGGCAATTAATTGGAGCCCGTTTTTTGGCTCTATTTGTGCAATATCTGACTGGGCATAAGCAGGTTCTGCATTTTCCTCATTTGGCAATAGCCAGATTTGCAGGAAATGAGACGTTTCGTCGTTTGGGTTGAATTCGCTGTGTGTTACTCCACGACCCGCGCTCATATACTGAAATTGGCCCGGCTTGATGACGTTGCCATTTCCCATGCTGTCACGATGCTCGAGCGCACCGGAGAGCACATAGCTCACTATTTCAGCATTGCGATGCGGATGAGTCCCGAATCCTTGTAGGGCGGCGACTCGATCATCATTGATCACACGCAGTGCACCGTGGCTTTGGCGTGAAGCGTCATGGTACTGGCCAAAACTAAAGCTATGACGGCTATCTAGCCAATCAATATTCGTTGAACCTCGGTCATTGGATGGGCGTTTTTCAATCATATTACAAATCTCGCCGCAAAGTATCTTTTTGTCAAGATTTATTGCGCTAGGTATATTAGTTTAAGACTTATGGCAAAAATTACGCATATTCTTCCCGCAGTGGTCACTTATTACGTCGATGTCCTTTTAGTGCCATGTGATCAAATTTGGCTTCTGACGTAATCACTGTTGCGCATTTGAGACAGTTCATTGCGGCAGGTTTGCTGTGCCAAGAAGAGTATTGAATGAATTGGTTTCATCGATTCTAGCTAATTCAGTTCATGGATTTATCGATGAACGAAATAATATAGGAAGGGAGTGTGCAGTGAATTTATGGAAATTGGCACGTTTGGTGCTTTTGGATGTTCCTCTCAGAAACTCCGGTTATCTAGCGGAAAAATTCTCAATCCAACAAACTATACAATGATCATGAAACTCAGACTCCTGAAATTTCTGATGCTTATGCTCGGGCTGGCCTTTTTTGGCGTGTCTGGAGCCATGGCGCAGGATGTAGTAGAAGAAGTGACCGAAGCGGTTACTGAAGCCGTCCCATTTGACGCCGCCTATGGTGCCTTTATGGAGACACAGGGCAGCTTCTTCACCATTAGTAATCTCTGGCTCCTCATTTCTGCGGCGCTGGTTTTTGTCATGCACTTAGGCTTTTCGACTCTCGAAGCCGGCCTGTGCCAATCCAAGAACACGGTTAACATCCTGTTTAAGAATGTCTTCATTATTTGCATGGGTGTCCTCACTTATGCGTTCTGGGGCTTCAATGCGATGTATCCTGGCGACGCTTGGAGCATTGGCGGTGTGTTTGCAATGGGCAGTTGGTTCGACGTTGATCCTACGATGGAGTTGATGTCTTCTGAATATGCAGATTACACATGGTACACAGACTTCATCTTCCAAGCGATGTTTGCTGCAACTGCTGCGACGATTGTTTCGGGTGCTGTTGCTGAACGCGTCAAGCTGAGCAGCTTCATGATTTTCGCCACCTTGTTGGTGATGTTTGCTTATCCGGTTACCGGTTCCTGGGAATGGGGCGGAGGCTGGTTGAATGACTTCGGAGTCGACGGCGATAAAGAATTCATCGACTTCGCTGGTTCGTCTCTGGTGCACGCCTTCGGTGGTTATGCTGCTTTGGCCTGTGTTCTTCTGCTCGGCGCTCGTAAGGGCAAGTATCTGGATAATGGCAAGGTCCGTCCGATTCTCGGTCACTCCATGCCACTCGCAACGATCGGTGTCTTCTTGCTGTTCCTTGGTTGGTTCGGATTTAACGGTGGTTCGGTTCTCAGTGCAGATCCATATATGGTCTCATTGGTCTTCGTAACGACTGCTTTGGCAGCCTGTGCAGGCGGTCTTGGTGCCATGTTTACTTCGTGGATCGTTCTGAAGAAACCAGACCTTTCGATGTCGTTGAATGGCGTCTTGGCTGGTTTGGTCGGCATCACTGCTGGCGCTGACACAATCTCACCATTCTGGTCGATCATTGTAGGCCTCATCGCTGGTATTATCGTAGTCATCTCGGTTCTGTTCTTCGATAAGATCAAAATCGACGACCCAGTTGGAGCGATTTCCGTTCACGGTATTTGCGGTAACTTCGGCACGATTGTCGTAGGTATCTGTGGTGGAGGATTCTTCATGTCCCAGTTGATTGGCACGATCGCTATTTCAGCCTTTGCATTCATCTTCTCGATCATTGTCTTCGGTATCCTCAAGGTAACCATTGGCGTCCGTGTGTCGGAAGAAGAAGAAATGGGTGGCCTAGACATTGGCGAGCATGGTCAAGAAGCCTATCCGGACTTCGCACCGGACACCAAGTAATGGCGTGAGTCTCTACTTGATTCATTGCAAAAAAATCAATAATCAATAACACCAATTAGTTATGAAGCTCATCAAAGCCATTATCAAACCCTTCAAACTTGAAGAAGTGAAGGAAGCGCTCTCGGAGATCGGCATCGAAGGTATGACCGTTACCGAAGTGAAGGGTTTCGGTCGCCAAAAAGGCCACACCGAGATCTATCGCGGCAGCGAATATACTGTGGACTTCCTCCCGAAGGTCATGGTTGACATCGCCGTGCCGTCGGACATCGCCGAGAAGACTGTCGAAACCATCGCCAAGGCCGCTAAAACCGGTAAAATTGGTGACGGTAAGATATTCGTCATCCCGATCGAAGAGTCCGTCCGTATCCGTACCGACGAGAAGGGCGAAGGCGCTATCTAAGCCTTAGTAAGTCTCTCTTTTTCGACCTCCGCTGGTAAAATCACCAGCGGAGGTTTTTTATGTAGCGTCTGATGAATTATGCAAATGATTCTAACGAAAGTGTTTGGCAAGCGCATGGTTTACAGCAAGATCTCCATTGCTTATGGCGGATAGTCCAACGACAACGGTTCTAGATGTGCGACGGGAAGGCGATGCATTGGTTTTATCGTTGGCTGGTGAATGGAAATACGGGGCCAAGCTCCCCGCATTTTCTCTGGTTGAGGCTCAATTTCGCGAAAAGGCTCCCCCTGGTAGGATTACTTTTGAAACTAAGAGGATGTCAGGCTGGGATTCCGCGCTGATGACCTACCTGCAAAAAGTGGGCGACTTAGCGACGCTCACTAAGACGGAAATGGACACCTCAGGCTTGCCAGATGGCGCAGCGAGTCTGCTCAAGTTGGCAACTGCCGTGCCGAAGAAAGAGGGGACTGATCGTGATGTTGCCCGTGTCTCCTTTGTGACTTCTGTTGGGAACACGACCCTCAAATTCGGTAACGAGCTCAATGAGACGGCCGTTTTTATTGGTGAATCTACGCTTTCTATCTTTCGTTTTATGCGGGGGAAAGCGCGATTCCGTTGGCGTGACCTATGGCTTATTGTGCAGCAGGCAGGTGCGGAAGCACTGCCGATTGTTGCCCTTATCAATTTTTTGGTTGGCGTTATTTTGGCCTTCGTTGGTGCGGTTCAACTGAAGAAATTTGGTGCGGATATTTACGTGGCAGATCTTGTCGGCTTAGCGATGGTCCGCGAAATGGGTGCCATTATGACGGGCATCATTATGTGTGGTCGCACGGGTGCGGCCTTTGCGGCATCGCTGGGTAGCATGAAAGTTTCGGAGGAAATTGATGCTTTAAAGACTTTAGGTATATCGCCAATGGATTTCCTCGTTTTGCCACGACTTCTAGCGCTTGGTTTCATGATGCCCATGCTCGTGCTCTTTGCTGATTTCATCGGTATCGTGGGGGGGATGTTGGTGAGTGTATCGATGCTCGATATTACGCTCCAACAGTTCATTAATCGTTGTATTCAAGCCATAACGATTCCGCAATTTTCAACTGGCATCATCAAGGCAGTGGTCATTGGCGGTATTGTTGCCGGGGCGGGTTGTTTACGGGGTATGCAGTGTGGGAACAGCTCAGCAGCTGTTGGCATGGCGACTACTTCCGCTGTGGTGACGGGGATTACATTGATCATCGTCACTGACGCCGTCTTCGCCGTGATCTTTAATATACTCGGTATGTAATTGGCACCAGTGTGCGCCAATATTAAGTTTCGCTCTAACGACGTGGGCCACGGCGAATGAGTCGGTTATTATCCTCATCATCGTTTGCCTTTGTGTCCTGAATCGCCACCCCGCGAGGTGTCGCAGCTGTGTTTTTGGCGGGCATCAAGGCCACAGTTGGCAAAGGGAAATTCCAGTTTCCTGGAGTGGCCTCGGGCGATACAATGGCGCTGGATTCGTTGCGGTCAATCTTGACGCCGGGAGCGGGGGAGGTGTCGTCAATGGGCTCTTGGCTGATTTTGGAATCCGATTGGCTCCCCTTGATGGCGGAAATTGCCATTGCGGCCATTGAGTTTGCTGGAACCTGAGGGGGGGGGGGATTCGTCG
>NZ_BMXG01000017.1:89372-90860 GCF_014651635.1 Cerasicoccus arenae | reverse complement strand
CCCGCTACCCCATGGTTCAAGGCATCCAGCGCCAACAGGTGCGCAGCAGCGGCATTGTCCACATGCGTCAGGTCCACGCGATTCCCCCCCCCCCCAACAATTCGCATACGGCCAGTTTTCGCCTTAGCAACAACGCGGGGCACGAGATGCGGATCGCCCACCCCCCAGATTAAATGCGGGCGCAACGCGCAGATCCGCACACCGCTTTTGCCATGTGCGGCGAGTAGTTCGCCCTCCGCAATGGCCTTCGTGCGTGCATAAGGGCTTAATTCATTATGCGGATTCAGCGGCAGGGATTCGTTCGCCCCCTCAAAGGCTTCACCGGAAAAGACAACGCTCGGTGTACTCGTGTAAACAAGCCGCTCCACGCCATGCTCCTGACATGCGGCAAGAATATGACGGGCACCAGTGACGTTAGCCGTGACGTAGCTTTTTTCATCCCCCCACACGCCAGCTTTCGCGGCGACATGGAAGACCGCCTCGCAGCCCTTCACGGCCTCATCGACTGCATAGGCGTCACCCAAGTCCCCCTGAACAACCTCTACCCCGCGCGCGGCGTTCTCAGGCTGTGGAGAGCGCCCAAAGCCGCGCACGTCATAACGACGCGCAAGCAGTTGGCCGACAATCCGCGAGCCAAGGAACCCTCCACTGCCCGTTACCAAGACTTTCATTCGGACTCACGCACTTGGACTTGCTCGAAGAACGGACTACCGTCCAGATTACGTAAATTCTCTTGGAATCCATAGTGCTGAAGCAGCGGAGCGCCAGACCAGTTGCTCAGGTTGTCAGACTCGCCGATGGTGTATTGGAACCAAGGGTAGGCAAAGAAAACGCTACGCCAAGTCTCGTCGCTCAGCGGTCCACCCTCGTAGCGGATGTCGTCAACGGACAGACTGGCTAAGCCAAATGCACTCCTGGCCAGCGGTGTCGATTTAACCGTCTGAGGCGCACTGGGCGTGATCGAAGGAAGCGGGATTAATTCAGCATTGGCCGAGCCGCTAGCGAGCGAATGAATCCCCGTGCTTAATGACAAGTCGACGGACGTAACATCGAACAACTCCCCGAAACTCACTGCCTCCGTCGACACAAAGCCACTGACCAAAAGACTTGCTGGGCTTTCTACCCGCAAAACCGATAACTGGTTGAGCGACTGACTCGTGACGACGTGGGCGAAGGTCGCTGGCGCAAAATGGTTATCCGACCACGCATACTCTGCGAGCCAATCACCGTGCTGAGTTGGATTGAACGATCCATTGAAAAACTGGTAACTCTGGACGAAGGTAACCGTCGGCACCCCCTCCTCCTGAACCAGTTCGAGCCGACGTACTCCTAGCGAACCATCATCGAACACAAAGGGCGCAAAAATAGAAGTCAGAGTATCATCATAGAACTGACGAAGCTTGCCCCCCTCCCCGTCAATCACGCCGACTAAACCCAATGAAGAGACGGCATAGCTAACCAGTCCATTGGTGTCGACTTGGAAGATGA
>NZ_BMXG01000017.1:78760-89362 GCF_014651635.1 Cerasicoccus arenae | reverse complement strand
CATCTTCTGGGCTGAAAAAATTGGGCGCTTCAACTTCAAACGGCAACGAAACCGTCCAAATGACACTACCGCTATCATCCAAATGAATGAACAGGGTGTAGATCTCGAAGGTGTCATCGTCAAAAAGATCGAGGATCATTAGTGAGGTCTCGTCGTCGAAAAGCTCTATGCGGCATGCATTCAGGCTGGGTGCCCCGAGGTCCAAGGAACTGTTGGCAAGATTACTTGAGGTCAGGCGCTTACGCCAAACACGATCTCCAGCCTGATCGATTGCTGTGAACGTCATGGGAAAACCGTCGAAGCCATCGTCAATAGTCCAGAACAGAGTCTGATCGTCACTAAAGCTGACTTGCGGTACGAATGATTGGAATGCGAAATCCACCGCGTATGTCCATTCCGCTTCCCCCGTCGCCAATACCCGTGAAGCCCAAGTATCACCATTCTGCGTGTCGGACGAACTAAACCGGAAACCATCCGCATCCAAGTACATTTCAGACACAAGCCGATTCGTTAAAATAACTTCCGCGTCGTAAATACGGTTGAGGCCGTCGTCAATTTCGTAGCAGAAAACACGCATCGCCGAATTAAGCCCAATGACAGTTTCCTCCCCAACGTAATCGAGATAAACATCGCCGCCAGACACCTTGATCTCTGGCCCCTCATCGGTAAACATCCCGTTCAGCGAAATATTTTCGGCCACACCACCCAACTCGCCAAACTGCAGAAAGGTGTAGCCCCAGAATTCACCTTGATCCTGGCTGAAAAGCAAGGCGGCTCCACCATCAGGGGTCATAGTGGTGTTCGTAACGCGGCTCGTATCGATCTCGTCGTAATCCCAAGCCTCCAGCGTGTAAAGATGGTGAAAACTTTGTGCCTGAGCCAAACAGGGCAGCACAAACAGCAAGTAGCGCAACTGGTTTTTCATATGAATTGTATCAGGCCTAGGAGGCCTGAATTCGTCAACTTATTTCAATAACTGACCGAGCCAATTCCAAGCGGTGAATTTTTGCATTGTGGCGGACGTCGACCGGGAATTTTTTCCAAAAACGAAATTCCGCAATCGCAGAGGTCAACGGGCTGCTCGCTGCCAGCTCGCTCAATTCTGCGGTAAACGCACTTTGTGCAGCAGTATCCTGAGGCCAAGCACCCGGAAGTGGCTCTACAACCACACAAGGGCGCTGGTTGGGACGTTCGCCCAAACCCACCAACGCACTCCGGAAGACCCGTGGATGCTTGTTAAAAATCGCTTCGACGCATTCCGTATAAAGCGGGCCTGCCGATGTTTCCACCCGCTCCGCCATTCGTCCGCAAAACCACAATCTGCCTTCGGCGTCAAAATAGCCGAGATCGCCCATGCGATGCCAAATGGTTGGCGATGTGGGCTGCGCAGTAATTTTGGCCTTCGCCGTCGCCTCGGGCAACGCGTCGTAGGCTTTAGTCACACTTGGCCCGGTGACGAGGATTTCGCCGATCGCGCCCGTGAGCTGCTCGACCACGTCGGTCAGTTGGGCAATCGGCTCGTCGGAGATCGCAATAATCTTCGCGCTCACTTCCGGCAGCAATCGGCCCACACACACGCCACGGCCCTGCTCAGTCAAGGGTTGAGCATCCCTCAAAATTTCCGTCCCAGAGATGGAGGCCACTGGTAGCACTTCGGTCGCCCCGTAGGGCGTGTGGATTTCGCCGTTGGGCAGCAGTGCCTTCAATCGGCGAATCAGGGGGGGGGGGGCGGCGGCACCCGCCATCAAAAGGCAGCGAATCGATGGGAGCGTGAGATTTTTCTCTTCGCAATAGCCCACAATTTTGTTCCAAAGCACTGGAGAGCCAAAGCTGTTCGTGACCTGATTTTGCAAGATAGCCTGAACGATTTTCTTGGGGTCGACCGTGGCCGGTCGGCTGGGGTTCATCTCCGGTACGACTGTGGTCAGGCCGAGAGCAGGGTTAAAGAGCGCAAAGACAGGCAGCATGGGCAAATCCACCCCGCCGCGCTGGATGCCATACTGCGCACGGATCATCCGCACCTGCGCCTCAAACATGCCATGCTCATAGCGAACGCCCTTGGGCGGGCCGGTCGAACCGCTGGTAAAGAGGATTGCCGCCAACTCGTCAGCCGTCGTCGGAGCGGGTTCGAAGCTTGCCTTGCCCAATGCATCTAACTGTCGCGCAAAGCCTTTCGTCCCGACGGTCACCCGGGTGCGCAAAGAGCCAAAATGTCGCCAATACACCCGACCAAGAATTTGTGCCAATGGGATACCCACGAGCGCTTCTGGCTGGGTCCGGCGTACGCAGGCCAGAAAATGCTTACGCCCCATGCCGGGATCGATGACTACCGGGACGGCGCCCATCTTGAACAGTGCGAAGACCGACAAAATCAGGTCACGGCCAGGCTTGACCATTAGCAGAACGCGCGTTCCGCGGGCAATGCCCTTAGCGGCAAAGACTTGCGCAGCCGCACAAGCCAACGTCTCCAACTGGGCAAAGGTCAGCGTATCGTATTCCAAGCGCTTACCCGAACGGATCGGCACGCGCAGTGCAGGGAAATCAGGTTGACGCGCCGCTGCCTCGGGCAGAAAGCGCGCCACATTGCTGATGGGCGAAGTGCTGTCGGCAGTTTCGCCCATAAGGGAAAATCAACCCCAAGCGGGCTGATCAATAGTCAGCGTAAACGAATGTACCCCAGAACAGGGATAGGTTGTCGCCAGAGATATTCTTGCGATCCAGCATCGTGTCCGAGTAAAGCACAGCAGATTCGATCGGCACTTCTTCATAGGAGGCCGGGGACCAATCAACGATACCCAAAGCGTTAAAGCCTTGGTTATTACGGGAATAGAGTGGATCGCTGCCACTGGGGGCGCTATTTGCGCAACCCGACATAAGAGCGGCGGCGCCAAGGGCAAGCGTAGCGAGGACAAGCTTGGAAGTAGATTTCATATTTCAGCTATAAAACGCGTTTAAGGATTAGTTAGGCAAGAGCAAAGTATCACCTCGGGACCCATTGCTCAACTGGTATTTTCGCCCCAGTGCAACGATTTTCTTTGCGCCGAGCGCCGAAAGGCCTTTTATCCGCGCTTCCTATGTCCACAGAAAACACCCAGATTCCTACTATGGATACGCTTGTCGGCTTGTGCAAGCGACGCGGATTCATCTTTCAATCATCCGACCTCTACGGCGGCTATCAGGGCTTTTTTGACTACGGTCCACTCGGCGTCGAGCTCAAGAACAACATCAAGCAAGCTTGGTGGAAGGACTTCGTGCACCGCCGCGACGATATCGTCGGCTTGGACTCGTCGATCATCACCCACCCAAAAATCTGGGAAGCCAGCGGCCACGTCGGCGGTTTTTCTGACCCCATGGTCGACTGCAAGGAGTCCAAACTTCGCTACCGCGCCGACCAACTCTTTTTCGCTCCCGTCAGCCTCAACGGCGAAGCGGCGGGCTTTGTAGCATTTATTGAAGGAACCGAAGCAGGCGACATCGTTAAGCGTGCTAAGAAACTCCGCGACCTCAAGGGCGACAAGCAAGCCGTGATCGACGAAGCGGCCCTTCTAGAAGCGCCAACCGAGTTCACTGAGGTAACTGAAGAGCAACGAGTTCTAACCCTCGGGCCGGATGCAGCCGCCCTTGGCACCCTGACCGAGCCTCGCGACTTCAATCTGATGTTCGAGACCAAGGTTGGCCCCCTAGCGGAAAGCTCCGCCAAGGCCTATCTACGCCCCGAAACTGCGCAGGGCATCTTCGTTAATTTCAACAACATCGTCGATACAGGCCGCGTCAAGGTGCCCTTCGGCATTGCCCAGATCGGCAAGGCGTTCCGCAACGAGATTACGCCGCGCAACTTCATCTTCCGCTCCCGTGAGTTCGAACAGATGGAGATCGAATACTTCATCGCACCCGACGCTGATTGGCGCACGCTACACCGCGAATGGCTTGACGCCTGCATCGACTGGCTCGTCTCAATCGGCATCCCACGCGAAATGGTCACCGAAGACGTCCACCCGACCGACAAACTCGCCTTCTACTCGCAAGCGACGACGGACCTCATGTTCCACTTCCCACACGGTGAGCAAGAGCTTTGGGGCATTGCCTGCCGCTCGGACTACGACCTCGGCCAGCACCAAAAATTCTCCGGCAAATCGACGGAATACTTCGACGAAGCCCGCAAACAGGCCAAGCAAGAGCCGTTCAAATACGTGCCCCACGTCATCGAACCATCGCTCGGCGTCGACCGCACCTTTCTGGCCGTCCTTACCGCTGCTCATTGCGTGGACCAAGCCCCGAACGACAAGGGCGTCATGGAAGAGCGCACCCTGCTCAAGTTTCACCCGCGCATCGCACCTTACAAGGCCGCCATCTTCCCGCTGGTCAAGAACAAGCCGGAACTGGTCGAAGTCGCCCGCAAACTTTACGAGAAGCTTCAACGCCGCTGGAATGTCTTCTGGGACGTCACCGGTGCCATTGGCAAACGCTACCGTCGCCAAGACGAAATCGGCACGCCATTCTGCATCACGGTGGACTTTGAGACCATCGAAAAGGACGGCACCGTCACCCTCCGCGACCGCGACACCATGGCCCAAATCCGCGTGACAGAAAACGAGCTCATCGCCTATCTCGAAGAAAAAATCGACGGATAGTTTTTAGCCGCTGCTGGTTTCTGATCCATGCGGAATGCCCCTACTTCCAGCAGCCCTCAAACGATTCCATCACCACCGCACTAGCGGTGGTGATCCCATGGAAAGGTCCAATTGTAGTCACGCTCTGCGCGCCACATGCGGAAAGGCTCAAACATTTTGCCGGGATTGAGGATGCCGTTGGGGTCCAGCGCATCCTTGATGCGCTTCATGGCGGCGATTTCTGCCTCGGTGTGCTGAAGCGATAGAAAGGGACTCTTGGCTAGGCCGATGCCGTGTTCGCCAGTGATGGCACCACCCAAGGCGACGACCTTCTCCATGAGCAACTCCAACCCGCGTTCGGCTTGAGCGCATTGGGCGGGATCGCCGTGATCATACATCAGGTGGACGTGGAAGTTGCCGTCAGCGACGTGCCCAAAGGTCGGCGTCGCCAAGCCCGTTAACTTCCTAAGTTCCAGCGTGTAGCGCAACAGAGCCTGATAGCCCTGAACCGGCACGACAACGTCTTCGTTGAGCTTGGTGTCGCCCATCTGAAACATGGCCTGCGAGCACGTGCGCCGGGCTTCCCAGAGGGTTTCGGCCTGCTCGGGGTCGGCTGTCTGTTTGGTGACTAGGGCACGCTCCTTGAAAAGCGACTGCACGACCTGACGCGTCTCACGAACGGCAGCAGGGTGCCCATCAAGCTCCAGCAAAAGCAAAGAGCAGGCTGGGGTTTTCGGGAAAAACGACGCGCCACGGCGGCGCTGGGCGCAATCCACACTTTGCCGGTCGAGGAACTCCAAAATGCTCGGTACCACACGCAGGCCGAGCAGTTGCTTAACCGCACGCAGGGCCTGAGTCTCGTTGGTAAACGCAGCCAGACACGTCCAGCGGCTTTGTGGTTTGGGGATGAGCTTTAGCGTGGCGCGAGTCGTCACCCCGAGCATGCCTTCGGCCCCGACCCAGAGATCGCGCAAGTTGAAGCCAGAGGCAAATTTCTTAAGCGGTGCGCCCCAGCGAACGGGTTCCCCCGTGGGCAAAAAACCCTCCAACGCCAGCACGTAGTCTCGCGTCACGCCATACTTGGCACCTCGCAGGCCACCCGCGTTCGTGGCGATATTTCCGCCAATCGTGCAATGCTTGAGTGAGGATGGGTCGGGCGGGTAAAACCAGCCCTTGGCCTCGGCAGCGTCATTGATCGCCTTGGTCACGGCACCCGCCTCTACGTGGGCCATGCCAGAGGTCGCGTCGATGCGAATTTTCCGCCAGTCTGACAGATCGAGCACCCATCCGCCATGGATGGGCGAGGCCGCCCCAGTGGTCGCCGAGCCCGCCCCACGCGGTGTTACCGGCACACCTAGTTTATTGGCAAGCAACAGCAGCTGCTGGACTTGCTCATCGCTCTTGGGGCGCACGAGAGCATCGGGGCGAAACGGCACACGCGCACTGTCCAGCGATACACGGGCAAGATCATCCGGCGCTGTGCTGACAGCGTCACCCAGTTTCCGGCGCAGCCGGGAAAGCAGCATTTTGTTGGTCACGCCAAACAGCCAAAGGGGGGACGGTAGAAGGTTAAAGATTAAAAGTGTTCGGCGACTGCCTAAATGAAAACATGAAAATCACAGCAAATACCGACTAAAATCTGCCCCTTCAATACGGATGGCAAACTCGGCTTAGAGCTAGGGATTTCAAATTATGGCATTGACCGTAACGATTTGTCCTGAAGGCTAATTATTAATGTCCGCAAGCAATCCAGAGCCACAACGCCGGCGGCGGCGTGATGTAATCGTCGAAAAAAGTGAAGAAACTCGACGCGTGCATCAGAGGCAAAGGCTCGTCAACGGCATCGTTTCTTTGTTCACCAAGTTGTTGATACTTGGGATTATCGCAGGCGGCATCTACTACTTCGGGTTTATCTTTAAGGACGGCATCTATGGCGATAAGGCGCGAATTTGGGCATCGACGATGGTCAATAAATACTCATCGACGCCCGATTCGGAAAGCCCATCAAGCCAAAATTCCCCAAAGTACCAATCTCCCGCCCAAACCATAAGCAATGCAATTGCGGTCAAAGATACGTATTACCGAGTGACGGACAAGGACATGAAAGCAGGCGAATTGGTGGATAAAACGAAATTGCCTGGTCAAAAAAGTAAGGATTACGCCGAGCGTACCGACCCTCAGTTTTTCCTGATTTGCGAATCAGATAAAACACGGACGAAGATTAAGTTTTCCGTCAAGGAATCCATCTATAATAACACCTTTATCGGCGACGCAATTCCGGTCGAAAACACGACCGCTTGGAAACGCTCGAGATAGGGCCGATGCGCCCGTTTATTGCTAACAGGGTAAGCGTTGCACCTCAGCCAAGCTCTTCCATCACCCGAGCCAACGCACGAAATTCGCCCTTGAGCGCGGGATAGAGCGCGGTGTAGCGCTCGTATAATGCGGCGTAAAGCTTCTGGGCGGATTCTGGCTCCACACGTGATGTTTCCTGGAGAGTCGACGCGCAGGCAGACTCAACGGAATCAAAGACGCCTGCCCCTACCCCACCAAGGATTGCAGCGCCGAGCGCTGCGCCCTCACTGGCGTTATTCGTAGTGATCGACGCGCCGAAAATGTCAGCCATCATCTGTCGCCAGAAGGGGCTTTTGGCACCGCCGCCGCTGGCAATGACCTCCGTGGGCGCAATGCCCAAACCGCGCATCAGCTCCAGCGAATCACGCATGCCAAAGGTAATGCCCTCCAGAACAGAACGAGTCAGGTGCGGTTTGGCATGGCGCAGACTCAGGCCGAAAAATACGCCACGCGCATTCGGGTCGGGATGCGGCGTGCGTTCACCAGACAAATAAGGCAAAAAGAGCAGGCCTTCGCTGCCAGCTGGAGCCGTTTCTGCCGCGCGGGTCAGCAGCGTGTAAGGGTCTTCACCAATAGCGCGCCCTGCCGCGATCTCCTCCCCGCCAAGCGCATTACGATACCATTGGAAAGAGCCCGCCGCCGAGAGCATGACGCCCATCAGGTGCCATTTCCCAGGGACTGCGTGGCAGAACGCATGTAGCCGCCCCTCGGGCTCAACGCGGTATTCGTCCGAGTGCGCAAAGACCACGCCGCTCGTGCCAAAAGTCGCCGAAACAATACCTTCCTGAATGATGCCGCAGCCAACCGCGCCCGCAGCCTGATCACCCCCACCAGCAATAATCGGCGTCCCTTCTTTGAGGCCAGTCAACGCCGCAGCCGCAGCATTAACCCTCGTCGAGGCGATCGGCGACTCCGTGACCTCGGCCATCCAACTGCGTGGGATGCCACATGCCTCCAGCATTTCGTTCGACCAATCACGCTTGGCGACATTGAGCAAAGCCATGCCCGAGGCGTCACTGACATCCGTAAAATATTCGCCCGAAAGCCGGTAGCGAATGTAGTCCTTGGGCAACAGAATTTTCGCTGCCTGGGCAAATATCTCAGGTTCATTTTCGCGGACCCAGACCACCTTGGGCGCGGTAAAGCCTGACAGCACAGGGTTACCTGTCAACTCCAGCACCCGTCGGGCACCGACCTTGCCCGTGATCGCGGCACACTGCTGAGCGGTACGCTGGTCGTTCCACATGATGCAGGGGCGGAGCACTTGGCCAGCAGCGTCGAGCAAAACCAGCCCATGCATTTGGCCGGTCAGCCCGATGCCCGCAATGTCTTCTGCCCGCACATCTGTCTGTTCAAAAACTGCCTTGAGAGCGGCGAGAATGGCCGTCCACCAGTCTTCCGGGTTACACTCAGCCCAGCCAGGGCGCGGTGTAGCGAAGTCATACTCGGGCGCAATCGTGAAGACGATGTTGCCGCGTTCGTCCATTACGAGGGTCTTCGCAGATGAAGTGCCGACGTCGATTCCGATCAGGTAAGCAGGCATGAGGAAGTTAAAGTTTGGCGGTTAAAGATTAGCAAAAGTGACGCTTTTTAGTTCGGTCAATGAGCCGTGGCATCGCAAGCCAAAATCAAGAGTCGAAATCGTCCGCCAACAGTAAAAGGCATAGTTCGAACCTTATAAAAGAAGCGGCGGTTTATAATTCCCATGCCGCATAATGCGTGCTAATGTTAGCATCAAATCTTTACCACAACAAACCATGACCACTTTTATCGTATTAGGCGTAATCGCCGTCCTCTTTATCGGAGTCGCCCTGTTCATTGTCGGGCTCTACAATAAGCTCGTTACTTTGCGTAACCGTTTCAAAAACGCGTTCGCTCAGATCGACGTGCAGCTCAAGCGTCGCTACGATCTGATCCCAAACCTCGTCGAGACAGCCAAGGGCTACATGAAGCATGAGCGCGAAACGCTTGAGGCCGTGATCGCCGCGCGTAATACCGCCGCCTCTGCGGGACAAAAAGCTGCCTCCAACCCAGGTGACCCAAGCGCGATCAAGGGCCTGATGGCCTCAGAAGCCGCGTTGACCGGGACCATGGGCAAACTGTTCGCGCTGGTTGAGTCCTACCCAGACCTCAAGGCCAACCAAAACATGATGCAGCTCACCGAGGAACTGACATCGACCGAGAACAAAATCGCTTTCTCCCGCCAGGCTTACAACGACAGTGTCATGGTCTACAACACCGCACGGGAAACCTTCCCCACAGTCATGATCGCCGGCACATTTGGCTTCCAGCAAGCAGAGCTCTTCGAGATCACCAACCCCACCGAGCGCGAAGCCGTTAAAGTTTCTTTCTAGTAAAGAAAAGCGATGGTGCCCTTAGTCCTTGGTCCTTAGCCAAGCGGCAGCAAAGGCCGGAATTTCTGATATTCATAAGACTAAGGACACAAAAATCCCATGGACTTTTTCGCTGCCCAAGACGACGCCCACTCCCGGACTAAACTGCTAATCGTTTACTTTGTGCTAGCGGTGATATCAATCATTGCATCACTGTATTTGTTATGCATGGTCTTTTACAGTTACAGCTCGACACCCGAAAATCAACCAACGCGCTGGGTACTGTGGAACCTGCCAACGCTCGCGGGCGTATCAGGCTTTGTCGTACTGCTGGTCGGCGGGGCAAGCTTGTCAAAAATTGCACAGCTCAAGGGAGGCGGTGGAGTCGTTGCCAAAAGCGTTGGTGGGCGTAAAGTTGACCCCGGCACTCGCGATCCTGACGAGCGCAAGCTGATGAATGTCGTCGAGGAAATGGCCATCGCCTCCGGCACAGCAGTGCCCGAGGTTTACTTACTCGACAAGGAAGATGGCATCAATGGATTTGCCGCGGGCTATACGCCCGACGACGCCGCAATCGCCGTAACCCGAGGCTGTGTGCAGCGCCTTTCCCGCGACGAATTACAGGGCGTGATCGCGCATGAATTTAGCCATATTCTCAACGGCGATATGCGCATGAACATCAAGCTCATGGGCGTGCTGTTCGGAATTTTGCTGATCTCGATCATCGGCGAAGGCATCATGCGTGCGGGCTTCTGGGGCAATGTCGGTGCCCGCCGCGACCGTGATAACAAGGGCAATGCGATCATGCTATTTGGCATTGGTGTGATGATTATCGGCTATGTCGGCGTGTTTTTTGGCCGCCTGATTCAGAGTGCGATTTCCCGCGAACGCGAATACCTAGCGGACGCCTCGGCAGTGCAGTTTACGCGCAATCCGGAGGGTATCGGCGGCGCGCTGATGCGCATTGGTGGAGCGGGTTCAACAGTCAATCACCACCACACATCGGAGACCGCGCACTTCTTTTTTGCCAATGCACTAAAGAGCAGTTTTGGCGGTGCCTTTGCAACTCATCCACCACTCGATGTCCGTATAAAGCGCGTCATGCCCAACTGGGACGGCAAGTTTCTAGACAAGCCCGCAGCACAACAATCTACCACTCCCCCCCCCCCTATGCCGAGCGCTCAGGCAAAACACAAAGTCGATCCATTGCAGATGATTGCAGGCGTCGGAGTGATTGGTGCCAGCCAATTGGCCTACGCCCAACAGTCCCGCCAACAAGCGGAGGATACGCTGGGCGAAGAAAT
>NZ_BMXG01000017.1:18760-71260 GCF_014651635.1 Cerasicoccus arenae | reverse complement strand
AACACTGGGCTACAGAAGACCCTCTTCTTATTTGATTCTGTGCCAAGGCGATTTTTATCCGACTTCCCGCGAAAGATATACACAGTCCGCACCGAAATCGAGGGATACTCGCTGCTTTTTAGCGCCGAATCAGCAACCACGTCCTTACATTTTTGCCACTTTGAGCCGATTCATCTTAAAGAATAGCGCATTACCGCCCCTGCCTAATCGGTGCATTCGCCTCGATTAGCCACTTCTCTAAGCCTAAGAGTACCTCTCCAACGGATAGATTGGGTTTCGGGTGCGCCCAGTTCATCTCATAAGCAGTGGATTTCGACAGGTATAAATCATAACTACCATCGCTAAGAGTCAGCAGGTAACTCGCTCCCTCACCGCCTGCGCCTGCCATTCCAAAGCAATAGATCATTCTGCCATCAGGTAATTCCTGGCGCATCGACTCCATGATCGCCAAATATTTTCGCTCATCTTCCGTAAGACTCGAGCCATCTTTGCGCATTTGCAGCAGACTCCATGCGTGCCTGTTAGCGGGATAAAGAGTGATTGCATACCGAACCTCCGACTTTTCGACAAAGTTGTAAGTCCCGCGGACAATAAACGGGGCTTCCGATTCCAAAGGGCTCACTTCGAAATAGGTCATCATCCCTTCTTTATAACCGGCTAGCGCGGCAAAGGTCTCGGCATCCGGTAAAAGAATGGCCTCCTCAGACACTTCATCCGCGGCTCCCAATGGCAATGCCACGCAATACAGCAGTAATAATATCGACCGATGAATGAATGACGCCGCCCGTTTCACTGAGCCCAGACAATCAGTCACCCCTAGCGCTGACAAAGCAAATTTCGCTCAACGCCAATCCAGCACTTCGGCCTGTGGTTCGCAGCGGCCTTGCCAGCGATTCCAGCCTAGTTTGACGGCTAGCTCGATGTCCCGCCCAGTTGGCGGCAAACGCTTAGCAAAATTCCAAGCCACTGCGGAAAAAGCATCTCCGCCATCTGATTTAAAGCGGAAACGCGCATGGGATTCAGCAAATATCATCGGAGATTCCGTCAACCGCACACCGCGAAGACCAATGACAGGCGTTGGATGAGCTTGCCCATAGGGCTGTAGTTCCTCCAAAGAAGCCACGACATCGCCATGTAATTGATTGGCATCCAGCCAAGCGGCAATGGCCAAATCAGGCTCCAGCAACTCCGGAACCACGCTGGAAACTGCATGGGCAAAGGCTTTACGAAGTTCGGGCACGTGGCTGGCCTCTAAAGTCACACCGACCGCCATGGGATGCCCCCCCCACTCCATTAATAGGTGGTCGCAAAAATGTAGAGCAGCCTGCAAGTCAATTCCTGCCACGCTGCGGCCTGAGCCCTTGGCCAAATCGCCCTCCCCGCCCAAGGCCATACACGGACGGTAAAATTCTTTCGCCAGCTTGCCGGCGACAATGCCGACGACTCCAGGGTGCCAGTTTGCGCCGTGGACCACTAGGCCCGCCGCGTCCCCCTGCTCCAGTGCCTGTTTCCGTGCCTCTTCGACAATGGCTCGCTCAATCGTCTGGCGTTCACGGTTGCGGGAATCCAGTTCGCGCGCGATTTCCAAGCTTTCGCCGTATTCTTCACTTAATAGAAGGTTCACCGGGACGGCGGCGTCGGCCAATCGGCCACTTGCATTGATACGTGGCCCCAGCCGGAAGGCAATATCGGTTGTGGCGAGCGGCTGCTCCAGCTCCAAACCAGCCACTTGCATGAGCGCCAACAGGCCCGGGCGCTCGGTTTGCCCCAAGCGTTGCAGGCCAAATCGCGTAAAAATCCGGTTTTCGTCCCGCAAAGGTACGAGGTCGGCAACCGTCCCCAGAGCCACCAAGTCCAAATAATCACGCAACTTGATGTCTTTTGCCACTGGATCACCCAGTTCACGCATCCGCTTAACGAGACCATGAACAAACTTGAAGACCAAGCCCACTGTGCAACTATCGCCCCAGGCCTCGTCACTCTGGCCGGAAATATGCGGATTGATGAGAATTGCGTCCGCTGGCGTCTCATCTTTCGACTGGTGGTGGTCTATAATAAGTACATCGATTCCCAATGAGGTCAGGGACGCAACTTCAGCCACGGAATTTGTACCGCAATCCAGCGCAATAAACAGGTCAGGTTTGCCGTCAACCAAGGCGCGTTCCAGCGCGGCCTCGCTCAGACCATAGCCTTCGTCGAGACGGCGAGGCACAAAATAACGCGGGCTAGCACCAAAACGGCGCAAGATCATGACCAACAACGAAGTGCTCGTGACGCCGTCGACATCGTAATCGCCCACCACCGTGATCCGTTCTCCGTCACGTAAAGCAGCGATCAGGCGTTCAACGGCGCGATCCATATTCTTAATGGCAAACGGGTCGTCCAGATGAGCGAGCTTCGGGTGCAGGTGGCGTTCCGCGCTGGAGGGTTCATTAAAACCGCGCTGCGCAAGTAAGGTTGCGACCACACTCGTGACGCCCAGCTCGCGCATTAGGCGATTCATCGCGTCTTTAGGTGTATCAATTGTCCGCCACTGCATGTAAAACTTCAGACCACCAAATCCCGTGAGCCTTGGCAACGCTATTGCGCTCGGGGGCCCTTATAAGACTTTTTCTGCCTATCAACCAGCACAGCTAAGCTGCTTTACGCACAAAACGGCGGCGGGCCCACAAGCCGATTAATCCAGCGCCGAGGCCAATAAGGGCCCATGTTTGTGGCTCAGGTACCGGCGTAAAGTTTCCTAATTGGATAGCGCCGGTAGTATAGAAAATATCAAATGTGCCCAGAAGCGGAGAGCCGAGCGGATCATTGTTGAAAACAAAAATCTGACTACCTTCACTTAAAGTAGAAAAGATTCCGACGTAATCGCCCGTTACAATATCGAAGAGATCCACACTGGTCACCGTGCTCTTGATGCTGGCATCGCCGTAAATAATGATATCCGGGCCCGCGTTAAAGTCCGCCAATCCGCTCACAAACTCTACTTGGTCGTATTCGGTGCTACCCGGACCCATGATGTCAAAGAAGAACACCGTGTTTTCGTCGAAGGTATAGTCTCCACTGAAAGTCAGTTTGCCCGGCATTTGCGGATCACCATTGATAATGTGCGCCTCGGGGTTACCCATGGCGTCAACAAAGGTGGCAAAGACATCAATTGCCGAACCCGTGTTATTATTGAGTAGGCCTTCCCCTAAAATACGTCCGCTATTGAAAACCGTGGTCCCATGAAAAGCGATTTCCGCAAAATTGGCCACAACCGTGTCGCCATTGTCCTGCTGGTAAGGGCCTTGAAAGCCTAGTTTCCCCTGAACCGCCGCCACCCGGCCATTGTCATTCACAACATCCCAGCCAACGGCAATGGACCCAGGCGCATCGTAGACGATATCACCGCCGGTATTATTTAAGAGGCCATTGCCATCATTAAACAGGTTGGCTGAGTTTTCGATGAGCAACGAGCCAAGGTTATTAAACGTCGAATTACTCAAGGTAACCTGATTGGTCCCTGAAAGCGTAAATGTGCCATTATTCTGGATGTCGCGGCCGGTGAAGGTGAAATCATCCGTCCCAAATATCTCAAAATCTGCCTCAAATCCAATATCGACCAACTTATCGAAACCGTCGGCGAAAATACCGCCACCATTAACGGAGGCATGATTATTGATGAAAACGGCATTCTCCCCTGACAGGGTAACGCCTCCATCAAGGCCCAAGGTGTTGATCTCCAAACCGGCTACATCAATGTCTCCCGAGGAAAAGTTGATAAAGGAGCCATCTGCGATTGAGCCAAAGTTTGCCGTATCCTGAAAGGTCGGCACACCGTTATCCCAATTAAGGGTGTCAAAAAAATCGGAGCCATCGCCGCCACCCGTCCAGTTACTCGTCACCTGAGCCGTGAGCACGGAAGCCGAAAACAATAATGCAGTGAGTGCGTAGCGCTTCATTTTGACAGCACCCTAGGCAAAAACACTTGGGGAATCAATGCAGAACGTGCATATGACCGCTTGCATTTTTGTTTTTCTGAGAAGACAGTTTAATCCTATGCAGCCGTTTACCTTAACGGGCCCCAAGGGTCACGAAATTCTCATCCGCGCAGCCAACCAGAGTGATATTCCATTCTTGGTCGAGCTGAATAAAAAGTCATACCCGGCTTTGGCGGAGGAGAACGTGTGCTGGCGCGAGGGGCATCTACGCTCTCACTTACGTTATTTTCCACAAGGTCAGCTCGTTGCCGAGCTCGATGGCCAAATCGCGGGGGCCATTTGCAGCCTAATCGTCGACATGGGCTCGGTTCCACTGCGCCCACACACCTACGCAGGTATCACCGACGGTGGCTATTTTCATAATCACGACCCACGCGGTGACACCCTCTACGGTGCCGATGTCTACGTCGACCCCGATACGCGCGGCCAAGGCGTGGGCGCAGCGCTTTACGAAGCCCGCCGCCGACTTTGCCGCGATCTCAACCTCCGCCGTATTCTGGCCGGTGGACGCCTGTGGAATTACAGCGATCACGCTAGCGAAATGACCCCCGATGAGTATGCTCGCCGTGTCGAGGAAGGCGAACTCAAGGACTTAGTCCTAAGTTTCCAACTGCGCGAAGGCTTCATTCTCCGCGATATCTTAAAGAATTACCTGCCTGACCCGAACAGCCTGAACAACGCCAGCCTGATCGAGTGGCTCAACCCAGACTACGACCCGCCAGAGGAAGGCCAATCCTCCAAGGTGCGCGTGGCATGCGTTCAGTATCAGGTGCGCGGCATCAAAACCTTTGAGGACTTTGCCGCCCAAACGGAGTATTTCATTGAGACCGCCGCGGACTATAATACGGAGTTCGTTTTGTTTCCTGAGTTTTTCTCGGTCCAATTACTCTCCACAATGCCCAATCTGGCTCCGTTGGAGGCCATACGCCGCCTCACCGAGCTGAGCGGGCAGTTCATCGAATTGATGAGCAGCTTGGCGATCAAGTATGGCTGCTACATTATCGCTGGCAGCCATCCCATCGCATCGGAGAAGAACCCCGAAAAGATCCTCAACCAGAGCCTGATTTTCTCCCCCGACGGCGAGCACGTCGCCCAACCCAAACTGCACATCACACCAGCCGAGCGTAAGTACTGGGGCATTTCCGGTGGCAGCGAGGTCTACGTAGTCGATACGCCCAAGGCCAAAATCGGTGTGCAAATTTGCTACGACATCGAGTTTCCCGAAGCCACGCGCTACCTCGCGGATCAAGGCTGCGAAATCATCTTCGTGCCGTATTGCACCGATAATCGCCAAGGCTATCTACGGGTAAAATATTGCGCTCAGGCTCGTGCAATCGAAAATCAGATCTATGTCGTCACGGCTGGCATCGTTGGCAACCTACCGAGCGTATCCGCGATGGATATCCATTACGGGCAAGCCGCTGTTTACACGCCGAGTGATTTTGAGTTCGCCCGCGACGGCATCCAGGCCATTGCCGATTCCAACGTGGAAACGCTCCTCATTACCGACTTGGATGTATCCGACCTGCACCGCGTCCGCAACACCGGTGCCGTTCGCCCTCGCCAGGATCGCCGCACCGACCTCTTCGAGATCCGCTCCAAACTCAAGAACTTGCCTGGGCCACACGCCGACGCCACGAAGTCCGTGCCCTTTCAGTTACCAGAATAAGCCAACCAATCAAGCCGTCACCCGCCCGTGTCGATAAGCGAGCGGGGTGACGCCCATACGCTGCTTAAACACGCGGTGGAATTGCTCCACCGAGCCGAACCCGCAGTCCAGCGCAATATCGAGCACCGTGCGATTGGTCCGCAGCAACAACGGGATTGCGCGCTCAAGGCGCACGGCCTGAATATAGTCTGTATAAGTCTGGCCCATCACAGACTTAAATTTCCGGGAAAATGCAGCGGAACTCATCGGGATTGCCCCCGCAACGTTCTCCAATGACAGTGATTCGGCCAAATGCGCCTGAACATACGCCAACGCACGCCTCATCGGCTCGTCTAACCGACGATTTTGACGGACAAGCTGTTCTTGGGCAATCTCCAGCCCCTGCATCAGCCAATGAATCAGAGCCGATGGTGAAAAAGATGCAAGCAACTGCTGCATCGCATGGTGAAAACGATGCCCTACGACGCCAATCGTATCCAGTGGCACACTAGCATCGAGTAAAAAGCGAAGAAACGCGCGTTGGGTATCGTGAATTTTCCGATCCGTCTGGCGGAGCACAACATCACTCCAACAAGTGACCGCTTCGCGCCAAGGCGGACGCGCAGTCTGGCAATGCTGGAGAGCTAATTGACGGAAGCGGGCCTCGGCCTCAGGTCGCGTGTCAATCCCAGTCGCTGGCAGATTGCGGCGACGTAGCTCGACAATACATTGCTGGAGGCTCCATTGCCATTCCAACGGATCGCGGGCCAACCGCCACTCGTCCCCTCGCCCAGGCCGCGCAGCCGCAGTCTGATAAACCAGCCCGTCACCCGGACGAAAGGCCCAGCCCGCCCAGTCGTTGACGAAATCCGCCTCATACCGCACCGACGTCATGACAGGGAAAGCTATCCCCGCAGTCGCAAGACGCTCTTCAATGACCTCCACGGGGTTCGGCCCACCGTAGATGCAATCATGTAATGCGTCGTCTTTATCATCTAATGACATAAATGTGGCAATATTTGTCAGGAAAAGGCATCGCGTCGATGCTATAATGGACGCCATGAACATAACCGCCCCCCCCCCCTTCACCACGAAGACCATGCAAACCCCCGCCCGCAGTCTGGACGAAAAGCTCTCTTGGACCGCCCATCAGGCGACGGCCAAGCCGCTGCAATTCGCTCTAACTGCCGACGAACTAACGCGCTACCACGAGCAGGGTTTCTTGGTCAAACGCGGCCTCGTGGCCGATTTCGCCGAGACAATGCAAACGCAGGCTGACGCCCTTCTGGCCATGGAGGAGCTCCAGGTAGATGGCAATCTTCGCCTCGACCTAACGCGGGATGCACGCATCTGGAAAATCGATCCATTTGCCGATCTCCACCCCTTCTGGAGCCGACTAACCCGCGACCGCCGCATTGCCGACGTGCTCGCCACCATTTACGAAGGCCGTGAGCCGCGCCTCCTCAAGGACAAGCTTATCTACAAGCCCCCCCATTCTCAGGGTAACGCGCTCCACCAAGACTACACTTGGTGGCAAGGCCTGCCCACGAGCGCAATCTCCGTCTGCATCGCAATTGACTACACTACCATCGCCAACGGCGCGACCACGCTTTACCCCGGCCTACATAAGAATGGCCTGATTAACGCCCCGGGTGAGCTGTCCTTTCTTGATCGAAAGGTCGTCGACGGTGTCGAGCCCGAGGTCGTCTGCGCAGAACCGGGCGATGTTATTTTCTTTGACTGTTTCACCCCCCACGAGGCCGGTCCAAACACCACTGACGGCTTCCGCCGCCAGATATTCTTATCTTACAATGATTCCGCCGATGGCGAATGGCATGCTGCGCATTATGACCACTTTTTCAGCTACCGCATCAAAGGTGCCAGCGAAGAAGATAAAGTTAAGAAGTTCTTTCTGTAACAACGATTAGTAGCCTACGGCTACTCGTCGATCGAGTGGCCGTGGACTTCATCCCAGCGATAGAGCAAATAAGCCGAGCTGAGAAACACCATCTGATAAGCCCAGAAATCAAAGAAGGAAATCTCCACCCAGCTCCATCCATATGAGCGAGCCCACCATGTGTATAATGCAATGACGCAAAATACCATGGCCGCCAATATTCTCAGCATTACCTTTTCCACAGTATAACAATCGCATATTTTAGGCCAAATTCAAGCGACACTCTAAGCTTGCGCGCGATTCACTAAGTTTTTTGGCTCCTAAGTATGGGCGAACCCAACTCGCAAACTGTTTCGTTAGGCCTCGTTCAAATGGCGATGGTCGCCGACCCCGCGCAAAACGTGGCAACTGCCTCGGCGCTCGTTAGAGAAGCGGCAGCGCAAGGCGCGCAGATCATCTGCCTACCGGAGATGTTCAATACGCTCTACTTCTGTCGAACGCAGGATGTCGCACAGTTTGACCTCGCGGAGCCAATTCCCGGCCCATCGGTCGAGGCGATGCAAGCCTTGGCTGCCGAGCTAGGGGTCGTGATCATTGTCCCCACCTTTGAGCGGCGCGCACCCGGTCTTTACCACAACACCGCCGCAATCATTGACGCTGACGGCTCGCTGCTGGGTAAATATCGCAAGATGCACATCCCGCAAGACCCCGGCTTCGAGGAGAAATTTTATTTCACCCCCGGCGACCTCGGGTTCCGCGTGTGGGACACTAAATTTGGCAAACTCGGTGTGTGTATTTGCTGGGACCAATGGTATCCCGAAGCCGCGCGCTTAACGGCGCTCGCTGGCGCGGACATCCTTTTCTACCCAACCGCAATCGGCTGGCTGCCTGAGGAAAAAACCGAACTCGGCGAGGCCCAACATACTGCTTGGGAAACCGTGCAGCGCGGCCACTCCGTAGCCAATGGCTGCCACGTGGTTGCTGTCAACCGCGTGGGAACTGAGGGCGACACCGAGTTCTGGGGGCAGTCATTCGTCAGTGACTACTACGGCCAGATCAAGCACCGCATGGACTCCACTGCCGCTGGCGTTTCCATCGTTGAATGCGACTTGAAGGCCCAAGAAGATTTCCGCCGCATCTGGCCATTCTTCCGCGACCGACGCATCGACGCCTACGACGGGCTAACGAAACGGTTTCTGGATTAAAAATTTCAAATCAATGACCTCCACCCGCCGCATGCCCGCTGAATGGGAACCGCAAACCGCGCTTTGGCTGTCTTGGCCAGTTTCGATGCATATCTGGCCGCAGAAACATGAGGCCATAGCGGAAAAGTTTGCTGAGATCACCGCCGCTGCTAGTCGCTTTCAGCGCGTGAACATCAACGCCGAAGAAGACGCGCATGTCGGCATCCGCAATCAACTGCGCCACGCCAAAGCCGTCTGGGAAAATATCTGGCTCTACGACCACCCCACCAATGATGTCTGGTGTCGTGACCATGGGCCCATCTACATTAAGGAAGATGGCCAAGTCCGCGTGACCAATTGGAATTTCAACGCCTGGGGCGGTAAATTTGAACCGTGGGATCTCGATAACGCTACCCCCCCCCGTATTGCAGAAGCATTGGGGCAACCGTGCGATAGCTACGACGTGATCCTTGAAGGCGGCGGCATTGAGGTGAACGGCGCGGGAGTCATGCTGACCACAACCCCGGTGCTGCTCAATCCGAACCGTAATCCCGGCCTCTCCATGGCCGACTATGAGAGCATTTTCGCGGATGCGCTCGGGATCAAGGAAATCGTTTGGCTGCCTACCGAGCTACCCAATGACGATACCGACGGCCATATCGACAACCTCGCCCGCTTCTTCGCGGAGGATGCCGTGCTATGCGTTTCCAGCCAGCGTACGCCAGCACTCAAGGACAACCACGAGATCCTCAAGGCGCGCTTTGGACAAGTAGTAGAACTGCCCCTGCCCGACCCAATATTCAACACCAAAGGTGAAGAGTTACCCGCCAGTTACGCCAATTATGTAGTGATCAATGGCGCGGTGCTGACCCCTGTTTTCGGCCAGAAGACAACGGATCAGTGGGCAATCGGCACCTTAAAGGACTGCTTCCCCGATCGCAAAATCGTCCCTATCGACTGCAGACTGCTGCTGGAAGAAGGTGGTGCGCTGCACTGCATCTCCGCCAACGAGCCAGCGTGAGGTCGGTCAATCCGGCTGCACCAACTGATGCACAAAACGCAGTTTTTCCACAACGGCTCTCGGCAAGACGAAGGGATATAAATCCGGCTGGCCCATACCACGGTTGAGGCTATTGACAGCAAATGTAATCGGAAGACAGGACTCGAGGATCGGTTGAAAATCAGGTTGGCCGTAGGGGTCGAAGTCCGCCGCCATTTTGACGGATGCCGGAGCCTTGAGGTCGGCGTCTAGAGTCAGGCCAAAGGCATAAGCGGTCTCCAGCGTATCGAGCAAGTGGAGATAATGCGCCCAAGTCTCGGCCCAGTCTTCCCACGCATGCATGGTGGCATAGGCGCTGACATAGGACTCAGCCCAATTTTGCGGCGGTCCCTCTTGGTAATGCCGCTCAAGCGATGCCTGATAATCCTGTTGTTCATTGCCAAAAATCGCGCGAAACCGCTCCAATTTATCCTGATTCGGAGCAACCAGTATATCCCAGTAATAGTGACCAATTTCATGGCGGAAGTGTCCAATGAGCGTCCGATATGGCTCATGCATATTTGCACGCTCTGCTTCGCGGTGGACGGGATCAGCCTCGACAATATTCATGGTGATTAATCCGCTGTCGTGCCCCGTAGTAACGCGGTCTTCTCCTTGGACATCAGCCAGAAAATCAAACCACAGTCCGGTCTTGGGCTCAGTTAAACGGCTCTTCACGGGTAAATTCAGACGCAGCAGACTATAAACCAGTCGGTGCTTCGCTGCCTCGAGCTTAAGCCAAGCGGCATGATTATCGGGTAAGCTAAGATCAGGAATGGTATGATTCAGCTCACAACTGCGACAAAACGCATTCTCGCTTGAATCTGGGACCAACCAATTGCATGCGTCGTGGGCGTGGTTGGCGCAGTAACGGTAGCGCGCTTGGGGACTCGATAACGCCTCCAACGCACCATCGTTTTCCACAAGTGCACTCAGTGTGTTTTGGCGCCATAGATAGCCCAGCGCACTGCCGCATGAACCACAAAAAGTGTTCTCAAAAAACAGCAGCTGCCCGCAGTGGTCGCATTGAAAGACTTTCATTTCCAACTATAAATAGGCCGCATTGCGAAGACTGCCAAGATTGATCGGCGAACCTGCGAATGATCTAAACCAACTTTCGCCGCTTCAATAAGCAAAGCTCGCTTGGGAAGCGTTGCCGAAATTGTCGGGCGTGATGGGTGTGCGCTTTTTCGTTTCGCTGTCGAAAATGACCAGCTTCTCACGATTACCGGGCGCTTTCTCAGTGTAGATGATGTGCCGGCCGTCGTTCAGCCAAACTGCCTCTTTGGCGTCGCCGGGGAAACTGGTTAGAACTTGCGCTGAACCTTGGCCGAACTGATAGAGCGCTAACTCATAGCTCCCGCCCATGTTCGCAGTGAAGACAATTTTGCTTTCGTCAAGCGGGTTCCAGCTAGGCTCCGCGCAGTATTTGCTAATGTTGGTTTGCAAGCGCGTCATTGGGCCACCGCGAGACGGGATTTCATAAAGCTGTGGATAGCCAAGCTGGTCACTTGTAACAACGAGACGGCGACCATCGGGCGACCAAGCGGGGTCGGTTTCTACGTAGCGGTTGGTAGTAAGACGCAAGGGCTTACCACTACTATTGATGTCTGCCACGTAGAGTTCCATGTTACCAGGGGCAGAAAGGGTCAATGCAACTTGCTGGCCATTGGGACTGACCGCACCGCCGGCGTTGGTGCCTTTGTAACTGGCAAAGGGGACGCGGCGGCCAGTGGCCACGTCTTGCTTAAAGACATCAGGAAAACCAGTGCGGTAATAGCTGCGATAGAAAACCGTCTTTGCGTCAGGCGCAAGGTATGGCCGTAACGCGTTGGACTTGTCAGTCGTCAGTGGCTTAACCCAACGGAAAAACAGATCACCCATCCAGACTTCGCGATTGCCAGTGCGATTGCTGACAAAGGCAATCTGCCCACCAAAATAGCCCGGCTTGTTGGTGAGCGCCTTAACCGCGGCATCACACGCACGCAGGATCGCACTCTCCGGACTGGAGCCGTCAGCAGTCCCCTCATAGAGCACCTGCGCAGGTGAACCCGTCACGATCTTCAACTGACAGCGATTGCCAGTCAGTGGTGTTAGCACCAGAACGGCGGAAGCCTTGCTGGGCGTCGTGACGCTAAACGCCCCGTGGGTGTTAAAGGCAAAGGAGGCCAAAGCTTGGGCCGAAGCATCCCCGCTTTGTATCGCGATAGGCGTGACCTTCTTATCGATCTTTTTTTCGATCGTATAGGGAGATTGTCCGTAAGCGTTAAACTGGAAGGCGAAGAGTAACCCGATCAGCGGGCAAAGTAATCGAAACAAGCGCATGCCACTGAGACAATCATGAGCGGGCAACGGTTCAATCGGAATTTATAAATTTTATTGCTTGGCCATTGAAAGCGAGCAGAGCCATGCCCATAGTTGCCCCTTTGCTCCACGAAATCATATCGCAATCAACATGGACACATCGCAGATCGAAACAGCCCTGAAGGCCGTTAAGTATCCCGGATTCAGCCGGGACATCATTTCCTTCGGGCTGGTCAAGAACATCGAATTTCAAGAAGGCGTGGCCAAAGTCCACCTTGCCTTGACCACAGGAGACCCACGCATCCCCACGCAAGTGAAAGCCGATGTCGAAAACGTCCTCGCACAGCTCGATGGCGTAACGTCAGCCGATGTCAGCGTGGTGGTGAGCAAACCAAAGACACCGCCTCCCGCATCAGGTGACGCGCGGACCGTCACTGGCCCTGCGCAACAAGCGTTACCCGGTGTAAAACACATTATCGCGGTGGCCAGTGGTAAGGGGGGGGTTGGCAAGAGCACGTTTGCCGTCAATCTAGCCTGCGCGTTGGACCGTGTGCTGACCGAAAGCGGCCGAAAGCGCCGAGTCGGCCTGATGGATTGCGATATTTACGGACCCTCCACTCCACTGATGATGGGGGTTAGCCGTCAGCCCGAGATTCAGGGCGAGATGCTTATTCCGGTGGAAAATTTCAATGTCCGCGTAATGTCCATGGGACTACTCGTCGATGAGCACACGCCAGTCGTCTGGCGCGGCCCGATGATCATGAAAACCATCCAACAATTCGCAGCCAATGTTGAATGGGGGGAGCTAGATTTTCTGATTGTTGACCTACCACCCGGCACCGGTGACGCGCAGTTATCCCTCGTCCAAACCTTGCCTCTACGCGGCGCGATCATCGTGACCACTCCCCAAGCGGCAGCGGTCAATGTCGCCCGACGCGGGGCCATGATGTTCGGCAAAGTTAACGTGCCACTAATCGGAGTGGCGGAAAACATGAGTTACCTCGAAGGGGCCGACGGCGCGAGGCAGTACATCTTCGGTCAAGGGGGGGGGCGCCGCACCGCACAAGCCTTGGAAACCGATTTTCTGGGTGAAGTCCCTCTGGACCCTTTACTCCGGGAAGGTTCCGATTTAGGCATCCCGATTGTCATAAGCGACCCACAAAGACCTGCTTCCCAAGCATTTATGAAAATCGCCGAGCGTCTAAAAGCAGAATTTCCCGTCACAGAGTTGTGATAATTTGAAAAGTTTTAACGGTTAAGGGGCTTTACAAGCCTGAAGGATAAGCTTTTAATTTGTCTAACCTAACTGAAACCAACGCCTTGCTTGGGCACTGCGGAGGACTCCCGTCTTGCGCCGTCTAAACATATGAAAGCTCCAGAACGTAAATCCCCCCCCAACGGGGAGGATTTGATGCAACGCTCCAGCCTTTATCAGGAGTTCTTGGCGGAGCGTGAGGAAATCTTACGTCATAAGTGGATCGAATCAGAAAAGCGTGGGTACGACATTGGTTTTGAGCGGGCCTTGCTGGACTGGATTCGCAACCATCGCGATAAATGGCGCTCGGAACGACGTGATTCTCCCGATGAACCGATCGAATTTCCCGCAACGAAACGCGCACGCAAACGCACAAACACCCGACCACCTGCCATTCGGCGCAAAAAATAAGCCAGCCTCCGAGGAGACTGGCCTGTGGTAAAAAAGACTTTTGCCGCGATTAGTTCTTAATTTCGCGGTGAATGGTGTGGCGACGTAGAGAAGGATTATACTTCTTCTTTTCGACGCGATCGCCCTGGAGCTTCTTATTGCGCGTGGTCATATAGCGGGAGACTGGTTTGTTCTCCTTGCGCGCTTCAGTGCATTCCAAAATAACGGTTTCTCTTGCCATGGTTGTGTAGGTCTAAAGTTGAAAAGCTGGCCAAAATGGGCGCTTTGCACCGCCTTGGCAACTATTTTATTTAGGTCTAGAATCCTGCGTAATCAGACAATTGTTATGTCGCGGTGAAACGGTTAAAACGGCACGTCTTCTTCTTCGGCCTCAGCATTGTTGTCGTAGTGGTCCAAGGGCGGCCCATCGCTCGATTCAGACTTGCTGCCACCACCAGAAACGACTTTCCAAGCGTTGAGATTAACGTAGTAGTTGCCCTTCCATTCACGACCGCGCACGTCAAAGCTAACGGTGACTTCATCGCCCTCCGACAGACCGTCGAGCATAGAAGTTTTCTCCTTCACGGTCTCAAACTTGATGTCCTGCGGGTAACGGTCCGCGGTGGTGGTCAGCACGAATTCGCGCTTATTAAAGCCACTACCGAAGGTTTGCTCTTCCAAAACGAGCTTAACTTTTCCAGATAATTCAAACATGGCGCGGTATCTAAGGGGATCGTTTCGCGTAGGGCAAAACTATTTCCCTGCCATCCGAAGATTACCTTGCGAGCAGCTAATCTATCGCAAGGATTACCACATGGTTACCTGGATTCGCTTTGCCGCCTGGGTGCTAATCATATTCGCGGCACCTGGTGCAATTTATTCGCTCACCCAACTGGACGGTCCCGGACTGGCGATAAATGTAGCACTATTGGCCATCGGTCTGCTCGATCTCCGCAACCTTCGCTTAGTCTCAACTGATGCTAAACGTGGTTGGCAGCGCATCATCTGGACGCAGTTCATTTTGGGCCTGATCATCGGAATTTCATTCATCTACGTGGGACATTACATGGCGGACTCCAAGTATTGGGACACAATCCGAGACACGATGGACCAAATCAACAATCAACTCTACGGCCAGCCTGTCCCCGATAACGTATGGGCGCAAACAATGCGCCAAACAAAGCTCGTTCTTCATTGGGGCACTATAATTGGCGCAATTTTAATTTTCCTTGGCCAAGTGCGCGTCTGTTTCAAAATTCACCGCCTCAGTCAAATGCCACAACCGCCACCCTTACCACACCACACAATTTCCGATTAAACGCAAAACAAGCCCCCCCCCCTGCACTTGCCTCATTGCACATCAATCACAACACTTGAGCTGCAAAAGCCGCCTAAAAAGCATTGACAGTCCCATGGTGGCGTTTTCTTGTGTCCAATCTTGCTTTGGAGAGGTGGCTGAGTGGCCGAAAGCACATCTTTGCTAAAGATGCGAAGGAGAAATCCTTCCGCGGGTTCGAATCCCGCCCTCTCCGCCACACTATCAACGACTTACGGAATTCCTACCAGATTCCTATCAAAACGCACTCGCATTCGCGCGGCAAGCGGCAAGACTAGGAAAGCGTTGGCAAACAAAGACCAAAGTCCACTTAAAGGCTGGGAATATCCGGCAGGAAGCGACATTCGTATTCGCGAAGTCATCAACCGCTATGAGGGAAAAGACTTCGGCGTGTCCTATCGGGTTTCGATTCCAGCCAAATTCGCAGGCAAGCGCGTTTTAAAGCAATTTGCCGATTCGAAGGCAGCGGAAGAATGGGCTGACCAGCAATATCGGGGCTTTGTCGCCAGCGGAAAAGCGCACTTTGAATTGACCTCCACCCAGCACGAGGAAGCCATCAAGGCTATCTTTGCCCTGCGTGACACGGGTTTGTCTCTGCTAGAAGCGGCTGAGTTCACCAAGGAGCACTACAAGCCCGCTGACAAAGCGGTGACAGTGTCGGAAGCGCTTGAGAAGTTACTGGCAGAAAAGGAGGCCGGAAATCTGCGGCCTCGGTCTATCCGCGATTTACGGAATCGCTTACGACCTTTTGCGGAGTCCTTCGGTGAAAAGCCCATACACCAGCTAAAAACACCGCAAATACAACGTTGGTTGGATGAGTTGAAGGGTTTGTCTGCGGATAGCGTCGAGGGATTTTCTGCCCGATCTCTCAAAAACTACATCGTTACGCTCAAAACCTTTTTCAATTTTGCCATCAGCAAAGGATACCGCGCCAAGGGGGATAATCCCATTGAGGGCATTTCCGTCCCCAAAATAGACTGGGAGGTGCCCGCAATCCTTACCATTGAAGAGACTAAACGCCTGCTCAAAACAGCTCAACGCTTTCGAGAGGGTGGCTTACTGCCGCTAGTTGCCCTTGGACTTTTCGCGGGCATCCGCACCAGCGAGCTCTATCAGCTCCACTGGGACAACATCGACCTGGAGGAAGGCATTGTGACCATTGACGCCACAATTGCCAAGAAACGCCGTTTACGCGTCATAGAACTTACACCCAATTGCGTGGCGTGGCTAACCGCCTCGAACCAGCTTCAACAGGCGGGATTCTTCATCTAAAATCTGTTGCGTGGTGCATACGGTGCGCCCCTGAATCACGCCAGTAAGCTTATCGGTGCGCTCCCACTGGGCACGGATGGACTCCACCGAGGCGCGCTCAAAGTGATACTCCATCGCATATTCAATGGCTTGCCTTGGAGAGATAGAGCGCAGTTTAGGCGGCTGACCTTCTCTGCTTCACGGCGATCCTGCTCTGAGTAATCGCTGTTTTCAGAGACACGCCTAAATGCGCGTCAGCCCATTTTCATATTGCTATTACGTAAAAGTTATATCTTATCAAGCGCAGGCAAAATGTTTCGCCAATATCACGTAGCCTCTGAGCTACGATGTCTTGATCTACCATCGAACCCAACCCCAACCCCAACCCCATATTGTATGATCCCCTATTCCCCAAAACACTTGTGGTCGACCTTATTGGCGACTCTCACCTACTCACTCGGGAGCGCGACTCCCGCATACGCCGCTGATCCAGCTGATTTCGTTGTTTATAATTACACCCATGGCAACTCGTCATCCCCGAGTCTGTATGGACGCCTTTTTGTCCCCAACAACTATGATCCGGCTCAATCCTATCCCCTAGTCCTGTTTTATCACGGTTTGGGAGAATTCGGCACCGACAACATGAGCCAGATCAATAACAATATTAATAACCTGCTCGCTAACGCCAAGAGTCGTGACTTTTTTCTGTATGCGCCTCAGCACCCGACCAAGGGGTGGACAAGTGAGGGCATGGATCGCACGCTCCGGATGACGGCGCATCTTCTCGATTTATATTCAATCGATAAAAGTCGCCTTTACATTACCGGCCTTTCCAACGGTTCGGATTGGTCGTTGGGGGCGATGTCAGATTATGACGGGGTATTTGCCGGTGGCGTTTCGATTGCGGAGGGCGCTGGTGTCGGGGATAGTAGCAATCTCGTGGATATGCCGCTCTGGTTGTATATCGCTGCCAATGACGGCCCGCAGAAGATGCGTGGCCGGGTGAATAGCATCCGCGCCGCCCTTGGCAAATCTCCGGTGAGCTTTCCCCTGAACACCAACCCGTCCAATCCTTACTATAACAATGGTGAGCCCTATTACTCTACCAATTCAGGGGACACCTTCTACAGTGAGGACGCTCTTCGTTACTCCGAGTATGCCTCAGGCGGGCACAACATTTGGGGGCGCGTTTACAATGAAAGTTTTATGTATGATTGGTTGCTCTCCAATGAGAATGAACTTTTGACGATTCAGCCGAATGAGACGATCCGATTTGATTTTGGCCGCATTCGAATAACGGATCCGGATTCGAACGGGTTACTCTGGAACAGCACGAACTACTCTTTGGAGAAAACACTTGATGCGGCCGTGGTTCCATTCGCGCTGACCGACGCCGGGCGTCGCACACCTGTTCGACTCGAAGTCACTAAAGCATTCGGTAACCGCGACGAAAGCGGTTCTGTTGGGACCACTCTCTATGACGATGAGGTCGCTCTGGATGGCTGGCGAACCATTAAGAAGGTAACTTCCGGCGACCCCAGTGCTTCTTTTGAGATCCGTGGTCTTGTTCCGGATCAACTTTATCAAATCGAAATTTTCACTACCAAGGATGACAACGACGGCAGTTATACCCGCACTACACGTTATCAGATCAATAGCGAATACATTGATTTAGACCCTTTTATGAACGATGACCAGCTCCCGGTTTTCCCAGCTGTATCTGCGGATGCTTCCGGTGTGATTGAAGTCGTAGTGCTTCCTACACCCGGATCCGGCGCTCGGTATGGTCATATAAACGCCCTTTCGATCACCCCGATTATACTCCAAGCAGGTGAAATTGAAATCGCTTCAAATAGTTTCGAAGACATTGGCACGAGCGCAACTGGCGACGATTGGGGCTATTCCATCTCACCGACTGTGGTCAATCCAGCAGCCGGTGCCGAAACGACACTGGACGCAACTCTCAGGAGCTGGGGGCCGACGACATCGATAAATGGCTTAACCACCATCTGGGGGCCTCAAGACGGCAGCCGATTCTTTGGAGGTAGCGACGCTGACTACAGCCAGGTTTTTAACGGATTCACACGAGGATGGACCATTTTCGACAGTATTGATCTCACTGGCTACACTGATGTCACTGTCAGCTTTTACTGGTCTGCTCAGGGCAATCTCCAAGAACTTGGTTATTATCTTGCTGGAACTACAGATGGGAGCGTTGCGAATTTCACACCAGTGACTTCTTCGAGCATCAATGCTGACCAGAGCACGTGTCACGGCACAACCCAGTTAATCGAAAGCACCAACTTGTCAGTTGGAGGCAGCTCCGGCTACGGACAAGACTGGATTAAGGTTTCAATCGATATCGACAATACAATAACAAGCCTTTCATTCGCCCTCTTTGGCAATTCAGACAGCAATTCACGCGTCTTCGGCTGGGATAACGTTGTCCTAACTGGAACCCCGTCTCCGTAACAATGAGAACGTCAGAAAAGCGTAGTATGCTCTGGATCAATACACTACCATCAGTCAGGCCGAAACATGGCTATAGGTTAGTCTGACCCTTGAGCATCCATTGGCCGAAGTGTCGCCGACACTTAGGGCAACAGTCGGCGATGCTTGGTTGCTCTAGTTGGCAAATATCGAACAGATTTAATGGCTCGCCGATTGTTATATACCCTAATGCTCAACCTCGATTGGCATTTTCATTCTGAACGATAATCACCGTTATGCTTTTTCCAAATCTCGGCTATATCGGCACTGAAATCCAATCGTCTTATAGTCATTCAATACCCTCTGATTAACGACAACGCGCCATGGCGTCAGCGTGAAGTTGGCTGGCATGCGCATCGACCTTGGCCGCTGTCACTTCTACGGATTCCTTTTCGCCGATGATCAAATCAGCCGCCTTTCGGGCCTGCGAAGCTGCCGTTATCACAAGGCGAGTGTGGGACTTTAAGGCTTTCATCCAGCTGCGCAAATAGGCCGCCTGATTGTCGATCACTTCGTTATCTATACCGCACTGGGCACAGAGAAAAGCGGAAGTCATCTCCGCGATTAATTCCTCTTTTCAGTAGTTTTCGGAGCCAAAGTCACCCTGCATCTTGCGATCTAATCGGTGGCCTGTGGCGTGGCCCTTATGCCGATATCGGCATAAGGGGCATTATGCTGACTTCCAAATTATGCCGACATGAGCTTGAGTAAGTGCATAGTAACAGCATTCGCCGCCTTTGATATCGGCATAATCAAAGCGCTTCAAGGAAGGCAAGAATTTCATCCGGGGGGTTGTATCGGCCTTTTGGAACATCGGTGGCCGTTGTTTTTGCTATGGCATTTTCTTTGAGTTGCATATCTGCATGCAGATACATTTGTGTGGTCTCGATAGATTCGTGCCAGAGCCAAAGTGCTATTACCGTTGTATCGACGCCATTCTGCAATAATTGCATGGCACAGGTATGCCGCAGTGTATGGGGAGTGATGTTTTTGTGGCTTAGTGACGGGCACTTCAGCGCAGCTTCGTTAACGTGCCTGTGAACAATCCGCTCAATGGCATCAAGACTCAGAGGCTGCTGGCGTTGGCTGACGAAGAGAGTATCAACTATGGGATCGTTGCGTTGCCGAAGCCATAATCGCAGGGCATGTACGGTATCCTTACGCAAGGGGGTAGTGCGTTCTTTACGCCCTTTTCCCAAGCAGTGCACAGCGGGCGACGGGCCAAATTCAAGATCATTCAATGTGAGATTGATGAGTTCGGAAACTCGCAATCCCGTTTGAAGTGTAAGTAGCAATATTATCCGGTCGCGGCAACCATGCCAAGTGTTAGTGTCAGGTGCATCAAGGAGCGCCAAGATTTCTTTGGCATCGAGGAAGTCTATAACTTTTTTTACGTATCGTTTTGGCGGTAAATACAGAATGCGCTGACAATGATGGAGCCATTGTGGTTCATTGACCGACACATATTTGAAGAAGGAACGGATTGCCGACAATCGGGTATTGCGAGTGCGTGCGCTTTTTCCTCTTTCGGCTTCAAGGTCAGCGAGAAACCCACCGATTAACTCGGCATCCAGGTCACCGATATCTAGCATTGTTGGTTCGCGATTTAGACGCTCAGACGCATAGTTAAGTAAAAGTCGGAAAGTGTCATGGTAACTGGCGATTGTGTGTGGGCTTGCCCTCAACTGATTTCTAAGGCGTTCAGCGAAGAAACGCTGAAGACAGACAGGTAATGTTGTTTGTTTCATCTCTGAGCGCGTTCGACAGCCAAGCGCATTAGCTCTGGAACTGCTTCGATATACCAGTAAGTGCGGGATGGTTTGGTATGACCAAGCCATGCACTTAATTTTGGGATTTCTGTGTCTATATTTAGACCGGCGCGATACCAACGAATAAGTGTACTAATGGCAAAGGTATGTCGCAAATCATGGATGCGTGGGCCAACACCATGTCGAAAATAATCTTGGGGTTCACGCAATCCAATGCGTTGACAGATTTGGGCAAATACGTAACGCACAGAACAGTCCGTCTACGGACGCCCAGACTCTTGAATAAAAAACGCTAGAGCATTCTTACCGAGGAAGTATTGACGTTCAGCTCGGTAAGTAGCCAACACTTTCGCCGTGCTTGCACTCAGCGCAATGCAGCGGTTTTTTCCGCCCTTAGCGTGCTGGATGGTCAGTATCTTCGCTTCAGGGTCTACGTCGCTATCTCGCAGATGAATCGCCTCGCTGACACGCATACCGCTTACCGCGAGCAGACCAAAGAGGATCGCATGTGTCTGCAAACCATACCACGAAGGAATACGCTTTGCTTCTCGCAGTATAGAATGGATCTCTGTTTCAGTGTAGATATAGGGTCTAGGGCGACGGATCTTAGATGGCAACAACTCGGCGGGCGGCACCTCCGTTCGATCGTCAACACTTTGCATCCAGCGGGCAAAATTTCGGACCATGCCCAGCCTCATTGACCATGTCTGCTCGTTGGCCGAGCCAAACTGCTTTTTCCAATTCAAAAATAACTCAATGGTCACATAATTGACGCCCGAATCATCAGCGTAGGCCGTGAAGCGTCGAAGTAGACGTTCTTCGGTTTTTAGCGAATAGCCGAAGCGACGGCGAAGTTCAGATAACGCTCAAGCTGTGCGGTCAGCGTCATCACATTTTGGCCACTCTGGTGCAAGTTCTCGCAAGGCTTCCAGGCCGTATTTGGCGTAAAGCGCAGTTGTTGATCGCGAACGATGCCGAAGCGCATCGCGCACTTCATCCATCGAAGCGCCTCGGCGCAGCATTTCCGTCGCTAAACTATGGCGGAGCACATGTGCTCCACTGTAGGTTTGTGGCGGAGCCTGGTCAGTTTGGCTGAAAGCTTCACGCAACACCGTGTTTAGAACTTGGGCATCCTTGAACGGTTGATACGGTGCCCCCGGTCTCCAACAAACAGATAACGCGAAGAACCACGACGCAGGCTGCGGATGTAAGCGACGATGGCTTCACCGACGTCTACTGGAAGTGGCATTTTGTCTCGACGCTTCCCTTTTCCGCGAACCTCTAATACTCCACCTCGCCAGTTTATATCTTCCAAGCGGATTGCGATGACTTCGGTTGAGCGAAGGCCTAGCCGAGCCATCAGCAATATCATTGCATAGTTGCGAAGCGCCATTTTACCGGTCTCGTGAATAAATTCCAAGAGTTTCAAAACCGAATCGGCATCGAGATAGCGGAGGCTATTGTTGGGATACCCGTGTTTTATTGGCAAAATACACTGGGCAAGATTTCGCTTCGTCCGACCGCTCCAAAACAGAAATATGAAGAAGCTGCGCAAATGACTAGGAGCACGCAGGCGCTTATTGGACCCGGACGTTCCGCTGGGCGCGTAAGAAACGCCACGATGTCATTCTCAGTTATTGTATCTAAATCGCCTAATTCACCATTGCCGAACTGGAAATTCAAGAAACGCCGCACCTCATCCTGACATGTCGCCACCGTAGCTGCACTCAGTCCACGTTGTTCCGCTAAGTAAACTGTGAGTTGCTCCTCTAATTCCTTCCGATCCGATGATTTTGCCGCTGGTGTAACCGGCATATTTAATCGTCCGGTTTCTCTGATGAAAATAACAAAGCGACTCAGGCTATACTTTCTACTTTTTCGAGACGACGCACTGTAACGTTGCAAAACCGTTTTTACTGCGCACTCAATCAAAGTTTCCGAGATTCGCCCACCTTCGCTTGCAAGTGTTTCGCAGAAATGTCTAGCAGACGCCTCGTAAGAGCGTCGAGTGGAACGCGCGTATCCCTGCTGCTCCAGTTGCAACACAAAGGCGTCAAGGGCATTGTCGAGCTTGGCATCCATAAAGAACGATGCTCTATATCAACCCCACACTACTATTCCAGTTGCAGAAAGTGTTGGATTATGTTCGCACTGACTGGATTTAATTCCATCAGTGAACTACAAAACACGCGAATTCCCGCAGAAATGTGACTGCTGAAAATAATTAAATCTCCTGAGCTCTTTTGCGTATTCTGTAGTTCTACTATTTTAATTAGTTTAAAATATTAGATAACAATCTAAAATGGCCATAGGATTCGGCAATAGCTCTAGGCCTTGCCCATGGGGGAGCGTCTGCTTCATCGGATTCGACTCCTGATGCCAACAAATAAGCTGCGACTTCGGCGTAGCCCCATCGGCAAGCCCATCCGAGCGGTGTTGCTTGTAGGACTTCGTCTCGTGCGGTTAATACTGCTCCCTTTTCGATCAATTGTTTCAGAAATCGAATACGGATGGATTCTGTAATATGCCCCGGGCATCGTCCAATTACGTGGTGAGCGAGAGTCACTCCTCGCTTTCCCATGACATTTGGAGAGATTCCATTATCGAGGTAAAAGTCGAAAACTTCCAGGAACTCATCAACTCGTTCGACTCCCCAATAAAGCCCACTCATAGTCTCCGCCAAAATATTAAACCAATGGTTATCATCACCCGGCCAATCTAATTTATCAAAACCCATCCGGGTAATCGCTAGACTGCCTCGGCCTGCCGCGGCCCATAGCAAGTCATTGATTTTATCTGGGTTGTCTTCTATCCATTGCGGTGCGCGCTCGACTTCATTATGGTAACACAGGGTCCAGCTCATGAATTTAGCACCGTGTTTTAGTAGGAGTGCTTTCATCTTTTCATCTTTATTCTCATAAGCCCGATCCAAGGCGACGCCGGACGCATAGACATTACCATCGGGATTTGCGCCTGCATCGAGAAGAAGTTTTGCTGCGGTTAAATCACTATTTGCAGCTGCCAGCCACAGTGGTCTCCCTTCACTCCAAATTTCATCTTCGACGCCTCCGAGGCGCGTGCGCTCATCTGGGTCTAACCCAATCTCCAGCAACCATGCCAGCAAATCAAGTTGCCCAAACCTTACGGCCTGACTCATCAGGCCACCCGTTTGCCAATCAATACTCTCTTGAATCCGATGAAACCCATCAGATGATTGCTCATGAACTCTTTTTAATTTTTCGATCTCTCCTAAAGCAGCCAAAGATAGCAAGCTAGGCTCAACGCCTGCCTTCTCAAGACGTCTAGCAATTGCAATACGCTCTGGCGTTCCATGCCGCTCCCATCTTGGACGGTGTAAGGCATATTCAAGGGCGTTCATTCCGCTCAAGTCTTCTTTGAAAACCGGAGCGCCTTGTGCGATCATGGCTTCTACGAGTGATAAACGGCTTTGCTCGGCAGCACGGTGCAGGGGAGTGCATCCGTCTCGGTCGCAGCTTCGGAGTAAATCGTGGTTCAACTTCATCAGGGCAAGGACATCAGCATCACTTCCCTCTTTGATGAGTTGATTGATTTTATCCTGAGCTGGCGATACCGTTACGTTTGGGCAGCTTGCATTTTCGCGTCGCCGTTGTTCCTCCTCTTCAATTATTTTGTTAATAGCCTCACTGCCAGAGCGTTTGGATAGATCCAATGCACTTGATACATCGCGATAGGGATAGATGCCTTTACGGGCATCTGATCCTGCTTGCATCAACCAGCGCACCGCGTCTGCTTGGTTATTCATGACAGCAAAATGAAGCGCAATGCGTTCATCGTCTGGCGCAAGTTCCATCTTCACTAACTCGGGCCGTTTTTTCGCCATTGATTTAAGGGTTCCAACATCACCTGCTTTGGCCGCGTCACAGAACCGGGCGACTGTTACCCCGTCGACAAATGCTTTGAGACGAGACCAACTGGCATACCCATGAGAACGGGCAATGATCAGAATGGCCTGCGAATGCTGCAATGGTTCTTGGAGTTTTGGAAAATAAAACTCCACCTCCTGTCGTGTTGCGCTGTCTCCGTTATTGTAGCGCGCAATAAGCTCCTTAGCCTGCCTTTTAATCTGCTGTAAATCCGGCCGCTCAGGAAGCTGGCGGCGGATCGGATCGTGCCTATTTTTTGAAGTATTCATGATTGCTCAATCAAAATAAGGCCCGAGTCCGCGTAACAAGCCAGAGTAACCATGAATGGGTTTTGTTATATCTTAGGTAATGCAGCTAGACACAGTCTTTCTCGCGGACACGATGGCCTTCTGTCAGGCACAGAATTGAAAGTAGGCCGATAAAATAATTCTACAAGTGCTAAAACGAAAAATTCGCGTAGGGCCAAGCGCATTACTACTCATGTTATCCGCCATAGCTTCGCCACCCATTTACTGGAAAACGGAACCAACATTGCCGAAGTCCAATCTTTGCTTGGTCACAACAATATCAAAACGACGCAAATTTACCTGCATGTGCGAAGCCAGTGATCTCAGGCGATGACAAGTCCGCTGGATTTTCATTGGTCAATATGTTGATAGGCACGGACCCGGAGCCCCATGATTATGCCAACCTCTAAATGCGTTAAGCCCTGTTATTTTGCATCGCTCCAAGCTCATATCGGCATAATTCAGAAGTCAGCATAACGTCCCATTTCGTAAAAGAGCTTTGAGTAATACTCAGGTGCAGAGGTAAAGGACTCTCGGTTAGGTAGACCGATGACGTCTAGCAGAGGAAAATAGGTCGCATCCCGCATGCCGTGACGGATCTCTGGACCATCAGTCCATTCCGTCACCAGTCTCTGGCCTTCAGCTATTGGTTCAACGGTGTTCCCTATTGGTTTCTCTGGTATCGGCTCCCGAGTTCTTCCACGCGCGCACCCGTATATGGCGCCAGAAGTGGAATCCAGTAGCAGGCCTCTCTACCGCCCATGAGTATCGCTTGCCTTCCAGATATACACCTGAGCGTTCAAAAATGCTTCTTAGCTCGGCGCTGGTGAAAGGTAGGCGTTTATCGATATCCACTTCGGGCAAAGGAGGCTTACAAGCAGCTCCGCGCCACTATCTCAAACGGGCGGCAGATGTATGTCTTCTCCGCCAGTGATAAACGCGGTCAATTGCCAGAGGTTCAGGTGGGACGCCGTGCAATGATCATGGTCGATGGTGCCAATAAGGAAAAAGGAATCATGACCGTTTACGTCGAATTCAGCTATGAATGAGGTCGCCGTTTCCTTTAGCGATGCCCATTTTCAGATTATCAATGCATGGGTAAAGCGTTACAGGGTTACACCTGGGCAATTCTGTCAGGCCTTTGTCCTGATGGGGTTTGAGGGACTCGATAGCCATATATCGGACATTGGCGAAACCGTCTATGATACGATTGTTTTGGATGTAATCGAAAAATACGTCGATGAATCAACAATCCCTGAATGGCTTGCCGAAATGGAATGACGGCCGATGCTCGATGGCGGGAGCGGAGACGGCTTCGCCGTCCTGCCCCGACTCGGGCTCGGCCCTTTCCTTGTTAAGGATCAGTATAAGTGACGCAGACTACAGTATGGAATTTTAGAAAAAAAACACGAACCTAGTGGCTCGTGTTTTTTAGAAAACGCTTTCTTGGGCTGGCGTGATCCGCAGAACGGACAGCTAGACGGTGACCGTGGCCATACGCCCGCGTTATTGACTTTGTCTTGAATCCATTTGCAATAATTACGAAATACGGAATTGAATCAAGCTAAAAGATTGCTCAAGCTGAATAAATGGAAAGCCCTATTTCGTTCAGCTTCGACATTGGTCACGCCAGCATTGGTTGGGCAGCGATTAAGGAAATCGACGATGCGCCCGATATTATCGGATGCGGCGCGGTGACTTTTAGGCCTGATGATTGCCAGAACCACACTCGGGCCGTTTTCCGGCGAGGGCGGCGGCATATCGCCGCGACGCGAAACCGCATGAAGCGCTTGGAAAAGTTGCTGCTTGATATCGGTGCGTTAAGCGAGGCGGACATCGAGCTTGCACGGAGAAATCCGCATCCTTGGCCGTGGCTGTTGGCCGCTAAGGTATTAATCGGAAACTATGATCAGTTGAATTGGCTCGAACTTTGGGCAGTAATCCGCTGGTACGCACACAATCGTGGCTACGATGGCAATGTGTTGTGGTCGGGTTCACTTCCTGACGAAGATGACAAGGATGATACGCAGAAGGTCGAAAATGCGAACCGCCTGATGCAGCAGTTTGAGACTTCGACTATGGCGGAAACGGTGTGCGCATTCCTCGGCGTAGACCTATCCGATAACAAAGCACCCGCGCTGAAAGCGTATTTCAAAGGCCAGGACGCCGCCTTTCCACGCGAAGTTGTTCAAGGGGAAGTGATACGTATCCTTGAAGCGCATATTGGTAAGCTTCCGCGTTGTGACGCTCAACTAATAGAATGTCTATGTGGTCAAGGGCGCGATTCCTGGAAGGCGGTTTCTTGTTGCGGCATTCGTTTGCCCAAGCGCTTTCATGGCGGTTTGCTCTTCGGGCAAATGGTGCCACGGTTTCACAATCGCATCATACCGGAGTGTCGAATCAGTGGTGAAAAGACGCCCGATAAGCATTGCCTAGATTTCTACCGGTATCGTTGGGGTATGCTTCTGTGCAATCTACGCGTCTCGGACGTTTTGACCGATTCAAGGAAGCTGTTTGCCCGTGAGAGACAGGCCGTTCATGCGATCATGGAGAAGGATGGCTACCTGACGAAAAAGACGCTCAAGAAAGCGTTGGAGGAGGCCACGAGTTCGACGCCCGTCAATGTGGACCAGATGTTTGTGACGCCGGAAATGGAGAAGGCTCTTGTCCTTGATCCGGTGAAGCGAGAACTATCATCGCAAAAACTGAGCGGCATGTGGTCAACAATCCCCGAGCAATTTCAAAAACGCTTCGCGGGCCAACTTTTCAAGCGCAAACCAGCCAGTTTAAACCGCTGGCGTGATGTGCTGATCGCCGGAGGCGAATCCACTGAGGCATTTGACGAAGCAGTTCAAGCTACCTATGATGCCTACGTGAAGCGCAGCCGTAAAAAGGCGCGATCTTTATATCAATTTAAAGCTGACCGAATTAGTATAGACTGCGCTAGTGGTCGCGCTCCTTATTCGCGTAAGCACATGCAGCGGGCATGGGAGGCGGTCTTTGATGATCAGCAACCCGATCCTAAAGATTCTGGTGGTTGCCTGGAAGAAACGGCGGAAATCGTCGGCAAGCAAATTCAACGCTCAGTTGACGCACAAATCAACAATCACCTAGTTCGGCATCGTCTGCTTATTTTCCGTCGCTTGTTGAAAGACATGGTGCGGACTTATGCTGGGGGCAAAGCAGAACGAGTTGGCCAGGTATCCATCGAAGTCATTCGCGACCTTCAGGAGTTTTCGGCAAAGACCGCGAAAGAAAAAGCTCAACTGATGGGCTTGAAGTTGGCGGATCATCGACGTGCAGTAAAAGAGATTGAACAAGAGCTGCCCAATTACGGAGGCAAATATAAGATCAGTGCGGGACTCATTAAAAAGGTGCGGATTGCTCGAGACATGAACTGGACATGTCCATTCACCGGCAAGCACTATTGCTTTGACGACGTTGTGAATGGGCAAGTTGACAAAGAGCACATCATTCCTCGTTCGTGGCGTCCCAGTGATTCTCTTGACTCACTTGTCCTGACATGGCCCGAAGTCAACCGCATGAAGGGCCAGCGTACAGCTTGGGAATTTATGGTCAGCGACGAGAGCAAGCAAGTTCCCGGAACTAATTTACAACTGCAAACACTGGCCAACTACGAGAAACTCGTCCAGAAATCGCTCAAGCCTGGGAGGGACCCGCGTGGCAACGCCGCGCAAACCTTCATCGATGACGATTTGCGCCGTTGGCGACGCAAGTTGCTGCTGCAACTGCCAGATTTCGATAAGCGGAAGAAGTCCGATGGTGACGCTGGTAGTGGTTTCACTGGACGCGATCTCACGCAAACCAGCCATCTCAATAAATTAGCTGCGCTGCAGGCCCGCGATGAACTCAAGCGGGCACATTCCGCCGATATTTTGAGCCTCTCTGGGAGCGTCACTGCCGCCGTGCGCAAGGCATGGAAATTGGAGGGTTGCCTTGTCCAAGCCTGTCCGGAAACCGAAAACAAAACCAAAACGGAGATTCGCGAAATCACCCACCTGCACCATGCATTGGATGCCGTGACCATCGGGCTCGCCGCCTACTATTTCCCAAAAGATGGAAAGCTCTGGGAGTTGATGAGCCGTCGGCAGATCAGAAGCGCCGCCGAGCAACAGGAATTTCGACAACGCGCCAAGCAAAGCGTTAGCTTCTCCAGTGGCGGTTCATGGGGCATTAAAGATCTGCCCCTTAAGCTCAAACAGCAAGTCGCGAACCGCCTTGCCGAACGGCGCGTTGTGCAGCATCAGCCCAAGACCATGCGTGGCCTGAAGGTCCAGCAAAACACCTGGCGTGTATTGGGTCAGGATGAAAAAGATTCACAGAAAATGGTCATCACCATAGCCTCACGGGATGAAAACAAAAAACGTCAACGAAGTACTAAAACCGAAAAGAAAAGTAAACTACTCGGTTTAGCTCCCAAGAATGGTGACGGTAAGTTGGCGAAGCTAAAAGGTAGTCTGATCGTAGAGGAGAACTTTGGCGTAATATTGGATCCTGAGATGCGCGTACTGCCTCATCTAAATGTTCACTACGAGTTGGAGCGGGCTAAAGCCGCAAACAATGGAGTGCAGCCTCGTATTATTCGAGGAGGAAGCCTGATCCGAATAGAGGAGGGCCGCTACAAAGGAACTTGGAAAGTATTTTCAATCAAAGACGCGAAGTCTGGATTCCTCATCGACATGGCCTCACCAGAAATTGTGAAACTTGCCAATAAGAAGCGAGACTGTGTCATCAACGCGCTTTTGAAAACGCTTCTAGCAAATAAGCTCACCATACTCTCGCCTGACTATACTGGGACGCTATGACGCCATGTCCTACCACATCGTCAACATCGATTCCCCGAATTGCAGCATCAATTGCAAGCACGGACAGTTAACGTGCTTGGGTGAGAATGGGCGAAGACAGCAAGTGCCTTTGGAGGATGTTGCCGCTATCGTCATTACCAGTTTCTCGGCGCAGTTGAATAGCCATCTGCTGTTGGAAGCCGCTAAGTATGGCGTTGCGCTCGTGATCTGTGAATATTTTCAGCCGATCAGTCTGCTATTGCCGGCGAATCGCTCGACCGACACCTTGCTCACTAAAGCGGCGCTCACAATGGATAAGAAGAAAGTGGCGACACTCTGGCAGAAAACCATTGATGCTAAATGCGTGAACCAAGCGTCTCTGGCCGAGCACCTGAATCCCGAGCACCCCAAGCGTGAAATATTGCAAAAGCGGGCCAACAGTAAAGCTCCGGGTAAGGAAAGCGTTTGCGCGCGCTATTATTGGGGAATCTATGCTGATGCTCTGGCGATCATTGGCTTCAAGCGGGGCCGTCAAGAGGGTGGGGTCAACGATTTACTCAACTTCGGTTACGCGATTCTTTTATCACTTATTCTTCAAAAGCTTTTTGCCTGTGGACTCGATCCAACGGTTGGTATTTCCCATGAAGTGCGTGAACGATCTACTCCGCTTGCATATGACCTCATGGAACCGTTTCGCCCTTGTGTGGACTGGCGCGTGGCACGATGGATGATGGAAGAAGCCGCACCGGATGATTATCAAGTCAATGGCCGTTTCCGCCGCTACATTACCAACTTCACACTGGAGCGCGTTGGTTACCTAGGTATTGAAATGGATTTTCGCAATTGCCTGGAATCAGTTGTGCGCAGTTTTCGCCAAGCTGTGCTCAGTGGGCAAACTCGCCAATACAAACCGTGGATTCCCTCAAATTCAAAATGGGCTGGCTAGTTGTCGCCTTCGACCTTCCGGTCACAGAAAAAGAAGCCCGTAAAGCCTATACCGACTTCCGCAAATTCCTGTTGAAAGACGGGTTTCAGATGATACAGTTTTCGGTGTATGCACGCCCCATGGTCACACACTCACGGATGCAAACCCACTTGCGCCGCGTTGAGAAAGAAATCCCACCCAATGGGAGCGTTCGTGCTTGGTATGTCACCCAAGCGCAATGGCAGCGAAGCCTCGTCATCTACGGTAAACCCGCAAAAAAGCAGGCTCCGGAAGATCTTCCAGAACAAACTCTTTTCTGGTAAACTCTTCTTAATCAGCAGACTGGAAAATTCCAGTCTGCCCGATTAAGATTTGGATTCAAGGCAAAGCCCGCGCGGAGTTGCGGGGTCATAATGGCCAAGTCTGCCCGATTAAGATTTGGATTCAAGGCAAAGCCCAGGGACGAGCATCTAGCCACTGATCAAGAGTCTGCCCGATTAAGATTTGGATTCAAGGCAAAGCCTGAATAGATGGCTAACGAAAAAGACCACCAGTCTGCCCGATTAAGATTTGGATTCAAGGCAAAGCGCAGTTATTTACCCGTCCGCGTTCATCGTTAGTCTGCCCGATTAAGATTTGGATTCAAGGCAAAGCAATCAGCAATACCGAACCCACCGTTTTAAAGTCTGCCCGATTAAGATTTGGATTCAAGGCAAAGTGGTGCTTCTGGTGGGGTAATGTTTACAGGGATTCTCTTCGCGCAAGTAGCCTGTAAAATCATTCCGTAAATACATATTGATTTTATTGTGTAAATTTGAATTGCAAAAACCATGAGTAACGAAAAACAACTGCCTGATCCCGATCAATTATTCAGCGAAGCAGCATGTGATGCCGAAAGCTCCATGCTTTTCCCATATAGGAAGACTATTGCTGTCTTGCGCATGAAGGACATTAGTTGGCGAGGTGTGTCCAAGTGGCCGTCTGAGCGTGGTGTAAAAACAAGCCACACATCCGTAAGGAATTTTTGGGAGGTATATTCTAGGGACGAAACCCTTAAAGACGACTTCATCGACACAAATAATGAGGCGCGTGATTCGCTTTTTGAGCATGGCAGCAAAGTTGTTGGGGTGAATTTGGCTGAGAACTACAACGAGCTTATTGATGAGCGGGAGGAAGATTAATGGATTTCCATGGGTGAGTAAGCAATGAGCCTAGTCATCTTCGTGACATCGACGCTGCGGGCATTCCTCGCAAGGACGCGAGCGGTCGCAAGGTTGATTTTCATTCGCTCCGGTATTCCTTCGCGACATTCCTAGTCAGCAACAATATTTCTCGCTCCTACGCGCAAAATTTAATGCGCCACAGCGATTCTCGGTTGTTGGAAGAAGTTTATACGGATCGCGAGCTATTGCACGATTCGACCGCCCTTGACCAGTTGCCGAGGCTAAAGCCGGATGAAAAACTGATACGTATAGTGCTACAGAAATCAGTCGCAGAGGGTCCTTCGCAGTCACAACCTGTCACAATCAGGGACGCAAGGGAAGCCGTGCAAGCCGCTATGGATCAGGGTCTTAGTCGCATTCTGGCACAACTTGGCGCACGTAGTCACCTTGCCAAAATGGTAGACGGTGCAGGACTCGAACCTGCGACATCCTCGGTGTAAGCGAGGCGCTCTAACCAACTGAGCTAACCGTCCGTTAGTGGGAAACGCATGAAAATGAGCGATTTGCGGCGTCGATCAAGTAAAAAGAAGCGGGAATTGACCGAAAGATACAATTTTATGCTTCCGTAAGGGCGGGTCATGCGTCATTTTTCCGAGCTTTTCCCTCATGCGTCATACGATCTCAGCTTTAGTTGAAAACAAATTTGGTGTCCTCGCGCGAGTTGCTGGCATGTTCAGCGGTCGCGGTTTTAACATCGACACCCTCAACGTGGGCCCGACTCATGATCCCAAGTATTCGCGGATCACGATCACCCTGCGCGCTCAAGAACATGCGCTGGACATGGCGATCAAGCAGCTCGATCGTTTGATCAATGTCATCGACATCACGCATTTTGGTCAGCGCAATGCGTTTGTGGCTCGCGAGCTGGTTATGCTCAAGGTCAGCGCTAGCGGTGATACACGCTCAAAGGTCATTGAAGTCTGCGACATCTTCCGCGCCAAGGTGATCGACGTCACTCCAGTGGCGATTATTATAGAGTGCACGGGCAACGAGAATAAGATCCGCGCTTTTCTGGAACTCATTACACCCTTCGGCATTCTGGAGCTGGCTCGCACGGGCAATGTTGCCTTGTTACGCGGTGCACCAGCCGAGACAGAGGAAGACTAAGAATTTACCGATAATCTTTTACCAATTGTCAGTTGTCAGTGAATGCATCTGGCGGCTGAAAACGAAAACAACGAAAAACCCGAACACATGCCCGCAAAAGTATACACGGAAGCGGACGCCGATTTGAGCGTCCTCCAAGGCAAGACCCTCGCCGTCATCGGCTACGGCTCGCAGGGCCATGCCCACGCGCTTAACCTGAAGGACAGCGGCTGTAAGGTCATCATCGGCCTCTATGAAGGCAGCAAGTCGAAGCCCGTCGCTGAAAAGCAAGGCTTCGAGGTCTACACGACGGCCGAAGCTGTCAAGAAGGCAGATGTCATCATGATCGCATTGCCGGACATGAAGCAAGCCGAGGTCTACAAGGAAGACATCGAGCCGAATCTGACTCCTGGCAAAACCCTTCTTTTCACGCACGGCCTAGCGATTCACTATGGCCTCATCACACCGCCAGAAGGCGTTGACGTCATCATGGTGGCACCAAAGGGCCCGGGCCACGTTGTCCGCACTCAGTTTAATGAGGGCAAGGGCGTTCCTGCGTTGATCGCTGTCGCTGAAGGTTCTTCTGAATCCGCTAAGCCAATCGCTTTGGCTTGGGCCAAGGGCGTTGGCGGCACCCGCGCCGGTGTTATTCAGACATCTTTCAAGGAAGAAGTAGAAACCGATCTCTTCGGCGAGCAAGCCGTTCTTTGCGGTGGCGCGAGCGCCCTCGTCATGGCTGGTTTCGAAACCCTGACCGAAGCCGGTTACTCTCCGGAAATGGCGTATTTCGAGTGCTTGCACGAGCTGAAGCTGATCGTTGACCTCATGGTTGAGTCCGGCATCAGCGGCATGCGCTTCTCGATCTCCGAGACTGCGGAATACGGCGACTACGTTTCCGGCCCGCGCGTGATCAACGACGAGTCGAAGAAGGCGATGCGCCAGGTCCTCAAGGAAATTCAAGACGGCACATTCACCAAGAACTGGGTCAAGGAATACAAAGAGGGCTGCCCGAACTACAAGCGCATGGCGCAGGAAGGTAAGGATCACCCAGTCGAGAAGGTCGGCAAGGAACTCCGCGCTCTCATGCCTTGGGTCCCCAAGAAGGAAATCGGCGGCACTCAAGCCGAATATACCAGCAAGTAATTGCCGGTTCAGTATGAACTTTAATCAGCGGGAGAGTGCGAAATGCGCTCTCCCGTTTTGTCGTACAGGCGTCTAGAAGGTGGCGCTCTCGGGGGATTTACCCTCCCGAATCGGAAATTGACTGTGTGGCCTGAAACCTTTTGATTGCTCGCTATTTTTTCCTATGTCGAACCAACCAATCATACTCGCGACGCGGCGTAGCCCGCTGGCGCTTTGTCAGGCGAAACTGGCCAAGGCGCACGTGGAAACGATTTTCGACGGCGCGACGGCGGAGCTGAAGGAATTTGTCACCACTGGCGACAAGAAGACCAGCTGGTCGCTCGAGAAAGAGGGCGGCAAAGGACTTTTCACCAAGGAGCTAGAAGATGCCCTGCTTGCCGGAGAGGCTGATCTGGCCGTGCATTCGGCCAAGGACTTGCCGACGGAAAACCCGCCCGGCTTGGCCATTGCCGCCTTTTTGCCTCGTGAGGCAGTTAATGATGTGCTCGTGGTCCGCGACGGCGTTGCGAAGCCATGCTTTATCGCGACGAGCAGCCCGCGCCGCCGCTTGCAGCTCAAGACGTATTTTCCGTGTGCAGTGTGGAGCGAAATCCGTGGGAATGTGGACACTCGTCTACGCAAGATTGCTAACGGTCAGGCGGATGCAACCATCCTCGCGGCGGCGGGCCTACGTCGCCTAGGTATCCTGCAAAGCGAAGGCGTGGTCTTCAAGCCGTTGACGATCCATCAGATGGTGCCAGCGGTGGGGCAGGGGGCCATTGCGCTTCAATGCCGCACTGAGGATGTTGAGAGATTTGCCACATTAGCCTGCCCAGCGACGCAGTTTGCGGTCGAGCTAGAGCGTAAGTTCCTGGCGGCGATGGGTGGTGGTTGCCACACGGCGACCGCAGGCCATTTCTGCCACGGTAGCCTGCACGTTTTCCACGAAGACACGGGCCGTCAGGAGTTCCCTTTGCCCAAGGACAATGGCGACATGGACAACTGGCTCAAGGATGTCGTGGAGCAAGTGCTCAGCGCGTAGCTGGCTTGACTAGGAGGCGTTACACCGTTTAATTGTTAAATAGAATGACTGTTGGAACATACATCGAATCTCGCGATCCCAGAGTTATTGACAGGGAAATCGAGCTTATTAAAGAAGCTGCGAAGGAACTGATGGAGGACCGAGAGAAATTCCTTCGTTTGGCGCAGGCGACGGGTATGTACAAGAAGGATGGCAGCCTGAAAAAGCAGTTTCGTTAATGCCCGCATATTCTATTGCATTGGGCTATCATGGCTGCGATTCGTCGGTCGCGAAAGCGATAATCGAAGGAGAAGATATGCGTCCCAGCGCCAAGCCATACGATTGGCTTGGGCATGGTCTTTATTTTTGGGAAGACAGTCCCTTGCGTGCAATGGCTTGGGCAAAAAAAAGATGCAGTCAAAAAGGTAGTAAAATTAAGAAACCCGCTGTTCTGGGCGCTGTCATCGATTTAGGGAACTGCCTGAATTTAATCGATGCTGAATGCTTAATTGAAGTTCAAGCTACCTTTTCAGCGCTTCAGTCAATGGAGGAGTTCGGGCTATCTTTGCCAGAAAATAAAGGGCTTCAATTGGAGAAGAGATACAGGGATTGTGCGGTCTTCGAGTGGCTACATCAATTGCGCGAAGAGAAAGATCTGGCACCTTACAGTAGTGTCCGCGGTTTTTTCTCTGAAGGTGAGCCACTTTATCCAGGGGCGGGCCTACACAAGCAGGATCATATCCAGATATGTGTCCGCAGTGCCGTAAGCATTATTGGGTTCTTTCGACCTCGACTGAAATTTTAGTTATGCCAATGCCAGGAAAAGTCTATCTCGTGGGAGCGGGGCCGGGGGATCCCGGGCTCGTTACTTTGCGTGCCAAGGAGCTCATCGAGCGCTGTGATGCGCTGGTGTATGATTATCTCGCCAATCCGGACTTGCTCCAGTGGACCAAGGTCGGGTGTGAGAAAATCTTCGTGGGCAAACAGCCAAATCTACATGCGATTTCGCAGGAGGAGATCGAGAAGATCCTCGTTAAGCGTGCTAAGGCGGGGGAGAGCGTTGTGCGGCTCAAGGGCGGCGATCCGTTTGTTTTCGGACGCGGCGGCGAAGAGGCTGAAACACTTCAGAAAGACGGTGTGCCCTACGAAATCGTGCCTGGGGTGACGGCGGCGTTGGCCTCAGCGGCCTATGCAGGTATCCCGTTGACGCATCGCAATTTCAGCTCCTCGGTGAGCTTTTTAACGGGCCACGAAGACCCGGAAAAGCACGAGATGCACGTTGATTTTGAGCAATTCGCCACGGTTGGCGGCACGCTGTGTATTTACATGGGCATGGGGCACTTGGCCGAAATTACGGCGCGGCTGCTCAAGGCCGGACTGTCCGGCGAAACTCCAGTTGCGATCGTGCAATGGGCGACGACTCCACGGCAACGCAGTTTGCTGTCCACGCTGGCCAAAGTTGCGACGGCGAAGGAGGAGGCAGGGTTGTCGTCCCCGGCAGTGGTTATTATTGGCGAGGTGGCGAAGCTGAGCACGAAGATTGGCTGGTTTGAGCAGCGTCCGCTGTTTGGCCGCCGAGTGGTGGTCACCCGTAGTCGTGAGCAGGCAAGCGAGCTCTCTGCTGCGCTCACAATGTTGGGGGCCGAAGTGCTTGAACTACCTTTGATTGAGGTGGCCGAGGACGCGGAGTCGACCGGAGAAGACATCTGGCCGTCATTGGGCGCTTACCGCTGGTTGGTATTCACCAGCCCGAACGGCGTGAAGTATTTCTTTGAAAAATTTCACCGGAAGTTCGACGACTTACGTTGCATCGGTGGAGTGCGTATTGCATGCGTGGGCGAGACGACAGCGCAGGCCGTCCGTGAGCAACGTTTGGTCGTGGACCTAGTCCCTGATGAGGCTGTGAGTGAATCCCTTGCTGAGGCACTTCTGCGCGAGGAAACTTTGGAAAATGAAACTGTGCTGGTGGTTACGGGCAATCGCAACCGCGATGTGCTGATCGGGAAGCTTGAGGAGGGCCGTGCGATCGTCGATGCCTTCCCGGTTTACCGGACGGAACTAACGGATCTGTCTGGCCACCCGGCAGCAACGCGATTCCGCGATTCCGGCGCTGATGCGATTACCTTTGCCAGCTCCAGTGCAGTGGACGGTTTCGTGCAGCAGGCGAAAAATTTATTGCCCGGACCTGGTGCGCGACGGCCCAAGGGCGTGGCAATTGGCCCGAAAACCGCGGCGCGGATGCGCGAGATTGGCTTGCCAGTGGACCGTTTGGCCAAGCAGTCATCGATCGAAGGCTTGGTCAAGGCCGTGCAATCGCTTTGGGATTAACCTTGACGGAGCCTCCCCTCTGAGAGGACTGTGGCGTGTGCTTATCGACACATCCAAACAAGCTTTTTCCGGATTCCGTTCCGTTGGTTTTCTTGCGCACGCATTTGTTTTGCTGTCCCTAATGTTGGCTAGCTTTGGCTTGTCGGGCTGCGCCAATAGCGGGGCAAAGGGCAGCTCCAATTCCGCAGACGAAATGGCCGCTTCGGCCAATGTGCTGCGGGTGGGCACTTCAGCTAATATGCCACCATTTGTTTTTAAGCAGGGTGGCGAGCTTGTCGGTTTGGAAATTGATCTGGCGAAGCAGTTGGCCAAGGGGATGAACCGCGAGCTGCGTATCGTGGAGATGGATTTTGAAGACCTGATCCCTGCACTTCAAAACAATCGCGTGGACATCATTATGGCTGGCATGAATTACACGCAGGAGCGTGCGGCGATCATTGCGATGACCACGCCCTACATGCAAAGTGGCCAGATGGCGCTGGTTTTGCGCAAAAATGCCTCGAAATACGGCTTGCCTGGCTTGATTGGCAACACACGCGTGAAGGTGGGTGCTGAGGCCGGTACGACCGGTGAATATCTCGTTCAGTCTAGTTTTCCTAATGCCAAACTGGTGACTTATTCCTCGGCTGAAGCTGGTGCGCAAGCGGTGGCCGATGGCGACGTGGAATTACTCATCCATGACGCACCGACTATTTATTGGTTGGCTGGAACTTACCAGAATCGCGGGGTGACGCCGGCTCGACCGGTGTTAACGCTCGACCAAATGGTCTGGGGCGTGAACCGGGACAATCAAATGTTTGTCAACCAGATCAATGCTCTGGTGACGACTTGGGCTTCCAATGGCGAACTTAACCGCATTGTGCGGCGCTGGATCAGCCTTTAATCTAGGCGGAGCGTTAGCTCCCTTCTGTTAAAAACAGAAAAAGATTAAAAATAAAGATAAAGAGCCCGATCGCTAAGGCGATATAAAGCATGGGCCACGGCTTCCGCGTAGGTGTGGAAGTTCTGTTTTCGGACGACTTTGGTAGTTCGGGCACGGTTTGTGGTGTTAATCGATGATGATGTAGAGCGCTTTGTGAAATGTATTTGTCATTTGTGATAATTTAGCTAAGTAATTTCATCTCCCGATAATGAGTAGTATAACCCCGTCAATGACTGAAAACCTAGCCAAGGTAATGCCTTGGCCATATGCTCTGTGCGATCGCAAGGGCATGGTAGTTCATTGTAACGATGTGTTTACACGATTGGTGGGAGTGGAGAATAGCTTGGAAAGCGGGCTTAATATAGGTGAGTTCATGAGCACCCTTCAGGCGGGTCTTCAATTGAATTCCCTCTTGGCCAAAACGGAGAAACAAGCTTGGCACGGCAAGTTGAAAATCGTGGGACGGCAGAATCTTGCCGTCGAAGTGCTCTTACAGGCGGACATGGATACGCCGAACCATGTCTGGCTCATCGTCATGGAAAATCCGGTCGTCAATGGCCAGATGATCCTGAATCCGCGTAGTGAGCTCCGTCTGCTTCAGATCCTGATGGATCACACTCTCGACTACGTTTACTTCACCGATATTCACGGCCGTTTCGTCATTACCAACCGCGCCTTTCAACGGGCATTGGAGACGCAATACCCGGGCCAGGAAGTGGGTAAGTCGATCATGGATTTCGTCACCAAGGAGACGTCGCGCTGGGTCAGTGAGACCGACCAGGAGGTGCTGACCTCGCTCAAGCCAATCGTTAATCACGTAGGCCTGTTCCAGATTCGTAATGGCGGTGCCCATTGGTTGCAGACTACGAAAATGCCAGTGTTTGACCACAACCGCCTGTGCATTGGCTTGGTCTCTGTAAGTCGAGATATTTCCGAGGCGCGGCAGACTGAGAACCGCTTACGCCAGGCGATTCAACGTGCTGAGCAGGCCAATCAGGCCAAAAGCGATTTCCTGGCGAACATGAGCCACGAAATCCGTACGCCCATCAACGGAATCATCGGGATGAGCGAACTGTGCCTGGAGAGCGATGTGACGCCTGATCAGGATCGCTATTTGCAAACGGTGCTCAATTGTAGCAATACCCTGTTGGCTCTGGTGAATGATGTGCTCGATTTTTCCAAGATCGAAGCCGGGCAGCTTGAGCTTGAAAATATTGATTTTGACCTGCGCGAAAGCATCGAAGACACGATGGACCAGTTTGTCACTCTGGCGCGTGACCGTGGGCTCGAGTTGGCGCTTAAGATTGACCCGGCATTGCCATCGGTGGTTTCGGGCGACCCAATTCGCTTCCGCCAGGTGCTGAACAACTTACTGAGCAACGCCGTGAAGTTCACGGAAGAGGGCGAAGTCATTGTCAGCGTTCGCCGACTCTCTGTGAAAAATGAGCGCCTGCGCATTGAGGTAGAGGTATCCGACACCGGCATCGGCATCAACCCGACGCGGATTGAGAATGTATTCGACACTTTTATCCAAGGAGACTCCTCGACGACTCGCAAATATGGTGGCACTGGGCTAGGGCTGTCGATCGCGCGCAAACTGGCAAAAATGATGGGCGGAGACGTCTCTGTTCGCAGTAAACTGGGCGAAGGTGCCACCTTTATTGTCGAGCTGGAGATGGGCTGTGTCAGTAGCGAGACCGAAAACGAAATGATCACGCTGGAGGAGCTTCACGGCTGTCGCGTGCTCATTGTCGACGACAATTTAACGAATCGCCAGATACTGGACGAGGTTTGTCGTCATTGGGGCTTGAGTCCGGCCACATGCGATAACGGCGTTAAGGCGATTGATCGACTGGAGCGGGCGCTTGAAGAGGGCAATCCTTACCAGCTTCTGCTATTGGACCAGCAAATGCCGGGTCTCAGCGGCACCGATGTCGCTTCGCTGGTGCACAGTCGGGCGCGTCTGCGGGACATTAAGATGATCATTTTAACCTCAGCGATTACGCAGGAAGAACGCCTGCGGGGCAGCACGATGGGCATTGGGCGCTTTCTCACCAAGCCCGTTAAGCAGAACGCACTCCGGGAAGCCATTCTGGATGCATTTGGACTGGTGATTGAGGGAGCGAAAACATCGGATCCATTTTTCCCCCGGGGGCATGTGATGATTACTCCTCCAGCGGACACATCGTCACTCCGTATTTTATTGGTTGAAGACAACCCAATCAATCAGGAGGTCGCCATGCAGCGCCTGTCCAAATTAGGGCATGAGGTAACACTAGCCGGCGATGGCATTGAGGCCGTGGAATCTTATCAGAGCCTGAAGTTCGACCTCGTGTTAATGGATGTGCAAATGCCTAAAATGGATGGCTTGGAAGCGACCCGACGCATCCGCGAAATTGAAAAAAGCATCGACCGCCGCACGCCGATTATCGCGATGACTGCGCGTGCCATGCGAGGTGATGAGCAAATCTGCCTCGACGCCGGGATGGACGGCTACTTAACCAAACCCTTTCGGGCGGCAAAAATGCGCGACGTGCTCGAACACATTTTGGAACGTATGGAGATGGAAAGTCGTGCGACAGTTAGCGGCCCCCATTATAATCCCAAGGCAATCTCTAAAGAACTGAGCGAAGAAGATCGCGAAGACATGTATTTGGCCGCGCGTATGTTTCACGAAAACTGGGAGCGGGAGTTCAAGAGCTTCAATTCGGATGGCCCATTTGACTATAATGTGATGCAGCACTACGCACACACGCTCAAGGGCGCATCGGGTCTGCTCCGTGCGATCCGCCTTGGCCAATGCGCCGCTTGTCTGGAAGACGCGGCCAAGCGTCATGACCGGGCGGGCGTGATCGAGGTGCTTGCTCAGTTGGACCGTGAAGGCGTCCTCATCCGTGCCTCACTGGAATCGTTTTTACTCCGATCTTGAGCCAACTCATTCCTTGGCGGAGGCTTGCTTCTCCCCATTCCAGAGTTTAAATTAGGGGGAGTAATAATGAGTAATATGGCGAATAATCCGTTTACGGAGAGCGATACGAGCACGTCAGTCGCAACTGAAGCCCCATGGAACGTGATCGTGCTCAACGACCCCGTCAACCTGATGAGCTACGTGGTGCTAGTGTTTCGCCGTGTTTTGGGGTTTGATGAAGACACAGCCCGCAAGCACATGCTTGAGGTCCACGAGGAGGGGCGCTCCATTGTTTGGGGAGGGGAACGTGAAAAGGCCGAAAACTACGTCCATGAGCTACACAAGTGGCAACTGAACGCCCGCTTAGAGCACGATGCCTAAACTTTCGATTCAGATCAGCCCGCACTTCCTGCAAGCCTTGATGGATGTGGTAGAGCCCATTGAGCAGCGCCTGCATCTGCAAGTGGCCATCTCTCTGGACAGCGTCCCGGATGACGACGAATTATTGCTGGAGGCATGGCGAGACAGTCTGTTGGAGCAACTTCGGGAAGACGGCGAATACCTCATCCATTTACTGCGCAAAATGCTGTCCGAGGAGTCCTTGACCCTCACCGATGAGGAAGCTGAAAGCACCTTGCGAGCGGCCTCGGCCATTCGCCTGAAAATTCGCGAAGTGTTCCTGTCTCGATTTTCTGAAGAAGCGCTGGAGCGCGATCAGGTGGATATGGCTCGGCTTGGCCCAGAAGAGCGTAAGCCCTACCTGTGCTTCATGTTTTTAGCACGCTTTCAGGAGGCATTAGTTGCCCAGCTCATGCCCGATTTTTACGATTTCAACGAGCTTTTTGAAGAAGACGAGGATTAAGGAAGAGGGTCGGCTGTGGCGTGCTCGTTTATTGATGCGGGCTGTCATTTGAAGACACACTTTCTGGCAAAGATTCGCTTTACAAGGTGCTGCGAAATGGTATTATGTTCACTATGAAAATGAAATCCATTTCTGCTATACTTATTTCCACCAGCCTTCTGGCGCTAAGCCTGTCTGCTAAGAATCCCGGCGGCCCAAAGCCGGATGCGATGAACGAGCTGATCATTAAGTGCCGTTCGTCTTTCGAACTGCTTCAAGCCTCTGAAAAGCCAATCCCGGCGTTTGTCATCCAAGAGGCTGAAGGTTTGGCGATTGCGACAGTTACGCGCGGTGGCATCGGCATCGGCGGACAGAAAGGCAAGGGGTTCGTAATCACCAAGACAGAAGGTGGTTGGTCGGCCCCATCGTCTTTTGACACCGGTGGCGGCTCTATTGGCCTCCAGCTAGGCGTTGAAACCGTGCAATACGTGTTTGTTCTCAACACTAAAACTGCTATCGAGCAGTTTGTCGGCAATGAAGTCTCTCTGGACGCCAAGGCCAGCGCAACTGCAGGCCCCGACCACGCCGCTGCGGCCAATGATAAGATGCCAAAATCTGACATCTACATCTATTCCATCTCGGATGGGGCCTTTGCTGGGGCGACGATTGGCGGCGTTTACGTCTCCGTTGATACTGATTTGAACAACCTGGTTTACAGCAACCTGTTTACACCAAACCAAATTCTTAGCGGAGAAGTGCCTGCGCCGTCGCTGATGGACACGTTCTACTCACAGCTCAATTCCATTGTTGAAGGTGAATGATCACCCGCGCCATATTTAATCGCATTGCCCGACGTTGCCTGATTGCAGGTGGCGTCGGGGTAATGGTCGCAGGTGGCCTGATCTGGAAGGCGCGGGCGACCGTCGCAGCAGCGGCAGAAGGCCGGGTTGCAACCGATATTGCCGATGTCGCGTCAGCCCCCGTTGGTTTAGTGCTGGGGACCTCCCCCACGCTGTCCAATGGACGCGCAAATCTTTATTTCGAATACCGGATGGATGCTGCTGCCGCGCTTTTCCGCGCAGGCAAAGTTGAGCGTCTACTCGTTAGCGGAGCAAACCCAACCAATCACTACGACGAGAGCACCGCAATGAAGCTGGCGCTGATCAAGCGTGGCGTGCCGTCAGACTACATCGCGCGTGATTATGCGGGCTTTCGCACATTGGATTCGGTGGTCCGCGCCAAGGAAATCTTTGGCTGCAACGACGTTTTAATCATTTCGCAGGGTTTCCATGTGGAGCGCGCCCTCTATTTGGCCCAGGAAAACGGGATGGACGCTACAGGCTTCGCTGCACGGGATGTGCCCTTTAACACCGGTATTAAGACCAATCTCCGTGAGGAGTTGGCCCGCGTGAAGGCCGTTCTTGATGTGCAAGTCCTCGACACTCGCCCGAAATACCTTGGCCGCGAAATCTACCTGCTGACCGCAAATTAACGCCCCCCCCTCCCCCCCCCCGGGGGGCATCATAATCCAGATTGCCCAGCTTTCAGTTGCTGAGGAATCTACAGAGCTTCCGTCTCGAGATGCCATCTCGTTGCGTCATGCCCCCCCCCCAGACTTTAATCTTTAAACTTTAACCTCCTGAACTGCGCCTTGGCGCAGTTCATAAACGGCATATCCGGCAAACCAGCCGGGAAGGAATTTGCAGGGCGTGCGCCAGTCCTCTGCTAGAAAAACGCGGTGCTCGATCACGGCATTTTCTGCACGACAAAAATCTTCGAACCCTGAAATGCTAACGGGGTTCATTGCGCGACTTGCCCACCACGGGTCCGGGTAGACATCGTTCTTTACGCGGGAACCGTCCTTAAGCATATGCCAGCGATTGAGCCAGTAGCCATGATTCACAAAGCCAATCGCCAGGCGCTTGCCCACGCGCAGCGCCTCACGGAGGACTTGCTGGGGGTTGCTTAATTCCTGAAGCGTGCGCGAGCAGACCACCCAGTCAAAGGAATTGTCGTCGTAGACTGGGAGCATGTCACAGAGGTCGCCTTGGTAAGCTGGCACGCTGCGCTTCACGCAGGAGGTGATTTTAGCTAGATCACTGTCGATCCCGACGGCGTAGCAGTGCTTCCGGGCAATGAGCTCCTCAAGCAAAATACCGCGCCCACAGCCGAGATCCAGCACGCGCGCACCATCCGCAATCCACTCTAGGAGGATTTGCAGGTCCATTTCGCGTTTGATAGCGTGGCGTCCCATAACAGCGCGCCAGCTTGACGCATTAACTGCGTGAGTAAACGCCTTTTTCAACGCAAGTCGCTGTTGTAGATGCGTTAAAATCTTGCCCCAAGCCAAAAGGCGGGCTTTCGTGACGGATATGGATAAGCTCGACGAAATTTTTCAGCAGCAGGAAGCGCTCAACAAGCGTATCGGGGTCGATACTTCCAGCCTTACTCAGGAGGAAAAAATCAAATGGGTCCTCAACTATACACGGGCCATGCAGCAAGAGACTGCCGAGCTGATTGACTCAGTTCCATGGAAATGGTGGGCGAAGTATCAAGAGTTCGATGAGCAAAATGCACGTGTGGAAGTCGTCGATTTGTTCCACTTCCTGATTTCCACCGCTCAAGTGCTTGGAATGACTGCTGAAGACGTTTACGAAGCTTATACCAAGAAAAATAAAGTTAACCACGCCCGACAAGACAGCGGATACGTCGTCAAGGACGAGGCGGATTCTAAACACATTTAACAGGCGCATTGTTCCCGGCGCCTTCTCGTTGCCCCATGTTTCATTACAAGCTTGCCCGCCATCAGGACCCGCGCGAAGCGGGCAAATACCTGTTGCGTGAGGTAAGTGCATGGACGAATGATTGCATACGCCGCTACGCCGATGCCCCCCCCCTCGACACGCCGGATCAGGCGATCTATGCGACGGGTTGGCTGCCGCTGCTCTATTTTGAGCCCACTCACCCTGGCGCACATTTCTTGCTGAAAATTCGCGATCAGGTGGCCCGGCATTTCAAGGAGACCGAGGCTTGGCGCCACGGCTACTGGCGGATGGCCGACGTTACCAGCGGTATGCAGCATTTTGAGATTTTTCTGGCTCAATTAGCACGACTGGATGGCGACATGGCGACTATCGGCCAAGTCCTCGACGCTGCCGAGCACATTGGTAACTGGAGTGAGAATGTGCGGCCTTGGTATGATGAGGAGACTGCTTGCTTCCCGTCGCACACCTTGGGTGCTGAGGGCTTCTCGCACGATAGCTTTCCGAGTTATAACACGCCTGCGCATTTTCATTTAATCAACCTCGCGCTGGTCGCCTATCGGATTAACCAGTCTGAGCGCTACGCGAAGTTTGCCATCGCTTATGGTGGTCGCTGGGCAGACGCGATTCTAATGGGCGACATGCTGCCGGTTGGTCTCGACGCCAAAGGCCCGGTCTACGAGCCACGTATCGCCAATGATAGCCGGGAAAATGTCCATCGTGCGGAAGCCTTGCTGGCCGAAGACGCGATTCAGGCATTGCTTAAAATTTGGAACATCTCGCGCGATGACCGTTTTCGGGACGCCGCAGAGAGGATTCTGGACACACTCATGCCCGAGTTACTTGACCCTGATGCGGGTGGCTTGGCTGGTGCCATCCGATTTTATCGTCGTATGACTAGGGCCAATCGCTACGATTCTCAAGTGCTCGATAGCGTGAGCCATCTACTTCCAGATGCCGTGGAGGTTATCGATCTGGATGTAGCCCCCATTTTTGACACAGATATCCTAGGACTGGGCAAATGTGCGGACCTGCCACATTGGAAGGAAGACGGGCAGATTCGCCAACACAATCCGATCGTTCTCGGCTTAGCCGCGGAAATCAGCAACAACGCGCATTTAGCGACCATTTCCCTCGACCTTGCCACGGCCTATCTTTCGCTTGCCCAACGCGCCTTCTCTGATGGCCGGGAAGACAGTGATTCAGCCCGCACGGTGTCTGCTGTTGCCCGTGGCCATGCGCGTGACAATGGTGCTGGTGTCGTAACCGAAGTCTTGGTTCCGCTTATGGCGCGGTTTAAGTAACCTTCGGAGTTCGTAGTTATTGGAATTGCATAAGAGGACTGCCTGAGGATTGCGCTTTTCAAAAAGGCGGTTTTGCTTTCCACTTTAGCTATGGCCGAAGAGACTGAACATCTGAAGGAATTAATTACTGGCATTGCCAAGCAGGCGCGTGCGGCGTCGTTGGAGCTGGCTACGCTGGACGCAGCGCAGAAGAATCGAGCGCTAGAAATCCTGGCTGATCGCCTTGTTGCGGCAACGGGCGACCTGCTGGCCATGAACCAGAAGGATCTGGCCGCCGCCAAAGCTCTGGAGCTCGCGCCCGCTATGGTTGAGCGGTTGACCTTTACTCCGGAGCGTATCGCCAAGATGGCTGATGGCGTGCGACAGGTCGCGGCGCTGCCCGACCCCGTTGGCGAAGAGCTGGAGCGTATTTCTCGCCCCAATGGCTTGGACATTCGCAAGGTGCGCGTGCCAATTGGTGTGGTGGGCATCATTTTCGAGTCTCGCCCCAATGTGACTATTGACTGCGCGATTCTATGCCTGAAAAGCGGTAATGCAGCGATTCTGCGTGGGGGCAAAGAGGCCTTCCACACGAACATGGCGCTGGCAGAGATTATTCATGAGGCGTTGACTGAGGCCGGTATTAACCCATTGGCGGTGCAGTTGATTCCGACGACAGATCGCTGGGCGCTCAATGAGTTGCTCAAGCTCGATAAATACGTCCACTGCATTATCCCAAGGGGGGGGGAGACGCTGATCCGCTTTGTGGCGGAAAATAGCCGTATCCCAGTTATCAAACATTACACGGGTGTGTGTGCGATATACATTGATGCGGAGGCTGATGCCGATATGGCCGAGTCCATTGTGGTCAATGCCAAGACTGATCGTGTGGGCGTCTGCAACTCCATCGAGAATCTCTTTATTCACCGGGACGTTGCAGCGAGCATCTTGCCCAAATTGGCTCGGGCATTTGAGGCAAAAGGCGTTGAAATGCGCGTCGATCACGCTGCCGGTCGTGTGCTGGAGAAAATCAATGCTGGCGGCATTGCCCACGGTGTGCCGTCGATTGATTACAACTACGCGACCGAAGACGATTTTTACGCAGAATACCTCGACTACATCATTGCGGTGAAGTTGGTGGATTCGGTCGACGACGCCATTGCGGCAATTAATCTCTATGGCAGCGCTCACTCCGACGGTATCGTGACTGGTAACGAGGAGACGGCGAAGCGATTCATGCTCGGTGTGGATTCGGCCACAGTCTATTGGAACGCCAGCACCCGCTTTACTGATGGCTACGAATTTGGCCTTGGTGCAGAGATTGGCATTTCGACGGATCGTTTGCATGCTCGTGGGCCCATGGGACTTCGAGAACTGTGCTCTTACAAATATCTGATCTTCGGATCTGGGCAGGTTAAGTAGTTAGTATTTTGAGTCAGGAACCAAAGATGCAAGTCACTGAAAAATAACGATTTGTGCTGTAATGTTTATGGAGTTGAGTAGACTAATGGATCGAAATGAACTCCATATCGCCTCAACAACTCTCGGATAATCTACGCCACGCTCCTGATGAGTGGTTTCTGATCGATGTGCGCAGCCCTGGTGAATACCGCAGTGGCCACATCGACGGTGCTTCTAACTATCCGGTAGACCAACTCGATGCTACTACGGTGAGCCGGCTTGCTGATGCCGCCAATGGGCGTAAAATCGTCTTGATTTGTCAATCGAGCACGCGCTCCAAACGTGCGCTCGAAATTTGGGCTAAGGCAGGCCACAACGGTGCCGTTGAGCTGGACGGTGGGATGAGCGCTTGGCCCGGTCAAGCAGGTCTTACTTCGCCCACGGGCGGTGCGATCTCTTTGGATCGACAAGTGAGGATTGTGGCCGGAGCCAACATCTTTGTAGGCACGTTGCTCGGCGCTTTTGTGAACCCTTGGTTCCTGCTGATCCCAGGCTTCTTCGGCGCTGGCCTGACGTTCGCCGGTCTCACGGGTGCCTGTGGTTTGGCCCTATTGCTCACCAAAATGCCTTGGAACCGATAAGCTTAGCGACAGTCGATCCCGCTGGGTGATGGCTCACCTGAATCAGTGGGTGGCTCTGGTAGCGGCAGGCCGCGGATTTGCGCAAAGTTTCCCTCTTCGCAGGCGGTGACAAAGCCTTCCGTATAGGCCTTTAGCCGATCCCACAGTTGCCGAATGGCGGTTGCCTCCTGCTCAGTGATCCTATTATCCAGTGCAGCCTGAGTTATTTCAGATAGGAGGGCTGCGAATTGGCGGACAATGTCATTGGTGGCAGGCATGTAGCGGTAGGCCCGCGCTGCGCTCTCTGGATCGCGGATAAAGACGCCGTCGGCCTGCTGGCAAAGCCAATGCAACACTTCATTGTCTGGGGCGACTGAATTGAGCTGTACCGCCCGATCGAGCGGATTGATTGCGCCGCTTTGGGTCTCGCCCACGGGCTGTGACCACTTGTAGAGAAGCGATACCGAGACTCCGATATCCTCCGCGATTTGTTTGGGGCTTTGCTTATCAAAGCAAGCCTTCACCACCTGATGGGATTTCATGACTTCTGCATTGTGCGAATCGTGACAGAGCGTGGCAAGCTTTGTCCAGCCACCGAAAAATAATGATTTTCATTGGTTTTTGCGCAGGATATAACTCTTGTTTATATACTCTTAGTTTTGACATCAATACCCCCCCCGCGACTACTTGAGCGTATGGTGAAAATGCTTACGATATTTTGATGGCCTAGGGCATTTCGCCCTACTAATATCTGTTGCCGTGAGCCCATTAGATTCATACTTTTCCCACTGACATGTTGAGCTTTTTCCAAAAACTTTTCCGCGCTGGTGGTGATTCCGCTGACGGTCTCACCCAGCAGCAACGCGAAGCCATCGTTGATCTGCTGGTATTCTGCATGTATTCAGACCGCACGGTCTCACTGGCTGAGGATCAGTTGATCCAGCGGCGCTTGGAGTCAATGGACTGGCAGGCCGTTCAAAGTATCGACAACTACTATGATTTGGCGGTGACCCGCGTGCGGGACATTTTGGTTAGCCAAGAGGCGCGCGAGAGCTTTTTGAAACGTGTGTCCGAGCGACTTGCCGATGTCTCTACCCGTGAAAAAGCCTTCCAGCTTAGTCATCAACTTTTCCTGAGTGATGGGATTGAAAGTCCAGATGAACACGAGCTGGAAGCGGAGTTGCGCACTGCGCTTCTAGGGGAGTGAGCCTAGGTTGGCGGGCCTTTTTTATTTTGACCCGTTCTATTCGTATAACTAAGCTGCGTATCACCATACTGGGGCCAAATAACTAAATAACGGCGAAGGCTGTCATCGCATAATTTTGGATTTTAAATTCCATCTGAATTCCCGATCGTTACGGGATAAACTAACGCTGATCATTGGGTTAACGGGCGTCATTATTGTCGTTCTGGCCGGAGCAGGTATCGTTACATATCAGACAATTGTTAGTCTGCGTACTCTAGAGGATGAGCTTGCCAGTAACGCCCACCTGATCGGTTATCGGATCGCGTTGATGATGGATCGTGCGGAACCCACTGATTTGGGGGACGCATTGTCTTTGCCGTATAACAACGAGCATCTACGGTGGGTCAGCTTTCGTAGCGCCGATGGAGATTACGTATTTTCTCAATCGATTGAGAGTGCGACGCCGCGGGATGCGCAGTTTGAGGTCGAGGACCATATGGAGTTCATTAATGGCGAGGCCGTGGTGCATTGCCGAATCATTAAGGATGGCCGTTACTACGGATTTCTCTCGCTGGCTTCCAGCCTTTACCCGCTCTGGCATTCGATCTTTACCGGGTTGCTCATTAGCTTGGGGATTGTCGGAGTTTGCCTGATTACGGCGCAGCGTTTATCGTCGCGCCTGTTGGATTTCATTTTGATTCCGGTGCGCCAGCTTGCCGACACTGCTAGTCGGATTACGCGCTCGGGGAATTACTCATTGCGCGCTATTAAAAACTCCAATGACGAACTTGGGCAGTTGACGGAGGACTTTAATCACATGCTGGCGCATATTGAAGCGCGTGAAGCGGAGTTAGAGCACGCGCGGCAGGAGTTGGAGTCTAAAGTAAAGCTGTTGCACGAAGAACAGGAGCAACTGCGCAAAGCACAAATTCGCGAACGCCGTTTGCAGCAGCGATTGGTGATTGCTCAACGATTGGAATCTCAGAATTTGCGTACGGCAAAGGAACAGGCGGAGACCTCTAGCAGCGCAAAATCGGAGTTCTTGGCCTCAATGAGTCACGAAATTCGGACGCCGATGAACGGCATCATGGGCTTTGCCTCCTTGCTGCGTGAGACGGAGCTGGATGAAGAGCAATTGGAGCTGGCTGAGATCATCCACTCCAGTGCCAATAATCTACTGACTCTACTCAATGATCTACTGGATTTCTCCAAGATTGAGGCCGGGCGCATTGAGCTGGATTTTTCGCCCTTTGACCTGAAATCACTGCTCCATGAAGTCGAATCAATATTCCAACATGAGATTGCTCGAAAAGATCTGGATCTGAGGATTATTATTTCACCCCGCACCCCGCATACCGTCGTTACTGATGCCAGCCGCCTGCGCCAGGTTCTTTTTAACCTGGCCGGCAACGCCATCAAGTTCACCGAAGCTGGCTCTGTGGAAATTCATGTGGATGCCACTCCTGTCAGCTCTATAGAACTGCTCTGTGAGTATTCCTTGTCCATTGAGGTGCGAGACACCGGCATCGGCATTGCGGAAAATAATCAGACGCGCATTTTCAATTCCTTTACTCAAGTCGATGCGAGCGCTACCAAGCGTTTTGGTGGAGCTGGGCTGGGCTTGGCCATTACGAAACGTCTCACGGAGATGCTTGGTGGAGAAATCGGGGTGCGCAGCACTCTCGGCCAAGGCTCAAACTTCTTCGTCACGATTCCCATTCGGGCCGCGGCACCTAGTCTGGAGACTTCGCTGGAGAAGCCAGTGACGCTCGCAGGCCGCCCGCTAAAGGCACTGGTGGCCGAAGATAGTCCCGTCAGCCAAAAGCTTATCTCTGCCTTGCTTCATCGCCGTGGGCATCGCTGCAACGTGGTGGATTGCGGAGAAGAGCTTTTGCGTGCCTTTTCTCCCGGTGATTTCGATCTGATTATTGCCGATGTGCACATGCCGGATATGGATGGCTTGACCGCAGTCGCTCGCATCCGTAAGCGGGAGAGCATGGCTGATCGCACGGGCTTCATCCCTGCCTACATTATCGTCATAACTGCGGATGCCGTGGGTAGCACTCGACAGCAAGCGTTGGACGCTGGGGCAGATGAATATATGAACAAGCCCATGGTCAACGAGCAGTTTTATGCCTTGATCCAGAAAGCTCAGGAACACTTCGAACGGAGCCCCACCCAATAAAAAACCCCGCCACGTTAGTGGCAGGGTTGGTAAAAAAAATCTAACTTCCTTTAAGAAAGCGCTTCGACCGCTTCTTCGCGCGTGCCGTAGATCGGGAAAATCGACGTAAAGCCCGAGATTTCGAAGACTTGCTTCACATTTGGATTCAACGTGGAAAGTGCAATCGAGCCGCTGAGCTTCTTGAATTGCTTTGCCGCAGCCAAAAGAACACGCAGGCCAGCGCTGCTAATGTAGTCCAATTCGCGGCAGTCAACGAGCACCTTGGGTTCACCGGCTTCGACCAGTGCGTTGAGCGATTCTTCCAGTTGCCCGGAAGTGCCGGCGTCTAGTCGGCCCTTAAGGCTGACAATATTGATGGTTTCCTGTTTTTCCTGGTTGATTTCCACAGTGGTACGGGGGGTTGGTAAATTATTGGTTCGAAGTTTGTTCGCTACAAGAAACGGTGACAATGGCTTTGATTCAAGATTTTTTATCGTTCCGGAGTGGAAATCGTGTATTTTGGCACCTGTCTGTTACCCTGATTATCAAAACACAGCTTCCGGCCTGCAAACCTCAATCAATAAAGCAAAGAGGTGTATGTGGCAGGGGCTCCATAAAATCAGTCCATTGTCAGTGAGAAGATTTTCGGTCATGACTCGCTCCCAATCTTTATGCCAGGGGCAGTGCTAGGATTTTCCGTTTCGATTGGGTTGTTGTTGTCTTGGATGCAGCTTGCTGGGCGTATTCGGCCCGAGGCCGATAGCCCAGCGAGCTGTGCGGTCTATAGGTATTATAATCGAGGCGGTATTCTTCAAGCTTTTCCCTGGTCTCGGGCAGAGAAAAGAAGATCTCAGTGTTCAGCAGCTCGTCGCGAAGCTTGCCATTGAAGGACTCGATATAGCCATTTTCGGTTGGTTTGCCTGGTCGAATAAAATCAAGCTGAACCTCATTGGCATAAGCCCAGGCATCGAGCACTTTGCCAGCAAACTCAGGTCCATTGTCTACGCCACTGCCGGTAATCAGCCATCTGCTGAGCCTGCTTTGGGCGGTAACCACGATGCCCGGCGTTGCGCCATCAGCTCCTTGCTGATGGCCGATTGCGAAAAGCCCAAAGCGTAGGCGATTTGCTGCTGTGTGTTTCCGGCTTGTCGCATGCGATAGATTATGG
>NZ_BMXG01000017.1:0-18750 GCF_014651635.1 Cerasicoccus arenae | reverse complement strand
GACGTCGCCTCCGCGCGGAGGCGACGGTAGTTACTCTGATGCATTTTGGTTTTGGTCAACCGCCATGCTTGAGTCCCTACGCTCCCTACGCACGTTTATTCCTTAGAAGTTGGCATCCACCGAATCCTAAATCAGCATCAATCATACTCCGAACGTATCATTGCTGAGCAGGCAAACAAGAGCTCACTTGACCAAGACAAGGCCCGCTTGCTTCGGGCTCTGGAAAGACATGGCCCCTGTTCTTGGGCTGAGCTACGTCGAAGTTTCGATGTGCAGCGGCGGGACGCTCATGAAGATGCGATTAACAGTCTGATCGCTAGTGGCGAACTAATATTGGGCGATGACAGTATTTTCCGTTTGAAAAAGTATAGCCATGCAGCCTGACCGAAAGGAACGAACCGAGGTTTCCTTGCCTCAAGAAATCGCTGAGTGGGTTGACCTGACTACGCAAACAGTACCGGCCTGTAAGTTAGCCTGAGCGGGTTAATGATGTGATTAATGGTTAGTTGGTATAGGGTGTCAAGGCTTGGGCGGAATGAGGGCGTAGCCCGAGTGTAGCCCATGCCTTTCAGGTTGATTTCGCAGGGTTCGGGTTGCGTTTCTTGTGCGGCAAACTCTAGCGGCGTGAGTAGTCCGAGGGAACGGTGGGGGCGGATGTTATTGTATTTCCAGCGCCAGTCTTCGATACGGGCTTCGCTGAGTGTATAAAACAGTTCGCGGTTGAGGCACTCGTCACGAAGCCTTCCGTTGAACTATTCGATTAACCGTTCTGCTAGGGACTTCCGGGGTCGATGTAGAGCGTCTTGATGCCTTCGTGGGCATACCAGCCGCGCAGGCTCTTTTCAATAAACTCCGAGCCGTTGTCGCTGCGGATGTATCCGGGGCTGCCGTAGGCGCTGATCAGCTCACTCATGATGGCTCGCACCTTGGCCGCGTTGATGCGGCGGTCAACGTGGATGCACAGGCACTCGCGTGTAAACTCGTCAAGCACGGTGAGCATCCGGATGGAGCCGCCCTTGGCGGTGCGGTCGGCTACGAAGTCGCAGGTCCAGACGTGATTCTGATACGTGGCCTTGGTCGGCGAGCCAGTCGAGACGCCTGCTCGGCGGCGACGCGGCTTCTTCGTCGGACACCGCAGCCCCATCTCCCGACACAACTGCTGAACCAGCCGTTTGCCCACCTCCCAGCCATAGCGTTTGAGCAGCTGCGTGATCTTCGGCTAACCCAACTCCGGGTGCGCTTCGCTCTTGACCCGGATTGCCCCGCGCAACTTTGCTAGCCAGGGCGCAGGCTCTTGGGGACGGTAGCCAAAGGTCGAACGGTGCAACCCGAAGTGACGGCACGCCGCCCGCGCCGAACATCTGCCCTGCGACACCAGCCGCTGCGCCAGCTCGCGTTTGTGTGCAGGGCTTACCATTTTTTTCTAGCGCCTCCTTCAGCAATTCCTTGCCCAGTATCTCGTCGGCCAGCATACGCTTAAGACGGGCGTTCTCCTTTTGCAGCTCTTTCAGTTGCTTGGCCTGGTCAACATCCAGCATCCCAAGCTCGCGCTTCCAGCGATGGAAGCTCTGCTCGGAGACGCCAGCCTCACGGCAGACATCGGTGATCGTCTGGCCCGCATCGGCTTCACGCAATATGCGGATTTTCTGTTCGGTGGTGTATCGTTTGCCTCTCATACTCGGTGTACTTTATAAAGGCCCAGACTAACTTGGCAAGCGGCTCTGTTTAAGTGGACACGGTCATGATAACTCTGCCCGCCCTTCTTGGTCCAACGAGCGTCCAAGTCCTTCTGGCACTGGCGTTGCGGCTTTTTGGCGATGTGTTCAGGAACCTCGCCGCGCTTGATCTGCGCGTTTTCCTGTCGGCAATTACGCTGCTTGGGAGCCTCAACGAAGCTGGCGTCGATGATCTTGCCGCAACTGGCAATCAGGCCCAGGTCGCGTAACTTTGCGTTGAAGAGTTCGAACACCGCAAGCATGCCGTCCGCGCCAAGGCGTTCCTTGAAAGACCAGATCGTCGCGTGGTCCGGAGCGCCATCACACGGACGCAACCCGAGGAAACGAAGAAAGCTGAAGCGGTCTAAAATCTGGAACTCCGTTTCCTCGTCGGACAAGTCGAAGAAGCGTTGCAAGATCAGCACCTTGAGCATCAACACCGGACACCACGGCGGTCGTCCTCCCTTCTTCTGGTCGCCGTAACCCAAGCAAGTACTCCTCAAGCACCGGGCGGAACGACTCCCAATCAATCACCACTAGCCGATCAAGGCCGCTTTTACGCTCAGAAGCGGTCTCTACGTGAGACAAGATATCGAACAGATTGCTTTGGACACTACCGGTCTTTACGCGCATGCCCAAGAATCATCGATGCCGGCTGGAACCGTCGAGGTTAATCGAAGTGGCCCGAAGTCACCTATAAGAATTAACTTGCAAGGCGTGATATAATCGAATCACGTTGTGAGTGTCAACCCGTCATCGGATCGCCAATATCCCGTCATTTCTCATGTATAATTTTTTCTCTCCAAAGGCTCTTTGTTTGTTCGTCGGTCTTTTGCTTAGCACGCTTGCTCATGGACAGACGATTGCAGAAGACTTTGAGTCTCTCACCCTGTCATCGAGCATAGGGGCTGAAACGGGGTGGTCAGTTGTATCAGGCAGTGCGACGGCTTCGAATGTGGAATCAGCTAATGGCACTGATCAGTCTATACTAATACCTGCTGGTTCTCCCTTGGGCGAATCAGTGCGGACGGTACAAGGTGCCGAATGGGGCACTGATAGTGTTGCATGGTGGGATGTTTGGGTGCTGCCGATGGCGCACGTGAGTGGAACTCCAGCGTATACGATTTCTGCTGCTGGGAGCATGATTGAATTTCGGACAACTCAAATTGAATTTGATGGAAGTGATTTAGTTGGATATGGTGGAGGGCAGGATGGGCAATATAGCTTGCCGACCACTGCGACAGTGACCTCTGGAGGCTCGACGATTCAACTGGAGGGTAATTCTTGGAAGGCGTTGCCTTACCAGTATATGATCACCCCAGACACGGTTCTGACGTTTGAAGTTGATGTGGTCGACGAAGGTGAAATTATTGGTATCTCGCTGGAAACAGATCTGGTCTTCTTTGATGAGGTTCGCTTGTTTCGTCTTGCTGGTACTGATCCGGACAATCAGCAGATTTCGGGTTTCAGTTATTCAGGTTCTGGGTTTCAAACATTTACGATTCCAGTCGGTCAGTATTACGCTAGCGGTGTCATTAGCTACATTGCGATGGTTGCGGATGACGATGCCAATGGAGCAGCAGATATTACTTTCCGCAATGTTAGTCTGCATGAGGGTGCGCTTCCTGGTGGTGAACAGGGAATGCTTGTCGTTAGCGATGGTGATTCAATTCCCTTGCCGACGTATTTTAGCACGACAAGCAATGCTTCGGATAACTGGATGCGCCTAACTCTACGACAGGATTTCTCATCCGGTAAATGGGATCTTTATTTAGATGGTGTTTCTGTGCCAATTGCAGCGAATATTGACTTACTTGGTACACCGACTGAGCCGACGGAGATGCGTTCTTTCGGTGATGGGACAGGTCCAGTTTACTTTGATGAACTTGGTCTCTATGTGAGCAGTCCGATCTTCACCGACATTGACAACGATGGTATGGACGACGCCTGGGAAACATTATTCTCAAATATGAGCACAGCCTCAAATGACCGCGATGCTGACTTGGATATGGACTCAAAAAGCAATCTGGAGGAGTACATGGCGGACACTTCCCCAGATGACTATTATAATGATGCTCTGCCTACCTTGACCAAAACTTCAGGCGACCAGCAAACGGCCTATCCGGGTATTTGGCTTGAGTCGCCTTTGGTGGTGAATGCGCAGAATTCAAGTGTTGATCTGGAAAACGCTCCAATCGAATGGACCCACTTGAGTTCCCTGAGTTCGCTAGCCGCCGAGAATAAAGCATCATCAACGGTTTCGTTGCTGGAAATACGGACTGATTCCAATGGCGATTCCACGGTGTACGTTAAAGCCCCAGACACGCTCAGTAGTTTTGGAATTACGGCGACAGCAAACACGGAGTCCAGTCAAGTTCAGCAGACATTCACGGTGAATATTGAGCCCTTGCGCTTCATTTATGATGCTGAGGATGGCGATCCTTCCAATGACTTTCAAAATGATAGCGCGCCAACTGTATATGATGGAAATAATGTGTACACCCGAACGAGTCTCGCCGGAATAAGGAGCGCCGGATACATACCAATCGATCCGAGTAAACAGTACCGGCTATCGGGATTGTTTCGCTCAGTAGGCGTCGTTGAATCAAACTTAACTTCTTTTGGTTTTACTTGTTATTACACTGACGCTTCAGGCAACATTGCTTTGCTGCCTGGAGTTAATGTATATTATTCAGGGGATGAGGCTGAAATTGTTAGTTATGACGACACTGGCGCTAATGTGACCATTACTCTGGCGAGTTCTCCCTCGGGGTGGAATACCGTTGGGGCACCATGGAATCATCGATTTCTCGGCTATTACATCGGTGGGGATACGACCAAACTTCCTGATCCTGTCCAGCTTGGACTCGGTGGTGGAAAGTCTACGTTTAATTCAATTGTTGGGAACGTCATTGAATTGGCCAATGGGGTGACTCTGCCTACCAGCGTTGTTGATGCGCTAAATGCCTCTGAGACAGTGATCGTGCGTAATCATCGCGGTGGCGATGGAAATAATAATGTCGCGGCCGTTAACGTGACTGTTCCCGGCGAATGGATGGAATATAAAGCGGAAAATATTACTGGTATGAGCTGGACGACGCAACCCTATGATGAGTTTTGGATGGGCACGGAATATGTCCGCATTTTTATATACCCAAACACAACTAATCCCAGTAACCAAACCGTTGAGTTTGACGACCTGGTCTTTGAGGAAATCACTGATTATGACGCTGACAACATTCCGGACTGGTGGGAGTGGCGTATTATAGAAGCAAATCCGAGCGATGGCCTTTCATATTTAGCCGACGTTGGCACAACCTCCGATTTTGATGGAGATGGCCTTACCGATGACGATGAATACGCCAACGGCACCGACCCACTGGCCAAAGATAATGTTTCTAGCTCGGGCAGCGTATACTACGTCAACAACATGCGTGGGAGTGACACCGCTTGCAATGGTCAATCGGCGACGAATGGAATCCCCACCGCAGGCGATGGTCCATATCGCACGATAACCAAGGCAATTAACACTGCCTCATCCGGCGATGCGATCTTAGTCTATGAAACCCGTAACGACTCCTACGATGAAACCACGTTTAACCTGGCGGGTAAGAACTTGGTGTTACGTCCATCCGGTCGGGTGGTTTTGAAATAATTATTTGCTCTTTCGCATCATGAAACAACTTTTCTACCTCGTTTTTTCTTCGTTAATCATGCTCCCTTTACTAGCGGAGCGGCCTGCCAAGGCTGCGAGTGAACAAGGGGCATCCTATGCCGCCGCCGTGAGTGAATCGCGGACGGCATTGCGCGAATCACGTCAGGATCTGCATCAGCAACTTACACAGGCAACCAGCACCCAAGAGCGGCGACAACTGTTGGGGCAATGGCGTCAGAAGAGCCACGCATTGATTGAGCATGAACGCATCCAGCGAACAGCTGAACATTCCGTTGATAATCAACATGATCGCGGATGGCTTCGCCCTGAAATCCCGGAAACCGTGCCAGCCGAAAAGCGCGAAGTAATGGAACTGCGCTTCGATATGCGCGAAGCGCAGATGACGATTGTTGCTTCAATTAAAGACGCCAATCCTGAGGAGCGTCGCGAGGTGATGGCCGCCTTTCGCGAGCAGAACGCCTTGAAAGTCCAACGCCTGGGTGAACTGTCCGAGTCCAGACGATCCGCCAGTGCAACCAACGCCTTGGCGGCATTGCCGATTCCTGAAAATCTGTCATTCGCACAGAGGGCCAAGCTTGAGTCACGTAACGAACGTCTCGTTGCCATCAATAATCTCAGCCAGGCACTCGCCAATGCGTCTCCCGAAGATCGCCGTCAAGCCATGGCAGCCTACCGCGAGCAGATCACGGGTTTACGCGAATCAACTAGCCTCCAAGAGCCAATCGCTATTGAAAACGAATAACACTTTATCAGTAATCACATTTAAAGCCAACTTCAGCCAACCGAACCAATGAAAACCTTGAAACGTTCCTTCCAGTCCCTGCTGGCCACCCTCATCGCAACCGGAATTGTCCCCCTCGCGCTTCAAGCTGACTCCATCGTCATCGAGGGCGACCTCGACGTCCAAGCCGCAGGTGTCGCAAATGGCGATGTCACTGTCGACAATGAATTGACAGTTAACGAAGATGACACCGTGACCGATCCTGCAGTCAAAGCGTCATTGAAAGTCGAAGATAACGGTGCCATCTGGGCCGGTGAGGGTGAAAACTTCGATGAAACATATCAATTACCAGTCGGTGAATTTGGCAATTATCTGGCATGGATCCCCTCGAAGGGGTCACTCGTAGTGGGTAGCGTTACGTCTTATGCGAATATCGGAGAGCACACACTTTCGGTTGGAGTAAATTCCACTGCGAGGGGAGTTGGCACGCTTTCTATCGGATTTGAAACGTTCGCAACTGGCTACGGCAGTATGGCAATTGGCGAATGGTCGCATGTTTCAGGCTCCAGTTCTTTTGTTATGGGGGTTGACACCGGAGTAACGGGACAGGGTTCATTTGCCTCTGGAAATTTAGCCTATATTATCGGTGACCACAGTTTTGCATTTGGCCCTGATGCTACTGTGATTGGCGATGTAGGGTTTGCTTTTGGTCGTTTAGCATATGCTGAGGATGATTCGTTTGCTTTTGGCGAGGAGGCTTCCGCCATAGATGAGTCGATTGCCATGGGTTTTCATTCGGAAGCCAACGGCAGTGGTAGTGTCGCCATCGGCCAGTATACACAAGCGCAAGCTGCGAACAGCTTTGTCATCGGCAAATACAACCTAGGTTTATACACCGATACAGGAGGCGCTGAAGAAGGCAAAACGACTTGGATAGACACCGATCCAATTCTCGAATTAGGAAATGGCGATACGACAACAGCCAGCAATGCCATTACAGTCCTCAAAAACGGCGAAATGACCGTTGCCAATAAAGCTTGGAAGTCAGAACTAGAAGGCTTTGACCCACTCGGCTATCCAGCAAATATGATCACTTCGTCTAATGGTAATGCACTGAATGTTGAAGGGCATGCCAACTTCTATGGAAAAGTATTAATCGCTAAGGCGCAGGGTGACATATCTATGGGCGACTACGGCAACTAAGCTGCCTTTACATTCCTAATCACCGAAACAAGTTTCTGTCATGAAATTACTATACCTCCCACTTTTGCTTTTATGCGCAGTATCACTGCTCAATGCTGGGCCTACTTATCCTGCGTGGTGGCTTAGTGAGGGGGTCGTTGCTAGTCAACCGCCTCCCGCGCTAGGAGAGCCCGGTTATAATCAGGCAACTTACGATGCGTGGATGGCCGACAACTATGCGGTCGCGAACCTTGGTCAGGCGAAGAATCTGGCCCGGGCTGCCTATAACACGATGGATGCTGCTGAATCGGGTTCTGCGGGAACGGTGATCCACGACATGGTGACCGCGTTCTCGGAGGATGCTGAAGTCAACAACGGAGCACTCAATTTAGGGCAACTGAAAGCAATTTCTGCGCCGTTTTATGACCGGATGCATGACGAAGGATTTTCGGTTGCACTGGCAGATGGGACTATCATTGCTAGTGGTGGATATCCTTGGAACCCAGCGACCCCTGTTTCAGAGAATTACGCATTGGCGAATCTGGGTCAACTTAAGCACGCGTTTTCGTTTAATCTAACAAATTGGCGGCCGCCAATTGGGGATGTTGATGGCGACGGATTGCCGGACGATTGGGAAGGAGTGATCATCACTGGTGGGCTGACTGACCAGAATGGAGACAATGTCGTCGATATATTTGATGTTCAACCTGATGATGATTTTGACAATGATGGCTTAAGTAATCTTGAAGAGTTTCTGGTTGGAACTGACCCAACCGTGCCAGGAATTAGTTTAGATTATGAAGAGGATTTTGAAGGTTACAGTTCTGGTATCCTACCGAGCTTACAGGATTGGTCGACGACTGGAAGCCCCTCGCTTGAAATTATAGGTTCCGGCGGAGCCAATGGAACGGATCAATGTTTTCAGGTAACTGGTAGTGGTGCGGACGCAGCGCTAATTCAAGAGTATGCAGGCAAGACCCGTGGAATCTGGTTTGGATGCAATCTGAAGGCGGCGGATGTCTCGAACTTGCCTGAAATACACATCAACGATGAGGTTCAGTTACGATTTGGCACCAGTGGAATTGAAGTTTACAATGGCTATGAGCGTGTACCAGAGGGGGGGATTGAAGGGCGCTGGGTGCCATTGGCCGGATCTGATCCAACTAATTGGCAACAAATAATCGTCCATGTCGATTTCACTAAAGCACGGTGGGAGGTGTTTCTTGAAGGTGCTTTGATTGCTGGTGACCTTGGATTCAACGGCGATAACCATGGTTATCTAGCTAAATTGAGCCTGCTTTTCGATGGTTCGGACAATTTTCAGATCGACGAAGTACGAATGGTAAGGAATGACGGAGGCTTTATATACAGTGATAAGGATGGCGACGGCTTGCTGCTGGTCACGGATGTGAATGACCTTGTAGGCGAAGATTGGGATGGCGACGGCAAACTCGATGGCGATGAGGATGCCAACGGGAATGGCGTCCTTGATAGCGGAGAAGATACTGATAGTGATGGCATACTTGATATCAACGAATACATCGCCTCCTGGCCGTTTACGTATGACAGTGACTTTGACGGGCTGAGTGACCATTTGGACCCGGTGCCGGATGATTGGGATGAGACTGGAAATTACGTTTCTGCTTTGTCTTTGGATATATCTTTTAATGATTATGCATTGGGTCTTCTTGATGGCCAGCAGTTTTGGATGGCGGATACTGGAGTGGAAATCACGAGCGGCGATTCGCCCGTTGGTGTTCAGGCAATGGTGTTGGATGATGCTTCTGCAACGTTGAATCTGGCGACATTCGGTTTGGAAACACTGTATTTTAACATGCATGCACGTTTGCAGGGGCGGAACCTGCCTTCGATTATTCAGGGCACCGAACTGGTCTATCATTTTGAACTGGATCAGAATGGCTATGTGAATGTTTGGAATGGAACAGCTTGGCTTCAAGGAGCCACGGTGGATTTAAGCAATGAATGGCATGTTTACAGCGTGGGCATTGATTTTCAGGCCCGCACTTGGAGCCTTTGGCTTGATGGGGAGGAGTTGTTTGCACAAGTCCCATTTCTCGATCCAGGCGTACGCTCGCTGGAAAGACTGGAACTAGAGCATTATACGGACACCACTACGGTTGGTTTGACGGCGTTTGATTACCTATCCATTGACTACTGGCCTCTGGAGTGGGATCGGGACAGCGATGGTATGCCCGATTTTTGGGAGCAAATCCATTTCGGAGACATTGCCAACCGTGGAGGGGATGATTTTGATCATGATGGCCTAACCAACTTGGCAGAGTATTCCGCCGTTAGCGATCCAACCAACGCCGATGAAGATATGGACGGATTTCCCGATGGCGTGACGGCACCGCAAGGCGTTACATTTACGACGAGTCTGCCATTTACAGAAGACTTTGAAGTTTCACCCTTGGGCGGTAATTGGAATCTTGAAGGAAACGCATTATATGTGACAGTGGTGGGCTCACGGCCCGGAGGACAAGGCTCTAATATGCTTGAACTCGATGCACCAACTGGCGTCGGTGCGCTGACCCACTATTTTGACCTCGTGGATGTTCAATCTGTGTGGATTGACTACTATATTATACCGGTATTTTCGTCGACTGCTCCCGACTCGCCTTCCGAAGTCAACCAATCCGCGATCGCATATATCGAAGATGGTGCAGATGGTCGTTTATATTACTATTATGGCGGCGAGGGATGGCGACCGCTCGATGCGCCTCTGGTTGCCGTTGATGATTGGGTGCGCATCACGATACACCAGGATTATCAGAATCAGACCTGGAGCCTGTATCAGAACGGAATGCGCGTGATGAACCGACGGACCTTGTCCCACGCAGCGCCCGATTTTTATGCTTGGGCGATGGATGTCATCTCTAGCGATCCTATTTATTTGGACGACCTTTACATTGGCGAAACCAAGCCAGCTGATCTCGATGATGACGCGGACGGTCTCACGAATGAAGAGGAGGTCCTAGGCGAGGATGGAATTGCGGACAATGGTGACGAAACCGATCCCGATAACTGGGACACGGACGGCGATTTCATTGGCGACGGTGAGGAAATTGCTCAAGGTTCCGATCCGTTGGATCCGACTAGCTTGGACGATTACGTCATGCTACCTGCGCAATATGATTTCAACGAATACTCGACCGGCGGCCTCGGCTCGGTTGATGGTTGGGAAGCCGGAAATGCGGATGTAGTCGTAGACCCAACTGATTCTCGCAATCAGTACGTGTCGCTCGGCGATGGCGTGACGTCAGCGTATATGGCTCACCCGCTGGCACCGTCCACCTTGAGTAGCGAGGTATATATATCGTTCCGCGCAAAACTGCTTCCGGCTAACCTTGGCCTTTACAATATCGCCGGACTCGACTCGGCTCAGGCCAACTTTCTTATCGCCCTGAATAGTAATGGTGAGTTAGTGGCATATGATCCCAATGCTAGCGTTTGGGCAGTCTCAGACTCCACTACGGTTTTCGATAGTGTCTGGCAGACCTACCGCATTGGCGTAAACACCTTTACTGGAAAATGGAGCTTAAGTGTTGGCGACGAAACGATTTTCGAGAATTTATCTTTACGCGATTCGAGTATGCCGTATCTGCCGTATGTTGGACTCTATTTTCAGGGTCTGGATGCAGGGGAGATCATCTTGATCGATAACCTCTCCGTTGCTCATGAGCCCAACACAATCGTATTTGATTCCGCACCGCCGTTGCCCGTGGTCGAAGCATTTGCAGGATTCAATGATACAGATTCGCTGATTGCTGTGGACGATGATTGGCTTCTGGAGGGTGTTGGAGCAAGCGCTACTGTGCAGGCCTCTGGCAGTTCCTATGACGGTGATTCGCGAATTCTGGCGCTAGTCGCCGGAGCATCCGAATCAGCTCTACTGGGATTACCCGTTTCGTCTGAGGACCGCTTTGTAACAGTCAGTTTTGCCCTTAATGCCGTCCGGCTTTCAGTGGTTCCCGATATGGTCGAAGGTGTTTTAACGGACTTCTATTTCGATGATGCTGGTGCCTTGCATCTCAGTGACGCCGAATACTGGCGGATTCTGGATGGCGAAGCGTTTGATGAGAGCACATGGTACCTCTTCCGTTTTGTCTACGATTTTGAATCGCAGACATACCGCTTGGACGTCGATGGGCGCACGGTGGCGACTGATTTGGCTTTCCACGCCCCTTCACCACAATATAAGGCATTTTCCGTGCCTCATCACTCGATGACGCCAATGCTCTTGGACGCCATTTCCGTGAGAAGCGGAGCGCCTCCGTTGATTACCTTTGAGGGCTTGTCCAAATACTCCTCGGCCATAGCGCAAACCCATCTGCTGGCCAATGATGACACCGGACTAGACCTGTCAGTTTCATTTTCCGACCCGGACAACGAGGGCATTGAGGACCCTTCTTTTGAGGTCGCTTTCTATTATGGTGCCGGAGTCCTACTGGATTCGATAACGAGAGATTACGATGGGACGGTTAAGCGGCCCTTCACCACTCCCGCTGCGGGAACCATTGCGGTTTACGCAGTGGTGACCGACACCGATGGATATGCGACCGTCAGCGAAAGAAGGGATTACGTGATTTCAGCGGATTCCGACTCCGACGGTTTGCCCGACGCCTGGGAGTCGCAATACCTAGGCAATCTCAACGCTAGCTCGGGTGGAAGCACCGACTCCGACCTCGACGGAACCGATGACGATGATGAATTGCTAGCGGGCTCGGATCCAAGTGACTATTACAATTTCGGGCATCCGACCCTAGAGCAATATCCAGTGTTAAGCATTGTCAGCGGCGACGCTCAATCGGGAACGCTAGGAACGCCGCTATCGGAATCTATCGTTATCCGAGTGACTGATACCGACGGTGTCCCGTTGGAAAACGCACCGCTGTATTTCGACGCTCAAGCTGCGACTGCGCTGCTGGGACTCCTTACCGATGTGAGTGATGGTGTGGATCCCATCTCACTGGTTACCAACGCCAGCGGTGATGCCGTCATCTACGCCAAGCCCTAATGAACCATTTCACGTTTTACCTTTCGACCATGTTCCAAATTCTCTCGAAAATTGCTTCAGGAAACTCTTTTTCAATGAAGCGTCTTGGCTGCTGGCTAGTTGTGTCTGTGTCTGTTTTGTCCACTGGTCTTTCGGCTCAGTGGCCAGGTGCTCCCTTTGATCCAGGACTATCGTCCTATGGAGAAGGTGAGATAGCGATTATAGTTAACCCGGCAGAGTCACCCTGTAGTTCATCTCCATTAAACTCAGACCCAGGGTTTGAGTTAACATTCTTCGAATCCACGGGGTGGGTTGCAGTTGAGTATGACTTCCCTAGTTTTCCTGTTTCCGAAGAATATGAAATTCAATTTGTTGACAGCAATTACTTTGCACAAGATGTTGAGTGGAAGACTTTAGGAGTAACATCATCTACATCAGGTGGATTTATCGACTTAACTTATGGCGTTAACGCTCATCGCTACTATCGATTTGTTACTAGAGATAGCAGCAATGGACAAGTCATGAATAAGTCTATGTCTCAAGGGATACTTGAGCATCAAGTTTTCACTGTAACTAGCAAGACGTCCATCGGTTTTTATTGGGAACAATTTTTTATTTTTATCAATTCAGGGTACGAATACGAGGCTAGGGAATACATTGTAACTGGAGATAATCCCCGTGTTCGTTTGGTATCGAGTTGGAGGCATAATCTGGACCCCCATAGGAGCCCTAATGTGTATTTTGAGTGGAGAGCAAACTTTCAGCGATGGTCTCCAAAATATCATGAGGGGCTTGTTTCATTCGTTAATTTGTTGGGCCGAAATCACGAAAGTTTTGATAGGGGATTTTTGGGTTGGAATGATATTTATTACGATAGCAATACTTATGTGAAAATTGGCCATCAAGAAATAAAGCCAAATTACACTTCCCCTGCGTATTCGGTTGATAGCTTTGAGCGACCCTCAGGGTTTGATAATTATGAGCTATTTCATTATTACGAACAACTACCGGTTCCGTTTCATACTCGATTTTCAGATTTTAGAGGAAATTTGGATCGTGATGAAACAGTTTATCTTCCCAAGTCTGGAGCTGCGACGCTTAGTATTTACTACAAATCGTTTGATGATAAAACCTACTCCCAAGAACAATATAATCCACCGACAATAGAAATTTCAACTTCTAAGCTAGAAGTGAGATGGAATGACTCTTACCTAAATGTCAGAGGGTACGATCCGAAAGAAAAAAGAATTAAAATAATAAGTTCGCCTTATGAAGTGGAGGATGCTGGTTACTTCTTGGATGCTGATTGGCTAATTACACCTGTATCGGTGCCAGTGGTGCGAGAGACTGAGATTGAGTTTAAGGTATGCATGCCCGATGGAACTGTTGTTGTTGATGAAACACGAACGATTAAAATGGATGACGACAACATTGAAATTCATCCATCTTCGCCGGAATACTTCAACATTCCGATCAGTGACGCGACCGGGCCGCGCTATCGTAAAATCGCGCTGAACGGCCGTCCGATGTCGGACGAGCGTCCGCAGAGTGCTAGTGAGAATGACGAGGCTAAGGAGGAGACTTACATTGATGCGTTCAACTTGAACCTTGTTCACAGTGTGACGGACATTTATGTGCCGATCGAAGGTAGTGACCTCGCTCTTTCATTGCGCCGTAATCTGCATAGCGAAATTTTCACGGAGAATTCGGGCCTTCGTCCCTCGGAGGACCCCGCGCAGCCCTTCGGCGTCTGCTGGTCCAGCAATGTGAGTTCCTACGTGAAGGTCGTCACGCCGGAAGGTGCGGATGTCAATCAGTTTGAAGAGCCGGTCAAAGCCTATGTAATCGACGAGAACGGCAACCGTCAGGAATTCGTTAAGTTTGGCGCTGGGTGGTTTCCGCTGCCGTCTTCCAGCCACGAGGCTAAGGCCTACCTGACAACATTGGAAGAAACTGAGACGCATTTCATTTTTCGTAAAAAGCACGGTAATGCCTTGAGCTTTGCCAAACTCACTGGGGGAGAGCAAAGACTCATGCGTGACCGTGTGGAGGGCAGCGATAGCTACGAGACTTACGAGTATGCCCGGTTGGAAAGCGTCACCGACCGTCTTGGCTACCAATTGGTTTACAGCTATGAAGAGACAGACGCGCTGATTCCGTATAAAATCCAAGCGCATCGTAATGGGAGCGTTGATTCCGTAGGCAACGTCATTGGCGGGCTTCAAATCTGGTTGGAACAAGATGGCTCAAACAAGGTTGTGCGGGCTTGGGATCCCAATGGGAATGCCATCGCCTTTGCATACGACTCCAGTACTATTAGTTACGATTACACGAATGCGAGTGGTCAGGATGCGAGTGAGTTTGCAACTGTGTTGGAAACCGCAACTCACGCCGATAACAGCTTTACGCAGTATGGCTATGAGCACGTCACTGAATACGATATGGTTCCTCGTAATGCTGCGGATACGGGGCCCTTGCCCTTCTTGGATCCCGATCCAATTCCCTGTAACGATGACAGCCAGCATATTGACTATGAGCACATCAATTTAAGTTCCATTACCGACGCGAATTCCCATGTCTACCGTTTTTCTTATGGATTCGACCATTCCCGAGAAGCCTATATTAAAAATTCAGTTGCACAGGGGTATTATGTTCAGACGGGTAGTCCTCGTTATGTAAAACAGGTGCAGTTGCCTATTGGTAAATCGACCTTCAACTTGGAAAATAATGTACTGGGGAAGCGTATGCGTATCAACACACAGGGTTCTTTGGGTGGCGCAAACTATGAGGATGTCTCCATCACTGACGCGAAAACCAATACAGTTATTAACGCCGAGGGATTCACGACGACCTATGAGTTTTCGGGCATTGAAGTCGAGGTCCTGAAGCAATTTCGTGATCTGTACGTCCCTGGAAACTTGCATAAACGCTTCAAGGACCCACGGATCATCTACTATAAAACAATGACGGTCGATCATGGCGAATTCGGTTCCGAAATCTTCACTTTTCAGCCTTCAGCAGGATTGGCCTTAAGTTCGGTAACTGATCTTAGTGGCAATAAGCGCAATTATTATTACTCAAATATCATCGATCCGAATGAGGACTTATCGCCGGCTTGGCCAACCATTTACGGCTATTACGACGATCCGACTACTGAAATCAGATATGCTTCAGGCCTTAGTTCTCTAAGCAAGTATTTCACCTACGATGACGATTATCGCAAGATGACCAGCTACAGGGACCCGAAGGGGCGGTTGACTCTTTACAACCTCGATTCTCTAGGGCGCATGACCTCCCTAAGCGAAAATGATGGTGCCCGAACGACGAGTTATGCATACGGTGATTCAAGTTTCCCAGGGGCAATCACCAGTCAAACGGTCACGAGTGGAACCTCCAGCTTTTCCAGAACCTATACGGTTGACAGTCAGGGGCGAAAAGCCACAGAGGCGGTTGGTAATGAGGGTATTATAACTAGCTATAAATATGACTATAATGGCAATGTCCGGCTCGTTACAGATCCGAAATCATATGAAACCTCCTATGAATACGATGTCCGGAATCGCTTAAAGGAAATCGATTTTCCAATCGGGTCCAAGAGTCTATCGTATGATAGTCGAGGAAACCTGCTCAGTGAGACCGACGAAAATGCTCATACGACTTCTTACACTTACGATGCTTTAAATCGAAAAACGGAATCACGCCGTCCGACTGGAAGTTCAGCTGATATAGTTACGACGTATTCTTATAATGATGTTAACTCACTCGTATCTTCCTCCTCAAGCGATGGCCCAACTACGAATTTTACGTATGACGGACTCCAGAGATTAACACGGACTACGGTTACAGGAAACAACATTGGGACCCTCGTTACTTCTTTCGACTATGGGGCGAATTCTGGTGGAGGCGTGTTTGATGTGTCTGGCTTTAAGCCGACTCGTTCAGTGGATCCTCGGGGCAATGTCACCAAGGTGACATACGATGGGTTTTACCGCCCCACAAACACCGTCGTTAATTATATTGGAGGGACTGCGAGCACATCTAGTGTATATGATAAAGTTGGCAACGTCACATCCACTACAGATGCGCTTGGCCGGGTGACTTCGTTTTATTACGATAATCTTGATAACAATACACAAATTGTTTTCCCGGACGGAACTGATGTGAATTACACCTATAATGCGCATAGTCAGGTGCTCACGGTTACCGATGAAGAAGATAATGTAACAGAGACTGTTTATGATTCCGCCGCCCGCGTGACAGATATCATTCAGCCGGGAGGCATAACGACTTCCACTGATTACGATGCGAATGGGAATGTGATTACGCTGACGAATCCGCTGGGTAGAGTCTGGACTTACGAGTATGATGAGCGCAACCGTAAGACGAAGGAAACGATGCCAACGACGTCTTCCGGAACGGCTATTGTTGAAATGGATTACGATGATGTCGGCAACTTGACCAAGGTTACGGATCCGCGAGGCACAGAAACGGTGACTACTTATGACTCAGCCAATCGTGCGTTAACGGTCACTGATCCGTTCTTCGCCCGCAGTATGACTTACGACGCCGCTAGCAATGTTCTTACTACAACGGTAAATGGCCGCACAACTGCAACAAACACTTATGATGCTCTAGGGCGACTTTTGTCCACGTCCACGTCCACCATCGACGACGCCTTAATCACAGTTACCAATGCCTATGATCAGGCGGGCAACTTGGTTTCTGTGACCGATGGTAAAAGCCAAACGACCACTTTCACCTACGATGGACTAAACCGGGAACTAACGAGAACTTATGGTGGCGTTGACACTACTAGCATGTCTTACGATCCTATGCGGCTGATCTCCCGTACCGATGCGAACGGCACAACGACTTCATATTCCTATGATCTGCGTGACCGCCTCAAGGTGGTTTCCTATTCGGGGGCAATAAGTGAAAATCGGACCTACTCCTATGATGATGTGGGCAATATTTTGGATGTGACCGAGGCCGGCAAGGGCGGAATCACCAATGTGGCCTATCTCTACGATGCGCTCTATCGCATTACAGATGAGACGTCCAACGGCGTTACGAACAAGTACTACTATGATGCCGCGGGGAATCGCTTGCAAGCAGTCTACGCCTACGGCACTGCTTATGCGCGAACCCTCAGTAGCACGTATGATACGCTTAATCGCACCGCTACGATCACGGATGGAACGGATGTCACGACCTATACTTATGATATATCGGGCAACATTACCGACGTCGAGTTGCCGAATAGTGAGGTGATCACGAAAAGCTACGATGTGATTAATCGAATTGACACCATTACCGGTCCCGGCAGCGCTGGAAGCGAATTATATATTACCGCAAATACCTATGATAGCTATGGTAATCTTTTGACCATATCCGAAAGTTACCCAGGAGGGGATCTCAATGCGCGAGTCATTACAAACGGCTATGATGCTGCCAATCGACTCCTTACTGAATCGATTGTGGAGCACAATGGCAATCTGCTCAGTGATCCGGTGCTGAAAACAGTGGTTACTACCTATACTTACGACAATGGACACAATCGCGCCACTAAGCTTGTCACCGAAAACGATGGTGTAACGACGACCCCCCTCAGCGATATCGCCTATACTTATAGCAATACGCTCAATCAGCTTGATAGCTTTTCGGATTCAATCACTGGCAAAAGTGTCACTTTCGATTATGACGCCAATGGTAACCGGATTAGTCGTGTTGCGGACAATGATGGCGTGGGCGGCGTGGATTTATCAACCCGCTATCAATATGATCGTGAAAACCGCCTAATTTGCCTAGCCGAAAGCGATGGGGTTGCGCCCACTCTTGGGCTGATCGACATCTATCCCGGCGCGGATGCGTCTCAGTCCGCTTACAAAATCCAGGCAAGTTACACGATTGGGGCACCCGATCGAGTCTATGAGTATGTCTATGACTATCGCACACGCCGTGTGCTGCGCGACGAATCCGCCGCCGGAGGTGTCTCCACCAAGCTCGTGTTTTCAGGAGGGCTCAGCGTGCAGGAGTTTGATGGGACGGCAACTTCACCGACGGTGGAGTACATTCGCGGTAGCGACTACGGTGGCGGCATCGGTGGCATCCTATACTCCCTGCGTTCAGGCACTGCCTCGTTCAAGCATTATAATTCAAGAGGGGACGTCGTGGCAGCGACGGACGCCTCTAGTTCTTTGACCTATCAGGGTGCCTACGAAGCCTTTGGTCGGCATGGTGACACGGCTTCATCTCAGGAGTCGGGAACCAATCCCGACCGGCAGCAGGCCAACACGAAGGACGAAGACCCCACTGGTCTCTTAAACGAGGGTTTCCGCTACCGCGACCTCGAAACCGGCACTTTCATCACCCGCGACCCCCTCGGCTTTGTCGACGGACCGAATTTATATACTTACGTCGTGCAGAATCCTTGGACCAA
>NZ_BMXG01000016.1:64525-97217 GCF_014651635.1 Cerasicoccus arenae | reverse complement strand
ACACGACCAGTGATGGTCAGAGTTTGCTTGGCAGCAACTTCTGCATTTGCAACTACACCGCAGATCAGGGCGGCGAAGACGGCAATCATGGATTTGATTTTCATAGTTTTCTAGTTTGTTTTAGGTGCTTATTCAGGATTTAGGATGTAAATCTTTTATATCTATTGGCGAGAAAAAATATCCACATCTTCTTCGTCAATTCACAAATTCGAGGCTTCTTCGTTATGAATGCTATTTGTGCCGACATCTTCCATGGCTTTTGCCAATGGAGATGAGCTCGGTTCCAGTAAAGAAAATGGCGGGAGTTGGAGGCGAGTAGCTTGTGTTGCGAGTTATAGAGCGCGTCAATCAACTGATTTAGCGTGTAGATGGCAAGCCTTATTTTTTTGCTTTAGACTCGAAATATAGCTCACTGTAGGAGGGCGAATTGAGCAGTTCGATGGCTTCTTTGGCTTTGATTCGCGTGATGTCGGAATTGGATTCTTGGGCGAGTCGTTCCAGCGCTGGGATCATTGCTTTGTCTTCATAAACGATGATGGCTTCGAAGGCTGCTTCACGGGTGTTTTCGTCGGTATTTTGGAGTGCTTCGACCAGTGCGGTGTGGATTTTTTTGGCCCCAGCGGGCTGGTAGGCTAGGTCTGCTAGGCGGTTGATTTTCTCCGTTGGGTCTGTTTCATCGCGGTACATGGCAATGGCACCTTCGATGTCGCCCGGTTCCGCGCGCTGTACAAATTGAGAAAGGTCCATTTGTTTGCCGTTAATTTCGACAGGGGTGCCGTCGAGGACGATTCTTTTTGGCCCGGTGTAGGCGCTTTCCTTATGCTCCATCTTGGGGGCTTTCCCCTGTGATAAAGCTGGTAGCGGGGCTGGCGCTGGCGTTGCGACTACTGTTTCAGAAGCTGGCGCTGGTTTGGGGCCTGAGTTCAGGCCGTAAATGGCGAAGATCGCAATTGCGGCGACGCCAACAATCAGGGCGATAAGATATTTCTTCATAAGCATTTCTCGGGTAGGACAGCAAAGTAGTGATGTCCACCTTATTTTCTTAATGGACTGCTTGGAGCCGTACAAGTTCCCATTGATCACAGACCTTGACACTCTGCATGCAGCCTGCAAATTCATCGTCCTTTACCCGAAGGGTGTGGCTAAGTCGCTCCCGACAAAAATTTCGATATCCACTACGTGAGCAAACAGGCAGCATTTATTACAGGCATAACTGGGCAGGATGGTTCCTACCTCTGCGAAATGTTGCTGGAAAAGGGTTATGAGGTGCATGGCCTGGTGCATCGCCCGGAATCGCTCCAGAGCGGTAATATTCGTCATCTGGTGGAGAATGAGGCGATTTTTAAGAAACAGCTTTTCTTGCACACGGGTGCTTTTGAAGATGCAACCCACCTGCGCCGCATTATTAATAAGGCCCGCCCCGCTGAGTTTTATCATTTGGCTGGCCAATCCAGCCCGCGCCTGAGCTTGGAATTGCCGGAGGCGACCGTGGAAAGCATTGGTATGGCGACTCTTCGTTTGCTGGAAATTATCCGCGACCTGGATGAGCCGCCTCGCTTCCTTTACGCCTCCAGCAGCGAAGTCTTTGGCTCGCCCGTTCATTCTCCGCAGGATGAGCAGACTCCTGTCCGGCCGACGACTCCCTACGGTGCCGCCAAATCGTTTTCTCAGGAGATGAGCCGCATTTACCGCACGGCTTACAGTCTGCCAACTTGCTCGGCCATTCTTTATAACCACGAGTCCCCGCGCCGCCGCGACACCTTCGTTACCATGAAGATCGCCCGCGCCGCCGCCCGCATTAAGCTGGGCCTACAGAAAGAGCTCGAGCTAGGCAGCCTGCAAGGGCGTCGCGACTGGGGTTGGGCACCCGATTACGTTCGCGGCATGTGGATGATCCTCCAAAGCGACACCGTGGACGACTTTATACTGGCCACCGGTAAGCTGCACTCTGTTGAGCAACTCGTGGAAGCGGCCTTTAACTGTGTCGATCTGAACTGGCGTGACTATGTAAAGCACGACCCCGCGCTGGTCATGACGGTTGAGCCCTACGCCCCCTGTGGTAACCCCGCCAAGGCCAAGCGCCTGCTCGGCTGGCAAAATACCGTTCCTTTTGAAGAAATGATCCAGCGGCTGGTCGAGTCTCAGCTGGATCGCTCGCGCGCTTAATTAAATAAACCCTTATACAATGAAGAAAGCACTGATTACTGGCATCACTGGGCAAGACGGTTCCTATTTGGCGGAACTGCTGCTCTCCAAAGGCTATGAGGTTCACGGCATTGTCCGCCGCTCAAGCTCGATTAACCGCGGGCGCATTGACCACCTCGGTCAATATTCCCAAGGCCCCGACGCCCGTCTGCATCTGCACTATGGTGACCTCGGCGATTCTGTTGCGCTGGTGAAGCTCCTTTATAGCCTGCAACCCGACGAAATTTACAATCTCGCCGCCCAGAGCCACGTGCGTGTGAGCTTTGATATTCCGGAATACACCATCGACACCACCGGCACCGGTGCGGGTCGCATTCTGGAAGCTATCATCGAGTCTGGCATCGGCAAAAAGGTCCGCTACTATCAGGCCAGTTCGTCTGAAATGTTCGGGAAGGTGCAGGAAATTCCGCAAAAGGAAACCACGCCATTTTGGCCGCGCTCGCCCTACTCCTGTGCCAAGGTCATGGCTCACTGGCTCACGGTCAACTACCGCGAGTCCTACGATCTTTATGCCTGCAGCGGCATCCTCTTCAATCACGAGTCTCCGCGCCGTGGTGAAACCTTCGTCACCCGCAAGATCACCCTCGCCGCCGCCGCCATCAAGCTCGGCCAGCAGGACAAGCTTTACCTCGGTAACCTCGATGCCAAGCGCGACTGGGGCTTTGCCAAGGAATACGTGGAAGGCATGTGGCGTATGCTTCAGCAAGACGAGCCCGATGACTTCGTCCTCTCCACCAACAAAACCTACTCGATCAAGGAATTTCTCGACGCCTCCTTTGAAGCTGTCGGCCTTGACTGGAAGGAACATGTGGAGTTCGACAAGCGCTTCCTGCGCCCCGCCGAAGTTGACCTGCTCATTGGAGACTACTCCAAGGCCAAGGAAAAGCTCGGATGGGAGCCGAAAACGGACATGAAGCAACTAGCCAAGATCATGGTGGATGCCGATATGGACCTGCTTCAGGGCAAGAAATTCGACCCGGCTAACCGTCCGTAACGTCATTTGAGGACTTCGAAAAACCGTTTCGCATGCATTTAAGGTCGGGATGGAAACCGTCTCGACCTTTTCCAATTCATTATAATGCCTGAAATCGAAACCAGCGACCCCGATATCGACTACTCGCAACGCCCTTTGCCCGAGCGCTACAAGGGCCACCGGGTAGATGTTGATGCGGCGAAGTATCAGATGGTGCCGTGGGCCGAAATCTGGCGTTTTCGCGAGCTGTTCGGCTTTTTGGCCTGGCGCGACTTCATCGTCCGCTACAAGCAGACGGCGGTTGGCATTGGCTGGTCGCTTCTGCAACCGCTGTTGATGATGATCGTTATGACGATTGTCTTCGGCTACTTCGCAGGCTTGGCCGAGGGCTCCACTGTTCCCTATGCGGTCATGGTTTTTTCCGGTGTCATTGTCTGGCAGTTCTTTTCGCAGGGCCTGACCAACGTGGCGATGTCGATGACTAATAATAACGCCATCGTCGCGAAAATATATTTCCCGCGCCTTATCCTGCCCGCCAGCTCGCTGCTGGTCAACTTGGTCGACTTCGCGATTTCCATGCTGCTGCTGGTGGTTCTGATGATTGGCTACGATGTCGCCTTCACTTGGCGTTTGTTCTGCCTCGTGCCGCTCTTGCTGCTCGCGGCAACTCTCTCCTTCGGGGTGGGGACCCTCGTTGCGGCGCTCAATGTGCGCTACCGCGACTTTAAGCACATCCTGCCCTTCGTTGTCCAAATTGGCCTCTACATCACGCCAGTTGGCTTCAGCAGTGACAAGGTGCCGGATGCCTGGCGCTTCGTTTACTCGCTCAATCCGATGGTCGGCGTGGTGGACGGTTTCCGCTGGGCGATCCTCGACAGCGCCACGCTCTACTGGCCTGGCCTGTGGATTTCGATCATCCTCACCCTTGGCATTTGCTACATTGGCATCCGCTTTTTCCGCAGCAGCGAATCCTGGTTCGCCGACATCATTTAAATGCCGCAAATAAGCACAAGATTCGCAAAGATGTATACTCAACCGATAATCATTTTGCGCTCTTTTGGGCCTCTTTGCGGCAAGTAAAGCTTCATGGATAACTTCGCGATCAGAGTCGAGAATCTCGGCAAGAAATACCGCATTCACCATCTGCCTAATGGACAGAAGATGCCGGGTTACTCGCGCGTCAATGAAGACATCACGCGGATGCTCAAGTCGCCCTTCAAGTTCCTTTCCAAAAAGGCTCATGAAGAACACAAGCCGGAGACTGACGAAGATTTTTGGGCGCTGAAAGACCTCGATTTTACTATCTATCCGGGGGAGCGAATTGGCGTTATCGGGCGCAATGGCGCGGGCAAGTCTACCTTGCTCAAAACACTGAGCCGCATCGTTACACCCAGCACCGGGAGGATGACCATCCAAGGCCGCCTCGCCAGTTTGCTTGAGGTCGGTACCGGGTTTCACCCCGAGCTTACTGGTCGCGAAAATATTTTCCTTAACGGCTCGATCCTTGGGATGGCGCGTAAGGAAATCTCGAAGAAATTTGACCAGATCGTCGAATTCTCTGGCGTAGAGCGCTTCCTCGACACACCCGTCAAACGCTACTCTTCGGGCATGTATGTGCGGCTGGCTTTTTCGGTCGCCGCGCACCTCGATTCGGAAATTCTGATCGTTGACGAAGTGCTCGCTGTGGGTGACAAAGAATTTCAGGCCAAGAGCCTTAAAAAAATGCGCGAGCTGACTCAGGAGGAAGATCGAACGATTCTTTTTGTGAGCCATGATTCCGAAAAAATCCGTAGTCTTTGTGGGCGCGTCATTGTGCTCAAGGGGGGGAGGGTCCTCACTGATACGACCGATGTCGATGCTGGCTTGACACTTATGGAAGCTCAAACGCCGGCCAAGTAAACACACTCGCCATGAACCACCTCTTCCAGCTCGGTCGTTGCCTCCAAGCAAGGTGCTGCGCGCTCTGGGAGCCATGTCCAAAGCTGGCGCGGATTGTCCCCAGTTCGCAGAACGTATTGCTGGTTCGCCTGGCAGGAACTGGGGCCCTCGAACGATTTGCTCTACCTTATTCCTCGGCGGGCGGTTATGTCTAGTCTTCGTCAACGCCTTGCCTGCTACGCCTACGTGATGTCGGACCTCGCGCTGGGGTTGGGCCGTAGGCTCGGTATCAAATCGCTTGGCAGCGGGAAGCGCCATGCGCGCTACTCGCCGGAGAAATCTGCCGATTATGCGGAGTGGTATGTTGGCCTGTTTGAGGAAATTCTGGGGGGGGGGGCTTATCATGGCGATGTTTGCGAACTTGGCCCAGGTGATTCGTTGGCGGGGGGGGTGCTGATGCGTGCACGTGGTGCTGAGAGCGTAACTTTCTTTGAGCGCTTTCAATCGCAACATGATCGGGAGCGTGAACGTCTTGTAGCAGAAATTCTTCTGGAGCGTGAAAAAGAAAAACGAAACTTTGTTCGGCAAAGTCGCTTTGCGTCGCAGAGTATTGATGGTATCTTTAATGACTTCCGCTTGATTCAGGGAGTTGCGGCGGAAGATCACTTGCGCAGCGATCCGGCGGCGTATGACCTGATTATCAGCAACAGCGTTTTTCAGCACGTGCTCGATCCGGTGCCACTGCTGCAGCTCTGCTATGATCGGCTGAAGCCGGGCGGGCGCATGTTGCACGTTATTGACTTGCGGAACCTTGGTTTGCTCAAGCGCTGGGGCGAGTTGGCTTGGATGGATACGCCGCCTGCGTTGCACCGTCTCATGGTGCAAAATACCGGCCGTCCTAACCGCGTGCGTTTTCAAACTTACCGTCAATGGGCGGAATCGCTCGATGGCGATTTTTCCGTGTTGATTCGTCATCTTGTGGGTAACAAGGAAGCACTCGGCGACATTCCGGCGGCTGAAGTTTCGAGTGAGATCTGGGATGCCAGTCGTGAGCTGGTAGAGGTCGCCCGTCCGCACTTCACGCCGACACTGCGTTCCCACAGTGCCAGCGATCATGCGGTTGCTACATTCTTGCTTTGCGTTACAAAGCATGGAGCTTAGAGCGCGCCTCCCTGGAGGCAGGTGTAGTCGATCCGGATATCCAGGCTGGTTGCCTGAGGGTCCGTGGAATGGATGACGACGTTGTTGCGAAACAATCCCTGGGCGACGTTACCCAAGACGGCAACTGCGATGCCGACGGTGCCACCATGAATGATGGAGGCCGTTGTGTCCAGAAGCGGCGATGTCGTTGAGCGATTGCTCCGGAGGATGTCGATATCGGAGACCGTGCTGCCGCCGTTGTTGCCAAAAACCAAGAGGCGCGTAATGAGGGCTTTGTCTGTCGGCAGGATGTCCTGCGTGCTGCTGATCAGCTCCACGTTACCCGTGCCGCCGTTGTAGGCATCGACGTCATAGGCGCGCAGGTAGCCTTCGCTTTTAGGGGCCAGATGCTTCACGCCGGTAGTGCTCGCAAGCCCATCGTGCTGATGGCCGGACAGGTCATGCACCTGATAGCCCACCCCCTCGTCGAGCGGCAGCGCGATCTCCAAGTCGCTTGTGTCATTCACGGCTATCCAGCTGCTCAGATCGTGTTCGCGCAATTGGGCAACTTCATCGCTGCTCAAAGATTGGCTGAGAAAGCCAAAGCCACTGAGTGATCCGCTGAAGTAAAGTGACGATCCAGAGGAACCTATATACAGTGGGTCCTCATTGCTCAGGTCGCCAAGCGCCGTGGGGTCGCCCGTCGCCTGAAGCTGGCCATCCATGTAAACCGCGACTCCAATGGCGCTATCGACATCGATACTGACGACAAAATGGTGCCATTGCCCGTCGTTAACCACGGCTGTAGTGTCCACGCTTACGCTGTCTGATCCGTCATCCAAAGTTACGCGCAGCAGCCCGCTACTAGTCAGGCTTATTTGAAGGTGCGGCGTCGATTCGCCTTTGTGCAACAAGGTTTGCTCTGCTCCCAAATCCGTTCGAAACCATCCGCAGACGGCCCAGTCAGCAGTCATGTCTTGGTTGAAGGCGTTGCCGAGATTGATCTTCCCGCTAATGCCATCGAGCAACACGCCAGGGCGCGGAATAGTCGGCGAAAAGGCAGCAAGAGCTGTATCCACGTAGGTTTTTACGCTCTGCTGAGTGGGTAAATGTAAATTACTTTGCGATGCAAAGTCATCCTCGTCGATGGCATTCATCTGTGCGGCGCTGCCTAGGCCCAAGTTTCCGCGGGATTCTTCCGCATCGCTTAGATCGGCTAAGTTTTCCGAGAGGCGCAAGAATCGAGAATCACTTTGCGATGCAGAGTAAAATGTTTCGCTGGATGAAGAAACTGGCTCGCTGCTGCTGCGTCCGCCACCAAGTATGCGGATGCGCCCCGCGGCCACGGTGCGTGTTTGGGCGGGGCTGTCGTTGGTCGTTACGGCAATCGTCAGCCAGCGGTCACCGGGCGCGAGATTGGTTTGGGGGGCATCGAGCGTGACAATGGCGTGCGCTTGATCAGCAGAGAGGGACTCCCACTGGGTCAACGTCAGTGCCGCGTTCATTTCGCTGGCGGCAATGGTTTTTGAGCGGATTGAAACTGCCTGCGACGACGGGCCGCGGAGATCGTAGTCTTCGCCGTCGTCGTCGATAAACGCAGGCTCAGCTTCAGCGTGTAGCGGCTTGATTTCGAGGTGCAGGCTGCTGATGCCGGAGAGGTCGGTCAATAACTCACCATCGTTAAATAGCGCGATTTCAAACTGCGCGTCGTCGCCGGCGCGTAGCTTGGGAATGAAGCCCGACAAGCCACTGCGAAGCTCGTCAGCGAAATTTTCGAACTGAAACATATCGGCCGCAATGCGGATGCGGGCGCGGGGAAAAGTGGACATAGTTGGAGGAGGTTGAAGTTTAAAGTTGAGGGGGGGATTGGTTTTAAAGGCCGGCTAGGCGGGTGGCTGTGGCGGCGCGTGGGCGACGGTTGGAAACGAAAAGGCCGAAAGTGCGGCGGACGATGGCGGCGGATTCTGGGTCGATTGGCGTGCTGACGGGCAATGCCCCTGTGCTGATTTCGACTAGGGAGTCGATGGCCAATTCAAGCATTGTGTCTTGCGCTTCGGTTAGCGAGAAGCCGGGTAGCTTGCCGTCGAGTGCGCCCAGGCAAAGTGCGGCGGATGAGGAGATGGTCTCTGGCGGCAGTGCGCTTTGGCTGGCGCTCAATTGGTTGGTCGCTTGCTCGCGGATGGCGAGTCGCATGCGGAGCGTGACTTCAGCAATGGCGAGCGTTAGCAGGTCGTTGTCGAAGCCTTGATTTGGGCGCGCTGCAAGGCTTTCGCGCTGTGCGGCGGTTAACAAAAGGTCAACGTGCGATTCGGTGAGGGAAATCCAAGGGGTCATGGTGTTGGGGGGGTGTTAAAATTAAAGTTGGATTCGTTACTTTGTATCGGAGAGTAGCTTTGTAGTGCAGAGTTTAGATGGCGCTGGACGGGTCGGACGTGCCTGCGCCAAGTTGAGGGTTAGGAGGCGCTGACGGTCAGCTTGCGGATGCCGAGGTTGCTCGTGGCGACAACGGTGCTGTAGTGCTCGACGGTGATGTCGGTGAACTTCGTGTGCTCTTCACGGAAGACGCGGAAGTCGCCGCCTTCGCTCGGCGTCACGAATCGCTTCAGATTTGACGGTTCGTCTTTGCTCAGGGCTTGCTGGCCGAAAAACGCGTAGACGGCATTGCCGACAATGGCGCTTTTGGTCGCGGCGCTGCTCTGGTAGCGTGACGAGAAAACACGCGCATCGTCCAGGAACAACTTGCGGGCCAAGTCGCTAAGCGTATAGTTTGCGCCGGTGTTGGCACCCGCATTGTTTTGGGATTCGTAGGCGCTGGCGCGTAGGTCCCATGCGCCTTCGCCGAGGATGAGACGGTTCGGGCGAATGCCGGATTCATCGGCGGCGGCGATCAGCATGGTGCGCAAATCACCGTCGGGATTGGTGGAGTCGTCCCAGACTTTATTGCCGTTGGTGGCTGCGGTGTCCAGCGCCGTAATCGCCCGCCGCAGTTCATTGCGGAGCAGGCGCTGGAGCAGGATTTGAACGGTGCGTTCCTCCCAATCCGAAGTGGTGATTTCGTCATGGTCGACGCGGACGGTAAGGCCCTTGTTGAGGGTTTTCGCCTGCACGGATTCACCGCGATAATCGACACGTTTGAAGGTGCTTCCAATGGCGCGAAGATCGTCGGTCTCGGAGAAAAACGCTTCAGCGTTGTCTGCTCGTTTGAACTCGAATCGACGGCCTACGTTGACGGACGGCGCGACGAAATCGAGCAGCGTGGCCAAGTTTTCGGGATCTTGCCAGCCGACCGTAAAGGCGGTGAGCGCTTCGCTGAAGTGAGCGGCGTTGAAGCGGCTTTCATTGGCCGCGTGGATTTCGTTGATGGATGGGGTGGTCATAGGATTGCTTTGGATTTGGATGTTTCTTGTTTAGGTTTTATGGGGGGTTATGGGAGGACGATGATTTTATCTGGTGCGGCTTGTAGGGCTGCGCCCAGGTTGGCGATGTCCTCGCTGGTAGTGCCGGAGAATGTATTCATGACTTTTGTTTTGCGTGGTGGAACGGGGCATACTTCAAGTCGTTCGCCATCGCTCGCGGCAGCGGTGAGGGCATAGCCGATGTGGTAGTAGTCACCGGCGAGTGTGGGCTGGTCCTGGACTTTTCCGTTGGCGGCGGTGTAGACACTGCTGCCCGCGGAAATGGGCTTACTAGCGACCATGAGCAGTGTGCTGGGCACGGCACCGAGCAGCGCGATATTGACGGGCTCGCCAACGGTGCCTTCGTCTGTGATGACGCCTAGCGGCAGGTCTGCGGCGTCGCAAAGGTCGACTTCGGCTTCAGTGCTACCAGCTTTGCCGATCAAGTGACGTGTAGTCGTCGCTGTCTCGAGCGTTTTCGTGATGCCGCCTTCGTGGACGCCAGTCGCCACATTGGCGAAAACGGGACGCGCGCAGAAGAGGGCGAGGAGGATGTTTTTTAGGGTATTCATTTGGTTTTTTGTATCGTTGTGTTGGTTTGTTTGGTTGATGCTTTGCGATAGAAAGTCGCTCTGCATTAGAAAGTATTAAATTGATCGAAGAGATCGGGCCGCTCTTGCTTGATGGCGCACCACGCGACGGCAAAGGCTTCACCGGTGCGGGAAATGCGTTCATTGACGTGGGCAAGGAAATCTCCACTGGCTTGATTGGCGCTGGCTCGGGAGCGGAGTTGCTCCGTGCAAGCAACGGTCTTGAGTGCGGGCTGGCGGGCGTTGAGTTCCGAAAGACCGCGCTCTAAATCTGCCTGCAAACCTGCCTCCCAGCGGCTCACTTCATTAGGCGCGATGACGCCAGCGAGGACGGCATCGTCGAGGATGGTGCCAATGTGCTCTTGACGCTCGTTGGTAAGGGAGACGTGCTCGGGGGTTGACGGGTATGCGGCGGTGGCGGATTGCTCATTGGCAATGGCGTCGCCGGGGATGTTGGGGTGGTTGGTCAGCCCAACTGAGATCAGGCGGATTGGCTCAAAGGTGCCGTCGCTAAGTGGTCGCATGGCCCAACGCGGCGAGAGGAATTTATAGAAGGCGTTACGGAGGATGTTTTGCCCCGCTTCTGACCAGTGAGGAAGGATGTAAAGTCCGTCTGGGCGTGCGTCGAGGGCGTCAATCCAGGCGTAGGAACGGGTGTCGGTATGTCCGCTTTGCCCTGCAAAGTGATCGTCGTCTGGGTGGCCGATGTAGATTGGCAGGCCTCCGAATTTTCGAGCGAGGCGTCCGCGAAGGGACTTGAAATGCCGTACGATGCCTTGAGCGGATTCGCGAGTGAAGCGTTGCATGCCTTGCGAATGGTGCCAGTCGCCGTATTCAGCGAGGCGGAGCCATGCGCTTGAGCGTTGAGTAGCAGAGGGGATCTCACTGGTGAGACCGGGGGCTATGTTGGTTTTCATGAGAAGTGTTTTTTTTGGAGGAGAGGGATTAAGCTTTGTGTTGCAGAGTTTGAGTTGGTTGTAGAAAGCGTGTTATGAGCGAGGTCAGGGCTTTGGGGAGGGCGGCGATTAGAACGTCTCGGGCAATTTCAGAACCCTCGTTTGTTTGGGTACTTTCCTTGTGGCGGATTACGATGCGGGCGCGCGGTTTTTGACCGAATAGGTAGTGCGTGACCCAGCGATCGACTTGACCGTGAAGTGTCTCTGAGAGGTGGGCGACGTCCTCCCGTTCAATAAGTGCAGTTTCTTTGCCTTGCAAAGTAATGCCTGCGCCGCTGTCGGCTATTGAGCCCATGGAGGAGCCACGCCAGAGGGTCGCTATTGCTTTATCCATGCGGTCAACGAGTTGCGGATAGGGGAGTTGGCCGGTGCTGGATAAATCGATTGCTTCGATGTCGGTGCCGCGAGCCATGAGTGCGTGGAACTCGGCGCCGAAGTCGTGCACGGCGTCGCGGGCGGACTCCCATTCGGCGCTGCCTGGGGTGGCGTCGGTTACGCCGCGGACGCCGGGCATGCCGTTGCGTTCGCAGTAGATCAGCCAGTCTCGGAGGGGGAGATGCTTGAAGAGATAGGCGACGGCAGTTGCTTCCATGAGGCCATCGCCGGTCGTGATGAGCCACTCGCCATCGCGCAGGGTGTGGCCCTGGGTGGATAGATCATTGGGCAAAAAGCGGAGTTGGCCGGTGCGGTTTTCAAAGAACCACAATGGGACAAATCGGAAACTCGCGGTTAGGCGGGGGGGGGAGTCGTTGCGGGGTTGCGGGCTCCAAACGATTTCATGAACGGCGTAGCGTTTGCCGATGGCGTCCATCATTTGGCGGAGAAGGAGGGCCATTCCTCCGCGTTCATTTTGATCGGCGGCGTTGGTGGAATCGATGTTGCGGTAGAAGTCTTCCAAAGAAGCTTTGTGTTGCAAAGCGATTGGCGAGTCATCGTCGGCAACGATATCCCAGCCAAATCGCCCGGGGGCTTTTTTGCGTTTGGTGGCGACGGCCTTAATGAGGTCGTCGCGCTGCTCAATGACTTCCCAGAGGCGGGCGGCTTCGGCGAGTGATCCAGCATGAAAGGCGTCAAGCTGGCGGGTCAGTCCTTCGGGTGTGAGCGAACGAACGGGGTTGAATGCGTGGCGACGCGAGCGGCGCAGGTGGGTGGGGGTGGTTTTCATGAGGTTAAAGTTTAAAGATTAAAGGTTAAAGTGTGGTGGGTGTTTGTGTGTGGGGGATGCGGGGCAGGTGGGTGTGGGGTGGTGGTGGTGGTGGTGCGAGTTGATTTAGAAGCGACGGGTGCGGGTGAGGGGTTCGAGGTAAGGTTGGTGGATGGGACGCGTGCTGGCATGGAGGGCGAGGGCGAGGGCCCAGAAACGGTCGGCGTGGCCGTTGGGGCCGTGGTCGGCGGTGAAGCGGATGTTGCCGGCTGCGGTGGGCTCTTTTTTGATGGCGCGCAAGTCGGCACGGATGTGTTTGTCGTTGGGGATTTTTACGCAGCGGTCTTCGAGTGCGCTGCGGAGCGGATAGGCGAGGGACTCCTTGACTGGGGACGTGAAGGTGACGCCCTCGACGCGGTAGCGGCCGTATTGCTCACGGGCGCGTTCGGCGAATTGGCGACCGAGGCCAGTCTCGTCGATGCATGCGCGGCGGAGGCCGGGGAGCTGCATCAGACTGTGGAGGACTTCTTCTTGCTGAGAAAACGGGGTATTTTTCAGGCAGATTACTTTGCGGGAGAAAGTTTGATCGCCGATCGATTCCAGCAGCCAGAAGACGGTGAGGTCGTGATCGCGGGCAAGGTCAACGCCGAGGTAGAGGGAGGGGTTTACCGGTTCATAAGTCGGGCGGTTTATTGAACTACCGAGAGGGTGTGGGGGGGGGAGGAGGCGATGGGTTTGGAGGTCGAGTTCCCACGATTCGTGGTCGCTGTATTCGGCGGCGGCAATGAGGTCCCAGGGCAAAAATGCGGCAGTGTCATCGGCGGGTATGCAGCAGTATTCCTGTCGGAAGGATTCCTCGCTGGCGCAACTTTGCCGCACAAAGTTAAAGTAATCCGCGGTGTCCATGGATTGGCGGGGATCATTGGGCGGGAGCTTGTTTTTAAGCTTGTCGAGAAAGCCTTCGGCGAGTGCGTCTTCGAGGGTGACGCGGTGGAGTGAAATGCCCTTAGGGTTGCCTCCGTGGCGGGCTTCGTTGACGAGTTGGCTAAAGAAATTCTGCGAGCCGCGGTGGGTGGAAATAATTTCCAACTGGCCGCCCCAAGTAAGGCCAGGAGATGCGATGGCGTAGAGTTGGCGTGGGTTGCGGTGGAGGGCGAACTCGTCGAGCACACGAGCACCGCGCTTGCCAGCTTGGGCATCGGGGTTACTGGTGAGGGAGTGGATGCGCGGGCCTGAGGCGAGCTTGAGCGTTTGTGAGCTGGAGCGCTCGGCGCTGATGAGCGTTTGGCCGAGGTCTTGTGCGGCGAGGTTGAGCGCATCGGCGAATGCGCGGCAGTCTTCAAGGAAGAGCTTTGCCTGAATGGCGTCACGCGAGGAAACCCAGGCGTCTAGCCGCTGATCACGCTGTGCGGTTCGACGAACGAGAGAGTATGCAGTGGCCCAGGAAATGCCGATTTGGCGGGACTTCTCCATCACCTTGAAGGGGGAGGGGTCCTCGATCCAGCGTTGTTGATAGGGGAGGAAAAAGGGAGGCATGAGTTTAAAGGTTAAAGATTAAAGTTGGTGGGTGTGGATGGGACGATTTAGGGGGGGGGATGGGCTTGGATTGACAGGCGGTGGGGTTGATGACATAGTTTACGCATGAAAACATTTACGAATGGACGGCGTTGGGTGATCCTCTTGATTGCGCTTCTGATGGGTATGGCTGGCGCGGTTTATGCGCAGAACGCGAACACGGTTCGGATCAATAATTCGAAATCGACGCCGAGCATTGAATCGATCAATGCGAAGCTGGATCGGATTATCCAGCAGCAGGGCGGGCGTTATGTGTTTTTGATTTCGGCCGAGGGCGACCTATGGCGCCTCGACACTTTCACTGGGCAGCTTGCGATCTTGAATATGGTGAGCGGGGCGGAGTGGGACACGCTGGATGTGCCGGAGAAAACGCTGCGCTCGGGCAATGCCTTTTATGAGCAGTTTGTGCAGAAGCTGAATCGGATAAATTTTGATAATAATTGATTTCATTGGATCTGTGGGTCTGGTGATTGTTAAAGGAGTTTGAGGCGGCGTTCGATTTCTTGAATGGTCTCGGGAGTGAGGCCAGTGGTGCGTGTGGCGTCGTGGATGGTGGCTTCGAGCTGTTGTCGTCGGGCGTCAAACTCGGCCTGTTTGAGGTCGGCTTCGCGGATTTTCAATTCGAGTGCTTTGAGCTGGGTGAAGGCACCAGTGAGTTTGTGGATGATTGCAGAGAGCGTGTTGAGCTCGGTAATGTCGGGATGGGCATTTTCGGCGAGCAGGCCGTAGAGCGACTTCCAGGCTTTGCTGACGGAGGCTTCGGCGGTGTTGTGGCCGGGGCAGGAAACTTCGAGGATTTGTTCGGTGTGTCTACGCTGGGCGATGACTTGGTCGATGTGTTTGCTAAAGGAGTTGATGGGTGAGGAAGGCATTGGATTGTGGGTTTGAGGCATGGGGTGCCCTGGCCCGGCGTCGCTGCGTGGCGACGCCGGGTAGCTGTGGGTAGCGCTGTGGGGTTGTTAGGGGATGGGGGTTGGGGTAACTTTGTAGCGCAAAGTTAGTGGTGGGATTGTAGTCGGTCGAACTTGCCGCTGAACTCGTTGATGCGCTGGGTGTAGATCTCCGATTGCGCAATGAGGGCGGCGATGTGTTCGGCGTTTTGACGGATGAGGCGGTGGATGTCGGTGTGATCGATTTTCAGGTCGCGTTGATGGGCGGCGAATTCGTCGCGGAGTTTTTGTAGGTCGGTTTGTGTGGCGTAGGTGAGCTTGGGGTCGGGCGATTCCGCAAGGTGTTCGCGAAGTCGCATGAGCAGAATCGCGCCGCCGAGAAGTGTGATGCCAGAAAGGGTGAATGCGCCGAGGAAGGCAGGGTTGGGGTCCATGGGGGGGGAGGTTAAAGTTTCAAGATTAAAGGTTGAAGTTTGCTGGGTGTGGGTGGAGGAAGGGGCCGCTCCCTGGGGGGCAGGGAGCGGCGTGGGGTGTTTTTTTTGGGGGGGGGTGTTGGTTTTGCTTTGTGATGCAGAGCTAGACGCGGTTGTGGCCAGCGAGAGAGCCGCCGAAGTAGAGGCCGACGATTGCGCTGAGCAGGTGGGTGTCGAGCGGGGTGATGGTGAGGCCGCGGACTTCCTTCCAGTGGATTTTTTCCACGTCGTTGGTGAAGAACCAGAAGCCCTCTTCGAGCTCCGGGTAGCCAACTTGCATTAGGATGTCCGGGCGCCAGATGGCGATTATCTTGGGCAGGGCAACCACCGTGAAAACACAAGTGAGAGCGATGACGCGGCGAGTCCATTGGAAGCCGGGATTGGAGTAACGACGAGCCTTGTCAATATGGCCTGCTTGCTCAGTGAGCGCTTGCATGGCGAGCAGTCGCTCTTCGCGACGGGCAGCATTGGACATGGCCCACATTTTCATTAGGCCACCAAACATGGAGGAACCAAGTAAGGTGACGAGTTCAGCGGGAAAGGCGGGGTTCATTGGGAGGTTAAAGTTTAAAGATTAAGGGTTATAGTTGTGGATTGGTAGGTGTTGGTGGATGGGTGTGGTGGTTGATGTTGGGGTTGAGGTGGATGTTGATTTAACTTTGCGGTGCAAAGTGTCGTCAGGAGCGAACGGGCCGCTCTCGCTTGGGGTTGGGTGGTGGCGTTGGTGGATGGAGTTCGGGGTGGTGTTGCTTTGGTTTTGGATGAGCGGGGCGGCCCGTTCGCTCCTGACGATAGAAAGAGAATAACAAATTATTTCCGGACTGACAATGGGTCGGCTGGCTCAGTTGGCTCGGCTGGTTGAGTTGGCTCGGTTGGGCAACTTTTTTGCGGTTTTTGAGCATGCCGCCGCGATTTTCTGGCTCTCACTATTATTTGTTAACGCTGGGAGCTATTCCCTCGTGCTAGTTGGCGCCGTTTTTACACAAAACGAGGGTTGGAAATTGCGCAGAAATAAGTTTTTTTAGAATAATATGCGAATAGTGACTCGGGAGACGGTTTTTCACCACGGCATCGGTTTACCGCCGGGCGAAGTTGTTCCTTTGGAGAGCGATATCTGCCCGGACACCGAAATCCGGCTCATGGCCTATGGCGAGGCGGACTATCTGGAGAAGAATGATTGTTCACCAGACGAACTGATCGCCGCGATCGGCCAGCACCCCGTGAGCTGGATTCACATTAGCGGCGTTAGTGACCATGCGTTGATTACGGATTTCTGCGCGCGCCTGGGAGTGCATGCGTTGGCGATTGAGGATATTCTGAACACCGAAGGCCGCCCCAAAATAGACGAGTTTGACGACGACCTCTTCGTGCTTACGCGCGCGGGCTTGTTTAAGGAAGACGAGCAGGCGATCTATATGGAGCAAGTCACGTTCTACCTGGGCGACAATTTTTTGGTGAGCGTGCAAGAAAGTAACGAAAAACTTTTTGACCCAATCGTCCGGCGCATTCGTAAAGGGGGTGGACGGATTCGGCAGCGTGGTCACAGCTATCTGCTCTTTGCACTCATGGACGTAAAAAATGACTTCATGATGGACATCGTGGATGAGGTGGAGGACGACATCGTGGCGATGGAGCAGGGCATGCTGGAGTGTAATAGCGATAAGCTTGCTCGTAAACATCGTGCGCACGAGACAGGATTGAGCATTGAGACGATTTATCACAAAAAGCGTGCAGTGCTGGCGCTGATGCGCATTTTGCTGCCAATCCGCGACAACGCTAATCGTTTGGAGCAACTCGATCATATACGGTTGGCCGAGGAGGATCGTTTTTATTTCCGCGACTTGGCGGACTCATCGCGCCGCGCCGTGGACCGCATGGACCACCACCGAATCATCCTGCAAACGATGCAAGAATTCTACCATTTGGAGCAGGAGCACCGCACTAACGAAGTCATGAAAGTGCTGACGATCATTGCCACGCTTTTCCTGCCGCTCACGTTCATTGCTGGAGTTTACGGGATGAATTTTGACCACTCAGTCAGCAAATGGAACATGCCGGAGCTGTATTGGAAAATGGGTTACCCGATTTGCCTGGGCTTTATGGCGGCTGTCTTTATCGCATTTCTGGTCTACTTCCGCCGGAAGAAATGGATTTAAATTGGCGGTCTCTTAATGAAAATGATGGCATGCGCCGTAATGATTGCTGTGTAAAATACCGCTTGCCGATTCACTCGCTCTGACGACAATGGCCCCCATGGCTGACCGCATTTTCCGAATCCTCCTTGCCGCTTTGTGGCTTTGCCTCACCCCGCTCTGGGCTGATGAAACGACTCCTGCCAAGCCGGCACCGAAGTTTTTGCCCACTGGTGAATTACGTGTGGGGATTAACCCTGAGCAACCGCCATTGATCTTTATCGACAACGAGCGCATATCCGGGCTGGAGGCGGATTTGGCGCGCGCGTTCGCTCTGGATTTGGATGTGCCGCTGAACTTCATCGTGATGGAATGGGACGAGCTGTTGCCCGCGCTGAACGATGGCAAGATCGACATCATCATGTCGGGCATGTCGGCGACGGAGATCCGTGCGGTGCGAATTAATTTTTCCAAGCCGTATTTGGTCACGGGGCAAATGCCGCTCGTACGTGCCGCAGATATTTCCAAATACCCGACGACGCTCGCGCTCAAGAATACTCAAGGCCGTGTGGGGGTAGAGCCGGGGACAACCGGCGATTTCCTGGTTCGGGAGACTTTTATTTACGCCGAGCGCGTGCCCTTTTCTGATATCCAGAGCGCCGCCAAATCATTGGCCGCTGGCCGGGTAGATATGGTCATCGCCGATGCACCGACGATCTGGTGGTTGGCTGCTGAAGACGAGAATGCAGGCTTAAGCCCCATTGCCGCTGTGCTCACCCAAGAGCGCATCGCCTGGGGCGTCAGCAAGTCCAACCCTGAGCTACTTGCCGCCGCGAACGGCTTTTTGGTTAAGCTTCAGGGCGCTGGCATGCTCGATAGGTTCATTGCTCACTGGTTGCCTTTCACCGCGAAGAAATAGCACGGTTTTCCTTGTGTTAGTTGACGCGGGAGGATCAATTTTTCTCCTCGTCTTCTGCCTTTACAAGCTGCTGTGAGCCTGCCAGCATTTTCGCTTTGTTATACAGAGTCTGCGGGCGTAGTACAACGGCTAGTATGTGAGCTTCCCAAGCTTGAGATGAGGGTTCGATTCCCTCCGCCCGCACCAAGCTGCTCTTACGTCAGATGACGCCAAAGTCGGAAAGTCGGCGTCAACCTCTTCATTTTGAGGAACTTCGGCAACTTCGCCATGGTCCCCTGAATTGTCAGATTGTGACAATGGAAGACCCTCCGAGTCTGGTCTTTTTCTAAAGCGCCGGACTAACGATTCAAGCGGCCTCAATCACGTAAGCTCGACCATGCTGCTTCATATCATAGAAATTGGGCCTTGGGTTTTGCCCTCGAGAAAGGATTTCTGATGAAGATTCATGCCCGAGCGGCGCAACAGATTTCGTCAGGCGGCGCAACCCCTCCAATTGACACCTCTCGAATGTCGCCACATAATGCGAAGACAATTTCACTTGGAAGCATCCACTACCCTAATGGCTTGTTATTCAAGCGTCCAGGTGCGTTGCTTTTATGCCAGTATCGATAAAACAGTATGCCAATCGGCCAGCCTTCGCGTTAGTGGTCTCAATGAGTCTGCTCACTCTATTGGTGCTGATGATGCTTTCACTGGCTACATTGGTCCGAGTCGAAGTATTGACAGTGCAGTTGAAGCAATACGAAGACGAAGCCCGCCAGAATGCCTTACTAGGGATGCAGATTGCGCTCGGAGAATTGCAAAAGCTGACCGGCCCAGATCGGAGAGCTACTGCGACTGCCGATGTTGTCCTACCGGAATCGGTTAGCATTACTCCCCAAATGTCCGGACAGACTACGGCTACCGCTTTATCACAATTTTGGAATGCAGGGCGTAATAGCCACTGGGTAGGCGTTTGGAAAAAAGCTGACACTGGCCCTTATGATCCAAACGAACCGTCTGCGCACATGGCTGAGCCGCAGTTCATCAATTGGCTGGTCAGCGGCAACGAACAGGCCCCTGAAAGCTACAAGCCAATTACGCAAATTATTGATCTCCATCCGACTAGCCGCGTTACCGAGACCTTGCACGATGAGCAGGGCGCTGAACATGTAATCTTGGTGCAATCGTCCGCCAATGCTGATACCCCAGAAACGCTTGGTCAAGCGGTGACAGCCCCTCTGGTAAGTATCGAAGAAGTCGATGGCGTCTACGGGCGATACGCTTGGTGGGTTGGCGATGAAGGCGTTAAAGCACGTGCAGATTTACGCGATCCATATTCCGACTCGGGCTTGGATGATATTTCCAAGCTATACCGTCGCGCATCTGCCCAGCGGATATCCATTGAGGCGATTGCCGAGGAAGAAGCGCTCGGGCTTTATCCCGCGAACAATGAATCCCTTGAGCTCATTGATTCAGAGGGGGCGTTGGATTTGATCGTGAACTCGCCCCAATGGCCTGATGCGCTCGATGATTATTTTCACGACATCACCATCCACTCCAAAGGAGTCCTAGCTGACGCCAAGAATGGTGGATTGAAAAACGATTTGAGCTACATTTTAAGCCAGGATTCCGTCGGAGATTTTCGAACGGCGCTCGACGGAGCCTTTGAGGACACCGATCCAGCACCAAGCAGCCTCTACAATACCGCTCTCTCCGCCGAGTCCACCGTCTATGCAACGCTGCCCGATGCAGCTTCTGCCGATTTCCCATACGATGGAGCTGAAGGCATTTTATCGCGGAGCGCCACTTGGGAACAGTTGTGGTCTTATTACAATATGAGCAATTTCAACTCGGATAGTCCCGCAGGCGTTTATCAAAGTATTGGAGGTGAACGGGTCGCCATGCCACGCTTGCATACACCTACGCAACATGGTCTCTATCCACTCCTCACACACGCGAAGCTATTTTTCCGTATGCGCATCGTGGGTGGCACACCTGATGCGGATGGCGTTAATCGATCCGGGACTATATGGGTCGACTCGATGCCGCTTGTGGTTTTGGCCAATCCCTACAATGTCGCATTAGGTCCTTCCGACTACACTCTGCGCCTGAGCGCATCAAATCCAGTGGTTCGTTTTGGGGATACAGATGTGGGGGTGGAGAACTACCAAAGCGATGGCATTGGCTATGATTCAAAAACAGGCATCAACAAGCATCCAGGAAATAACTTAGACAACGGCTACCTTGGCGACATCTTACTGACGGTTCGAAGTGCGGGATTCGAGCCAGGAGAAGCTCGTATATTTACCATCGACCCAAGCAGTAGCTTGAACCCGACAATCGACGGCCAGCAGCGTATCGAGATTTTATCACGCACAGATAGTCGGGCAGTCGTGATGACGAATGAATTCGATCCCACGCCAGCTTTAACTTACAATACTGGAGCCAGCATTCCCCAAGGCAAAAACTTCGCCGCGCTTTACACTGGCTCGAGTCGCTTATCCGGCGAGCTCTATCTCGATTATCCAGGCTCGCCAGATGATCGATATCTCGTGCAGTGGATCATTGCACAAAGCCTGAGCGATTCGTTCAACGAGGATACTGCAAATTTCTTCCTCGTAGATCCCATGAGCTCAAATATTCGGCAGGGTGGCGGATATATGTTTGCGGTATATGACGCACCCAATGCTTCCACGGTTACGCAACCGAATGATCGGCGTTCACAGCAAGCTGCATTTTATCAGGCGAACTATCGCTCTTTGACCAACCAATATGCTGGTAAAAGCAGCATCAGCCATTTGAGCGAGCGAGCGAGGACATATGGAAAATCAGGCAGCACGGGTAGCATGGGTTCTGCGCCCAATCCGTATTTTGAAGCACACATCATGCGCCCACTAGGTGGCACGCAAACTACACGCTGGGGGTTGTCAAATTTAGGAACCGGTGCTTACCAAAACGAGCCGCAGTCTTACCTGGCGGAAGACGCTGGATTCGCGAATCTTATGTATGACTTGCCACGGCCAGAACTGCCACTTTCAAGCTTGGGGCAACTGCAGCACTTTAACACAACAGGCTTTTTGGCATCCCAAAATTCCTTTTTCGGTCAGCCAGAGCGCTCCGCTAGCGTGGTCAACCACTGGCAGGTTAACTATGCCATTTCCAATTCCTACGCCCATCCACGCGTAACTCGAGATCAGGTTTTTTACTACGACGAGGGCAAGGGCTATCATTATGATGGGTCCTACCTTTGGAACGATGTTCTATGGGATCGCTTTTTTGTCTCTACCTATCCAGAGTTTGGTAGCATTGATTTCGAAACAGAGACACTGCCCAATGCGAGATTGAAGCCGATTCGCCAGTCCAGCGATAGCTCCAGAAATGATCCCGAAAACTATCGGGGCGACGGCGATGTGAGTTCCCCTGCGAACAGCAGGATCGCGGCCTCAAACCTGCTGGTGGAAGGTGCCTTCAATGTAAATTCGACCTCCGTCGATGCTTGGGTGGCGATACTGTCGAGCCTGAGAAACGTTCCCTTAGGAGGCGAGACTGATGAAGCTCAATTAACTGCGCCGTTTGCCCGAACACTTTATCAAACCGGCGGAGCGAGCGAGGCGAAATCCGCGTCCAGCGCCAATGCGTGGAGTGGCGTGCGTAATTTAACGGATGAGGAAGTGCGCGATTTATCCGAAGAAATCGTCAGGCAGGTGCAGTTAAGGGGACCGTTTCTTTCACTATCCGATTTCGTCAACCGCAAGCTGATTGCCTCGACCGCAGACGAGTATGACTTGGGCCTGAGTGGCACCTTACAAACTGCGATCGACCGTGTCCTCAATCAAGCAGACGATTTGCCGCCGGAACTGCAGGTGACCACACGCAATAAGCTGAAGGATAACCAATTTGCCGATGAGGAGTACATCATGCCAACCGGTGCCAGCGGGTTTCCAGGCTATTTGTTGCAAGCGGATATTCTTTCGGTTCTTGGCCCCTTACTACTCAGTCGCTCGGACACGTTTATCATCCGAAGTTATGGAGACGCCGTAAATCCATTGACCAATCAAGTGGAAGCCCAAGCTTGGTCAGAAGCCGTTGTTCAGCGCATTCCCAGCTACATCGTCGATAAAGATCACGGCGGTGACGCAGCTTATGAAAAACCCTTATTGCCTGAGAATATGCGTCTGGGCCGAAGATATGTGGTCATCGACTTTCGTTGGCTCGATCCCTCAGAAATTTAAATACGCAGCAACATCATTATGAAAACATGGTTCTTTACCGTTTTTGCACTTTTCATTTCTCAATCAGTTTTCGCGATCCCCGACGAAGGTGTAGAGAGGCGAACCTTGCGCTTCCTTTTTATAGATGAAACACCAGGCGCATACTTCTACGAAGCAGAGGATGGCTTTCGGAAAATTTCGAGCACGCCTTATGCGATTAGCCAATCGGTACCAATCACTTCGAGCGATAAATTAAAAATTTATAAAGAGGCACCAATTTGGGATCCTCAAACCAAGCAGCACAAGCGCTTTCGTATTGCGACGGTCTCCAGCCCTGCAGATCAGCTGGACGCGCTCGTGCTGATAACTCCCCGACAGTGGGATTTAAAGAGCCAGTATACGCCAGATTACCTCGTGAAGTACATCAACAGCGACGATAGCACCTTCCCTGAAGGCACTGTCCGAGTCATAAATTTAGGGCACGAACAGATCGCCGCGAGTATGGGTGGCGCTCCAGTGGTGCTAGATCCAGGCGCGAATGAAATAATCCAACCGAATACCGACCAGCGAAATCGCCTTTTCAGCCGAGTCGCCGTCAAAGACGATGAGCAATGGAGACTTATTTTTGACAACATTACAGTGGTCCGACCGCAGGACCGTATGACCGGCATTTGCGTCTATTCCCCCAGTGGCCTTGCCTACCGCTACCTTGAGCAGGAACTGGAAGAGTTGGGACAACCAGGAGCCGGGCATTATTGGCTGTATTATTCAGAAAGTGCTGACTAGACGATCTCTTCGTGATCACGCCCAGCTACACACTGCTACTTCTCCGCAAGCTTGGACCATCGACCCATGTAACCTCAGACATGACGGCTGTTGCCAAGGGCGGCACCCCGCGCTCACCCGCTTTCAACATGGAGATGACCAAGTCGATAGCCATTTCGCCAATGCGCTCCGCATTTTGGTTGATGCCGGCAATGCCTGCGTTTTCTGGGTTCCAATCCAAAGTCGCGTAATCAATACCGGCGGCGACAAGTCCACTGTCATGCAGTATTTTGTGGACTTCCGGGTAGATCTCCAACAGCACTTCAATTTTGTGCGTTTTGCACCAGTCGACCACGCACATAATATCATCTTCGCTAACTGACAGAACTTCCACCTGCATCTCCGGATATTGCTGTAAAAAATACAGCATGCCAGCATGCCAGAGCCCTTCGGTCCATTCGACGGCTTCGTTTTTTACGCAAAAGCCGATGCGCTGGTACCCTTTCTCGCGCAGCTTGCTAAGCGCTAGAGTGATCGAGTGAAAATGGTGGGCGATGGCTCGGTGTAGCTTGGGGTAAACCATCGAATGACAAATGCTGATTGCGGAGAAACGATCCCAGTCAAAACAACAGTCTGGCTCCACTGCCATCTCGGGCCCAAAGCAGAGGGCTTGAATACCGCGATTATAGAGTACGTCGTTGAGCCTACGAGCGCTCATGCTCTGCTCTCGCAAGCCGAAATTTTCCACGGTATACCCAAATTGATCCGCTCGTCGCTTGAGACCCACATAGCAGCGTCGAAAGAATGGTATACCATCCCATCGGCGCGATGGAGGAAAGCTCGTAACGAAGGCTATCGTCGTGATGGGTGATGCAATGCCGCTACGGCGTTGCGAGGCGAATGCCGAGATCAACGGGGATGGTTTGTAGCCCATGGTTTGAGCTAACGCTTTCAACTGCTCCCGTTTCTTTTTGGAAATCTCCGCGCTGTTGCTCAAGGCACGAGAAACAGTGGATGGGGCTACCTTGGCTCGCTTCGCTATGTCCTTGATCGTGATCCGCTTTTCCATCGTTCTTGAATCAGCTCTTCATGGCTCGTTGAATGTGATGATGCAAAAAATCAGCATAAGAGCGCCGGGCCTAATTGCATTCACTAACTAAATGTTCAGCGTTGTCTAACCAAGCTCTCGTAGCGAGAATAAAACGCAATGAGGGTACGCCAATAAGCTCTGCCACGATTTCATCTTCTATAGGAATCGGGACGCCTAAGTCAGGCTCTCTGACTAATGGAAAACCAACAAGCCAAAATGGCCGAAGGCGCTTCGATACAACTCATTTGGTGTAGCGAAGTAGATTCTATAACATGATTAGTTATTGACCGATCCTATCTCCGTGGTAACGACGTTTAGTAAGCAGCGCAGGCGACACCGATAAAGGAATCCGCGCAACCATAGTAAAGAAACCACTGATCCCGATGGAGGACGAGCCCTTCGGCGAAAATAGTGCCACCAGTGTATTGGCCGGTTTTTTCAAATGGATACTCAGGCCACAAAAATGGTTGGTCGTCACGGTGCACAAGTTTCAGTGGTTCCTGCCGGTCAAAGTGAGCCATAGCGGGTGCGTAAGCGCCCGTCTGATATTCTGACGAAGCCATACTGGCATCCTCTGCGTTTTTGCCGTTATAGATCAGGCAAATTCCGCCTTCATCAATTATTGCGGGCGGACCGACTTCGGTCAGTTCGCTGTCAAAGTATCCGTTCCGAGGTTTGACTAAGCATAGCGGAGTGTCGTTTGCACCCATGACAGGATCCCAACGAATCAGGTCGTCGGACGTAGCAGCGTAAATTGCCTCCTCCCCCCAATACATCCAATACTTACCTTGAATTTTTTTCGCAACTAGATTGCTTTGCTGCACTGTTTGGATCACCGCCGTCGCCTTATGCCACTTTTTCAGGATCACTTCATAACCACTAAAGGCGGGGCCGTGCTTGGTCCAGTTAGTCAAGTCAGATGAGCTAGCTACACCGATACCAGCATTGATCTTACGCCCGTGAGGATTCTCGCGATTCCACATGGTGTAGTGCATCACGAACAAGCCGTCCTCACGCCGTACGATACGGGGGTCTTCGCAACCGCCAAACCAGTCATACGCTTCGTGCCCGTCGTTATCCGGATAGAGAACTGGCGAAGGGTCCACTGCGAAATGCAGGCCGTCTTCGCTGACAGCATGACCAATGCGCGAAGTATAGCCAGACAGCCCTTCGCCGATTCCGTCCTCAGCTCGAAAAAACAGATGTACGGCACCTCCATGGGAGATGGCGGCAGGGTTGAATACATGCGCTTTCGCCCACTGAACGGAAAGCCCTCTCATGGGGCAATGGAAGCGCAGTTCTTCCGTAGGGCTAAGTATTGGCGTGCGCTGTGGTTTAGTGAAAGTCAGATTTTTCATCGAAAAAAAGGCGACGGAGGATTCCCCGCCACCTCTTAGGCTAAAAAATGAAGTGAACGTTGTGACTATGCGTTACGCTGATTGCGCGCACGCTTCGCCGTAACCATGCCCAGTGCGCCAAGAGCCAATAACAAAGCATAGGTGCCTGGCTCGGGGACGGATGCGTAAACCACATCGATGTTCGTTATGGTTTCGTTCGTGAATACGTTTCCACCGCGAAAGCCAACCCGATTGATCGCATAGTCTTCGATTTCTGAAGGAAAGCTTAAGTCAGACGACACGTAAGAATTGCCAGCGATCGTCACCACGCCTTCGTAGCCGGTGCTGGTCTTGGTTAATGACAACGACATGTCATAGCTATCACTCGGTGGTGTAAAATCTTCCGACATGTAAAACGTGTTGAACGTGGTCGTTCCAGTGATAGGGGTTCCACCGGAAGCCATGTATCGTCCATTGCCACCATCCCGATAGCGCATATCCGAGACCGCATTGTCATCGATGGGCAACAGGTAGCCATAAAATATTGTGCGATCGCCGCCAGTACCTCCCTGCAAGCCAAAGCTGAAGCCATCGGCGGGACTGGAACCAACGCCTTCATAGTTTAGGGTAAAAGTCATGGTTATGCTATCGCCCACAGCAAACTCAGCCAGAGTGTCTTTATCTTCAGGCAGGGGAGTGGTAAAGTTGACACGGCCCAGGTTGCCGCTATCGAAGCTGGTTACCGAAGCATTTTCCAGTAGTACGGTTTGAGCAGAGAGAGATGTGCTGGTGATTAGGACCCCCAGCAGTAGTTTATTCGTGAATGCTATTGTTTTCATAATAGGGACATTTTTGGGTATTTGCTTAATATTGAGGAGTAATTAGGAACACAAATTAGCAGCTAGCTTATGCCTCAACAAGGATGCCCAGTCGCAATCTGTTTCGTAGTGGTCGCACGTTCATCTAACGGGCCGTGTAATCTCAAGTAAGCGTCTTCTACTACCACCTTTCACTTCAGGGAGTGTCTGGTAAAAAACAAATTGCCTCTTCGACAGCATCTTGATGCAATACGTATGCGTTCTACGGCACAGCTATCCTTCAAATACGATGCGGTCGGCTGACTGTCTACGCTTCTACCCGATAACAACGTTCAACCTGCCATGGCATGAATCAACGAATATTTATTTTCTTTCAATCTCTTGCGCTAATAACACCCTTTGCATACAGCCACGCCGAAAGCACTAACCTGCTCGAGAATGCAACGATATCGAACTTCGACAGTTTTGGTCTCGGCCGATTGACCTTTACCACATCGCTACCAAGTGACCGAAATTCTATGACCGAGTTTCAAGTGGGCGATACCTTGGCAATGAGCTTTACGATGACATTTGACAGCGTTAGCTCCGATATCACGGATAGCTTGAGCTTTGGATTTCAGCAAAACGACGCGACAAGCTACTATGCATATTTGCTACCCGGTGACGATGCGAATTCCTCGGACGTGCGCTATCGCACAGGAGGTAATGGACGCTACATGGCTTCCGGTGGAACGCCTGTTACGGGTGCCGATGCCTACAACACGTTTTTTATCTCGAATGATTTTACGCCGCCTAATGACACCTATTCAGTCTCGTTGACATTAAGCAAAACGATAAGCGGCTATGACAGTGCACTTTCCATTGGCGGTAGCAGCTTCGTCTTCACTGACCTGACATTTCCCTCCGCCGTGGAAGAATTGGATATCAACCGAGCGGCATTTCGGAACGGAGATGCACTGGGGAACTTGGCCATTACCAATCTCGATGTGACTTTTTCCACGGTTCCCGAGCCAGGAGACAGTGCATTGTTGGTTGTTCTCGGTGTATTGGGAAGCGTGCTGCTCATCCGAAAAAAATCAGGAACTCTAAGGATTAGCATTACTGAATAGCGCAGCGATTATTGAGGCTTTCCATACCCAACTTTACCGGCTGGTCGCAACAGCTTCCGATCAGCTCGAATTGATTTGGTAAGCGTTGAATTGTAGATATGCGGTGGAATCACTTAAACGTGATTTAGAACCCTAACCCCACCGAGTATCATGAAGACAATTCTTTGCGCATACCCTAGTTCCTCGAAAGCAATCAGTGTCCTGCTTTCTTTATTATGTTTTTGCTCCTATGCTGTTGCTGAGGTCATCGGATCCAGCTACGTGCTCACGAAATTTGACCATAATCATATCGATTCTCAGTGGAATGGAGAAGATGGCGATGTCACGTTCTCTGCAACGTTGATCTATCCAGACAATGGCGGCACGCCGGTTTTATTTCAATTTACCGACGCCAAGACGGGCGTGGATATCACCAATCCATCTTCGCCTGATTCATCTAACGCGACCTCGACAGTATTTGGATTTGAGGGAACCGGCTTTGGCCCCGGTGTATCCAGTGTAGGGCGTTTCTCCCGCGGAGAGCAATTCAGCTTTCAGTGTGATCATCGCATCTACATTGAGGATATCAAATTCCGCGAATACACTGAAGACGAAGCGATCCATGTAGCGTGGACAGATAACGGCGAGGCGCAATCCGCGGTCTTCACCCTGGATGAAGTGCATTCTCGGGCGGAATATGTTTACGAACTACCCACACCTCTAATCGCTGACGCCAACACTCCCATTATCATTAGCAACGTGAGTGCTGCTTCCGCGCACTACGATGGCCTGTTGCGAGTGGAGTCCTTGCTGGTGAATCTGGTGCTCGATGCCGATCCTTATTTCGAGCATCCGTCCGACGATGGCTTCGTCCAAATGTTCGGGGTAAATTTAGCTGGCGCTGAGTTTACGACAAGTGCCATGCCCGGAACTTTCGGCACTCACTACTTCTACCCCAGCGCCGCAGATTTCGATTACTATCAGAGCAAGGGCTTGAATCTGATTCGGCTCCCTTTTCGTTGGGAGCGTTTACAACCGACACCAAATAGCCCGCTCAATAGCGCAGAGCTTGATCGTTTGCAACAAACCGTAGCTTTGGCCGATGCGCGTGGGATGAAGGTCATACTGGATATGCATAACTATGCGCGCTACTATGGTGAACTTATCGGCAGCGCCAATGTGCCCAATAGTGCCTATGAGGATGTGTGGGCGCGGATTGCCGATTCGTTTGAGGGTAACAGCGCAATCTACGGATACGGCATCATGAACGAACCGCACAACACTAATGGACAATGGCCGGCGGCCGCGCAAGCCGCGGTGGATGGCATCCGTTCCGAAGACGCTAACACATGGATTATTGTTGCGGGAGATGGATGGAGTGGCTCCGCAAATTGGGCTGTCATCAATGAAAATCTGAATATCACTGATTCCTCGGATCTAGCAATTTATGAGGCACACTGCTATTTGGATTGGGATAGAAATGGTGTTTACGCTGAAGATTACGACGAAGACCCACTGGTCTCGAGCAATGTGGGCATCTACCAGCTGCATTCTTTTGTGCAATGGCTCAAAGATAACAACGCGCGCGGCTTCGTGGGTGAATACGGTGTGCCCTATGATGATGATCGTTGGCACATAGCACTAGAGAAGATGCTGCGCCACATGGGAACGCAGGGCATTAGCGGCACCTATTGGGCCGGCGGCGCTTACTGGACTGCGAGTGAGCCGCTTTCTTGCCAACCAAGGGACAACTACACGACAGATCGGCCACATATGCAAGTGTTGGAGCAGGACTTCGCTTTTTACGAGCAAAACAACAGCGTAGACATCATCATCGATGATGGCGATTTGGGCTTTTCCACAAGCTCTGGCTGGTATCTCAGCTCACTCCCAGGCTACGATGGCGACTACCTACACGATAACAATAGCGGCGGCAGCAAATGGGCCAAATGGCAACCAGAGAGCTTAACGCCCGGCAATACCGAAATTTACCTCTACTGGATTGGCAACCCCAACCGCGCAGACAACGCGTCGCTGAGAGTTTATCACCCGGCTGGAGCCAACAATGACAACGGCGAGCTCTACGACACATTTGTAATCGATATGCAAGTCGGTGGAGATTGGTCCTACATCGGCGAATTTACCATGGATGAAAACAGCTATGTGAGGCTTCTGAATGATGGGGCCAATGGCTACGTAATTGCTGACGCCGCCTTGTTCCGCCAAACAGGCAGCACAGCTTCAGTGGAAGTGGTCGTCGATAATAACAACAACGAAAACCTGGACGGCTCCTACACAACCAAATTAGGAACGTGGTTCGCCAGCACCAGCATTGAAGAATATCACGGAGTGGATTATGACCATGAGTGGAACTCAAGCCAGCTCAGGACGTTTAGTTTTATCCCCAACATCCCAACAGCGGGAACCTACGATGTTTATCTGAACTGGGCAAGTCATGCCAATCGCGCCTCGAATGCGAAAACAATAGTAAACCATGCCAATGGCTCCGATGAGTTTGCGGTGGACCAGCGCACAAGCGGCGGGCAATGGAATCTGCTTGGCTCCTTTGATTTCGAGTCCGGCGTCATTGCAAGCCAGGGCGTTATAATCAGTAACGACGGTGCCGATGGTATTGTCGTCGCCGACGCCATACTATTTGTCAAAAACTAAACCGAAATCCTCTGGTCATGCTTTATCAATTAAGTCCGCTTGAATTATTTAGTTAGACACCTTAGAAAGTGACTATTGACGTGCTCCCGATACACTAAAGGTGGCTAAGTGTATCATCGGGAGCACGTCACAGTGACCAGTTCTGAGGGTAATGTAAGCGCTTCTGACGCGCAAAATCAGTATTGAGCTAACTGACTGTGCGTCTCGAAGGGGGGAGGGCTGCGTCCCAAAGCTCGTCCGAATACACGACTCCAATGACTTCACCGCCTCCGTAGACGGCGAAGGTTGCTCCAGCATTCGAGAATAGCGCTGCGGTGTAGTCGTCAACAAGCCAGTCGGGGGCTAGCTGGAGCTTTGCAAACTGGACATTGGTTAGGTCATTGGGGGGCCGAACCATGACGTCGCGAATTGTTTTTCCGGCGTATTGGTCGATAATGCGCACGAATTTCAACTCCTCCTCGCCGCCGATCCAGATAAACACAAATAGGATCGCCAACAGGTAATGGTGGGAGATGAGCAGCGCCCAACCAATGCCGATGGCAGCCAGGATCTTGGCCAGTAGCGAGGCAATTTGTGTGGCCCGCAGGTAGGGAAGTCGGGTGGCTAAGCTTGCGCGGAGCAGGCGCCCGCCGTCCATGGGAAAAATTGGTAGTAGGTTAAAGAGTCCCATGGCGACATTCCACGCGAGCAGGCCCCAGACAAAGGTATCCCAAGTCAACGACCACGGGCGGTAGGGCACGCGGACCGGCGCAGAACTGACGTATTGCTTGAGGGTATTGGCGAGCCCTTGGGCGACGTAGCCGAAATCGTGATGTTTGAGCGCCAGCAACAGAAAAAGCACGATCGCGATGGCGAAGTTAACCAGCGGTCCATTGATGGTGATGATCAGCTCTTTGCGCGGTTCGCGAGGGATGCTGCCCATTTGTGCCATCCCACCGATCGCCATGAGGACGATACGTGGCACCTTGATGCCGTAATGCTGCGCCGTCAGGCAGTGCCCCAGCTCATGTAGCGCGACCGAAACGAACACCAAGATGATCGTTATTCCTAGCGACAGCGCACCGCGGCCACCTGCGGCCTGATGCCCGAGGTAGATGTAAAAACCCAGCAATAAGAGAAACGAAAAATGGATCTCGAGCCGGATGCCGAACAGTCGGCCGATTTTCCAGGATGTGTTAGACACTTGCGCTTCTTAGAATACTTTTTACCGTATGAGCTTTCTCACCCTGCGCAAGTGAAAGCGCGGATTGAACGATCGAAAACAATATGTCCGTAGAACAATCCATTCTGGTTATTGATGATGATGAAGGCCTCCGCTATTCGCTGGAGCGCGTGCTTTCTGCGCGTGGTTATGAGATCATCCAGGCGTCTTCGGGGGAAGAGGGCCTGAAAGTAGCTGAGACAGCCAAGCCCTCCGTCATCTTGCTCGATAATCGTATGGGTGGGATCACTGGGATTGAGACCCTCCAGCACCTGCGAAGCAAGAGCCCCGACTCGATGGTCATCCTGATGACCGCCTTTGGCACGACGCAGACGGCGATTGAGGCGATGAAATTCGGGGCATTCGATTACATTATCAAGCCCTTCGATGTGGCTAAGATCCTTGGCCTTATCGAAAAGGCCCTTGCCGCCTATGCAGATCTGCACCAGGCAAAGGATGACTACGAGCCCATGCTCAACAGTGAAGACTACCGCGAAGGCATTGTTGGCTCATCGGAGCCGATGCAGGAGGTTTTCAAGGTCATTGGCCAAGTTGCCGCAAGTGATGTCACGGTGATGGTCACTGGGGAGAGTGGCACGGGTAAAGAACTCGTTGCGCGTTGCATTTACCAGCACAGTTTACGCAACGGACGGCCGTTTATCGCCGTCAACTGCGCTGCCATTCCGGAAAATTTAATTGAGAGCGAGCTTTTCGGCCACGAAAAAGGCTCCTTCACCGGAGCCACCACTCAACGCCGCGGCAAGTTCGAACTTTGTGACGGCGGTACCATATTCCTTGACGAAATCGGGGATATGTCGCTGACGACACAGACGAAAATCCTGCGTGCCACTCAAGAAGGGGAGATTCAGCGTGTTGGCGGCAACGAGACTATCAAAGTCGATGTACGCCTAATTGCCGCTACTAACCGTAACCTCGAAAAGCTCGTCGAAGAGGGAGAGTTCCGCGAAGACCTTTATTACCGCCTCAACGTGGTGCGTTTGCGCCTACCCTCCTTACGCGAGCGCAAAGAAGACATCCCGTCACTAATCGATTTCGTCCTGCAAAAGCTGTGTCGTAACCGGAAGACGCGTGCAAAACGTTTCTCGGCGGACGCCATGGCGATTCTGAGCGCATACGATTGGCCTGGAAATGTTCGCGAACTGGAAAACCTGGTCTATCGCAGCGCAGTAGTCGCAGGCGGAGAGGCGATCCTGCGCAAGGATCTGCCCGACGAGCTACTCCACCAATTTGACTCGCAGA
>NZ_BMXG01000016.1:0-64492 GCF_014651635.1 Cerasicoccus arenae | reverse complement strand
AGCCATTTACGCCGAAGAAACTCGATAGCGCCCCCGCTATATCCTCCCCCCCCCACACCGCGACAGCCCCCCCCCCCTTAGAGTCGCTGGCACCAATTGCACCCGCCGCCACGCTGGAATCTGCCTGCGACGCCCTCTATCAAATCCTGCGCAAGGAAACAGACGAGGGCATCCTCAGCGAGATCGAGCGTGAAATGATCATCCGTGCGCTCAAGGAATTTGATGGCAACCAGGTTAAGACAGCCAAATTGCTCGGTATCACCCGCGCCACCTTGCGCAAGCGCATTGAGCAGATGGATTTGAAGGTTTAAAGCGGGGATGGATTGAGGCTTTCGATTATTTAGTTAATGTTGTCCTTTTCGCCATTGTGTTTCGCTGTAGCGTCAGTTGTTGGATTTTTGCGTTGCTCTTCGCATTAGGTGCAGGGTGCTCCGAGCACCCGAAGAATGGATCTGGTGAGGCGGATTTGCCCGATAGCTCACATTACAAGGGCGAGTTCCTCGACGGACTCTTTCATGGACAGGGCAAGCTCGCTTGGCGGCACGGCGGCTATTATAAGGGAGAGTTCACTCACGGTCTCATCGAGGGCCAAGGCGAGTTTGTCCATCCTGACGGAACCATTGAAAAAGGTTCGTTCGTCAATGGCTTGCTTGAGGGAGACGGTAAGCGCCGTAGGCCTGATGGCGAGCAGTTCGAGGGCGAGTTTCTGGAAGGTGAGTTACACGGGCAGGGGATGTTTCGATCCAAGCGTGAATACTATCTAGGCGAATGGGAGCATGGGAAAAGATCAGGCCAGGGAACGTATATTGGCCAGGGATTTGGTGAATACAAAGGCGGGTTCTTCGATGACGAAATTGCAGGCCAGGGCATACTTGTTTACGAAGATGGAATCCGCATCGAGGGGCAGTTTGATCGAGGGGTGGCGCAGGGGAAAGCCATCGTAACGACGCCCGCTGGTGGTCGGCTAGAAGCACATTTCATCCAAGGCCTTGCGACTGGCCCTGGCAGGCAGACTACCGATGATGGAGGGCGCTATGTCGGCGGATTCCTCGCGGGGAAGTGGCACGGCGAAGGCGAACTCACTGACGCGGAAGGCAGCATTTATCGTGGCGAATTCAGGAACGGACTTCGTGAGGGCTATGGCAAAATTCTTTTTGCCGACGGGCGTGAGTTTCATGGTAATCTGGCCAATGATGTTCCCCACGGCCAAGGCTCCATTGAGTATCCCAGTAGCGCCCGTTATGCTGGAGCATTTGTCCAGGGGCTACCTCATGGGCAAGGCGTCTACGAGTATCCCAACGGTGACCGCTACGTTGGCGAGTTTCAGGACGGACTTTTTGCGGGCGAAGGCACGCTGGTTTTTCATCCAGATACAGGCAGAACCCCTCTTACTGGCCTTTGGCACGCGGGTGAGTTCATTGGCCGCCCTATTCCGCGCGAGGACCGTATTCCTGGCGAGCCAGTCCGTATCTTGGTAAAGTAGGCCGAGGCTGGTTTTCTACGGTTTACAAGCAGAGGCTATATTATCAGCCTAGCGAAATCAAAATGCCGTCAGCGCAATGCCGATTAAGCCCGCTACTTCCCGATGACTAACGCCAAGCAGAATATTGCTTGGCGCTGGGCGACCTTGTTATTTTTCCTAGGCACTGGGTTTCTTATGCTTATGACGTTTAACGACTATGGAGTCAGTTGGGACGAGTATTTCCGCTGGCGTGGAGGCGAAGCTAAATACGAGTATTATCAGGCGCTGTTCGCTGGTGATTCGGAAGAAGCATCGAGGCTTCGCGGTAATACCGACCACTACCCAGGCTTCTTCGATTTAAACTTGGCCTTGGCGCGCCGAGTATTGCCATTGGATCTCGTGGCGACTGGGCATCTCGGTACTGCATTGTTCGGTTTTGTTGGGTTGCTAAGCGTCTACATGATTGGCCGTAATGTTTGTGGCCCCCCCCTCGGATTATTGGCGGCGGTGCTGCTTGCGCTTACACCGCGCTACTGGGGCCATCAGTTTATTAACCCGAAAGACATCCCTTTTGCAGCTACTTTTGCACTGGCAATGTATGCGCTGATAAGAGTCGTGGGTCGGCCAGCCTTAATGAATTGGCGGACTGCACTGGTCTTTGGCTTTGCTGCAGGTGCCTGTCTATCTGTCCGGATCGGCGGAATGTTGCTGTTTTGCTATGCGGGCTTATTTCTCGGGATTCAGGCTTTGGTCGTATGGCTGGGGCAGGATCGGCGTTGGCAAACGCTATTTCGAGAGACGAGACGTTTGATTTGTTGGCTGCTCATCGCAGCGGTGCCTGCCTTCTTAATGCTAATTGCCTACTGGCCCAATGCACACCGTAACCCCTTTTCAGCAACTGCTGACACGCTTTCGATGGTGACCTCTTTTGGTTGGTCGGGTAAAGCGCTATACCGCGGCGAGCTTTTGGGCGCAGGTGAGATTCCATGGGATTACCTCCCAGCCATGCTTGGCATGGGCTTGCCGGACTTGTGGTTTTTTGTTCTGGCCTCCGCTTTGCTGGTCTTGCTGTTGACCCGAGGCAAGGCGCTGGTTGATATTACCTACTCGCGGGAAATGGCCGTGGCTTTGGCCTTGTTGTTTGCGGCAATATTTCCGGTAGCCTACATCGTGTATAAAGGCTCTGTCGTTTATGATGGCCTGCGGCACGTGCTTTTCATTGTGCCAATGCTCGCGGTGCTGATCGCGATAGTGACTGCCTGGATCTGGAACCAGCTAAAGCAAATTTCCAGACGTCTTGGTATGGCATGGCTGGTGATTCTTGCGATCATGGCTCTGTTTACATCGTGGGAATCCATCCGTCTACACCCCTACGAGTATGCCTATTTCAATCGACTCTCTGGTGGGTTGGCTGCCGTGGGAAATCAATATGATGTCGATTATTGGGGCACGGCTTACCGTGAGGCGGTCGACATTATGCTGGCAGATGTGCAAGCCAATGATTTGTTAGCGGGTCAATCACGCCCGGTTCGTGTCGCCATGCTGCCTCCGAAGGCGAAAATATTTGAGCGTTATGAGAGCATTGCTCAGCCTCCGATGGCTATGGTGGTTTTGTTTTTACCCGATGGATTTGAACTCGTGGACCCCGATGCAAATCCAGATTATTATTTGGGCATTCGTCGTTTTGGTTTCGCCGATATGTTGCCTGGAGAAACGGTTGGCGAAGTGACTCGTGACGGGCTTGAGTTCGCCCGTGTGACGCGAATGAATCCCTAGATGATGAGTGCGCCGCATAGTAAGCCAAAGTCAGCCGGGCGACGCGTGCTAATGAGCACCTCGGTGTTCCCGCGCTGGGCCGGGGACGACACACCGCCGTTTGTTCTTGGGCAAGCAGAGGCGATAGCGGCTGCGGGGTGGTCGGTGACCGTGCTTGCGCCTCATGCGGGGGGGGGGGTGAAAAATGAGCGACTGGGGGGGGTAGACGTCGTGCGTTTCCCTTATTTGTGGCCGGAATCGTGGCAAGGGCTGTGCTATGAGGGGGGGATGCTTGTCCAACTGAGGGAGCATCCGCATCGCAAGTGGCAGCTTCCGTTCTTCTTTCTGGCCCAGGTAATGGCGACTCGGCGGCTGGCTCGTTCGGGCGATTTCGATCTACTGCACGCGCATTCGCTGCTGCCACAAGGGCTGACGGCGCTGGTGGGTGGGCATTGCTTGCCAGTGATCGCTACCAGCCATGGGAGTGACGTGTTTGGCCTGAAAGAGGGCGGGGTATACGGTCGTTTAAAACGCCGTGTGGTCACGCATGCTGATGCGCTTACGGCGAATAGCTCAGTGACCGAGGCGGCGCTTTTGCGGCTGGGGGCTACGGCAGATCGCATACATCGCGTGCCTGCCTCGCCTAATGTGACGCCAGCAGATTCTGCGAAGGTTGCGGCTATTCGCAAACGCTTTGAGGGTGGCAAATTACTGCTCTTCGTGGGGCGGTTGATCGAGCAAAAGGGCGTTGGCGATTTAATTACGGCTTTAAACGGGCTGGATGCCTCAGCCCATCTGCTGGTTCTTGGAGAGGGCGCTGATCGGGCAAAATTTGAACAATTGGCGCGAGCCTTGGGGGTGGCCGATCGGGTGACTTTTGATGGTTGGGTGGATCGCGCAGAGCTTTCGCACTATTTTGCGGCAGCAGATGTGTTTGTAGGCCCCTCTAAGCCGGGGCCAGGAGGGGCTGTGGAGGCGCAAGGGGTGGTCTTTGCTGAAGCAATGGCGGCGGGAACGCCTGTCGTTGCCTCGCGCTGTGGTGGGATTGTGGACATGATCATCGACGGTGAAACTGGTCTGCTCGTGGAGCCGGGTGTCCCATCGCAAATTGCAACGGCGGTTCGTCGTGTGCTGGTTGACCCTGATTTGGCGGGTGAGTTGGTGGCTAAGGCCCGTCAACGCTACGAAACCGAATTTAGTCCCGGGGTGGTGACACAGAAACTGCTGCGGGTCTATGATGGCTTGCTTTCAGGAGGACGTGGTTGAAAAATCCCGCCCGTGATTCCCGCATGAATACCCGTGATGCCAGCTCGCTCAAAATTGGCTTTTTCCTTCCTTGGTTGAAAGGGGGCGGCACGGAGATGGCGACCCTGCGCGTGCTCAATGAGCTTGCAGAGAGGCCGGAAACGTCGGTCTGTCTGGCAGTGCATCAAGCGGGAGGCACCAGCCCAATGCCGATCCATGAACGTGTGGCTGTGGCTTATCTTGGCGGTTCGCTGTTGGGGCTCAATGGGCGCTATCGACAGTGGTTGGAGGAAGCGCGCCCCGGTGTGGTGTTTTCGGCCATTAATCATGTGAATCTCGTCAACGTGTGGAGCGGGCGGGGGCGTACGTGTGTCATCCCGACAGTGCACAATCACCTAGGAGAAAAATTACGCCGTACCGGCAAGCCCGGCGAGCGCCTGCTCAAGGAGCTTTCGCTACGGTGCGTGTTGCCCCATGCAGACTGTGTGGTGGGCGTATCGGAGGACATTTGCCGCTATCTGATCGATACAATCGGTCTCGACGAAGTGCGGACCGTTTTCATTCCGCCGCCCGTTCGGGTGGCGCAGGTGCGGGCTCAGGCCAAGGAATTGGCGACGTTTCCAGAATCCGGCGACCGTCCAGTCTTGGTGGCCTCGGGTCGGATGGTGGTGCAAAAAGGCTTCGACGTGCTGATTCGTGCAATGGCGCTGTTTGAGCGAGCAGAGCGTCCGGCGCTGTGGTTGCTCGGAGACGGAGAACTGATGGCGGCGCATCAGCAATTGACGTCAGAATTGGGCCTTGAGGCGGACGTTGTATTCCTTGGGCGACAGGCGAATCCTTTTCCTTATGTGCAGCGCGCCGATTGCTTTGTGCTGCCCTCGCGCTGGGAAGGTTTTCCTTTGGTCTTGCTGGAGGCTATAGCGCTGGGGCGACCAGTGGTGGCGAATGATTGCCGCAGTGGCCCGCGTGAGATTCTGGAAAACGGCAAGTGGGGCATCCTGACTCCGGTCAATGATTCGGAGGCGTTGTTTGTAGGTATACGGGAAGCATTGTCTCGGCAGTGGGACTGTGCAGCCTTGCGAGAACGAAGTGAGGCCTTTGACGTATCCCGCGTGGCGGCGCAATTTTACGACGTGGCGGTGAACACCTTATTGACAAAAAAATGAGCAAGCAAATGAGCAGTCTAATCGCTACCGCGCGCCGGAGATGCCGTCGCCTGTCTGCGGCCATGATGCATTATTCTGGCAAGTTGCTGGGCTTTCCGCGTCTGCCGTTTCACTGTCCGGCCTGCGAGCGTGATATCCACCAGTGGGTGGGTTTTGATCGCGGTGCCGGCGGCGGCCAATCAAATTTTGAGCCGGAGAAAAGACTTTGCCCGTTGTGCCGATCGTTTGAGCGGACCCGACATTTCGCCTTGTATCTGGAGCAGCAGGGTGTCCTCAAATCAAAGCCTCGTATGCTGCACTTTGCGCCGGAAAAGAGTCTAGCACCCAGACTGCGCACCGCCTTGGGAGACCGCTATGTGACCACGGACTTGTTTATGAGTGGCGTGGATCGCAAGGAGGATATTACCCAAATGACCTTTGCTGACGCGTCTTTTGATTTCATTTATTGCAGCAATGTTCTGGAGCACGTAACGGAGGACGCTGCCGCTATGTCGGAGCTTTATCGTGTGTTGGCCCCCGGAGGTGTGGCGATCGTCCAGGTACCGATTCGTGGTAGTAAAACCTACGAAGACGATAGCATTACTGATCCGCGTGAGCGCTTTAAGCATTTTGGGCAGGGCGACCATGTGCGCTATTACGGGGAAGATATCGACGAGCGTCTGGAGCGGGCAGGATTTAGCGTTGCCCCATTTTATATGCTCGATGAATTAACGCTCTCCGAAGCAGACATTCTACGAATGAACCTAGGCAAGCGCGAGCTGATTCATAAGTGCGAGAAGCTCAAATAATGATGGCGCTGGCAACATCAGTTTGGTGGTGTTGGCGGATACCATCGGGGAAAAGAAAGGCATTTCGGAAATCGAGTAGCGCATGAAGTTTTTTCGCACAGCTTGCCTGAGTATTCATCGATTGATTCTTTGGCTATGGAACTCGCCCACGTTCACCACTTGGGGGAATACTGCGGTGCAGTCGCTGAGGCTGGTCTTGATTACGCCGTTGATTTTGACCCGTTTTGATGAATTGGAAATCGCGAGTTGGTATCTTTTTGCATCGCTGAATTTCTTTGGAGTCCTCATTACACAGCGCCTAAACTTGACCTTCACGCGTATGCTGGCGTTTGCCATGGGTGGGGCGACTAGTTTGGCACCGATTGAAGGAAAGCGTGTTCAAAAAAATGACGGCACGGCGAACTGGCCTTTGTTTGAGCGTGCATTCGGTGTGATCGGCGTGATGACACTGGTGGTGAGCCTCGTAAACGTATTAGTCGCCTATCTGATGGCGTGGTTTGGTTTGGGGAATATTTTGCAGGGTGCGTCTGATAGCCATGGCTTGTGGATTGCCTTTGGCATTCTGCAAGCAACGTCGTTTTTTCAGTTCACTTTCTTAAACTATCAAATTGCTCTGCAAGGTATGAACCATGTGGCTATCGTGAATCGGTGGAGCGTTGTGTGGGGCATTTTTTCAACGATAGCCGGGAGCATTGCGGTGTATGCCGGCGGTGGGATCATTGCGCTGGTGATTGTTATGCAGCTCACTGCATTGATTGGCACTTTTTGGAACCGTCAAATGCTGCATTTGGTCGAAGGTGGGCGCGCGCGATTTTTTCGTATTTTCCGCTTTGACCAAGAGGTGTTCCACTGGTCCTGGGGGCCAACCTGGAAGGGGCTTCTCGGGCAGTTTGGTATGGTGGGAAGCGTGCAGCTTTCTGGTGTGTTGTACTCCGCTTACGCATCGAAGGGAGAACTGGCTAGCTACCTGTTTGCCTTGCGGATGATACAAACGCTGACGCAAATGGCGCAGGCTCCGTTTATCGCCGTACAGCCACTCATGTCGCGTCTTCGCTCGATGAATGACATTGAGGCGTTGCGCAACATCGTGCTGAAGCGCGGCGGGCTAAGCCTGTTACTCCTTTTGTTGGGCATTATTGCGTTTGGGGTTGTGCTAAGTCCAATCCTGGAACTGATCGGCAGTAACATGCAGTTCATTTCCCGGCCCGCGTGGTTTTTGTTGGGGCTGCTCGTGCTGGTTGTGCGCTTCGATGTGTTTTGCACCTTGGTGTGTGCGGTTGGCAACGAAATGGTGTTTTATTGGGATGTGGCGGTCGCGGCTTTAGTTGGCTTAGCATGCCTTTTTATCATTCAAAACCAGTTGGGGTATTACGGCCCAATTTTAGCAAGTTTGTTACCGAACATTCTTATCCTTAATTGGCGTCCCTACCGCAAGGCAGCGCACATTTTATGGTGAGGTTTGTATCGTGCTGTATGTGGGCCGCTAGCTGATTTGGGAATTGCTTGGACATAATGAGCAGCATAGGATTCTGCTCCTATATGAAGATTGCTTTGCAAATCCCCATCAAGGCGCGTTCAAGCACGCGTGTTCCCAATAAGAACTTCCGCAATCTCGCAGGAAAACCGTTTTCTACTTGGCTTCTCGACGAGCTACATGAGCACATGCCCGCGGAATGGGACATTTATATTGATAGTGAAAATCGCAGCACGCATGATTTTTTTAAAGACCGCTATGGCGATCGGTTCAAGTTTCATCAGAGAAGTGAATGGTTTGCCAGTGACGCGGCAAACGGCAATCACCTCATGAGCCAATTTGCGACGCTTCATGATAGCTACGATATTTTCGCGCAGGTTTATGTAACGGCCATTACGTTGCCGGGCTCGATCATCCGCGAGTCAATTGAGTCCTTCTCGAATTCGTTGGACCGCTACGACTCCATGTTCCTAGTGACTGAGAAGACTGGCTGGTTTTGGTTTAATGGACAGGCGATGAATTATGATCCACATCGCCCGAACGGCCTGCCTCGTTCGCAGGACGCCATTGTCCTAGAAGAAACCACCGGACTTTACGCGATAACCAAAGACGCCGCGCTGCGTACCGGTTGCCGCATTGGCAGTAATCCAATGATGTTCAAAGTGCCGCAATCCTCTGGGTTCGATGTAGACACCATGGAAGACTTTGAGGAAGCGCGACGACTCCTCTCCATGACACAGCCTAGCGAGTGATGCAGAGCCTTCGACGCTTGTATAGAAATATTCGTTTCCTGCTGGGGGCGGATTTGCAGCTCGCCCACAATGACTTGCGAGACGGCCTTCGGTGTGCGTTGCGTAATCAGATGCAGCCGCCAGCCGAGTGGTTCACCAATGCCAAAGACAGTAAGCGCGGCCAGCGTTGCTTTCTCGTTGGCTGTGGCCCCAGCCTGAACAAGGTCGACTTGTCTCGTTTGGCTGGCGAGGTTGTGATGGGCGTCAACGGGACAGCCATGATTGAAGGGCTGAAACTGGATTACTTCGTCACGGTCTCTAACTTTTTCTGGAAAAGCCATCCGGAGATGATTCGCAATTTAAAATGCCAGCGGTTCATCCCATATTTTCTGCAAGAGGAACTGGAGTCCGATTCGCCAACGGCCTGGCTCAACACCGTTGCGGATCAAGAGTATCGCGTATTGGACGTGGAGAAGCCATGGCAGTTTTCTTTTCAGCCAGATCGCTATGTTTTCTTGGGCGGAACGGTGATTTTTGTCTGCTTGCAGATTCTATATTACTTGGGGTTTGAAGAGGTCGTCGTATTGGGCTTGGATCATGATTACGGTATCGACCCCAATAGCGTTCCCAAGAGCGGACAATACGTCAGCAGCGATAAGCTAGGCGCTCATTTTACCAAAAATTACTACCGCAAAGACGAGCAAGTGCATATCGACATCCATGGAATGGAGCGCGCCTACGCATTGGCAGAGACTGCGTTTCGTTACGATGGCCGCTGCGTGCTCAATGCATCGCCGGGCACGAAATTGGACATTTTCGAGAAGGTTGAATACAGCACGCTTTTCTCGCGCTAAATTGATTTTATGAACATCGCGATTATCCCCGCCCGTATGGGTAGCCAGCGTCTTGCCCGCAAAAATCTCCGCGAGCTTGGCGGCGTGCCGCTGATTGTGCGCGCGATCCGCAAGTGTGTTGCCGCGGGCTGCTTCGATGAAATCTGGGTTAACTCCGAGCATCCTGATTTTGAGCCGATCGCTGGAGCCGAAGGGGCATTTTTTCATCGCCGTCCGTCTGAACTGGGCAGTAATACGGCCACGAGTGAGCAATACATCGCGGAGTTCCTTGGCAAGCATGAGTGCGAGCGCGTTTATCAGGTGCACAGCATTGCGCCTTTTGTGACGGTGGAGGATTTACGCCGCTTTGTCGCTTTCGCCACGGAGTCGGATTACGACTGCGTGTTGTCGACGGAGGACATCCAGATCGAGTGCCTTTATCGCGGAGAGCCGGTTAATTTCACCTATGCGGAGAAGACGAACTCGCAGGATTTGCTGCCTGTTCAGCGTGTGAGCTGGAGCATTACTGGCTGGCGCCGCAGTGCGTATCTCGGCGCGATTGAGGCCGGGAAATGCGCGACTTACGCGGGCAAGGTGGGGTATTTCGCACTCAATAAACTTGCTTCGCATGTGATAAAAACCGAGGCTGACCTTCGGTTTGCAGAGGCGCTGCTGACGATCAGTCAGGAGTTGGAATCTGGCGATTAACGCTTGGCTGTGGTCAGGATTAGATGAGATTTCCGGTTCAATGAAAAACTTTTTCAGATCCTTCAATGATTCGGTCCACCAGGCGGTTGGCTGTCTTGTGGTTACGAACCGCGGTGGCCAGATAATTGAGAACGAGCAGGCCTTTCGCGAGTTGTGCGGGATCAGTCGAGGCATTCAGGAGCAGGGCCGGAAACAGTATCTTGTCGGCAACGGCGCCAGCGCTTCGTTCGCCAATCACATGGCGCTCGATTGGACCAAGAACGGTGGTGTGCCTTCACACGCTTTTTCAGATTCTTCGTTGCTCACGGCGATGGGGAACGACTTGGGCTACGAAGAAGCCTTCAGCGCGCCCTTGAGTTGGTACGCCAAGAGCGGCGACTTATTGATCACGATCAGTTCATCCGGCAACTCGCCCAACATCATTCGCACCATTGATACTGCGCGCAAAAAAGGCATGGGCGTGATTACTTTGTCTGGTCTGCGCCCCGATAATCAATCTCGCCAATTGGGTGACCTTAATCTCTACACCGGAGCCAAGACGTATGGCGTGGTTGAGTGCGCGCACCAGATTCTGCTGCACGCTTGGCTGGATTTATTCATTGGCATTGAGGAGTGGTCGACGGGGGATTTTCAAAACATGCGTCAAGTGCGCGACTGATCCTTCTCGAAATTTTACTGTATGAAAATTTGGAAAAATACCGCCACGCTGGACTCCTATACGCAGGTAACGGCAGACACTGTAGAACCTGAGCTTGCGGAGATTGCCGTGTTGGGCAGTCGACCGTTTGACCACCGTGCGATGCCGAATCTTAAAGGCGTCTTCAAGTGCGGTGTGGGCTTGGATAACTTGCCGATCGAGGAGCTCAAGGAGCGGAACATTGCCCTTGGCCTGCCTTCTAATGAAACTCGGCGATATATCTACGAAGAGACGGCGAATTATGCAGTCTATCTGATCCTTTGCCTGCTGTATCGTGAGGTGGGCGATTTAGCGAAATGGACGAAGGCACCGCGTGTTTTTCTGGGCAACCGAACGGTGCTCGTCGTTGGCGCGGGCAACATCGGCAGCAGCGTTTCCGAGAAACTGAAGCCTATGTGCCGCGTGCTTACTTATGATGTTGCGCATCACCATCCGGATGTTTTGCGCGAGGCTCTGCCGCAGGCTGACGTCGTTACTTTGCATATTCCGTCGATACCAGAGACCAAAGGTTTTGTTGGCACTGATTTCCTTGCGCAAATGAAAGATGGCGCTGGATTGGTGAACACGGCGCGAGGCGCGATTGTCGATGAAGACGCCTTGTATGGAGAAATTAAACAGGGCCGTCTTTGCGCCGCGTTCGATGTTTTTTGGGAAGAACCATACAAGGGGAAACTGGCGGAGTTTCATCCGGATTTATTTTGGATGAGCCCTCATGTGGCCAGTGCAAATGAAACCTTCCTGCAGGGATTGGCGAAGGATTTTGAAGATTTCATTCAGAAGTTTTAGTTTATTTATAATAGGTTTCTATAATGATTAAATGCGGAATAATCGGGTTTGGTAAAATGGGAAAAATCCGTGCGGATGCCCTTGAGCAAAGTGGACTCGCGGAAGTCGTTGCGGTTTACGATCCGACACCATCGCCGGACGCCAAGCATCGCGTTGTCGCTAATGAGAACGAGATCATTCAGAGTGACGACATTGACGCGGTGTTTATCTGTACTCCTAATTACCGGATTCCGACGCTGTGCAAGGATGCGCTCGCTGCCGGTAAGCATGTCTTCTCCGAAAAGCCGCCAGCATTTACGGCAGCAGAGGTGGAGGCCGTTCGTGAGGTAGAGGCTGCCAGCGGACGCAAGCTGATGTATGGCTTTAATCATCGGCACCATGGCAGCATCAAGAAGATGAAGCAGATTGTGGACACCAATGAAATGGGCCGCGTGCTCTGGATGCGTGGTCGCTACGGCAAAGAAGTTGATGAGAGTTATTTCAACGGATGGCGTGCCAAGCCGGAGCTGGCTGGCGGCGGGATTATGCTGGATCAGGGTATTCACATGCTCGATCTATTCCTGCATTTGGGTGGTGAATACGATGAAGTCCATTCGCTGGTTTCCAACTTGTTCTGGAAGATGGAAGGGCTCGAAGACAATGTGTTTGCGATTATGCGTAACAACGAAAATGGTGTTTGCGCTTCGCTACATTCCACGATGACTCAGTGGCGCTATTTATTCTCGCTGGAGGTTTTCCTAGAAGGTGGTGCCCTGATTTTGAACGGGCTGAAAACGTCATCGGGTGTTTATGGCGACGAGGATTTGGCGATTAAACATAATGGCATTAATGCAGCGCACGGAGAGTTTGAGCGCGAGGAACACATCATCTATCACACGGATTCTTCATGGCTGAGTGAGGTCGTTCATTTCTGCGAAGCCATCCGTGACGATAAGCCCATTGAACTTGGCCATTCGATGGACGCGCTCCGCGTAATGCGTGCAATGGATCGGGTCTTGAATCGCAGCTAATTCAAACTGCAGTGCTAAAATTGAATGCCTGCGCGCTGGAGTAAGTTGCTTTTCCATTGATATGGAACGCGGCGCTCGAGAGAGCCGAGCAAGCGTATTGCGGCCAATGGAAAATGCTGCAACACAAGGCGCATCAGCGCGCCGCAGAGTCGATACAATGGCTTATTTGGGTAGCGTGAGTTAATGGTTTGGTGGAGCCCATTGCTGAGTTGGGTCATCGTGGCGTTGTCGCCAGTTTGCTCGTCGAGTCCAAGGCGATGCGCAATCATACGGTCAATCCAGCCGGGAATTGAAACGAGCGGCAAACTGGTCGGCTGGCGGCCTTCGCGTGCGTTCTCCTGCGCCAGAAGTTCGCTGCGTCGTAGATGTGATTGCACGCGGTTTGTGAGCTGTCGGTGGTCGAGTGTAATCAAAGCGCCAGTATGAAAGCAGTTCTGGGAATGGACTCGATAGCTGCCCAACGCTTGTTCCAGGGCACCGATCTCGCCATGGCGCGTAATGAGAATCGACAAGAATAAATCGGCGCTGGTGCGGTATCCCCGTTCGGGAATTGGCATGATGCGTTCCAGTGCTTGGCGGGAAAACACGTTGGCTGATGTTGGCATACTGCCGTAGCGGCCTTGCGTTAATAGTTGTTCGCGCACATCGCTAGCGGGAAGGCGTTGGCCAGGGCTTGGTAATTCGCCCGTGGTTCTTGATTGCTCGTCCACTTGCGTTAAGCGGAACTGCATTTTCGCGTAGGCGGGCTGCCATGCCTGCATTATCTGTTCGGCGGCGGATGGGTGCAGGAAGTCATCGGCATCGAGAAAAAGAATGAGATCACTGCTGCTGCCCTGGAAGCCGGTGTTCATCGCGGAGGCCTGGCCGCCATTCTCTTGGTTGATGATGGTGATCTGCGCGGAATAATTAGCGGCAATTGAACGTGAATCATCGGTCGATCCGTCGTCTACTAGGATGACTTCATCAAACGGATGTGTTTGGTTAAGTGCCGATTCCAAGCATTGGCGCAGGTATCGGCCGTAGTTGTAGTTATTGATGATGACCGAAATCTTCATCATTTCAGCGAAGCCAGCACGGAATCCAAGTCTTGCCGTTCGAGTATGTCCAGCTTGGTTTGGCGGGAAGCGTTGATCAGTTTTCGGTTCGATGATTCAAAGGCTCGGCGTGCGGCAACGAAAGCTTTGCATTGCAAATCTAGTCGCGGTACGGTCCAGGTTTCACCCGGCTTGCGGTAGTCGGGATGGAAGTGGTTGACCTCACCTTCGCTTTTGAGGACTTCGCCATGGGCGCTTTGCGCGCCGGTCGTTGGCGAAAGCGCAAAGCTGAAGTCCAAGCCAAGCAGATAGACTTTGGTGAAGCCCATGTAATGCGCCAACTGCAATTGAAAATAAACGACCGACCATCCCGAATGGGTTCCGGTCAATGCGTTCGTGGAAAACTTGAAGTCGCGGTCTTGGTGAGACGGATTGTAATAAAGACCATGGACCCAAGTGATGTCTGGCGTCACAGCGTCTCCGAGATAGCTCTCCGCGTCGCTGCTGAAGATTTTCGTGGACTCAACTCCACGAATACAATCGCGATTATTCTCAGCGACCAGCACATCGAGCAGACTGTAATAGGTCGGCCGCCAATCGGTGCTTTCGTAAGCCAAGTAAATCTTATTGCTGGCAAACGTGACGTAGGGCTTGAGCAGGTCGAGGTCAGCGGCTTTCAGACTTGGCCCATTGCCAAGCACGAAGGCGGTTTCTCCGCGATGCCGATCTTTCAATGACAGGATGCGGCGATCATTGTCGCCGAGTGCGATATTTGCGATTCCAGCGAGTTGATGAACGCCGCGCCGGATTTTTGTTTGATACCGCTTTAATCGTGTCGTGAAACTCATGGTAGCGCTGCGTAGTTAATAACCCGCGTCTTCGAGGAATTCGGTGATTGCCTCGATTACACGCTCGCGTTGGTCGACGGCTAGCTCTGGGTAAATTGGGATGCTCAGAACCTCACGCGCGGCGCGTTCAGATTCAATGCAGGGTGCATTGTCCAAGTAGGCAAAGCATGCCTGTTGATGGAAGGGAACCGGGTAATAGATTTCTGCGCCGATGTCGCGTTCGTTGAGCCAGCGTTTAAGTGCGTCGCGAGGTAGTTCGTTTGCGCCGGGTTGTGCGGGCAGGCGCACGGTATATTGGTTCCAGATGTGGGTGTTCTCCGGCAATGCTTGCGGTAGGATCAGGCGGGGGGCCTCTTGGTTGCTAACTGGCCCTGTATTGCAAAGCTCGCAACTGCGTTCTTTGATAACACCGGGCAGTGCGCCGAGTTTCTCGTTGTATTCGGCGGCATTGGTTGCACGGGCGTGGCTGTACTGTCGGTGATGCGGCAGCTTGACGGCCAATAGCGCGGCTTGAAGCGCGTCGATGCGGAAGTTGCCGCCAATCAACGAATGGTAATACTTGGGTTCTGCCCCATGGACGCGCAGGATGCGTGCGCGATGTGCCAAGGCGTCGTCTTCGGTGGTGATCAGGCCGCTGTCACCGAAACCGCCGAGATTTTTACTCGGGAAGAAACTGAAACAGCCGAAGTCTCCTAGAGTTCCGAGAGCTTTACCACGGTAGGCGGCTCCAAAGGCCTGCGCGGCGTCTTCGATGACCCGCAGGTTGTGGTCACGCGCTAGGGCAAGCAAGGACTCCATTGCTGCCGCTTGTCCAAAGAGATGCACTGGCATGATGGCCTTGGTGCGTGGCGTGATGAGGGTGGCGACTGATTCCGGGTCGAGGTTAAAGCAGACCGGGCAGATGTCAGCAAAGACAGGCTTGGCACCGAGGCGGGCAATCGTTCCGGCGCTGGCGAAAAACGAAAAGCTTGGGCAGATCACTTCGTCGCCGGGGCCAATATCGAGCGCCATCAGGGCGAGTAGCAGGGCATCAGTGCCTGAACTGACACCGATTGCGTGGCGTGCGCCCAATTCTTTAGCGGCAGCCTCCTCAAATGCAGAGACTTCTTGGCCCAGAATAAATTGGCCATGGCCGAGCACGCGCTCAAATGCAGCAGTCAGTTCTGCAGCAAGGCTGTGGTTTTGCTCGTTGAGATCGAGAAGTGGAACTTTTATATCTGCCATGGTGAAACTTAACCGAGGGTTTCCCGGACTTGATAGGCTTCGCGGTGGCCGCCTAGCTTGCGGACGATCAGCTCACCGACCAACCCAACGGATATGAGCTGCACGCCCAAGAGCATGAGTAATACTCCGAAGAGCAAGAGCGGGCGTTGCCCAATACCTGCGCCCAGAAACAGTTTGACCGCAGTCAGATAGCACAAAATCAGAAAGCCGAGGCCCCCTAGTACGAGGCCCGACCCACCAAACAAATGACCCGGACGCTGAAGGAAGCGCGTGATCGCGGCTACGGTCAACAGGTCCAGGAAGCCCTTGAAATAGCGGCCAAGCCCATACTTGGAGATGCCGAATTCGCGGGCGTGATGCTTAACTGGGATCTCAGTGACGCGATAGCCCTCGGCATGGGCAAGGATGGGGATGTAGCGGTGCAATTCGCCATAAAGCGGTAATTCGCGGACGACTTCCACTCGGTAGGCCTTGAGGCCACAGTTGAAATCATGCAGTTCGAGGCCAGAGATTTTCCGGGTGACGGCATTGAAAAGTCGGGAGGGGAGCCGTTTTTCCAGCGGATCATTACGTTCACGCTTCCAACCGGAGACTAGGTCGTAGCCTTCCTCAAGCTTGGCCATGAGGCTAGGGATTTCGCCAGGCTCATCCTGCAGGTCAGCGTCCATTGTGATAACATAGTCGCCGCGGGCAGCGGAGAAGCCCACCGAGAGCGCTGCGGCCTTGCCGAAATTACGCCTTAGCCGAAAGGCGCGCACGCCCTGAGGATAATCCGCCTGTAATTGGCGAATTTTCTCCCAAGTGTTGTCACTACTTCCGTCATCAATGTAGATGACTTCGAACGTCCACGGGCTATCGTTGAGCACGGAAGAGATTTTTTCCCACAGCAAGCGCACGGATTCCGCCTCGTTGTAAGCGGGGGTCACGATGGAGAGCACAGGGGCCGGGGAGATAGCTGGTCCGGCGGCGGGTATCTCAGTGGAGAGGGATGCCATGGTTATTAGCAGATTGAAGTAGCTGGAAATTGGACCGCAAGCAACCCTGTTTCCTCCCTTGCCTTACAAGCAGCTGTGGGTAGTGTGCCGCGCAATGCACGAGCTATTGGATAGCCTAATTGAGATACTGAATCAGATTGATCGGATCTACCTGATGCCTGCGTTGGGAATTCTGCCGCTATTTGCCTTTCCGGCGTCGCCGCTGCTGATGCTGATCGGCTATTACTACGGCCCTGTCTATGGGATGATCGTGGCCATGATCGGCATTGCCATCAATGACACCCTGGCATACTGGGTGGCGCGCTCATTCCTGCGCGGGCCGCTTCTTCGATTACTTGAGCGCCGGAAAATCAAAGTGCCCGCAGTGCCGGATGAAGACGAAATCCGGGTAATCGCGCTTTTGCGCATTACGCCGGGTACGCCACTTTTCCTGCAAAGCTACCTGCTCGGTCTGGCGAAAGTGAGCTATTGGCGTTATATTCTGGTATCCGTGCCGATCCAGGCGCTGCATGCGGCAGGCTTCGTAGTTTTTGCCGGCGCGATCTTCGAGGGGTCCGTTGGTATGATTGTTTTTGCGGTATTTCTCCTGATCGCCATCGTGATTATTTTCCGCATGGTCCATAGCCATCATAAAGCCCGTGCCGTCGCCTCAAAAACAACGACCTGACGACTCCATTACGGTGGGGGAGTTTACGCGCCAAGTGCGTGCGTTGCTCACGAAGCACCTGCGGCCGTGTTGGGTGCGGGGGGAGGTGTCGAATTTGCGCCGTCAGTCGAGTGGCCACGTTTATTTCACCCTGAAAGACGCGGATAGCCAGTTGTCTTGCGTGCTGTTTCGGATGGACGCGCTCCGGCAGACGGTCAACCTGCGCGATGGCTTGGCGGTGGTGGTTTACGGTGACGTGGATGTCTACGAGCCACGTGGTTCCTATCAATATATCTGCCGGGCGGTGCTGGAAGTCGGGCAAGGCCGCTTGCAAGAGCGCTTTGAGCAGCTCAAGGCCAAGCTGGCTGCCGAGGGCCTTTTTGCCGCGGAACGCAAACGCCCGATTCCTGCTTGGCCGCAGACGGTGGCCGTGGTCACGTCTCCCACGGGCGCTGCGATTCAGGACTTTCTTCGCGTGCTGGAGCGCCGCCGTTGGCGGGGGCGCGTGATCATTACCCCGGCGCGTGTGCAGGGGGAGGGGGCTGCGATGGACATCGTGGCCGCGCTCAACCGGATTCATGAATGGGGGGGGGCGGAGCTAATTGTGGTCATGAGGGGGGGGGGGAGTCTGGAAGACCTCTGGTGCTTCAACGAGGAAATCGTCGCCCGTGCCGTTGCTGCGTCGCCGGTTCCGGTGATTTCCGCCGTGGGCCACGAGATTGATTTCACCTTGAGCGATTTTGCCGCTGATCGCCGGGCCGAGACGCCGACTGCTGCCGCAGAGCTAATTACGAGCCTGTTTATTGAGCTGTGTGACCGGGCCAAAGAAGCCGCTAAAAATTATAATCGTTCGATTGATGAAGTGCTTCGCACGCATCGGCACGAGATTGAGCTGCTTCATCGGCGTTTGGCGTTGCATCACCCAAGGGCAAGCATCCAGCAGGCGCAATTGCGGCTGGATGAGCTAGCGGGTCGCTTTGATTCCCTGACGCGCCGTCAGTTACTAGAAGGGGCCACGGACCTGCGTTTGCTGCGTCAACGGCTGGGGAGCGCTTCGCCGGTACAGCATATCCACCGTCAGCGGGAGAATTTGGCCGCTCTGGGCCGTCGATTTGATCGGGCGACGCGGCAGGCGTTGCGCCGGGAAAAGGACCAGCTCGCCGTCATGAGGGCCCGACTAGAGGGCGTGAGCCTCCAACAGACTTTAAAGCGCGGTTTTGCCGTTGCTCGCGACCAGCAGGGACAAGTTGTCACGCGTAAGGCGGTCCTGAAGCCGGGTGATGTTCTCGCCCTTGACTTCCAAGACGGCGAAATCGCCACCCGAGTCGAGGAAACCTAGTCTTCCGTCGATTTTAGGTAGGGCAGGCGCGTTCCCGCGTCGCATGCGCCACGCTGGTCAGTTGGTTGAAACTGCGCGTAGGGACGATCCGCGCCACCTCTAGTGACCTTTGGAGAGGCAGTGATGCGGCGCGGGAACGCGCCTGCCCTACCTCAGATGAGAACGAAATTGCAGGGTGGGAACGATCTATACTGCTAATGGAGTGATTGGGATATTCTTTTGCGACCTGCCCGCCGTGTAAAGTAACCCTTGAAACCTTGCCAATCATGGGCTTTATGGAACGCTTTACAATTATGAGTGACGCACCCGCAGAACGACAGGTCGTGCTGACCTGCGCCCAACCCACTGGCAAACTCCACCTCGGTAATTACCTCGGGGCGGTGCGTAATTGGACGCGTTATCTCGATGGTTACGAGTGCTACTTCGGCATTGTCGACTTGCACGCGATCACGGTGCCCTATGTGCCGGCTGATTTACGTCGAGACACTCTGGAGTGCATTGCGCAATACATCGCCTGTGGCATCGACCCGGACAAGGCGAACATCTTCATTCAGAGCCACATCATCGGCCACACGGAGTTGGCGTGGATTCTTGGCTGCCTCTGCCCGCTGGGTCAGCTGGAGCGCATGACGCAGTTTAAGGACAAGTCTGCGAAGCAAGAAGAAGCACGCGGATTCATTGGCGGCGGCTTGCTGTATTATCCGGTGCTCATGGCGGCGGACATTCTCATTTACAACGCCGACATCGTGCCGGTGGGGGAGGATCAAAAGCAGCATCTGGAGCTTACGCGCGATTTGGCGCAGAAGTTTAATTCGACCTATTCGGAGACGTTTAAGGTGCCGGATCTCTTCATCCCGAAGACGGGGGCGCGGATCATGTCGCTGCAAAATCCCGAGAAGAAAATGTCCAAAAGCGACGAGAACCAAGCTTCGACGCTCTACATTATCGACGATGAAAAAACGATCCGCAAAAAGATCGGCAGCGCGGTAACGGATTCTGGCGGTGAAGTGCGCGCCGCGCCCGACAAGCCAGGCGTGACGAATCTATTGGGCATCCTCAGCGCTGCGACAGGCAAAGACGTGGCTGAGCTTGAGCGCGAGTTTGATGGGCAGAATTATCAGGCCTTCAAGGGGGCTGTAGCCGACGCCGTTGTGGCGATGATTAACCCCATTCGCGAAAAATACGAGGCCATCAAGGCTGACAAGCAATACCTGACCAGTGTCCTGAAGCAGGGGGATGATGCGGCGCAGAAGCGTGCGTTCAAAATCCTGTCCAAGGTCCAGCGCAAGGCGGGCTTCGTTGGCAGATAGGAATGTTGGTTGGAGGGCGGGAAGCTATATTTACGCCACGTATTGCCCATTAATTCCCTTCTGCCTTGTATTCCCTGTTGTGGGGCGCTACTTCCTTAAGGCAACTCTGATTGATTTGCATCCATGGAAGACAACGTCCCGCTCCCGCGCATAAACAAAATCCCTTTCATCGTAGCCGATGTGTTGCTGGTCGCGACGGCGGCAACGATCTGGTTTAGAACGCCGCCGCCGCTTAGCCCCATCAGTATTTTCTGGATATTCGCGGCGATCTTTACCGGAGCTTTCATTGCTTGTTTACCGTTTTTCGTGGAGTTCCGCACGATGGCCAAGCTGAAGGAATACGACCTGAGCCAAGGCAACATGGAGAATGCGCGCCGTATCGAGTCTGCGATGCTTGGCATCCAGGAAGTGGGCGAGACCATCATCCAGCACGTTGACCGGAATACGGAAATTGTAGGCACCTTTGAGACATTATTGGACCGAATGGAGTCTCGAATCGGTAAGGGCCAGGCAGGGGCAGGAGCGGCGGGCATCGATCCGGACCAACTCCGCGCCGCCCTACGCGAGCAACTCGATGCGGTTCGGGAAGAATTTGCGCAGTCCATCACGGAGCAGGTCGGGATGACTACTGATGCGCAGCATAACAAGCTCAACGCTGCGCTTTCCAAGCTACAAGGCTTACCAATGCAGGTTTCGCTCTTAGGTGAATTGGCAGGGCGCTACCAGAGCATTATTGCCATGATGAGCGATACGGCTGCGCAGTTATTGACTTCCACGCCGGTTGATCAAAAAAGCACTGTGGCGGCTGAGGACGAACCCACGATTACCGAGGATTCCTTGGATGGTGTGCTAGAAGCTGAAGTTGAAGAAAACGTTGCGGCTGAGGCCGTGACTTACGGCGAAATTAGAATTTTGAGCGACGACGTCGAGTTGACCGATCAGGAAGATGACGATGATTATTCGGAATACGAAGAGTCGGAAGCGGATGATGGTGCCGAGCCGGAATTTCTTCCGCCCGAAGCCTTGAACCTGCCCAACGTTGACTTAGAAGGGTACGACCAGCTTGACGCCCGTTTCGACGCCGAGATGGAGGCTGAAAAGGCGGCCACCGAGCCTGAGGCTGGCGACGATCAGGAAGAGGAAATCGAGACGCTTGCGTTGGAAGAAGAGCCGGAGGATATAGCCGAGGAAGTCGTTATCGATGATGAGCAGGAAGCAACAGAGGAATCGGACGATTCAGAAGCGATCGACGAGCTGGTGGATTTGGACTCGCTGGAGGACTTGGATGGGTTGGAAGACGAGGATGACTTTGATATCGCCCTGAGCAGTGATGCGGACGAGGAAGAGGCACCCGCCGAAGAAATAGAAGTCGCTGAAGAAGAATCTGCTGAAGAAGCCGTGGCGGTCGTCGATGACGAAGCGGTGGATGAGGGAGGCATGGGCTTTGATGATTGGGATGACTTCGGCGATATCGAGCCCGCTGTGGATGATGAGGCAGAAGGTGTTGAAGAAGCCGAGCCTGCGCAGCCGGAATTGATTGGTGACCTGCCGGAGACTTCGCCCAAGTCCAAGTCGAAGAAGCAGAAGGGGGTGACAACGCTGATCGCGCAAGTGCTGATTGGCATTGGTAACAAGCCGTATGTGCGTGGGGTCGGGCCGGGCTTGTCCGAGACTGAAGGCGTACCGATGGAGTTTCTGGAGATTGGCAAGTGGCAGTGGGTTGCGCCAAATTCTGACGAACCCGTGTACGTGCAAATTTACAAAAACGACGAAGTTGCCGCCGAAGGTGATGTGATTGAAATTCCTGCTGGTCAGCGCCGATCTTCCGCGCCAAAGTTCCCGAAGTGATGATACGAACTTTGCGATACAAAGCTTACGCGCTGGCGTTACTCTTTTTCATGTTTGCAGTGGGCTGCTCTTCGACTTCCACAAGCGATGGCGTGACCGTACATGCGGTGCATACCGTTCATACAGCAAATGCGGCATTGCCGGTTGATGATGGCCTATTCCACATGCGGCCTTGTGGCCTTGGCCAAGCGCAACCATCGATCGAATGCCCTGTTAATTAACCCCGGTTTACGAACCCTCAAAGCGCGCTAATGAACCCTCTTAAGTGGAAACTGCACTGGCAAATCCTGATTGCGCTGGTGCTGTCGGCCCTCACGGCGTTTGTTATTAAGTCAACTGGCGGTCTAGACGGCGCGCTGGGTGAGAACGTGCTTGGGGCTTGTGGTTTCCTGGGCAAGCTGTTCATGAACGCGTTGAAGATGATCATCGTGCCACTGGTGGGTAGCTCGATCATTTCGGCGATGGCTGGCTTGACTGGCGGCAATGATTTTCGACGCATGGGTTTCAAAACACTGGCCTATTATGTGTGCAGCGGCGCGGTTGCGGTGACGATTGGCCTCGTGCTGGTCAACGTGATTTCGCCAGGCACGGTGGCCCCAGATGTGGCTGCTCGGATGGAGGCCAACGCGCAAGCCGCTGGCGCTGGCGAGATCATCGAGTCCAAAGTTGCGGGGAAGAGTGCGCAGGACATCTGGGATGTGTTCCTGCGAATGTTTCCTGAGAACATCATTGCGAACGCGAGTAACAACGGCCAGTTGCTGGGGCTCATTACTTTCAGTGTACTGTTCGGATTTTTCATTAGCCGTCTGGATAAGAACTGGCGTGACACGCAAGTGAATTTCTGGGAGGGCGTGAGCAAGGTCATGATCAGTGTGACTGATTTGATTTTAAAATTCGCGCCGATTGGTGTTTTTGCATTGGTCACGCCACGTTTAGTGGAGCTAGGCTTGGATTTGGTCGGCCCGTTGGCAAAGTTTACGCTTACGGTGGTACTGGGCTTGATCTTGCACGTCGTCGCGCTTTGCGGAGTGCTGGCCTTCTTTAAGGTTAATCCGTGGACGCATTTGAAGAAGATGTCCGACCCGCTGCTCACAGCGTTTTCCACGGCGAGTTCGGCGGGTACGCTGCCGTTGACGATGGAAACGGTGGAGCAGGAGGCTAAGGTCTCTCAGCGCACCGCCAGCTTTACCTTGCCGCTCGGGGCCACGGTTAATATGGACGGCACGGCGCTGTATGAATGCGTGGTGGTGATCTTCGTGACGCAGGTCATGGCGGTGATTGACCCGAGCTTTATACCGCTGACATTGAGCCAGCAGATCATGGTGGTGATCTTGGCGCTGACGACCTCCATTGGCGTGGCGGGCGTGCCCTCGGCAAGCATTGTGGCGATCTTCCTGATCATGGGCGTGCTGGGCATCCCCACGGAATACATTGGTTTGGTCTGGGTGGTCGACCGTGCGCTGGACATGTGCCGCACAAGCGTGAACGTCTTCAGCGACACCTGTGCGGCGGTCATCATCGGCAAGACCGAAGGCGAGCCGGTGTATGAACCTTAACGGCTGCGCCTCTCCGTTTGTTTACTGGAACTCGATCCAGTTGAGCTTCACGGGGGCGGAGCAGCGCACACCGAGGATGTGATTGCCGGCTGGAAGGTTGATCGTGGTTGATTCGCTCGACCAGCCGCTACCGTGGTTTTCGACCTCAGCCGCGACTTTTCCGTCTTGGAATATCTCAACCTTCGTGCCCGTTTTCGAGAACATGCGGACGGTGACGTTGAATCGTTTTTCCTGCTCAACATGCACGTTGTAGGTCAGCGTGGCGTCGCCGCCCGAGCAGACCATTTCCAAGAAGCCGTCCTCATCGGAGGTGGACGCAATCTTCGGCTCCTTCGCCTCGCGATAAGACTCGGCCTGCAGGCGCCCTGGGAGGCGATAATAAACATTGGGATCGTGCACTGGCATGTTGACGTAGGTTTTCCCGAGTTCGGTTAGCTGGCCATTCCCGCCAAGCAAGCTGAGTTTCCCGTTGCTGTCCACCCGGTCTTTGAACCAAGCGTAGCCTTGCACGAAGGGCAGGCGCTCCATCAGGTCGACAGATTGGATCAGGTAATCGCGTTCAGCGGCGGCGCTGCCAGCGTTCCATTCAGCGAACTCGGTGACCCAGATTGGGCGCTGGTAGGTGTCGTACATCATTTGCACGAGCCAGCTCAGCTCACCAAAATTGCCATAGGAGTGCGAGCCCACCGGCGCGTCGTCGTTCTCACCCACATAGTGGTAAAAGGCGTTGAGGAAGGGATTTTGAAAAGTGTAGGTGATTTTCTTGCGTTCGACCGGATCGAAGGCGGTGATGCTGTCGCCGTCCGCTGAACCCAGCGCCATGTTGGGCCCGACAACGGTTGCGCCGTGGCGCTTGGCAATGCGCTCTATTTTTTCATATAAAGCCGCAGTCTCCTTGGGCGTGATGAAGGCTTGGCCTTTCAAATTGGGTTCATTGATAGCGAGGACATAGGGCACGTCGTGGTCGTCGAGATAATCATCCAGTCCTTTGAGGCTATCGGGGCGGTCGCCCCAAATCATGGGGTAAAACGTCATTTTGGCCTCTTTGGGGTCGGGTAGGTCTTCGGTGAAGTGCCAGTTATACCACCAACTGACTGACGGTGATAGCGCCATGAAATCTGCGGCACTGATCTTATTCAGGCAAACACCGCGCTTCGTGCTTTTGACTGGCTTATCGCAGTCGACGATGCGCACGTCGTCATCGGCGCGCATGTGAGCTGTCAGTAGAGTCACAAAGGCCAAGCCGAGCACTAGGAGTCGCGATGAGGAAGGGATTGCGGTGAGCATACAATGGGGGGGGAGGAGGGGGCGCGATTTCAACGCTAAAGCTATGTTTGCTAAATCGTATCTTTTAGTAGAAGGCTGTAGACGTCAATTTAAAATGCAATTTAATGCAACGAAATGAGGCGAATTTGGTTTGAAAAGCCGGAGTCGATCAATCAATGCCGCTGTGGCAGTTTGAATTTGGGATTAGGTCACCTTTTAAAATTTTGTTTCTGCCTGATGGGTGGTGCAGAGCAGCCTTCCTCCCAAGTGCCTTCGATCTCGATGAGCTTGGGGTGGTTCGGCAAACCGATTTGATTGCTTTGTAATTTAAATGCCAACTGCTCGACTGCGGTTGAGCCAATGATGAATGGGTTTTCGTTGATTCCGCACCACCCTGCGTCACTGGCGGCATTGCTCATCAGAGCTAGTCCTAGCCTTTGCAAATACCTCTTGTTAACGCCTTCGACCTGTTTGACATGCTTGAGAGTGCCCATGGTGATCACCGCGTCGGGTTTATATTGGTTTAACCAGGCGATGCTGGGTGCCTCAATATTGCTTGGATGACATTGCAGGGCGGGAATGCGGTCTTTGACAGGCAAAGATTGTTGCATCAATGCATAGGCAGCCATGCAGCGGTTGCCGGTGCGTTCATCGTAGCCATGAGGGATCATCAATCCGAGCCGCCGGTAGCCCTTGGACTGCAAGGTCTGTAGGATGATTTGTGTGTTGTTAAAGTGGTTCGGGACAACGCGATCCAAGTGTGGATTCGCCATGGTGTAGCTCATGGTGATTGCGCTGAAGGCAGGCCAGTGGATGTCGGGCAGAGCGGCTGATTCCGGCAATGGTGGAATGAGAATGCCGCGAATGCCACGTGCGCTCAGGATATCTGTTGCCCGGCGCTGGGTCATTTGCTCTTCCTGCATCCAAATGCTGTCCAAGGTGTAGCCAAATTCTTCGGCGCGCTTTCGAGCGCCTTCCCACATGTAACGTTGGAACTCGACGCCGGTTTTTTGGTAAATGTCTCGCTGGTCCCAGAAATTGAGCCAGCCAATGGTTTCTTGGTAGGCGACTCGTCGTGTTGACCGAACTTGTGACATTAGTGAAGCAATAGCCGGATTTATCCGATAGCCATATTTCTGGGCAGCGACGACTACGCGGTGGCGGGTGGCGGCTGCGACACGAGGGTCGTTTCTCAGAGCGAGTGAGACTGTGGCTGCGCTTATTTTTAGAATTTTTGCTAATTCGCGCAGAGTGGGGGGAGGGGGGGATTGCGCCATTTCTAGCTTCAAATATAGACATTCCAGCAGTATACGCCAGAAATTTCAACGCGTTTAAAAGCGTCAGTATTGCGAGGTGAGCGATATCTTGAAAAACTAGCCCTGTATTAAAGCAAAACCCTTAGCACATACCCTTATGAAAATTCTTAGCACCACATTCTTAGCACTATTTACAGGCCTAACCGTTTCTTCAGCCAACGGCGCAGTCATATTCTATGACGACATGGAATCATATCCGCTGGGCAATGATCAGGACGTAAGCAGCAGCCCAAAGCTATATTTGGACTTTGGCATTGCTGATCAGACGACAGCGACTCCCTTTGGCTCGCCCAATCAGTTCGCGTTTCTGGATGGTGGCTCTTCATTTTCACGCGTCAATTCCGTCTCCACGCTTATGACATACAGTTTTGATATGTACGAGCCCACTACAGCGCAAACGGGACCCACGCGTTTTGGTTTGGGGCAAGGTGACGTAAACAGCAATGCATATGCGGCTTGGAGTATTGACAACGGTGTCCTTACCACACTGGACAATACGTCGCCGGTGTCTGGCTCGCTGCCAACACTGGAACAGGATCGGCATTATACCGCCTACATCGTTCACAATGGTTCGGATGGCCCGGAAGTGGTCGATGGAACAGGCCTCACTTTGCAGGCTGGTGAAACTTCACTTTACTTTTATGATACCGTTACGTCCTCATTGATTGATGCTGGGGTCTACTCCCATAGTGGAAGTAAGCTAGCGACTTCGTTCCTTGTGCGCTCCTTTGGCGCGGATGACAATACACTTTATTACGACAATATCACTCAGTTGAACACCCTGACCGTCATTCCTGAGCCAAGCGCCTATGCCGGCATTTTGGGTGGTGCTGTATTACTTTGCATGCTTCGCCGTCGCTCTATGAAGGCCAAGTAGGCAATTCAAGTCACATCTTAATTGATGCGGTTTATTAAGCACGGGCGTTGGGGGACGCCCGTGTTTTTTAGTGCCTGCAAGTCTGCCACGGCAGACGCACGTATTGAATAGGTATAAGACGCACAGTGTGAGGTGGCAGTTAAATTGCTTTGAACAAAGGCCTAACAACTGGGATATCGGCCTCCGGCCACATGCGCCCAGCAAGCTGCATCCAAGACTACAACCACCCAATCGAAACGGAAAATCCTAGCACTGCCAATGGCATGAAGATTGGGAGCGGGTCAATAAAGGCCCAGACTAACTTGGCAAGCGGCTCAGTTTAAGTGGACACGGTCACCGCCTCAATTGATGATTTTTTCTAGCGACTTGAATTGAGTAGTTCGTAGGGGGGGATGCATATGTCGGCTTAGTGCCAATAATGTCGCGAAGGTGTATGCCCCACAAGCCCGCCACCTGTCACACTTGCCACCGTTCACAGGCGATAATCCGCAGCATTGTGAATCTACCACAGCCGTCGGAACCGACCAGCACCATGAACTCGCGGTCCTTGATTTGCAGGTCGATTCCCTTTACGGCGTGGAGGGCTCTTTTTTTTGAGCAGTAGTGTTTGTCTAATTACTTGAGGGTGACAGTTGCCATGTTCTTCTATTGATCGGTTAGGGCTTCAGGTAGGTTCCGTCGCTGCCGATCTTGCCGGGGCCGTTCAATACGTAGACCTTCATGTTGCCCTTGCCGCTGACACTGGCGGTCAAACTGCCGCCGCCTACGTTTTGGACGTCGCCAGTGACGGCGTCGACATAGGTCCCGTTAGGAATGCCATTGAAGGTGGCTCCACCGCTCACGGCGACCAGCACAAAGCTGTCGGTATTCGCGTCGGTGTAGCGACGTTTGAACGCCATGCCACCGCTCACGCCATCGGTTGAATACTGGCCCTTCTGCAAGGCTGGCACTGCGTGTCGGATTTGATTCAAGCGGCGGATGTGTTGCGCGAGTGGGTGGCTGAGCGTGGTCGCCATTGCGCCGGTGGCGTTGGAGTATTCCCCAAAGTCCGACACCGTGACACTGCCTTCGATGTGGTCCCCGAAGTAAGCGCGACCGGTTTGCGAGAGCGGCGAATTGGGGCCGACGTCGATGACCAGGCCCTTCTGGAATTCAATCTCGCTGCCGTAGTAAATACAGGGAATACCGCGGAACGTAAACATGAGGCTCAGGTTTTCAGCCCAGACATCCTGTGGTTGGGCAAAGCGTTGATTCTCCGGCGCACCGTCGGGAGCATAGTCATGAGAGTCGACGTAGGTGACGTTGTAAGTGGCGTCGTTGTACCAGAGGTCCCCGCCAAGCGCGACATTGTAGGCGTCGTAGGCGTTTTGGAAATTCCAGTGCATTGGGAAGTCGATCACTGCCATGCCCGAATTGAGCGAATGATCCGGCGTGTGGTAGTCGTTGCCGATTAGCTGGTGGTTGTTGCTGGTCGGTTCGTTGTCGACGGTGTCATTGTCCTGCCAGTGTTGGAAGGTGGATGCTTCGTTTTGCACACGCGTGCCCCATGGATAAGACTGTGTTTCCGCCCAGGTGTAGAACGGCGTGGAGATCGCGGGGATGTTGCTGTTCCAGACTTGGCGGTAGCGTGTGGCGACTTCGCCGAAGATATAGAAGTCTTCGCCGCCGCGCGCCTTGAAGGCGGGGATAAACGTGTTGTTAAACGTGAGGCGCGAGATGTGTTTCACGGTGTCCACGCGGAAGGCGTCCACGCCCATGTCGATGTAGTGGTTGTAGGCATCGATGAGATATTGCGCGGTGGTTGGGTTCTCCGTGTTGAGGTCTACCGTGTCGCCAGCGATCTGTGCTGTCTGCACCGTGTAGCCTTCCCACTGCAGGGATTTTTCATGGTGGTAGATGAAGTCTACATCGTTGACGTCCTCCTTCATTGCGTCGATGCGGGCGCCGTATTGTGCGTTGGGCACTAGCGTTAGGTAGTCTGCGGGAAGAACATTGTTCGGGTCGGTAATCGTCATCGCATTGTCGGCGATTTCATTGAAGTCAATGGTCTCAGAGCGGTCGAACAACGGGTAGAGATTTTCTTCTCCGAAGTTGCAGGAATGGTTCAGGACGATGTCCTGGATGACTTTCATACCGCGGGCGTGTGCTGCATCGATGAGCGTTTGGTAAGTGACGCCGTTGGATTCGTAGCGGAAGTCCACCTGCTTGTGATCGATGGCGTGGTAGCCGTGGTAATCATAGCCACTTGCGTTCTTAACGACGGGCGTAATCCAGATCGCGGTGAAGCCGAGTGCCTTGATGTAGTCGAGTTTTTCAATCAGTCCCTTGAAGTCGCCGCGCCAGGCTGGGTCGGAGGCTGGGTTGAGCGAACCGTCCCAGCACTTCATGTTGTTTGATGTATCGCCGTCGAAGAAGCGCGTGGTCATCAGGAAGTAAATGGTTTCTTCGCGGAAATCGCCGCTTGTGCCGCCGAGCTCATTGACCTCGATATTCTTCGTGACGACATCGAACACGATGCGGTAGGTTTTATTGTCAGCTACATTGTAGTCCTGTGCTGGATAACGCTCCGAGAAGTCCCCGTAGCGATCGATGAGGAAGCGCGCGGGTGATTCCTCGCCGTTGAATGTCGCGATGTATTCGTAAAAGCCATTGCCGATGTGAGTCATCGCAGTGGTGTTCCAGGCGTTTGGCGTACCACGGAAATACCAAGGCTCGATGACGCCCAGCTCCTCAGTCGTGATCTGCTGAGTGTCGCTGTTAAAGGTAATGCGGTAAATGCGGTCGTCGGTTACATTGTAGTCCTGCGCAGGGTAGCGTTCGGAGAAGTCGCCGTAGTGATCGATGAGAAAACGTGCGGGCGATTCCTCACCGTTAAAGGTGGTGATGTATTCGTAGGTGTTTGCGGACAAGCGTGTCATCTCCGCGTTGTTCCAGCCATTAGACGTACCGCGGAAATACCACTGGTCTGGTGGCCAAACTTCTTCTGCCGTGATGTCTTTGGTCGCTTGGTTGAACGTAATGCGGTAGGTTTTGTTGTCGGTCACATTATAGTCTTGCGCGGGATAGCGCTCCGAGAAGTCAGCGTAGTGATCGATAAGGAAGCGCGCGGGTGACTCCTCGCCGTTAAACGTTGCAGTATACTCAAACATGTCTCCGCCGAGATGCGTCATTTGTGCGGCGTTCCAACTGTTGGGAGTGCCGCGAAAATACCAAACGGCTGGATACTCGGTGACGGTGATTGCCTGTGTGTTGGTGTTAATCGAAATCTTGTAGGTCTTGAAGTCCGTGACTACGTTATCCTGCGCCGGATAGCTCTGCGTCCAGTCACCATAGAGGTCGATTTTGAAGCGTGCGGTGGCGTCTTCGCCATTGAAGGTTTGAATGGTCTCGTAGGTCGTGGCGTCGACTTGGGTCATTTGCGCGGCGTCCCAATTGTTTGGCGTGCCGCGGAAGAACCAGTCCGCATGAGCGGACGGAATGGTGATGGCGAGACTGGAAACGGCTAAGAGCGCAGCGGCCAGTCTTCGAAGGGGATTCATGCATTTCATGGGATACAGGGGGTTGGGTTAACGGGTGGAAGTGGTTCCAACTAATACGAACATACTGGCTGACAGGAAATTATATAGCATCACTACGTTTTACAGTTTAACGCATAAAAAAAAGCGCGCAACGGACAGTGCCGTTGCGCGCTTGGAGATTTAGCGTGGCTAGGTTTAAGGAGCGCCAGCAGTGACGGTTCCGTTCTCAACCGTGTAGACGCCTTTGCCGCTGACACTGTAGTTCAGGCCACCATTGCTGTCCCATGTGCCGTTGTTGTCGTTGAAGGCAAACTCAACATTGGTGGCGTCGATGGTGATGGCCTTGTAGCCCGAGATCGAGCTGGTGCTCATGGCGATTCCGGGAGTGGAGGTCCACCCGCTGCTGTCGGCGTTGTAGTGGATGTTGGCGTTGCTCCACTGTGTCGAGTAGTATATGGTCACGGCTGGATAACCCGAGGTGATCGTGTTGGTTGACGAATCGATGCTGTAGACTCCGGCGTTGGCGATGGTGTAGTTGCTGCCGCCGTTGTTATCCCAGTTTGTACCGTCATCAGTAAAGGCGAACTCAATCGATGTTCCTTCAATGATGATGTGCTCATAGCCGGGGAAGGCAGCGTCTTCGTCCATCAGGTCACCCGGCATCGTAGTCCAGCCTAGGCTATCCACATTGTAATGCATGCGGGTTTGTGGGCTGAACGCCGAGTCGTAGAATATCTCGATGCGGATCGGGTTGTAATCGGGCAGCAGGTTGCCACCAAAACCTACGGTGTAGAGGCCGGGTTGGCTGATCATATAGTTGTTGCCGTTGTTACTATCCCACGTCCCCGAGCCGTCGTTGAAAGCGAATTCGAGTGTGTTCGCATTGATTTCGATGTATTTGAAGTTGGACATCGCGGTTGCTTGCATCTGAACGCCGGGGGACGTTGTCCAGCCTGCGCCGTCGGCATTGTAGTGGACATAAGCAGGGGACCAGATTGTTTCATAGAACAGTCTGATACCTCCGGGAGGTCCGCTGGACACCGAGTTGTCGGTGGAGTCGATGGTGTAGACGCCAGGTGTGGTAATGGTGTAATTGGCACCGCCATTATTTTCCCAGTTCGTGCCATCATCGGTGAATGCGATCTGCGTCAGTTGACTGGCGTAAACGGTCAACTCATAGTAATCCGTGTCGGCAGTACTGACTGCCATACTAACACCGGGGAAGACTGACCAGTCGCCACCGTTGGCGCTGTAGTGCATCGTGGCTTCCGTCCATCCGATGGGAGGGAGATAGTGAACCGTGAACTCCTGCGGAGGGCCACTGACAATCGTGCCGGAAACCGGATCGACGGTGTAAACGCCTGCGGCGTTGATCGTGTAGTTGCCGCCGCCATTGTTGTCCCAGTTCGTGCCATCGTCGGTGAAGGCGAACTCAACGCTGGTGTCATTGACGGTGAATGACTTCACGCCCGGATAGATGCTGCTGCTGAGCGCTTCGCCGGGAAAGGTCGTCCAGGAAGCATCGATGCCTGCATCGTAATGGATGAGGTTGGCGAAGTCGGTGATGTAATACAGCGTAATCTGGTTGGCTGAATTGTCGCCTGCGGTAATGGTGACCGCTTGACTGGTCTCATCAGTCCGGACATAGAGGCAGCGCTCATTGCTGTCGTAGAAGTAACCGGAGGATGCGGCCTGCAAAGCGCCAAGGCTACCAAAGGCGGACGCCGCCACACTGTTGATTTCCACCGAAGTCGGAGAGTCGATCGAATGGCGCACCACCATGTAATAATCATGTCCGTGGTCGTAGGTTCCTTGCTTGGCACCGATGGTGAAGCTCCACAAGCCGCTGGTGGTTTGGTTTGTCAACTCGGTGATCGCATACTCTCCGCCTTCGTAATCGAAGGTTTCGCCATCGTCGTCATAGAGCGTGAAGCTGGTCTGATTTTCACTTGGCCAAGTGTGGATCGTTAGCTCAGTAGGCTGGAACTCATTGGCGTATTGCAGCACCGGGCGCATTGGGATAATCCCACCCTCTGCGACATACATCGGCATCACGCTGATGGGTGTGGACTTGACGACCGTTGAGCCACCACTGTGGAAGGAATCATCGTGCCAGTAATACCAATTGGTTCCACTAGGCAGGTAAGTGCTGCGCTGGGTGGCACCGGTCTGTGTGACTGGTGATGCAAGCAGGTAGGGGCCGACCATGAAGTCGAGGTCGCTACTGGCCAAGTGTGTTTGCGGGTCGTTCGGAAAAGAGAAGAACAAGGGATTGTTCAACGGCAGACCCGTGGTCGAAGCGCGGTAAGCCAGTGAATAGAAGTAAGGCATGATGGCGGAGCGCAGTTCCAGTGCGGCCTTGATATCAGTGGCATTGGCATACGTCCAAGGCTCACGTAGTTGGTCCCACTTACCCGAGTGATTGCGGAAGAAGGGCATGAGGCTGCACCATTGAGCCCAGCGGGTCATGGATTCGCTGGAAACGCTGCCTAGGAAGCCGCCAAGATCATGGCCGAAGTAAACCTGACCGGAGATCATGGTGCTCAGGCCAACGCGCATGCTTGGCGCTTGTCCGTAGGCACCGCCAGCACTTTCATTGACATTGTCACCGCTCCAATTGAAGGCGTAGCGCTGAATGCCGGGCCAACCTGCGCGAGAGAGCACAAACGGACGCGTGTTCGGATATTGTTCCGCCAAAGTGTCGTAGGTGTTGCTCGCCTGATAAACGTTGTATGTGTTCTTCAGGTAGATCTGCTGGCGGCGGTAATCGTTGGTGCTGGAACCATAGCGTCCATCGGCGTCGTAGAGGCCGCTTAATGGGATGGGCTGGGAGTCCTGAACGGTGTCGCGCTCGTCGGCCTGTTCATTGAGGTCATTCCAAATGCCGTCGAAGGCGTAGGTGTCCAGGTAATCCTGTTGCTTGCCCTTCCACCAACTTTGTGCTGCAGAGCTAGTGAAGTCGAGGTAGGAAACATCGCCAAAGAACAGCCAGTTAATGGACGTACTACTGTTGTTATTGGAGATCAGGTGCGAGAGATTATTCGCTTCGGTCCATAGTGGATCGGCGGTGGCTAACCAAGCTTCAATTAGCGGAATCGCCTTTACATTGTTGGTGTGCAGGTAGCTGATCAGGCTGACGCCGTCCTTGAACCAGTAGTTAGAATTGTTCGCGTCATCTTGGAAGGTGAGCTGGCGCATGTCGTTGTTGCCGCGGTATTCGTTATCTTGAAACGTGCCGCCGGGTGGGACGATGTGTGGATCGCTGTCCATATAGTCGATGTCGAAGTAAATCGCATCGAGCGGATAGCCTTGCGCACGGGCGGTGGCCACGATGTTGCGCATCTGGTCCTCGGTATAAGTCCAGCGTGAGAGATGGTGTCCTAGCGACCATTGGGCTGGGAGCGCTGGCATGCCAGTCAGCTCGGTGTAGCGGCTAAGCACATCTGCTGGCGTGTGGTCGTCACCGCCACCGAAGAAGAAGTAGTCAATGTAGCCCTCAGTTGATTCAAAGGAGAACTGGTCGTTGACGGTGGTCAGCTGGTTGCGCTGGGCACCGCCGTAGGGGCGTTCCTTTTGGAACATGAAGTTAGGGCGAGCCGGGTTGTTCCAGAAGACGCCATAGGAAAATCCGGGATGATTACCTGTTGGGCTCTGCACGCCATACATGAACGGCATCGTCATGTACATTGGGTTCTTTTGGTCGTTCCAATAGAAGGAGTCCGAGTTCCAGCCTTGCACGACTTGGCCGCGACGGTTCAGTTGAAACGGCACTTCGCCCAAGCCGAAGTAAGACTCGTTGGCGGGGCTTTCCTTGACCACGCGCACCCGGTACCAGGCGGCGATGTCGTTGCTGCTTTTGAGCAACTGGAAAGAGGTGTCGCCATAGGGATCGTAGCCCGTGTCATACTCCATACGCTTATCCCGTAGCAGGTATTGCCCGCTTTGAGTCTTATCAACGAAATCGATTTTGATGTTGGGACTCTTGGTGACTTCCACGATTAGGTCGTCGGTTTCGATCGTGTAGACCGAAGCGTCGGTGAACGTCGCAGTGAATGCAGGCCAGTCGCCGAGGGGCTTATCAATGGCGATGTCTTCATGGGACTCAATGCCGCTCCAATCAAACTTAACTCGGATGACGTCGGGCGCGTAAGGGATGATTTCACAAACGCCGCCGGTGCTCAGGCTAAATACAGCTTTTTGCTTTCCGGATTCCATTTGTGTTGTCGCAGAGGTCACCGATCCAGCGGTGGTCGTTTGGCTAAACAGGGTAGTGCTCCACCCTGTAAACAGGAGGAGCAACAGAATGCCCATTCTCCCGAAGTTAAAGCTGAGGAAGTTCCTCGAGCAGGTTGTATGTTGTTTCATGGCGATTTACTTGTATTCGGTTTCGATAATTCGATGGTTGGTGTGAATTGTCAGGCACGCGCACGAATCCTACCGTGGAACATTTGGGCTATCGCGATCACAGGAGGTGTCATTGGGGAGGATTCGGGGAATATAGTTTGAAGCACTCGCTGGCTTCAGGGCTAACCATACACGCCGTACATAGGACGAAAAGTGGCAAGCAGTTGGACAGTTTAACAGGCGTGATTTTTGTTCACCGAATAGCGTCTGATCGTTAGCAGGCGTTAAACTGTCAAAAGCAAAAGTAATTACCAATTCTTACAGCATGCGCTATGTCCTTCAATAGCCCTGCGCGTTTTCACCGAAGTGAAGACTGGCGGCGACCAGCAATTCTCAATCAGAAACCTCAACCTCCATACCCGTGAAGCAATCAGTATTCTATCAAACCCTCCTTTTCAGTCTGCTTGTGCCGTTGTCCTTCGGCCAGGTCAGTAACTTTAATCAACTAAATTTTCGCGGTACGCCCAATGCTTGGGGCACGCAGTCCATGGTGCTCGTAGCCGATCACTTGTGGCTTACCGACGCTACCTTCTCCGGCCTTGGCGACGTTAATGGTCCCGATCGTTTCAAGTTCGATAGCTCTTTTGATTTTTCGGGCAACTATGGAGATGATGAGCTGGACGGCATGGCCGATCCTGACGGTCTGGACATCCCGCCTCCGCTCGGTGCAGGTGATTACCGCATTACCTTCAACGACGACACCCTACATTACGCGATTATCAAGCGTAATTATACGGAGGTGTTCTTCCGAGGTACGCCAAACTCCTTTGACCTCAGTGAGCAGATGGAGTTGGTGGACGATCATGTTTGGCTGGTGGAGGTTACGTTCGCGGGTGATCCCGGTGACCGCTTCGTTTTTGATTATTCGCATGACTGGTCGGGTAAATTGGGTGACACTGCTCTCGACGGCGTTAGCGAACTCAACGGCGGAGACATTCCCATTGCCGAAGCCGGGGATTACATTATCGTGCTCAATGACGATACCTTAGCCTACAGCGTTATCAACATGAGCGCAAAAAGCTTTGATCAAGTTTACTTCCGGGGAACGCTCAACGGTTGGGGCAATGCGGCCATGACCTTTGTTGGCAATAACACTTGGGAAATTGAAGCGAATTTCGTGGGGCAGGCTTCGGATCGGTTTAAGTTCGACCGCTACGGCGATTGGTCGGAATACTACGGAGACAACCAGCCGGACGGTGTCGCTGAACAAGGCGGGAACGACATCAGCATCGCGCCGGGTCGTTATCGCATTTCGTTTAATGACTCGACCTATTCCTATACGATTGAGTCCCTCGGCGTCTCTGAGCAGATACAACTGGGGCATGTCTACAGTCCGCAGTTGACCACGTTTGCTATCTGGTCGCCGGATACGAGCAATGTCAAAGTTTCGGTAGATGGTGATGTTTACTCCATGCTCCAACAGCCGGACGGAAACGGCTACACCGATGTCTACGCGATTCAAGTTTATGGCGACTGGTTGCTTGAGGACTACCATTTCCTAATCGACGATGTGCAGGTGCGCGATCCTTACGGTCGCATGGTGATTCCTGGAACGGATACCAACATCGTTATCGACTTGGCCTTGACGGATCCCGTTGGCGGTCGCGTTGCTCCACCCGCGCTCAACGAACGCGAGGACGCTGTCATTTACGAAGTCCACGTGCGGGACTTTACAATTCATAGTTCGTCAGGCGTAGATGCAGACAAACGCGGAAAATTCCTAGGTATGGTTCAGCCAGGGACGAGTTACAATGGCGTGAGCACCGGCTTGCAGCACTTGAAGGATCTGGGTGTCACGCATGTTCAATTGCTGCCAATGTATGACTATGGTACTTGCTCGGCCAAGGATCCGGAAGACGCGGCTGGTTGCTACAACTGGGGCTATGACCCAGAGAACTTTAACGTGCCGGAAGAACGCTATGCCATTGATCCCAATGATTACCTAGGCCGTATCGAAGAATTAAAAGCGATGATCGATGAACTGCACGCAAATGGCATTCGCGTCATCATGGACGTCGTTTATAACCATACGTGGGTCATCGAAACGCAGGATGGAAACGGTAATATTCAGTTTTCTCATCCCGAGGGTGAACGGATGTTCTCCGACATCACTCTGGATTATTTCAACGTCAATGCACAGGGCACATACGGTCTGGCGGGCACCGGTAATTCCGTTAATCCGCGCGTTACTATGGTTAGTCGTATGATCCGTGACTCGCTTGAATACTGGGTAAGCGAGATCGGCGTGGATGGTTTCCGCTTCGACCTAATTGGCATCTTTGACTACGATGATGTCGCCGATTGGGCCGACTACTTGAATTCGGAATTCCCCAACCGTGACTTGCTCATCTACGGCGAGCCATGGAATGGCTACGCTACGGATCCAGATGAAGCTGACCGCGTTCGTATGGGCAGCATAGGTCTCATTGTAGATTCGAATGTTGGCTGTTTTAACCCGAACTTTAGGCAAGCGATTAAGGGTAATAGTGACGATGGGTCTGGCGGTGGTTATGCGTTTAACCAAGTTGGAAATATGTGGGAGATTCAAGTGGGTAGCCGCGGTGGCATCCGTTTCGCCTACAACCCGAACGTAGCCGTGAATACTTGGGACTCAATGTTCGCGAACGATCCGGAGCAGTGTATTAATTATGTTTCGGCTCACGACAATCTCTGCTTATGGGACAAGATCGAGGCGTGGGCGGCACTTAATGGTGTCAGTAGTAACACCACCTACAAACGTCGGATATCAACGTTTGCCAACGGTATGGTGCTAACTTCTCAGGGCATTCCATTTCTGCATGGCGGTGAAGAATTTTTGCGGACAAAGCAGGGTGAGAAAAATAGCTATAAATCGTCGGACAGCATTAATCAGTTCGATTGGCAGTTAAAAGTCGATAACCTCGACATCTTTGAATACTATCAGGACGTTATCAGCTATCGGCTGGATCATCCGGGCTTCCGTATGAACACTTGGCAGGAGATCGACAACAATGTCAGCACTTATAGTCCTGCGACTGGTGTATTGATCAACCATATTCATGGTGCCTCAAACAACGGCGACGCGTGGAGCGAGATATTTGTCATCTATAATTCCGGTCCTAATGCTAGTATTTCATTACCATCCGGAGATTGGAGTGTAGCGATCGAAATGGCTGATCCGGATGAGGGAAATGACCGTATTGTAAACGGCAGTATCTTGGTTGAAGGCACTACTGTTACTGTGCTCTACAAGGACTGAACTAAATCAACCGACGAGCTTTGGCTCTGATCAACAGTAAAACCTCCAGCCGTTTACTGGCTGGAGGTTCTTTGTATCAATTGTGTTTTATTTAGCGTCGGCGACGCAAAAACAATAATCCCATTGCCCCGACGCCGATCATCAAACCGTAATGGCTTGGCTCTGGAACGGTTGCGAGATTGTTGAAGAACAGTGCATCAGCGTCACTACCATCGGTGCCGCCTACGTAGAGCTTTATGCTACTCGCTATACCGGTGTAGGTTCCGCTGTCGAAGTCGGTAACTCCGCCACTTCGGGCGATTGACCAATTACCACCAGCTAGCGAAGTTTGTTCGAAAACAATGGAGAACAAGGTGTTATCGCTGTAAGAATCTCCAATACTGCCGTTGCCCGTAGCCGCGGCACTGACTACATAATCGTCGCTGCCGATATTGAAGTTGAAAATAGCATTGGTGTCGGCACCTCGCATATCGATTCCCTTGAAGCCGTTTCGGAAATTAACTGCAAGGTCGATCGAAAAGCTTTGGCCGACAACGAGTCCTGCTGGGTCGATGAATCGGAAGGCGGTGGCTTCCTGACCATTCGTTCCTGTCATGCGAAAGGACACGCCACTGGTATCCAGGTTGGGAGGGTTGCTACTCAGACTGCTTACGGAAGCAATACTGTGAGTGATGTCCACGCCTGGATTAAGGAACCATGTGCCATAGGCACCAATACCAGTGATGGAGCCGTCGGTTCCATCAACCCAGCCACCACTATAGGCAGAAGCGCTGGCATTATCAGTTCCAATAATTGCGGCGAATGATGATGAGGAGAGAGCAACGCCACCGATGGCGGCAATCGCGAGGTAGTTTCGATGTTTCATATTATTGTTATTGGGATTTAGATAAGTTCTTGGATGGCTTGGCGAGATCACTGAATCTCCAGACGATTAAAAAAGAGCGCGTTGGCGGCTTGGCTACCTTGGTCGCCGGCATACAGGCGAATGCTGCGGACACGACCAAGGAATTCACCACGGGCCAATACGCTTCGATGACCAAATTGGCGAATGAGCCAGCTGCCTTCGCCGTCAGATTCCTGAGTGATTTCCACATGGAACAGCACGCGTGGTGAGCCATCGATGTCCAGAACTCCATCGCCGGATTTCGTCTTGTTGACGGTGAAGGCTTCCGCACCGCCGTTAAAATTAAAAATTGTCTGATTTTGGCTATTGCGTAGATCGAGGCCCTGATAGCCTTCTTCACTGTTGATGGCGATTTCAATGGAGAAAATTTCGCCTTGCTGGAGGCCAGAGGGATCAAAAAAACGATACAGCTCCACGAATTTTCCGTCGGCGTCATGTAGTTTGAAAGCAACGCCGCCGGTGTCGATGTTGTCACCGCTGTTGCGAAGGGCTGAAGTTTCAATGCCGATGTTACCGCCGTTAAAAATGTTGTTTTCCTCGAATACCCAGCCACCGAGTCCATTGACTTCAGTAGATCCGTCTTCCAATCGCTCCCAGCCGTCGGTATACGTTGACTGGGCTGCGTCATCATAGTCAGCACCAGCAAGTGTGAGTGGCGCGAGGGTAACCCAAGCGTAATGGGTAAAGCGGATGCCGAAATCCTTCATGGTTTGGGGGGTATTTACTGGGGAATAGTGTGTTACTGGTAACTTTTGGAGGCGAGAATATCGGCGTTAAACAGTTAAAATGGGCTAGTTACAGGTGATGATAATTGTTCCGTGTACGATCAGTTCTGGAATTGAAATGGAGACTTGGTCGGACTGCGTATCGAAGTCCAACTGAGTGGGGAACTGGTAAGCATCACTGTCAGGACTGGCGAAGTAAATGGCCTGTGGTGTAATGCTTTCTGGGAGTGGGATGTTTACCGCGACATTTCTTCGGGTTGAAATGGAGGACGGCGCATCAGACCAATCAGGATGACCGCTTAGATTGAGAAGTTGCACGCAAATCGCGTTTCTATGTGGAGCGTAGTAGCTGCGGGTGATACCGTCATCCAGCGGGACGCGCAGGTCTAGGTTACTCACATTGCCGCCATGTGTGTATTCGTAGAGCATGGCGTCATGAGCATAGTAGCGCTTAAGCACGTCTGCGTTTGTTTTAGTAAGCGGTTGATGGTCGGGGTAGTAAAGTGAGTTGAGTGCGTGCATGGTTTCGGTCGATTCGTCGGGCTCGCCGACGACCATGAGTGAGCCGCCGCCAGTCATGGTGGCACCCAAAATACGAGCCAGCGTCCACTTGGGCCAACTGCTTTGCGGTTCGGCCATATCGGCGGGGTAAAGCTTGAGGATGACGCGTTGGTTGCTGGCACCCTGGTGGAAATAAGAGATGTCAACCAAGTCGCTTAAGCGCGCGGCCTGCCAGCGCCAGATTTCCAAAAAAAGAAAATCTGTGACGTCATACATGTTCTGTACGCCAAACTCATTCACACTGTTGAAGGATACCAGCCCATGCGGTTTGGTTTCGTGTGTCATCGCGGCGACATGGGAGACAAAGCCCTGCAGTATGTCCGCGAGCGCTTTGCCATCATGCGGACTGCCGTTAGCGTAAAAGCGGGCATCGGTCGGATCGCCGTAGGTGTCGATTTCAAATCCATCAAAGGCGACCAAATCGTCGGGGTTATCTTCTAAAGTGCGTTTCAACTCCTCCATGATATAGGACCGCCAGGCGGAACCTTCCGAAACATTCATGAGCCAGAACCATTTGGGCTTCCCGCGATCATCGGCATCCTCCTCGGCCATGATCTCGCCGTTGAATATTTTGTGCCGACCTTGCGCGTCGGTCATCGGATCGGTGATTTCCCGGTAAACACTTTCCGAGGCGGCGTAGGCCGAAATATAGGCGAGCGCGAGAATGCCTCTTCTTTGGCAGGCTTCGATTTTGGCTTTCACGTCGAGGCCGTTAATTGCCACGCCAAAGGGTTCGAACACGTACTGAGCTTCGCTTGGTGCGTAGTCACCATGCGCGGGAAAGTAGTCATAGAATTCAACCGCATTGATGTAGAGATCGGCGAGCATGGCAGCCTTGGCGTCGTAATTTTCCGAGGTATTGGGATAGCTGGCGAAGAAGCCGTAACGCAAGTCATCCGCGGGGTTTTTTGTAATGGATAGGATGACGTGTTCTTCCGCGAGTATCTGATCATCGCGGACGAGTTCCACCTGCGTGATGTAGCCGCCGGCCCATTCGATGGCCGGAATTTTGATTTGGTTCACACCGTTACGCGCCGCTTGTGTACCGTTGTATATGACGCGCCCGAGTGGTGTAGTGATGTGGATACGCAGATCTAGGCTATTGTCTGGCGTGGTGACGTTGGCATACAAGAGATTGGCTTCGGATGGCTCAACCCATACACGCTGTAGTGAGAGCTGCATGGTTGGTGATTGCGTGTTTTGATTCGTAACGGTTTCGGCTCTCAAATGCTGCAGTTCATTGAGGTTGGTAGCGGAGTTGTCACCTTGGCGTGCATCGATAAACGGGTCCGTCGTCCAAAGCATTTGGCCGTCTGTCGTTTGCATGACGTAACGGTATTGGAAATCCGGTGTCGGAGTATCGATGAACTTATACCACACGTCAGACTGCTTATTCTGCATCGCAAAGCGCGGGTTGTTCACTACGCCGTTATCGTTATTGGCCCAATTGTTAAATGAACCCGCGAGGTAGACTGCCTTGATTTCGAGATTTGATGGCGGCTCAAAGCGAAACAATACCCCTGAGCCATCGCGGAGGGGCGGGCCCGATTTTCGTAAGGCTGCTTCCAACTGCGGGTCGGAAATGGATAACTGCTCGCTAAACGCAGGTGCCTTAGCGAAGAGGAATACCGCAACCGCGATTATTAGGCGAGGTAACATATTGAGACGGAGTAATGAAAGGCAGGCTAACATGTGGTTTAGGATAAAACAATTTACAAAAAGCCGATGTAGCTGATACGAATCTCGGCGATGTTGACGAAGTTATAACGTTTATTGCTGCCACCAACGCGAGCTGTGTAGGCGACATTACTGTCGAGGTAGCTCATGTTGCGGGAGTAGGGATCCTCGCTAATGCGGAGGGCGTATGGTTGCGTTGTGTCGAGCTCGGCGATGATTGAATTGGAGAGTTGATACTGTTCCCAGCCGCCAGTTTGGGGCATTACGAGGTAGCCTGTGGTGTTCAGTTCATTCGCTGGAGCATTGATTTCGAGCTTCTTTACAGCGCAGGTGATGCCGGTGTTGATCGGCCCGCTACCGTTGGCGTAGCTGACTTGTATAGCGTAGCGGCCAGACTGGTTAACGCGAATGCCGGACACCGAAATTTGATGATCGGGAAGGCCCCAATCTTCAAAATGATGTTTGTCGATTAAGCTGCCGCCAATGCGATTCATCGAGTGAGCACCGATGATTAGCTTTTGCCTAGACGGGAGGTAGCGTCGACCGCGCGTTGGGTGCGAAACGAGGCCATTCTGCTGGCAACGTGCAACCAAGTGGTAAACGTAAGCTTGTTGTGAGAAATCGTCGGAGTCGAGGTCCAGCCATTCGGTAGAATCCTTCATAATGGCGTGCAGCTTTCCGTTACGATAAACATCGAACACGATCGAACCGGTCGCAGGATGCTTGAGGAACAACTTCAGCAAGCCACCGTTGGGGCGCACTCCGCCTTTGTCGTCATCCCACTCGGGAGGTCTTGGGGTGTAAATCTCATTTTGGTTATACACATTGACGACTCGTAGGGGACTGTTAACTGGCGTTGGTTCATCGGATTCCAGGTAGACGTCCCATTGGTTGTCGGACTGAAGTTCCTCTGGGCGAACAATGCTTGCAGTGACTTCGCGGCCGTTGAGCAATACACACGTTACCTTGGCTCTTTCAGAGACGAATGTCGACGCCTCCGGAAGATGAATAGTGACCGTGTTGATTGTGTTCAGGAAAGGTGTGTTTGCCAGGGTGATGCTGTCCGTGTCAGCGAATAATTCGGTGCGTATTGACTGCGTTACGAATGGTTCGATGCGGATGCCTGACTCTGTTGCGTGGAGACCGAAGATCACATTCTGAACGATGGAAAGGTAACCCGCGACTGACCACAATTGCCGGCGGGAATTGATCGTCGGCCCTTCATTCAATTCGGTTTTGATATAGGCTTTTCCGGAGACGAAATCGAAGTTTTCCATGTTGGAAAGATTCGCAGCGGATAATTTCATTAGCGACTGGATGCCCGCGTTAACGGCGGCGGTGTGCCCTGCTTTGACAGCTGCCTTGACCCAGTAGGCGGTGACGAATGGCCAAATGCTTTGGTTATGATAGATCGGCGTGTTACTTTCCTGCGGCCAGGCGACCGCTGGGCCATGTGGTCCATTCGGATAGCTGTCGAGTATGCGGCGTGTTTGCTGTTCGCTGGCAATGTCGAGGAGTATGGCGAGGGATTGGCCCAGCAGATCATATCGTGGTAAGGCAAGGTAGTGTTCACCGTATTCTGATAACAGGTAGGTTCGGTATAGGCCAGCTTTCTCGTCGTAGAATCGTTGATTAATGGTGTCATGGAGGGAGTGCACCCATGCGCGGTAGCGTTTGCTTTCCTCGGGATAACCAAGTTCGGCAGCTATGCTGCCACCCAGGCGCAGGATGAACACATTGAGGGCGTTCACGGACAACGTTTTGGACATCGCAATGGCCAGCGTATCATTCTCGGTCCACTGGGGGTAAGTTTGTTCGCGCCAATCGAGGAACGATTGTTCCCCGCGGTATAGACCGGAGTCTTTATCGAAGACTAGGATTCGGTCCTGTTCAATTGTGTCCCGCAGTATCGGGTAAATTTCGGCAATGTAGCTCGTGCGTTGCTTCGGCGAAAGATGGTTCATCACTTCGTAAGCGCCCAGTGCCCAGACCACGCGATCCGTGGAAACTGGATAACTGCCTCCTGATCCGGTGTCTTGTACTATCTGATTGGCGAAGCCATCCTGAATGCCGACCTTGAGGTGTGAAGCTTTGAAGCGCAACGACGTGAGAGCGCGTTCGGTGTCATGTGGGGCTAATCCCAGATGCAAAGCGTAAGCCAAGTCACGCGTCCAAACAAAATCCCATTTTTCACCGGTTTTATAGACGCTCATATCCATGGGCTGGCCATGCGAATAGTCTGCGTCCTGAATGCATGAAACGGAGTTTTGAGCGGTCTCTTGCATGGCCATTGCGTAGAGCGCATCGAATAGCAAATTGCCAGTGCGGCAACGCGCCCCCCCGGCGGGCTCGATGACTTGGAGGCGCTTGTCCTTCGGCAAATTGTCGCGTAAATCAATGTCTGTAGTTAATTGGTAAACGCGTGCACCCTCAGGGGACTCAGACAACAGCCTTACCTGTTCGGACTTGGTGTTGGATGCATGGGGCGGAGTAAAAGTCTCAGTGCTGCTAATTGGGTTGAAAGAGGGGTTTTCCACAGAAATTCAAAGATGTTATGGATCGTTAATGCAGGTGCATTGGAAATGGGTCATGAGACGCTAACTGAACTGTTGAATCAAAACGGTAGGCCTTAAACAGTTAACTCGCGGTTGACATTTCTGTTTGGTTCAAGTCACAATGATGAGTCATGACCCCAACGATCCGTAGCGTCGCAAAACTCGCCGGCGTGTCACCCGCCACAGTTTCTCTTGCCTTGAGAAACGACCCCCGAATTAGTTCGAAGGTGCGCCAGCGGGTACAAGACATTGCAGCAAAGGAAGGCTATAAGCCCAACCCCATCGTCTCTAAGCTCATTTCCCAAGTTCGGGCGAGTAAGACCACGAATTACAAGAGTACGCTGGCGCTGGTGAATACCGCGGAGCACCTCAAGGATGTGGAGGAGCGGACGGTTCGCTGCTGGATTAACTCGAGCATTGAGCGGGCGAGTGAGCAGGGTTACACTGTCGATCAGTTTGTATTAGCTAAGGAACCACTGCGTCCGGCTCGGTTAATGACAATTTTGGATTCGCGCGGCATTGAAGGGCTAATTATCACGGGCCCTTTTCAGGATAACATTATTGATAGTAAATATGACCTGCTCTGGCAGCGTTATGCGGCGGTGGTGCTTGGCGAACGGCCCTTTAAGCCGTCGCTGTCGTGCGTTATCAACGATCAGTATAACACGGTTCGTCAGGCGATGATGCAAGTGCGCCGCCTAGGGTACCGTAAACCGGCGCTATGCGTACACCCTTACGTTGACCACATTTTGGAGTCTCGCCTAAGCGGTGGGTTTCTCGTCGAACAACGTCAACTGCCCAAGCGAGGCATGATGGTTCCCTACGAGTATTCGAGCGCGGGCAAGGATCATTTCTACAAGTGGTTTAAGCAACACCAACCAGACGTGATTATCACTTTACACACTGAGATTAAAGACTGGTTGGAAGAACTGGGTGTTCAAGCGCCGCGAGACATCGGCTTGGTGCACCTAGACCACGAGCCGTCGCTGACCGCTTGGGCAGGGATGAACCAAAATCATGAGAATGTTGGCAAGGCAGCAGTGGACATGTTGGTCGGCAAGTTGAATCGTAATGAGCTGCATTTACCGCCGTTTCCAAAGTGCGTCACCATCATGAGCGAATGGACGCCTGGCCCCAGTGTGCGTGAGCAGGTGAAAGAGGCCTGCGCCAGCGGTGCTTAATACTGCCGGTTGGCTGGCACCAGATCACCCAAATCGCTGTTGCCAAAGATTTCCTCGTTGGGCAACAGTTCAACGTGAGCATCGACAAAGCCAACGTGGGACTCGCCGCCATAACGTGTTGTTGGACGGTCAATAAACCAAACGCAAAAAGAATCATTGGGCAACTCTTCCTCATAGACGAGTGCCTTGGCCTCTGGCTTTTCGATATAGCTGAGGTTGACCGTTCTCAGCGCTTTTTCGAAACCGCTTGGAGAGGAAGATCCCGGCGCAAGTTCGCCCTTGTTGATAAGAAAATTGAATGAGTAGCTGAAATTTCGACCCTCTTGACCGCCTTCGGTCAAGCCATCATCGCTGGGTGCCATGAGCACTGCTTCCGCTACGGCGTCGCTTTCAAGGTAGTGCGCTAGGGCGGTGTTTTCCAATTCTGCGACGCCGTTGCGCGTCACGAAAAAATAATCCTGAGGATCATCCAGCCCGACATTGTCCGCGGCTACCTTGGGCAGATGCCCGCTGTGCTCGTTTGCGTATAGTTGTGATGCTAGGCAGATTTGGCGAATCTGTGTGGCAGCCTTCGTGGTGTTGGCAGTTTCAATAGCCTTGCCAACGGCTATGATGATGAGCGCGGCCAAAATCGTAGTGACGGCGATGACCGTCAGTAACTCAACCAAGGTGAAACCTGATTGGGGTTCGCTGGGGCTATTGCGATTCATTGCTTTTCAGTTAGTAAAATGGTTAATAGATTGTTTGTCGAGTGAAGGGGGACTGAACAGTTAACTAAGTTGTCGCCTGCTCATCCCTTTCCGCCAGTGGTGGCGATGCCTTCCACGAAGTACCGCTGGGTAAAAAAGAACAACACGACAACTGGCAATACGACCAAAGTCGATGCAGCCATGAGATAATGCCAGTCCGTGCCGCCGCCTTTGCTCTGGTAAGCTTGTAGGCCCAGAGCGAGGGTGAAGTCTGACTGGTCGGTGAGGTAAATTAGAGGACCGAGAAAATCATTCCATGTTGCCATAAATTGAAAGAGCGCCACGACGATTAGTGCGGGTTTAGCCAGTGGCAGGATGACCAGCCAAAAGACTTGCAGCTCATTGGCTCCATCTATTTTGGCCGCTTCTTCGAGTTCCTTGGGTAGCGTTAAAAAGAATTGGCGGAGCAGAAATACATTGAATGCTCCGGCTAAAAAGCTTGGCACCCATAGTGGTTTGTAAGTGCCGATCCAGCCCATTTCGCGAAACAATGTGTAGAGCGGAACCATCACTACAGGGAAGGGTATCATCATCGTTGCGAGCACGAGAACAAATACCTTGTCGCGTCCGTACCACTCGATACGTGAGAAACCATACGCGGCCAGCGAACTACTGAGCACGGTTCCGATGACCGTCATCACGCACAGGAATATAGTGTTGGCTGTGTAGCGCCAAAATAGCTTCATTTCGTTGATCGCCAGCGGGTAGTTTTCCCACTGGATTACTGACGGCAGCCAGCGAGGCGGCAGAGACATGGTTTCATTGAGCGGCTTCAGCGATGTGGAAACCATCCAGGCAAATGGTGCGATAAACACAAACGCCCCCAGCAACAGAATGACGTAGATGCAAATACGTTGAACGAGTCTGACGCTTTTTGAATTCATTTACTGGCGTAATGCACGTGACGTTCAGAGAGGCGGGTGGCCAGTAACGTGAGTGTAAGGATGATGACAAAGAGGATCAGCGCCACGGCGCAGGCATAGCCCATGCTCCAGGCTTCAAAGCCTTTGTTGAAGATGTAGGTGGCGGTAAACAAGAGGGAGCGTCCGGGGCCTTCGCCGCCATTGGTCATCACATAAGGGACGGCGAAAACCTGAAACGATCCAATCAGCGACATGATGCCATTGAAGTAGATTACGGGTGATATGATTGGCAGCGTCACGTGGATCGTCTTCTGCCAGAAGTTGCACCCATCCAGTTCCGCCGCTTCATAGAGTGCGCGTGGGACATCCTGCAAACCAGCAAGAAAGATCACCACCGCATTGCCGACTCCCCACATGCTCGCCAGCACCAATCCAGCTTTTGCATAGGCGGGATCCGCGAGCCAGTTAGGTGGTGTCAGTGTTGTTCCGAACAGTGCGTTAAAGGTGTCGAACACCGGCCACAATGCCTGATTCACCAGACCGATCTGACCATTGAGCATCCATTGCCACAGCACACCTAGGCAAACCATAGGCACTAATGAAGGGAGGAAATAGATCGTTCGGAAAATCTTTTTTCCAGGGAGATCGAAGTTCAACAGGACGGCCAGAAAAATTGCTGATAGTAAGTTAATCGGTATCGACAACGCGGCGAAGTAGAAGGTGTTCCAAAGCGACTGCCAGAAAAGTTTGTCGACTAGGATTCGTTCATAGTTATCGAAGCCGATGTAGATGGGCTTCGAGAGCACGGAGTAATCAGTTAACGATAGATAGGCTGAGCTGATCAGCGGGTATAGTGTCAGCAGGATGAAGCCGGCTATCCATGGGCTAATGAATAACAGGCCGAGCACCATATTGCGTTTCTCGGTTTTGGTCATCGCTGGTCCCATTCTGCCAGTCGCGCTTCGCGAATCTGGAGCCAGTTTTGGTGCTTGTACTTGAAGAGTTCCTGTTGGCGGTTTTGCACTTCCTCTGCGGCGTCATGCGCGCTTTTTTCATCGCGGACCACTTCATCAATAGCATTTTCCATGTCGCTACTGAATTCGTTAAAGGTCACCATTTGTGGTCGGATACGCGCCTTAGGGTTTTCGGCCAGTTCTCGGTAAACACGAATGTAGGGATTGGGGTGCCGTGCATAAAAATCTTCGCTTACTTCCTGTAGTGGACTGAATTTCAACTGCGCCAAACTCAGCGCCTCCAGTTGCTTCGGTCGCTGCAGCCACTCGATAAAGGTAAAGGCTTCCTCTGGGTGCTTGGCACCTTGCGGGATTACAAGGCAATCACACTCCACGAGGCTCGCGCCGTAGTCTTCCTCGCGCAGGGTGGGGAAGGGTGCTACACCGTATTCGAAGTCAGGCTGGGCGAAGTTGTTAATGAAATTGTACATCCACGGCCCCTGCAGCACCATTGCCACCCGTTCGCGAAAGAACGGATTCTCGGGCGAGGCGAACACGCCGCTGAGTTGACGAAAGCCCATAAGCGCCTCTGCACCATAGCGCTCCGGGTAGCTTTCGATCCAATCTAGCGCTGCCATGTTGGCCTCACTCGTGGCGGTGACGCGGCTATGGCCATCCCAAATGTCGCCACCAAACCAAATGCTCCAGTTGGCGCTCCACCAGCCCGGCTCCATCGGAAGATGGCCCATGAGCTCAATGCGTCCGGCATCGTTGAATTGAGTCAGCCGATCATTGTAGGATTCCAGTTCGGCAATGGTCTTGGGTGGACGCTCTGGGTCCAGTCCGGCTTCACGGAACAAACGCTTATTCCAGTGCAGTGCATTGGAACCCGGTGTGGTCGGGAGTGCCCACACGCGGTTGTAAACCGTGAGTTGCTGCCAAACCGACGGCAGGTAATCGTTTTCTTCCAATGATGATTGCGCCAGTTTTTTATCCAGTGGCGTCAACGCGCCGTTAGAGGCGAACACGGACAAGTTGGACGACCAGATGCCTGCGACGTCTGGTGGGTTGCCGCCTGCAGTCGCGAGCATTAATTTTCGGTCAATGTTGCTGACGGAGAGAAACTTGATAAAGACTCGGTCCTGTGAGGCGTTATATTGGTTGACGAGATCCGCCATAGCATCACGTTCGAAGCCAGTCCACTTCTCCCAGTACTCGATTTCGATGCGCCCGTCTGAACGGGGGGGGGGGGCGGGATTGTGTACGAGACTGTAGAGTAAAACGAGTCCCAGAGAAATCAGTGTAATGGGTAAGATCTTAATCGGGGGCATGCTCAATGGTCCTTTTGCATCCAACTAAAAATCTGAAAGACGAAGGCGCGACGCGAATGGCGTTAATCAGTTAAACTACGTATCCTCATATCACTGTCGAATGCGCACATCCATAGGGCAATCATAACACTGCAGTGGCTGAGTTTATGGGGAGTATGTCACTAATATAGCCTCAAGTTTCAAAAAAGCCTTGTCTAATTGTTACTGTCTTTCCGTATTCGGTTCACATGTTTTTCTTTGATGAATTGAACGTTGCCTTGGGTGAGACTAAGATATTAAAAAAAATTACTGGGCGTTTTGCCGCTGGTAGGCTCAATGCCGTAGTCGGTCCTTCGGGGTGTGGTAAAACTACATTGGTGAAGTCCTTGCTAGGGCTAGTCGATTACGAAGGAGCTGTTTCTTTTGGCGGAGAAAAAATCGATCCGTTGGGAGGTTCGCTGGCAGGACGCGTAGGCATGGTACCGCAATTCAGCGTGGCCCACGAGGATCTCACAGTTAGGGAGGCATTGGGCTATGCCTTTGACCTGACGGTAGCTGGCAACGTGGATCGGCAGGAGCGGCTAGATCGTGTGTCGGAGCTTATTGGAATGGCCGAGCACTCAGGTAAGCTAGTTAAAAGCTTATCGGGTGGCCAGATGCGCCGACTGGGTCTGGGGTTAGAACTAGTCAGTGATCCGGAATGTCTGATCTGCGATGAAGTGACATCGGGCCTTGATCCGTTATCCGAGGACCAGATTATTGCCTTGTTGCGGCAATTGGCCGACGAACAGGAGAAGACCTTCCTCTGCATCATTCATAACCTTTCCAAGTTGCCGGACTTTGATTTCATCACTGTGCTCTACGAGGGCTACTTGGTTTATCAGGGGAGCTATGAAGCTATGTGTGAATGGTTCGATTTGAGCGATCCGTTGAAGCTCTACTTCGCCCTTTCGCAAGAAGCGCCCGAAGCTTGGGCAGAGCGCTGGACGCAGCACTGTCAAAATGAGCCCATTGAAACTCCCTCTACAGAAACCACGCATCAACCAGTCAGCAAGCCATCGGCTTTCCGTCAGTTCATCACCTTGTTTCAGCGCCGGGTGCGTTTATTGGCGCGCGATACGGGCTATGTATGGTTACTACTCGCACTGACCTTTGGGTTCCCCTGTATCGTCGTGATTTTTGCGCTGAAGGGGCTGCCACAAATCGAAGGTCTAGCACTGGAGCGGACGGGTAGCTTTATACAGCAGATTCAGCAGAATTTGAGATTTCAGATGGAATCGGCAGAAACTGCCTCATTGGTTACGGGCTTGATCATGTTTCAGGTCGTTCTACTCACTTTGATGGGCGCTAACAACGGTGCGCGCGAAATTGCCTCGGAACGACACATACTGGAGAAAGAGAAGATCAGTGGTCTGCGTCCATGGTGTTATGCGTTGTCGAAACTTCTGTTCGTTGGCGGTATTGCGATTTTGCAGGGTGTGTGGATGACACTTTTCGTTAAGGTCATCTGCCAGTTCCCCGGCTCGTTCGCAATGCAGGCGACGATTTTATCACTTTGCTGCTTGTCAATGACTTGGGTCTGCCTGGGCATGTCTGCGGTGTTCGCATCCACCGAAAAAGCGTCGCTCCTTTCAATCTACTTAGTAGGTTTTCAATTGCCGCTGTCGGGTGTCGTGCTTGCTTTGCCGGATATGATTGTCTGGGTGTTGCGTCCATTCATCAACGCCTTTTGGTCCTGGTCGGGATATTTAGTGACGATGAGGGACTTCCAAGTCTACGATGCTTACAGGATCAAAGACACTAGTTGGCTGCCGAGTGAATTTTTGGCTGTATTGGCGCTCATTTTCCAAGCGTCAGTTGGGCTTTTTGCTGTTTTTTATGGCGTAAAAAAGCGTCATTGAATGACGTGTATTTTCCTAGTGTTTATTGCCTATGTTCAGTCTGAAATGCCGCCAAATGATTTTTTTAAATTCAAAATAAAATGACATAAGTAGTTTGTTATCAGTTGTTTATTATGTTTTTGATCTGTTTTGGGCGATAAACCTTATTTGTCGATCAATGAATGGTTTCATCGAAAAAAGTTAAAAATAAAACTATTGACAATAGAGGCTTACAAGTGGGATTTATCACGGCGCTCAAGCAGCCATCTCGTATTATTCCTTATCTCTCGTAGGCGAGCTCCCTCTCAGTCTACATGTCATTTCAAACAGTCAATATTTTCAAAGTGAAACATGCGACTAACCATTGGTTTAGTGGCTTTTTCTGTTGCTTTGAATCAAAATACCTAGCTGTGGGGATTAAATGGGGATTTGGATCCATTATCGATGGGGCCCGGCGTGCCTACTATATTGCTGCCAATGGTAGGCAGGGAATGCGTGCAAGCATAGGCAGGTTTGCTGTGATATCAAAAGTTGGCATTTTATGGCCAATTTTAGTTAAGCGGCCATGTGATTTTCAATAAATATAAACATTAAAAATATAAAAAATGAAAAACGGTTTAAATAAAATAGTAAATATCTGTTTTAAGGCATGGCTAATGAGTGCGCTATTGGCGGTTTCCGTGGTAAGCGCTTATGCGGAGGATTGTGAATGTGATACTAATGGTGATGGTAACCTGGATGGGATGGCCCAATATGATTGCGACGGTGATGGGACCAATGAGTCATGCGATCCTTGTGAGGGGTGTGACTGTGATGGTGATGGCTCGACGTCCGTTGATGAATGTGACTTAGATACCGATGAAGACGGAGTGGATGATGAATGTTTATCATGCTCAACGGTTACGATTGAATTCCGCCAAGGGGCCGCAGGTACTGGTGCTGATAGCAGTGGTGGTGGTAGCTCTACTTCGACAAGTTCGATCGATGTCATTAAGAATGGAGAAGAAGAAGTTGTAGTTTATGTCAGTCCGGAGTCTGCGGCAGGTGATGTTGTTCTTGAAGGTCAAGGTGGAGTTTCCTTCTCCGGATCCGCTGGTGGCACGGTTACTGTCTCTATCGGGGAATCGGGGGGCAGTTTGATAGCGAAGATTAACGACGAAACTTGTGCAACTCTTTCGGTTACTGCCGCTGATGCAGATGTGGATATCGTGCTTGTCCCATGATTTGCGTAATTAGTCTTAATAATAATAATAACTAAGAAAATGAAGATTATGAAATTAAAGATTACGGCATTAGTTTTCGGTTTGGCCCCTTTTGCAAGTGGCGTGACTATCATCAATGACACAGGGAATTTTTCTGGGGAATTCCAAGCAAACGAGTCGGGATTCTTCACTTATTCTCCGGGCAATTGGACGCAATCTGGTGCAAACTCAGAGACTGAAAGAATTTGGACTTTCCTTGATGACTACACGCCAGTTATTACCGCATCGGGTAGCAATGACCTTGAAGTGAAATACGAGAATACAGGGTGGGTTTTGGCTCTAGGACCAGATGTTTCTGATACTACAACATTTGATACTGCGCCTGAGGTAGACCATGTTGATGTCTCCACAACGTCTATTGTGGATCTTGGCCAAAACTTACACACGTTTTATGGGACATCGCAGTCTGGACAGGTTACTGTCGGTGTTTCTGGAACAATTACTAAGACGTGGGGCGAGTCTGAGACAACAAGTCTAGAGCTGTCGTCGACTACATCTGGCAGTTATTCGACTGGGATTAGTGGTGAGGTGAAAGTGAAGAGTTTGGTTAATGTGGGTGGTAGCGCTACTAGCACCATTACTTCTAGTGTGACATCAAAGGCTTCCACTTCTCGTACGACAACTGCCTCGAACACGACTACTCAGGGTGTTAACTTCAGCCAGACGTTCAATGTTACAGCTGGTCAAACATTGTATGTGTATGAACAAATCAAGGTAACTAATGAGGATATCGATGTTTTTTATTATGCCGATAGCAACTCAGATGGCGTTGCTGATTCGACTACTTTGGAAGAAGCAAATTACGAAGCTAAGAGTGGTCCAGTTTTAGGAATTTATGTTGATGTACAATAGTTTTTATCTGGGTTGTGGCATTCCATGTCGGTTAAAATATTAGAGTGATGATTCTGAAACTTCTGAGTATATATTTGTTTCTAGTGCTAACACCTTATGTCATGGCTGAGTCGGATCTCGTGCAAGCCGTGTCATCAGGTATTGATATGGAATTAGATGGAATTCCTCCAGGCCTTGCTCAAGGCCTGGAGGAATTGATCGATGAAAGCCGACAATTGCAAGAGGCCGTTCTTAAGACTAAGTCATCTCGAGAATGGACATTTGAGGAGAAGCAGGAAATCGTCAGTGCGATAAATCGCCTGTCTAAGGATGGACTTCTTCGTGCAAGGGAACTAAGAATTCAATTTCCAGGTTACAGTGATGGGTGGCTTGGCACTTACGGAGATGTGATGTATTATTCGATGAATAATAATGCGAATGCCTTGATGCTTTATATTATGTCTATTGAGGCTGGTGGTGGAGATTCGAAGACGATCAAGAACATACAAGAACTCGTGAACGTAATGGTTTTGAATTTCCCGGAGTCCGGAGCTGTCGTAAGTGAAAGCATGCAGAGGCGTTACGTTGTTCTGTCAGATTCTGGCCGTATTGAGGAATCTGATAGGTCCACATTGATTGAATTTGGCAATGGCTTGTCTGGAATAACTAGCAACGGGCTTATGAGTTCTGATATGCCCGCATTTCAGGGGGTTCGGGCATGGGCGGAGCGACGTTATGCACGACTTCTGGCGGAAGAGACACGGATTGTGGAATCTAGGCTTATGCAAATGGCATCTGAGGCAGAGAGGGTTGCGATGCTCGCAGATAGAAGGATAAAATACGAAAATGCTGTTGCTGAATTCGAAAATTACATTGATTCCGTCGACAGTGCTGAGGAGATGGGAAACTTAAATGCGATTCTATTGCAGATGAAGGAGCTTAAGCCCCATCGGAGTTTATTCATTTCTGACGGGATTAAGACTGTTCCGGGGTATGAAAAAATCAAAACGAAATTCCCAGATTCTTCACTAGGAGAAGTATATCAAGGTTATTTCAGTTACGCATTATTTAAAAATTACTCGTTGATAAAGGAGGATTTGGAGAAGAGTAAGTATCTTAATAATGACGTAAATTTACTGTTTCTCAGCTTTTTTGTCAGTGATAAACTTGGAGCTGACGGGGCCGATTACCTGAAACGAATTCTTGAAATCGATCCAGAAAATCGCATGGCAAGTAGTTTTTTGAAATCAGTCGAGGAGAGTCGATAGGATTGTTTATCAATGATTATTGAACTGATTTAAGTGCATGACAATTAAACCATTACCTATATCCGGAGGCGCATATTCATTGGTGTAATAACCAAATATCATATTAAGGTATCTCATGGTATTTATTGCCTTGAATAAATATTCTTCAATCACCGTCTACATGTTATTTCAAACGGCTAATATTTTACTGCTGCCAACTGCTGCCTTAGGTAAGCTTTGTCGCACACTGTTAATCCTCGTGATCGCACAGCAGTTAGCTCCGGATCTTTCGGCTAAACTGATTTTCTCGGTGACTTCCATTTCGGATAAAGCTGAGCTGGGTGCCGAAAAGTATCCGTTCACGTTCGCGTTTAAGAATGATGGAGACCAGTCGGTAGAGATCACACGGGTTAAGACCAGCTGTGGTTGCACTACTGCAGAGTTGGACAAGAAAATTTATAAGCCAGGTGAGATTGGTGAGATCAAAGGCGTGTTTAACATTGGTAAACGTCAAGGGGTACAGAAGAAAACGGTCACCGTTTTTACGAACAATTTGGGACAACCGGAAATTAAGCTAGGACTTGATGTCACGGTACCCAAATTACTTGAGATCAAACCTGGTTTACTTGTCTGGCATTTGGACAGTAGCCCTGATCCCAAGACGATTCAGATCTTGCCCGGTGATGCGTCAGTCGACATCTCCAGTATCAAGTGCGAGTCGGATGCCTTCGCGGTGCAGCTTATGCCAATGGAGGATGTGGCGAGGGGATATGAGATTCTCGTGGCTCCCAGTAACATGGATGAAACACAGCGTGCTGTGATCAAAATTTTTGCAAGCATAGAGGGGTCTGAGCCTAAAACGTATTTCGCCCACGCACTCATCAAGTAACTAAAACGAGGGCTACACTCATGGGATTCCATTTAGTCATATTAGCATTCATCTTCGCTATACAAATTGTGGCGGCTAAGGATGTGTATGATTACTCGGTCATCGATGTCACAGGTGACGAACGGGCGGTGTTGGTTTTGTGCCCAGGTTTGAACCAAAACGGTGACTTTTTCTTGAATGAGAAGCCATGGTTGAATTATGCAAGAGAGCATCAAATTGGCCTCATGGCTTTGTCCTACAAATCAGATACTCGGAAGTTATATAATGGCGAGCGAGAGGGATATTACTGGCCGGATCAGGGTTCGGGGGACGCGCTCTTGGAAGCGATTCGGAAAGAATACGGAAAAGATTTGCCGATCTTCATTTACGGATTCTCCGGCGGTGCCCATTTCACGAGCCGCTTTGTTGAATGGAAGCCAGAACGCATTCTAGCATGGACTGCCTATTCCGCCCAGTTCTGGGATTCGCCTAAGTCTGCAGAGATTATGCCGCCTGGTATTGTGGCTTGCGGAGAACTGGATGGTCTCCGCTGGCAACCAACCTTTGCCTACTTCTATGAGGGCCGTGCTTTAGGGAAGCCGTGGATATGGATTAGCCTGTCGGAGACTGGACATGGGCGCCATCGGGCTTTTGAGCAGTTTATTCGAGATTTCTTTTCGACGGCACTGGAGGATTCAAATATTCCCAAGAACCTGGGGGTTTTTGTTGATGTTGATACGGGAGAGGAATACGTGGATCCAGATTCTACATATCAACCTGCGTTACTAAGTTTTCTGCCTACTCGAATGCTTTTGGAGCCTTGGGGGGAGTTAAATAATATTCAATCGATTAACCAATAGAATAAAAATGAAATACTGCATAATGATCATGTTAGGAATCTTCGCTGTCGCTACAGCGAATTACGAAAACGCACGAGCTGATGTATTGTTGGCTGATGAAGGGGATCCTTGTAATCCAGTGCCGACGGATGAGGGTGAGCCTGGAGGTGGCAGCGATTGCATGGGTGAAGAATTCGTAGCTTAACGAGTTTGATGACGGAATAGGGCTTCAGGTTGTGGTTCGAAATTGGAACATATTATCTCTGGCAACAGTTACTGCTGTGCTTTGCATGGTTGCCTCTGTCGCCAAAGCTGCGCCGATACTTGTAGATCGTCCCAATTCCATTGGGAATGCGAACAATTACGGGTATTTGCAGATTAAGCGGGAGCTAGGTTCCATTGATGTAGGAAAGGGGTTGGACTTTGATGTCGATCTTATCTTTACGAGTGACCCAAGATTAAAACCTGGGGCCTTTGGGCCGGGCTGGACCATCCCGCTTTTTGATTCAACTGTGTTTGAATATAATCAGGGTAAAGTCATATGGGATGGCCCAGATGGCTCAAGGCGTTTCTTGACTATTGCCAATGATAAGGAAGCTCCTCGCGGAAAAAAAATATACCAGCACCAAGGTGGAGATTTGGAGGCGGTCTATGATCAAAGGCGTAATGAGTACCTGATAACATCCAAGGCAAATTCTGGCTGGGCATTTGAGTATCGAGATGGCCGTCTCGTGCGCTTCAGGCTCGGAGAAGGGACGCAGACTTGTCGTCTCGACTATAATGGTCGAGGATTTCCTAAAGCGATCGTTGCGGACAGTGGAAATGAAGTGCTTTTCAATGTGGAGTATAACGGAGTCGCGACACCAAAGCTCGTTCAAATAGGAGATGCCAAATATTCCGTAGAGCTTGGGGGGGGGGATATGGTGTCGCCAGATGGGAAGACACCTTATAAGAATTACCGGGTCAGTTTTCTCACACGCTTAGGAAATGAACAGTTTACCTACAGCTTAGGAGAGCCTGTTGAGCGTGTCATTAAACGAGAGAAGGGCAAAAATAATAATAAAGCAGAAACAGTGACTACTGCAGTTAACCGGATTGCTTATTCAGACGGTGGTTCGGGTAGTAGTTGGGCCGAATGGGAGGCACGCTCTGGGTTCATCACTACAGATAGTGGTGCTAATTACGATGTCAAAAACGATGCTTTTGATCCATTTTTGGGCTACGATATGGAGCAGGTAACCGCTACTCCTGGGAATGTATCCATCAAGCGATATATTGAAGGTGAGGAAAAGAAACCAGAGCAGTGGTCCTATAATTGGGATTCTGGCATGCGTAGTTACACTGATGCTGCTGGAAATGTTTTGCGAAAGACATTCATCATGGCACCCGGGGCAGCTTACCTAAATTTACGTAAGATTGAAAAGAAAAATGATAAAGGCGACTGGGACATGCAGAAGAGCTTTGCCTATGCGCCGAATGGTGAGCTATTACGGGAAGTTGATTGGCTGTCAGACGTGCAGACGCACTACATCCATGATGGCGATATACTTCGAGTAGTCCGTGACGATCAGCTTGTTCGAGAAGATAAATTTTCCGATGGCAAACTGACTGAGCGACTACGCTTTGAAGATGGTAAGCAAATACGGGAGGTCTATCAGCAGATAGATGGGATTGCACGGGTACTGGTGCTGGTTGATGGAAAAATAGAGAAAATAAATGGATTTACGGATGAATGGATGATCTATCGCAAGGGACAGGGTAATTGGTTCTTTCGAGAACGGGGTAGCGGATTACATTACATTGTACTGAAAGATGGAAGGGTGCGTCTCAAGAATCTTGCCGAGGGTAATCTACAGCATGTTCGTTGGATTGAAGACCCGACTGAGTTGTCAGATATTTTCAATGCAATAACTGTAATCAGTCAGGGAATATAGATTTTCAATATAAAGCATTCCTTAATGTATTATGAATATATATGTAGGATAATGAAGATTCATAAATTCAAGGCTTTTATGGTTTCTGCATTTTTGTCTAGCATGTCGGTGCTATGTGCAGATGTGTATAAGCTGGTTGAGCCTACAAAAATCGCCAAATACGAGGACATTACCTTCTATCTGAGGATGCCCAATAGTTGGGACGTCGAGGCGGACCGAAAGAACATGTTTAATGAACCGATTCCTGCGGTTCGTGGGCTAATTGCGGTTTGTACATGGCAGACTCGAGCAGATGATATTCGAGGTAATTTAGAAATGAAGGGTCGATTTTCGCATATTATTAAGTTTGCGGAGGAGAATAACTTGGCGGTGATTTGCTGGACGAATTTTAAAGGGTATCGGCACAATGAAGACACTGTGGATTTCGAAGAAGAGCGGGCCGAGCGGTATGAGAAAGACTACGACAAGCGCGCACGTGAATGGGAAATGGGCTTTAAGCGAATTTGTAAAAAGTATTCACTTCCCATGCATGATACCATGCTCTACGGCATTAGTGGTGGCGGGCAGATGGGACACCGTTTGGCGTTGCGCAAGCCCGATTACTTTTTCGGAGTTCACATGCACGTGAACAGCAGCTATGATGCATTGTCAGATGATGCGAACGAAGTTTTGTGGTTGGTGACGACTGGGACGCGCGAGTATGGATATCCAGCGGGGCAACGCTTTTATCGAGATGGTCTTAAAAAGGGCTATCACATGATATTTCGGGCGGAGGAAAATCTAGGTCATAGCAGCAGTCCAGAAACGGAGGCCTTGACGCTGAAGTTTTTTGATTACTGCCTGAAATTCATTCCAGATCCAACGGACGAGAATTGGAAAAAGCCGGAGGTGGATCAGTTCTACTTCATGCGATATCCGACCTATGTCGGGGACTATTTCAATCAAGAGGCATTTCCAGTGAAACAGGCTGAAGAATATGTGACGCCGGAATTTATGGTGGCGTTACCGACAAAGGAAATTGCCGAAGCATGGGGCACGGTAATTGAGTGATGGAAGGACTATCCAGTTTTTTCTTGCCGGAGTATCGCCTTGATTGGTTTGATAATGGACCTGGATCGTCAAATCGAACGGCAGCTTTCATCGCCGTTTTTGCAGTGTCTGTTTGGTGGTTCGCGCTGCATTTCAAGCGTTGGGGCTACTGGTTAAGCCTGACCTTGTTCAGTGCTTGCCTTTTCTTTCTTCTGCAAACCGAGTCGCGAGGTGGTTTGGTGGCCGTTGTGTTAGGTTTAATGATTCTCTTGGGCATGGAGCGTTGGCATGCGGAAGACTCATTGCATGATGTTATCAGGCGCCGTTTGACGTGGTTGCGGTTGATTGCACTAGTGCTCGTATTCCTTACTGCTGGCTGGTATTCCGGTGAGCTGGGGATGCGCGACCGGCTGGTGTCGATAACCAGTGGTGAAGATGAATCGACTAATGTGCGCCTACTGTTGTATTCGGCCGGCTTGTCGATGATCAAAGATGCGCCTGAAGGTGTGGGTACCGATCGAGCTGGCGACTTTTATGCACAGTGGTATCAGCCCGTTGGCGATACACGTACCTATCTGTCCCTGGTAAACTCGCATTTGACTTGGCTAGCCGAGCAGGATGTCGCCTTCAAGCTTGCATACATTTTTGCTTGGGCGTCGATTCTTGCGCTGTTGTGGCCATCGAGGGGCAGCGGACATTTACGCATGGTGGCCTTTGCTGCTTGGGCTACTCTGTTTTTTACAGGTCTATTTAGTCGGACATTGAATTTGCCAGCTGTTTGGATATTGCCAGGCCTGCTGCTGACCGGAGTCCTGCTGGAGCGGCTTTTGCGGCGACAGCATTTGCAGAAGCATGAAGCAGTGTTGAGTTTGTCTAGCGCACTTGCTTCAATAATCGTTCTGGTCGCGGCAGCTTATTGGATCCCGACGCCAATCACGATTCAAGCAAACAAGATACTCGTGACTGCGGGAGAGCCTTCTTCCGATCCGCTCTGGATTATCGCTCCGCACCGGCGAGTCATAGGCGACAAGTACGGGCATTCAGTCCGGAAATACCTGGATGAGTTGGGTCAGGTAAATATTGACTATGGGGTGACTTGGCAGGCGTCCAACCCAAAGCGACTGCTCTTTGCGGGAGACATGACGTTTGATGGGCCGCTGCCAGAGTCTGTGGAAGAAATTACCTTGATGAACCCTGGGTCTGATTCAATTGAGCAATGGCAGCGTGTGGCGGTGAATCGGCCTTTGGAAATTTACCTTGGTAGCATGGGTGACTGGCGCCGCAGCATTGCGTGGCGCAATGCCGCTGCGGACAATGAACTGTGGAAAATAACCACTTTGTCCGGTGTGATGGATTACATTCCGGACTGGCCACGATACCTGTTGGATATGGGAAGTGGCACTGATGGTTCGAACTATCAAAACGATTCAAAATCAACGCTAGCCTCGGGGCACGATCCTTTCGCCATGTAGTATGAAACGATTTCTCATCCAATTTTCTATACTTCTGACAGCTCCAATCTTATTGGGTGGGATTAACGTGTGGCTGAATCCGGATCTCCCGCATTGGAATGTTGAAACCTTAGGCGAGGGCGAAGTGGATTATACTGTTCTGGGTTCGTGGGATCGGCCATATCTGTGGATCGATGCGCGCGAGCCGGAACCGTTCGATCAGGACCATATTCCGAGTGTAATCAATCTGTCGTTGTCTCATTTTGATGAACAGGCGGGGTTGTTTCTGAATAAATGGGAACTCGGACTCGCGGTGGTGGTTTATTGTAATAATCGCCAGTGTCGTGCCAGCAAGGAGCTGGCTGAACGCCTGCCAAACGAGTTCGCGATGGACGAAATTTATGTCCTGAAAGGAGAGTGGGGCGCATGGCTCGAAGTAAAATGATTTTTCTGATTCTAGCCCAATCGATACTGGCTGCGGTGTTTGTTTATTCGGGAGTCGTAAAGTTCATCGCGCCAACCGAGTTTCTCCATTCAATTGAAGCTTATCAACTTGTTCCCTATGACGTGGCTTGGCTAATGGCTTTTTACTTGCCGTAATTGGAAATGTTGGTTGTTGTTATGATGTGCTTTCATTCGTTGAAGCGTGCTTCCACAAGCATAATGGCATGCATGATGTTCGTATTCATGGTTGCACTGTGTGCCGCATGGGTACGTGGCCTGAACATCAACTGCGGATGCTTTGGCTCAGAAACTGAGAATAGCAATTATTGGCTGGTGCTGCTTCGAGACGTCGTTCTATTGTCGTTATCCATCACGTTATCCATCTTTTCAAATGCCAAGTTATCATTTAAGCCAACTGCATCGAATGTCGCGTGTCCATTGAGCAAGCCAACTCTCCACCCCAACTAATATGAAGAAAAATTACCGTTCTGGAAAATCCGCACTTGTCCCGGTTTTCGTAGTCGCGGGCCTCGCCATACTCGTTTTGGTGGGCTTAATGGCGTACCGCAATCTTGCTGGCGGCGTGTCACAGCCCTTGCCAGTGGCGCAATTTGCGGACAATCCCAAGGCGTTCTCTGGCAATCAATATGAGTTGGAGGGGCGTATTGATACCCAACTGGGCTATGAAACTGGCGTGGGCCGGTTGTTGCTCACGCAAGACGTCGCTACAAATGATTCGGTGCCCCTATTTGTTCCGTATGGTTTTGAGGACTTTAGCCCCAATCCAGGGCAGATCTATCGTTTTGGTTTACGCGTGGACGAGCGCGGCGTATTGACCGTTGAATCCTTTACTAAGCTATAATCATGAAGGTATTTACCTTGACCATTTTCCTCTTTGCGAGCGCATTATTGGCGCAGAGCCAAGACATTCCAAAGCCCACTGGATCTGGCGCGTCATCGCTAGGGCCTACGTCCGCCCAAGGGCCTTCAACTGGAGGGAATTTCAATAATCCACCGCGTCAGGCCCCACGATCGGGGGAAGATTCATCTGCTGGCGTGCGCACAGTTCTTGAAGGTTTTGACCTGCGCAGCAGCTCTTTTAACTGGCAGGGAAAGTCCTTTAATCTTGGCGACTCTGAGATGGCCAAGGCCCGCTTTGAAAAATATCTAAACTCGCCCCCAGCCACTAGTCAGGAGGATGTCGAATATAATGAAATCCTCGAACAGATCAATCGGCAATTGGTCGGTTACAATGGTGGTAAGGATGCGAAGCGTGTCGCAGAAGCGTGGCGCATGCTTTACCAAGCTTCCGAGTTCCCCATGGATAGTGGTTTGAGCGAAACTCTCGCTGACCGCGTGGTCAGCTTTTGGCAGACGAACTCGAAAATACGAAACCTCCTGTTGGAAAACGAACGGCTCGAGGAAGACCGCAGCCGGATTGAATCAAACATGCGCATAATTAATAATCGGGATCGCCGAGAGTTCATCGACATGACACGCGGCACGATTGGCCGTGACAATCCGGCGCCGCCAGCCTTGGATTACCTCCTCGAACCCGAGAAGAAACGCTTAGATGAAACGGAAAAGCAACTCAACGTAAACAAAGACTACGAGTTGTCTTCCCGAATCAATCAGAAGCTGGAATTTCAAAGTATGATCATGCAGTTCTTTATTCAGCGTCGCTTTCAGCACACTCTGATTGCTAATGACTTCTACCGCTACATGTTTAGTGCTGAAGATAATACTTTAGAGGGTGCCGAATCGCTCAAGGGCCAAGTATTTGGCGATTTGGATGTGAAAATTACGACGTCAACGATTGACGCACTTTCCAAGGAAGCTATGGCCGATGTAGGCCAATCCATAAAAACCGTAAATTTTCATCTGGAGCATGGTGAGATCCACATGGCGGCCAAGCGTCTACTAGAAGCCTTCTATCTGGGCGAATACTTACCCTCTGTGAAGACTTTTCCGCTGGACAAAAAAAGGCAGATTTTGAGCTATATTCGTGATCTGAATACATTGGCCAATGCCTTAGAGGTTAAAAATTTTGATCGTGCGAGCGAAACTTTGACCAGGATCACCGAGTATGTGCAGGACTTTGATACCGGTAAGGCCGACGCTTTCATCGCAACTTCGAAGCAGCTGAGTAATCTTGCAATTCAGCGCGCTTTAAGCGCTGCTTACGAACAGGATCGTGTTGGAATAGAGGCGGGTTTAAGGGAGGCTGTAGAATTCTGGCCTACCAATCCGGAGATTCAGAAATTCTCCGAAAAACTGCTGGAAAAGACCGATGTTCAGGAACTGGCTTCTGGTGATTTCGACCGCTTGGTAAAGCAGAAGGATTTTCGGGCAATCTTTAATGACCGCTTCCGCTTCGCTGCTGCGCTCGCGATGGATGGCGCTCGTAATAAGGATTTCCTAGACATCATGAAGCGAATGGAGCGTATTGAAACCGCGATGGCCCAAGCCCAGGAGCTCAGTCGTATCGACAACAAATTTGGTGCATGGGAAATTCTGGAGCATGCCTATCAGCAATATCCGGATGACCAGGAGCTTAACCGCATGCGTGGGGATTTTGCGGTCAAAGCATCACGCTTTGCCGCAGCGCTTTCCGAGGGTGAAGAAGCGATTAGCGAGGAAGACTACAGTAAGGCCTTGTTTGCTTTCCTGCGCGCAAAGCAACTATATCCCGCAAGCCACTTTGCCGATGAAGGCATACAGCGATGTTCCAGACAGATATTGATTGGCGGGAAGCCCATCAATGTCGGAGATGAATTCGCCTCAGCCAATCCGTAGAGTCGTTGGTGGATGCCAACTTCTTAGAGGGCGTCTAAAAATTCTTCTTGTTTGCGATTCGTTTGATCATGAGTCGCGTCATGGCGATATGAATCATCGCCACAGACGAGTCGGTGTTTGTCTCGTAGTCCTTTGCCAATCGTCGGTGTTTTGAGAGCCACCCAAATGTTCTTTCGACGATCCAACGCTTGGGCAGTATCTCGAACCTGCCGGCGGTATCTGAGCGTTTGACGATAACGTAGGTATTGTTTCGGTAGTGTCCAGATTCTTTCGCACTTTGTTTTACGGTTCCTTGGAAGGTCTAGTTTTTTGTGTTGTTGAGGAGAGTTGTTCGGGCCGTCACCGAGAATGGGGAATAA
>NZ_BMXG01000015.1 GCF_014651635.1 Cerasicoccus arenae | reverse complement strand
CGTACAAAATTGGATTGGCTTGAGCGACGACTCCAAGGCCAAGAATTGATAGGGTCGAAATGAGTGAAACGCGGTTATTCATAATCAATTAGGGTAGGTGTTTTGTTTTTTGGAGGACTGAACATCAAATAAATGCAATCCGGCTAACATTCAGCAATATGGCTATCTATCAGGCATAATAAACGATTTTCTCGTCATGACAGGTTAAAAAAAGCTGTGATTCTTGCACAAATTTGATGCCACACTAGACTACTTTTCTGGTGCCACCTCTTGAAAACTCGCACCAATTCGAATTTCGTCAAAGAGAAGTGCTTTGTCCTCAGGATCCTCCGAATTAATGGTCCCAATTCTCATGCGTGTGAATTTCACCGGCGCATTTGGTTTCCATATGTCCTCACCATCTACCTTTAACGCAGCGGCGCTGTCATCAGGCTGTCGACCGAGTAGAGGATTGATCCATAGGAATACTGAATCGCTTTTTCCTTCACGAGTATCGACTTCGATGCGTGCGACGAAAAAATTAACATCATTGGTGTAGATCCCAGAAGCGCCCTCCGTAAATTTTTTCTGCGAGCCATTGCTGAGGCGAATTCTCCAAGCATCCAAACGCCCCATTACGCCAAAGGTGACCCAATCAACGTTCTCCGGGCTACGCAATTGAAGAGAAACTTCGTCGCCACTGGCATCAAAAGGTCCCCCCTCAGCGCTAGCCAGAAAAGATACCCACATAACTAACGGCTCATCATTACCTGCTTCTATCGCCTCGAAATCACGATAGGTACCAGCAGTGGTAGCGCCTTTGACCGACGTGTATTCCCCCAAGACATTAAGCGACTTACCCGATCGATCCTTATAGGTAAAGGTTGGTGATTTTAATTCGACGCCACCAGCCCCGCTACGACGCCAATAGGATGTCCAAGAACCGACACCACCATCAGCACCATCCAGAAGCTTGGTATTGTAGTCAAAACCATCGTATAACGACCATTCAGCGCGTAAGCTCAGGCCAAAAAACAGGGAGACAAAAAGTAAGGGTAGGATTCGTGTATATTTCATAATATTATTCTTATCGTTCCCAAAAGGGCAGTAACTGTGCGTTTTGGTTTAATATTGCCACTTCATCGGCAGATATTGCCTGACCATAAACTGAGAACTTAACCATATCACCGGTGAAGAAGCCATTGGCAGGCATTTCATCGACGGCTTTGGTAACGAGAGGATTACCAGCTGGCCCACCTAATGCAAACCCTTCGGTAGAACGAGTGCCGATGCATGCAATGCTATCCTGAAATTCTCCATCCAGATAAAGTGAAAGCTCCCGGCCATTATAACTGATAACCGCATGGTAAAAGCGCCCGGCCTCAAGTGGCTCCTTGCTGAACGCCTTAACAAAAGGATTGGGATGGCGGCGATTTTCCGGTAGCCTTAATGCTGCCAAACGGCCATCTTTCTCAACCACCAATGTGGCCTGTGCGCCACGTTGCATTGCGATCACTTGATAGCGGCCGGTTTCGGTCAGACGAAAAAGCGCCTCGACTGCCACTGGGCCATTAGCCGCCGTATCGTGTTCGGACTTCAATATAGTGCGACCATCGAATCGCAGTGCCCGACCATTACCTGGCAAGTCGATAAAGGTAGAACCCATGTCCTCCGGAATGACAAGATCGTGCCCGTATATTGATCGGTCTGCAATGATGTCCTGAGGTTTATCAAGGCCTTTAACATTGCCCATCAAGGCTGGCTTGGGCCCGGTGAAGACCCATTCTGCCATCAGATTTTGAGTCGACACAATTGGCTCCGCAATGACCGTTGGAGAGTAGGCCCAACTGCCATCTGGAAATTGGGCAACCGCCGCAAAATAATCGGCACCACGCTCTGCAGTGATCCAACGCGTCTGCCACTCAGCGGAACTTTTCGGCATATCAGCCGTCTTCGGTTCGAGCACCACTTGAGTATTGAGCTGCGAAACTTCCGCACCAGATACATCCAATGGAGCTAAAAAACGCATTAAATGTCCTCTCTTTGAGGCAGCAACCAGAGCTGATTCTTGCTGAACATCGTATGCGATACTGTAGAGACCCGATCCGGTGACCTTGCCCTGCCCCACTCCATTGACAACGATACTCAAGCCATCGGCGGCCTTAGCAAGGCGATGTAACGGAATCGAATAGTACAGCTGATCCCCATAACTGGACGTCTGTGCGATAAAAATGTCTGGCAGGTTTGCGTAATCAATTGAGCTACTTTTGGCTCCTTGATATGTTGCACTTATTCGCAAAACGGTCGGTGCTGGAAAATCGGATGGAATATCGACTCCACAGTACCAAGGCTCCATTGATGTAAAATCAATTTCAGGGCTAGTCTCCTCCATCAATGTCTCACCACTTGCAGTCTTCACGATAACCGTCACACGCCCTTTCTTAGGCCCCAACTCACTGGGAAGCGGCAAGACTTCCAACTCAAGCGGTTCTCCCGGATACATTTCCTTTCGATAAGAAAGAACCAGCTCGGGCTCTCCAGATTTCCCCTTTGGCAGTGGCTGCTTAAAATAGTCCGAAAGCATACGTTGGACAATCTCCAGTCTCGCTCCGATATCTGAGTAGGAAGGGCAAAATGTGGTCGCCTCGTTGTAGTCATTCCATGTGGTTAAATGAACGAAATCGGGATTGCCCGCCTTCACAAAATTCCACATTTCGCGCAACTCGGCGGTGTGGCGATTTGAGATAACATTCCGGTTATAAGTGCGATTGGAATAATAGCCTTGGTGTATGGATCCCCCAACGATCAAATCAGGAAAATCATCGCCTAAGTGTTGACGCGCATAGCCCGGGAATCGGCCAGCATCTGTCAGCGAGGAACCACTAAAATGGAAAACACCGTCTGAGACCTTGGCGATTTCTCTGGCCTCGTCCAAATCCACTGTGCCAGAAAGAGCGACTTTGATGCCTCCAAAATTGTAAATCCAAACTGGGTCGAAACCAGACGCTCGCACTTTGCTAGTCAACTTCGTCCATAGCTCCGGCGTCATATCCATGTGAGCCCCGTTATGGTAAGTCAGAATAAACGGACGCCCATCAATCTTAAACCAGCGCGGATCATCACCAAATCGATCCAATAAATAAATCGTTCCATCAATCGCGGCATCAATGTCCTTAAGCTCCAACATTGGTACGATTTTGACAGTATCACTCCCATCTCCTGGAATAGAATCGAGTAGCCTTTTGAAAATAACCGCGCCAGCACGAACTCGATCAGTGTTGAAGAAAACGATGTCCGCCGAAACGACATCGATCCCACTCGCGTGCATGATTTCATATTGGGCAGTGACATTATCATAGTCCGGATTTGGCAAAAGCGGAATCACCGGAAAATCATATTGTCGCTGGTATCCCAGAGCAGTGTAATCTGCGGGGAACCAAGGTAGGTAGCAGGCGAAGGCGGTGTCAGTAATGGTTGCCGGCGGGCTCTCCTCTGCTGCTTCACGCAGTGGCGTACGGTAGCTAACATTTGACATCGCAGCCTGAGAGTCCGTGGCGCGGCGTACTGTGCCATCCAGAATGACGGGGACCTGTGAAGCGTTAATTTCCTCCACGGCACGAATAACGCCTTTTCCCCCAGCCTCAAAGAATAGGCGGTTTCCAACGCGAATAACGGCAAAATCGTAGGGTATATCATCAACCCTTTTCTCGTTCCATCGCTTCACCCAATCACCAGACTTCCAATGCTGTAAAATCGCCTGATTACCATTTAGTCCGAGGCGGTAAAGGCGTTCGCCTTGCGCGTCTCGCAACTCAATCCAAACTGCCTCATTGGCGGCTAATTCAGGTGCACTGGCCTCAAAGGCCCAGTCCGCATTGGGGAGTTGAATCGGCTCTCCGACACTCAAATGTGGAGACAGCAAAAAAGAAGTCAGGGCAATCACAAGTGTGTTAAAATATAGGGGTTTCAAAATAATGAATCGACGCATGAGATGTTGAGTTCGAGGTATGCTTAGAAGGGAAACACTTGTCCAATAATCAGGTAAAAATGAATATTTCTCCAAACAAAAATGTGTTGATAACTTGCACCATTTTGATTTTTTCGATAGATAATCCGCTACACCCCTAAAGCATACAAATAGTTGCTTTAACGACTCGTTACTAAATCATGCCCCATTTTCTTGACCTCATTTCTCCTCATATTCATCGGGTAGGACAAGGCTCTTTCAACCAATGGACCGGTCCGCGCCGCATCATCTATGATCATGAATTATTGCTGATTAGCGAGGGGGAATGCCGTACTACGATTGACGGGGAAGTGTTTATGAATGGAGCAAATAGCTACATCATCAAGCCACCACGAAAGCCCCATTCGGCAGTCCAAACTTCACGCAAAGCCGTGACCTTTCATTGGGTTCACTTCGACTGGGCATACAACGATTCCGTTCAGTATGGAAACATTCCCCTTGTCTGTTATTTGCCCGGCACGCCCAACCCCACGCATCTACGCGAAGCACCAGACTTTATTCCGTCGAACATACTGCGCGGCAAAATCAAGGCACCAGCGACCGCGTTTCAGCTCTTTTCCAGACTCAATGAGCGCTGGAACTTCGGCACCCCGAGGGAGCGCTCAACCTGTAGAGCAATCATGATGGAATTACTAATCGAAATTCTCGGCGAGCAAGAGGATTACTTCCCCAGTACGAACCAGAACTCCAACAAGAATCATACGGCAGAGAAAGTGCGCAATCTCCTGAACATCATGGTACAGGACCCAACTCCTGATCAATTCTCTCTTGAGGTACATATGTCCAAGCTCGGCTACAGCTATCCGCACCTCTGCCGTACATTCAAAAAGGCTTACCGCATTAGCCCAGTAACTTACTTGAACAATCTACGGATGGAACGCGCTAGTATGCTCTTACGCGACACCCAGATTTCCATAGCCGACATTGCAAGCTCGGTTGGGGTGCCCAACCCTGCATACTTCACCAGAGTTTTCACTAAATACTCAGGTAAAAGCCCACGAGAATATCGGTTAAATCCGTAAATCCAACTAAGCTTTTCGCACCAGAAATATCAAGAGCGTGCAACTAATCTACATTTCGTTTCATTGGATTAGTAGATAAGATCAGCAAAAATGATCCGTGATTCTACTAAGGAAACGGATGCAAAAAACTTTATTTGAGAGCTTCTCCAGCCCGGTCGTCGAAAAATGCGATGTGCTGATATGCGGTGGAGGCCCCGCTGGCGTCGCTTCTGCCTTGGCCGCCGCTCGCTCTGGCGCTAAAACGACCCTAATCGAAGTCCACGGATGCCTTGGGGGCGTGTGGACAGCTGGCTGTCTAAGCTGGCTCATCGACTACAAGAACAAGTCCGGCATAATGGCAGAAATCCTTCAGCGCCTTGAGCAAGCCGGCGGGCGGGCCATAACACGTGCCGGTGAGCGCTCCTCGGCTTACGATCCGGAAATCATGAAATGTCTGCTGGAAGAAATGGTCGTGGAAGCGGGTATCCATGTTAGACTCCACAGCCGAATTGTTGCAGCCCATGTCGATGATGAAGGACGTCTGAGCCATGTCATTTCGGAATCAAAATCAGGGCGTGAAGCGTGGTCAGCCAATGTCTTTATTGATGCGACTGGGGATGGAGATCTTGCCGCACAAGCGGGATGCGGATTCGACATGGGACATCCAGAGTCGAAAGAAACTCAACCCATGAGCCTGATGGCCTTGCTCACCGGCCTCGATCCAGAGAAAATAAAGGAATTTTTCGAAGAGACCTCTGGAGATGAAAAAGAGCACGCAAAGAGCCGATTATTTAATCACCTAAAAGCGCATGGACACTCCCCCTCCTATGCATCTCCGACGCTGTTCCGCATCCGCGACGGTCTTTTTGCGCTAATGGCAAACCATGAGTACGGAGTCCTCGGCATCAATGCAGAAGACGTTACTAAGGCGACGTTGAATGCGCGCAGAGAACTCAATTCCATCATCCGTACACTCAAAGAATCCGGCCCCCCTTGGGATAACATAAGCCTAGTTGCAACAGCAGGACAGATAGGTATACGCGAAGGACGTCGCATCCATGGCCGATACAGGGTTACAATCGAGGACTTATTGGAGGGCCGTAAGCATGAAGACTGCATTTGCGAAGCGACGTTTTGCGTCGATGTCCACTCAACGAATCCCAGGCAGGGAAAAGGCTATTCGGACATGGATTTAGAAATCGTCCCTTACCAAATCCCACTTCGCGCCGCAATTGCCGCCGATGTGAATGGCTTGATGATGGCCGGTCGGTGCATCAGTGGAGACTTCTTTGCCCACGCAAGTTACCGAGTAACTGGCAACGCAGTACTGATGGGAGAAAATGTCGGAAAGGCAGCTGCTTATGCATCGGAAAACAGCATTATGCCACACGAAATCATAAGCCATAAACTGGCTACCGTATAAGCGCTGGGACTTCATCCGCTCGTTTAAAAAGTAAAAGCTCAAATTGATGTATAACGTAATTATGGTCCTTGCGGACCAACATAATGCCGACCTGATGGGATGCGCTGGACATTCTCAAGTAATCACGCCGCATCTGGATCACTTTGCTTCCGAAGGCGTGCGTTTTACGTCAGCATACACACAAAATCCGATTTGCACGCCAAGCCGCGTTAGTATTCTCAGCGGACAATATTGTCATAATCATGGCTATTATGGACTCTCCGGGCCAGCACCTACTGGATTAAATAATTTCCTCCGGCATTTCCGAAACCATGGCTACCGTACTGCCGCCCTTGGAAAACTGCATCTACCCGAGTCACCACGCAACTGGATTGCTGACGATGTAGACTATTTTGGCGATGCTTATGAAACCATTGATGGCACGATAGGAGAATCAAAATACATCAGCCACCTCACAGAACTCGGATTACGGGACAAAGAAGACAGCTGGCATAACCCTTGGAACTATGGAAAACCGTCGATTACACATGACGCCAAGCCCTCTGAGCTCCCATACGAACATACCATGGAGATGTGGTGCCTACAGCGTGCGATTCAATTCATGGGTGAACAGTCCGATAAGCCGTTTTGCGTTAAGTTAGACTTTCAAAAGCCCCATCATCCATTGCTGCCAAATCAACAGTTTTGGGATATGTATCCTGAATCGATTGAACTCCCGGAAACTTTTAATCAGGACCCCTCTCATCGGCCTCCCCATTTCCAGAAAGCATTCCAACAATTCCGAGATGCGTCATGGGACTTCGCCGCTGAGGGTGACTCTTTTGAAGATGGTGCGCGACGTGCTTGGCGCGGAACTCTAGCATGTATCACGCAAATAGATGACGTTTTCGGTCAGCTCCTCAATTTCCTTGAGAAGAGTGGTCTCGCCAAGAACACGATCGTTGTCTACGGCAGCGACCACGGAGCCTATCACGGTATCCATGGCATTGAAGAAAAGGCACCCGGCATTTGCTCAGAGGCAGTTTGCCGCGTTCCGATGCTGTGGCGGGTGCCGGGAGTCACGGCTGAAAACACCGTCTATTCCAGTTTAGCTGAGAATATCGACATCGCCCCAACCTTATGCTCAATTTGCAAATTACCAGCGATGGATAGCACTGATGGCCACGACCTCTCAACTGCGTTAAAGGGGAGCCAAGAACCCGTCCGCAATACCGCAGTCACCGAGAATGTCTGGAGCAAAGCTATACGTTGGAAGAATTGGCGCTTCGTCCATTACCAGGAATCACAATTTGATGGAGTAAACACTGGAGAACTCTACGACATAGAGAAAGACCCGAATGAAACTAAAAACCTCTACCATGACACTGCCTTTCAGGGTGTTGTACATGATTGCCGGAAGAAACTCTTGGAATGGATTATTGAGACGCAACGAGTCACAACGGCGATGCCGAACAAGCCGCACTCAGTAAGTCAGGACAACCCACTCGATTCAGAGCCAGACTCTCCGGCTATCGCAAAAAAACGCCATTACCTAATGGAAACCGACAACCGAGGCCCTAATTCTGTCCAACCCAGAAATCGAACCGATCAACTTGAAATGTACCTATGAGCTGATTCGCAAAATGCCCACCAAAACACCAAGAGTTAATGCCACTTCCACCACTACCCCAGTTTGTTCAGAATAACCTAATGCGTCCATGAGTATATCCCTCAGAGAAACTGTTCAATTGGCCGCAAATACTTAAAGTAGATTTTTTATTTTTACCCCTTGACTGAGATTCACTCGAACGTAGTATCGCCCGCTTTCCTTGTTCTTACAAAGATTCTCGACAATTTTGATCGATATGCACTTGGTTTTAAAATGTGCTCGTCTTACAAAAGATGACCGCAGCGTATAAATCGGACGCGTAAACGTCAAAAGACCAATAATAGTCGGAAACATAAGTCTTTGTAAGTCAATAACATGCCTCCCTAGCTCAATTGGTAGAGCAGTTGACTCTTAATCAATTGGTTCGCGGTTCGAGTCCGCGGGGGGGTACCATTTAAATAGCCTGTCCAAAACGAAAAACAGCGCTACAACCAGCATAGATACTAATCTTGCGGTTTTTTTCGTGCCCGAAATTCGACTTTGGCGCATTCGGAGCAATTTTTTCAAAATATCCACTCTCGAACGTTTCATTGTCAATTATCGTTCAATGAATGGGAAGACGCCGACAAGGACCAAAGCTTTATAAGCTGAATCATCCTTCGACCCCATGGCAGGTCTATCTAAATCGTCTAGGTGGAAAGCCGATCAGTAGTATTTTTGATGTGTCTATTTAGCGCTTTGTTTTACATTCAGGCAAGCGCGTCAGCATGGATTATCTGTTTTATAAGTCCTTGGGACTATAGGCAATTAAGTATGGACGCGATAAGGCCATTTAGCACGGCATAACTAGGGCGCAGAAAGAAACCGCCAGAAACGAAGACGAAATGAACTGGGCTAATCGTCCAGTTGGAGCAAATCAAGGCGAAGCTGTCTGCCTTTTCAATGTCCCGATCAACGACCGAATGGGTAGCCATCCTGTCGGCGGACGAAGCTCCAGTAGAGGGCAGCGGCTTCGGTGCGACGGGATGCGTAGAGCTTGCTGAGCACGTTGCTGAAGTAGTTCTTGACGGTCTTTTCGCTGAGATTAAGAGCCACGGCGACTTCTTTGTTGGTCAGGCCTTTGGCGACTTGCTCAAGCACCCGTCGCTCTTGGGCGGATAGGCTATGCACCAAATCTTCCTGCTTACTCTGGTGGGAGTCACGCATATGGTTGACCACGTGCTGGGTGACTGACGGATCCAAAATGCTCTTACCGATCGCAACATCCTGAAGGGCGGAAATGATGGCAGCGCCGTTGATATTCTTCAGAATGTAGCCGTCGATGCCTTGTGCAAAGGCTTCAAAAATGCAGCGGTCGTCCTCACATGAGGTTAAGACGAGAATGCGGGCCTGGTGATCGGAGGCACGCATGCGGCTGCAGAGTTCCACACCATTGCCATCAGGTAGCATGAGATCAAGCAGGACAAGGTCAGGCTTGACCTGATCATAAAGCTGCAAGGCATCTCGGCAATTGCCAGCTTCACCAAGGATTTCAAAATCCTCATTGTCTTCGATAAGCTGGCGTAATCCGATACGCACCACTTCGTGATCTTCAACAATAATAATTGTCGTGGGTGTAACGGATGTCATCATGGTTTATCTATTATCGGCACTTTTATATGAACGCGTGTTCCGGTTGAGGGGCGTGACATAATTTTAACATATGCGCTCATTTGTCGAGCACGATCTTGAATGTTTGCCAGACCACGGCCCTCTAGGCGCAGGTCTTCGTGGTCAAACCCGACGCCGTCATCCACGATACTTAGCTCGACAGCATCGGGCTCGTGGGAAAGCCTGAGGACAATATTTTTCGCCTCGGCGTGGCGGATCGCGTTGCTGAGCAGTTCCCGCGAGAGCTGGTAAATATGAAGCGCCTGGGCGGTTGTTAGAGCGAGGCAGGCTCCGGGATTAATGCGGATATCGATGGCCGTATCCGTGCTCTTACGCGCGTGAATGACGAGCTGCTCCAGCGCATTATGCAGGCTCTGGCCCTGGAGTGGAGCGGGCGTGAGGCCCTTGATGAAGCCGCGCAGCTCGCGGATAATGCTATTGAGGGTGTCCTTGCAATCGTTGATGCGGTCCATCGTTTTAGCGGGGTCACGCTGGGCCATTGCGTTGGCGCGCTCTAGCTGGAGCCCGACCGCGTAAACGCTCTGGATGACCCCGTCGTGGAGGTCGCGAGCAAGGGTTTCGCGCACGAGAGCAGTCTCTTCCTGGATGCGGGCCTGCTCTTGTTGGCGATGCACTTCGCGGGTCAGCTCAAGCCGAGCCTCGGTGGATTCGGTAAGCCGCTGGGCAATGCGGGACCAATCGTAATCCTCGTTGAGGATGGGCTTTAGGACCGTGGGGTCGTCCTTTTCCAGTGCCTCAGATACCAGACGCACCGGATAGGCGAGCCACTTCCAGAGCACAGCAAAAAACAGGACGAGGATGCCCAGCACGCCAAAAGCGATGCGGTTCATCGCCTCCCGACGTTGCCTCAAAATGACCTGCTCGGCGCTGAGATCGAATGTGGCGGTGTAAGCAAAAACGGGCTGGCCCATGGCACCGAGGCCGACCTCGGTGGCGCGATATTCGCGACTACTGTTAATGAAGCCGGGGGGATGAGCATTAATCTCGGTGACCGGAAAGGCCTGCAACGTTGCCCCAGTCGATTCGCCGAGAGATGTCATGTAAACGCGGTCCCAGTAGCGTCCGCAGATCAGGTAGCCCGTCGGTTGGTCGTTGTCCGACTTCAAGGGGGCAAAGGCACATTGCAGCGGCCCACCGCCTACAGAGGTGGAGAAAAACAGCGCGTCTTCGCCTTCGTTGGCCAGATACCGGAGAATGCTCGGCGAAGGGATCAGGGCTTCCGGCGCTAGTTTATTTTTGAACTCGCGGGCGAAAGCAACGCTTAGGTCGGGGCGCAGGACAGCAAAGAAATCCACTTTAGCGTCACGGGCAGCATGGACGATGTCATCGTTGGCGGGAAGACCTTGTAGCGTGTCACGACTGTACTCGTAGGCAAACGATTCCAGAGAACGGGAAATCATTCGACTGGTGCTATAGAGCGAGACATGGCGACTGGCAGCGACGGACCGGAGCAGCTTTTCTGAGGCGGCCCAATCCGATCGAGACTGCCAAAGCAGGAGTACACCAATTATGGCCAGCATGACCACCATGACGCCGAGCAGGCGATTCCAAATACTGATGCCGGGATTCATTCGGCGTCAGACTAAATTAGGCAATCGCATTCAAGCAAGCGTGCGTGCGCATCAAATGGCCCAATTTACAGAGCAGCAAATTCGTTCCGATACTTGGTCTTGTCTGCTTCGGTGGTGAGCTCGTTCCAGCTTTCCATGCGATAGGAGTCCTCCTCAAAGAACAGATTTTTAAGTTGGATGTCGTAATGGAAACCATAGTTGCCAGTAACCTTGATGGTGTTGGCGACAATGGCACCTAGCAATTCACCGCCGGAACCACCGCCATTGAGCGAGACCGCAGCGTTGGGCGCGTAGATGACTCCGGCCAGAGCTGCATTACCGCTGTAGGAAAAACTCTGGCTGCTGTCCCCAGTGCCATAGATGATCAAGCTCTCCGGCTTGGGATAAGCGCCGGTCGTAGAGGGCGTTACGCCAAATGTGCCATTAGGCGTGGGGTTATAAGTGCCAGCCACGTTGACAATGCCGTTTCCAGCCACCGCCATATTGCCATCGATATACATCTTTAGTTTGCCGGTGGACTGGTTTATATTGATGGCGGCACTGGAGCCCGACACTTTGACATCGCCCTTCACCACCAAAGTCACATCGCCGTCGATGTTTAATCTCTTGCTGCCCGTGAGAGTAATCGAGTCAACAATGTAAGTGCCGCTGCTCAAGGTGGTGTTGCTGCTAATGACTGGAATGAATGTTCCACCGGAGGGAGCGTCGATTGCAGGAAAATCCGCTCGGAAGTCATTGGTAACCAGTTCCGGGTTGACGTAGCCGCTGGGGATCAGAGCTGGTGAGCCGTAGTCGTTGACGTCACCGGCGTCAAACACGCGGGCGTTCGGGCCCATATTAACCGTGCCACCTCCAGTTGCCACACCGCCCATCACGTCGCTGTTGGAGATGTTCGCCGCATCGTTGACAATGCTAGTGGTGGCGACTGTTCCCTCGTCTTCCACGCTCCCGATAATGTCGGTTGATTGGGAGTCGTAGGCGTCGAAGCCCACGTTGCCACCCGAAAAGGTGATGGTGTCCTTGGCGGTGAGTCCGTTGGGAGCGACCTGGCGGGGGACCAATTCGATGCGGAGTATTTTGTCCATTATCCGACCATCGGGGAGCGTCAGAACGCCGCGGGCAGTGATGGTGGGATCACCGGTCGGGTCTTCAATGATCATCTGGATCGAGGTGCTCTTGGCTTGGTCGTAATCAAAGCCCACTGCTTTCTTGTAAATGAAGTCGCCACTTGCTGAGGTGGCCCACGAGGAAATGTCGTCGTTATTGAGCGCCCAGATTGCTTCCTCAGCCCCGGCTTCGGCAAGGTTTAGCGCACCGTTACGCAGGAAGGACGTATAGGAGAACTTGGACTCGTGAGTCGCCATTTTCAGGTAGGAGGCGGAAATGACGGCGACAATCGCCGACAGGATCACGGCCAGCATCAGGGCAGAGCCGCGACGTTCAGGAAAAGTGCGTCTCATGATGGAACCTAGTTGGTGATAATGCGGTTGCGCATATTGAACCGGGCAGAAATAATGTGATCCGAGTTGTCATTCTTGACGTTCACACGGATAAGATCGATGCGCAGTTGCACAGCCTTCACTTCATTGATGTTAGACGTTTTGCCTCCCAAAATGTTGTAGTAGCCGATGTCCAGCGTGCTGATGTTATCCAGCAATACCTCTTTGGTGCCACTGGTCAGGGAGGTACGGATCAACTGACCTGGCGCGGACAAGTAGGCGTATTCCACTGTTTCGTCACCTGACGCATTAGCAACCACCACAATGAATGCGGTGCGGCTGATACTATTGACTTGGGAGGCCATCCGAATTTCGCGGCCAAATTTTTCCAGGAAATATGAGCCGTCTCGGTTCATCTCGGCATAATTGCCTAGGGAGACCGAGCTACGCAGCATGAAGATCAAAGTGCTCGTTATACCTGCCATGAGAAACCCCATCATGGTAGTTGCGATCATCACTTCCACGAGGCTGAAGCCTCGGCGGCTAGAAGACGCGTGTATAGTAATCACTGAGGCCCTCCTTTCCATACCATGTGGCATAAGACAGATCATGGCTGGTATGTTTGGAATCTTTCCATGTGGCCGTGAGTGTGATCTGTTTCATGTTCGTCTTCGTATCAACAATCATCCGCGTGGCAACCAAGTCGCGGATACGGTCTTCGTCTCCTTCAAAGTGAACCGTGAACTTGCTGGCTTTGCCTTCAGTGAGGACCAGTGCTTCAACCTCTTCCCAGCTCATTGAGCGGAGGGTTTCCATCTCAGTCTGCAATATTTGGGAGATTCGGGTAGCGTGCCGTGCGTTTTCAATACGGGTAAAGCCGTAGCCCATACTAACCACGGAGGAACCCATCACTAGCCCCATGATCATCATCGCGATCAATACCTCCAAAATCGTTGTCCCCCGATGTGCGCTTGGAACCCGAGTGGAATGGGAGTGAGCCAATGTCATTTTCACGACTCACTATACCATAAATCAAGCAACGAAAATAAGAGCCAATTGGCCACTCAATGAGCCCTAATTTGTCATGGGGTTTCGCTCTTAGTTACTGACCAAGAAGTATTTGGAACGGCTGACCATAGCCCATTAGACTGGGATGTTAGCGGTAGTCCTAGTGAAGTTTAGTCACCGGAAACGATAGGTGCATTTAGCGTCTGTTGTAAATATCCAGTCGTTTCATTTTGCTGATATTACCGACACAATGGGGGCTCAAGAGTCAGTTGTAGTAGGGGAATATGTTGGTACAGGCCAGATATTTTCACTCAATCCACCACATTAGTGATGCCAGATGGCCCTAGAGATACGGGGCCATGAACCATCCTAATGGCCTCTATTGTTTTTGGCCGATCCATAGTATACTCTGAAACTGTGAAAACAAGGCAGACATCGCGGCCCGAGCACGCTGGCATTACGCTCATTGAGCTGATGATTGGGATGATGATCATCGCGATGATATTCCTCTCCACGATGGCGACGCTTTCGATTGGTTTTCGGGCCTCTGAAAATGCCCGACTGAACGGGGACGCGCAGTATTTTCTGGAATCCGAGCTGGAGTACATACGGACCCTAAAATGGGCCGAGATCGAAACGCTCAAACAGGCCTACGAGGCCAATCAGAAGACGAGTGACTCGACGAAGTTTACGAGCATTTCGCCAGATCCACGCCTTTCCGGCATTGTCTCGATTACCGCGCGCAACAGCCGTTCTGACCAAGTAGAAGTATTACTCTCTGTTCAATGGAACGACTCCAAAGGAAAATCACATGACGCCAACATTGTCACCATTGTCACAAAAAGTGGCGTCACCGCATCGTAAAGCGCCCGGCTTCACCTTGGTGGAGTTGATAATCGCCGTTACGATCGCTACCTTTGTGCTCACGGGAGCCACTGCGATGTTTATCCAGTTCACCAAGACGAACTTGAGCATGGCGGCACGTTCTGAATTTGACCGACAGATGCGGGTCACGCTCCAGACCATCGCAACCGACACCCGTGTGGCCGCCAACGCCACGGTCAACGGAAATGTTGTCACTCTGACCATGGCCAGCGGTACGCCTACAATGATCCACTACACTTATGACGCCAGTAACAAACGACTCCTGCGAGCCGAAGACACCAATGCGGACCGCACGATGTTGGACAATGTGACCACGTTTACAGCTTCGAAATCCAACAACGATGTCAGCTACGACATTGTTTTCAGCAAACACGTGGGCGACCGCGACATCACCCTCGATCGCGCAATGACCTTTCGCATGAGGAATTAGCATGAAAAAACTGAATCTGTACCAATCGGGCTCCGGCTCAATGCTGATCGCCGCCATCATTTTTGCCATGGTCGCCTTTATGATGCTGGGCACCGTGTTGCCCAGTTACTTAACCGACTATCGGACTTCGGTGCGCAACCGCCTCCTCTCATCTGCATTCGCCCTAGCGGAAGCAGGAGGCGAGGAAGCCATCTGGTCGGCCTATCAGAATGGTTGGGATGTGGACGCCTGGAAGGCCGATGCTGACTGGAAAGCCATCACAGGGGCCGATGGAGAGACATATTACGTCCGCCGCGTTTATTTCCCCAACGTCAGTCTGGGCGGCACTTACACCGGTTACGCCAAGGTCGCAATCAAGGAACCCGTCAGGGGGGAAAGCATGGAAGTCGTCGCTCAGGGCATTATTATTGATGAAAAGGGCAATGATTACATCAACCAGATTGTCCAGGTAGATACCAATATGCTAAAGCCCTTCGTCGGATTCGTGTCCGAAGACACCCTTGACCTAGGCAGCGGCACGACAGTAAGCGCCACCAATACCGATAATTTCCCCACCATCGCGGAGGCATTGGCCGACCGTGACAGTAATGGCGTGGTCGGCTCTCTGAGCACGAGCAGCAACTCCGTGCAGCTCGCCAATTCCAATCAAAAAACACCGGCCAATGTATCTGCATTTCAAATTGGAACAGTCATCACCGGAGCGAGTGTCTTCAGTGATGCCGTGTCCTACAGTGGTACGGTTCTGAACCAGACGAGTAATTACACAGCGTCCTTTCCGTCCATCGAGCATCCTTCTGCTTCGGGTAACAATGGCCCAACATCCTTCTAACAAGTTTAATAATTTTCCACATTACGCCATGAAAATCAACCAACTCTCACATCTGATTCACACTCTGGCTTTCACTGGCGCGTTTGCCTTTGCTCTGCCCATGTATGCAGGTAACGGAAATGGTAATGGCAATGGCAAGGGGAACAGTGGTGGATCGACCACGACCACCACCACGACTACGACGTCATCCAGTAACGGCAATGGAAACGGTAATGGTAATGGTAATGGAAACAGTGGTGGTGGCATCACTGGCGATGTTGTCGGGGGCGGCGTCGACACCGCTACTGACACGGTCGACAAAGTCTCAAAAAAATCCGGTAAGGTCGTCGATGCGTCGAGTGACTCGCAGAATCCAACGGTTTACCATTTCGATTCCAACTATACCTTGGGTAGCGATGTGGTGATCAATGGACACGCGGTTATTGTAGCCGATGGAGGATTCGACTTCAAAAATAGCGAAATGCAAATTGGCCTTAACTCTTCGCTGATCATGTACGTGAAGGGTGACATCAACCTGCGCGGTAACGGCGAACTGAACACCCTGGCCCCGCCATCCAGCTTGATCATCTATGGCACCGGAGGTGACGGCCAAGCAATCGACGTTGGTGGGAATGCCGGTGTATCTGGCGTGATTTACGCCCCGGACGCGGATATACTCATCCACGGCACTTCTGGCATCCTGGGCGCGGCGATCGGCAAGACGATCACCAACAAAGGGCAAGGGAGTGAAAACAAATCTTTTAACGGGCTCAACTACGACGAAGCACTGAAGGACATGGCCCTGGGCGACGAGGCCATGATCATGGAGGACTATGGCATAATCAAAGCGAACGATAACTTTCAGGGGAATTCAAGTTATGGCGATTACGCCAACTTCTTCTCTCAGTTCTAACAAGCTCCAACATACTATTTTCAACAAGTGACGCTTTCCGAGGGGCGTCGCTTTTTAATATTCTTCTATCAGTGCGATCTTGCACTGCGCCGGGAATCTCTTTAAGATTTGGTCGGTTTACCCGATGAGAGTTAAGAAGTTATGAACTATCGCACTAGAGCCAGTTGGCCCTGTTCCGGCATGACGCTGGTAGAGGTTATGGTCGCTATGTCCTTGGTGGCCATGGTGATGGGCTCTGCTTTCGTTGCGCTAAAACCCGCCATGCGGGCCTCCGAAAACAGCCGTCTCAATGTGACAGCGAACGAAATTCTGATCTCGGAGATGGAGCGCATCCGCGCATTGAACTGGGATGAAGCGATTTCCCTCAAGGATGGCGATGCCTTCAAGACCACCATTTTCGACCCCCGGTTATCCTCCCGAATGCGCGTAAGCGAGCGCGAAAGCCGCGAGGATCAACTACTGGTCGTGCTTGAGGTATTTTGGACGGACTCCACCGGCAAAGCCCAGCATGCCCGCGTCGTCACATTCATCACCCAATACGGAATCAGTGCGTAACCGTCGTCCAGCGTCCATTGCACCCCACTCTGGCTTTTCCTTGGTGGAGCTCCTCATCGCCGCGAGCTTGGCCTCGGTGGTCTTTGTCATCGCCTTCACGGCAATGATCCGCTTCGGCAAAATCCATTACAGCCTGGCCACTCAGGCCGATCTGGACCGAGAATTTCGCTACGCTATCAATCTGATCACCGACGATTTTCGCGGCCTGAGCTCCATTGTCATCGAAGTCCCCGACGAGAAGGAGGCCGATGCGGACGAGCTACCCACCATCACCATTTCACTGCCCTCTCTAGAGAATGCGGCTGGCGTCACGCCTAGCCGCACCGAGGTAATCTACTCCATTGGTGAGGATGATGTACTGCGCCGCGTTTACGCCGAGTATTCCGACCAGGGCATCGTGCTGGCAAGCAAGAGCATACGACTGCTCACAGGGGTAACCGATTTCGATGTCAACCGCGTGGGTGGGTCGTCCAGCTTTGACCTGACTTTAACTTCTGAGCGCAAGGCTGGAGGGCATCAGTATGAGAAAACGTTAAATACACGCGTGGCCTCGCGCAACTAGACCGATGCAAGCCATGCAGCAATTCATCCCCCGACTGACCGCTTTCTACCGAAAGCGCGGCTCGGCTTTGATTGCGGCCTTCCTGTTTTCCATGTTTGTGTTCATTATTCTGGGCTCGCTAATGCCCATGGTGGTGAATGATTACGAAGCCAGCGTCCAGAATCGTCTCTACAACATGGCCTACTCCGCAGCCGAGGCCGGGGCAGACGAGGTTATGTGGTCACTCAACAATAACCGCTTTGATGATTCAGCCTGGTATGCTGACGGCTGGGATGTGGGCGAAGATTTCTATGGCGACAACTACTGGGCCCGGGAAATCCGGTTGCCCAAAGAGGGAGAAAAGCCCGCAGACGATGTCTATGCTGGTGAGCAGCGGGCTGTAATTCGCGTCGTCGTTTCCAAGCCCAACCCCGACGCGGATAGCCACCAATATGCGGTTTACAGCAAAGCCGATGTCAAGGACACCCGCACTGGCAACTCTGCCACCCGCATCATTTCCTTTACCGCCGAACTCAGCCCACCCTTTCGTGGCCTCGTGGTTAAAAATGAGCTCAATTACAATAGCCTGCTGGATAGTTACGATTCATCATACGGCACCTATGGCCTGCCCCCGACCAATATGCTGCGCGAAAATGCCACGGCCGCAACGACTTCGGACGAAGAAACCATCAAAGTATCATTCGGACCGCAGACTGATATTCGCGGCCAAGTCCTTACTGGCGCTGAGGATGCTGTCAACGTGGACTACAGTAAAGCCAGACAGATCACCGGAGGAGTTGCCGATGGATTCAGTGCAGAATTTCCCGTTATCACCGTGCCGGACACTAGCGATGCCACGATCTGGAGAAGTCACTTTTAATCCATTTTTCCCACCCAATAATCCATGAACCCAAAATATGACAACCAGCCTGGACGCATCACGGCGATCTTAATGATCTTCCTTGGGGTCGTTCTGTGCGCAGTTGCTTGGGCAAAAAAGCCCGTCATTGATCCGGTTACGCCTATCATCGAATCAATTACTGGCACAACTATCGGCGGGAGCGAAATTGCGCCGCTCTATTATCATATAACAGAAAACATCGACTTAGGTGACGTCACCTTCATCGGGCCAACGGTGATCGTGGCCGATGGCGACTTTAAGGTTAGCGGCAACCCCACGATCCACGCCAACGCCGAGGTCACCATTTACTTCGCGGGCAATTTCACAGTAAGCGGCTCGGCTTCAATCAACAATCTCGGGCGCCCCCAAAATTTAAAGATATACGCCACCCAGGAATTTGATGCTGACACCATGCTTGATGCCGACCGCCAGAGAATCACGCTCAATGGCAATGTCGATTTTACTGGTGCCATCTATGCGCCGGAGGCCATCTTTACGTCTAACGGTGGCGGGGCTAAGGGAGCCACCTACGGCGCGATCCTCGCCTACAACGCGACCTATAACGGTGCGCCCGGGCCATTCCACTACGACGAATCTCTGGCCGCAGAAACGATCCCAAATCAGCCGTTTTCGACCTCTGGCTACCGCCCAATCCGCGACCCGGATCAGCTAGTCAACAACGACCCTAACATGGGCACATATGCGGAATTTATTGACAGCTTTTTCGGCTCCTAGGAACACCCACCGTTCGTGGTAAGCCCCGTCGATCATTGCCCCGCCCATTGACCGGAAAGGTCGCTTTATTGGAGAGGAAGGATACCCAGATTTGTAATCATCTGCTACTGAAACAATTCACGTTGAGCTTGTTCAAATTCTTCTTTATCTCGCCTAACCTTCATCTTATCTGTGTGTTCTACTATATATAAAATTAGGGGCTGAAGTAGCTAAGCTATAAAAAATCCGCTATAAGCTACCGAAATGTATGAACGCAAAAGTCGTCTGAGTAAACACAAGCAGATGAGATTGATCGAAGATTTTGTCGCTGTCGCAACCGATCGGGCAGCTAGCGAGATCGTAGGGGTGCAGGCCAACATCCTGCACGACAATGTTGACGATTAACGACTAGGCTTGCAAGACTGTGTACATGACTACATCTCGCTCAAACATCATCTGGATTTTCGGAGACCAACATCGAGGCCAGGCGCTCGGATTCCGTGGTGACCCCAATTTACACACACCCAACATTGATCGTCTTGCGGCTGAAGGCGTAGTATTTGATCAAGCAGTGGGCGGTTGCCCGCTTTGTTGCCCGTATCGCGGCTCACTGATCAGCGGGCGCTATCCTCACCAAGCCGTCCCTGGGCACGAACGCCAATTGCCGCCCGAAATGCCAACCGTGGCAACGGCTTTTAATGAAGCTGGCTACGACACGGCCTACTTCGGAAAATGGCATCTCGATGGATTTCATGAGCGCGAGGGCCGTGCGGCAATGCACATCATCCCGCCGGAGCGACGTGGCGGTTTTAAGACTTGGTGCGGCTATGAAAACAACAACGCGCAATTCGATTGCTGGGTCCATGGCGGTGAAGGCGACGACGCCTTTCACTACCGCTTGCCGGGTTATGAAACCGACGCGATGACTGAGCTTTTCATCGACGACATTCGCAAACGCGCGAGTGGCGAACGACCATTTTTCTCCGTACTCTCCGTCCAGCCGCCACACAATCCCTATACCACAACTGAGGACTGGATGGGCCGCCACACGCCAGCCCACATCGAGCTGCGCCCCAACGTGCCGCCCAATCCTGCGATCCGCGAACGCGCCCAACGTGACCTAGCTGGCTATTACGCGATGATCGAAAATCTCGACTGGAATTTGGGCCGTATCCGAACTGCTCTAGACGAACTTGGCATCGCTGACGACACGCACATCATTTTCTTCTCCGACCACGGCGACATGCACGGTTCGCACGGCCAATTACTCAAGACTTCGCCTTGGGAAGAATCGATCCGCGTCCCCTGTATCATCGGCGGCTCCAAACCCTACTACGACAACAAGGTCGGGTGCCGCGACAATCCAGTCAACCATGTTGACCTCGCCCCAACGTCACTTGGCCTGTGCGGTATCGACGTACCCGACTGGATGGCTGGCACGGATTATTCCGCCGAACGTATCAAGGACAAGGCGACTCCCAATTACCCGAACTCTGCCTACCTACAACTCGTCGAGCCAACTGGACATGCCAACAGCATTGACCGCCGTTGGCGCGGTATTGTCACACGCGATGGTTGGAAATACGTGGCTCTTGAGGGGCAGCCCTGGATGCTGTTTAACCTCAATGAAGACCCTTACGAACTGGCCAATCTCGCCTTTAACAGCATCTACGGGAAAGTAAGACAAAGGCTTCAAACCGAGTTGGCAGAGTGGATCGAGCGCACGGACGATTCATTTTCGTTACCAGAATTATAACTCTCGTGATTGACTGGAAGTGAAATGCAAATGCGTCGATGATTCATCTCTCGACGCATTTTTATTAATCCAATGCATGCCGGGCAATTACTTTTTGCCTTGGCAGAGAACTGCCTGTCGACGAAGCTATTAAGTTTCCATCCATGTCTCCGCAACGCAAAGCCAAGAACACCAAGAAACTCGCCTATTTTAATCGGGAACTTAGCTGGCTCGCATTTAACCGACGAGTTCTCGACCTCGCTCAAAGCGAACAGCAGCCACTTTTGGAGCGCGTCAAATTTCTGTCCATTGTCAGCTCGAACTTGGACGAATTTTTTGAAATTCGCGTAGCGGGACTGACACAACAGGTGGAATCGGGCGTGGTCGAAGTGGGCATTGACGGTCTCGGCCCCAAAGAGCAACTCCGCCGCATCCACGCGATTTCATCGTCGCTGGTTAAGGACCAGTATAAATGCTGGCGCGAACAGATAATGCCTCTCCTGAAGCGCCAAGGCATTGTTTTTAAAAACCGGCAAGAACTGTCTCGCCGAGAGTTTGCCTGGGCCCGAAAGTACTTCGACGAGCAGGTTTATCCAGTGCTCACACCGATGGGCATCGATCCCTCCCATCCTTTTCCGCAGCTCATCAACAAGTCACTGAATATCTTGGTCAAACTGGCTGAACCGGGCCGCGGTAATCGGGAGACTCGAGTGGCCGTCATCCCCGTCCCCCGCATTCTCCCCCGCGTGGTACATATCGATCTGGGTTTCGAAACGGATCAGTCTTATATCTTCCTCAGCGACCTGATCAAGATGTTCGATGAGAAGCTCTTTCCAGGCTACAAAATGAAGGGCGCTTGGGCCTTCCGCATTACGCGCAACAGTGATCTCTACATCGACGAGGAAGAGGTCGAAAACCTACTGACCAAAATTGAGGAAGAGCTAAATAAAAAGCGCAAGGGAGACCCCGTCCGCCTGGAGATCGAACACGACGTGGAGGAAGAAATTCTCGATAGCCTACTCAGCGCCAACCAAATTCCGTCAGACTACGTATTCCGCATTGATGGACCGATCAATCAGATGCGCTTAATGAGTGTCTACTCTATGATTGAGCGGCAGGATCTTAAGGACAAGCCACTTCAGGCCTTCGTCCCCGCCCAGCTCAGCGCATCCTCCGATATTTTCGAGAACATTCGGGCGCGCGATCATCTGCTGCACCACCCATTTGATTCATTTAACCCGGTTGTGGACTTCCTTAACCAAGCCGCGCGAGACCCTAAAGTCTTTGCGATCAAGCAGACCCTATACCGTACAAGTGGCGACTCGCCCATCATCGAAGCCCTCAAGCTCGCCTGTCAAAACGGTAAGCAAGTCACAGCCCTCGTCGAACTGAAGGCGCGCTTTGACGAGGCCAACAATATCCAGTGGGCCCGCGAATTGGAAGAAGTCGGAGTGCATGTCGTCTATGGCCTCGTCCACCTGAAAACGCACTGTAAGTGCTGCTTGATTGTCCGCCGTGAAGGCAAGGGACTGCGCCGCTACGCACATCTAGGCACTGGAAATTACAATCCCAAGACCGCGAAAATTTACACGGACCTAAGCCTCTTTACTGCTCATCAGAAGCTGACCAGTGAAATCGCCGATCTCTTTAATACATTGACCGGATTTTCGCGTTCTCCGCAGTTTAAGCACCTGCTCATCGCGCCCTTCAATCTACACTCAGAAATCCAGAAACGCATTAGACGCGAAGTCCGTAATGCCAAAGCTGGCAAGCCCGCGCGCATCATTGCAAAATGTAACAGCCTGATCGAAAAAGAAACGATCAACAACCTCTACACCGCCTCGCGGGCCGGAGTCGAAATCGATCTAATCATTCGTGGTATTTGCAGCTTGGTGCCCGGTGTTGCAGGTATGAGCGAGAATATCCGCGTACGCAGCCTAGTTGGCCGTTTTCTTGAGCATAGCCGTATCTTTTACTTTGAGAACGGCGATCATGAGCCCGAAGTCTTCATTGGCAGCGCCGACTGGATGGCACGCAATTTCTTCCGCCGTATCGAATGTGTTTTCCCAATCCTCGACCCGGAGCTTAAAGCCCGCTTGATCAAGGAAATCATCCCCCCCTATTTGAAGGACACCAACGCCAAGGTACTCAAGTCCAACGGAGCCTATTCGTCGATTCGCCGCACCAAACCAGAAGATGAATTTTCCTGCCAACAATATTTCCTGGAAAACCAATTGGGCGGAACTCCCGCCCCCAATGAAACCTCCACAGTAACGCCCGACATACGGCAATCACTGTAATGCCAGCTTATGGAGCAGCGTAAACGGCCTCAAGCTGCTTCAGGATTTCGTAGCCTGCATCATTCAACGGCTTCTTCTGCGCATGAGCCAGCGCAACTTCCAGCGTATTCTGACGGACGGTCTCGGGAATACGCGCCAGTGCTGCACTTGCCTCAGTCGTCAAAGGTCCTGTCATAATGAGTCCAGTGAGTGAGCTTTGCGCCACCGAATTAGGCTGATTTACCAACATCAGCCAACGTTGACGCGCGGCATCAGAATCACCATGCCACCATTCATAAACTCCAGTGATGTAATTTACACGTGGCGAATAATTCGACAATTGTTGGGCGGCGTTTAATTGTGCCTCCAACTCCAAACCGCTCGGACGACTGCCCTTCTCGATCAACTGCGCAAGGCTTAAATTATACTGGGCCACGACTCGTAATTCTCGGGCGGCCAAGCGAGAGTAATCCTCGGTAATGGCGCGCTCCGCCCATTGGATCGCATCGTGATCTTGGCCAGCTTCCAGCGCAGCGTAGCCGAGTAGCAGATAGTCCTGAATCTCTGTTTTCGGTTCACGAACAGCAAACAGAGAACTGAAGCTCAACACACCAACAAGAAGCATGAGCCCCCCCCCCCCGACAAGACGTTTCCGGCCGAGTTCTCGCCAAGGTAACGTTGCCCAGCCCCCAACAATCACAGCCAACATCGGTGCCAGCGGTAAGCGAAACCGTGCGCTCACATAGGTCAGGATCAGACCTGCTGCGTAAGCTACCGCCGTACCGAGGATTAACATGAGCAGCAGTGGGTTTTTACGCCCCCAAATTAGTAACGGTGCCGTGGTCGTGAGCAACAGCCCCCAGCCAAGGAAATTGAATCGCAACTGTGGCGACAACGCCTTGTGCACAAAATACGTTTTGTTGTTGTACTGCTCGTAGTTATTGAGCAAATAGTAGCCCTTCCGCGCCAATCGACCAAGAAAGCCCACCGGATCCGCAATAATCATTTCGCGTGTACGTTGACGCCAGTAGTCATTGAGTTCATTCCAGTCCATGGAAGCATCCGCCCCTCTATCCTTGCGATAATGATAAATAGATTCAACCCGAGCCGGGTTCTCATGCTCATCGTTCTGATAGACTTCAATTTCCTGCGCAAAATATTTACCATGAGCACCAGGTTTATTGGCCGCCCAAAGATTGAACGGCCCCTGCGTCGGCATGATAACGAACTCGCCCGACACCTTTTTATTGAAAGCCCCCATCATCATGGAGGGCAGAGCCAGGCCGACCAACGTTAGCACAACTGGCCAACGAGGGGGGGGCTTGAGCGGTTTTTCGCCCGGCTGGATAATGTCCACATCGCCCTGACGATGGAAGGAAATCGCCAAAACAGCTAGAATTATCGGAATTGCCAAGGCGACGGACCACATTTGCGGCCGAGTCAAAGCCGCCAAAGCTAATAAGAAACCCGTCGCCAACGCGGATTGCGGGCTCGCAGTACGCAAAAACGCCGTCGCCCGGTCGAGTCCGCCCAATAGCAGAGCAATGCTTAGCGTGATGTCCAACGGATCTCCCAAGAAAAATAGCCCTACCGGATACAGAGCCCACACTCCGGTCGCCAAAAGTGCCGCACGCTCATTGCACCACAGCTCCATCGCCAAGCGACTAACGAGCCACAGGGACGTCAGCCAAGCCACAAGGTTAATCAACCGAGCAAAGTCTGGCCAAAGAAATTCCGGCAACCCAAGCCCCATCCCAAGTGAAATCGCCAGCGGATATACCGGGGCGCGGTAAAAGGGCTCATTCGCTAATATTCCGTCGGCAATCCCCCAAGCGAGCTGGAGGTTTTCTTTACCATCAAGCACTGGGTGGGCACCCATCGGCGTGCCCGCATACCACAAGCAATAAAACGCCGCATAAGCGAATCCGAACAGAAAAATAATGGCCAATGGCCGACGCCCACGGGTTTCTGACCCGGTTGATTTTACCTCCTCCATGCAGATCTACTGCGCTGCTTGCCAAGCGAGGTAGTCATCATAAGTCGGCGGATTATCGAGTGGTTTCTTGGTTTGCATTGTAACGAAACGATTCGTGCCTGGAACGCGTATAGGGTATTCATAATCAACGACTTCATAACCCACTAAACCGCGTTCGGTCTGCTCCGCGGCCAAGACAACCTGATCCGCAACTGGCTGACTACGAGAACATCCTGACAGACAGAATACGCCGATCACTGCGCCGAGGAAAAGGAGACTATTGCCCGATTTAATATCCATAATCCCAAGAATGACACACCACGTTCAAACTTACAAGCTCAAGCAAAAATCGGTGCACTACTGGCTCTCCAGTATAAAAGGCAGATAGATACTTTCATTCATATTGACCAATACCCCTTAATATCCGCGAAATATACCGATATAGCCCTCTAGTTTAAGGGGAATAGTGGGTAAGCATATGAGAACAGTAAGAATAGCAGTCATAGCAGTCATTGCAGCCATGATCAGTTTGATCGGTCTGTCGACGCTACATGCTGAAGATTTTTATTGGAAAGGCACCAGCACCAATATCAACGCCGCATCTAGCTGGGTGGGCAATAACAAGCCAGACTTTACCGGATCAGCTGCGGAAAATGATGTTTGGAACTTCAATGTTACCGGAAGCAGCCCAAATATCAGCAGCCCAAATATTCGCTTGGCTGGTTTTTATTTCCAGCCCAATAGCGGAGCCTTCAACATCTCCGGCAATAGCCCGCTGGATGTTTACGGTTTCACGGTCGGTAGCACCACGTATGCAATTTACAACAACACCGCCAACACTCAGACATTTAGCACCAACGGCGCAGTTAAGTTTCACGGTTCTGCCCTCACCTTCGAAACCGGAACGGGTAAACTACTCTTCTCAGCCTCCACGGACTTCACGCAAGTACAACAGATGGTGTTCACGGGGCAGGGCAACACCGAGTTCACTGGCAACGTCAACGTCAACAGTGTGCGCTGGCAGTTCTCGAACAGCGGTGTGAATGACGTCCGCGTGGCCTTCAATTCGGCGGAAGAACTCATCATTGATGGCGGCAGCACCACCACTTTTCACCAAAACACCTCCGTCAATAATTCCGGGACGCTAGTGACGAACTTCAGTGTGGCGCATTTTAACTCCACCTTCAATTCCAACAAGTTGACGGTGGACTACGGTGCCAAGGTTTACATCGGCGGCAACGCCTCCCATAACGGGGGCATCGACTTGAAGTGCGGCACGCTGTTGCTCAAATCCTCGAATGTTATCGGCAACCATAACCTGAACGCCATGGGCGGCATATTTAATCTCCAAGGCTTTTCTGAAGGGCTCAACAACCTATCGCTCAGCGTGAACTCCATGGTCGACTTCGGATCGGGTGCTGGCGCGAATAGCTTAAACTTTCAAGGCGCAGGTGCGTTTGCCAGCGGCAAAATGCTGACTGTGATGAACTGGACCAGCGGTGACTCGTTCCAGGTGCTCAACATTAGTAACTCAAAGGCGCAACAGGTGCGGTTTTATGGAGATTACGGCGTGCAAGGCGTCGGCTTTTACCAAGCCCAGCTCAATGGTAACACCCTGACCCCCGGCAACTTCCTCTACGCCACGGCACCCGATATGATCAACTGCGTCCCGGTCCCAGTCCCCGAACCGTCAACCTACATTATGGGCGGCGCACTGATGATCGCCCTTACCTGCTTTGAATGGCGAAGGCGGCGCGCTCAGAAATCCTCACCCAACGTGGGTGCGTGATCGCTCAGCTTACCGTCCACAAGCGTTACTAGCCGATCAGCTACATCCAAGATGCGGTTATCATGGGTGACCATGACGATGGTGTTGCCGAACTCCTTGGATAGACGCTGCAAGTGGCTAACGATTTCTCGCCCTGTTGGGCCGTCTAGCGATGCGGTAGGCTCATCAGCCAAAATAATTGCTGGTTGGTGCACCAACGCTCGGGCGATAGCCACACGCTGCTTCTGCCCGCCGGAAAGCTGCTCTGGTCGCTTGTGGACGTGGTCGCTCAAGTCAACCTCCCCTAGAATATCCAATGCACGCTGACGGGCCTTGCCGGGCGTCATCTTGGAATCAAAAGTCAGCGGCATCATTACGTTTTGGACGACGCTCAATGAACTGATCAAATGATGGCTTTGGAAGATGAAGCCAATATTTCGCCGCACCGCGACGAGTTCGCGCTGTTTCGCAGTCTCTATTCGCTGGCCATCGATCTCGATACTCCCCTCCTGAATCGTCCGCAACCCGGCAACCAGCTTGAGGAGTGTCGTCTTACCTGAGCCAGAAGGTCCGGCGATGATGGTGATCTCACCCTGCGTAAAGTCGGCCGTGATCCCGTGCAGCACCGTCTGTTGCGTTTCACCGTGACCAAACGCGTAGCGGAGATCGCTGATCTTAATGACAGACATGGGGAGGGAGTTAGGAGGTTACAATTTAAAGGTTTATAGCCCAGCAGGGCGTAGCGACAGGATTTACGGGTAACGGCGTGTTCATATTGTTAATCCTCAACGATTCTCTAAAAGATATCTGCTGGATTTGCATGACGCAGCTTCCGGGTCGCCAAGGCCCCTGCCAGCATGCACATGACAATTGTCAGCCCGAGAACGATGCCCGCGTTGTCCCACTGGAACTCCGTGGGCATGTAGGCCACACGACGTGTTACGTAATAGAGGCCAGCCGTGAGAGCTGCCCCCGGGATGAACCCGAATACGCTCAGGATGATCGACTCCTGCAAGATCAGACTGATGAAATAGCTGTCCTTAAATCCGATGGATTTCAGCGTCGCATATTCCTCCAGGTGATCGGTCACATCGGTGTAGAGAATCTGGTACACGATAACCGCTCCGACAATGATCGCTACGGTCATTGAGGCGCTAATAACAAAACCAATTGGCGTGCGCTCGCCCCAATAACGTTTCTCGTTATCGATGAATTCCGCACGTGTCATGATCTTTACATCATGTGGCAATTTTGCGCGCAGAGTTTCAGCCACCTTCTCGGCATCCGATCCTTCTTTGAGCATAATCAAGCCGACGGCGGCGAGATTGGGATCTTGTCCGGGAAAAATTTCGAAGAAAGTTTGCTTGCCGACGAGTAAATTACCGTCTGCGGCAAAGGTCGTGCCCATCTCAAATGAGCCAACAATCTCGGTCGCCCGGCCATTGGTTTCGGTAGTCACCGTCCCATCCTCCAGCCTTTCTACAATCGGCCCAAATTTGGCGTGTGAACGTTCGTCAAAAAGTGCATTTCCGGGAATTTTCAACATGCCCTGCTGCGCCTCAATTGCTGGGTCATCGAAGGGCTTATTCGCCGGATCAAAGCCAATGATAAAGATGTCTCGGTTGACCAGCGTATCAGGATTCTTGATCGGTAAATTAACCAAGTAAAGCGGGGCAACATCCTCTACTTCCGGCAGCGCAAAGGCCTGATTGAGCCGTTTTTCGGTAAAGCCGCGGCTGATGCCAAAATACTCATACTGCGGATTAACGATAACAATATCTCCGTTGAGCATCAAATGCGGAAACACCACCTGAGTAAACATCGCTGTCTTCAGTCCCATTTGGTAAAGCATCATCGTGACCGCGAAAATAATGCCCGCCACCGCGGCAAAGAAGCGCTTCTTCTCCTTTACCAAATTGAGCCAAGCAAGCGGAATGCCCAGCGGGACGAGTTTGTTGATCAGCGACATACTATTTCCCTGCGCCCTGAACGTTGATGCGGGCGATCACCTGCGCGTGAACTGGCGGTATGACACCAAATGGCGGACTGAGCTTGATGCGGGCGACCACCACACGCTTGTCACTGTATGCCATGGGGTCAGAGCTGAACACGCCCTGCGGATTTACCAGTTGGCCGACTTCTGAGACGACACCGGCAATCTCACCCAGAAAAGCGTCAGACTTCACCGTAACCTTTTGGCCCGGCTTCACCTTACGCACATCGTCAATGTAAACCTCTGCGTCGACATATAGCTCGGATAAGTCGCCTAAAATCACCACGCCTGCCGGCCCCACGGCCTCACCTGGACGCGCCCCAACATAGAGTACCACACCTGCGCTGGGTGCCTTAACTTCTGTCAGGTCTAAATGAGCTTGAGCCTGATCAATCCCTCCCTGAGCCGCTGCCGCAACGGCTTTGGCGCGGGTCAATTCAGCCTCAAGAATCGATTGCTGCACCTTGACGTGGGCCACATTTTGCCGGGCACTCTCCACTTGGGCTTGCACGACAGGCACATTGGCTTGGGCAGTGACGACTGCGGCCTCCGCGGCTGCCACATCTGCGTCTATGCGGGCTCCCATGGCGAAACGAGGCGCATCCGCGGCGCGGTATTCTTCGTTTAAAAGCTTTTGCTGAAATTTAATTTCCTCGGTTTCACGGCGAGGCGGGTCTAATTCATCCAAAGTGTTTTGATAGGCGGCGTTTGTGCCCGTAATTTTGGCGAGAGACGCATCCAGCGTTTCCATAGCCTCCCGACGGCCTTTTTGCGCCTGAACAACCCCAGCCTGAGCCTGGGCAACAGCCGCCTCTGCGGCCTTAACCTGTGCTTCAGCGGTGGCGACCTCTGACTCAGCAGCAGCGATCTGGCTGGCAATCGTATCAATCTGAGCCTGGATGATTGCCGGAGCGGTAGAAGTAGCAGCAACTTCCAACTTGGCGACAACCAGATCGGCTTCAGCGACCGCTCGACCAGCGAGAACTGCAATCACTTGACCAGCAACGACTTGCTCACCTGCCTTGACCTTGAGTTCATTAATAATGGCCTGACCGGTCAGACCAGCAGGCGCGGCGACGTGGATTAGCCCATTCTTGGGCGTGATTAGGCCCTGTGCGGCGACAAAATCATCTGCCGCAGCCTGAGCTGTGTTCGCGAACACGAACAGCCCAGCCAACATTCCGGCCAATAAACCGTTCCACCTGAGGCGTGAAAAAAGCAAACGCATAAGCCGGAAGACATAGGAAAGGATTGCCACTAGGGAAAGGTAAAAACGAACCAGCGTCGCTATTCCAACTTTGTCATCAGCTAACTTTTGCCTTTGATGTTTACCCAGCAAACGCTTTTAGTCCCGCTTTTGCTGTGATGACTATCGAGGAATCCTACCGCCGCTGCTTGGAGCTCACCCGGACTCATTACGAGAATTTTCCGGTCGCGCGCCTTGTGCCCAAGCGCATCCGCCCCTACATCGCCGCGGTCTACGCCTTTGCCCGCTACGCCGACGATATTGCCGACGAAGGCTGGGGCGAAGATGGTGCCCCCCCCCCCGAAGCACGCGTTGCCCGTCTGGACGCCTACGAAGCTGAGCTAATGGCCTCGCTCTCCGGCCAGCCTCTTGATCCGGAAACCGCATGGATATTTACTGCCGTCGCGGACACGATCACGCGCACTGGTGCACCCGTAGATCTCTTTACCGACCTGCTAAGCGCCTTCAAACAGGACTGCGTGACACTGCGCTACGAAAGCTTTCTCGACGTGCTCGATTATTGTCGCCGCAGCGCCAATCCCGTTGGTCGACTCGTGCTCATCCTACACAACCACACCAACGAACAGCTCTTTGAATGGTCGGATAATATCTGCACAGCGTTGCAATTGGCCAATTTCTGGCAAGATGTCGGCATAGACATCCGCAAAGATGGCCGCATCTACATCCCAGAGGAAGATTGGGAGCAATTTGGTGTGACACGGGAAATGTTCGACGAAAAAATCACGCCTCCAGAACTACGGGAATGCATCGAGCTACAAGTTGCACGGGCACAGGTACTCTTCGACGAGGGCAAACCGTTGGCGAATAAACTGCCTTTCCCTCTGAGTATGGAAATTCGCCTCACATGGCTCGGGGGCGCAACCATCCTCCAGAAAATTAAACAATTAAACTACAATACACTCCAAGAACGGCCAAAGATTGGAACTGCCGATAAAATCAAGCTTCTAGCCCGGGCCCTGACTAACATTTAATCGAAAATGCGATAAACATGCTGCGTTATATCCAGCAAGATTTAGCTTCACCGATAGCCTTATCGCCGTTAAAGTTGGCCTTTTCTTTATAATCCAATATCGCTTTAAGGAGACCCATCTCCAACCATGAGCCATAATAAGCAACTTTCACTTGTCTTGGGCAAAACACTATTTGCCGCAGCTTGGGCGGATGGAAAAATCCAGCCTCAAGAAATCGACTGCCTTAAAGACATCATTTTCCATCTCCCCGGCATGGACGACACCGCATGGGCTGAACTCGAGAAATACATGAGCTCGCAGATCGACACGGATGAGCGGCAGGGACTCTTGAATGAGTTACACCGCATGGTCGAAAGTGACGCCGATCGCGATTTCATCACCCAGGCCACAAACCGTGTATTCATGGCTGATGGCGTCATCACTACTGAAGAGCAGCAAGCAATCCGCGAGGTGTCCTACATCTTGCGTAAAGAATCTGACGCGCTCGACCTCAATGGCTTGTCCGATGCTATCCGCGAATCTCTTAAGCGACGCGATAACGCCATTCGAAAGTCCCTTCGCCCAGATGAAATCGACAAGCTCGGCCAAGGCGACCGCCTTCAACTCCTCATCATCTTAGAAGACCGCTTTGCGGAGCAAAATATTGAGCTGGATATCTCCCAACAGGAGAAACAGCGGCTAATTCTTTTTGGCGTGCTCCTAGCCCGAGTAGCCAATGCGGATGAGGAAGTCGCCCCATCCGAAGTGGATGTCATCGAAAAAGCCGTCGCAACGCGTTGGAACCTCTCACCACAGGAGGCATCGTTCCTGACTCAAATCGCTTTTTCTGAAGAAGCTCAGGGAGTGGACCTCCTCCGCTTGGCTCGCGAATTTTACGAAGTAACCACACAAAAGGAACGCTTCGACGCGCTTGGCGTGCTGATTGATGTATCCCGCGCCGATGAGGTAATTCGCCACATTGAATCAGTCACGATCCACGAAATTGCCGAACAATTGAAGCTCACTCAAGAAGATATAAGCGACGCCATGGTCAGTGCTCTGAACCGTGAGAACCCCAAGTAAGCGCCCCCCCCTACTCTGTAACTGATGACCCGCCGCCAATTACATGGCTGAAGTTTCCGCCACCTCCCTACCGGTTGCCCCGACCTCTGATTCTCCTGAGGCCGTGCAGGCTCGCAAGCAATCTAACTTGGCCTACACGTTGTTATCGCTGGACCGTGTCCGTCGTGAGGCAATGAACGTGTTTTACGACTTCTGCCGAATCGTAGACGACATTGCAGACGACCCCGATAAGCCCGACGCCGACAAAGCAGTTGCCCTGAATGCTTGGCGTAATGAAATTCAGGCCTGCTACACAGGCGGCCAGCAGCTCACTTTAGCCGCAGAGCTGGCTCCGGTAATCCGAGACTTCAACATTCGTCAATCGGACCTGCTCGCCATCGTTGATGGGGTTTCGATGGATATTGGTGGGAGGCGCTATGAGACCTTTGAAGACTTGCGTCAGTACTGCTTTGGCGTCGCCTCCGCCGTTGGTCTGGTGTCGGTACGTATCTTTGGCTGCACTCATCCCAATATTGATGAATACGCGGAGACACTTGGCTACGCCCTCCAATTTACCAATATCCTGCGCGACGTCGTTGAAGACTATCGAGACATGGGCCGTGTTTATCTGCCTCAGGCCGAAATGCGCGCCTTTGGCGTGACGGAAGAAGACTTCGCCGATCCAACCGACAACGAGAACTGCCAGCGCCTGTTCCGTCTCTGTCATTACCGCTGTAAGCATTTCTTCAATAAAGCTCGACGCCTGCTGCCACCCAGCGAACGCCAAAACCTCAAAGCCGCACTCATTATGGGCGCGTTTTACGAGGACATTTTAGACAAGATCGCGGCCAACAATTTCCGCCTGACAGGCAATCGCGTCCGCCTACCAAAACGACGTAAAATACAGCTTGTCTGGCGTACAATGCGCGAATTGAAACGCCCACTTCCCGTCCGACGCCTACCAGGCACAGCGGTCGTATGGGGGGGGGGCATTGCGGGAATCACAGCAGCGATTGAGCTTGGGCAACAAGGCTACACGCCCACATTACTCGAATCCAAAGCGTATCTAGGCGGGCGTGCCCATAGCCTCAGTGACGCCCCAACCGGCCTGACGCTGGACAATGGTCAGCACATTGTCATGGGTTGCTACACCGCCTTTCTTCAACTTGTAGAGCGACTCGGTATTGCGGAAAAATTTGCCCGACAAGACCGCCTTTGTGTCCCTTATGTGAGTCCAGATGGCCAATGGTCCGAGTTGGCAGCGAGTGACACCCCTGCCCCCCTCCATTTGCTGGGTGGGTTATTTAATTTTGGCGCACTTTCCAGCCGTGACCGAGTCGCCATTACTGCCTTTGGGGCCAAGATGCGCCTCGGCGCAGAGCCTGCAGACCACCAGACAGCCGAAAGCTGGCTCCGCGAACACCGCCAAACAGATGGTGCCATGCGCGCCCTGTGGGAGCCATTTTGCGTCGCCGCGCTGAACGAACCACTGAAAACTGCCTGTGCGAATCTGCTCTACGAAACAATCCGACGGTCACTCTTTGGCTCCGTTAACGATTCTGCTATATTCTTGTCCAAAGTCGGCCTAACGGAAGTCTTTGAACCCGAAACGGAACTCTACCTGAACGCGATTGGTGGTGCTGTCCGCCGGAAAACGCAAATACGCGAAGTGATCGCAGATAATGACTGCGTTAGAACGATTCTCACCAGCAAAGGAGAGGAAATCTCCGCGGACATTCATATAAGTGCTCTGCCCTGGACGGCTCTCCGCTCATTGTTGCCCTCTGGATCAGCGGTAAAAAACCGCGTTTCCTCAATCCCCTCCGCAGCGATTATAAGCATCCATCTACTTGGAGACACCAAGCTTTTTGACCATCCAACTGGATTTGTTGGCTTGCTCGATTCTCCCATTCACTGGGTATTCGACCGCACCGCTACCCTTTCCACTGAGCACAATGGCAAATATCTCTACGCCGTCATCATTAGCACTGCAGATGATTGGCTCCCGCAAAAAAGTGAGCAGATCATGGAACGGCTCCAAGGCGAATTAGACCGCTTTTTCCCCAACGCCAAAGCAATGACCATTGAGCGTTCCTTGGTATACAAAAGCAAAGACGCCACCTTCGCTGCAAGGCCCACGACTGCCAGCTATCGCCCCAACGTAGACGACGCCCCTTGGGACAATGTCTGGCTTGCAGGGGACTGGGTGCAGACAGGACTGCCAGCCACCATTGAAAGCGCTGCCCTCAGCGCATACATGGCAATCAATGCACTGGATGAGAGCGTAAATCCGGCCATAGAATTCGCGATTTAAAGCCTTTTTTTCTACGCCTGCTCGTCGATGCTCAGGAATGGAGGCGCACCAGCGCAGAATTCATTTTCGATCCACACTGATCGGCCCAATTGAAAGAAAATGATCAGAACAGGGCGTTATCAGCGCTGTTTAATAGATTATCTATGGTTAATCACTCGATTTCCTCTTTGAGTTTGCATTTTTTGCGCTTTGAGCAGATTCTTATCGGGTTATGTCAAGAACTCGTCGCAAAGTTAACCTACCCCTCATTGAAATCATCGTCGCCAGCTTAGTCATCCATATTGTTGGACTACTAATTCTGGGGGGGATCACCATTTTTAATCAGATCAATGTACCTGAGCCGGAGATGATCGCTCCTGTCGTAGCTGAGGTCGCTCCGCCGGTGATGAAAATGCCTGTGCAACTGACGCCCAAGCAGCAATCCGCCCCCACTAATGTGATTGCCATGGACATCAAGCAAATGCCCTTGAAAGACTTTAATTTCGATATGCCAACGGTCGATCAACGGGTCGGTGTTGGTACCGGCGGTTTCGGCAATGGCATGGGCGGCGGCAATGTCATTGATTTATCTGTTACCAATTTCAGCAGCTTCGTTGGCATCAAAGAGAAGAGCGAAAGCGTCCTATTTATTGTCGATTACTCGATATCGATGAAAGAAGAAATTAAGGGCAGCAAAACAACCCGATTTACACTGCTCAAACAGCAACTCACCGCAAGTCTGGAAGAAATGTCGGACCAGATGATTGTCAGCCTCATCTTTTTCTCCGGCCCAGCGTGGGTCGCTGGTGAGTCAGAAGCCGCGGCTCGTAAAAATTATTCTTTCACTCCCAAAGACTGGCATTCACACCGTCCAAAAGATCTGGAAACATTGACCAAACCGGTTTGGAACCGTATGACCAAAGCGTTTCGCAGCGAGCTCATTCAAATCGTCAACAAAGAGAAAATCACTGGCGGCACTGTTTGGAGTAATCCACTGCGGCTTGCAATGATGCTCGATCCAGCTCCAGAAGTGATTTATTTTCTGACTGACGGTGCCACTAGCGATGAAGACGTTAAGGAGACCTTAGCGCTCGTGGGCGAATGGAAGCGTGCAAACCGCAAGCTTCGTATTCACACCATTGCCCTTGGCGAACCCAAAGCTTCCGATGCCATGCGACGTATTGCCAACCTAACTGGCGGCAAATTTCGCTTGATCGAGTCCCTCGACGACATCAAGAAAGCGGATAATAACAACGGCTGAGGAGTCCATTACATTTGATGAGAGCCAAACAGGCTCACCATTGAGGATTTTTCTGGATCGAACAAGGTATAGAAGCTTTAAGTAGCCTCAATTGTAAGATTTTTCTCGTGCTATTCACAATGCCCCCCCCTCCAGTCTCGCCAATCTTTGTTGAAATGGACTCCTACTCCTCCCCTCTTCCAGAACCTAGCCTTGGCATAACAATGCATAGCCAGATGGGCGTGGCTGAAAATCACGGCCGATATTGGACAAGTCATCGACGTAACTAAGATTCTAAAAGGGTCTAGAGTTGGTGGCATAAAACAACGCGGCCGTCAGTTTTTGAGGCTATTACAGGATACGTAGTCAATAGAACAAACTCGTAAGCCACTCAACCGTAGTTAGTACCGTGGGAATATCCACGGTCTACAACCACTTCAACTAGCAGCGAAACAGTAATCCGATTAAAACGGATGGGCATCTAGCAACTCAGCGCCAGACCATGCTCCCGATTTACCGGCAGTCTCAGCGCGAACTTCAGCAACCGTCTCTTCGGCAACTTCGGGCGCACCATTATCAAAATTGCCACGAACCCATGTTGCTACAGCAGCGATTTTAAAATCATCCCAACCTGCACCACTTGGACCATAAGAAGGCATGGCCCCATCATAGCTGCTTCCTTCTACATCGATGGGACCAGAGAGACCATTGAGGAGAATCTTTACGATACGGTGATCGTCTCCCACGACCCACGAAGACCCTGCTAACGGAGGATAGGATCCTGGAACACCAGCACCATTTTCTTGGTGACACGCTTTACAATTGTTCATGAAGAGCCGCTCACCGGTCTTCCATTTGTCCTTAACGGCGGGTCCTGCCGTCATACCTGGTTCCCAATTGGGATCATAAACGTCCCAACGGAATTTCCCCCCGAAGTTAGCAATATAAACACCACCCCAGAAAACAAGTCCGCCAAAGAGGAAAAGAAGCACGATTGGAACCGGTGAAAAGCCTTCACTTGGCTCGTCCTTTTCGCGCATGAGCTGTGAATGGATGATGTGGATATCATCGTCATCATAGGGTGCGTCGTCACCCGGTAGCTGCTGTCGATTAGTAGGAGAGTCGCTCATCGATTATTCGGCGTTCCGGGATTCAGGAAGTTCGTAGTTGAGCTTCAGGCTCAGCATGTAGGCGACCAATTGCTCAGCACGCTCTGTTGGCACGATTTCATAACCCGGCTCCGGTTTTTCTTCTGGGAACGTGTCGGGAATTTTCAGGGCATTGGGCGAAGGCGCGTCGCCAATCTTCTGCGTGCGGTACAGATAACGGAAAGGCGGCATAATCGAACCTGGAGATGTAAACTGCGGATTGTAGAGGTGCTGGTGGTGCCAATCAGCACTCGGCTGACGCTCTCCAATCGTCATCAAATCTGGCCCAGTGCGGCTAGTCCCCAAAAGCACGCGCTCTTGAAGGATGTAATCGCGAGGCACGCTTTGACGATTACCCCAACCACGCTCCCAGTCAGCACCAAAACCTTTGCGGCGGACCTGCTGCGAGTGGCAGTAAATACATCCCTGACTGATGTAGACAAGCTTTCCCTGCTGGGCAACACCAACGCGCGCCTGAGGTTGCGGCACACCACCCTCCTCCATCGCAATAGGCTTAAGATCACCATACTGGATCACGCTACTGAGAATCAATCCAGTCCAAGAGAAGGCCAGCACGAAGAAAATGCCGAAAAATAAGAGCGGGAGATTTTTCATCGATTAGGCTCCTTTCCTTTCCGCTGCTAGTAAGGTCGGACCCTCCTTATAGCGAACAGCACGTGGGCCAATCAACATTAGGGCAAAATTAACGAAAAATGCAATGTGGGCAATGGTCAGTAAAATCCCGGATATTGAACGTGAGAACAGCCAAGGCTTCAATGCGCCTAAAATCGTACGCGCTGAGCTATCTGGGCTAAAGAACGGGATATCGGGATTGTTCAGGTCCATTCCCTGAATCCACCCACCTACATGTAGTGCGACAAGCATCATCCCGATACCAATCGCAGCGCACCAGAAGTGAACCTTGATTAACATCGCGGACGGCCATTCTCGTTCAAGAATTCGAGGCATCATGAAATAAATGCCGCCAAACATTGTCATTGTGAAGAACGCGTAGACTCCGTGATGCGCGTGTCCAATCGTAAATTGCGTAAAGTGCGTAACAACGTTAACGGAACGAAGCGCCATCCATGATCCGAAGAAACTGGCGAGCGTATAGCTCATTGCTCCGAAAACAATAAAACGCAGTGTAGGGCTCTGCCAAACTGCCCGTGCATTACCAACAGCCGACATGTGGTGGTTGATTGCGGTTACTACGACTGGAATAACCATCATCACACTAGCCACAATACCAGCTGAAATCAGCCAGACAGGAATCGGTCCGCCAATCAAATGGTGGACGCCAGCCCAGTTGTAAAAGAGCGCCAACGACCAGAAGCCCAAAAGCGACAGGTAATAGCTGTAAATTGGTCGGCCAAGCACCTTGGGTAATAGGTAGTAAATCGCAGCCAACCCCATCGGCGTATACCATAGGCCGAGGACATTGTGGCCAAACCACCAATTCGTCAGCGCTTGAATCGTGCCACGCGCTGGCTCCAAGAAAATCATGGTGATCGCCACAACATAGAGCCAAGGAAACCAGAACAGTGCGCCCAGAATATACCACTGGGAGACATAAACGTGACCACGCTCGCGGAAACGGAACATCAAGATGCCCCACATACCAATCAGAACATAAGAAAACGCCAACAGTGGACCCACTTGTGGCGGCATTTCGAGCCACTCCACTGAGGTTAATCCACCTGTCAAAATGCCAATAATCCCGATAGTTACGCCAATATTCCAAAAAACACCCGCGATGATCAACATTGAGGCATAGCGGATGTGGGCTTTGCACAAGCGAGCCATTATCCACAGGCCAACAGCAAAAACGGCATTATTAGCCCAGCCATACGTCATCGCGTTCAAGTGTGCTGAACGGACTCGGCCAAAGGTCAATGGCTCAAAGTTCGCCAAGAGCTCCGGACTATGCATTTTGAACGATGCAACAATCGCAAAGAAGGTTCCAATCAACAACCAGAGGATACCGCTAATTGTAAAGAGCAAGACCGGCAGGCGCATTTCATGGTCAACCTCGCTCAAGGCTACCTTGGGCTTGGTTTCGACCTGAGGGTCAATCTTGTTGAAAAATGACAAAAAGGGACTCATCGTTAGCGTATCTCGCGCAGCTTATCGCTGGCTTTGGCGGATTCGCCGGGAAAATAATCAGTGTGGACGCCCTCGGGTTCCTCATCGTCAAAGATTACCCGCGAGCCTTGTTCAAAGTTGCGCAGTTGTCCATGCTTGGCGGACCACCACAATGCCGCTACTGCAGTGGCGAAAAAAATCCCGCCAAACACAGCAATGATCATCAGGTATAGATTCCATTCAAACATGTATCAATAGGACGAACAAAAAAATAACGGTGGGCAAATGTAAGTTACTACTTGCTGGATTCCGTTTCGTTCAAGCGCGGAACCACAAGCTCCATCGCGCGTTCAATAGGAATACGGACTACACCTTTCGTCTGGTCAACCACACCATAGCTGGTTGCCAGCTCAGTTTCCTTGGCCTTAAGCTCGGCCAGCGTCGCTTGACGCTCGCTAACGATTTCGGCATTAACTGGCTCACGTTCCTTCGCAGGAATGTAATAAGCAATGACGATAATCAGTGCAAACAGCAGCAATGTTCCTAGTGCGCCGAGAATTGACAGCATCAGGTTGGAATGGCTGGTTTCGGGGGCTCCGTGCAAATCGTGTGCGTCGCTCATGGTCTCTGCGGTTTATTGGTGAGCGTGGAGTGATTCCTTGATCCGAGGATCGTTGAGCGGAATCGGTTTATGTTTAGCAGCACTGCGTAGCGTGGCCCAAATAACAATGCCACCTATTCCGACAAGTGCCGCGATATCCCAGACATTGGGGATGAACTGTTGCACGTAATAACCAAGTACACTGTCATCGGCTTCCTGCTTCGGCAATATGTTCCAATACATATCTAACAGCGTGAAGGCTAGAATCCAGCCGCAGATACCCATCAGGCGGTTGCGGATAACCTTGGTTTTATAAAAGAGAAGGACTAGAAACGGGATAAGGAAATGACCAAAGATTAGCGCCATTGAGACCCACCACCAAGAATTCTTGGAGCCATCCGCGTTCATTTCGCGAATATTGAACCAGAAGGTTTCCTCGGGGATGTTCGCGTTGTAGATCAAGAAATACTGTGAAAAGCTAATGTAAGCCCAGAATACTGTGAAAGCTAAGCAAAGGCAGCCTAAGAAGTAATTATGGTGCTTATTATAGAAGCCCTGAAGCCAGCCTTTAGTCCCAGCAAGATTGCAAAGAATTACCGTTCCTGCTAGTCCGGCGCGCATCGAAGCAGCAAAAAACCAAACACCATACATAGTCGAAAACCAGTGATAGCTCAAGCTCATGAACAGGTCAAAGGCCATGAACGTCGTCGCAAATGCTGTCAGGTAGATGCCAATGGCTGAAATTTTACGGCACGCGAGCCAGTTATTCGCGTCAGGTTGAGCATCGTTCTGTATTGAGTGCTTGCGCAAGAGACTTCCGAGTCCGCAGAAAACTGCGAAATAAATCACCAAACGAACAATGAAGAACGGAACGTTCAGAAATTTCTCCTTAGCGATGTAGAGCGCGTCATTACCTACAGTTGTTGCATGAATACCCGGCAGTACAAAGCTAGGGTCCATCCATTCCCAGATAGCTCCTGAACTGTCGCTGACGAAAAACGGCAGCGCAACAACGGGCACCAGAATCAGTGCCATCCAAGGGAACGCCGCAAAAGCGTTTTCCCACTGGCGGCGGACTACGACAGCCCAACCAGCATCAAATAAATACGTTAGCTGGGTCAGGAAAAGCATGCCAATGAGCATGGCCATCCAGAAGCCATAGGCTATCAACCAGCTTTGGCCAACCCGTCCCTCACCATGCGTGAGATCCATTACCAAACCGATCAATGCAATAGCTATACCGATAACGCCGATGATCAGCGCGATCATTGAATAATCCTTTTTTCCACCGGAGGATGCAGCGACGCTGGTGGAGGCGGTTGAAGCATTAGCACTCATAGTCCAAGCTCCTTCCGATATTGTGTGGGAACATCATTCACAGTAGCGTTTTGCGAGAGTTGCAGGGCGCGAACATAAGCAACGACCGCCCAGCGTTCCTGTGGATTCAATTTCATACCGTAGGGAAACATAGTGCCCTTACCGTGTGTAATGGTGTTAAAGATATCCCCGACAGAGAGAGCGCGCTTTCCATCATCGTGGTATGTCGGCGTGGCGCTCATGCCATATTTCTTGGTAATGCCCATGCCGTCACCAACTCGTCCGTGACAGGGCTGGCAGAAAATAGTGTATTTCTTCTGCCCCAGCTGAACTAAGTCATACGTAACCTCTAATGGAAACTCCGTGACAGGCTTTCCGCTCTCATTCAGACCAGTAAAAAGCGCTGGATTTTCGGCCTTAGCGAAGACGTACTCACCATCGAAGACTTCCTTGATGTCCGAATTGTAGCCACGTAGAACAGCGCCTGGAACCATAGGCCGGTCATTGCGCTCATCCGCGAAGAATTCGTTCTGCCCCTGAGGCAAATATTTGGCCTGTATGTCCATATCCGGGAATACCCAACGAGGGGCGGAACGGGACTTATCGCCACGGAATCCAAGAATGGAGACCGTCGCAACGACCACAAATAACCAGACTGCCAGAAAAATGCGCATCTTAGGCTTCGACCACGTGGACCTCTTCGGCCCCGATTTCAGTTAAAAAGGCTTTAGTTTTATCGAGATCGAATTGCGGGTCTGCCTTTTCGATCACGATGAAGAAAGTATCGTCACTGGACTTTAGGAAGTCCTCGTATTCAAACAGCGGGTGGTTATGCCGCGGGAGCAGGTTCATGGTGAACATGCCGAGCAATGTACCAAAAGCTGCATTAAGAATTGTCAGCTCATACATGACTGGGAACGGGAATACCGGGCTCCAGAATGGCTTGCCACCCACAATAAGCGGATAATCAAAGCCATTCATATACCAAGTGATGAGCGTGCCCAAGCAAAAACCGAATACTCCACCGCAAAGCGTGAAGATCGGAACCTTTGAGCGACCGACCCCCATTTGGTCGTCCAGTCCATGAACAGGAAACGGAGTAAACACGTCCCATTTTTTAAACCCGGCGTCACGCACTTTGGCAGTCGCTTGGAAGAATTCAGGCGTCTTGCTGAACGTAGCCAGCAACGCATAGGTCGATTTGGCGCTCATTAGTGGTGCCCTCCTTCCTTAGCAGGATAACCCTGACCTTGTGTTCCCGAACCATGCCCATGTCCATCAGCAGCTGGCATGACTGCCTTAATTTCGCCCATGGGCATCATTGGCAGGAAGCGGACAAACAGCAGGAACAGCGTGGAGAACAGTCCAAATGTGCCGAAGAACGTAAGAATATCCACAATAGTAGGCGAATAGTAGCCCCAGCTTGATGGCAGGAAGTCGTTGGCGAGTGATGTAACAGTGATAACGAAACGCTCGAACCACATACCCACATTAACGAAGCCACAGATAATCCAGACTAGCGCCGTATTTTGACGCACCTTCTTGAACCAGAACAGTTGCGGCGAAATAACGTTGCAAGAAACCATGATCCAATAAGCCCATGCATATTGACCAAAAGCACGATTCACGAATGCAAAAACTTCAAAATTGTTAGCACCATACCAAGCGATGAAGAATTCCATCGAGTAGGCGTAGCCCACCATTGATCCAGTCGCCAAAATAATTTTGCACATGCAATCGATATGATACTGCGTAATCAAATTATGCAGGCCATATACTGCGCGGAGCGGAAGCATGAGCGTTAATACCATACCGAATCCGGAGAAAATAGCGCCAGCAACGAAGTATGGTGGGAAAATTGTGGTATGCCAACCTGGTAGGTTAGCCGCAGCGAAGTCAAAGGACACGATCGTATGCACAGAGAGCACGAGCGGTGTCGACAGACCAGCCAACAGCAGATAAGCCATTTCGTAATTGCGCCAATGGCGGTTACTATTTCGCCAACCCATGGCGAACAGACCATAGGCCATTGCCTTGAGCTTACGACCGCCCTTCATTGCACGGTCGCGCATCGTGCCAAGGTCAGGAATCAAGCCCATGTACCAGAAGAGCACAGATACCGTTCCGTAAGTCGAAACTGCGAACACGTCCCATTCCAATGGACTACGGAACTGCGGCCAAATCCAGTTGCTGTTCGGCAACGGGAAGAGCCACCAAGCAAACCAGACACGACCAACGTGGAAAAGAGGAAAAAGACCGGCGCATACCACCGCAAAAATCGTCATCGCCTCAGCGGCACGGTTAATCGAAACACGCCACTTTTGCCGTAATAGGCAGAGAATCGCTGAAATCAATGTCCCCGCGTGACCAATACCGATCCAGAAAACGAAGTTAACGATCGCCCAGCCCCAATTAACTGGATTGGCCAAGCCCCAAACACCAACACCCGTCGATACGAGCCAAGTAAGGCCGAACAAGGTAAAAGTCGCCATTGATGCGGCGACCAAGAACATGATCCACCACCAACGCGGGGTTTTCGACTCGGGAATACCGCAAATCTTCTCGGTGACCCAATGAAAGTCGCGATCGCCGGTGACCAGCTCAGGGCGTGGGACATCGACCGGCTTGACCTGCGCCAGCACCTCGTCGCGCTGGCGCGCGGCTTCCGGGCTAAGGGTCAATTCTGCGGTGGAATCGGACATGGTTTCGGTGTCAAAGGTTGCAAGTTAGAAATTAGTGGTGGGCCTTTTCAGCGCTGTGAGCTTCATGCTTCGCCTCGCCCTGGCCTTCAGTTGTTGTAGCGTGTTCTTCGCTGTGCGTATCGTGCGATTCGTCGTGTCCTCCGTGACCGCTCTTTGCGTCGTATTCCTGACGCGACAGCGGTTTCGCTTTGCTGATAGCAGGATTCGGATTGCGAAGTTTGGCCAAATAAGTGGTGCGCGGACGGACGTTCAAGTAGCCAAGAACGGCGTAGTTACGGTCAGAAGACTTAGCTTTTGAGACAGCGCTTTCTGGATCTGCGACATCGCCAAATGTGATGGCTTCAGTTGGGCAAACCTGTTGGCAGGCTACTTTGATCGTACCATCCTTCACGCGAGTGTTTGCTGAGTCCTTGGCCTTGTTCTTCTGGTTGATCTTGGCCATTTCGATACGCTGGAGACAGTAAGTGCACTTTTCCATCACCCCGCGCATGCGCACGGTGACGTTCGGGTTCTTCTGCATCCGAGTCAGCTGACTTGCTTCGGTCTCGTATTTGTTCGGCCCAAGAGGCCCCGCATAGAGATCAGCGCGCTCGCGCTTGTTGAAATCAAAGAAGTTGAAACGGCGCACCTTGTATGGGCAGTTATTCGCGCAATAGCGAGTCCCCACACAACGGTTGTAAGCCATTACATTAAGCCCCTGTTCGTCGTGCACCGTAGCGTTGACCGGGCAAACAGATTCGCAGGGAGCCAGCTCGCAATGTTGGCAAGCCATGCTCATGAAATTCACCTGAGGATCTTCAGGAATCTCAGTAGTGTCTGCACCAGGATCAGTCGCAAAATAGCGGTCCAGGCGAATCCAGTGCATTTCTCGGCCACGAAGAACCTGATCCTTACCAACAATCGGGATGTTGTTCTCAGATTGGCAGGCAATCACACAGGCGTTACAAGCCGTGCAAGTGTTCAGGTCAATGTTCATGCCCCACTGCTGCGGAGCCTGATACTGGGCCTTACCCTCTTCCGTATTCCAAACACTGACGTTCGGAGCCGGCTCACCGAAGGCGGGAGTCTTGTAGCTAGAACCGCCCCGGGGGATATCAAGCGCCTTCTCGGCAGCCGAATCATTGCGCGCTGCGCCATAAATGGGCGGCGAATGTGACTCAACACCCATTTCGTTAACGAAACCGGGATTTTCCTTATACTCGTCCTTGTTAGCTTCGCGGATGATCGCGCGGCCTTCCATGGACCAGTGTTCCTGTGTGTTGGCGAGCTTGAAAGTTTCTTCGCTTTTCGTCAACTTGGCCCCTGTGGCCAGAGCCATTGAGTCCGTCGAGGTCAGTGGATAAGCGTCAAATCCGATGCCTTTGCCAACGTTCGGATAATAAATGTCGGTGCCGATGCGGCCCGTTTTCCGTCGACCAAATCCAAGTGAAACAACCACCGTGCTGTCAGCCAAACCTGGCAGAATATGCATGGGGCCAGTGACTTTATGACCGTTGACTTCAATCGTGCCAATGTGCGCCTCTTCCTTACCCTGCTTGAACTGATTGGCGTTCATGTGAAGCTCACCAAGCTTGTCCATCAAGATCGGGCTTGGCGTGATACCCAGCTTCTTGCCGAGTTTTGGGCTAACAAGGATCGCGTTATCCCAAGTCAACTTCGTCATCGGGTCCGGGCACTCCATCAGCCAGCCATTATTATTATAACGGCCATCATAGGCGTGCGTGCTCGGAATAATGCGCACTTCAAGTTCTTCAGCGGACACTTTCGGCGCAGAAATCGACATGGCGCTAGCCATTTGACCGGCCTTGACCGCTGGTTCCGAACCGATCGTGGCGGCAGGATAGCGCGCGTCCAGCCAGACGCCTTCTGCGAGCCAAGTTTCAAAAGAAAGATCATCGGTCTTGCCGGTAACTTCGCCAAAAGTTTCCTTGACCAACTCGTAACCATTGCCCGCCGGGTCAATGCCTTGCATCAGAGCCATGACTTCGATTTCCGAGAAACCTTGGAACAGTGGCAAAATCATCGGCTGAACTGGCAGATAGTCACCACAAATTGCGCGGCCATCATCCCAGCTTTCCAAATAGTGAGTCGAAGCGATGGTCACTGACGCCAGTTCTGACGTTTCATCGCCATAATAACCGTGGCGGATGACCTGCTCGGCCTTGCCCATTGCTTCAGCAAATTTCAAATCAGCTGGTGCATCGTAGGCTGGATTACCACCCAACACAACGAGCGTCTTGATCGAGCCATCGTTCAGGCCAGCCGCGACATCAGAAATGTTCTTTTCGGCGAAAGCAGGCTGCTCAATGTATTTGACCGTGTGGCCATCAGCGCCAAGCACGCCATTCATCGCGAAGACGAGCACGTGAACTTCTTCCGGCAAATGCGGACCAGCAACGATCAGCGACTTGCCCTTATTGGCGAGCAGATCCTTGACGCATTCGTTGATCCACTTCTGGTCAACTTCGAGGCCCTTGCCTTGAGCTTTAAGCTTATCGACAAGCTCGGCACTCATGCCACTCTGCTCCATCAGCGCCGCTGCAACGAGCGCGGTGAAGGCCGGAATATGAGCCGTAGCGGCACGTAAACGGTGGTCAGCCATCCCGCCAGTCAGTGAGAAATTCGATTCAACCGCATAAAGGCGGTTCATCTGGTCGACTTCGTGCGAATCTTTGACTGCACGGCCTTTGCCAAATCCCTTGCTGAAGTGAATGTGCCCAGGCTCGGTGGCGAGGAAATCACTGTCCAAAGCAAGAATACGATGGGCCTGATCGACTTGATAGAACGGGCGTAACGGCTTGCCAGTCAGCTTCTCGATCGCACGCGTTGGCGCGCTGGTGTCAACGGGTTCGTATTCTGCCCAAATGACTTCCGGAAACTGCTTTTTCAAGGAGGCAACGAGGCGTCGGCGCGTCGGCGAAGTGGCTGGCTGGGCGAGTATCGCCAAGCCCTTACCCTTATTGGCCGCATAAGTGGCCTGAAGGTTCGCTAACATTGAACGAATGCTCGCTTGGTCGACTGGCTTACCACCCTTTTGGAAGGACTTCTGGAGGCGGTCTGGATCATAAAGGTCCAGTACGCTGGCCTGAGCAAAGCTATCGGTTGCGCCAGCGTATCCAGGATCACTGGGGTTACCCTCGATCTTGGTTGGGCGAGCATCGTTGGTTTCAACGATCAGCGGAATATTCTCCTGCGAGCCGGGAAATGACGATGCATAATACATCGGCACGCCGGGGACCATCAGCTCGGGCTGCTTGGAATACGGCATGATGTGGCGTACCGGCATGCGGCAACCAGTCAGGCCGATACCAGCGAGACCAGCGGAGGCACCCATCAACTTCAGGAAGCTGCGGCGGTCGGTTTCATTGGCTTCGGTGGAGCCTTCAGGAAACTCGCGCTCAAGCCATTGCTGAAACTCAGGCGTTTTGGCCAGCTCGCCCGGGCTACGCCAGTATGTCGGCGCGGCCTGTTCACGTGCAGTGGGCTCGGGATGGTGGAATTTGCGCTTCATCGGTGGCACCCGGAACAGCTTTGCGGTGGGTTTACTTTCCAATCGTGCACGAATTTCGTGCCCTGCTCGATCTGTTCCTCACGGCTATCGTAGCGGAAATTAAGGTTCGTCACTTCATCGATAGGTCGAATGAAGTTTTCAGGATTGCGGTGACACTCCAAACAGAAAGCCATGGAAAGCGGTTTCGCGTGGTAAACCTCCTCCATTTCATTGACTTGACCGTGGCAGTGGACGCAAGAGACGCCTCGGTTAATGTGCACCGAGTGATTAAAATATACGTAGTCTGGAGTGCGATGAATCTTCACCCATGGCACTGGCTCACCAGATTCGTAACTGTTGCGAATCGGCGCAAGTTTCGGGCTGTCGCTCTTCACCATACTATGGCAATTCATACAAGTGGAAGCGGCGGGAACATTTGAGTGCTCCGAGCGGTCCACAAAAGTGTGACAATAGAGACAATCCATGCCCAGTTGGTCAACGTGCAGCGAGTGCTCAAAAGCAACGGGCTGTATCGGCTGGTAGCCAACGCGCAAATATTTGGGCGTGGCCCAGTAAGTAACTCCTGCGACTACAGTGCCGACTGTGAGCGCCAAACAGATCAAAATTTTGATCGGCGCAGTGTTGCTCCATTTGGGAAAAATATTAGCCATCGTTCGAACCGAAATCTGCGTTACAACCGCAGGTTAGCGACTTACGCGCTCAATGGCGCGTGGCGCTTTGCGTACTTCCACTGGGAAGTTCGCGCGTTCGGATTCAGCCGACGCTAATTCACGCGCAGGGGCAGCCCCCGATTTACGGGGCAAGAGCAGGACGCCTGCCGCGATCGCAGCTAGTGCCTGCAGAAAAGATTTCCGATGCGTATTCGTGTCAGCCATGAGCAAGAAAGTAGAGCAGTGAAGGATGATTCGTTTTTCTAATCAACCCCAAAATGAACGTAAAAATGGACTTTCCGCCATTAGCGCAAATTCATAAGGTTTTGTTGTCCCGAGCATTAGCTATGCTGCACGACCAATGCTGATTCAAAAATGCCCTCAAAGCCTGTCTATCAAAGGATTAGCCTTCTTACCTCAGGTCATTTCGAGTGATTTTTTCACTGAAAATCTCACGAAACCGACTCAAAAGCCTCTTGAAAAAAAGTTGCCAGCATGAGGCGAATCGCCCTCTACCTGGCCTACCAATCAAACAATGACTCAATAAAGCTCGGTTCTGACTTTTTAAACGAGCTTGTTTGATTAATATTCTGAGCACCTTGCTCTTTATAATCCGTTACTGTGCTTTCTGAACCTTGTATCCGGGCCATCACACGGCGCTGCTCATCACTAAGTTGCGGGCCACTGTTGCTACCGGCCACCTGCACTGGAATGCCATCGTCAGTCTTATTCTGCCAAAATTGATAGCGGTTAACATCCCTCAAAGACACTTCATCGACCATTTCAGAAAATTTGCGGGCATCCGGCGTGTTGAGTTCAGTCCCACTGAACTTGTGTGACATCACATTATCACGAACCCGGTTCCAATTCTGCACACTGGCCATCTTACGCTTATCGGAATCCAAGGATATATGCGCCTCCTGCCGTTCAACCGTGTCGAATTCGACATCCTTCGTTGAAAACTCCTTACCTCCCCGCTGCTTAAGCGAGTTCACCTTCTTATCACCCAAAGTAGAGTATGTCCCGTGCCATTCCCCAAACTTAATACGGTCACTGCCTGCACCGAACATCTCATCTGATCGAGGATTTGAAAAATCGCCCGTGTCGAACTTCTTGTCAGTCAGGTTATTAGTGCCGCCCAGATTGGATAGGCGACGCGGCGTAGCATCCAACGTCACTAGGGAAAAGGTGGCGAGGGCAATCAAGGCAAAGCTGGTCCGGGGAAATTTCATTAGACTAATAATGTATCACATCGCAGCCGAGCTGGAAATCATTTTCTATTGCTGGAAACGGCACAACGGCTTCCAGCGGCCAGTAGAGCCTCGTGGCTCTCATAAGAAACATCTCCCTGCCCCTTTCCCCTCTCGCTTGACTCCGCCCTGCCTCAGCGAAATAGTCGCAGCGTATGAAGGCATATCTCGACCTACTGCGGCACGTAATGGAGAACGGCGAAAACCGCGGCGACCGTACCGGCGTCGGCACGCGGTCCGTTTTTGGCGCACAGGCGCGGTATTCGTTGGCACCCGGATTCCCGCTGTTGACGACTAAAAAGGTGCATTGGAAATCCGTCGTTTATGAGCTGCTTTGGTTCCTGCGCGGCGAAACCAATGTCAAATGGCTTCAGGAACGCGGCGTATCGATCTGGGATGAATGGGCGGACGAAAACGGTAGCCTTGGCCGCGTCTATGGTGCCCAATGGACGGACTGGCAAACCGCTGATGGCCGACGCATCAACCAGCTAGACGAGCTTGTCAACGGCCTGCGCAACAAGCCCCAGAGCCGCCGCCACATTGTTAGTGCGTGGAACCCCGCTGATCTACCGGATGAAACCCGCCCACCCCGCGATAATGCCCGTGAAGGCAAAATGGCGCTGCCGCCCTGCCACGCGCTTTTCCAGTTTTATGTCTCCGAAGACGGCGGTCTGTCCTGCCAACTCTATCAGCGCAGCGCGGACCTCTTCCTCGGCGTGCCGTTCAACATCGCCTCCTATGCCCTGCTCACCTGCATGGTGGCACAAGTCGTCGGCCTGCGACCCAAGGAGTTCATCCACACCTTCGGCGACCTCCACATCTACAGCAACCACTTTGCCCAAGTCGAAAAGCAGCTCACCCGCGAGCCGCGCCCCCTACCCCAAGTCAAACTCAACTCGGCCATCACTCGCCTAGAAGACTTCGACTACGACGACGTTGAGCTTATCAACTACGCTCCCATGCCCGGCATCAAAGCCCCCATCGCCATCTAGGGCAGCATGTCGCTGCCTATAGACGCGAGATCAGCAGTTCGCGTTCAAAGATCAGTTCCTTCGGCAGGTGATCCGAGAGTTGAAGGAAGAGTTCTTCGTGCTGGAGGATGGACATCCGGGTGCGCTGGCGGTCGTAGGACATTGCCTTTTTGAACTTATCTTCGCTGTACTCGATTCCACGCCAGTCGATATCGTCGTAGTGCGGCATCCAGCCCAGTGGCGTTTCTTTGGCGAAGCTTTGGCCACTGGAGCGATCAACAATCCACTTGAGCACGCGCATATTGTCGCTGTAGCCGGGCCAGAGGAAGTTGCCGTCTTCGTCGCGACGGAACCAATTGACGTGGAAGATGCGCGGAGTCTGGTCGAGGCCCTTTTGGAAATTGAACCAGTGGCGGAAATAATCGCCCATGTGGTAGCCACAGAATGGCAGCATGGCCATTGGATCGCGGCGTAATTCGCCCTGTTTACCTTCGGCGGCGGCAGTGCGCTCGCTGCCCATCGTAGCCCCCAAGTAGACACCGTGGCTCCAGTTGAAGGACTGGAATACGAGCGGGATGTCCTTCATGCGGCGCCCCCCAAAAATGATAGCCTTAATCGGCACGCCTTCGGGCTTTTCCCAATCTGGGTCAATCGCCGGGCAATTGGCGGCGGGCGCAGTAAAGCGGCTGTTCGGATGAGCGGCAGGCGTATCACTGGCGGGCGTCCAATCCTTACCCTTCCAATCGATGAGGTGCTTGGGCTTTTCCTTAGTCATCCCTTCCCACCAGATGTCACCATCATCGGTCAGCGCGACGTTAGTGAAAATCGTGTCTTTGGAGCAAGAAGCGATGGCGTTCGGGTTGGTGTCCGGCGAGGTGCCTGGTGCCACGCCAAAAAAGCCGGCTTCAGGGTTAATGCCATATACGCGTCCATCAGGGCCAGGCTTGAGCCAAGCAATGTCGTCGCCGACGCAGGTCACCTTGTAATCGCTCATTTCCTTGGGCGGGATGAGCATCGCAAAATTCGTCTTGCCGCAGGCGCTCGGGAAAGCGGCGGTCACGTAGGTCTTCTTGCCACTGGGCTCTTCGACGCCGAGGATGAGCATGTGCTCCGCCAGCCAACCTTCGTCTCGGGCCATGGTGGAAGCAATGCGGAGCGCGAAACACTTTTTGCCAAGTAAGGCATTGCCCCCATAACCAGAGCCATAAGAAACAATTGTGCGTTCTTCGGGGAAATGGACAATATGCGTGTTATCCGGGTCACAGGGCCAGGCAACGTCCTTCTGACTGGGCTCCAACGGCATGCCGACTGAGTGCAGGCAGGGCACGAAGAAACCATCTTTGCCCAAGGTTTCCAACACGGCGGCTCCGACTCGGGCCATAATGCGCATGTTGACCACCACGTAAGGCGAGTCTGTCACTTGCACGCCGATCTGGGAGATCGAGCCGCCAATCGGGCCCATGCTGAAAGGGATGACATACATCGTACGCCCCTTCATGCAACCGTTGAAGAGGTTCTTCATCTTACGGCGCATCTTACGCGGCTCTTCCCAATTATTCGTGGGACCAGCGTCGTTCTTATTCTGCGAGCAAATAAAGGTACGGGACTCCACGCGGGCGACATCGCGCGGATCGGAGCGGAACAAATAGCTGTTCGGGCGCTTCTCTTCGTTGAGCTTAATGCAGCTGCCCTTGGTAATCATCTCGGCAAATAATGCATCCGCCTCTTCCTGCGAACCGTCGCACCAATGCACCGCATCGGGCTGACACATAGCGACCATTTTATCGAGCCACTTCAGGAGCGCCTTGTGATTTGTTTTCGGTTCAGATTTTGCGAGTGACGATGTCATTAGAAGAACTGTTGTTTGGTGAAGCCAAGTCTTCATGCTGAATCAAGCGGGCCTTTGAAACAACCTTAACTTTAGAAAAATACCCTACTAGCGCCTATTAGAAACCCTAATCAAAACCAAAGTTGTGGTATCTCCTCAAATCTCCCCCCCTCCTCCTAAAGGATGCGGCGGGGATAACGGTTTTAGAAGAACCTCAACAGCATGAATTGACGACTCCGCTCGCATCGCATTCAGTCAATCCATGGATTTTGGTAAACGTGAAGTATTTGCCATCGAGGCCTATGCAACCAAGGTAGATAGTAAGCGACAATGGGTCTTTGGACGCATGTGTTGTTGGGTCAACGGCTTGCCCTTAGGCAATGTCAATCAGCCCATGTGCATGCTCAACGTAACGGCAGATTTCCTTCGCGTGAAGCTACGCACGCTCGATAACCTGTCGAATTCCACGCTCAGTTCGCTAACAGCCCGCATGGCCTTTAAGTGCCTTGATCAAGCGCTTTATACCGAAGGCATTGAACCAATCGATGACCCCCTGGGCGACAATTTCGATTACCGCTATGACTTCCTGACCAATGGCGGCGAATCCTTTGACGGCTCCAAGTCCTTCATTGTACGCGCCGAACAACAGGTCCAGATTATCTTCTGCAATGATGGCGACGAAATTCAATCCGGCACCGTCAGCGTCGATGCATTTCAAGAAAGCGTCAGCGCGTTTTTACGTTGGATAGAAACGCCTGATGAGTAATTGACCGCCCCCCCCTCTTTCCAGTAGCTCGCCAGATTTCCACCGTCTGAAGACCAACGCTAAGGCAGCGTGATGAGTTGACGCGCTCGGGGAATTACTACAACATAATCCCATGGCCACGCCGTTACACGAAAAGTCCACCATTGATGAAATCCGCGGGCGCTTTGACGCCGATGTTGAGCGATTTTCGAATCTCGAAACTGGTCAGGCGGCGACCATTGATGCCCCACTGGCGATGGACCTCATCACTCAAGCAGCAATCGCAGCAACGCCAACTATCCGGCGAGTGCTCGACATCGGATGTGGCGCGGCAAACAACACCATCAAACTGCGGCGAGAATACGGCGAGGACTTCGATTGCGACATTTGCGACCTCAGTTTGCCCATGTTGGAACGCGCGGAAGAGCGCTTGAAAGCCGAGAACGATGGCGTCGTACGTGTTTACCAAGGCGACTTCCGCGACATTGCCTTCCCGACGGCCACCTTCGATGTAGTTATCGCAGCAGCGGTCATGCATCACCTGCGCGACGATGCCGATTGGGAGGCTGCTTTTGCCATGATCTTTAGCCTGTTGCGGCCCGGCGGTTCATTTTGGATCACTGACTTGGTCGCCCATGAATCCGAGCAAGTACACTTGCTGATGTGGCGACGCTACGGCGAATACCTTACAGGACTTGGTGGCGCAGACTACGCAAAGAAGGTCTTTTCATACATTGACCGCGAGGACTCCCCTCGCTCCGTAACTTATCAGATCGAACTGATGCACCGTGTCGGCTTTCGCCCTGTCGACATCCTCCACAAAAATTCCTGCTTCGCAGCCTTCGGCGGCATCAAGCCTATTACCGGACATTGAGCCAGTAGGCTCAGAATCGTGCTAGCCTCGGAGTTACACAAAAAAAGTCAGCACCAAGGTCTAGTGAATGCTTCGCGACCAAGAGTGAAAAACAATCGTGGTGTTCCATACACCGAAAAAACCACCTACATCCAGTCTCGATAGAAATCGTAGGCGTGGTCTGACCAGTTCGGAAGTCCCTCGTGGCCGTAGTCGTAGTATATAATATGGCGCTTGGGGGCGTGGATGTTGTTGTAAGCTGCAAACTGCGTGGATGGCGGGCAGATTTTATCCATCAAAGTAATAGCCATCAGTGTATTGCCCTTAATGCGCGGTGCCAGATTCTTTACATCGATGTAGCCAAGCGTGTTAAACGTTTCTTCCTCCTTCTCGTGAAGAGGATCGACCTGACGGAAAAATGCGCGAAGTTCATCGTAGGCATTCTCCGCGAGGTCCATCTGCCAAACGCGATAGTAGTCCGACAAAAATGGGTATTGTGCAACCACCTTCGCAATACGCGGCTCAAGTGCTGCGCAAGCCAGTGAAAGCGCCCCCCCCTGACTGCCTCCCTGAGACGCCACACGGGTGGCGTCAACTTCGGGCATGTCCATGACTAGCCCAGCGAGTTGCGCCGCATCGAGAAAAATCGAACGAAAGGCCAAGTGCTTCGGACCATTGCGTAACCCGCGGATGATGTGTCCCTTGAATGTGCTAAGGTTTGCGGAAACGATTTCCTGCGACTCACCCGCTTGGCCCCGGCAATCCAGCGCAGCCATGACAAATCCAGAAGCCGCCATCGTCAGCAGGCCAGACCATTCGGTGCTGCTACCACTATAGCCGTGAAACTGCACGATGGCCGGGCAGCCCCCCTTGGGAACGCTCTTGGGTACAACAAGTTTGGCATGCACTCGGGCACCGCCAACACCAGCGAAGTAAAACTCGTAGCAGTCGGCAAAGGCCGTCGAAAAGCTCGCAGCAACGCGTTCTGGTTGGGCGTCCACTGCCTTCATCTCTTCGAGTGCCTCCGTCCAGTAGACGTCAAAATCAGCCGGGCATGGGCTTTGCCCCATGTAAGTTTTTAGTTTCTCAAGCGGATAATCGAATGCGGGCATGGCAGGAAGAATTCAAAATGATCGAGACAAAAGGCAAAACGAAAATGCGGGCAATATCAGTCCTCCACCGTCGGCGATTGCTTGAGCTGGGTATTGGCCTCCTGAGCGTTAGGGAGCGCAGGGGAGGAGGTTGCGTGCATATCCTTAAAGCGGCGCGCAGAAACCAGCACACGGCTTTCAAAGGATGAGACCGCACCATTGTAGGCGCTGGTAGCGTTATCGAGGCCACGGCGTATTTTATCAAAATGCCCGGCCATGGTCGCGATGCGGTCGTAGAGCTCGGCCCCAAGTTCACTGATCTTCTTGGCCTCCTTGGCAATCTCCTCCTGTCGCCAGCCATAGGCCACAGCCTTGAGCAGTGCAATGAGGGTCGTAGGTGTCGCGAGAATCACGCGGTTGTCTGAGCCAAATTCGATCAGCGTTGGGTCCTGCTCCAACGCTGCACTGAAAAAGGCCTCGCCTGGTAGAAAAAGGACCACGAACTCCGGCGTTGCTTCAAACTGGCTCCAGTAGCGTTTTTCGCCGAGTTTCTTCAAATGATCGCGCACTTGGCGTGCATGGTCTGCCAAACGAAGCTTTTGCTCGTCCACATCGGTGCAATTAAGCGCGTTGAGGTAGCCTTCGAGCGGAGCCTTGGCGTCGACGATCATCTGGCGCCCGTTGGGTAGGCGGATGATCATATCGGGCCGCAAGCGCCCTTCATCAGTGGTCACGTTTTCTTGCTCAAAAAAGTCACAATAGTTCAGCATACCAGCAACCTCGACGGTGCGTCGCAGCTGCATTTCCCCCCATCGTCCACGGACCTGCGGGGCACGGAGAGCACGGACTAAATTAGCCGTCTCAGACTCCAAGGAACGCTGGGTGACAAGCATACCCTTGATCTGCTCGTTCATGCCCTGATAAGCCCCCTCGCGCGCCTTTTCAAGCGAGGTAATCTTCTCCTGAACCTTGTCCAGAGATTCCCGAAGTGGTGAAACGAGCTGCTTGATCGAGGTCTGACGTTGTTCGAGATCGCCCTTAGCCCCTTCCTGATAACGCTCCAGATTTTGCTTTGCTTGCTTAAGGAATTCGTCGTTGTTGGCACGGAGGGCATCGGCCGAAAGGCCCTTAAAGGCATCAAGAAGCTTGATCTGGGCTTCGTCGATCAGCCGTATTTTTTCTTCGGCAGACTGGCGCTCCTGCTCTCGCCGAGTCTCGGCCTCGCGCAAACGCAAAGCGCTTTCGTTAGCAGTCTGAGTTCGTACCGCGAGTTCTTTTTCCAGTGCATCAGCTCGGGCGGCATGTTGTTCGCTCTGCTGCTGGGCAAGCGCGAGCTGAGTCCCAGCCTCGGCCTGGCCAAGCTCACGAGCAGCCTTGAAGCCCTTGCTCATCACCACCCACGCGACACCCGCCCCAATAATGAGACCGATTACGAATACGACTATGCCCAATGTTGCATCCATAAGGGAACCTATGCCAATCTACCCCGTCCAACCTTAGCGTTGCTGGCAACGATAAACCACATAGATGAATACCCGATCTCTTTTTTTCTCCGCTTTTTTCTTCATTTGCGTACTGTTCGCTGGCTCTGCTCAAGGCGAACGACCTCGCGAAATTTGGGAGCGCTACACCGTAGCCTTTATCGGCGAAGACACCACGAATCTGATTAATGGTCCAGCTCGACAGGGCGCACTGGACGCCGCTAAGGTTCTGGAACATCAGCATCACTTGGCAATCACGCTTGTCGATCTGACACCAACACCTGGAAACGGCCAGTCATCTGCGCTACGCGAAGCATTTATTAAGGGAGCACACGCGGTCTTGATCAGCGTTTCTGAGCCGAAAACGATCGAAAAGGAGTTCGATCTGATGGCCCGCCAAGGCGTCCACATTGTCACCTTCGACCAAGATGCGCCAGATAGCCCACGGCTGGCAACAGTCTCCACAGACAACGCAGCAATCGGCCAAATCGCCTTCGATCATGCCGCCAAAAAGCTACCACGCGGTGGCAATTTGGCGGTTCTCGTGGGTAACGCCGATGCCCCAGTTAATCAAGAGCGCCTTGCCGCAGTTCAGCTTGCAGCAGAGGCAAATCCTCAAGTTAGCATTCAAGCTGTCTACCCCTGTATCGAGACCGTTGACGGCGCAATCAACGTCCTACGCGAAGTTCAGGCTACAGATCAAGACGAAGCGATCGATGGATGGATTCTATTAGGACCATGGCCGTTGTTGGGCGTAACTCCCCTCCCCTGGAAGCCTGGAGAACAGGTCTGTGTAGCAGTAGATGCGCTGCCCCCAATGCTTGCCTACGTTGGCCAAAAGCAAGTAGATGCGCTTGTCGCGCAGCTTTACTATCGCTGGGGCTATCTCGCAATGGAAGCGGCGATCAATGCAGTCCACCTCAAACAGCCCCCCCCCCTAAGGGTCATTCAAACCGGCGGTGAAGTCATCAGCCGAAACAACTTAAAGAGCTACAGCCAAGACTGGGTTCAGTGGATGCAGTGAGGCAGTTCCCGCACAATGTTCTTAGTCGCCTGTCCTCAATTTGACGAATATAGCATCAATGCCCAGTTGGAGCCGGATTACTGCGGTCCGGATTTTTGCGCATAAAGACGATCAATGGCACAGCAGCTAGCAAAGCTAGGCCGAAGATTGTGAAGATCCGATCAAAAGCGATACTCGTCGCCTGCTGATGCGTGTAGTCATGCAAGAGTTTAAGCGCCGTATAGTGAGCAGTTGGATTGATAACCCCCTCGCTGTGAAGCATGTTCATTACATCTTGGCCTACAATGGTCAGCTCTGGCGAACTACTGGTTGCAGCGTCGATTAATTGCGCTTCAAATTGCCCCTGCATACTACCGAGAACCGCCGCCGCAACCGCGACACCGACACTCGCGCCGAACTGGCGGGTCAGGTTTAACAGCCCAGTAGCAGCAGCTTGTTTACTGGGGGGGAGGTCGGCAACCGCCAACGCATTGAGTGGCACAAAGATCATCCCCAAGCCAATGCCCCTTAATAGTAGCGGAAAGGTAAAGGCAGTGTCCGGCGTCAAAACGTCAAAGTAGCTGTATTTCCACATTGCGTAGAGGAAAATAGCGACCCCGCCCAAGATTAGACCATAGGGGTTACATAAATGCGAAATACGTCCCACAACGAACATCACCAGGCTCGTGCCCACGGCAACTGGCAGCATGATAAAACCAGTTTGCAGAGCACTGTAGCCCATCAGGTCGAGTAACAGTAATGGCGTGACAAATACGATCGCCAACGTGCACAATGCTTGCACAAAAGTAAACAGGCAGCAGGCAGAAAACTGGAGATTGCCAACGATCCGTAAATCCACGACCGGGCTTTCAAAAGTCAGCTCTCGCCAAATGAAAAGTCCGAGGCAGAACAGTGTAAGCCCTGTTAATTCCCAGCCAGCCGCGGACGCAAGCCAGCCGATTTTGTTTCCATCTTCCAACAATAATTGGCAGGCACCCAAACCAATCGCCAAGAGCAACAGCCCTAGAAAATCCACTTTGCGCACCTTTTCGCGATACTTCGACTCTGGCACTAAAAACACCACCAGAATAAGCGCCGCGATACAGACCGGAATATTGATGTAGAAAATCCATGGCCATGACATGGTCTCTGTCAGGTAGCCACCGAGCACGGGGCCCATCGCTGGGCCGACCATGATACCCATTCCCCAAATCGCCATTGCTCGAGAGTGCTCCCGGGGGGGGAATACCTCGTAAAGAATCGCCTGCGATGTGGCGACCAACGCTCCCCCGCCAATCCCCTGCACCACACGCCAGAAAATCAGGGACTCCAGTGAACCCGCGTGTCCGCAAAGGAAACTCGCCAGAGTGAACAGTGCCAATGAACCCGTAAAATACCGTTTTCGTCCAAAGAGCGACGCCAACCAACCCGTCAATGGGATGATAATCACATTAGAAAGAATGTAGCCCGTCGAGACCCATGCGATGGCGTCGAGGGACACGCCGAAACTCCCCATCATCTGCGGCACCGACACATTGACAACCGACGTATCCAAGCCCTCGACGAGCGAGGAAAGCGTCACCGCCAAAGCAATCCAATACCGCTGAGGGTGCCCCTTTGCTTCCTCAGTGGGCATTAGCCGTATCTACGTTTGCGGGGGGGGGGGCAGGCTCCGCGCTGACGGGTGTAGCTGTGTCGACCGGCTTGGCTGTCTTAACCGGCGTGGCGATATTGACGGGTGTAGCCGTGTTAGTGGGCTTCACTGAGGCTGTTGGTGTTGAAGGAATAGGGGTCGGTGTTTCAGGAGGTGCTGAGCTGGCGGCTTTATTACTGTCCTTAGCTGGTGAGGCTTTAAGCGGTTTGCTTGGATCGATAACCGGCTCCCATTTACGCTTGGCATCCACACTGATTGTCACCTCTGCGCTCATGCCTGGGACAAGTTTTTCAATGTCACTGAGTGGTTCCGTAAAGCGAATCACAACAGGGATAAGGGCTTCGACCTTGATAAAATTACCACTGGCTGCATTTCGCGGAATGATGCTAAATTGGTTGCCCGCAGCGGGGGCTAAACTAGCTACTACGCCTTTGAAATCCGTGCCTGGAAAAGCGTCTATCGTGACATCGACCTTATCGCCGAGATAAATGCGTTCAAACAGAGTTTCCTTAATGTTGGCCACAAGCCATTTATCGTCGTCCGAAACCACGGTCATCAGATACTGGCCCTGCTCAACCATTGTGCCGGGGTTGACCTTGAGCTGGGCAATATGGCCGTTGATTGGCGACTTAATTTCCGTGGATGAGAGGTTCAGTTGGGCTTGGGCAAGCTCTGCCTTGGCCTCCTCAATGTTGTAATCGAGGAGCTGGGCACCAGCCATCGCTTCTTGAACCTCCTGTTGGGCGGCATAGGCCTCTTTCTGCAGAGTTAGTAGACGGGCGTTTGCTTGATCCGCACTGCCCTGAGCCATATCTAATTGAGACTGCACAAAGGTCTGGCTGATCTTGTTGGACTGCATGCGCTGAAGCTGAGCAGTGGACTGCTTGGCGGTGGACTGCGCTTCGGAAAGCTGAGCCTGAACAACCTCCAGATTAGCCTGTGCTGTGGCCAATTTAGCCTGAGCTAGTCCGCTGCCATCCTTCGTGCCAGAGGTTCCCTTACGCGCCTGCAACGCATTCAGTTTAGCTTGGGCACGCTCCACCTCCAGTTGGTAATACTGGTTCTCCAGTTCGCCCAGAATGGTGCCCTCTGTAACGGGTTGGTTTTCGAATACCGATACAGTGTTCAGCCAACCTCGTTCGGGTGCCAGAATTTTGATCAATTGTCCCTGCACCTGAGCATTGTCGGTGACAATGTGCGCCTCATCGAATTGAAGCCGCTGATAACCGTAGATCCCTGCAGCAATGAGTCCGATGATTGCCACAGGCCAGATTAACCAGTTAAATCGGCTACGGACCGCTTCCTTTGTTTTCTCCTTTATTTCAGCCATTAATCAATTAATTCGTCAGTTCATATCGTCGTAAAAATGCACGCATAGAAATTAGCGTACCTATTTACTAATGGATGAATGAAACGGCTGACGAACCTATTTATGCAATTCGTCCCCAGAATACACGCGTATCGTATTCCAACGTAACACGGTTGCTGATATGGTGCTGGAGGAATATCTGCTCTAGCCGACGCAGCATCGTTAGACAATCGGGATCACCTGGAGCGGGCACATAGGAGCACGACAAGAGCCGACCACGCAGCTGTTCCCAATTGCAGTCCTGACGGTTTGGAAAAATGCGCGACTCCACATGGCTATCACCAATGAATTCTGCGAAATCTGAGCGACTTGGTCCTTGGTGATCAACTTGATGGTAATCCGTGCCAAATTCTTCCAGCAGGCATTCATACGCGCGTTGGAAAGCCGAGCCCTCCATACGCCGATGATTCCAGATGATGTAAACCCATCCACCCGGCTTCAGAATGCGACGAAATTCGCGGCGGGTCGCGCTTCGGTCAAACCAATGAAAGGCTTGTGCCGCTGTGATTGCCTCCAAGGTCCGATCAGGCAAGCCTGTCTCTTCCGAACGGCCATCCCAGCTCTGATAAAGCGGGTAGCAACGTAATTGACGAGTACCTGCCTCGCGCATTTCGCGGTTTGGCTCGACTCCGATCACGCGAAAGCCTTGGCGCAATAACAGCCGAGAAAAAATACCAGTTCCAGAACCGATATCGGCAATCGGCGCTCCTGGTTCAAGGCCGCATTCATCCCGCAAAATTGCGGCGGCGGCACTTGGATAGCTGGGGCGATACTTGGCGTAATCGTCTACCCGCTGACTGAATCGCTGGGTGGGTTCGCTCATGGGAATATGGTGAAGACTATCATGGATTTCTGGTGGCGCAAGCCAATCGACATCAAAGGGAACAAAAACTTTGCTCCGCATTTTCCATCCACATTTCTCCTAATTATTAGATACCCAAACAGCGCATCTAATTCCCGTATTTTCTCGTTTAGCCCATTAAACGCACTGACCTCGTCGTCGACTGTTACAACGAAATCTGCGTTTAAAAAATCAACACAACAAGCTTGGCCTCAACGCGCACTGCTACACAGGCTTACGTGCCGCCCAAAGTGCGCCATCGACGATAAAATTCCAGACGTGCAGATGTTCATCGTATTCCTCCGGCTTATGACCAAGCGCACAGTAAAAAACTTTACCAATGCCCCAATTCTTCGTCCAGGCAACGGGCATATTGATCGTCTTACCCTCGTAATGATAATCCGTGGCCAACAACACGTCATTGCCCGGATCAACGTGCAGGTAGTATTGCTCGGAATTGTAATTAAACTGTTGAGGCAAATCCGCGGTCAACGCGTGCTCTGCCTGTGTCACCCGGACGGTGTAGTCCCCAACATGAGGGTGGGAGACAAACTGCCCGCCCATCATGTGACAGTAGTTCAAGGCACCACGAAAAGCGTCTCCAGCTCCATGCGTGCCAGCCAGACCAGTCCCGTTATGGATTGCTTGCGTTAGTGCTGATTCGCGCTCCGCCGAAAGCTCCGCCATGGTAACACAGGGTATGATAAGATCAAACTCAGCTAGACGCTCCGCTTCGTCAAGGCAGTCAAGCCCTTCACATAACTCCACATCATAGTCATTGCCAGTGAGTGAATCAGCAAAACGGCGGGCAATGACATCAGGGGAATGGCCAGACCAGCCTCCGTAGAATATTAAGGCATTTTGAGACATGTTTCCATTCATTGCATCTGATTAATCAGTGCAATCAAATTGGTTGATTCCACGTCATAAACGAGGCGCGCAACTCGCTAAAGGCGGAGTGACACCTCGTGCCCGCTGTGATGTTTCGACCCACCTAGCGTTAGCAAGGGAGTGGAAACGTAGCCGTTAGCCGGATCATGTAGATAAGCTAGGAAATTCTCCACGCCGTCGTGGTCGGTGTTGTCCGATGAAATGAGGCAGCCAGACTTCATGTGCGGCTCTAGCACCTTGAGTATGTCGAGATACATTGATTTTTCGCCGTCGAGAAAAACGAAATCCACCTGCCCAGGCAGGGGCTCATTCAACGTCATCAGAGCATCGCCAACTCGAAAATCAATTAGGTCAACTAAATCAGCATCGGTGAGGTTCTTCTTCGCCGTTTCGGCTTTTTCTGGAATGAATTCCGAGGTAATGACTTTCCCCGCCCCGTTGTCACGCACCGCAGCAGCCAGATAAATCGTCGAAATGCCGAACGACGTGCCGAACTCAACAACCGTCCGAGCCTGAGTCGCACGGATCAGCGAATACATCAGGTTTCCGAAGGGCCGATCGATCGGCATGTAGAGGTCTTTACGCGCAGAAAAGCGCTCAAAAGGCGTCTGATCGACTGGCTCGGGCTTAGGCTGATTTTGTGCCGCATCGCGGAACTTGGCCATCTGCTGCTCCGCATCAGCAAAGAGTTTATCCAGCACGTGAGCGGCAGGGGAATCTAGAAGTGTATTGGTCATGGATTTTTGTTTTTCAATTATGATTCAGTCAAAAGCCAATTGAACGTTTACTTTTGTGTCCACGCCCACTTAGTTGACTTTGACAACAATATGAAAAGCCAGAAGGTTGACATTATCAACAAAAAATCTCAGAAAAATGCCGAAGCAGTTTTTGAGGCAATCCACACCCTAATGCATTTGATTCGCTCAGAACAGTATCGGGTGCTGCGTGACAGCCCCTATCAGCTGACACACATGGAGGGCAAAATGCTGGCTTACTTCTCCCAAAATCCCGGGGCAACACTCCGCGAGCTTGTTATCCATACCGGACGTGACAAAGGACAGCTTGCCCGCACGATAAAGACCCTCAAGGAACAAGGTTTGCTCATTGGTGAAGAAGATCCAAACGACCGCCGCAGCCAACTTCTTTCTTTGACTACCGAAGGAACGAAAATCAATGAATCCCTGATTGACCAGCTTAACCACTTGACTGAATTAGCCGTCCACGATCTTTCTGACGCCGACTGTCAGAAATTGCTCCAATTACTCACCCAAATTCGGGCAAATATCCAGCGGTCAAACGACAAAAAAGACAGTAAATGAAACACCCTATTTTCTTGCTTGTTCGGGCAAACGAATTATAACCAAAAAATGCATATAAAACAGCAAATATCTTTAGGTTTCATCTGCGCTAGCCTACTCTCATTGGCATTAACTGGCTGCCAGAAACCCACACCCGAAGAGCAAATGGGCATGGGGGCAAAACAGCTCGTTGAAGGCCACCAAGACCGAGATAATGGTTTAGGCGACATGGAGACCGCACAAGGCACTGAAAACCTCGTCGAAGGCACATTGAACTATCTCGACGAAGGCAGCACCCCAAGCAGCTCAAACTAAGACATTAATAAAAAAGCGCATGGCCAAGTTTAGTTGAACATGCGCTTCCCCCCCCCCCTGCGACTGCATTGGTGGGTAAGGTCGTGATCGTGCCTTAGTCTTCGAGCTTGGTCACCGCGATATGGAGATCGCGAAGCTGCTTGTCGGTCGCTGGACCAGGAGCACTCGTCATCAAGTCTTGGCCCTTTTGAGTCTTCGGGAATGCAATAACTTCGCGGATTGACTTAACATTGCCGAGAATCGCGGCCAAGCGGTCGAGACCAAGCGCAATGCCACCGTGAGGCGGGGCACCGAATTTGAAGGCCTTCAGCATGTAGCCGAAACGGGATTCCACGACTTCTGGCGACATCGCGAGAACGTTCTTAAAGACCTTGTCTTGCAGCTCGGGTTGGTGGATACGAATCGAGCCGCCGCCGATTTCCGAGCCGTTCAGCACGACGTCGTAAGCTTGTGAACGGCAGTTCTTCGTGTCCGTGTCGAGTTTGTCGATATCGTCCGGATGCGGCGCAGTAAACGGGTGGTGCGCAGCAACATAGCGGCCCTCGTCCTCATCAAACAACATGAGCGGGAAGTCCACGACCCACAGGAAGTTATACTGGGAGTCAGAAATTTCCAGCTTACCGCGTTTCTTGAGTAATTGGGCGCTTTCCAAGCGGATACGGCCGAGAATTGCACAGGCTTGCTCCCATTTCGAGGCAGCGAACAAAATCAGGTCGCCGTCTTCGATACTGAGCTTGGTCTTCAACGCATTGAGCTCGTCTTCAGAGAAAAATTTGATGATCGGCGAGCGCCATTCCTTAACGTCGTCACCACGCACTACGATGTAGGCCAGGCCCTTGGCGCCGAGCGACTTGGCCACGTCTTCCATCGCCTTGACTTCGCCTTGGGAAATGTCACCGAGGCCCTTGGCGTTCATGGCCTTGACTACCCCCCCCCCCTTGATGACGGAGGAGAAGACTTTGAAACCAGTGTCTTTAAGATCTTCTGAGAGGTCGACCAACTCCATATTGAAGCGAGTGTCAGGCTTGTCGACGCCATAGCGGTTCATCGCGTCTTTATAGGTCAAACGCTGGAACGGCGTGGGCACATCGACGTTGAGCACGTCCTTCCACATCTTCTTGAGCATGCCCTCAATAAGCGTATACATGTCTTCGCGCTCAATGAACGACATTTCCAAGTCAATTTGAGTAAACTCAGGCTGGCGGTCGGCGCGAAGGTCTTCGTCGCGGAAACAACGTGCGATCTGGTAATAACGCTCGATCCCGGCAACCATCAACATCTGCTTGTATTGTTGCGGACTCTGGGACAGTGCGTAGAAGTCACCCGGATTCAAACGGCTCGGCACGAGAAATTCGCGCGCGCCTTCGGGGGTAGACTTGAACATGGCCGGGGTCTCGATTTCGAGGAAGCCCTCGTCGGCCAAATAGTCACGACAGCTCTTGGCGGCGGTGCTACGAATCGTCATCATCCGACGCATTTTCGGGCGACGCAGGTCAAGGTAGCGATACTGCAGGCGGAGGTCTTCATTGACCTTCTCAGCCTTCTCGTCCTGCAGCGGAAACGGCAGCGTTTCGCATAAATTGTGAATGATGATCTCGCGTGCGGAGACTTCAATTTCCCCGGTAGGCAGGCCCGAATTAACCGTCGACGGCTCACGCAACTTTACGATGCCTGTCACTTGAATGACTGATTCATCTTTAAGACGGCCCGCCTGCGTATGCAGCTCGGGATAGTCTGGATGAAAGACAATTTGCGTGAGGCCTGCGCGATCGCGCAAATCTACAAAGAGCACACCGCCGTGGTCGCGCACTGATTCCACCCATCCAATGAGTGTGACGGTGTCGTCTGCGTTGGCTTTATTTAACTGGCTGCAAGTATGGGTCCGCTTCATGAGAAAAGCCCGCTAAGTAGGCAAAGTCTGAACCGTATGGCAAACGAAAACCAACAGCGTATCAGATCAGTCCGAATTGCCATTGAGACCGAAACGATCGGTGGTAATTAGAACACCACAGCGTAAAAGAGCTGTTTGGGTGTTGATTTTGCCAAGGAACGTCGCACGCTGGCCCGTCATGTCACGATCCAAGCTGCTTTTCGCATTCAGTTTCATGCTTGCCGCCACAGGAATCCTGCGGGCGCAAACGACGACGGGGGGGGTGTCTTTCCTCGACATCATTTCTTCTCAGAAGGAACTGGGCTTTACAATAACTCAGAACTATGAGTACGACTTCGCCTCGGATCTACAGGGCAATTACAACGGAGACCTCGCCTCCAATGTCTTCACTACAGCAATCGATTACGCCACCTACTGGGATCGTGGGTTCTGGCGCGTTGGTTTCGCTTTTGAGTATACGGATTGGCAATGGGGGGGGCCAACTTACCTGAACGACACCTATGAAATGACGCTTCAGACGATTTTTGGTCAGCGTTTTGTTGATTCTGACTGGGGCATGTTTGCTGTGTTGGGCGCGACCTTGGGTGCTGAATATGACGGGGGGAACCTCGCGGGGGGGGGGTCTTATCGCGCTGGAGTCGGCGTCACCTACTTCTGGGGCGAGCTAAACTCCTTTAGTCTCGGAGTAATGGCAATTGGCCAAGAGCAACGCGAAATGTACGCCCTGCCCTTGCCCATTCTCAACTGGTACATTACCGATGACCTCATTCTTCGCACCTTCAACGGCTTTACGCTCAGCTACGACGTTTCGGGCGATATGTCGACCGTGCTAGACTTTACTACCGAATACGAAAACGACCTCTTCCGCATGAAGACCCAGACGCTCGCTCCCGGCCTTACGCGAACACCAGTCGCCGAAACAGAATCCATCGTAGTTGCGGGGGGGGTAACCCAACGTTTTGAAAATGGTCTCTACATCCGCGGTTATTTGAAGGGCATTCTCTATCGCAAATTTGAGTTTCGCCAAAACCAAAGCACCTACCAGTCCATTAAGACCGACCCGGCTCTCGCCATCGGTATCCAAGGCGGCTGGAATTTCTAAAGGTGACAAAAAAGGAGCGAGCGGCCTACGTTGACCAGAGATTGGCGGAGTTATACCCCGACCCGCCGATTCCGCTTGATCACCGAGACCCCTATACTTTGTTAGTAGCGGTGCTGCTCTCGGCGCAATGCACCGATGTACGCGTTAATTTGACCACTCCTGCGCTGTTTGCATTAGCAGACAACCCGGCTGACATGGCCCAACAGGACGTGGATGCAATCAACGCCATCGTGCGTCCCTGCGGCTTGGCCCCACGAAAAGCTCAAGCAATCCAAGGGCTTTCGAAGATCCTCGTTCAGAAGCATGGGGGGGGGGTCCCGGCGGATATTGAGTCACTGGAGGCCCTGCCAGGCGTCGGGCACAAAACAGCGCAAGTCGTTATGGCACAAGCATTTGGCATTCCAAGCTTCCCCGTGGACACGCACATTCATCGTTTGGCGCAACGCTGGGGGCTGACCAGTGGGCAAAGCGTCAAACAGACTGAACGCGATTTGAAGGACCTTTTCCCTCGTGAACGTTGGAATAAACTCCATTTGCAGATCATCTATTATGGACGGGAACATTGCAGCGCCCGCGGGTGCAATGGAACCGTGTGTGAAATCTGCCAGACTCTTTATCCGGCCCGCAAAAGCCCGAAAGCAACGCGCAAAGCGTAAAACTCCAGTAAAAGCGAAACCTGCGACTGGGCGCGAGGTTAATTTGAGGTCCACCAGCGCCGTTATGGCAACGTCGGAGGATTGCATTTCCCGCGGTCTTGCTTTAGATCAATCTACATAACTATGCCCCGAATAGTCACATTACTCGTCATGATGGCCTTCCCCCTTGGGTCATTATTGGGCAATAGCATCATCGATGGCTTTACCAACGCGACCAATGACCGCTTCACTAACGACCCTGCGTTTATCGCAAATAGTTACAATCTTTCGGGCATAGGCCGGTGCAGCAATGACCGATGGGGCACTTTGGTGAGCAGTAATGTCATCATCTCCGCCAACCATTTCCATCCAATTATTGGTCAAAGTATCGTCTTTTACGCCACCAACGATCCGAATGGCGCAAGTGAAACACGCACTGTTGTTGCCGGCGAGCGCTTTGGCGTCTCTGACGTATGGGTTGGCGTGCTCAATGCCCCGCTCCCTGCCAGTTACGAACCGCTGGCCTTTACCACGGATAACATCAACAGCGCCATCCAGTTCAATTTCTCCTCACATCATGACGCCACTGCTTTCCTTGTCGGAATCTCCTCCACCAGCCCGGACGTTGCGCTGGATATGGCCGTTGGCCAAAACATTCTGACCGACTGGTATAGCAATATCACGGTAAACGGCGCGGGTGGCTATTCCGCAACCGGCAACGCCATCCGCGCATTTCAAGACCAGTCAGGGGACCCGAACTTCATTGCTTACGAAGCGTATTTACAGGATCACGACTCGGGCGCGCCCATGATTCGTGATGTGAATGGCGAGCTAACGATCATCGGCCTCAACTGGTTTATCCACAATGACTTGACGGCGCTTGGAACACGTAACTACAGCGCGTTCTCCTACGTGGGCAATTTTGCCACAGAAATCCAAGCCGTAATCGACGCCTTTGCGGGCCTCAACCTGAGCAAAGAATATGGCACATGGATCGGTACCTCATTTGACGGGGAAACTGACCTGACGCTCATGACGCCCAGCTATGACTATGACAACGACGGGATGACGAATTATGAAGAATATGCGCTGGTCTCCGATCCCATTGCCTATGACCACGCCACCGAGACCACCGTTGATACCATCGACGCGGCCGGAACGATTTATACGGAGATAACGGTACAATTACGGGAGGCCGATAATTACATTGGCTACACGGTAATGACCGGTAGCGATTTAGACGGTTGGAACACGACCACTCTGGCCTATACGGGTAGTTGGGGAACTGGCAATGCTGGCGTTGCCACCGTGACTGCCGCGACCGACCATGGCAGCACCTGGACGGTTACCGTGCGCGACGCAGTCCCCATAACATCGGGAGCGCCTCGCTTCATGCGAATTGGTTATTAAAAATCCAACGCTCAGAACAGAAGGTCAGCCGATCCCCCAAGCTGCATTCATATCGAATTGGGGTAATGATCGCCAAGCGCCTAAAAATATTTACGCGCCTTCAATTCACCGCCTAACTATTGCTCATGAATGCCCCGCTCAACGCGATTTCCAAGATAACCGCCCGCCGTAGTCGCCACAATCCGCTAATCACTTTCAACAGCTCCCCTACCCTCGGCCAGAATATCAACGGCCCAACTGCGATCCGAGTCCCCAGTTGGCTACCCAATCCCCTCGGCAAATACTATCTGTATTTTGGGCATCATGGCGGGCAGTTTATCCGTTTGGCTTACGCAGATAATCCACACGGTCCTTGGACAATTTATGACCCCGGCGTACTGCCTGTAGCAAACGTCCCAGCAATTTTCGGTCACCTGGCTTCGCCCGATGTACATATAGATCACGAACAGCGCCAGCTACGGATGTATTTTCATGGCCTCGTCCCAGGTAGTAAGGACCAAAAAACCCTGCTCGCAACCTCATGTGATGGGATTAACTTTACTGCCGGCAAAGACTTTCTGGCATGGTCTTACTTGCGAGTCTTTCAGTGGGACGGTTGGCTCTACGGTGTCGATGTCTATGGTAATCTCTATCGCTCCAGGCACGCTGACAGTGGATGGGAAATGCGGGCAAAAAAAATCGTTTTCCCAGTCATGATTCAGGACAAATTTGGCCAACGCGAAACCAGTATTCGCCACTGCGCCATGCTGCTTAAGGGTGACACGATGATCCTCTTTTATAGCCGTAAACAAGACGCGCCAGAACGCATCCTCGCCACCACTGTGAAACTAACGAACGACTGGGGCGAATGGCTTGCATCTACACCGATCGACGTAATTCAACCTGAAATGGATTACGAAGGTAGCATGTACTCCAATCAGCCTTCCGTCCTCGGCGCTGGCATTGGTGTTCGCCAACTGCGCGATCCCTGTATTTTGGAGGACGAGGGCCTAACCTATCTCTATTACAGCATTGCGGGCGAAGAAGGCATCGCACTGGCGGAGCTAGATATCGAGCTACGTTAAGAGGCCTTCTTGACGCGCTTTTTCTTGGCAGGCTTTTGTCGCTTGAGAGGCGTACCGAGTACCACATTCGGCACCTCTCGCCATTCGCCTTGAAGCAAGACAGCGGTGGCGGGGTCCGGTATGCCGCGCTCATTTCGATGCAATTGCGCCAGCACTAAGTCCACAGCAACACCGGCAATTAAATCGTATCGAGTGCAAATCCCAGGCACAACGCCAGTCTCTCCCCAATTGAGCGTGAAGTAATGTTTTACTGTCGGAAAACACTGTCGGAGAATGCGATAAAATCGATCATCCGCCCCCATTGCCAATAAGATGGCGTCTGGCTGAAAATCCTTGGGCCAGGGTTTTAGTTCCGGCTTTTCGCTATCATCTACATATTGAATCAGAGAATCTGCAATCGACGGATCAGGATGCATCGTACGAAAAGCCGCAAGCTGCATATGGTGCAGGCGATCGTCGATACTCCGGCTCATAATAAATGCTGGCTGCTTTAAGCCCGCCTCGCGCATACGCTGCATACTAATCCAGACACTGCGGTAGTAGTCATGGCCAACCCGGTGTAACACTGGGCTCCACTCTGTCATCCCAATAATAGCGCAAGCAAACGCTGACCAATCCCAGTCAACCGTCATGTAATTGCGCTCCATCTCCGGCGATAAAAGAATGCCAGAAATGCCTCTCGTTCTTAGGATTTTGTGTAGTCGCTTGGGTGTCATGCCTGCCCCATTCAGCCAAAACGGTTCCAAGGAACAGCCCAACTGCTCGGCGCGGCGTTGAGCTCCGGCAAAAACCATTTGGCCAAAATGCTGCTCCGATATTTTTTTCGAGGAAAGCCAAATCCAGCCAAGCACCTCACGCTCTCTTGGCGATTGGCTACGGCGAATCTGCGCCATCAGTGTCGATAAACGCGGGTCTGGACGATAGTCCATTTCCACCGCCAACGCACGGACACGCTCAATCGTAGCATCAGAAACAGAGGGGTGTCCCCGCAATGCATAAGAAACTGCGCCCACGCTTAAACCTGCCACCTCAGCCAGTTCTCGAATCGTGTACGCCTTCGGCTTACTCATTAACTTAACGAGTTCAGCCAGCACTTGATTTTAGGCAAGGCAAATCCCCGTGGAGCGATTCGTTGGCCCAAAGTAGCGCCTTCAGGCCATCGAAGCGTTCCCGTTGAGATGGCTTAATGAAAGCCAGTGCGATAATTTGATCGATCAGTCTCTTCCGAGGAAAATATCTTTCACCGCCGCGTGGGCTAGCTTCGGACGGCGGTATTCGTCGAATGTCCCTTTGTTGTTAAAAGTGCGTGGACGACCAATCGAATAGCCTGCGCTGTAGGTGCGGGCGTCGCTAAAATGCCACAGACAGATTCCGCACATACGTGGATTATCCAGCACTGAACGACAGGCCTCAGCCAAAAGGCGCGCCTGATATTGCTCCGTGAAGAAATCTTCGTGCGCATCACGCCAGCCATAGAGTGCCTCGGCCCCAATCTCAGAGACCATCAATGGCTTGTCAGCAAACCCGCGGCTATTAACCGATTCAATGACGGCCTCAATTCTTGGCGCAACCTGAGAAACTGGATCTTCGACGTCCAAAGCACCATACCAGCCCGGATAAATGTTTATGCTGATGATGTCCACGAGGTCTAACATCTTATCGCCCTCAACAAACATGGTAGCAAAGGTGATCAGTCGTGAAGAATCCAAGGCACGCAGCGTCTGAACACTTTCCTCGAAGACCGGACGAGCGTAGTCCTCATTACTACCGCATTCATTCAGGAATCCCCACATGATGATCGACGGATGGTTGAAGCTCATGTCCACCATCGAGCGAAGGGCTTTGTCATGCTGTGCGGCAAAGTCTGGATGCTTGAAAGTCTTTTCTCGCTGCCCCCAGCCAAGATTTTCTTCCCACACGAGCAGGCCAAGTTCATCGCACAAATCGAGGAAACGCTGGTCCTGATGGTAATGCGACCCGCGGACAAAGTTACAGCCCATGCCTTTCATCAAGTGGATGTCCTGGAACATTTGTAGTTCCGGAGTCGTCGGGCCAAAATTCGGGTGGAACTCATGGCGATTGTAGCCACGCAGTTCCAACGGTTCACCGTTCAAAAAGAGATTCTGGCCGCGTGCTTCAATGCGACGAAGGCCAAAGCGGACTTGGGCGTCGTCATAAGCAGCTTCATTTTCGTCAAGTAGCTCGGCGCGGGCGATGTGCAGGTTGGGAGTTGCCGGCGACCAAATGGTCGGATCGGCCACTTTAGTCGTGAAATGGATCTTGCCGGTCGCGTCAGGCTGGCCGACCTCGACGGGGATCGTTTCGCCATCAATGGAGAAATTGAAACGCTGCTTGGCCGCTGCGTTATCCAGATCAAGATCGACGCGAACTTCACCCTCACGATACCCGGGTAGTGGCGTGATATAGAGGCCACGAATCGAGGATCGTTCAACAGGTAAAATGTGGAGCGTAACGCCGCGAGTAATACCGCCGTATTGATAGAAGTCAAAATACTCCTCGTGCATCGGACGCGCCCCGAAATCGAAGCGATTGTCAGCCAATACAATAAGTTCGCGCGATGCATTATCGCTCATCGGAACGGTGACTTTGAACGGCTCGTATCCGCACTTATTTTCGGCACACAGTTGGCCGTCGATGTAGATGCGACCTGTCATCGAGACTGCCTCAAACATCAAATACGCCGGGCTGCCAGCAGGCACTGAGATCGTCGTCCGATAGCAGCCAATACCGCGGTGCTTTGGATACATCGGCAAAGCGTCGAAGGCCATCGGAACCGGAATACGGTCATTGAAGGCAATATCCGCCAGCGTGATAGAATTGAGCGATTCACGGCAGAACGTAAAGTCCCACAGGCCGCTGAGGCTTGTTGTAGAGCGAAGGGTATGTGTTGTGTTCATTAGAAATTTGTGACTTAGTCAACAATCTCACACGTGTAAGTCAATGACTGTATCGCTCAATGACATGTATAAACGGCACGCTTGCCATAATGAACTTGGATCGCCAACCTACGAGACATTCCTCAACAAACTCGCCTATGAAACCCAACGTCATCGTTTTCTTCACCGACCAGCAACGCTGGGACACCCTCGGCCTCAATGGCTGTCGGGCAGGTCTCACTCCAAACTTTGATCGTTTCGCACGGCAAGGAACCTTTTTTAAGCATGGCGTAACACCACAACCGGTTTGCGGCCCAGCGCGCAGTTGCCTCCAAACTGGACAATATGCAACAACGACAAAATGCTTTGCCAACGGCATAGATCTGAACGACGACTCTCCAAAGCTTGCAGAGTTATTCAGTGGAGCAGGTTACCGGACGGCATACTTCGGCAAGTGGCATCTTTCAAACAGTACCGGAAAACAAGCCGTTCCCAAAGAAAAACGCGCAGGTTATCAGGACTGGCTCGCGGCCAACACCATCGAAACCACCAGCGGCCCTTACTCAGCTCGCCTCTGGGACGTGAATGACAATGAAGTCCAACTGCCCGGCTATCGCTCCGATGCACAAACAGATGCTATGATTCGCTATATTGGCGAACACGCTGCCAAACCAGATGAATCGCGTCAGCCTTTCCTCCTCTTTCACTCCTATATTGAGCCGCATCACCAGAACACGGATGACTCCTACCCTGCCCCTCATGGCTATACGGAGCAATACCGTGATACGCCACTGCCGCCCGACCTCCAAAGCCTGACCGGTAGTGCGCCGGAACACTGGGCTGGCTACTGTGGCATGATCAAACGGCTTGATGAAGCCCTCGGGCGACTAATGGACTCCTTGGAATCCACTGGCTTAGCCGAAAACACCATTGTGGCTTTTATCAGCGACCACGGTTGCCATTTCAAAACCCGTAATTCGGAATACAAACGCAGCCCGCATGAGTCGTCTATCCGTGTGCCCTTTGCGATTTGGGGACCGAAATGGAACGGCGGCGGCGAGCGGCTAGAATCGGCTAGCTTAGTCGACCTGATGCCCACGTTACTCGACAGTGCAGACATCGCCATTCCAGAGGGTGTGGAAGGCCGTTCGCTACTTCCGTTAGCTCGAAATGATAACACCAATTGGCCCGAGGAAACCTTTATCCAGTTTGGCGATAACTTCATGCCTCCAGGCCGCGCAATTCGTACCAATCGCTGGAAATACGCTGTTACTGCACCCGATGACTCTAAGGGCCAACCGAATGCCAGCATTTATCAAGAAACCCATCTCTATGATCTCCAAACGGACTCATATGAGCTGGCAAACCTTGTGGACAAGAAAAGCCATGCGCCAGTCCGAGCGGCAATGCGTGAGCGCCTAATGCGCTACCTACGTGATATTGAAGGCCAATCTCCCACCATCGAACAAGCAGAATCAGGTAATGGCGGTGCGCAACTCACCATCGAATATCCTAACTCGATAACGGTCAGCTACTAAACTGCTTTGGTTTTTTGACAGACTTAATAAACCACAATAATCTGTGCAGTGAACCAATCGACATGAACACAGTGCCTAATGACATTGAGCCGATTTGCTGCTTCACCACTCACTGATTCTAAAGATCAATCATACTACTGACATCGATGACATCTGAAACTCCATCATCTGCTCTGCAAAAAATGCTGGCAGATAACCAAACGTTTGCCGAAGACCTTCCGCCGGATGAATTCGACCACATCCAACATGAGCAGAACCCCTACATCACGGTGCTTACCTGCTGTGACTCACGTGTGCGAATCCGGGCCTTCCTCGCTGACGAGCAACCATCCGATGACGTCTTTGTTATCCGCAACATCGGCAACCAATTAGCCGCCACCTGCGGCTCTGTAGACTTTGGCGTACGTCACCTCCATACGCCCCTGCTCCTCATTCTCGGCCATACCCGGTGCGGTGCGATCAAAGCAGCCTGCTCCGACTATCGCGGCGAATCCCTCCACTTGGTCCAAGAGCTCAACGGCCTTCACCTGCCAGTGCGTGACATCGATCCCAACGGTGATCCCGAAATAGAATGGCTCCGCGCCGTCGAGCGCAATGTCCACTATCAATGTGATTTGGCCATGCAACGTTATCGAGAGAAAGTCGCTGATGGCTCCTTGGCCATTGTGGGCTGTGTCTATGATTTCGCCAACCTCTATCAGCGGGGCATTGGACGTATTATCCTACTCAACGTAAATGGAGAATCGGGCCCCGACATCAGCCGCGACTCGCCGCTGCTGGCACCTCTTTCCAAGGAGATGCTCGATTTATCGCTTGTAAGAAATCCAATCACTTCTGCTTCAAAGTCAACCTAGACCAAAGAGCGATTGCATTGATCACATACAGCGAAACGGTGCTCTCTCTGGGTTACGATCTGTAGGCCATTAAATATGGTGTCACTCTCCGCTGCTATGAGAACGCTACGCTTGCGCCTTTCGAACGTAAGCGCAGCATCAAAAAAAACGCAATTCTCGATTTTGGATCAGGTAAAAATCGCCTTTTATCCTAGATTCGATTTGTACGGGAAAACCACGGATACAGCGCGGGCACGACGAGTAGTGTCAGAATCGTTGAAGAGACAAGTCCGCCAATGACCACCGTCGCCAAGGGGCGTTGCACCTCGCTGCCCGAGCCATCGGCCATCAGCAGCGGGATCAGCCCCAACGCCGTTGTCGCCGCAGTCATCAGCACCGGACGCAAACGTAGGCACGCACCATGAATACTCGCCTCCACCACTGGCATACCGTCAGAGATCAGTTGATTCAGGCAGGTGACGAGCACCATGCCGTTACCCAACGCAATACCGAATAAAGCGATGAAGCCAACACTCGCCGGCACAGACAAATTTTCTCCGGCCAACCAAAGTGCAACCACGCCACCAACCAGCGCCAGCGGTATATTCAAAAGGATCAACGCCGTATTTTTGATCGAGCCTAGGCTCAAGTAAAGCATGATCGCAATCAAGGCCAACGTAACCGGAACAACCACAATCAAGCGTTTGTTGGCCTCCTGTTGGAGCTCAAATTGCCCGCCCCAGGTCAACACGTAACCTGTCGGCAGCGTCACGGATTTATCCAGCGCCTTTTGCGCTTCGGCAACGAAACTGCCAATGTCGCGGTCCACCACGTTGGCTTGGACTTCGATGTAGCGCTGGCTGTTCTCACGAATAATCTGTCGCGGTCCAACGACCTCTTCGATCTCCGCAATCTCATCCAGCGGAATCAACGCGCCATCAGGCGAGCGCACGATCAACTGGCCCAAGTCCTCCACCGTATCACGCGCTTGCTCCTGATAGCGCACGTAAATGTCGTAGCGCTGGACGCCTTCGAATACTTGCCCCGCTGCCACACCACCCACGGCGGCCTCGATCAGCTCTTGGACTTCGGCAAGGTTCATGCCGAATCGCGCAATCGCAGCGCGGTCTGGACGGACCACAATTTGCGGCGAACCAGTCACTTGGCCGGGTTGGACATCTGCCGCGCCGGAGATGTCGGAGACCACCGCCGCAATTTCGTCAGCCTTGGTTTTCAGGATATCCAAATCGGGCCCGAATAACTTGATCGCCAGTTCGGCCTTCGACCCGCCCACGAGCTCATCCACGGTCAGTTGAATGGGCTGCGTCATGTTCGCCAGTACGCCGGGCATGTCCTCCAACGCCTCACGCATTTCATGCTCGATATCCGCCTGCTTCACACCCGCTCGCCATTCATTGGATGGCTTAAGGACGACCATCATGTGCACGGAGTTGATGGGGTCAGCGTGCGCGCCAACTTCGCCGCGCCCAATCCGCGAATGCGTCGAGACGACTTCAGGAATCTGCATGATGCGCTTTTCCGCGAGCATCGTGTTGCGTTTGGTTTCCTCCAACGACACCGAGGGTGCCATCGATAAATTCGCAATGATCGCCCCTTCTTCCAAGCGAGGCGTGAACTCAGAGCCCAGTTGTGGAAAAACCCATGCGCCCAGCCCAAGCAAGGCAAATGCAATCACGATTGCCGCCAAACGAAGCCGCACGAAAAACGAAACGATCGGCCGATAAATGGCCACGAGCACCCGCACGATCAGGATTTCCTTAACCTCAGCCGAGTCGTCTTTCCGCTTGGGTTTTCCCATAAAAACCCAGGCGTAAACGGGTGCCGCAAGCACCGCGTAAAGCAACGAACCCAACATCGCCAGCGACACCGTGTAAGCCAGCGGGCGGAACGTTTTGCCTTCAACTCCTTGTAATGTAAAGAGCGGCAGGAACACGAGGATCACGATCAGGATCGAGAAACTCAGTGGTTTCACGACTTCACTACAAGCGCGGGAAATCACCTGCGCCTTGGTTTCATCACCGTGCGCGGAGCGCAGCATGCGGTCGGTGTTTTCCGTCATCACGATGGCCCCGTCAACCATCATACCGATCGCAATCGCCAGACCGCCCAGCGACATCAAGTTCGCTGAGATGCCGAAAAAATGCATGGCAGTCGTCGCAAAGAGCACCGAAAACGGGATCGATAACGCAACCACCACACTCGGGCGAAACCCGCCCACGAAAACCAGCAAAACCAGCGCCACCAGCACGATGCCCTGCGTCAGCGCAGACGTCACCGTGTTGACCGAATTCTGCACGAGTGTTTTCTGCTCATAGTAAGGTTTGATAATCACGCCTTCGGGCAATGCGGCTTGAATCTCCACCAGCTTCGCTTCGACGGCGTCGATCACGGTCGACGAGTTCGTGCCGTAGAGCTTCACGACCATCCCGGACACGACCTCACGTTCGCCGTTCATTGTCTCAAGCCCTTGGCGAATTTCGCCGCCAATCTCGATGGCGGCCACGTCGCCGAGTAGCACAGGAGTGCCATCCTCATGCGCTACGACGATGGTTTCTAGGTCTTCAATTCGCTGCGCCAATCCCTCCGAACGGACAATGAACATCTCACCGTTGCGTTCAATAAATTGCCCGCCAACGTTCTGGTTATTCGCCTCAATCCGCTCAATAACTTCGTGTAAGGTAAGGCCGTAACGCAGCAAAGCATCAGGGTTGATATTAACCTGAAATTGCTTCACGAAGCCGCCAATACCGAGCACCTCGGTAACACCAGGCACAGTCTGCAAGTTGAACTTCACAATCCAATCCTGCATGGTACGCAGTTCTTCAAGTGAATACTCACCGCTTTCATCAATCAAATTATAATAAAGAACAAGGCCTTGGCCGGTTGAGATCGGCCCCATCTCAGGCTCGCCAAATCCTTCGGGGATCGCCTCGCGTGCTTCAGACAAACGCTCTCCGACGACTTGGCGGGCAAAGTAAATATCCACGCCATCCTCGAAATACACGCTAACTACCGATAGTCCGAAGTTCGATACTGATCGTGTCTCCTTTACCTTGGGCAGGCCGCTCATCGCGGCCTCTACTGGGAAAGTTACGAACTTCTCCACTTCCTCCGGCCCTAGGCCATCGGTCACCGTAAAGACCTGCACAAGCACTGGCGATACATCAGGAAACGCATCCACCGGCAACTGTTCATAACTCCAATAACCGCCCGCCATCACCGCAAGGGTGAGCAGCACAACGATCAACTTATTGCGGAGAACCGCATCGATTAATTTCGTCCACATGGTTGTTATCTCCACTTAATGAGCATGACCTTCGTGGCCACCGAAGGACGCCTTACCCAGCTCTGCCTTCAGCGAGATCGGGTTTTTCGTCGCGATAGTTTCACCGAGTTTGAGCCCACTCAGGACTTCAAAAAACTGCGCATCGCTGTGACCGAGCACAACTGGTCGCGGTTCGAACCCCTCCGCTGTTTGCACGAAAACGACCTTCGCTCCTTCGTGCGTAAGCACCGCGGTGCGTGGCACGATCATGGCCGCCTGATGCTCATCGACCGCCACGTTTCCTTTGATAAATTGGCCGGGTTTCCAATCCCGCTGATGATTTTCGACAATGACTCGGGCAAGCCCTGTGCGCGTATGCTCGTCTACTGTTGGCGCAATGTAAGCGATCTTGCCGCGAAATGGCTTCAGGTTATGACCACCGTCAATAAGTACACTTTGCCCTTTTTCAATCTTGGCCATATCGCGTTGGTAAATGCGTAAATCCGCCCAAACGGTCGACAGATTGGCAATGGTGTAAAGCGGCGTGCCGGCCTCAACAGTTTGCCCCGGCGTCACGTCATAGTTAACGATCGTTCCATCAATCGGGGCCTTGAGGTCAAAGGGCCGCAGCGTGTCCGTGCTTTCCAGTGTGGCGATTACTTGACCAGCCTCCACGTGATCGGCTAGGCGTGCATTGATCTTAGTCAGCACGCCATTGTAGCGCGGCGTCGCATATGCCAACGCCTCTCGGTTAAACTGAATTTCCCCCGGCAAAATGATCTCCTCGTGCAACACTCCTGGGCCAACCTTGCTCAACACTACACCAAACTCCTGTAGGACAGCGGGCGACACGCGAGCAGCGTGATCGGCATGATCCTCGTGGCCATGATCATCGTGGGTATCTTGATCGGCAGACTTGGCGGCGTATTCCTCATGGCCGTGATCCTTGTGATCATCATGGGCCGCTGGCTCCTTTTTAGCAGCATGATCGTGCTCATCGGCGGCTTGTGTTACAGAGCTGATAAAAATGCTGAATACCAGCACTTGAAAGAAACGTTGTCGCGTAAAGTGAATAGAGAAAGGTTTCATTGTCATTGAAGGATTAACGTTATTAATTAAGTTTCGCCGGGCGCGTCAGGGCATCGAGTTGAGCCTTGGCCTCAGCATAGCGCCTCAGGGCGTTCAGATATGTCTCGCGAATATCAAAGAGCATCTCGCGACTTTCCAACACAGCGAGCTGGTTGTATTGCCCACGTTCGTATCCAGTCTGAGTATCAGTCAGACTTTGCTGTGCGGCTTCGAGTAGTTCACTTTGCACGGCAAAGGCTTCCGCGTGTGCGGCCGTTAATGCCTGATAGGCACCACTGACACTCTTCAGCAATGCCCGTCGCGTGACCTCTCGTTCGTGCTCAACAGCACGTAACTGAGCCCGCGCCGTGCGGATATTCCCTTGATTGCGATCGAAAACCGGTATTGGAATTTCAAAACCAGCAATGAAGCCAAAGTCGCCGTCTCCCTCATTGAAGTAGCGCCCACCAGCAAAGATTTCCAAGTCCGGTGCCGCGTTCGACTTTTCCAAGTCCAATACAGCTTCGCGAGTACGCGCCAAAGCAGCGTATTGCGCGAGCATCGCGGTCTCAGACAATCGGCCAAGGATCTCGCGTAATACTGGCAGCTCAGGCTCTAATTGAATTTCGCCATCAACGGTGAATTCCGGAGCGGGCGCGAGCCCCCATAAGACCGCAAGCGCCGTCCGCGTTGCCAGCAAGTCGCGCTCAGCCTGTCCCAAGGCGAAACGCTGTTTGCGTATCTCTAGCTCCGCCCTAGTCTGCTCAAGCAATGGCACCCTCGCCGCTTCGACGAGTCGAGTCGTTTCCCTTGCGCTTTCTTCGGCCAACGCTAACTGCTCTTGACGCAACTCCATCGTCTCTTGAGCAAGCAACAACTGGACAAAACTTGTGCGTACGTCGGCCTCAATTCCGGCTATGATCAACTCATACCGCCAATCGACAAGCTCACGTTCACGGCGAGCTAGCGTAGTGCGGCGCTGCTGTTTTCCCGCCGTCTCAATGACCTGGCTGGCGGCGAATGTTACCTCAATGCCTTCCGCTCCATCAACCGGACCGGATCCCCAGAAGTTCTCCATGTCGAAGCCGAAAATGGGATTAGGCGGGAGGTCTGCCTGCTCGATCTGTCCTTCCGCAGCCTCCGCTTCCTCCCGGGCTAAGGCGACTCGAGGGTCGCGCGCCACAGCCCATTGCACAGCGGTCGCGTAGTTTACCGGATGCGAAAAATCCGGTGGTTCCATCTGGGCGAATAACGCTCCTACGGGAGCTAGAATAAAAAGACAATTTCTTAAAAATGAGTACATGATAAATCCTGATGCGTTGAGTTAAAATGCCAGCCGAGGCTAGCAATCAACCGGCGAAAATCCGCCGATAACTACATCAGGATTTTACAAACGCAGTACCGTCGTCTGTACGACGAGAATCGATTGCGCCAGGGCCAGCGGTGGCCCACGATTTGGCAAGCACTTGATCCACACGCCCTCAAATCGTGGAAGGTGCTCAGGCACGAGACCAGTAAGGGCGCATTGCGATGCCATCAGCACGAGTCGTTCATGCCGCGATGATGTTAACAGATCAACACCAGCTAACTCAAAATCATCGCAATGGCTAAAGAACGCAGTTTCTGCTTCATTTTCCCCATGACAATCAACCATGTATTCACCCACCAAATGGGCGTCACCATCATGATGACTACAAAGCAGCAAATCGCCTGCACCGCCGAGGACGGTGTTCCAGACGATGAAGCTGAACAGCATAAAGCTGATGATGCGCTGGCGAAGCATGATGTGATTGATCAGACACTGACACGCATGAGTCAAGTAAGTTCAATCAAATCGATCTCTCTGATATAAGTTTTCCCGACTCACGCAATCCAATAGAGGTTCGCTTATCGCAACAGCGCACCAGTCTAGATACACATCTACCATCGCCTTAAGCTGCAGTATTTGCTTCAAAGAAGACCGACATTTTTTAGTAAACGTCACGCACATAGCGCTTCTGCTTCCGTAAATCATCGATGTAAGCGGCGGCCTCTTCTTCAGTCTTACGACCCACAGTCTTGACGATCTCGTGCAGAGCGGCGTCTACATCTTTAGCCATGCGAGAGGCGTCACCGCACACATAAAAGTGCCCACCCTCTTCGAGCCAAGTAAACAACTCCTCTCCCTGCTGAATCATAAGATGCTGCACATAAAATTTCTCAGCACTATCCCGTGAAAAGGCTAGATCGAGACGATGCAACTTTTCCGCTTCTTTAAGTTCGTTGAGCTGATCTTCATAGAGGAAGTCGAATGCGCTCTTCTGGTCACCAAAGAACAGCCAGTTCTTTCCCGGCGCATCGACCGCGTGTCGTTCTTCCAAGAAGGCACGAAACGGGGCAATGCCCGTGCCCGGCCCGACCATAATCATGGGGCGATTCGGGTCGGCAGGCGGCTTGAAATGTTTATTGGGGTGGACATACACCCGAACCGGCGTCCCGGCAGGCAGGTCTGCCAGAAAGGTCGAGCAGACACCTTTGCGCGACCGACCATGTGTTTCGTACCGCACCGCACCAACGGTCAGGTGAACATGCCCTGGATGCGCCTTCGGGCTGGAAGAAATCGAATACAGACGCGGGGCCAGCTTCTTGAACATATCGATAAACTCCGCCGCCGAACTCCACTTACCTGGAAAGTCGACTAGCGGGTCAATGATCTGGCGTCCCTTGATGTATTCGTCTATGTTGCCGTTGCCATCCGCAAGTAGCTTATTGAGTTTCTCATGGTTGGAAAATGGTGCCAGATTCGCCAGAAATAGCTTGGACAAATTGGTGATGTCATAGTGCTCGGCGAGCGCTAAACGTAGCGCGACCTCCGCCCCGTCCATTCCTGGAACAGCCTCCTCACCGTCAAAACCAGTGAGGGCAAGCAACTCCTCGACCAAATCCGTGCAATTGACCGGGAACACGCCCAATGCATCGCCGGCCTCGTATTCCAAACCAGAGCCTTCCAAGCAAATTTCCACATGGCGGGTTTCTTTAGCCGAGCCAACCTTGTTCAGGTTGTAGTTCGAAAGTAGTTTGGCGGGAAATGGATTTTTGCGGCTATGACCAGCAGGCGCTTCAACAGCTACTGGAGCTACAGTTTGACTTTGCGTTGCAGAGCTCGTGGTAGCAGTGACGTCTCCTGCAGCGGCCAGTGTGCCCGTGAGCCACGCCTCGAAGTCGTCGTCGAAATCAACATCGCAGTAGACGCCATCGTGCATACGCTGGGCACCTAACTCGGCTAGACGGACGTCAAACTGCTTCGCGCACTCATTGAAATCTGGATAATTGGAGTCGCCCAGACCCAGCACCGAGAAGTGAACATTCTCTAACTTCGGCGCGGCATCAGACAAGAGAAATGCGTGCAGCTCCATGGCGTTGTCGGGTGGTTCACCCTCGCCATAAGTCGACGTGATGATCAATAGGTTCTGCTCTGCCGCAAGATTTTCCTTCGGGTAGGCTTCCATATCGAAGACCGTCGTCTGAAAGCCCTGCACGTTTGCCTTCTTGGCAGCCTGCTTAGCCACAGACTCGGCGTTGCCTGTCTGCGAGCCAAAGAGGATCGTGAGTGGCCGCGCCGGTGCGGAGTCTTCCGCGAAGTCCGACATCGCAGGCGAGCTGGAGAACATGCCAGCAAGCAAGCCGTTGAGGTAAGCTCGCTGATCCGGCGAGAAAGGTGCGTTGTCCGGTAAAAACGGAAATAAAGCCTGAGGGTTAGTTGAGGACATGGTCAGTAAAGATTTGCTTGAGTTCTTCAGTGGTGTGACGACGCGTGAATTCAAGGAAGCTTTCGTCCTCAACACGCGACTGCATGTAGGTTTTCAGAACGCGCTCCAGCAGTGGAGGCACGTCCGCAAAAGGCACGCTTGGGAAAACTTCTTGGCCAATTCCCTGCTCGTTATCAACGCCGCCACCCAAAACAATGTGATATCCTTCGACGGACTCGCCATCCACTTTGACTTTCACGCCTTGCAGACCAATGTCCCCCACGTAGTGCTGAGCGCAGGAGTTCGGGCAGCCGGTAAGGTGAATATTAATGGGCTGGTCGAGATTGACAGTTGAGCGTAGGTGCTCGCCGAGCAGCAGTGACTGCGCCTTGGTGGCGGACGCCGCAAATTTACAACCAGCACTGCCCGTGCAGGCAACCAGACCGTTGGTAATCGGGTCGTGGGTGTAATCAAAACCCATTGCGCGAAGCTCTTCCGTAAAAGCGTCGAGGCTCTCCGTAGGGATGTGTGGGATGATTAAATTCTGCCAGACGGTCAGCCGGATTTCGCCCTTGCCATACTTGGCGGCCAGCCTTGCGGTGCCTTTCATCTGGTCAGGCGTCATATGGCCCACTGGCACCGTGATGCCGACATAGTTGAGCCCTGCCTGTTTTTGCGGATAAACGCCGATGTAGCCGTGGCGAGTGATCGGATGGCGAGGCTCACAGCTTTGCAGTGCAAAGTAACGTAGTTCAAAGGCGAGCTTCTTGCCCACCTCTTCCAAATACTTCTCAACACCCCATTTATCGACGAGGTACTTCAGGCGTGCCTTCTTCCGGTTCGTGCGATCACCGTGCTCCTGAAAAACACGAAGCATCGCAGCGGCGACCGCCACGCATTCGTTCGCCTTGAGCAGAAGCCCGCAGTCCGTAGCGAATTGCTTATGGCCCGTGATGCCGCAAAGTTGCACTCGAAAGTAAACGCCGGGTTCGACATCCTGCCCTTCACCGACTCGCACCGCGTAGAACGCAATGTCATTGGTGTCAGCGCAAACGCTAATCGCGCCCCCATTATCAAAGGCGATATTGAACTTACGCGGTAGGTCATAAAGATCACGATTATTAAGGATGTAATGATGCATCGCCTTGGCCAGTGGCAGCACGTCAGTTAGCTCAAGAGCATCGAAGCCACTCGTGGGCGATGCGGTAATATTACGCACGTTGTCTGCGCCTGATCCTTGAGCCGTCAGACCAACTTCGCGCATTTTCACCAGCACATCGACGCTGTACTTGGGCATAATTTCACGTATCTGAAAATTTCCACGCGTGGTAATATGAGCGTACCCCCCTCCCCAATCTTCCGCAATCTCCGCCAGGCCAATCATCTGCTCCGAGCGCAATACACAACCAGGAATGCGGCAGCGCAGCATCATGGATTCTTGAGCTGGCGTCACAAAGAACAAACCATGAAACTTGTAGCGAAACACGTCTCCGCCTTCGGGGAATTTATTCTTGGCGGCGTTGTCAAGCATCTTGTCCCACACGTCGAGGCCATTCTGTTCATACTTGATTTTCTCTTCCTTACAAAGGTCATCAATTGGCGTACCATGGACGGTCTCCTCGATCATGTTGCCTCCGGCTGAGGAGTTGGGATCGTTGGTATATTGCCCATTGGCAGTCTGTCCGACGAAGAATTGTCCACGCTGGGACACTCCGGCGAAAAAGCCTTGTAGATACTGCTTCTGAACCGTGCTAAATTCCTGATTCGAGCTCATGATTGTCAGTCGTTAAATTTGAAAATTTCAGGCCTTGCAGACCTGCACCGCACAAGCCTTGTAATTTGGCTGGCGCGACTGCGGATCGAAGGATGAATGCGTGAGTTGGTTCACCTCGCGATAATGCATAGGAGCAAATATCGAGCCTACTGGCGTAATTGGCGTGAGGTGAGCGGAGGCAGTGATTTCGCCTCGTCGGGAGCTGATGACCACCTTGCTTTCGGACTCTATACCGAGGCGCTCCGCATCTTTGGGATTGATTTCTATATAGCTTTTCGCGGGATAAAGTTTGCGCAAAACGTCGGACTTTCCAGTGCGTGTCTGCGTGTGCCATTGCGACGAAGAACCGCGACCAGTGAGTAGCGTAAAAGGATACTCTACGTCGGTCGCTTCGGGCAGTTTGCGAGGCGCTTCAAAGATCAATTTTGCTCGGCCACTCGGATAGAAAAATTGACCATCGGCGAAGAGGCGGCGCTGCGTGTCAAATGCTTCTGTGCCTTCGGGTAAAGGCCATTGAATGCCCCCCTCCGACTCGATCATGGCGTAGTCTTTGATGCCCGAAATATCGCAAGGCTGGCCTTTAGAAACCTCGGTTAAAATCTTAAACACCGCCTCGGGCGAGTTCCAACGATTAAACAATTCCCCACAGCCCCAGTAATGCGCCACGAGTTGAAAGATGTGAAAATCCGCCAAGGCCTGCCCAGGTGCGCGACTGACTTTGCGCGTCCGGCCAATGCGTCGCTCGCTATTAATGAAGGTGCCTTCCTTCTCACCCCAACCTGCAGCAGGCAAGACGAGATCAGCCATCTGCGCTGTTTCTGAAGTGTGATACATGTCTTGCACCACCATGAAATCCAGTTGTTCACGGAGCTTGTTCCAGCGGTTCTGGTTAATCCAAGAGTGCGCAGTATTGGTTGCAATAATCCAGAGACCCTTGATCTCACCGCGTTCCACGCCTTCCAGAATTTCATCGTATGCCCAAGAGTCTTCTTGCGGGATGCAGTCTTCCTCAATGCCAAGTATCCCTGCTATTTTTGAGCGATCTTTAGCGAGGGTAAACTTGTGGCCACCGAGCAAGTTTGTCGAATTGCTGAACAAGCGCGAACCCATGGCGTTACACTGACCAGTGATCGAGTTAGCGCCCGTACCGGGCTTGCCAATATTGCCGGTTAACAGCGCCAAGTTAATGATCGCTTGGGCGACCCGGGTACCTTCGTAGCTTTGGTTGACGCCCATCGTCCACCATAGGGAAACGCGCTTACCGCTACCTATCATGCGTGCGACCTCGAAGATCGCGCCTTGATCCAGTCCAGACAATTCCGCCACGGTAGCAAGATCGTATGGTCCGTTGAGGAGGAACTCTTTCAGTTCTGAAAAACCTTCGGTGTGCGCCTGGATAAAGTCGTTGTCCAACCAGTCGTTCTCAACCAACAAACGGGCAAAGCAATAGAGCAGCGCCAAGTCAGACTTCGGACGCAGCGGCAAGTGCTTGGTTGCCGCCATTGCTGTTTCCGTGCGACGCGGATCGAGGACGATGATCTCAGGATTACGGCGATTACGCATGACGCGCTGCCACATGATCGGGTGCGTGATACAAAGGTTCGAGCCGACAAAAACCAGCACGTCCGACTCTTCAAAATCTTGGTAGGTGTAGGGCGGCGCGTCGAAGCCAAACGATTCTTTATACGCCGCCACTGCTGTCGCCATGCACTGACGAGTGTTGCCATCTCCGTGAATCATGCCCATGCCAAATTTGCACAGTGCACCGAGGAAAGCCATTTCCTCAGAGGGAATTTGCCCAGTGCTGAGCCAGGAAAGTGCGCGTCCACCATGGCGCTGTTTGATCGACTTAAAGCGCGTGATCATCTCCAGCATTGCCTCTTCCCAAGTAATCGGGTTCAGTTTGCCGGAAGCATCACGGAGTAGCGGGGTCGTAGCGCGATCCGTTGCCTTAAGCGGTGCGAGGGACTCCCATCCTTTCGGACAAGCCATGCCAAGGTTTACGGGATAATTTGCGTCCGCCGAAAGGTTGAACGCCTCGCTGTCCTTCAAGTGCACTTTTAACGAACAGCCCGTTGCGCAATAGCCGCAGACACTTTCCGTAGTAGCATCGGGCTGTTGCGGGTTAGGTAATTGACCAAGGCCGAACTCCGCCGGACGCAAAACAATCTCTTCGGTCAACGGGCCCGTCCATTGGCGAAATGGCGTGTTCTTATCCGAGCGTGGAGTTAAGCGAGTCTTCATGGGCGGATACCTCCTGGCATTTTCGGTGCTGCGACTGCGCGGAAGAATAGGTAGCGCTCGGAAACTTCACCGCCAATGAGCAACAAAGCACCGCCAATGGCGAAAGCTGAGAGCGGTGACAACGCCACCATGACGGTGCCCGCTACCGTGAGGAGCCAACGCGATATGAAGACCTTGCGTTCGCACTTCATTTGGATCAGCGCGGAATGCTTGTCGGGGGAAAAGTCTGCATTGAAAATCTCGATCATGCCCACGACATCAACAGCCACTTTGGCGATTAAGCCCAAGCCAAGTAAAAGGATCGCCGAGAGCCCGACACCGAACACACAACCACCCGCGCCAAGAGCAATCATCGTAGACCCGAAGAATCGAGAGGCCGTCAGCTGAAAGCGCCAAAACGGACGTGGCGTGTCCGCGTAGATCATCACCGATGTGAAGACGCCAGCGAGACCGATCAAGACGGGCAGCCAGACGGCCGCAGTGGGTAACTCTATCGGCAGAGATATAAATTGAGCAGCAGTTAGGCCGATCAAGATGGGTGCGTAACCACCAAAAGTCACGATCTCACGACTAAGCCAGGAATGCATAATTCCTAGAAAGGCGCGCCAGGCTTTAAGCGGTTGTCCCAAGTGCAAAGCACTTGCACCAAGGCCCATCATGCAGATCACACTGGAGACGAGCAAAAGGAAACGTTGGTGTGCGGGCCAAAGCGCGGCAGCTATTGTAAGGCCAACCGAAATTTGTGTGAGGCTCAGCATGATAACCAGCGGCCAATGTGCATGCTGCGGGCGAAGAACAGTGGCATCGCCAGCTACAGCGTTTTGCGGAATATGTTTGACCGAAACATAAGCAGTCGTCGGCTTCGTGAAAGACTGGTGCGGCGAAGCAGGCAAAAACGCAGGGGTATTTGCTTCTTCAGCTTTGCGTTGTACCGCATCCTTATTGACGGTGACAATACGGATTGCCTCCGTCGGGCAGGACTGCACGCAAGCCGGAGCTTCGCCAACCGAAAGGCGGCTGTAGCACATATCGCACTTGCGGACGATTCCCAACCGCTTGCTGTATTTCGGCACATCGTAAGGGCACTTGAGGACGCAGTACTGGCAGCCGATGCATTGGTCGTCCAAGTGCAGCACGATGCCAGTAACCGAATCTTTTTCGTATGCATTGACTGGGCAACCATTCAGGCAACCAGGGTCAGCGCAATGGTGGCATGCGGTGGTAACCGTCTGCTGATAAGCCTCACCTTCGACAAGCCCTTGAATCAACCCGACATCGCGCCAAGTTTCATTTTCCTCCAGTCCATTTAAGCTGTGGCAGCCAGCAACGCAGGCTTTGCAGCCAGTGCAACGATCGAGGTCGACTTCGAAGGCAAACTGTTCGTCTGCCTTCGGATTCTCCAAAGGAATCAGCTCACGGAACGGACCGCTCACGTCCCCCGCATCATAGCGCCGAGAGAAGTCGGCTACGGGCGTTTGCAAGCGCCCCTGTTCACGAAGGAGCCGATCGATCGGAGTACCCTCGCTCGATGACTGCAGTTCAGAGATCATGAATAGTTACTCTGATAGTTACCCAACTTGGACAACGGCCGGTTCGGTGGGCTGATCAAAACGGATTGGACCCTTGCCATGTTTCTCGGCTTCGCAGTCGTCGAGGAATTGCAGGAGTCGTTGGCGATACTGGTAGAACTCGTCCGTCTCCATGATTTCCTCACGGTTGCGGGGGCGTTCGAAATCAATCGACATTACTTGCCCTACCCGCGCATGCGGCCCATTAGTCATCATGCAAATACGGTCGCACATGAAGATGGCTTCGTCTGGATCGTGCGTGATGATCATCGTGGTAATTTTCTCGCGATCAAGAATGCCCAAGATAACGTCCTGCAGTTCCATACGAGTCAGCGAGTCGAGACGGCCAAAGGGCTCGTCAAGCAGCAACACCTTGGGCTTGAGCGCAATGGCGCGGGCGATGCCAACTCGTTGCTGCATACCGCCAGACATTTCCCGCGGATACTTGTGCATGGCGTCGGCTAGGCCAACGACACTTAACGAGTATTCCACGATAACGCGGCGTTGCTGCTTGGAGGCATGTGGATAGACCTGCTTCACGCCCATCATGACGTTCTGAAAAGTCGTCATCCAAGGCAGGAGGCAAGGTGCTTGGAACACGACTGCACGGTCGGGCCCTGGGCCATCGATTTCCTTACCCGCAACGACGATGCCGCCGTCGGAGATTTCATTGAGACCAGCGACCATCGTTAGCACGGTGGATTTACCGCAACCGGAGTGTCCAATGACTCCGATGACTTCGCCTTTTTGCATGGTCAGGTTAAAACCATCAACAACCCGGATTTCCTCACCGAATGGATTTGGATAGGCTTTTACCAAGTTGGAAATTTCTACGTATCTGTTGTCAATCATAGTGTGTCAGCGTTGATGATTGAATAGGTTGGAGCCGCGATTAAGCGGCGGTAAAATCGAAGGGTTTCACGTCCGGCATGGAAAGGCCTCGGTCGACGCGGAGCATCTTGGCTTCCTTGTTCATAGCGGTCATGAAGTGGATAATCTCATTGCGGAGCTTCTTAAACTCCGGGTTGGTGTTGAGCGATGTGCGGTCCCGTGGGCGTGGTAGCGTAACGGGGAACGACTCGGCTAACGTCGCTGCTGGGCCCATCGTCAAGGGCACTATACGGTCAGCCAGCAGAACGGCTTCGTCCACGTCGTTAGTGATCATCACCACCGTACGTTTGTCCTCCTCCCAGATTCGGACGAGTTCGTCTTGCAGGTTGGCGCGGGTCAAGGCGTCCAGTGCACTTAACGGTTCGTCCATGATCAACACTTCAGGCTGCATACAAAGCGTTCGTGCGAGAGATACGCGTTGGCGCATCCCACCGGAGAGTTCGCCTGGCTTTTTATCGCGGGCAGGCGTCAAGCTCACCATTTCGATATAGCGCTCGATATGTTCCTTCCGCTGGGCCTTGCTATATTCTGGGAAGACCTTCTTAGCAGCCAGCTCGATGTTGCCGTAAACCGATAGCCACGGCAGCAGGGAGTAGTTCTGGAAGACAATGCCCAGATGAGGACCGGGCCGGGTAATTTCTTTACCCTTAAGCTTGATCACTCCCTTATCAGGCCGCAAAAGGCCAGTCAGCATTGAAACCAACGTGCTCTTGCCGCTACCGGAAAAACCGATCACAGCGATGAATTCATTCTCCTCAACCGAGAGAGATGCGTCGCGCAAGACTTCGGTCCGAAAGCCTTCCAGACCGAAGCCCACGCTGACATTTTCCATTTCCAGGAAAGACATAAATTGAAGTGTTAAAGTTGCTCTGGATTGCAGATTATATAGCAGTTGGTGCGCCATCGAAGGAGACCGAGCGCTGGAGCACGATCATGATGCGGTCGAGCAAGAGCCCGATAACGCCCACCACAAAGACCACCACGAACATCTGGGCAAAAGTCTGTGAAGAGCCGTTGTTGAACATATCCCAGACGAACTTGCCAATGCCTTCACTGGAGCAAAGCAGCTCTGCGGCGATGAGCACCATCCAGCCCACACCTAGCGAAATGCGCAATCCGGCGAAGATAAGCGGCAGTGCGGATGGCAGGACGATTTTGAACAATCGGCTGAAGAAACCCAAGCGCAGCACGCGGGCCACGTTGATGTGGTCCTTCTCCACTGAAGCTACGCCGAGAGCAGTATTGACCAAAGTTGGCCACAGTGAGCAGAGCGCCACCGTGATCGCGGAGGACAGGAACGCGGGGTGGACGAACGCGGTTTCCGGATCGGAAATGAAGCCACCTACGATGATGAAAACAATCGGCAACCAAACTATCGGTGAGACTGGTTTGAACAGCGCAATGAGTGGTGTGAGCGCGGCCATAAACACGCGGCTGATACCACAAAGAACACCGAGTGGAATCGCGATGGCTGAGCCAATAAAGAAGCCGACAAAAACGCAGGCGACGCTACGTACGATTTGCCGAGGAAAAGTCCAGGGCCGAGAGTAAGAACTCTCGGCAATACGCGCGATAGACTCTTCTTGCTTGAGCACCTTCTCAGCCGCCTTCAAGGTCGCCTTGCCCCCCTCAGCGGTTAAAAATGCTGATTGCAGATCGACAAGCTCGGATTGTCCTTCGCTGATTTTCACCGACTGGTTGCCCTCGGTCAGGTAATCCAAACGCTTGCTTAGATATTGCAGCTCTTCCTCGTAGGCGTTGTATTGAATGCGAACACTTTCCATCTCCGGGAATTTATCCGCATAGGCAGCGTCGATCGTGGACTTAAAATCTTTCAACGCCTGCTTCTCAGTCCCCGACTTGACTTCGTGTTCAGAAACCTTGGCAAGGAAGGCATCACGGGCCTTGGCATCTCCGATCGGCAGTGAATCGGCCTGAGCAATCAACGCCTCCTCGCGTGCTTTTTCGTCGGCACGGGTTTGCTTACGCAAGGCATTATACTTCTCTTGGAGCGGGCCAACTTGCTGATCGATTTGTGACTTGGATGCTGTTTCTAATTCACCAAGCTTCGTGCGAGCAGCCGAGGCGAGTGGCGTCAGTTCTGCAATTCTCGCTTGGACTCCAGCTAAAGCCTTTTCCCGGGCAGGACCTTCGAGCAGAAAGTCCTCAGCTTTCTGGTTCTCACGCACATGGAAAACCCAGATACCATCAGCAGCATTTTTCACGACACCAGGCGTGGGCACTTCTCCAGCTTTGGTTGTGTGACGCGGTGCCAGATAGGTCCAGATGCCGATGAAGATAAGAAAAGTGATTATCGGAATGCCGATAAACAGCAGGATTTTACGGAACTGCTCAGGTGGATTTTCGCCGCAAATAAGGCGGACGACTGGATCGAAGACTTGTAGGCCTGCGACATCGAGTGCTTTTAGAATTTTGAATTTCATGGAAACGGTCAGCGTTTTATGTGAAATGTCAGGTCAAGGGCCCGGCGGCAGAATGAAACCAACCGCCAGGCTTGGACTATACGGGAAGTTAGTTAGCGGTCAGTCCGGCTGGATCCTTGTTGCCAATTTTATGCGAGTTCAAGTAGCCGATCGGGTCGTGAGCATCATAGACAACGCCGTCAATAAATTCGTCCGTGGCAGGTTTGAAACCATCGCTATCCCACGGCACTTCGGATTTCTCGATGAGACCCTCCTCTAGGAGGAGCTTGGCGGCGTGCAAGTAGATGTCGGGCTTGTAGACCTTCATCACCGTTTCAAGATACCAAGTCGGCGACTTGGCCTCGTTGATTTGGCCCCACCGACGCATTTGCGTGAGAAACCAGATGCCATCACTATACCACGGAAATGTGGCGTAATCATCAAAGAATACATTGAACTCCGGCATCGAGCGTACATCGCTCTTTTGGAAAGTGAACGAGCCTGTCATCGAGCTTTTGATCACGTCATAGTCTGCCCCCACATAATTGGGCTGAGACAAAATGCGGACCGCCTCTTCACGGTTGACAAAATTACCGCTGGCGTCCTTTTCATCCAACCATTTACCCGCGCGGATCAGCGCCTTCACAACAGCGACATGGGTGTTTGGATTGGCATCAGACCATTCCTGAGTTACGCCGAAAACTTTTTCCGGATTGTTCTTCCAGATATCGTAATTAGTGGTGACGGGCACACCGATTCCTTTGACGACGGCCTGTTGGTTCCAAGGCTCACCAACGCAATATCCCTGAATATTTCCGGCTTCGAGCACGGTTGGCATCATAGGGGGGGGGGTCACCGACAGCTCGACTTCCGCATCCGTGCGACCGCCAGTGTCACTTTCGGTATACATTCCAGGATTGATGCCCGAGGCAGCCAACCAATAACGGAGTTCGTAATTGTGCGTGGATACCGGGAATACCATACCCATCTGGAGTTTCTCGCCGGCATCGAGTTTTTCTTTAACAATCGGCTTGAGCGAGTCGGCGGAAATTGGGTGCTTCGGCGTAGGTGTATCGAGGGCCGGATCGTTATACTGCATTTCCTCCCAAATCGAGTTGGAAACGGTGATGCCGTTACCGTTTAGATCCATCGTGAAGGCGGTGATGACATTGGCTTGAGTGCCGATGCCAATCGTAGCAGCAATGGGCTGGCCCGAGAGCATGTGCGCACCGTCTAGGTTTCCATTAATGACATTATCGAGCAGCGTTTTCCAGTTTGGCTGAGCAATGACTTCGGCCTGAATGCCTTCGTCTTCGAAAAAGCCTTTTTCCTTGGCAATGACGAGCGGTGCGCAGTCCGTCAGTTTAATAAAGCCGAACTTGAGCTCATCCTTCTCCAAGTCGAGATCGGCGTAGGCCGGAGATAAACTCAGAGCGAGCGCAGCGGCTGTGTTAACAATAATGCGTTTCATATGCGTTTTTGAGTGGAAGGTGTGCAGATAGTATTTGCGTTCGTCCCCTTACATTGCACTGCACATGCCAAATTGGATTTGTGAGCCCAAATCCACAGGTGATAAAAATCATGCCACTCATGAATTTTATTCATTTATTCAAAATCTAGGCATAAACGTTATGCATGAATGCCTGTGTTTTGTTTTCAGCACATTGATGAAAGGTGCTCATGTGTAATTCCGCCTCAACAGGCATACTGAGTGCCTATTTTTAGGCAGCAGAAACGACAAAAATTGACCGCAGTGGCCATTTATTTGGCTGTTGGATAGACCTTGGAGGCCAATTCTATGATCTCGCTCGCGCTCGTTCCACGCCACTCGGCCAACTTTGTGCTAAGTATTATCCAAGCCACATCCGCCGCAGAAATATCTGTTCCGCCATTGGCACCAAAATCAATCACTGGCTCGGGCAAGAAATCTAAGCCAGTTCCGCGGTCATACTCCCCTCGCAAGATTTTCTCTATGCCTTGCGCCGTTGTTCCGAGGACTTGGGAGCGCCGCATCTGGCGGGCAACGCGTGAATTATTTTCGGGATTTGAGCAAAATTGACAGGCACGCTTAAGCGCTTTAATCAACCCCTCGTACTGATCCGGTCGATCAGCAATCTTGGATTCCAGTGCAATTAGAACTTTCTCTGGATGATTCGGGGCAAGGTCATTGCTCATCGCCACGGTCCAGCCCAATCCTTCACGCACAGCAAGGCTGTTCCACGGCTCACCGACGCAGAAACCGTCCAATGTAGCCGCTCGCAGGTTGCGAACTGCCTGGCCCGGTGGAATCACAACAATCTTAACGTCACGGTCTGGATCCAGCCGGATGCTCGTCAGCCATTGTCGGAGTAAAAAGTAATGACACGAGTCAAGTGAAACCACACCCAGCTTATATAAACGCTGACCGCGCATGGAACGCACTTCGGCGCGAAAATCATCGGAAGAGCTTACTCCACGTTCTCGAATGTTATTTGAAAGTGTAATACCGTTGCCCAATCGACTCGTCACCATCAGCGCTCGGCATGGGCGTGCGGCAACATCATATCCGACCGAAATTGCTAAAGGCTGCGGAGCAAGCGCGTGTGCGGCATCCAGCTCACCATAAGCAATTTTATGCTTTATCGTGGCCCATCCGAGTTCCCAGTGCAGTTGTACTCTTAGGCCCTCTTCTTGAAAATATCCCAGCTCACCCGCCAAAATGTAAGGTGCAGCGTCAAGCAGCCGCACCAACCCGATTTTCATCGTGCTAGTATTATCTGGAGTAGAAGCCATGAATGGTATGGCGAATGCTAGCTATTCCCATGCCATCATGATCGCACCACTAGATACCCGCCAGTTAATGACCGTCGTCGCCGTTGCCCGAACACGAAGTTTTACCGAAGCGGCAAAGTCCCTGCATTTAACACAATCCGCTGTTAGCCATGCAGTAAAAGCGCTTGAAAATGACATTGGCCACCGCCTTTTCGAACGTGAAGGCCGACGTATTCGCCCGACTGAACCCGGAGAATTTATTATTCGTGAGGCGACGGAGATCCTCGCCCGGCTGGAATCCATGCGTGAACGCATTGGCAATTTTGATGGTTGGGGCCGGGGACGCCTGCGAGTCGGTGCCACGCCCGCCTGCGCTCACCTTGTTTTACCCGAGATCATCCGCGAATTTAAGCAGAGTTTTCCAGGCTGCTCGATCAGTATCAGCCCAAGCTCCGGCAAGCAAAACATTGAACGGCTTCGTCGCAACGAGGTCGACCTCGTCCTTGCATTCAATGTTGGTTCCGATGCCACAGACCTCGAATCACTCGAATGGTTTGAAGACGAGCTTCAAGTCGTGATGCCTCCTTTCCATCCCTTAGCGCAAAAGAGTGAGATCGACCTCAATGACCTCAGCGGCGAAACACTGCATTTGCACGGCGGTGGCAATCCAGCGGATGAAATCATTAAAGATAAACTACACAGTCAAGGCGTCCGCCCGGCCGAGTTGATCGAAGTAGGCAGCATGGAAGCCATTTTGGAAATGGTTAAAATTGGCCAAGGCTTGGCCTTTGTGCCCAAATGGGTTGCCGGTCTGGATTTAACCAAAGGAAGCCTGACGCTCCGACCAGTTGTCGATAGTGGCCTAAAACGGAACTGGTCCTGCTTTTGGGCGCGCCAGCATGAACTGACGCTGTTTGAGGAAACCTTTGTCGGCCTCTGTTTGGAGGCGAAAGAACGTCTGCTGGGACGTAATATACTGGAATACGCATAAGAGCGTGGTCAAATCCAAGCTACCTTAATTGTTGACCTTTGGAAAAAAATTGCCGGCCCTCGCAATCATGCAAAGTCCGGCAATAAGATGAAAATATACACCTAGGGCTAGAAGCTGTAGGCGATACTAAACTTCCCGTAAACAGTGTTTTCGGGGCCTAGATCAATGTTCTCGATGCCCCTTGTGCCATCGTTATTGCCGGTGTAGCCAATACCTGCGGCAATCGTGCCGTTCTTGATCGGCGTCCAGGAAATCTCGGCCGTGGTCAACCAATAGGTGTAACCATTGCGCCATTTGCCACTAACCGGCGACTTACTGTCACCAAGGTAAGACTGCGAACTAAGCTGACCAAGACGAGCTTCTGCGAAAAGAGTCCACTCCTCTGCAAGCTTCCATGTTTCCGAAACACCGACGATAGCCTGAACCTGCTCCAGTTGGGAGTCATAAGTGACATATGCCGCAGGGTTCAGCGGAAGCCGACCAATGATACCAAAGAAAAAAGCACTGCGATAGTAAGAACCAAGTTGGCTGGGCTGGCCGGCACCAAAGCTATTCTGATCATAAAGGGCCAAACCACCGCCGACATCAATGTCGAGGTATTCCAATAAGCGATATTTCCAGCCGCCAAGTGTGTTGAACTGGTAAGTATCATCTCCATCAAACGGCAACACGCCTGATAGTGTCAAATAGCCGTCACCGCCAAAGAGTGGGCCGCTGGTTGAAAAGCTGGGCACAATTGTGCTCTTGGACAAACGCTTACCCACAGAAGTATACGATGTGTAATAACTGGCACTCGGCACAAACATATGGTCTGCCGGGTCACCCATGATCCGCGCTCCATTGAAACTGATAAAGCTGTCCCATGCTTCCGTGTTGACCGCAAACTTCTCATCTGGCGGCGCTGATGCCACGTCCCCTGCAGGCTGCAGGTTCTGCGCATAAAGGCTGCTTAGGGTGAGAGTGAGAAGAGCAGAAACAATGAGAGGTTTTTGTATTAACATGCGCGCAGCAAATCGGTTTTTTTTCGTTTTAGCAATCCTGATAACGTCGATAATCTCCCCCCTTCTTGGGGAGTTCTACTTCCGCTGGAAAGGCTCCACGAGTTCCCAAAGCAAGGGATTATCGCCGGTATCCTTAATCCCATCAAACATTTCAGCTTGTGTCGTCTTCAGCTCAATTTTGCGCTCCACGACTTCCTTCAGATATTGTTTCCACCCGCTCCAAGCATCAGCGTAATTATTGTCGAGGCGGCTAAGTTCACCCTGCCAATAATAGACATAGGGCGGCGGATTCTTAAGCTTCAGCAGTTGCTCGATCGTCCAACGCGCACCTTCGGTATCCTGATTGTTCAGTTGAGTCTGCAGAAGAATTCCACCGCGCACGACATCAGTGGTCCGCGATGCAAAAAGTGCCCGTTGTTCGCGTATATCGCGCAACATCAGCGACTCCATTGCGGGAATCTGTGGAATCGGCGCATACTCTTGGGCAAGCTGAATCGCTGCGGGATAGTTACCCATGCGGGCCAATGCGTTGGCCCGGTAATACCAAGAATTCGGCGCAGCGTCGGGGTTCTCCTCAAGAAAACGGATTAGACGACCGGAATCACCTCGTTCCAGCCAGATTTTCATGATGCGTTCGCGCTGTTCAGGGGTAAACCCAGTTAACTGAGGATCACGGCGTAAGTCTTCGCTGAGCGCCCGTAGAAAGTCTTCCTTTTTGAGCGATGCTAGGTAGTTTTTACGAAATTCAGGCGTAATCTGACTGAGTCTGTCCAAATCCCGGGCAAAGCGGGGATTCTTGGTCGATTCCAAAATAATGCGGTGGTGTAGCTCACCGGGGTTCTCCGATTGGCGCGTTAGTGCATCTGCCCATGCTTCGTATGCGTAGTGTGTGCTTCGCGGCAACCACACCTGGCCCTCATAAAGCGCTGGGGCAACCAGCACAGGCTCAATCGCACGTGCGCGCTGAAAGTCTTGGCGAGCACCGTTGGTGTTGTTCTCGATGTACAAACGTGCCTGACCACGCTGCAGGTAAAGCTCCCAATCCATCGGCAGGAAAATCAGACCAGTTTCAATATCGTCGGCAATTGTCTCACTTTTTCCAACCTCAAGCGCTTCGGCAACGCGGACCGGGATTTCCTGCTTCACAATCGAAGAATGCAACATCAGGCCGGTCGTATCAGCCGTTATCCAGAGCCCCCCAGCGAGGATCAGTAAGCCACCAGCAGCTTGCCACGACCAAGTTGGAAATTTACATGGATAATCGTTTTTGAGATGCGGCATCGCCATCCGAAACAACCAAATGGCAATCAGCACCACACCCAGTTGATGACCAGACACGTCGAAAAATGTATGTAACAGGAAGACCGAGACCGCGATCAAGGCGGCCATTCGCACCAAGGCTAAACGATCCGTTCCAAGGGGAAAAGCCATCCAAAACAGGTAGAATACCAATGTGGCCATGATCGAGAAACCGGGCGCTCCCATCTCGGCGGCAATCCACATCCAGTCACTTTCCGGATGAATAATCGGCTGAGGCGAAAGGGACTGATCCCGATAATGTGGAAAAACAGCAGCAAAATTACCTAGCCCGACTCCAGTTGCTGGCTGCTCCGCAATCAGGGAAACAGTGTCCCGGTAAACAACCCAGCGAAAATCGTCGAACATGCTCTCTTCAGAACCGAGCCAATCACTGAAGCGCGATAAGGTCTCCTGCCCAGTTATCAGCATCAAGCTGAAGCTCAGTGCAACCAGCGGCACCACCACCCGAAGGGCCCCCTTACCACCGAGAACGGTAAAACGAAGGATTATCCATACCCCGCAACCCAACACAAAAAGTAGGAGGCCAGCCCGAGATAGGCTCATTGATATCGCCAATGCGCACAACAGAAACGCGAGGCCTGATAATACTGCCCAAATCCAATGCTTCGTTGCCCCAAAGAACGTCATCCCCAGCGCCACGATGCCAATCGTCACCAAGAGGATCGATGTTTGGTTCCGGTTATCAAAAAAGCTGAAACTAGCGGCTCGGTCCGTATCAAAATACTGCGTACCAGATAGATTCCCGACGACCACCAAACCTGCCAATAATCCACCTAGCAGAACAAAGCATTGGAGCAAACGCCAACGATCATCCAGTCGAAAACGCGAATTAATCAGCAGATACAGGTAAGATAAACCTGCCACCAATAGAACTAAATGTTCCAACGACTTCAACGGCTGTGGCGAAACCGTAACGGGCAGTTCTACCCCTGATCCGCTAATGGATTTCCACCAGCCAGAACGCCCAAAAAACATACTTGGAAGAAAATCCAAGTATCCAGCAGGAATAAAGGCAAAGCTGGCAATGACCAGTAAGATCATAACCGTCCAGTCTAGCTTAGGGTCTAGCGTCGATTGAGGAGGCCGCAGAATCAACAGCAACCCAATGATCCCCACAAACAGACCTTTAACCCAGAGGAATTTACCACCACTGAGCAACACCAGCCCAATCAGGCCAATGACCACCAAGAAATGAACCAGATGAGTTGGGCTGGTCGGCAATGGAGATTCAATCTCCTTTTTGCGACTCGATTCCATAACAACGCCAATATGAATATCGGCGTATGGTCGACTGCCCGGTTTATCTTCCATAAAATTTGCCAGCTTTAAGGGCCAGTCGCTATTGGCAACACAAACTTATATAATGAATCAGGAAGCTGAGAATTTTGCTTTATCCTTTACAGGATCCTTCTTCTTGGCGCGGTAGTTGTAATAATCGTTGTAGCGGTTGTAGTAGTAATAATGACTAGGCTGACGAGTATCCACGAAGTTCAGCACAAATCCGTCTACTTGCACACCGCGCAGCTCTAAGATGTCCAGAGAGGATTTAATCTGGCCAGAGCGGGTATAATTAGACCGCACCATGAAAATTACTGCGTCGGCCTTGGTCGCGAAGCTCGGGGTGTCATCTGTCGCCAACACAGGCGGGCAGTCGAAGATCACATAATCATATCTCGAACGCATGAGCGCGAGAAGCTCTTCGAAGCGCTTACTCAGCAACAGTTCGCCTGGGCGCTCAGGATAATCCCCACATGGAATGACATGCAGATTCTCTGTTTCAGTCTGGATGGTGACATCTTCCAGCGTCAGTGACGGATCTTCGATTAATTCGGCTAGCCCAGGAGTTACCGTAATATCGAATTCTGTATGAATGCGTCCGCGGCGCAAATCCGCATCGACCAATAGGGTTCTGGACTGAGCAAATGCGAGCGTGATGCCCAAGTTACTTGCCAAGGTCGATTTCCCCTCAGCAGGCACTGAGCTGGTAAGCACGATCATCTGAGGGCGCTTGCCATCTAAATCCATAAACAGCAGCGAAGAACGAATATTGCGGCACGATTCCGCAAACATTACCCGATCATCACCTGGCTGGAGGAGTTGCAACCGCGCCCCTTTCTTTTGCTGTTGTAGAGGGATGACTCCCAGAACTGGCGGCGTATAGCGTGCACCGATATCCTCGGCAGACACGATTCGCGTATCCAGCATGGAGACCATTGCCAAAATGCCGGAACCCATCATGAGGCCCATCAGCGCACCAAGAGCAATTTGCTTGTTCTTATCCATGACAACCGGATACGCCACACTGGCATACTCCAGAATCGAAATCGTTTCCTGGTGAGTATTTTGCGTAATATCGATCGAATCGATGGAGGCCAACAACCGTGCGTGGACAGCCTTGGCGCTTTCCAGCCGTGAATTCAGCCGACCAAATTCAGCAAGCAGCGTGCTAAATTTCAGCGCCTTGATTTCCCAATCGGCAATAATGGCGTCAAGATTCACTAATTCCGCCTCCAACTGCTTACGGCGGTCTTCTAGCTGACCAAGAGTCTGGCGGCGAAAAATGTTAAGCAAATTCGCCTGACGCTCGATCTCCTGATTAAGCCGGCGGATTTTCGGGTGCGCGGGCTTCATGTAGATTGCGAACTCGTCACGCTCAGCACGCAATTGCTCGACTTGGCGTTTGGCCCGCTCGTAGCCATTGTCCAGTGAACTAAGTTTCGATTCAGTGAGTGCATCGAGATTCGTATCCTTCTCATGTCCCATGGAATTGAGAATCCGGATCTCCGTCCGCAAACCAGCCCGCTGATTGTTCAACTCAGCCAAATAGGAACCCGCATTGTTCCCCTGCTCCGTGATAAAGACGATATTGTTGGACCGCTGAAAATTCAGTTTCTGTTCTTCCAAATCCTCAATCTCAGCTTGTTTTTCGAGGACTTTCTCCATGATCGTCAGGAAGAATTTTTCTGTGGTCTGATTACGGCGCTCTTCCTTATAAGCGAGGAATTCATGCATGACCGCATCCAAATAAGCGCTGACATATTTAGGTTCTTCGCCAACTGCCGAGAGATCGAATGCACTGGCGTCGACAGACTGTAAAACGCTAACATGCACATAGACGGGCTTAAGCTCCGGGTGAAGCGCCGCCACTCGCTGCTCCGCACGTTCTTTGACTTGCTGACTATTCATCAGCTTGATCTGGGTACCAAAGAAATTGAGGAAGACTTCCTGATAACGCGCGCCCTCGGGAATCGTCACTTGACCGTCAATGACCATCTGCGCGTTGGACTGGTAAACCGGCTTCCGCTGAGACTGCTTGAACCACTGAATACTGATACCAATGGCCAAACAAAGCACGATCACCCACCAGAGCCGCGCAAGCACCAGGCGGCCACGAAAATAGAATGAACGGAGCATCTCCGACCATTCGAAATCTTTATCTTGGTCATTAAATCCGCTCTGCGCCATAATTTAGAAAGTGACCCACTTTTCGTCCACGATTATTCGGTCTCCGGGTTGCAGCAGCACATCGTTGTCCTGCCGTCCCTTTTCCAATATCTCGTTTACATTGATTTCCCGCTCGGTACGCGATCCATCTTCGCCATAGCGCATGAGCGTAACATCGCTACCGTCGCCAAATTCCGTGAAACCACCAGAGATCAAAATCGCCTCGCTAAGTGTAATTTTTTGACCAATTGAAATTGGGTAAACGCCTGGCGAGCGCACAGCACCGCTCAGTGTATACTGACCGCTAGAATCACCACGGCGTCCAACAAAAATCCGGTCATTGGCTCGAAGAATCAAATCTTGATCCAGACGACCGGTTTCCAAAATTTGGCCCACATTAATGTCAAAACGCTGCGATGATTCTGGATTCTGCGCATTTGGGCGAATCATTGAAACCCGCGTTGGGTCAGCATAGAGATTAAACCCACCAGCACGCATGATCGCGTCACTCACACGAAGAATGTCCCCCGAAGGGATTTCAACGACGCCTTCCCGCTGGACTTCACCCATCACAAGCACGATGCCTCGTCGATTTGCCGCCTGATGCTCTGATATCAACACCGTCGCCTGATAGTAATGTTCCTTTTTGAGCGCTTCGCTGATTGTGAACGCAAGATCTTGGGCAGTGTGGCTGTCTGCTGGCATTTTGCCTAAAAGCGGGATTTCGATTTGTCCATCTTCATCCACTAAAAGCACCTCTGGAGGCTCACGGTCTTCAACCACCATATATTCCAGCTGATCGCCAACTTTAATCTGCTTTTTATTGTCCAGCAAAGTCATCGCATCATGCGAATCATTTTGATCGATCGGCGGGGCGGGTGGCAGATAAGCGTCCGGGACTGGCTCAGCGACAGGACTCCCCGCATTATTAGTCCCCACAATATTAGTCCCCGGAGCGGTGGGCAAAGTCTCCGGTTGCGCAAAACCCGTGGGCAATCCCACCAACGCAAAAATCACCAGCAACCTAAAAATCATAACGCAGACCAAGAGTGACCTGGTTCTGGTAATAGGACCGGTTAAACAAGTTGGATTTTTTATGGGTAAAGGCATAATCCAAGCTGGTTGTGATTTTTGTGGATAATCGGTAATCTATGCCAACACCGATGCCATAGCGACTATAATTTTCCGCAGTTGATACCGGGAAACCGAGTGCGTTGAAGCCAGAACCACCGGAATCTGAGCCCAATTCCCAATAAGCCTGCCCTCGTGGACTAATCTTACTGTTCATACGCCAGTTAAATGCATACGTGAGTGAAAAGACAGAATCGACGTTGGAGAGGTAACCGAAATTAAAACTGTGCGCTGCCGACAAGGAGTGCTCAAATACACTGGACCACCGATGGCTAACCGCGGCAGCGCCAACCAAACCACTCGGCTGGCTAGAATCATTGATCGATCCTGTGTCGTCGAAGTAAAATTCCTGATATGCAATATTGCCTGAAAAACTGAGATTCTCCGAAGCCTGCCAAATCGCCATCGGGCCAGCCGACCAACTCCAGCTGTTGTTATTAACATTCTCATCGTAGATATTGCGTGATCCAGTCGCGGTAACGCCCAGTGTCAAGTTATCGGCCACGAGAAAACGAGGGCCGCCAACCAAGCTATAATCGTGGCGACGTGTGTAGTCAAAAGTTGAAGAAGTAGGAATGATGTCCATTCTACTGAAACCAGCGAACAGAACAATATCGTTGAGATCCCAATCAACATCTACACCTGCGATATTCGTGAATCTTCCATAGTCAAGAGGGTTGGAGGAAACCACTGCTCCATTTAGCCCAAAGGCGTCCGAGGCATCGACACTATAGGCCAATCGGTCATAAAACTCGATTGTTACATCATCAATGAAAATAGTGAACGCAATTTCCGTATCTGGATTGATATTCAGAAAATTGTTAATCGAGTCCAATTCCGGTGTACGGAGATACTTAGAGTAACCAATGCCTACATTGACGCTCAGTGTATTCAATTCTGAGACCTGATAACGTCCATTTAACGAGATTCCAGGCTGGATGATAATGTCCCACCGCGGATTGTATTCTGCGTAATTGATGTTATCGTCGTAAATAACCTCCAGAGTCGCTGCTAAGTCGAAAAGGAAGCCCCCAAGCTTAAAATTCTCATTCTGAGCATGGGCGTACTGGATAAAGCATAGCCACACTAGGGCAAACAAGCCCCATGATCGCCTGGCCCTTTTACAGCAATTCAAATAAAACATACACCCCATTTTCATAAAAGATATTTATCTAGACAAGCTTTACGATAGAATAAATTTTCTATGCAACATTTCTTTAAGAGAATCAACAAATCTGACGATAAACTCCCAATTATAAAGAGGAGAACGGCTGAATTTACTATCAATTTAGCTGAAAATAGATATATTATAGAGGTTTAATTGATGAGAAGTATAACCAAATTTCACAAGCGCTTCGCTATCGGACTCATTTCGATGGTGACTTTGTCGCTATGGGCTGACACCTCAACGAGCAATTCTGATAAATCGGAATTGACGCTGCTAGAAGTGCCCGATGTCAGCAAGGAGGAACTCTTAGATAAACAGAAAAACTTGGCCCGATGGCACATGGGGGCAACTCTTTATGATGCGTCGGAAAATTTCCTAAGTCCCGTCAGTTGGCAAGAAGCGGACAGTACAGACACGATGGGTTCCTTAATGACCGATGACCCCACCGCCTCGTTTGATGTTAAGCCAGGTGAATACCGCTTTGTCGTTGATCTCAATGATTCCTTCATGGTTAACCGATTTAATTTCAAGAACTTCACCTCTCTAGGAAGCGTGCAGCTCTATTATTCGCCCTCCCTCGAGGCTCCTGACGCCAGTAGTTGGAAAAGTGCGGCTCCGGCAGACAAATTTGGTCTCAATCAAGTTGTTAGCCCGAAATTCAAGCCCTTCCAAGCTCGCTACCTAATGGCTCACCTCGTCATCGATCAGGCTGGCGTCATTGGCAACATGGGGGCATTTGGCAACCTATCGGTTGCCGAAGTCAGAATGCGCGAACAGAAACGAGATGAAAATATTGCCGCCAACACCGCCAGCTCAACCAAAAGCAAGCCCGTTAAGTTCAACTATGCCTCCGCCCATGCGGACTCACGCGTCAGCTACGTCAGTTCCGGTCAGGCCGATTATGCAATGTCCATGATCGACGACGACGTAGAGAGCTTCTACGACTTCGATAGCAGCGATCAAGAAAACGTCGTTATCGTCGATCTCAGTGATCAGCGAGAAGTCAACAGCGTCTCTATGCTGTTTGAATCCGGCCCCGGCAACTTCGACTTCTATGTCGTCAATAAACTGCCCGACGATGTGAAGGATGTCCTCGATCGTCAGGAAAAAGATGCCGCCAAAAAGGCCGATTCCTCAACGACAAAAGCTGACGACGACATGGCGATGATCTTCAATCGAGGCCAGTGGGAGCCACTCTTACTCGCTCAAAATGGAGACGATGCTCTCAGTTCTATCGTCAATTTCGCAGGAGACGCCATCTTTAGCACTATTTCACTACCCGGTGACTTTTTCAGTGAACTCTCCCCCACTGTGGAACAGAAGGTCGACGGAAGTGCTGAACGCTTCCGCATTGATTTCTCCAACCTCACTGGCCGCTTCTTAATCATTCGTTTTATGCCCGATCCGGGCTCCGGGGCAACCTTGCGTATTTATGAAATCAGCCTCATGGGCGACATCATTGCCGACGAAGATGGCCCAGTGGAGCGGATTACTGCTTTTTCCTTATTTGGTGGAGCCGGAGCCGCAGGCTTAGCGCCGCCTCCCACTCAAGTACTGGCTCCACCCGCCCCCCCACCAAATGTCCGCCCCCCCCCC
>NZ_BMXG01000014.1 GCF_014651635.1 Cerasicoccus arenae | reverse complement strand
CTACGAGACAAACACCGACTCGTCTGTGGCGATGATTCATATCGCCATGACGCGACTCATGATCAAACGAATCGCAAACAAGAAGAATTTTTAGACGCCCTCTAAGATTAATTAAATTTTCGGTTCAGTTTACGTAATTACATCAATTGAAAAATACTGGTGTCGCAGTAGTAATTAGGAACTATTCCGCAACAAGCTACGTTCAAGAGGGTGATAGCAACGGGATTCTCCGCGCAATTGAGCTATTCATTGGACTGCCAAATTGACCTGCTCCCCATAGGGTCGAGGATATCACCGAGGCGCTTTGGGGCGTGAAGGTTGGGCCGTCCACGGTCAGCGACCTCAACCAGAAGATTTACGCACAAATCGAAGAGTGGCGCAACCTGCCGATTGAGCGGCATGTGCTGCACGTATTTGCTTAACACGATCCACGCGAGCAGGCCCGCCGAGGCGTAGCTGCCGTCGATCACACGCGGGGGGAGCCGTAACGATGACCGGCGGCTGAGAACGATCCGCCTTGCGCCGATACTTGGGCCGCACGATGCAGCGCTTGAAGAGCTTCGGCGGGTGGATATCGACCTCAAACGTTTCTTCCTGGCTGATCTGATCAAAGGACTCGGGCTCGGCCTGGACTTCCTCCGGCTCGATCACGATGGTCTCTTCCACGGGCAGATCCTTGAAACGTTCGGCGGATGTTTCGTGCTTGCCCACCTTGGGAACGCGACGCTCGTAAGCAATACTCTGCGTTGCAGAGTTTTCTAACTGACGCTCCAACTCATCGAGTTGCAGGCGCAGCTGCGCGGCATCCAGTCGCTCGCTTTTACCCGAACCAAAGAGCTGCTGCTTGAGCCAAGACACTTGCTCTTTGAGAAGATTGTTTTCCAACTATAGCTGCTGGATCAACTCGGCGTTGGACATGCGCCCATGCCAATGATGAACGCATCAATGTCAACTCACTTTGCAAAGCAAAGCCTGTCTAAGTTTCATACCAAGCCTTTTGCATGTCATCCTTCAGGTCAATGCCTTCGATCAGCATTGTCAGCGCCGCTGGCTTGATCGTGAGCTTACGCTTATCGCTGCCCAACGACCAGGTCAACCGACCTTGCTCAATGCGTTTAGCCAACACCCACACGCCAGTGCCGTCAAAATAAAGCAGCTTGAGTCGATTACGGCTTTTGTTCGTAAAGGCAAATAACGCACCGCACTTGGGATCTTCACCCAGGTGATCACGCGCCACCGCCCAAAGACCATCAAACTGCTTACGCATGTCCACCGGCTCTACCGCCACAAAGATCCGGAGTTGATGGGACAGTGTTAGCATCGAAGCGCCTTGGCCAAAGCAGCCAACGATGCAGCATCGCCGCCGCGTAGCACCATCCCATCAGGCAAACGAACCTCCAAAACCGATGGTGAAGCTGAAAGCATCGACACCTCCTGAAAAGACTCACGCACTTGGACTCGCCTTCGCCCGGCTTCTTTCGCCGACGCAACTTGAGCCAGTAAACCAGCGTGCTGTAAGCAAGCCCATGCTGCTCAGCGAAAGCCTTCTGCGTCAGCCCACTGACACCATAAGCCTCCAGCAAACGTTCACGCTCAGCCTCGCTCTCGATGCGCCGACCACAACTGTCACGCTTCAAACCTGTATCAATTCATCAACCAACCTTCCAGACTAACGTATAAGGTGGAACAGTTTGCGTAGTGAGACCAAGATGTCTCCGCCATTGCCACTCGCGACACGGCAAGTACGAGCAGGTGCTTGAAGTCATATACTTCGCTATAGGTCGCGATGCTGTAGCCGAGATAGATGCTGATGGTTTCTGAGATCATTGCTGTGGCTGAGTCTTAAATAATTGCGCATGCTTTATTCCTTCCAAGTGTCCCCAACATATTTTGGCGAATTCGGGGGCCAACGTTCAATTTATGACGTCAGAGAGGATGATTTTCGTTAAGAGAGTGCCTCGACGAGGACTTTGGCGAAAACAGTCATCATGATGAGAGCGATTGGATAGGCGGTGGCGTAACTGACCACTGGAGACTGGGAATCAGTTTTCGCGGTGATGGCACCTAAGGCCGGTGTAGACGTCATGCCGCCACAAATGCCACCCAGAGCCTGTAAGATGTTCATTTTGAAGCATTTCGTGGCCAAGGGCAGGGCGATTGCAATTGGTGCGACCGTGAGGACTGCGCCCATCAGGAATAGCGTGATGCCATATTGCTGTAAGGTTTCGATCATCGCGCCGCCGCCTTTGACGCCAGCGTCAGCTAAGAAGAGAACCAAGCCGAGGTCTTGTAGTAGCATCCGAGTGGGACGTGGAATATGCCCCACTATCCGCCCGACTCGCCCAAAATGGCCGAGCACCAGGCCTGTAATTAGCGGCCCACCCGCTAAGCCAAGCGTCAGCGGACTGCCGCCGGGTAGCGTGATCGGAATCAGCCCCACGATGATCCCCAGTGCCAAGCCGAGGGAGAGCGACAGTAGGTCGGTTTCACCCATGGAGTTGCTCCGGTGGCCAACGGTCTCGGCGTATTCTTTGAGGGCTTCGGGGCGGCCTACGACCGTCAGTATGTCGTGAGTTTCGATCACGGTTGCTGCGTTGGGCACGAAAGTAAGGCCGAGCCGAGAAATTCGCGTAATAACTACGCCGTGATTCTTGAGCGGGGCCAAATCGCGGAGTGTTTTGCCCGTCACAGTTTTACTGGTGACGACCAATTCGCCCTTTTCGGTTTCCACGTCGCGGAGGGGGGACTGGTCGCAACGCCGGCCCAAGTAGTCTACTGCAATAGAGATTTCCTTGCTGAGCCCTACAAGCATCAGGCGTTGACCTTGATGAAAGACATCATCGTAGCTGAGTGGCTCAAGCTTCTCGCCCCGCTGAACTCGCGAGGCCTGGCAGGCATTGAACTGCGCTAAACCAGATTCCGAAATGCGTTTGCCCTCAAGGTTTGGGTTGGTGACTTCCACCAGAACATTGACGACGCGCATCTCGGCTTCACGGGGGTCCTTGGCTTCAACAGCGGCTTTTTTGAGGTCCCACTTTAGTACCTTGGGCAGCACCTGGATAACGATGACTACGCCCGCCACGCCAAACGGATACGCAATCCCGTAGCCGATAACCAAAGCGGATTCACCGGCACCTGTCAGGCTTTCACTGGCGGCTGCGAGGGCGGGCGTACTGGTAAGCGAGCCTGCGAAAATGCCCGCCGCTAGGTCTGCGGGTATATCGAGTATCATCGCCAGCGCATAGGCCAACGCAGTGCCTATTGATACAATGAGTAGCGCGAGTAAGGCCAGTTGGCTACCCTCGCGTGCAATGGCCGAGAAGAAACGACCACCCGCTCCGATACCCACGCAGTAAACAAACAGTACCAGGCCGACTGAGCCGATCGCGGCTGGTAGTTCAAAATGTAAATGACCCGCCAATAGTGCGGTGAACAACACGCCAGAGCTGCCGAGATTAACCCCCTTGATTGTCACTTGGCCCAGCAGTAGGCCGCTACCAATAATGACAAATAGCGCGATGAGCGGGTTGCTCATTAAGGTGTGAAAGACTCCGTGTTCCATGATTGTCGTTTAGTAGATCTAATCCTGAGATGTCATGCAATTAAAAATATTAATTATGTTTGTTGTTGCGCTGAGACTTGGAAATCAAAGCCTTATGCAGCGATGGAGGTGTCAATTTACGGAAGCCTGGCGTGGATTGTCGTCTTAGGCGCTATCGCACAATGGGTGGGTTGGAAATTAAAAATTCCGGCGATCTTGCTACTGCTGGGCGCGGGCTTTCTAGTCGGGCCGGTTTGTGGGTTTTTAGATCCAGACGAAGTGTTGGGCGACTTGTTGTTTCCCATCGTGTCTGCGGCAGTGGCTATTATTCTATTTGAAGGAGGGCTGACGCTCAAATTTTCTGACTTGCGAGAGTCTGGCCTAACGATCGTCCGCCTAGTATCACTCGGCGTAGTGGTAACGTGGGCACTGGTCTTCGTGATGGCTAAGACGCTGCTGGGCTTTGACGTGATGCTTAGTGCCTTGTTTGCGGCTTTGCTTACAGTGACGGGTCCCACCGTAATCGGGCCCATGCTGCGTACAATACGCCCTCGAGGCAAAGTAAAGTACATGGCCAAGTGGGAGGGCATTCTGAATGATCCGATTGGCGTCATTTTGGCAGTGTTAGTTTTTGAGGTGCTTATTGCAGGGCATGGAGCCAAGGGCGGCGAGATCATTATCATGGGCTTGCTCAAGACGGTTGCGATTGGCATTGGGTTGGCGGGGATCAGTGGTGGCCTGCTCCTTGGCTTGGTGAAGGTGAAGCTATTGCCGGAATTTTTGCATAACTTCGTGGTGCTGGCTTTGCTTTTAGGAGCATTTGGCGTGTCAAATCACCTCCAAGAGGAATCTGGTCTGCTGACGGTCACTTTATTCGGGGTCATCTTGGCCAACCAGAGGCTTCTCGATGTACGGCATATTTCGGCCTTTAAGGAGAATTTGCAGATCATGCTGATCTCCATGCTCTTCATCTTGTTGGCCGCACGTGTGGACCCGAAGACGGTGGATGCGATCAACTGGGGTAGCATGCTCTTTTTAGCGGGGCTAATTTTGATTGTGCGCCCAGCGGCGGTGCTGGTCTCAACAATTGGTTCGGGGACGAATTGGAAGGAGCGCGTGCTGCTCATGATGCTCGCCCCCCGTGGGATTGTGGCTGTGGCGCTGACATCACTCTTTACGCTAAAACTGGAGAACGCGGGCGTGCCAGAGGCAGCGAATATGATGGCCGTTATGTTGCTCGTTGTGGTGGGCACGGTTGGTTTTTACGGATTACTGGCTGCGCCTATGTCGTTTCGCCTAGGCTTGTCCAATCCCGATCCACAGGGCGTTCTCTTTGTGGGGGCCCATGACTGGGCGATCAGCATGGCAACGGAGTTGAATAAGATCGGCGGCGATGTCGTCCTTATCGACTCCAACCGCTTTCATGTCCACCGGGCCCGTCGTCAGGAGCTAATCGCGCATTCTGGTAACGTCTTTTCTGAGGAATTTCTGGAGGAACTTGATTTCTCCAATATTGGGCACGCCGTTGCCTTGACGGCCAATGACGAGGTCAATGCTTTCGCCCAAACTACGCTTCACGATTATATTGAGCGGGCAGACATCTATCATCTGCTGCCGGAGAAGCAGACCAATCCTCAGGATAACCAAGCGAAGAAAATGAACCCGCTTTTCTCCGATGAGGCTACCTATAGTTTCTTTGAAAAGCAGTTAGCCGCTGGTGCCACTTTTGAGCACATCACTTTGCGGGAAAATTTCGACATGGCCGCGTTCGACGAAGAATACGGCGCGCGCGCTATGCTGCTGTTCTGCATTGGTGAAGAGGGTGAGGTACGGATCTTTAGCGCCAAAACCAAGATTACGCCCAAGGAAGGCTCGACGCTACTCTTCCTAAAGCTCGCAGTTGAGCCGGAGTAAAAACCGAGGGGGGGGGCAAGTTGAGCTTTTGGCCTGTTCGCCGGGATGATTTGTGGGCGTTAGATGCTTTATGCTACTGTCTCTGGCTTGTCAGTGCCTCTAGGATTACAGGGCATAAAAAGTCCCGGCCGAAATCGACCGGGACTTTGTAAAGCAATTTGCTTTGCGTGGCAGATTTACTTCTTGTCAGCCAAGGCAGCCTGAGCGGCAGCAAGGCGGGCGACCGGCACGCGAGGCGGTGAGCAGGACACGTAGTTGAGGCCGACGCGGTGGCAGAACTTCACTGAGTTTGGCTCGCCGCCGTGTTCGCCGCAGATACCGAGCTTGATCTCAGGGCGCGTCGCGCGACCCTTATCAACACCCATCTGGACGAGTTGGCCGACACCAGTCTGGTCGATGCTGTCGAACGGATTCTGCGGAAGGATGTCGAGTTCCTTATAGTCCGGCAGGAAGCTGCCCGCATCGTCACGGCTCATACCGAGCGTGGTCTGGGTGAGGTCATTCGTGCCAAAGCTGAAGAACTCAGCTGATTCCGCAATTTCGTTGGCCGTGAGGGCCGCACGAGGGATTTCGATCATCGTGCCAACCATGTAAGGAATTTTCACCTTCTTGGCTTCCATGACTTCGGCAGCGACCTTGTGGACGACGGCGACTTGGAGATCAAGTTCCTTCTTAAAGCCGACGAGTGGGATCATGATTTCCGGGGAAACCTTGATCTTCTTCTTTGCGGTCAGGCAAGCTGCAGCAGCTTCGAAGATCGCACGCGCCTGCATCTCAGTGATTTCCGGATAGGTGATACCGAGGCGGCAACCCCGGTGGCCGAGCATTGGGTTCTGCTCATGCAGAGCCTTAACGCGGTCACTGACGAATTCCGGTGTGACACCAATAGCTTCGGCGATAGCGCGGCGAGCGGAGTCGTCGTGCGGCAGGAACTCGTGTAGAGGCGGGTCAAGGAGACGGACGGTCACTGGGCGGCCTTCCATGGCCTTGAAGAGACCCTTGAAGTCGTCACGTTGGAACTTGAGAAGCTTCTTGAGTGCCTTACGACGGTCAACTTCTTCGGTGGCCAGAATCATCTCACGCATGAACGTGATGCGGTCGCCTTCGAAGAACATGTGCTCAGTGCGGCAAAGGCCGATGCCTTCTGCGCCGAATGCAATGGCTTGCTTGGCTTGCGCGGGGGTGTCTGCATTGGTGCGGACGCCCATCGTGCGGTGCTTGTCAGCCCACTTCATAATCTGGTCGAACATTTGGTAGGTGTAGCTCTTGGCAGGCTTGAGCTTGCCATTGAACACCTGACTGACTTCCGAAGGAGCAGTCGGGATGGCACCGGCGAAGATGTGGCCGGAAGTACCGTCGATGGAGATGAAGTCACCTTCACGTAGGACCGTCTTGCCCACGGTGAGGGTCTTCTTGCCGTAGTCGATGACGACTTCGTGTGCGCCACAGACGCAGACCTTGCCCATTTGGCGAGCAACGAGAGCAGCGTGCGAGGAAACACCGCCACGGCTGGTCAGGATACCTTCCGAAGCAATCATGCCGCGGAGGTCTTCTGGAGAGGTTTCTACGCGGCAGAGAACGACCTTGTTACCCTTGGCGACTTGGGCTTCAGCGGCAGCAGCCGAGAAAACGACGTGACCCGAAGCGGCACCAGGACCGGCGGGAAGACCCGTGGTCAAAGGCTTGGCCTTCTTCAGTTCTGCTGGGTCGAAGATCGGCACGAGCAGGCTGGAGATCGAGTCGGCGGGGATGCGCTTCACGGCAGCGACATCGTCGATCAGCTTTTCCTTCACCATTTCGTAAGCGATGCGAACAGCGGCGAGGCCGGTGCGCTTACCGTTACGAGTTTGGAGCATGTAGAGTTTATTGTCTTCAACGGTGAACTCAAAGTCCTGCATGTCCTTGAAGTGTGCTTCGAGCTTGGCGCGAACTTCTTCGAGTTCGGCGTGCGCGTCAGGCATTTCTTCAGCAAGCTTAGAAATTTCCTTCGGCGTGCGAACGCCAGCAACGACGTCTTCGCCCTGAGCATTGATGAGGTACTCGCCGTAGAATACGTTTTCACCATTTGCGGGGTCGCGGGTAAAGGCTACACCGGTTCCTGAAGTATCGCCCAAGTTGCCAAATACCATGGCCTGAACGTTGACGGCGGTGCCCCATGCAGCTGGGATGCCATACTTCTGGCGGTAAAGGATCGCACGCTCGTTCTGCCAAGAGGAGAACACAGCGCCCACAGCGCCCCACAGCTGTTCATAAACGTTTTGTGGGAAAGCGGACTTGGTGACCTGCTTGATGAGCTTCTGATAGCGCTTGATGAGCTCCTTGAGGTCGTCTGCGGTCAGATCGCTGTCGTTTTTGATCTTAAGTTCCTTCTTGAGGCCATCCATGACTTCATCGAAGGGCTCGTGCGCATTTTCGTCAGCAGGCTGGACGCCCATAACGACGTCGCCATACATCTGAATGAAGCGGCGGTAGCAGTCGTAAGCGAAACGCTCGTTGCCAGACTTTTCAGCCAATGCAACAACGGTCTTATCGTTGAGGCCCAAGTTCAGGATGGTGTCCATCATGCCGGGCATCGACTCGCGAGCACCGGAGCGTACACCGAAGAGCAGCGGGTTCTTAGCGTCGCCGAAAATCTTCTTGGTCTGCTTTTCTACGTTGGCTACGGCTGCCTTGACCTCTGCGACGAGAGTTTTGGGGTAGCTGAGCTTGTTGTCGTAGAAGTAGGTGCAAACTTCAGTGGTTAGGGTAAAGCCCGGAGGAACCGGCAGCTTGATGCGGGCCATCTCGGCCAAATTCGCGCCCTTGCCGCCGAGCAGTTCCTTCATTTTGGAATTGCCCTGGGTTTTTCTACCGAACTCGTAGACGTATTGCACCGCTTTAGCCTTTGCGGCTTTTTTTGTAACGGCTTTCTTCGCCTTCTTCGTTTTAGTTGCCATCCTGTGTGATATGTGGGTTTACTTTTTGTGCGAGTATTTCTCAACCGAGTCGCTTGTGACGAAGCGGAAAAGACGTGACACAAAAGAGGTTTTGTAAACCCTGTCAACGATTTGCCGTCTAAGGTTGCTCTTATCTACGCATCCGTAACGCTAAAAACCATCTGAGATGAACACTGAACTCATGCCACCCGAACATGATGAACCTGAACATGAGGCAGGTAGCGTGATGGCATTTTGGGATCATGTGGAGGAATTGCGTTGGGTTTTGATCAAGAGCTTGGTCGCGTTTTTTCTCTCCTTTTGCCTAGTGCTAGCCGGGGCGGTCTGGTTTTCCGATGTGCTTCAGTGGCCGCTTGTCCAAGCCTACGAGATGATGGGCCAGTCAGGGCAAGATATTCAATTGCGCACGGATGGCCCAAATAATGTTTTCGCTTTTCTGATCCAATTAGGATTCTTCGGCTCAATCGCGCTGGCGTTGCCTTTCATGTTGTATTTCATGATCCAGTTCGTTGCGCCAGGGCTGACTTCGAAGGAGAAGCGCATTTTGCGCCCGGTTTTTTTATCGATCATTGGATTATTCTTTGCCGGGTTGCTGACGGCCTTTTTTCTGCTGGTGCCGTTCTACCTCTACATGTCATTGAAGTTCGAGGCCATGTTCCACTTCGCCTCATTTTGGACGCCCGTTAAGTATTACGGAATCGTTGTATGGACTTCGCTGGGGCTTGGCCTGCTGTTTCAGTCGCCACTGGTGATTATTCTGCTTATTTACTTGGATATCGTTTCGGCGGAGCAACTGCGTAAATCGCGCCGCTACGCGATGTTTATCATTCTCGTGATTGCGGCCTTACTGACGCCTGGCGGCGACCCATTTACTTTAGCCATTACGGCTGGTCCGCTCTATGCTCTTTATGAGAGCGCCGTCTTCATTGGCAGTCTGCTGCGTAAAAAGAAGGTCGCGGCGGAAGAGATTGAATGGGAGGACGATATTCGCTAATGGATGAATGATCACGAAATGTCCCATGGATAGCCCATCGCAGATGACGAGTAGCGCTGCCGCACGAATCAGTGATTGGTCACGTCTGCGCGTAGAGCTGCTTTGGGCTTATGAGGGGGTTATTCTTCCTCGTAATATCAGTCTACCAAGGGACATTGAGCCAGGTATCCCTGTTTATTTTATTCGTAAAGGCTCACTCACGATTGAAACGGAAAGCGGACAGCTTGAGGTGGGGGCTGGGAGTTGGGTGGTTATTACGCAAAAATTGCTCTGTCGCGATTTTGCATTGGATTCGGATATCATTTCGATCCGCTTTGTTCTGTCGCGACCAGATGGACGTTCGTTTTTCGATTCAGGAATGCCAAAAATTTTTCAAGATCAAGATCATCCAGAATTGAAACGCAATTCCGACGATTTGCTGACCAGCGTCAAACGGACGACGCCCGCTGCTTACGTATCGCTATGGAAGGAATGGAGCGACTTAGGAGGCTTTCTGCTCATTCAAGAGAATTTCTTTGCATGGCTGCGCTGTCTGACGGCGATCTGTGAAAAAGTGGATGCGGGCCTTGACAGCTTGGAGACAATCGACGAGCGAACCCAGCGTGCGCTGCGGTTTTTGGATTCAGAGAAACTGACGACAAATCTGCGTGAAGCGACCATCGCCGAGGCTGCTGGTCTAAGCGTCAGCCAACTGAACCGGCTTTTTATCAAGGGGTTAGGCGAAACGCCTAAGCAATATTGGGACCGTCGTAAATTAAACGCGGCCATCTCGTTACTTTCCAGCTCCGTTACTCCGATCAAGTTGCTTGCGAATGACTTGGGTTTTACATCGCAGAATTATTTTGCCCGTTGGTTTCGTGCTCAGACGAAGCTTTCTCCGCGGGAATATCGAGAGAAATTCAGCCAAGAGTGGCGAAGATACGATTGAGGGTAGGAGTCCTTAATACGGGGAATGGATGATTAACGAGTATCAAATTTTGCGTTAATAGTGCTACTCTGTTGCCTTGTGGCATCGTCCGGGCCCTGCCATATTGAATGGGTAGGCTTCAATATTAACCCCATCGATTTATTTACTATGCAAGTCCCTAGAAAAAATCTCTTTGTTTCAGTTGTTCTTGGCACAGGTCTCCTGATGACAGCTCAAGCACAAGTGCTCATGCTCAACTTTCGGGCTACGGGCGCTCCAACTGGAGCTAACCTGACGAATAGCCCTTACAATACTGAGAATCCTTCTTTCTCCGATACGACTTGGAATAATCGCTCAAACAGCGACGTCGCCTCCGGTTTGTTTTGGGCTGATGGTAGCGCCTCTACGGGAGTTGGATATAATTTGGGCATCGCCGATTTGGCCACCAGCACAATAGTTGATCTATCTAGTGAAGTTGGTAAGTCCAGCAACTTGGGCAGCGATACCAATACGGGTATTTATGTGGGTAATTCGGTTGCCACTGGCGGCATTTTTGATGGCACTGCGGCGGATCGCCTACAAGTCGGCTTACAGATTACTGGCTTGGCCGCAGGTACATACGAAATTTATGTAACGGGTCGCAACACGAACGGCCAAAGCTCTGGAATACTTCCATATACCTTTTATGCAGGGACTGGCACGGCGGGACAAAATTTTGACTTTTCGGGTTACAATAGCGAGAGCGTCACCTTTAACGGCACGGCAAGCACGGAATCGTGGATAGAAGCCGGTGAAACGGATGGCAACTATGGGAAGTTCACAATCACGTTGGCCGCCGGAGAAGCGATAAACATCGTTTCTAACGGCGATGGCGGAAAAGCGACTTCGAGTAGCCCAGTTGGCTCTGCAAATCGTGGTTTCCTGAACTCCGTGCAGATCGTGTCGATTCCAGAGCCTCATACTTGGGCCTTGATCCTTGGCTTGGGTGCGTTGGCTGTTGTGTCGATACGTCGTCGCCAAGTATAAGTTTTACATACATGGCGCGTTGGAGAAATCCCAACGCGCCATTTTAATCTTAAAAATATGCCTCGAATTTTGACGCTCTCCTTGTTTGCGTTCATGTTGCTATCAACTGGGTATGCTGCGAACGATGCCCGCCCGAACTTTCTAATCATCCTTGCGGATGATCTCGGCTATGAGGGACTTGGTTGTTATGGTGGCTTGAGCTACGAGACGCCAGAGCTTGATGTGATGGCGGCGGAGGGGTTACGTTTTTCCCGCGCCTACACGAGCCCGGTTTGCTCTCCGACGCGCGTGAGCCTGCACACGGGCCTCTACACCGCGGACCATGGCCAAACCGATGTGTTGCCGGTGCATGTTGGCACGTCGAAATACGTGGACTTCACCGCAATGCCGACTTTTGCCCAACTGTTCCAGGCTGATGGCTACCAGACTTCGACCACGGGCAAATGGCAGCTCGCCACACTGACCGAGCACCCGGCCCACATTGCTAACGCGGGTTTCGACTCTTGGTGTGTCTGGCAGATCTGGGACGGTGCCGCGAAGACTTCGCGTTACTACAATCCGTATTACAATCAAGACGGTGCCGTGCGCAACGATATCGCGGACGAGTTTGGCCCGGATGTTATGGGTCAGTATGTAAAAGGGAGAATGGCGACGGCGAACGCAGACGGCGAGCCGTTCATGATTGTCCACAACATGGTACTACCGCATAGCCCGATCGTGACGACACCGGCGGATAAGGCGGTGGGGCGGGGTGGCTCTTTGGGCAACATGATCAACTACATGGATATGCTGGTCGGCGAATTATTAGACGAGGTGGAGACGCTTGGCATTCGCGAGAATACCTACGTATTTTTCATCGGAGATAACGGCACGGATACCGGGGCTACGCGCCAAACTGTCGATGGTAACGTCTCTGGTGGCAAGCGAGACCTGAGCGACATCGGGACGCATGTGCCGTTCATTGTGTGGGGGCCGTCGACCATCCCAGTGGGAGTGGAAAATGACTTGGTCGACATTACTGATGTCTTCCCCACGGTCTGCGCGCTGGCGGGTGTTGAGATTCCCAGCTCGATCCACTACCGAGGCCGGAGCATTGCGCCACAGCTTGAGGGGAGGGAAGGCATGCAGCGCGAGTGGGTGCACCAGGGCATCGCGAATGGCCAATCAATATTCGATGGAGAGTGGCGCCTTAACAAGGACGGCACGCTTTTGCATTCTCGCGACTTACCAATCGAAACCGAGGTCACCACGCCGACGCCAGAGAGCGACGCGGCACGCGAAAAATTGGAACGAGTCTTTGATTACATCGACGGCAATTTGCAAAGCAACAGCGGCCAGGTAATCGACAACGACGATACTCTTGCGGTGACTGTAACGGGGGAGTGGAAACACTCCAGCAGCACCTCGGGATACATTGGCTCGGATTACATCCATGATCTCAACTCTGGCCAAGGAACAAAATCCGTGACCTTTCTTTTTACGGCTGGGTTAAGTAGCTCCTACACGGTTGATATGCGTTGGACGAGCGGGACGAATCGCGCAACTAATACGCTAGTCGAAGTCATTTCGCCCAGTGGTTCGCAGAGCTTTACCCTGAACCAGCAAACGAACGGCGGGCAATGGAACGCCTTGGCGTCGGTCTCGCTGAGGGGGGGGGAGGAGATGGAGGTGCGCATCCACAATACGGGGGCCAATGGCTACGTGATCGTCGACGCCCTGCGCATTCAATCGTCCGGTACGCGTGATTTTCTGGAATGGTTAGCAATCAATTTTAATGCGGATGCCCTCCTGGATTCAGCGCAGGCTGACACCCTTTGGGGCCAAGCCGCTGATCCCGACGCCGACGGTTTCTCGAACCTGCTGGAATACGCCCTCGGGGGAAACCCACAGCGTAGCGACCAGCCAAATTTCACTATAGATTTCAATTGGTCCGCCGCTACTACCACCTTTCACGTGCTCATGCGAAAGAGCAACGGCTTCCTGACGGTTAGTCCGCAATACTCGACGACGCTCGCCAGCGACTGGACGCCTCTGGAGCCTCTCTTCGAGGTGGTGGCTTCGATGCCCATCGACTACTATCACGACGAAGTCACCTACGCCTATGCGGGCGGTTTACCCGCGCCTAGTCCGCTGTTCATTCGTCTTTCAGCAGATTAGTGGGGGGGGGCCATTTATTGGATAACGTGGAAGTGTCTCAATACTGAAGCGCGGAGCGCGTAACGGAGTTGATATCACTACCTAGTTCGGTGTTCTCATTCTTCGACAAGCTTACACTCGTTTCTAATGATTTCTAGCTTAATACAAAAGTAGTATCCAGCATAAACCCAAAATCTCATTCTATCGCCCCTTGGAACCATTTTCTTATGTAATTCTTTATAGCGGAGAGGATCGCAATAGACCGCTGATGCCTTTTCGGCTGGATCATGAGAGACCTTAAATTTCTCTCCTTTTTTCAGTATTCGATCATGCCCTCCTGTGAACGGGGCTCTCCATGATGTCATGCAGATTATTGGGATATCCGTGTTCGTCTCATAGATTTGGCCTTGGGTAATCATTTCTTTTTTTGCAGAACAGGTTCGTGTACGCGTACAGTGCGTGTTTTTCGATAACAGTCACACGTTGATGGGGGCGGCGTGATTCCTAATTTCATCGAATGGTAATTGCCTTAGCAATATCATTTTGTGAAACGAAGCAGCGCGTTGATACGATGGAATCCGTGATTCTAAGAATGTGCTGATTCAGGCGGAAATACTCGAAAGCACTCTTGTCTTGCTGACTTATGGCAAGTAGTAATGCGGCATGAATCAGTTGCATTTTGAGATTCACATCGAAGCTCCCAAGGAAAATGTTTGGGAAAAAATGTTGAGTCCCGAGCCTTTTAAGGAATGGACTGCGGTATTCTCAGTAGGCTCGTATTACGAAGGCAACTGGGAGGAAGGCTCCGAAATCCGTTTTCTCACTCCGAAAGGCGATGGCATGATCTCACGCGTCATGGTGAATCGGCCATACGAATTTATATCGCTTGAGCACTTGGGCGTTATCAACGAAGGCGTGGTCGACACCGAGAGCCCAAAGGTTAAGGCGTGGGCACCCGCTTATGAGAACTACAGCTTTAGCGAAGGCAATGGAGTGACGACGGTGATGGTCGACATTGAGATAATGCCGGGCCACGAGAAGGTTTTTGAGGGGGTATGGCAACCCGCTTTGGCTAAGCTCAAGGAGATCTGTGAGGCCAACTGAAACACCGTAATCCTGCTTTGGCCGGTTTTATTCCTCGATCTCGTGTTCGGAGTGCTGGGATTCGTCCGCACTGGTTTCCGTGATTGGCTCAACTTCTGTCGCTTTGGGTTCCGTGGCCTCAGCAGGAGCGGCAGGTGCGGCTTGCGCATCGAGGGTGGCCAGCAAGGCGTCGTAGGCACCGGGTTGGGAGAATATGTAGAAGCCAGTGATGCGTGCCGGGCCGCCGATTTTGTAGCCGATGACATTGGCTGAGTCGACGATTGCGATGCGCTTGGTTATTATAAATCCATCTTTTTGGAGGTCTTTGCTAATGGCGGTCAGGGCCTTGGTCGAGCGTTCGGTGGATTGCTTGATGAGTTGGGACTTCTTGCCAAAGGCGTAGAAGGGGATTTTGAAAATGATGGTCGAGCCATCTTCACTGGCACCGAACACCATTTCCTCGCCGTTGACCATGGCTTCGCGAGTGGGCCCGAGCCGCCAGGTGTCACGCTCAAGCGGGTAAGGGGTGCGGTTGTCAATCGAGACCGCATTGACGGTGTCGAGCTTGGCTCCGTTGTAGTCAAATTCTCTGGCCGAATGACAGCCCGACAAGGCTAGACCAAGGAGGCCGATTAACACGAGCACGGTGTTGCGAGAGACGATCGAATTCATAGGACGGCAGCTCTAGCAGCATTGCGATCCAGATCAAAGACGAAAGACGCAGTTCACACGATCGTCACAGTCCAACGCCAACCTTGATTCATTTACGACGAACAATCAAACCAAAGGCCGCGATACCTAAGATAAGCGCGTAAGTGGATGCTTCTGGAACAGACGTGTAGGACAGGATGCCAGTGGTCTCAGAGAAGGCGAATCCGCTTCCGTTGGTCCAAATATTGGATAACTCCGTAAAGCCGTTTACGTTAAAGGTTTCCGTAATGTTTTCGTTCAGGTTATTAACATCAACGATGAGCCAGGTGTTTCCATCGGTCAAATCAGCGCCAGTGAGATTAAAGATGAACTCACCCTCGAGATTGGTGGTGGTGTCATTTACGCCATCGCCTGTAATAGAATTGTTAACACCATTTGCGCCGATGGTGAATTCCATGGAAGAGGTGTCGTCCAGGGTGAAGGCACCGGAGCCGATTGAGGCGATGTTGAGCTGGTCAACAATCGCACCGCTGAAGGTCGTGGTTTTATTGTCACCACCAACGCGCAACATCGAATTGGCCTCGCCGGAAACAGTTCCGCCGCCAGTGAATAAGCTAATTGTCTGAGTTAAGCCTGAGCCGAATTCAACCCGACCACCCGTATTAACGGCTAAGCTGCGCTTCGTGCCATCGAAGGCGTTTCCGGTAAGGCGGAGCGTGCCCCCTGAGTTGACGGTTGTATTCTTTAGCTTGGCTGAAACGCTACCGGTGTAAATTAACGTGCCTTCGTTAACGGTCAGGACTGCATCGAGTCGGTTGGCAGTCATGGTGCCAGTGCCTGTTTTAGTCATTGGGCCGCCAGCGGTAATTGCATTAACCAAGAGTGTGCCGTTGACATTGAAATTTCCGTTAAAGGAGCCAGTGTTATTCATTGTTGCACTTGCGCCGGAATCGACCACGACATCCACTGTGGTGCCAGTATCATCAAGAGTGCTGCCCGAGAAAATGACATTACCGTTCTTAACGGTAAGGCTCGAAATTAATTGCGTGCTAGAGACTGTAATATTCGCTGCTGCTGCATCCGCGCCAGCCGAAAAGATGACATTAGTGCTGCCGCCAGTTGTATAATCAACCGTGGCAATTGAGCCCGAGGAATCAGTGGTCCAGAAAGGTGTCGTATCGGTATCCCATATGCCATCAGCGGGATTGCCGGCACCGGGCGTTGCGCCATTGGTGTCCCAATAAAGCTGAGCGTTGAGTGCAGCCGGGAGGAGAGTCGACAACAAGGCCGAGAGTATTAGTGCTTGTTTCATGGGGATGCTTCGTGTCTTAGGGTTGATTTATAAGGCGATGAGGCCGATGGGGGGGGGCTAAAATTTAATACTACGGAATTATCAGACGTTTACGTTTTTTTTTCAATAAACAATGCACGCAATAAGTTGCATGGGTGGCATTTTGTGATGGTTGGCGTGTCTTAATGAGTCGAATTCGCAACTAGTTGCATAGTGAGTTACTTGTCTACCCTGGTCAAATGTGGAATTCCCTTCCACTTTCTGCCGCGCGCCGATTCAGTCGCCGAAATTGCATGTTTCAGTGTTATGAATGAGTCCAGCTTCGGCGGCAGCTCTCGATACTCTATGAGGCAGATCGTCCCGATGTCTGTTCGTGGAAGCACATTCCTTCAATATAACCAAACGCCGTGTAAAAAGCGCTTTTAATCAACGCCTTCTCAATCTTGCTTATTCCATGAAATTTAAACGACTAAAGAGCAGTCTGGCAATAATTCCCGAGAAGGATCGTATACCGCTAGGTCAAAAAGTTGCCTTCGGGTTGGGCCAGAATACTGAGTTCATTGCTGGTAACCTGATTACTAGCACACTATGGATGCCCTTTTTTAATATTGGTCTTGGGATTAGTCCTTTGGTCCTTGGTGTCATTCTGATGATTGTTCGAGCGTGGGATGCGATTTCAGATCCTCTCGTGGGTAATCTATCGGATAACACCCGTACTCGTTGGGGCCGCCGTCGGCCATATATATTCATCGCTGCCATTACAACCGCGCTCATTTATCCGTTTGTTTGGCATCTGCCGGGTGACATTGTTAATGGCACCTCATGGCTCGTAGCGGTCTTCGATTCGATTCCATTGCTAAACCACGTAGACTTGACCGCCAAGGACAAAGCCGCCGGTATCTACCTGACCTTCATTTGCTTGCTCTACTTTACCAGTTTCACTTGTTGGTCGATGCCCTACTATGGATTGCAGCTCGAATTGACGCCGAATTATGACGAGCGGACTCGTTTAACGGTTGTCATGACATTTATCGGAAAAGTCACTTCTTTCGTTACCGGTTGGGCATTTGTCGTGATTGTTTTCATCGGAGCCGTGGCGAAAGGAGATTTTACCGAAATCGACAGCAAGCCGCAGTGGGTTCAAGATTTTGCGGTCTTCATTCAACCATTCTTGAGGAATTTTGCGGGGGACGTTGGAGACGATAAACCGATCGTCATCGGGATGGAAATTCTCAGTTGGTTTTTTGCCGGAATGATTATCCTGCTTGGCATTCTTCCCGCGATATTTGTCAAAGAGCGTTATTATAATAAAGAGGCGAAGACTCAAAAATCTGAACCATTTTGGAAAAGTGTACGGGAATCGATCACCTGTAAGCCACTTTGGTCGCTGATCGCTGCATCATTCTTTTTGGTCATGGGCTATACGTCGATCAGTGGCTTGGGTGCCTATGTAAATATCTATTACGTGTGCGACGGAGACATGATAAAAGCAGGTGTAATCACAGGCCTCAAGGGCAGCGTTATTTCAATCACGGGTATCTGCTTGCTGCCCTTTTTTACGTGGCTCGGCGAGAGATTCGACAAGCGAATCGCCGTTATCAGCATGTTGGGCACCTGCATATTTGGTCATTTATTAAACATTGTGCTAATGACGCCCGAAATGCCTTATCTTCAAATAGTATCTGGCTTCTTTGAATCCAGTGCGATCAGTGCCGTCTGGCTATTCCTGCCTTCGATGAAGGCCGATGTGGCTGACTACGATGAGGTCAACACCCACCGTCGTCGTGAAGGTTCGATCAACGCATTCTACTCATGGTTTATCAAGAGCTCCCTAACGCTTTCGATGGGAATCAGCGGGGTAGTTTTAGCCTATTCGGGATACAACGCAGATTTGTCAGTTCAGCCAGATGCGGTCATCAATCGCATGTTTATTCTCTATTTGATCTTGCCAGCGATAATGTGGGGAGTGGCGCTTTTCTCCATTTGGTTTTATCCACTTAGTCGTGCTCGGTCAGACGAAATTCGGCAGATGCTGGAGGAACGTCGGGGCTTTATTTAAGCCCTATGCGCCAGGTCGTTTCTTGAGCAGACTGACGCCGTCTTTCCATACGCCTTCCACCATGGTGGTCAGTGGAACCTTAGGCACGCCACGTTCTCCACGTTGAATCGCGCCAATAACCATGTCCATCGCAGCTGCCCCGACGTGCCAAGGGCGTTGGTCAATCCCCGCAATGTCGGGATCGGATTCTTCCCAGTTTAGGGTCATGAAATCAATGTCGCCTGGCACATTGTAACCAGCGTTTTGTAGCTCATGCATCGCAATTAGATTATCGCTGATTAGGACATCGAGCTTATTTCGGTGACACCAATCGGGCACATCCTTCAACGTGTTATCATTAAATAAAAAGTGAAAGACTTGAAAGTTTTTCTGACTGCCATTGGCCGCATCCAAGCGGCGATTTTCTGCCAATAGCGCACCGGACAACCATAATTCATCAACGCGACGACTGGTGTCGGCATACAAGCATAAGCCGACTCGTTTGTAGCCAGCGTCGCAAAGATTTCGCAGTGATTCTTGTATGGCATGGAAGTGATGAGCCGCGCTACGATGTAGGTTTGGCGATAGAAACGAATAGCCGGTCGTGATGGAGCTAAAGCGTTCCCACTCCATTTCGATGTGCTGTCGGACCTCCGGGATTGGGGCCACAAACAAACCGAGAATGCCTCGGCTGTACAGAATCTTACTCAGGCGAGCGGCGTTCATGTCCTTTTCTCCCAGCCAGAAATGCTCAAGCTTGTAGCCGAGTCCTTCCAGCCGTGAGGTTGCCCCAGTATAACAACTGTTATAAAACGAATTATTCATCCACTCGTTGCGCGAATTGAAATTAGTCAGATAAGCAATCGTGGTAATGTTTGAATCTATTTTTTTGCCACGACGCCGTGATGCAAATGCCGATAGCAATGGATCTGGTCGGTAGCCCATAGATTCCGCCACTTCTTTTATACGCTTCTGGGTATTTTCCGGAATTTGCGGATTCGAGCTTAGTGCACGGCATACAGTCGAGGAAGAGACACCTGCCTTTGCAGCGATATCTTTCATCGTGATTCGGGTATTATGGGGATTTTGGGATTCTGGTAAACTCACGGGTAAAGCATATCATGCGTATCAATCAGCGGAAATCAACGCAACATATTGCATAGTCACTAACTTGTCTCAAACGCGTCCTCCCCATAGACCTAATGTACATTCCCCCCCTTTTATGTTTCACTTGTCAGTTACTCAGTGCTTTGAGTGATGATTGTACGCTTACCATACCCAAAAATGACATACCTCTTTTTCAAAAAGAACTTACTGGTTGCTATGCTTCTGGCCGCTTCCGTATTTATCAGTGCAAATGCACAAGCCACAGAGCCTCTACTCGTCGTCGCTACGGGTGGACGCATAGGGGTGTTTAAATACGGATCGTCAGATCCGGCTGCTACTGCGTTTTGGCATCGTACACCGCATCAACTTGGCGGCCCGGTGGCAGAAATGCAAATTGGGTTCATGAACTGGTTCCTCAACTACTCTGTTGAATATGATAATGAAAACGATGTAACAATTGAACATGCTTGGCTCGAACGTGCATTGGACGGCCAGGTTGTGCCAATTACATTTGACGGCTCAAGGGAACTTATTATGCCCGCAGCTTCCACCGAGCCATTCTGGCCAGCAGACCCCATTGATTCGAGTGTCTGGACGGGAGGGGTCCCTCAGAAAGATGAAATTTTCTGGCTGCATATCAAAGGCAGTATGCCTTCGGGCGGGAAGGTCTGCCAGGGTAATCCAACTGGCTACAGCGGCTCAAGATTCATTGTTTACAATCCGGCTAATGGTCCAGGCACAATTGATTTTTCAGGAACGGTACCATCCATTTCTGGACAAAGTGCTCGGACGCGCGGCTTGCCTGTAGTCTTCCTCGGTCGTTATACCGACCCCGGCCACCTTGCTGTCATTGGTATAGGCGACAGTATTCTCGATGGATCAGGTGACGCGAGCAGCTCTTATAGTTCGGTTTCTGGATTTGGTTATTTTAATCGTGCAGCCGTTGACTCTGAGGGGAAGAACACGATTGCCACTTTTAATCTAACTCGCCACGGTGCTGCTGCGGGCACATGGAATACGGCTGTTCGCCAACGTCCGTTTTTACAGTATGCGAATGTCGTGGTCGAAGAATACGGCACGAATGATCTGGGCTCTACAGGAGGAGGCAGCGTTAGTACCATCCAGAGCCGCTTAGAGAACATATGGACCCTCTGTCGAAATGCGGGAGTTCAGCACATATTGCGTGCGCAGTTGCTCCCACGAGCCGAATCAACGGATTCTTGGGCAACGAAGGAAAACCAGACCCCCAATAACGGTTGGGGTGACGGCGGAAAACGGGATGAACTGAATGCCTTTTTCGATGCTTCTGTCACGAATGGAAAAATCGACATGGTGGTCCAGATGCTCGATGCCGTAAGCGATCCGACCGACTCGCATGTTTGGCTGACCAATGGCTCGGCCAAGTTTTTAAACACCGATTCCACTCACTTGAATTCGAACGGTAATGCAACGATTGCGCCTATTCTCCGCACCGCTTTGCTCTCCTTAACGGTCGATGCTCCGGAGCCGACCTATGGCGGTTGGGCCGAATCGATTGATTGGGGCGCAGCGGATTCCTCGCCCGCCGCAGATCCGAACAGCGATGGTGTCATTAACGCCATGGCGTATGCGCTGGATATTTCGCCACTCAATCCGCCGCAAACAGGTGATCTGCCCTATGCAGTTTTTGATGAAGACACCTCCAGCGGCCTTTGGCTGAAATTCATCTTCCGTGAGAGCTCCACTGCACAAGATCTTGTTTACAGCTGTCTCTCTTCAACTGAGCTCAGTTCCGGCTGGGTGAATCTGATAGCTGACGGAATCAACGTCATAGAAGAAACACTCGACACGGATCCCGATGGGGATGGTAGTGCGGTTTTAAAGCAGATAAAAATAAATCTGGTTTCGTTTGGTGATACACGACGTTTTGTAAAACTGGACATTAGTTTGTAGGGCTTAGACGTCGTAGCGCAGGAAGGAAAGTCAGTGCACCAAAAAAGCACAGGCTGGATGCCTGTGCTTTTTGGTGATTTCTTAGCTGCCTGGGTCAGGCAAGGGTCAGCGAATACTCCTTGAGTGCTTGATAGGAAAGCTTGGGTTTTCCATTTTTGTCTAGAAGGCCCCATGCAGTTTCTGCCGGGCAATCTGCATCCTTGCATTGCCAGCAGGTTTCAGCGTCGCGCCAGTTATAATAAAAGGCCCCCAGGACGAACGGTTTTTCGCTGAATATTTTCATTACTTCCCGGATATAGTCAGCTTGCATCTGTAGACTGTGCTCACCGCGCCAAGAGAACTTCCATTTTTTAATTTCGCAGGGATATAGCTCCTGCGAGATTTCTTCTTCAGTCATGATTCCACCTGATGCAGCATACCCAAATTCCATAATAATGATCGGCTTACCGGTCAGCTCATAGAAGCCATCGAGATACTCACTCCAACTGTCGGGTCCGCCCTTACGCCAGCTACCTGGATAGCTATCAAAGCCAGCGAAATCTACCGGCAATGTGGGATCATCATAGATGCCTTTGGCGAGGAAAACGCCCTCATGCGCTTCGGTGTTCCCATCGACTTCACCGGGTAGGGATGGGTAAAGGGTAATGTTGATTCCGACCTTTAAGTGTGGTGCCTCATCCTTCATCGCCCGAATACCAACCTTCAGGAATTCGACAGACTGCTCCATGGTCAAGGTATCCCGGAATATCCAAATATCCAACTCATTGGCAACTTGCCACCACTCGATGAGTTCACCGAATTCCTGTGCAAAGAAACGACTCACCCGAGCATATGCATCATAGTATTCAATGCTTCCTGCAATTAGTGATGCTTTAGCCATTTCACGTGGCCCCGGCGAGATGCCGACAAATTGAAATCCGGCGCTGTGTAGCTCGCGCAACCGCTCACTGGCTTTATAAAATCCATCCGGTTGTGAGCGCTCTTCAAGGAATGCATTCACGTCGAAATTGAAATCACCAAATCGAAGCCAGCCAATACAAGCCGATTTCATCATCGATAAATCTTTTCCAGATAGTTCAGCAAATCGGGCCGCTACCCCAAACATAAAATCAGGAGAATTCTGCATAAATTGGTTAGTCAAAGTGTTTGGCCTAATTGGATAGGCAGAGCACAATATTAAGCTATCTGAACCCACCTTTTGGCAACCGTGGCTTAGCGCAATTAGTTGCATAAATCATACGTTTTCAGATTCATCTATTATTTTTCGACATTCTTGATTTGAGATGAGGTAAGAAGAGATTTCGTCGCAATCTATTGCGAGCAAGACGCTTTGAAAAAACGGATAAAAGGCACCTAATTAGGAGCAGCTCAAATTGGGCGAATCGCAGCTTCCCCCCCCCGTCCGGACTTATGAGTTGCTATTCCGCACCTCCTCTAGCCGTCCCAGTTATCACTCTCTGAGTTCCGTCGGAATTCATTCTCATAACCCCCCCCAATAAAAAACACATGATAAAAAAGTACCCCAACGCGAACAACCTGCTTGTATGTGGGCTGTTACTCTACCCGATGGTTGGCAACGCTGCCATCGTAATGGAAAGCTGGTCCTCGGCTCCATGGAATTTAACCGGAGGGGCCACCTCCTTCGCCGCAACACAGAACGATCCGAGTTTTGAAGGTGGCACAGACGCGACTTTTATTTTTGCCAATCCGTTAACTGGTGTGGATGTTTCCACCCCAATATTTCCAGACAATACATCCGCAGTTTCTAGCCTTTTCGGAGTCGAAGGTACTGGCTTTGGAGTGGCCGAATCTGGTGTGGGAAGATTTGATCGCGGAGAGAGCTTCTCACTGACAGCCGATCACGCTTTTCAACTGAGTGGTATCAGTTGGACTGAGTATCAGGGCGACGAAGCAGTCCACCTAACGTGGACCAGTGGTGGGATTCAATACAGTGAACTGCTTGATTTGGAAGCTGGTTCCTTTTACACAACGACCGTGCTGTCTGACATCATGGTCGACGCCAATACGGCATTTGTCATCACTAATGTGAGTGACGGTTCAGCTGGTGCCAATGGTCGGTTGCGCGTTAGGCAGGTGATTGTGGAATTAATTGCTGGCGCTACTGTGCCTACCGTCGGCGAGACACATCGCTTGCAAAGCTGGAGCAGCAGCCCGTGGAATCTTTCTGCGGGTAACACGGCATTCTCAGGCAATGTCTCCGATACTACGCACGGAATGGTTTATGTTAGCTTTCTGGATCCAATTGACGGCATTGATGTTTCCAACCCGAATCAGCCGGATTATACCTCGGCGACGGCCTCTTACTTTGGAGTTGAAGGTACTGGCTTTGGCGTCGGTGAATCGACTGTTGGCCGATTCGATAGTGGGGAAAGTTTCGTCATCCAAACGGAGCAGGCTTTTGAACTTCAATCGATTCGATGGGCGGAATATACCGGTGACGAAATTCTGTATCTCTCTTGGATTAGCGAAGGAGCGCCTTTAAGTGCCACTATCCCAATGGGAGCTGGTTCCTTTTATACGGAAGTGCCTTTTGATGGTATATTTGTGGACGCAGGCACGCCATTGGAAATCACTAACGCCAGCGATAGTAGTGCCTATGCGAATGGACGACTGCGGGTAAACTACGTCGATATCGCATTTCAAACCACAATCGCCGAAGTTGGTGATTTGCTGGGCGCACACTTGATTATGGGCATGTGGAATGATTGGCCCTGGAATGCTGAGGGTGGTGACGCCACGATTAGCGGTTCAATGATCGCTCCGGAAAATGGAGGGACAAATGTCAGCTTCACGTTCACGGCTCAATCCGACGTCGATATTACGAATCCCAATTCGCCAGACTTCACCAGCGCGACCTCCGATATTTTTGGATTTGAGCCCACAGGGTTCGGTGTGGGAGAATCGACGCTCGGGCGCTTTAATCGTGGAGAAAGCGTTACGCTTGTTTGCGACCATGACTATCAACTTGATACCATTCGCTGGCGCGAAGTGCAAGGTGACGAGCAGATACATCTGTCATGGATTCAGGATGGTGTAGCTGAGCAAGCAGTGATTACTGTCGCCACTAGCGAAACCAATCTCGTTGATCTAATCGCCGACGCGAACACCGCGCTGGTAATGACCAACGTCAGCCCAATTACCTCTCCTCTCGACGGACGTCTTCGCATCAATGACTATAAACTTCGCCTCCATTACGACACACAACCGAGCTACGATCATTCTGGTTCAGACGGCTTTGTTCAGATGATGGGCGTTAATCTGGCCGGCGCTGAGTTTGGCGGCTTTGCATTCTGGCAAGATGATCCTTTGGAATGGAATTACTACCACAGCAAAGGGTTGGATTTGATTCGTATTCCTTTCAAATGGGAGCGCGTTCAGGCATCGCTCTATGGCGCAGTTGATTTCTCGGATATGGACACCGTTGTGGCGCTCGCTAATGCGCGTGGCATGAAGGTCGTACTCGACATGCATAATTACGCTCGTTTGAACGGCAATTTAATTGGCACCACGAATGTGCCCAATGCTGCTTTTGCGGATGTTTGGCGGAAAATCGCGGATCATTACAAAAATGAAACTGCGATCTATGGGTATGGTATTATGAATGAACCGCACAGCACGGGTGGTCTATGGCCAGCAGCAGCTCAAGCGGCGGTAGACGGTATTCGCGACGTGGATACCGTTAACTGGGTCATTGTTGGAGGTGAAAACTATAGCAGCGCGTCCACTTGGCGTAGCAGCAATCCCAACCTGGATATCCAGGACGCATATGGAAAAGTAATGTATGAAGCTCATATATACTTTGACCAGAGCTGGCCAGCAGGCGATGGCAGCTATGGATCATTCGACAGCGAGACCCCCGCAGACGACCGCGGCCTTCGCTTGGTTCAGCCGTTCCTTTTATGGCTTCAGGAGAAGGACGCACGTGGCTTCCTCGGTGAATATGGTGTTCCTAAAAACGATGTTCGCTGGCTCCCAGTGCTCGATAACTTCATGGCTCACATCCATGCATATGGCTTAAGTGGAACCTATTGGGCTGGTGGTGAGAATTGGAGTAACTATGTATTGGATTGCTCTCCCACGAATAACTACACGGTCGACTCTAATCAGATGTCGGTGCTGGAGAACTATACTGAATAACCCTTAATATATTTCGTTCCGTGCGATAGACGAGGCCGCCTTGCATTTACAAGGCGGCCTTTTGCATCAGTGGAGACGGTCTCTCATTGTGGTGAATTATCATATGGCTGTTTATTGCGGTAGTTTCGGTATTCGTGGGGCTCACTTATGCCGGTAGTGTTTCGGCAACGGGCTTGCATCAGGTGAGGAGGCGCGCATGTTTGTCGAATGCTTTCCGTTTGTTGCCGCCGTAATCGGTTTTGGCCGATGTTTGTTGTCAGTCTAGGGCTCGCGTTGTCTGGATGCGCGCACCAAGACGATGGGCCGCTTATGGCTTCGTCCAAGACACGTGAGGGGTTTGACCGTTTACTCGACAGTGTGGTGCGGTTGGACGTGTGGGAAACTACCTTTAGCGGTGGTTCAAAACGAACCGCGCGTGGTGTTGGCAGCGGCGTTATCATGACGAGTGATGGTGTGATCCTGACCAATGCACACGTGGTCAACCCATATGCTGAACGTATTTCAGTGACGCTTAATAATCTGGAGCGTGTTCCCGCGAAGCTGATCGGTTGGGACCATTGGACGGATCTCGCAGTGGTGCAACTCGACCCAATGGAGGTCGCCCAGCGTGGGTTGACGTTCTCCCACGCAGAATTTGGTGACAGCAGTCAGCTTAAGCCGGGTGAAACGGTGTACGCGGTAGGAACTCCCAACGGGCTGACGCGCACGGTTTCGCGGGGAATTATTTCCAATACCAATCGCTTTTTCGAAGGTCGCACGGTGGGGGCAGGTTATGAGACCGGTGCGTTCAATACGTGGCTCCAGACAGACGCCGCGATTAATCCGGGTAATAGCGGTGGTCCGCTGGTGCTGTCCAATGGGCGCGTGATCGGGATAAATACACGGGCTTATCTAGGCGCGAATAATTTGGGTTTTGCGGTGCCTAGTGATATCGCTCGTGAGGTGCTGTCGCATTTGCTGAATGCGGATTCGGTTCCTCGCAGCTATGTTGGGATTACACCAGCTGCGCTACAGGACCTAGAAAATTTCTACCAACTCGAAGCAAATCAGGGCATGCTCGTGCAGAGCGTCGATCCAGGCTCGCCCGCGAGCAAAGCGGGGATGAGCCCTGGAGATATTATTCTGTCGATCGACGGCAAGACGGTGGACGGACGGTTTCCTGAGCAGTTGCCCGCGATCCAGAACGCGATTGCGAGCCGCCCAGTCGGCAGTGAGATTCCGTTTGAACTGCGACGTGGTAACCAGGCGCAAACGATGGTCATTACGACCGAACCTTTGGAAAGTCGTGTCGGTGCGATGGAGGCCTTTGAAAAATGGGGTGTCAGCGTGCAGCGTATTTCAAAAGCAGTAGCGCGTGAAGAGAAGCTGAAGAGTAACGATGGCGTCCGCGTTATGGGGGTACAGGCCGGTTATCCGGCAGCTGAGGCAGGTGTGAGCTCAGGTGACATTATTCTGAAAGTGGGTGATGTGAACATCGATTCGCTGGATGCGATCCAGACGGTCTATGACTCTTGGGTGGCTGATCCACAGAAGGTGCTCGTCGAAGTTGAGCGTGGCCGTCAGGCGTCATATCTCGTGCTCAAACCGCGGTAAGTTTCCATCACTCCACCAAGCGTAGCTTGAGGCGGAGGAATTGGCGCGCGTTGCTCTGGATGGAGGTCAGGCTGCGGACGGTGATCGTTTCCGTGCCATCGCCATTACTGACCACGCTGATTTCTTCCAGCATGTCGTTGCTGCTGATCCAGGTGAGCAGGTCCGCAGAATATTCTACGATGGGCTTGATGTCGGCGGAGAACTGGCGTCGTGTGTAGCTGAGCGTCGGGTAATCGATGCCGTCAATGGAGACTGATCCCATGGTGAGTGTGCTGCCGTTGCGTTGGGTGGCGTCGGTGTTGGCAAAGTATTCCTCGATGTTGAGCAGAGGGTCGCCATCGGGATTGGCTAGGGCCTCAGCGTCTTCAGGCGAGAGCGTAGCAAGCAGCATGTCCGCCCAAGCAGCGAATCCCGTTTTACCGTCTATACCGCCTTCGCCGAAGAGGGTGATTGTGATCGTTGGGCTGCAGGCAATGCCGGTGGCGGACGCGTCATCGAGGACATACCAGCGCCCGTAGAGAGTTTGGCCAACCAAGGTTGGATCATCGGGAATTTCCACGGAAACGGAACCCGATCCTGAGCCATCTTCTTCACTTTGGATCAAGGTCGTTGGGAAATAGCAGGCGACTTGCGAGGGGGGGGGGATGGAACTCGTCGCGGGCTCTGTGATATCGAGGACGAAGACAGCTTCGGCACCGGGCCGTCCATCGATCACGCCTACGGTGAAGCTGGGATTACCGACCAGTGGGGGCTCTAGGGCTACCACCTGCGGGATGACGTTTCCTAGGCCGGGATAGCCACCGTCAGCGATGACTGGGATGCGGCTACTGTTCGTGTAAAGAGTGGGGTGGTCGAAGGGGGGGGACTCGTCGGCAACACGGTCGTCGGTCAGTGTTTCGAGGAAGCTGATGACGTCGTTGATGCCCGTTGCGTTCAGACCGGCAGGGCGGAGCTCGTTGGCGGTGCTGGCAAAGTCCCCCCCTCGGTTATAAAAGTCAATGACGTCGCGGAGGGTGTCTATGCTGCCCGTGTGCATGAAGGGGCCGCGTAGCGTGACGTTACGCAGGCCAGCGGTGAGGAAGTCGCCACGATCAGCATTGCGGCCAGTGACATCATAGCGGCCCATGTCTTCATTACCTGTGATGGGGCGCACGCCAATGTTGTGGAAATCGCCATCGCTGAAGGTGGGGCCGTCGTGGCAATTCTGGCAACGCGGCCCGGCGAAGAGATTGCGTCCGCGGGTTTCCGAGGCGGTGAAATTCTCGATGCCCATGAGCATGCGGTCATACTTGGTGCGGTCGGAGAACAAAAGGCGCTCATAGCTGGCGATGGCCATGGCGACGCGGGCGACAGTGATATCGGAGTCGCCGTAGGCTTCAATAAAGAGAGCTGGGTAATCACGGTCATCGATCCAGGCTGCGAGTGCGGTGGGGATATCGGTGGCCAAGGCGAGGGGCCTAGCGGCCTCGATGCGGGCAATGACATCGCTCCAAGTTGAGCCGATGTGGGACATTTCTACGTCGTTAGCGAGCGGTCCGGCGGCTTGGGATTCCAAGGCGGCACCGGAGGTAAGGACTGTCTGGCTGGTCAACGGGTCGGTGAAATTGCTGGTGGCGCGGCCATCCCAGAAGAGTTCATCCGTGTAGCCGGCGTTAATGGCGGGACGGGGATAACGGCCAGTGACTTGCTCATTATAGCCATAACCGTCGCTCCAGGTATAAAGGCCGTCAGCGGTATTGAGGGGCACGCCGGGTGAGCCAATGACGTCGTCCGTTGTGCCAAAAACGCCGTCGGGTCCGGGGTGGGTCGCGCGAGTAGGGTCGGCACCTGAGCGCTGATCAGTGCCGCCATGGGTGGGGGCGTGGCAGGTGGCGCAGGCCATCGTGCCGGTGGAGGAAACTTGCTCTTCCCAGAATAGTGCTTTGCCGAGGTAGGCTTTGGAGGCGGTCAAGGCGTTGCCGTTGGGCTCGGGGGGGGGGAGGAGGGGGGTGTCGGTGCCAAAGTTCGTTGTTCCGTTTGCCCGTAAACCCGTGTCTGGGCCAGCAAGGGGGCTGAGTGCGACATCGTTTTCCGCCCCGACCCAGTAATAATACGTCTGTCCGGCGGTTGGGCTTGTGTCAAAATAATGAGGGCGATTGGTGACGCTTAACTCGGCCGCGTTGGCAATGTTGTTCGTCATTGCTCGATAGATGCGGTATTGCGTGGCGTAGGCGACGGGCTCCCAGCGGACCATGACCTTGGTTGAGTAGTCACCATCTGATGCGTCCACGCCCATAGGCGCGTAAAGGGTGTCCTGGGCCAAGGCCAAGGTGGTGGTTGCTATAAGGGCGGCTAAAATACGGCAGAAAATCCGGTAATGCATAAACCGGAAAACCGACGCCTCAGCAGATAGTTGCGGCAATTAAGATGACGGTTTTGTCATCCTAATTTCATTCAGCCGTTTCTCGCAGTTTTTCCCAGAGCTGGCGGACTTCGTCGGTCTGAGGGTCTGGCGCATAGACTGCGTATTCCACGAAAATATCGCCCTTGCCGTCTTTTTTCGGCAGGCCAAGGCCACGCAAGCGGACGCGGGAGCCGGTGCGGGCACCTGCGGGCACGGTGATGCGGACGCGTTTGCTGTCGGGCAATGGAATTTCCTTGGAGGCACCAAGGGCGGCGTCCCATGCGGGTAGCTCCAGTGTGTAAATGAGATCGGCGTCTTGCACCTGATAATCCGGATGCGCGGCCAGTCGGACCCTTAAATAAAGGTCGCCGGAGACGGCACTGGCACCGCGTTCGCCTTGACCGCTGAGGCGGATGCGCTGGCCGTTTTTGACGCCGGCCGGAATACGCACCTTGTAGCTATTTTCCTGACGCTCGCCAGTTTGCGAGTTAACGCGTTCCAAGCGAATCGTGCGTTCGGCACCGCTGTAGGCCTCGTTGAGTGGGACCATAATCTCGGCTTCCATGTCCTGCCCACGGGCAGGGGCACGCTGGCGACCAGCACCGCCGTAGGGGTCGAAGCCACCACCGCCGCCGCTAAAGAATTGCTCGAAAAAGTCGCTGAATCCGGTGCCGCCAAAATGAAAATCGTAGTCTTGCGGGCCACCTCCGGCACGGCGATAGCCGCCACGCTGGCCGGGGCCAGCGGAGCCATATTGGTTCCAGTTGGCACCGAGTTGGTCGTATTTGGTGCGTTTTTCCGCGTCTCCGAGAACGTCGTAGGCCTCGCTGATTTCCTTAAACTTGGCCTCTGCGGCTGGGCGGTCATCGGGTTTGGCCTTGTCCGGGTGGTGTACACGTGCAAGCGCACGGAACGCCTTCTTGATTTCGTCGGCGGTGGCGTCTTTTTTGACTCCGAGGGTCTGATAGTAGTCTTTAAAATCCACAGGCATGTTGGGTTCTCCACGCAATCGTTCCGAAGCTTGGCCGCGCTGGCGATCAAAATTCGGGATGGTTGCCAAGACCGTGAAAAAGGCCGGGCGGGTTTTACCTGCCCGGCCCTGTAATTGTCTGCCGGAGCTGGGGTGCTTAGTTGACCGCGATTTGCCGCGGTTTTGCGGCCTCAGCGACCGGCAGGGTAATGGTTAGCACGCCATTAGCGGTTTGGGCGGAGATCTGATCCGCGTCCACCGGCACATTGAGATCGAGTCGGAGTCGGTAATCCGCAGTGGGGATTTCCCGGTAGCGGGCTTGCCAATTTTCGTTGGCATCCGTCTTGCGGGCAGCCTCAATTGCGAGGGTGTCCTTCTCGACTGTGATCTTTACGCCATCTTTGGCGACGCCGGGCACATAGACCCGGACGGTGTAGGCGTCCTTGTTCTGCGCGATTTCATAATGTGGGCGCAGGTATGCAGCGCGCTTGGGTGCGGGCGTGGACGTTTTCTTTTCGGCAATTTGTGTTTCGCTCATGATAAGTGGTTTCCTATTGGTTGAATTGGTTACTGGTGATGCCTTTAATTGACCGTGATCGCTTTGGGCTTACGGGCGGCGGCTTTGGGCAGGGTGACCTGCAAGAGACCGTCTTCGAGCTTCGCCGTGACCTTGTCTGCGTCGATGTCGTCGGAGATGGTCAGTGAGCGCGAAAACTCTGTTTTTTGCTCTTCCTCGCCTTGTTTCACGTTGCGCTTGGCGGTGATGGTGAGCACGGCATTTTCGAGCTGAATGTTGACATCCTGTTTGTCGACGCCTGGTAGCTCAGCGACTACTTGGTAGGCTTCGTTGTTGTCATCAAAAACGTCGACCCGAAAGCTGCGGGTGGCGTTGTTTTGGCTATCGAATAATCCCGTCCATCGGTTGTTGCCCAGCGTGCGGTCAAGCAAGCGGTCCATTTCAGCGAACGGGTCATTCCAGAAGTTGTCGTATTTAATTAGGTGCATAATGTTTTTCCTCTTATGGTTGTTGGTTACACCGGATTAAATGCATATAGTACGCCAATGTTTGTTGAATTTATATATTGTTGATAATCAATTGAATGTGAAATTTTACATGCTTCTAAAATGAGACAATGTGTCGCTATAGGCGTGTCGGAAGTTACCACTGTGCAGCAATGTCGCACGTGGTATGCAAGTTTCCAGATTTGGTGGCTCGGTCAGTTCCCCTGCCATTCCAGTAAGCCACTGAGAACCGGAAGTTCGTCGCAAAAAAAAACCTCTCACATTTGGAGAGGTTTTGCGAAAATTCCGCATTGAAAAGTGGTGGTGGGAGCCGGATTCGAACCAGCGAACGGTTACCCGAACAGATTTACAGTCTGCGTGCTTTAGCCACTTGCATATCCCACCGATTTTTGAAGCCATTGTGAAACGGCCATCAGGAAAACGCTCTGTTGTAGAGTTCGAGACGACATTGCCAAGCGTTTTTTTTGGAAAAAAGACATCTGCCGAATGTTTAGTGGTTTATATGAGTCCTGAAAGAGGGAGCAAAGGTGGTGGTGGGATCGGTGTTGTGGCGCACTTCCACGTTTAGTTAAGGGATTGACTTTGACAGGCTTACGGGGAGCGCTAACAGTCATCGCGCGCAATTAAATTATGGCAACGGGCGAACCTGATACAGAGGAGACGATTGACTGGCGGCATGCTCTATTAAGCCGAGAAGCTTGGTGGGGGTATCTGGTGGTTGCTCTTGGGGGGATCGCAGCTGGGCTGGGAGCCTTATATTTTGCCGGGGTGGAGATCTTTACCGTCGAGCTATTGCGCGACTGGCACAACGAAGAGCCTTGGCTGGCTTTTCTGGTGATGCCGGGCTTCCTGATTTTAATTATCTGGCTGCGCGATCATTATTTTTGCGGCACGGATGGCACTGGCATCCCGCAGACCATTGCCGCGCTCAAGCTGCGAGACGGTCCGGCGCGTGATGTAGTGCTCTCGATGCGGATTGCTCTGGGCAAGCTGATCCTGACGACGTTGGGGTTGTGTGCGTTTTTATCAATCGGGCGAGAAGGCCCGTCGGTGCAGCTCGGGGCGTGCTTTATGCGCTGTTGTAATCGCTTCGCCAAATTCCCGGCGCACCTTGTGCAGCGGGGTTTGATTTTAGCTGGCGGTGCCGCAGGCATTGCGGCAGCGTTTAATGCGCCAATCGCGGGCGTTGTCTTCGCGCTGGAGGAGATTGGTCGCCGCTTCGACAAAGAAAACATGGGCACGCTGGTGCGCACGGTGATCTTGGCCTGTATGGTCTGCGTGTTGTTTTTAGGGAATTATTACTTCTACGGCGAGCTGGACTACGGGCGAGATCCGCTTGTTTTCGATTCCTTCACGCAATGGCTTTTGATTCCGATCATTGCCGTAATCGGTGGCTTATTGGGTGGGCTCTTTTCAAAAACGCTGTTGATTTGCATGCCCTATGTGAATCGGGCGATTAAGAAGAACTTCGTGCTGACTGCGGGCGCGATTGGCTTGGCTTGTGCGGCACTGGCGTTTTTCACGCACGGTGGCACATTGGGCAGTGGTTACGTGGAGGCGCGGTCATTGCTACTCCAGGGCAGCCCAGACTTTCTCGCAACGATCCCCGTGGACCAGCAAGACCGTCTGATGGAGGCCGGTGAGCGCGTGACGCCGTTTTACTTCCTTTGGCGCGCTATCGCGAGTTTTCTGGTGTTGCTGACGGCGATTCCGGGCGGGCTTTTCGACCCGTCATTTTCGGTGGGTGCTGGGCTGGGCCACACGCTTTTTCCAATGTTGGAGTGGACTGGTGCGCCGATGCAGGCCGTGCTATTGCTGTTTATTGTTTCTTATTTTTCGGGCGTGGTACAGAGCCCAATGACCTCGTTTATCATCCTGTTGGAGATGACTGGAGTCACAATGTTTGCGCTCCCGCTAGCTTTGACGGCTATGCTGGCTTATGAGGTTTCCCGGCTGGTCTGCCCAACAGCGCTTTATGAAGCGCTGGCGTTCAACTTCCTGCGTGCCTCAAGCTGCGCAGCGGAGACGCCTGAGACCTCTGAGAAAAAACCTACATGAGAAAACTCAGGATTTTTAATTTGCCCGACTGGATGCGGGCGCGGTTTACCGATGGGCAGCGATTCCTGATTTTGTGCACTGTCGCTGGTGTACTTTGCGGTTTGGCGGCTGTGGCCTTTCACCTTGCCATTCATCACGTGTTTGAGTGGCTATGGGAATCGGCGGAGCACGCGAAGGCCTCGCATTGGTGGTGGTTTCCAGTGATTTTAGGCTTAGCGCCCGCTATTGGCGGCCTTGCTGTGGGGATTATCCTCTCCAGATGGGCACCCAATGCGGTGGGTAGCGGCATTCCGCAAACGAAGTCTGCCTTTTACAATGAATTCGGCGTGATCAAGCTGAGCGACGGCGTTTGGCGCTTTGTGCTGGGCGTGTTCTATGTGGGCTTGGGTAATGCGCTAGGCCGAGAAGGCCCCACTGTCCACATGTGTGCGGCTATTTCGTCGAAGCTCGGGCAAGTTTTTGGTTTGGCCAAGGTGCGCATTCAGGCTTTGGTGCCGGTGGGCATGGGGGCAGGCATCGCAGCGGCTTTTAACGCACCGCTGTCGGCGATCACCTTTGTGTTTGAGGAACTCTTGGACGACTTTTCCTCCAAGGCCTTGGGCGGTATCGTGATTGCGGTGGTGGTGGCTGCGGCGGTATCGCGGGTGATTTTGGGGGAAGATCCGGTGCTCACGGTGCATATTCATCAGGACTTTAACACTAATTGGTGGATGCTCGTAGCGCTTCCAATTGGCCTGTTAAGTGGAATCATCGGCCACGGTTTTGTGAAAAGCCTGCTCTGGACACGGGGCCAAATGAGGCAGAGCAAGATGCCGATCTGGCTGCGGCCAGCGGCGGGTGGTCTGGCAATGGGCCTGATCGGTGTGACTGCTTACTACATGACGGGTCTCTTTGGGGACGAGCAAAAGGGCGTATTTTCGATTGGTTATGGCAGCCTCACGGAAGCTTTTGAGAACAACTTGGTCGTCACTGTGATGCTCATCCTGTTCGTCTTCAAATTCCTCGCGGTCATCATCTGTTATTCGTCGGGCGGCTCTGGAGGTCTATTTTCGCCGACGCTTTTTTTGGGCGGTATGTTGGGCGGTATTGTTGGCACGGGCCTAGTGTCGCTGAGTCAATCGACGGGCTTGTTTACGCTGCCGGAAGCCAACCAAGTGGTCGGTGCCTGTGTGTTGTTGGGCATGGGGGCGCTGTTTGCGTCCATCGTCCGCTGTCCGTTTACCTCGCTGCTGATCATTTTCGAAATGACGCGCAATTACGCACTGATCCTGCCCTTGATGGCTGGCAATATGATTTCTTATTACTTGGCCAGCCGACTACTGCGTGTGCCGCTCTACAACTCCTTGCTTCTGCAGGACGGCATGAACCTGCGTAAGATGCCTGCCTATCAAGGTGCTCAGGACTATCGGAATTTGCCAGTCTCAACCATCATGACTTATGATGCGGTGACGGCAAACGGAGATAAGAACGCTAAGGATAATCTGGACGATCTTACCCCGGCACAGAAGCATCATGGTTATCCAGTTGTCGATGGAGAAGGCCGTTTGGTTGGCGTGATTTGCCACCACGAAATGGAGGAATTTGTTGTCGCTGGAGATGAGTCCACTTTAACGGATGCACTGGCCAAGCGCCATATCATCAGTGTTACTCCGGATACCTCTATCCGCGCCGCGGCGGCAAAGCTAATCAAGGAAGATGTGCTCCAGGTTCCAGTCGTCTCCGAGAAGGACGAGCAGAAACTGATTGGTGTGCTGACCTTGCATGACATTGCTCGCCAGCAAAATACAGCCAGCGAAATGATGGGCCGCTAGATTCTGCTGTTTTTCTCGCTGCCACGTATTGCATTAAGCGGCTTTAATCGTTGCCGCCAATCCAGCCTTTGCGCCAAAAGAAAATGGCCAGACAGGTCGTTGCACTCAGACAGACTCCCCAGAACACATAATAGGAATATTGCCAATTCAGCTCAGGAATGTGCTCAAAGTTCATCCCATACACTCCGGCCACGAATGTAATTGGAATAAAGAACGATGCCATGATTGTTAGCACTTTCATGATCTCATTCATTTTGTTGCCAACGGCGCTCTGATAGAGGTCGTTGAGGCTTGAAGCCGTTTCGCGGTAGGTCTCGACAATGTCGATTACTTGCATGGTGTGGTCGTAAACGTCGCGGATGAAGGTCTTGACTGGGTCGGTCATGCAACCGGATTCATCGCGGTAAATGCTATCGACGACTTCGCGTATTGGCCAGAGTGTGCGGCGTAGTTGCGAGAGGTCGCGTTTGATCGCAAACAAGCGCCGTTGGGCCGCTGGTTTGGGGTTGGAGGCAATCTCTTCCTCCATGTCTTCGAGGACTGAACCATAGCCCTCGAGCAGCGGAAACAGATGGTCAACGACGGAGTCCATCAGGGCGTATAGCAGGTAATCGGCTTTGTTTTGAAAAAAACGCGCCCCCTTGATTTCAATGCGTTTGCGGACTGGGTCGAAGACGTCGCCCGGCATTTCTTGGATTGTGAGAAGTGTATCGCCAAAGCAGAAGATGCTGACCTGCTCATTGCGCATGTGGCCTCCGCTGATCTGAATCATCCGGATTACCATAAAAAGATAGCCTTCGTAGGCTTCGCACTTTGGTCGTTGTAAGGGCTGGATAACGTCTTCCGCCGCGAGCGTGTGGAAGTTGTAGTGCTTTCTAAGGCGGTCCACAGTTTGCGGGTTCAGGCCCTCTACGTTTAGCCAGCGTACATGGGCACCCTCTGGCCGTGGCATGGCCAGAAAGGCTTCCAAGTCGTCGATTTGCGTTACCGCGTGGAGCTCGGGGCCATAATCGATGCATGAGATGGTGACGGGGATTTCCACCGTCGACTGTCGCTCAAGGTAGTGCTCGATGCCTGGCGATGAGCCTGGCGTGGAGCGTTCCAGAAATGGCGCTATGGGGGCTTCAACCAGGCCCAGCACCGTAGAGCCGAGACTTTTTACTCCTCTACCAATTGCACCTGCGGCGTCCGTCATGACGTGCGTGACTGCGTCCGTTGATGCGTGGACGGCCTTGCCGACGCCTTTGCCGACTTTGCTCACGCTCTTACCCACACCCTCAACCGCATCGTGAACCTGCTTTTTCATGTGAAGATAGTAAGTAGGCTTAGCGGGAAGATCAAGCGTTGGCTCACATTGGACATTGCTCTGCAAGGGGATATTTGAACGATGGATAACGGTGAAAGATCACGCCAACGCAGAGTCTGAACGCCCGGAAGCCGTAGCCATTGCTGCTTTCCTACGTTGTCTGGAAAGCGAACGGCGTGTTTCGGCCTATACGGTTCGCAATTACGGGCAGGCGCTACGTCGCTTTGCTGACTGGCTGCGCAAATCTGACTGGGCTGGAGACTGGGGCGCGGTTGTTCCCGCACAGGCACGCGGTTATCTGATTGAATCTCAACAGGGTCTCTCACGTCGAACGGTGCATAACCATTTCTCGGCCCTGCGGAATTTTTTCCAATGGCGACGGGAGCGCGGGGCAACGACTAATCCGTTGGCTGGCCTGACTTTGCCGAAGCTGCCTAAATCTCTGCCCAAGTTCCTGAACGAAAAGCAGATGAAAGCGCTGCTCGATGCACCGATGCGCGAAATGGATAACGAGGCCATCGAGCCTTTCATCGCTTGGCGCGATCGCCTGATGATGGAGTTACTCTACGGCGCGGGATTGCGCGTTAGCGAGCTCGTGGCGTTGAATTACGGATCAATTGACGCCTCGGGCGTTGCACGGGTGCTGGGCAAAGGGCAGAAGGAGCGTCTATGCCCAATTGGTCGTGTTGCGCTAGCCTGCATGCAGAAATTTAAGAACGAGCACGCCACCGCAACCGACCGTGATGCACCAGTATTAATCAACGAGAAAGGCCGTAGGCTGAGCGTGCGACAGGTCCAGTTGACGCTCAAGCGCTACCTTGCGCTGGCAGAGTTGCCCATGGACTTATCGCCCCACAAGCTTCGTCACAGCTACGCGACGCATTTGCTCAACCACGGAGCGGATTTGCGCATCGTGCAGGAACTCCTCGGCCATGCCAGTCTTTCGACAACGCAAATCTATACACACGTAGGCGTTTCTCGTCTGCAAGAGGCGCACAAGCATGCTCATCCACGGGCATGATGCAATTTGTATGGTTTTCAGCCAATGAAGACCTCGGTCTCGACTCACTAAAATATGGACTCCATTACAAAAAATGGCGATGGGCATTCGCCCATCGCCATGTGAAATTAGCCCGTTGGCTACTACAGCTCCTAAATCCTTACTGAGCAGAAGCTAAGCCGGGTATGAGACGCTTTTCCGGCGGAATGGAACTATTACTCAGAGCAACCTTGGCGACTTGGGTCAAGGTTTCACGCCCCCAGACTGTCAGCACGTGGTCGCCTGCGCTTAGTTCGATTTTTTGCGGATACTGCTCCTTATTGATGTCGGCAGTGTGCCATCTCCACACAGATGGTGCAGATTTTCCAAAAGGCCAATAGGTGATTTCGCCATCGTCAATCTGTAAGCGTAGGCTGTCGTGCCCGGGTGACCCTGGACCAGGAATATAGGCCAGTGCGTGCATGTAATACGTGCCAGCCTTGTCAATGGTTACGGGGAGCTTGATATAAGAAGCGGCAGAGGCATCGCGGCGGTCTGGTGCTTGGAGAACTTGCGGCACTGGCCCGTTTGTTACGTCAAGGACGGTGAAGCCAGCGTATTCGAGGTCGACTGCGTTTGCGATTTTGATGAACTCATTCTTCGGTTTGACGTAGCCCTTGATGAATGAAGAGCGATTATAGCCGCCATCCGTGCGAACAGTGACAGCGCCTTGGAGGAGGCCGTCCTTGTCATTTTTCGGATCAAAGCTGACGGTGATCTCGTGTGGTTGGCCATCACAAGGACCGGTTTCTGGTGTTGCCTTGAGCCATGGCGAGCTCGTGATTACACGCCAGTGCTTGCCGAGGGAGGCCGGTGCGTTAACCGTGAGTTTTTCGGTCTTTTTGTTGCCTTCGCCAATAACCATTTCAATGGTTCCGCTCATGGGGAGCAGCGAGATGGAATCCTTGCGAACAGGGAAGACTGGGTCTGCTCCAACGGGAAAGGCACCAATGTCTGGGGCTGAGCCACGGTGGTCATCGTTGACCATGGGTAGCTTCACGCCTTTGCCTATGGCAGCGGAATTATCCGAAAGGCGGTAATCGCCAGCTTCTCGATCCTTAAATTTCTCTACACCCACGACACCATTGGCCTGCCAGGGATCGATCGCGGGATCCATGGAATTGACTCGCAGCATGTCGTAGTCAAAATCTCCCAGTGCCTTTTGTGGATAAAGGATTACGCCGAGGCCGAAGAGGTTGTTGCGGGTCTGGACTGGCGTTGGCCCCTTGCCCCAGTTGCTCCCTCGGAGGCCCATGCTGTTACTGTAAATCGTGTTGTGGAAGAAGTAGTTTATTCCGGGTTCGGGTGACTTATTTCCACCGATCTTGAACGCGAAGTTCGTGGCACCACGTTCTTCGCCTTCGAGGACGATCAAGTTGCGGAAAATATAAGATGGCCCGTAGAGCGTTGGTGCCGTGCTGATACCGCAATAGCTGCTTTCGATCCAATTGTTAAACATACGCACGTTCATCTGACCGCCGTCGAGCTCGATGCCGTCGTCATTGCTGAAGAACATGATATTGCCCTGCACGTCGGTGTCGCGATAAGGCCCGCCCTTTACCTTGTTATTGTAGGCACCTTCGATGGTATCATTGAAACGATGCTCTTCTGCGCCGATCAGGTCGTTATTGCGGATGACGTGATGGCCTTCTGAATTGGAAAGTATGATGGATGTCGGCCCAAGTGGATGACCATTGGCCCAAGATGTCGCACGGCCGTTTGGACTATGAATGAAGCAATTTTCGACAACCACCCGTTCTGCGCCTCCGCTGACACGGACTCCGGCTTGCAAGTTGATGCGTTCGCCTGCTTCGTCTAAGTAGAACGGGCCTTTGCCCCACCTCTTGTTCGTGGATGGGAGCAGAGTGCCGGGGTTACCCCAGTTGGAAATATCACAGCGACGAATGCGTATGTCGGACGATTTTGCAATGGCGATTGCGTCCGTGGTGCCGCCCTTAATGGTCAGGTTTTCGATGACTATGTATTCGGATTCCAGAATCTTGATCGCATTATTGGCTTTACCGCCAGCGTCGAGAATAGAGGTGCCATCGGGTGCTCCAGTGTAACGAATCCATGCATCTGCAGTGCCTTTTTCAGTGATCACCAATGGCTCGGTATTCACGCCGGGCTCAAGATAAATGGTTTTGCCGATTGGCACATCGCTGCTCCAGGTGGTGGTGGTGGCTACTGCTGGGGGGGGGGTATCGGGGAGGTTCTCATCGGTCATCCAAACTTTTACTTCATATTCGGTTTTTTCGTTGAGATTGAGCAGGCTGCCGCGGAGTTGCTTAGTCTCATCGTGCCAGACAACGCCGAGCGTGGGCTTCCATTCTGTAGCGCCTTTTTCACGGTAGACCATGTGGCCCTCGGTGTTCTGGCTCATGTCGCCAACGATATCCGCGTAAACGCCAATGGAGTTAAAAGTCGGTATGGCTTCGAGCAGAGAGATTTTCAGGGGTTCGCGAACGCGTTCATTGGCAGGGACCACAGACATGTTGGCAAACCATACGGACTTGCCAACTAGGCTAGCCTTCTGATTGTAACGCAAGAGGACAGCCATGGCGTCGGCTTCGTGGACTTCAAATTCTTTGCTGACTTTTTCCCAGCCCGATCCAGATTCCTTCACGCTGATGCGCTGGTATTCCTTGCCGCCCTTAAACAGTTTGATTTGGACGAAGCCGCTCAAACCCTTGTCAGACTTTACCCAGCCTTCGAAGTAGTAAACGCTGCCGGGCTTGATGGGGAATTTCTGTAGGACTTGGCCTTGGCCGCTGTTGGCCTTGTCGAGGGTTACTTTCAGGCTGCCTACCGCGCCCTCGGGCTTTTCACTGGTGTCGTATTTCAGTGTGGCGTGGACGCTCGAAGGCAACTGCCATTTAATTGGTGTATTGCCGTTAAATTCGGCGAAGTCACCGTTTTCCAGGAGGTTGCCTGCGTTTGCAGTGCCGATGCCGGTCAGTGCAATCGCGCACAGGGCAAAGCGTAAAAAAGTGTTTCTCAAGTTGTGCATAGGTTTGGGTAAATTTGGGAAAATGACAATTCTAAGACAGAGAGGGGGGGGTTATTTGCTTTGCGCCAAAGAATCAATTGCTGGCGCTGGGGTTACGCTGATATCAGCAAACCAGAGCGTATTGCCGATCTCGGTGCCCGTTTGTTTGTAGCGCAGCAGAATGGCGGCTTCTTCGGCACCCTCGGCCACAAATTGCTTGGAGAGCTTCTCCCAGCCGATGCCGTTGTTGGGCACGCTGATGCGCTTGATTTCTTTCTTGTTCGAATAAAGCTTAATCTGAAGTTGTCCACCTTCTGAGCCGTCACTTTTTACCCAGCCTTCAAGCAGATAATTTCCACCTGGTTTGACGGGGAATTTTTGAAGAATTTGGCCGAGGCCCTGACCATCGGTATCGATTGTGACGCGGAGGCTGCCGTTGGCACCAGTTGGTTTTGAGGAGGTTTCATACGTCAGTGTTGATGCGCCAGGGGCGGGCACACGCCAAGAGGCAGGCTTGTTCGCGGTAAAGACAGCGAAATCGCCGTTGGTTATCAGATTGTTGCTGGCAAAAGTCGCTGAAGCGCCGAGGAGGAAGCAGGCTAGAATGGACGCGATGCGTCGTCGTTTTTGAAGTGTGACGCGTGGGATAATGATTTCAAGCATGTGAGAATAGTCATCCCTCAATCTGACTAAGTCAACATTATCTGCACAAATTCTATGTGATGCTTTTCTTGGAAAAAGTTACTTGGAGGCGTAGAAGATGCTTTTGCAGGAAGCGCCTTGCCGGCCAATGCCTTCGATGCCGAGCATGGTTCGGGCGACTTGGGCTAGTTCCTTCAGGCTGGCTTCCAGATCGAGTCGTTCGCGGAGAATTCTTGAGATGCCTTGGAGCATGAGTGCGCCCGGATAGGGTGGCTCAAGGTTGAATTCGGTCGATATTTTAGCGACTTCGATCGCGAAAAGGGCATCACGCGGATCATCCAGATCGAGGCTTTTGTAGGCAGAACTTTTGCGGATGGGGATGTTATGCTTCCACTGGCCAATGTAGTCTTGCACACGTTCAGAGAGCATTTCGCTGACGTATCGCATGGCAAGTTGGGGATTGTTGCAGGATTTCCGGATACAGATCAGATCAGTGGCCTGTGCAGTGTAATCGACCCCACCTTCAAAGAGGGGCATTGGCGCTGTATTCCAGTCTTCGAAGTCGGAGCGGATCACGAAATCCATGAAATGACGCCCAGAAAGGTGCATTGCTGCCTTACCCTTAAAAAAGTCTTGGCGGAATTCCTCGTCTTCATGGTGAGCGTAGTCCAGCATTTCGCCCAATTGCCGAAAGAGTTGGAGTCCATGAAGAACCTCAGGGCTATCGATCGTAACCGGGTCGTCGGCTTTGGGATTAAAGAGCTGTCCACCTGCACGGTTGATGAAGGTCAGAAAGAGGTGGGGCGTGGGGTACCAGTTGATGATGCGTTCGGCAGGCAATACCTTTTTCAGTTTCTTCACACAGTTGATGAAGGTATTCCAAGTCCAGCTTTGTTGTGGCAGCTTGCATCCGGCCTGCTCAAAGATTGCTGGGTTATAGTAGATGACCCGAGGAGAAAAAGCGAAGGGGATGCCAACAATCTTTCCGTTGATCTCAAACGGACGAAATGGCTTATCAAAGAACAGGCCACGGTCAGGATAGCATTCCGCGAGCACCTCAGACAGGTCCATGTATTCGTGGTATTCGGTCAGGACATGGCTAGTGGTGCGTAGCTCCACCATTCCGCGCTTGAAGGCGTATGTGCTGCGTAATCCTGGGATGGAATCCGAGATTAGCTGGAGCATGTCGGGGATCCATGGAAAATGGTCAACCGGGTTGTAAACGCACATGTTCTCCGGCAGCACGCGTGTTTGCCAATTGGGTTGGACGAAGGTGCCGCGCCGGGATTCCGAATGGAGCACACTATCTTGGCAGAGAGACTCAACAGCCTGTTGAACCTTGAGGAATGAAATATTCAAGGTTTCGGCAATATCGCGTGCAGCAGGGATACGGTCGCCGGTGCCGATGGTGCCCTCTTCCAGTAGGGAGAGGATATGGTTGCGGACAATGGATACTCGGTTTGGACTCACAGTAATTGACTCAGTCATTACTTTAGAACTCTTTACTCTTTGAACAAGAGGAAAATACGCTCTAAGTTGTGTGCTGAATCCTATGGATTTTTTCCGAGTGTCGAGCGTCTTTGATACATCGCCCCAGTGATGCCTATAGCCTGAGCCGAAAAGCAGTCAGGTCTTGGGCTTGATTGCTTAAAATTGGCGAATTGAAGGAAAATGTTTATAGTTACGGAGTTCGATTGTCTGTCCTGGTTTTGCCCAAGGGCAGTCCAATTCCGAAAATAGTTTTTCCTGCTCAAAGGCTTTGAAAATTAACTCATCGATGCCTTTAATTTCAATCTTGGTATCGCCTTCATGTTCCTCGTGGCGCGAAATGTACTGTTCAGGTATGGCGCGCACGTCAGAGGATTCATGTGCGCCGTTGACGCAACGGGTTTGGGCGCTGGCGATTTCTAAATCACAGATGAATGCTTTGGGCGAATGGGTGCGTTCTACCAAACAATCGAGAATACGCTCACGAAGCTCATCTCTGCACTCGTTGTCTATGGTTTGCGTATTGCCACTGACGTCGTGGATCAGGGTTTGTTCGAAGGTCCAATGGATGCTGCCGGCATCGCCCACAACGTGGATTTCTGGGTCTACGGTTTGGCGTGAGCTGTGGGTGCCAAAGAAATAGAGAGGGACGCCCGACTCACTGTGGCAGCGGATACAGGCAGTGTCTGGGCTCTCGATTTTGCGTGATCGATAGAGTTCGGCCTGGATGTCGGCAATGTTAGCTGATTCGTTTTGCTGAGGGCCTGCGAGAAAGCAGATCATGTTCAGTTGATGGCTAATGGCATTGTTAAAGGGTGAATCGAGCAGCCAGTCTTCACCTAGTTTGAGGCGGCCTGCCCAGTCATTGCGACTGTAGTATGACTCAAGGCGTGGCCAAAGCCCCATGCATTTTACGGCCTTCAGTTTGCCAATCCTTCCAGTGAGAATGGCCTGCTTCATGAGCATGGTTTCCGACGCGTAGATGGTCTGATAGCCAACTGCAACAAATCGGCTGCTGCTCTGCTCGGCAGCCTGCATTTCGTGTACTTCCTGGATGGTGGCGGCGGCAGGTTTTTCGACAAAGACATTGGCTCCGGCTTGCAGCGCGGCAATGGTCATCGGTGCATGCAAGTGAATGCCAGTCGGAATGAAGCAGATGTCGATCTTCCCATGCCAGCGATCAAGCATTTCTTGGAAGTCCTCAAATACTTCGACACCTTCAGCTAGCATTTTTGCGCATTTTTCCGGTTCCTCGGATTGGTTGATGATTGCTGCAGCAGCGAGCTTGAATTCGTTGCGTTGGATTCCGCTTTCAATCATCGCATGATGAACGCGCCCAAATCCAGAGATGCCAATAATCGCGACCTGAAGGATGGCGCGGTTGCTCGAATTGGTTGATGTGCTCGCAGACTGAGTTTGTGGAGCGGAAAATGTGTTGCTAGTTGGGGTCGACATATTGGTGCGCAGTTTGATGTATGCGGAAGTAATAAAATTGAAAATCACTATTGACTAAGTCAGTGAGGCGGTCAATCATGATTTTTACTTAGTTAAGCCTTCGCCATCATCGTATTGCTTAAAGATCACCCTCCCCCAAAAAAACAATGAGTACATTCATCGGATTATCAGTTCGTGTATTTTGCCAATACTCTTATATCGGGGCTTTCGCCCTTTTAACTTCTCCTGCTGCGCATGCGGTATCACTCGTTTATGAAGGGTTCAACTACGGTGGCTCAACGATTCCGATCAATGGCGTTGCTGTTGGTGGTGGAGCAACAGGCCTTTCTGGTTCCTATGCAACGGTGACAGGGACTTCCGGTAATGACAATGTGCAGAGCTCGAACTACGTCCCCACTGGTTTGACCTTTAGTAATCTTGCAACCACTGGTGGATCGCTGTTTCAGTCGGTCCAGCCTAAGATCGATAACGTAAAAGAGTACGCCTACACGCACATACCTCTTTCCACGACGGCCACGGGTGACATCTACCAGACTATGCTGGTCAATGTATCTGCGAGCGCTCTCGTAAACCCAACGTTGGGCCAGGACCCCTCGAATTCAGGTGTCTCTGAATTACGCCTACAAGATACGTCAAACTTGACGGGAAATGCCTCGGGCTCCATGGCTGAAGCAGTGAAGCGTGCCTCGCAAACCGGCATTAAGTCTGGCTCGCAATATATCGTCAATGGCCCGATTAGCGGGAGCCAAGCAATTAGCTTGAATCAGAATTATCTGATGGTGAATAGCTTTTCAAACGTTGGTCTAGCCGGAGGCGGAACCGCAAATACGTGGATGTTTGATGAAGTGAGTTTTGACAATTGGCAGAGCAATGGCGGCTTGGAAGTCGACTTGGATACTTATGCGCTTTTTTCGACGTCAAACTCAAGTTCTAGCACGATCGTATTTGATTCCACCAAGTCTATGCGCATTTCGACTTCTGAATTTTCCATCGATTTTAATAGCGGTGCCACTAGCTATGACAACATCGGCGAGCTGACTGTGACCTATGATGAAGTGCGCTACGGCACGACCCTGGGTGACGTGGTCGTTGTGCCCGAGCCATCAGCTTATGCGTTGGCAGTGGGTTGCATAGTGCTGGCAGTGATCGTGCGTCGTCGCCGGTTGAGCCGATAAGACATATTTCCATGACTAGAACAGCTGCGCTGTCATTTGCTCCATTGTTGGCCACAGCGTCGTTTTGCTGGGCCAGCGATGAGTCCACTATCCGATCCGAGATTGATTGGGAGTATCCGGTTTACCGTAGTAACTTTACGGACGAGACCGTCTTAGGCGATTGGGTGCTGGAGGGTGGAGAGTCCATGCAAGTGATCGATGGTTGCTTTGTTCTGGAGAGTGAAGGCTTACAGACTAGGCCAGCACCGGGCAATCACCTCGTCGCTTGGCTTAAGCCAGAGATCCCCGCTGATTTCTACCTGGAGTTTGATTTTCGGCCAGAGGACAAGTCACAAGGGCTTGCCATCATATTTTTCAACACACGGGGGACTCAGGGGGAACCCGTGCTAGACCCCGACCTAGCGCCACGCGATGGGACGTTTGTGCAGTATCACAGTGGTGATCTGGACGGATACCATTTATCCTATTGGAGCGGCGCTAGGAAGGGTGTTAATCTCAGAAAAAATCATGGTTTTACGCTCTTAGGAGCAGGCCAGGATTTAATTGTTGCTGATTCAACCGATGAGTTTCAGCGCGTCGGGCTTTACAAGCGAGGAGGTACGATCCGCTACTTCGTCGACGGAGAGTTGGCGCTGGAGTATGTGGACGATGGCGAGACTGCTGGTCCCATTTGGGAGCACTCTGGGTGGTTAGGCTTGCGCCAGATGGATCACGCACATCGCTGCCAGTACGACAACCTTGCAATCTATCCGTTGAAAGGTGGCAAGGGATAATCCCTTGCGCTGCTATGACTTTGGTGGCGTCGGTGTGGAAACGTAAAACCGGCGCACGCTGATTTGGTCATCACGGCCTTGTTTGTCCGTGATGAATACAAGGCTGCTTCGTCCGGTGCGGTATGGCCAGAAGGCTTTATATACCAGCTTCCAATCACCAGAATCTTTTGGGTCCGCTTGAATTGCCATCATGACGCCAAAGTTCGGTTTGTCGATATTGGGCGAATTGATGATTAACTGCTTACCAGGATCGATGCTGATACGCTCCTCGTTGAACTGAGCGACGATTTTGTGGCGCGAGATGTTGTAGAGCTGGTAGATGTCTTGCATCGATCTCTGTGCCTCGTTCTTAACCGAGACAATGCGGTATGGCACGTTAGCGTTCTTTTGATCAAAGAAAAGGAGTAGGGAGGGGGGGGCAGCAGCGCTAAGTGTGGTGCTGGCGACAGGGATTGGTGTAGGAGTGGCACCATCAGGGCCTGCTGGGCCGTCACGATAGAAGACCAATGGTTGATTGGCCCGGCATTCGTAAAGCGAGGAGGGTGCCCCATTGGGAATAGTCAGGTCGATGCGTTCATCGCCATTCAGGTAATAAACGTTGCGTATGGCGTTGTCCCAGCCGATTGCACTGAACTGCGTCGTTACGACTCTCCCGAAGTCCTGAGCTTGGGCGAAAGTAGCCAAAGCCAACAGCAGGGCGAATGCTCCTATATAAAATTTACGAATATGCATGCGGTTTAGATTTCGTTTTCACTGAGCCAGCGGAATCCAATAATTTTGTATTCTCGTCCCATTGGGCTGCTGGGGTTGATCAGTTCATTGGCTATGTCATTTAAGTCTGGTTCGATTGGCATCGCTGTGCGCTGCACAACAGCCTGGCACCAGGCTTTGCCCTTAACGCTGCCGGATATTTTATCGACACTTTCGCCATAAGAACGAATGAGGAAGGTGTCTCCACGCACGGTGATGATCGGCCCGATACGTTGGAGGACATCACCTTGCAAAACGCATCCAGGAAAGCCCGCAGCTTGCATATTCGTTTCTGGGAATACATCGTTGAAGCCGCTTCCGGGTATGTCCGTTGCAGCGGGCAGCGAAACGGCGCTGAGCTTCGATTCTGTATTTACGCCTAGTTGTGGGTCATCCAGTGCGGCTTGTAAGGCTCCGGACTTTCCGGTGACATCATCGCTGATGGCGCGGTTAATAAAGTCGCTGACTGAAAGGAAGGGGCCGCGTAGCTTGACTTGGTTGACAATCGCCTGGGCCAAATTGTTTAGCTCATCTTCGCTGATTTCACGAACGCCTTTCCAGAAGTTTTCTTCACCCTCGTTTTCGTCGAGGTTGACTTTGCCATGGTAAGGCCAGGTGAACCGTGAAATGAGTAGGCCGCCTGTTTCGCGTTGGAAGCCTGCATTGAAATCGTAGATGGGAAGGGTTCCTTGGGCGAGGCCGCCAAGTAAAGCTTTCCATGCATCAACGGAGGAGGAGTTGACATTAAAGGCACCTTCGATCTGTAGATAAGCGGCGAGGGATTTAAAGAGAGTATCGTCGTTGCCGCGTGCTTCGAGTTCCTCAACGGTCAACTCGGACACTTCACTCGAATAATGATAACGCTGGTTTCCTGAAATCGGTTCGCCGTTCTTAAACGCATTGAATTCGTCTTCAGTGACATCACTCACAATGCCCGAGAAATAATAGCGATCCCAGAGCTTTTCGTTCACCAAGTAGGAGGTGTCAAAGAGCTTGAAGTTGCCGTAGTCGGGTTCTTTTCCGGGTTCTCCGTAGTAGGTCCAAGCGCTGTGGGCAGAGGATTCGGTGGCGTCAAGAGGGATTCGCACATTGGCGTAGGAATTAGCGACCATATAAGTCGGGTCGAAGTTGTACCGGCCCAGATTTGCATGTTGGAGATTACCCAACGAGAGAAGCGGCGTGCGTGGGCGGTCAAAAAGAATGACTTCGCTCTGGCCAGTGACATCGTTACTGTTGCCCCAGAAACCGTTGGCTCGGATGGGGTCATCCATCTGGACTTCAGCGTATTCGTTGGTCAAAATGCCGCGGCTCGTTTGTGGGCTTTGGGTGGTGTAGGTGCTGAGCACCTGATAACCATTTGTATCGTTGAAGCCGTCCCATTCGCTATTTGCGCTTATGGCGCGGATATTCGAATCCACGAGATTACGCCAAGGCGTATTGGACTCTTCGGCAGTTTTTAGCCAAAAGCCAACCGCTAGGAGTTGGTCTTGATCGGAGGCAGCAGAGAGGGAACTGAAAGTCTGCGATTCGTAAAGCCCGAAGTCGGATGCGTCGAAATCGGCGAATACCTTGGAAATGGACTGTAGTCTGTTGGCCCCTGCAGAGTCGATATTGAATCCGGCCCCGAAGTCCGTCGTCAAACTGAGGCTGATGGTGAAACCACCGATCGAGGCATTACCGCTATTGTCTTGAGATAGTAGTCTAAGGTCTGCAATTTCCTCATCAGCTAAGCCCCAGTTTCTTTTTTTTGTGGGGCGATTATTACCGTAGTTTCCGTCTTGATTCTTATATAGCTCTGTAACGCCTATATTATCTGCGGGATGGTGCTGGTAAGAGAGTTCCAATGGGATAACGAGGCCGCCCCGGCCAGGTTCGTAATTGGTCATGTAGACATAGTCGCCGTTTTGGTGAATATCGCCAATGATATTTCCATTATCGTCGGTGTCCGCCCAGAGTTGATAGACACCATTGTCGGTTTCGCGTCCATCGTATGATGAGTGGTCAACATTAAGACCAAAGTAGCGGGTTTCGCCCGGCTTAAAGGTAATCGTGCCTCCCTTCGCTTCATTCTTGCTATATATTCGGTAGCTTGACCTTCCCTGGCTTACGGTAGGCATGACTTCACGTAGCCCAAAAGACACTGGAGCGGGTAAGCTGCGACCAGCCACGTCGATAGTGATAATCGGGTTCAAATTCCAACCCATGAACAGCTTGCTTTCCTCAATTGTTATGGTCGTGTTGTAAGGATTATAGAGGGAAAGGACAGGTGTCACAATGATTTCCAAGCCGTAATCACCGTCGTTAATGCCGAAGCTTAATTGCAGGCGAGAAATGATAGGCCCCACCCAGCTTTGTAGTTGGTAGTTATCGGAAAGAGGACTGATGAGCCTTGTTTCAAGCACTTCATGGCCTTGCTCACTGGGCACCGTTTGGTAGGGGAGGCCAGAGGTACCGGGTGAAAACGAGTAGTCTGGGTAAAAATGTTGCCAGCCAGTGTACTTATTGAGGTGTGTCCTCGTCTTATCTGACAGCGATTCTTCATACTCTTTGAACGGGGCGAAATAGCTGGGGCCGTCTGCCATGAGTTCTTTATGTTCCACTAAGTCCAAGGAGTTGCGAATGGTTAGTTCTTCGCCAATTTCTTTTTCTCTATTCCATGAGAATTTAATGCTCCTAGATCCTGGGATATACTGTCGATAATAGGAACGCAGGATACTCCAGTTGGGGCCGCTTGTTCTTACTTGATCTTCGCCGAGGCCGTTAGCCGTCATCACTTCATCGTCGATGAAGTAAAGGGCTTCCTCGTAGTTCACTGGTGTGATGTCATCTGGATCAACGGCATCCTTGTTGGGCTCGAGGACGAAGTGCTTATCAAAAATATGGCGATACTCGAAAGCTTGGGTAAGGTCACGCTTGAGGCCACCGTGTTTCACGTCAACAAGCAGGCCTTTCGACCACGGACTGAGCGCATAAAAATAGCGGTCTTCAATGGCTTTTGTCTCGGTCGAGCCGCTAGTTTGCGAGAGCTGGACCAAGCTTGGTAAATCAAGCAATTGGTTGGTGCGGGCTTCATTGGCTGGATAATTCTCTAGCGACTCAAGATATTCGACGCCTGAGCGCTGGCTGCTCTGGAAACCTTCGGTCAGTTCAAAATGGTCCGTGCTCGCATTGGTTTCATCAATGAGATCAATGCGGGCCTTCATGTTTTCATCGGCAATCCAATAGGCGAAATTACCCGAGCTTTGGCCACCCACGGATTCCTTGATCACGGTAACATCGTTGTTGGTGCGGCTGGTGTCATGGACCATTACGACTTTTTGTTCGTCCGTGAAACTATTTAGCTTGGTGGATGGCGTTAGGTAGTCTGCGTCGGTGATTTCGAGTTGTGAATTACCGCTTACCAACCAGCGTGCTTGAGCGATGCGCTCAGCCGGGGTGAGGTTCTTCCAGTTTTCAGTGGTGCTGTCCCACACGCCCATCCAGTGTGGGGAAACGATGTCGCCCAGGGCATTTGGGTCGTCGCTGACGGGGGTGAAGATATTGGCTTCGGCAGTGACGCGTTGGTCAGGGCCTGTGGCCTGCTGCAATTGGCCCAGAGCGACTAAAAGGCCGAAACGAGCATTTTCACGGGCTTGGTTTTTTGCAGCGGATGTGCTGCTGAGGGATACTTCGAGGTTAACGATCGTGGTGAGTGCGAGAGATAGCAGGAACAGAAAAGCCATCAATGACAGCGCCACGACCAACGCAAAACCCTTTGTCGGTAAAATTGTGCGGGATATTCGGTGCATTTCAGGGAACGGGGGGAGGGGGGGGGAGTGAGTTGCCTGCTTTTCGCGAGTTCAGCGTAAAGGGGGCATGGTTTCTTATATTCATGACATGATTCACTGACATAGTCAACGATTTTCATCTGCTAGTTACTATCGTCATAATCCTGTGTCAGTTAACATGCCTGCCCAATGAAAATAGCGTTAATAGTTTCATTGGATTATTGGCTAAGTCAGATTGGCCGATAAGTATAGCTTTCCGGCTTCAGTAGTGTGTCTATGGGCGCTTCGGCCTTGCCTTTGGGAGGGGTATATTGGATTTTTGCCGGAATGCTGGGTAATATATGGCGTCTTTTGGGTCAAACGCGTGTGCCAACGGACCGCGCGGCCAGGGGAGTATTTGGTGAGCGTGAAGCGGCCAAATTATTGAAGAAAAAAGGCTGCCGCATCTTACAACGCAATTGGCGAAATGGAAAAGATGAGCTGGATCTAATCGTTCAAGACGGTGCCATGCTGGTGTTTGTCGAGGTCCGGAGTCGAGCTGCCGAGGCCGTCGTCAATGGCTATCAGAGTGTTAGCGCGAAGAAAAAAACCTGCCTTTTACGGGCTTGTCGGGCGTATTTACGCCAGTTACGGCCTCGGCCTCCGTATTTTCGATTCGATATTGTGGAAGTCAGGCTTGGCATGGGTGAGGATTTCTCTATTCATCATTACGAGAACGTTCCACTGTTTCCAGACAGCTTCACTTAAACACTATTCGCTATGTTAGATACGGACGCATCCGATCGCCATCCCTTCCTGCAAGGTCTCAGTAAGCACCGAGGCGCACCGCCGACGGTTATCGTCATTTTTGGTGCCTCTGGAGACCTCACTTCTCGCAAGCTGATCCCTGCACTATACAATCTAGGACTCGACAATCTACTCCCGCGTGATTTTCACCTGATCGGCTATGGCCGCAAGCCTATCCCCGACGAAGATTTCCGTAATGATTCCGAGGCTGCACTCAAAGAGTTTTCCCGTCGCCCACTTAGCGATGAGCTGTGGAAGCATTTGCGCCCGAATATTTCTTACCACGCAGGCGGCTATGATGACCTTAAGGCATTTGAGTCATTGCGTGAGAAATTGCTCGCGATCGAGAAGGAAGTGGGTCGGGACGTGCAGTTCTTATTCTACATCTCCACCCCCCCCTCTGTCTTCAAGCCGATTTTGGAAAATCTAGGTGCCAGTGGCTTGGCAAAGCATGGCGAAGAAAGCGATTTAGCCTCTAAGGTGATCATTGAGAAGCCCTTTGGCCGCGACCTTGCGACCGCTCAGGAGCTCAATACGATCATTACGAACGAGTTTGACGAAAAGCAGGTCTACCGCATCGACCATTACCTAGGTAAAGAGACCGTGCAGGACTTGATGGTGCTGCGCTTTGCCAACAGCATTTTTGAACCGCTGTGGAACCGTAATTACGTGGAGTGCGTGCAGATCACGGTGGCGGAAAACCTCGGTGTAGGAACCCGCGGCGGTTACTACGACCAGAGTGGCGCAACCCGCGACATGCTCCAGAATCACACCATGCAATTGCTGGCGTTGACTGCGATGGAGCCGCCGGTATCGCTTTCAGCAGAGGACATTCGCGACGAAAAGGTAAAGCTCCTCAAGGCGATTCAGCCAATGAAGACTGGCCCCGACGGCGATGTCGTCCGTGCACAGTATGGCGAAGGCTTGATCGACGGAGAACGTGTTCCTGCCTACATGCAGGAAAAGGACATCCCGGCGACATCGTGCACGGAAACGTTTGCAGCATTACGCATGTCGATCGACAACTGGCGTTGGCAGGGTGTTCCTTTTTACCTTCGTAGTGGTAAGCGCTTGGCGCGTCGTGTGTCTGAGATCGCAATCCAGTTCAAGCAGGCTTCCGGCAGTCTGTTCTCCGACCCGGCCCGTTTTGATTTGGCGTCGAACACCTTGGTCATTCAGATTCAGCCTGACGAGGGCGTCACCTTGTTGATGAACTCGAAGATTCCGGGTCTGGAAACACGGACTCAGCCGGTAAAGATGCACTTCCGTTATGCGACGACCTTTGGCTCGAATACGCCAGAGGCCTACGAGCGCCTGATTCTTGATGCGATGGTGGGCGACTCTACGCTCTTCATCCGTGGAGACGAAACGGAGACATCGTGGAAGCTCTACACTCCGATTCTTGACCATTGGGCTGAGTGTGGACGCAAAGGTCTGGACAGCTATACATCGGGCTCATGGGGCCCACTCGCAGCCGACCGTCTCCTCTGGGAGGGTAAGCACGAGTGGCGTCGTGCCGGCCCTTAGGCGCGTTGGTTAGCTCAGATTTTTTCTGCCATCGGTTTGTCGACGGGTTAACTGGTTGAATTGTTATTTTCTGAGAATAAAACTTCCTGAAGTGGTATCCTATCTTGTGCGTTACCTTATCATCATCGGGTGCCTTACGGCGTTGGGACTATCCGCTCGAGACTTCACGGTGAACATTATTGGTGGCGGTGACGCCATTCCCGGTGAGTATCCATGGATGGTAGGTATCATGGATCGGAACCAGTCAGACAACTTCCAAGCGCAAAAGTGTGGTGGCGTGCTGGTGCACCCCTATTATGTGCTGACGGCGGCTCACTGCTTTGATGGCCAGACCACTGAGTCGCGTGATATTCTTGTTGGAACCGACAGTTTAATCAGTGGCGGGCGCAGAGTTTCCATATCCAGCATTGTTCGGCATCCCGGTTATTCTGGCGGGCCAACGTACGAAAACGATCTAGCGCTGCTCCGCTTGTCGACGCCAGTTGCAGACATCGAGCCAATCGGGATTGCGGATGAAGCGGCTTGGCAGGCAGAGGGAGTTGTTGGTCGGATTATCGGGTGGGGATTGACCAGAGAGCCGAGTTTCTATCCTGATATTTTGCAGGAGGCTGATATGACGATTCTGCCCTTTGAGGAAGCGAAGGCAGCGTGGGGTGATTTTAATATTAGTCTTATTGAAAGCATGTTGCCAGCGGGCAATCCTGATGGAAACCCAGATACCTGCTTTGGCGATAGCGGTGGCCCATTGCTGGTGAGGCGCTCTTATGACAATGCTTGGGTAGTCGCCGGAATCACTAGTTATGGCGATGGTTGTGGTACGGAAGATCCACCGGGTATTTATACGCGAGTATACAGCTTTCGGGATTACATCTACGCGATTCTGTATCCCAATTTCTATTCTTACGCCAATGGCTATGGCCAGTTTTCATTGGGTTTCGATACCGATGGGGATTCATTAAATTTGCTGCAGGAATACGGCTATAACATGGATCCAAATAACGGCCGTCTTGCGGGTGGTCCGGTTGGCAGTTACATGACGATTGAGGGTGAAACATATGCAACGCTGAGCTTTAATCGTCGCCGTAACATGCGGGAATTCGCTTTTCGTTTGGAGCAGGGTCCGCTGAATGGCCCGTGGCAGGAAGTTTCGCTCACCACCCAGACGGAGTCGCAATCGACCCTCGACTCCAAGACTGAGCAGTTGACTGTGCGGGCCTCGCTTCCGATTGATGATGCGCCGTTTCTCCGAATGACGTTGATACCCACTGGGCAGCCATAAAATTTTATCACTTCGTTTGCACAAAGGCTTGTCCATCGGGACCTTGCTGGGCTAGGATTCATGCATGTCTACTGCCGAGCCGCCTACTATTTTCGACGTAATGCCGGGCCTGCGCATGCCTGTTTCCGAAGTGTCGCCCATGTTGTCTCAAATGTGGAATACCACGTTTGACCCATCCAGCGAGAACCCGAGCGAGTTTCGGGCTTCGCAAATGAACGTTATTTTGCACTTTGGATTGAAGACCTCGCCTGAAGAGGCCAAAGCCCGATTTGAGACTGCGATCTCTTTCGCGCAGAAGTATCCTTGCCGCATTATTACGCTTTGTCCAATGGGCCGTGAGCGCAGTGACCGCCTCCTCGAAGGCAAGATTTTCAGCCTCTGCTACATTGGTGATTCCATGCGCGATATGTGCTGTTGCGAGGCGGTTATTCTGGGTTATCCGACGCGTGAGGCTGGCTTCCTCAGCAGCCAAGTGTCGATCTGGCTGGAAAACGACCTGCCGACATATCACTGGTTTAATCGCATACCGGCGGAACGCATCACGCAGATGCACATGGACTTTGTTAAGCGCTGCCGACGTGTTATTTTTGACTCTTCCATCGAGGCTGAAGATGGCAATGACCTTCTATCCATTGAATGGCCGCGGCCCGAAGGCGTGATTGATCTCGCTTGGGCGCGCCTGCTACCGGTTCGTCAGTCTTTGGGGCAGTTCCTCAGCGCGGTTGAGCCAAAGAAGTTGGTGGATGGCCTACTGAAGGTCGAAGCCCGTGGCCAAGCGCCTCTGAAGGGGGAAGCGGCCAACTTGTTGCGTTGGTGTCGGGAGTGTCTGGAAAAGTGCACCAAAAACCCGCTCAGTGTGGAATTTGTTATGGGCGACTGTCCGAAGGATCATTCCCTTGAGCTAGAGTGGACCTACAGCGACAGTCGGCATTTACTTTGGACGCATGAGGCAGACAGTGCTGTTGCGCAGATCACTGCCGACTTTGGAGTTGGCCACATGAGTGCACCGATGCAGGTGCAATTGCTCGATTCAGAAAAAGCTCTCGCTGAAGCTATGTTTTTTGCTTAAATTTTCGCTGCTAATACGATGACAACCCTCGAAGAACAACCTGATATGAAATCTTTCTCTACCTCGTTGGGCCAAGTCCATGTGCTTGGCAAAGAAGCGCTGTTTGTTGAAACAATGCGTCTCATCAAGAATGCCCTTAAGAATACAGACGGCGAAGTGGCCGTCGGGCTGACGGGTGGTTCTACGCCCAAGGCCTTCTACGCTTGGGCGGCCAAGCACCAAGCGCTTTCCTCCGAACTTAAGGAACGTGTGGTTTGGTCCACCAGTGATGAGCGTTGTGTCCCGGAGTCCGATGATAACAGTAACTTCGGTCACGCCAACCGTGATATGCTGCAGCCTTTGGACGTCCCTGAGTTAAACAAATTCCCCTGGCCCGTAGAGTTAGATCCCGAGGCTTGCGCGGACGAGTTCAACCACCGCTGGAATGAACGCTTTGGCCCGAGTCATTGCTTCGATATTTGCTTCCTCGGTATGGGGGGGGACAACCACACGGCGTCACTATTTCCAAATTGCCCGCTTATTGGTACGCAACATCATGAGAACTTTGCAGCGATAAATTGGCCTGAGCGCGGTTGGCGTGTCACCATTACACCGGAGGGCTTTTCCCGCTGTAAGTTGATCGTGGTTTCGGTCACTGGCGAGGGCAAGGAAGAGGCGCTATTCCAGGCTTTTCATGGCGAATTTAATCCGCGCCATAAGCCAATTCAATTGCTCAAGGCTCACTCGCACAAGGTGCTCTGGCTCCTCGATCCTGCCGCCGCTACTGGACTTGACCTCGATATGGGCGTTTGAGAGGGCGTTTAGGACATCCCGCTGGAACGTTTTAGTAAGGCTTTTGCCGCCCCCCGCACTTGTTTGGACGAGGGGGGGGCAAATGCCTAGGAATTAGATGACTCTGCGCAACCGCAGTCAGTCCAATTCACTGTGCGCATGTCGCCATTTTTCAAGTAAGCTTGGTGCATCGAATAGGCGAGGGCCAAGCTTTGCGGGGTGTGCCCCTCTTTGACGGATTCTAGATAATGATGTAAGTCTTCACGATACTCAGGGTTGGCGCAATTTTCGATGATTGCAAGTGCACGCTCGTGGGGGTCTTTATTGCGCAGATCCGCGATTCCCTGATCGGTAATGACAACCTGAACGCTGTGCTCGCTGTGGTCCAAGTGGCTGACCAACGGCACAATGGTGCTGATGGCCCCGCCTTTGGCGACTGATGGACAGGTGAAAATGGAGATGAAGGCATTGCGTGTGAAATCGCCCGAGCCGCCGATACCGTTCATCAAGTCCTTGCCCATTACATGCGTGCTGTTGACGTTGCCGAATATATCCAGCTCGATCGCCGTATTAATGGAGATAATGCCCAAGCGGCGAACGACTTCTGGGTGGTTTGATATTTCCTGCGGGCGCAGTAGCATGCGTTCCTTAAAGAATTCCAGAGACTCATAGACTTCTGCCAAGCGGGGGGGGCTAAGTGTGAGCGAGGTCGCGCTCGCGAATTTGATGCAGCCCTCCTTTATGAGATCAATCACGGAGTCTTGAATGACTTCTGAATACATCTCAAACGCAGGAATGTCGGGATGCTTGCCGATGGCTCCCAGAACGGCGTTGGCGATGTTACCGACGCCCGATTGGATTGGCAGAAATTCCGGCGGGATACGCCCTATCTTAAATTCGTTGGCCAAGAAACGCGCCACATTCTCGCCAATCTGCAACGTAGTTTCATCGGGTGCTTTAAAGCCGCCAGTCTCATCGGGCAGACTGGTGCGCACGATGCCCACGATCTTGCTGGGGTCGACCTTAAGCACGTCCGAGCCAATGCGGTCACTGCATGCATTGACATTGATCGCTTTGCGGTGGGGGGGGTCTAGTGGTTCATAAATGTCATGTAGGCCACGCAATGCTTTTGGGTGGTGATCATTGATCTCAATGATGATTTTCTCCGCAACGTGACAGAAGGTCGGTGTCGCTCCAACAGAGGTCGTCAGCACAATGTCACCATCAGGTGAAACATCGCAGGCTTCAATAACGGCAAACTGGATGGGGCCGAGGAAGCCGTAGCGGACATTCTGCGGCAGCATTGATAAGTGCATATCAAAGAAATGCGTTTTACCAGCGTTGATCGAACGGCGGAGATATTTATCGGACTGATAGGGCGTCCGCCAAGCGACGGCGTCGGCGCGTGCAAGCTCGCCGTCGAGCGAGTCGCCCGTTGAGGCTCCGGTAACAACGCCGACTTTAAACGGACGCCCGGCTTCATGCTCTGCCATGGCTCGCTTGGCAATAGCGCTGGGGACTGCTTTGGCGGCACCGGCGGGGGTGAATCCACTAAAGCCGATCGTGTTTCCGTTTTGAATAAGCGCGGCTGCTTCTGCTGCGGTTAGTTCAGGAATAGCCGTGGAAGTCTTCATTGGTTTATCGGATTTCGATGATTGATTGTGAAATTTTATTAGTGTGAGGCTAGGAGAACAGACATGAAATATCCAGCAACGAGGGCGGTGCCAATGACCCCTGCGACATTCGGCCCCATTGCGTGCATTAGCAGATAGTTGCTCGGATCGGCCTTCTGTCCTTCGACCTGGCTGACGCGGGCTGCCATGGGAACGGCGGATACCCCAGCGGAGCCGATTAGCGGATTAATCTTATTTTTGCTGACCATATTCATGCACTTGGCCATCAGGACGCCAGAGGCTGTTGCGACGCCAAAGGCGATAACGCCCAGTGCAAGAATCAGCAGAGTTTCCGCCTTCAGGAATCGGGCACCAGTCATAGTGATGCCCACGCTGGCACCCAGGAAGATAGTCACGATGTTAATCAACTCATTCTGCGCGGCCTTGGAGAGGCGTTGTGTCACGCCGCACTCGCGGAGGAAATTACCGAGCATGAGCATGCCGATCAGCGGTGCTGCCGCAGGGGCTAGCAAAATACAGAATATCGTGACGACCAATGCAAAGATGAGTTTTTCCAAACGCGATACTTTGCGAAGACTCTTCATACGAATCTTGCGTTCACTTACGGTCGTGAGCGCTCGCATAATCGGGGGCTGGATTACGGGCACCAGCGCCATGTAGCTGTAGGCCGCTACGGCAATCGGTGCTAATAGATCCGGGGCGAGGGCGTTGGCGAGAAAGATGGACGTCGGCCCGTCGGCTCCACCAATAATACCGATGGCAGCGGATTCTGCTGCGGTGAAGTAGCCCATCGAAATGGCTCCAATGTATGTCGCGAACACGCCAAATTGCGCCGCTGCGCCCAGCAACAATGTGCGGGGATTCGCAATCAATGGGCCGAAGTCGGTCAGTGCGCCCACTCCGAGGAAGATCAGCGGAGGGAATATTTCGAGAATAATGCCCAGAGAAATGTAGTGAAATAATCCGCCAGTATGGTCGCTGTGGACGCGGGCCAGTGGCTGACCTTTCACGACAGCGTCGCCTACATGGACATTGTTTTGAGTGACGCGCCCGCTGGCGTCTGCCCAGATGAGGTATTCATTACCGATCACTGAAATACTGGCTTCATCTCCGCCAGCCGCCCAAGGGACCACGATATTCAATGGCTCGTGCTCACTGGAATGTTCGCCACGAATGACATAGAGCAGTGTCTGATTGCCTTCGCCATAGAGCGCATTTTCTTCTGCAAAGAGACGCTGAATGTCGTCCTCAGTGCCTAGTTCGGTTAAGTGATTGGGCTGATAGCGTGGCGTTCGGGGTAGGGTGATGGTTTGTCCCGGCTCAGCGTAGGCGGCGACTACGATACCCTTGGTTGGGCTGAATAATTCGCCCGCCGGTCGGTTTACCATGTTCTCCGTTGGGAGGTTTGCGAGCAGTGCACCAAATGCTATCGGTACAAGCAGCAGTGGCTCGAACTCTTTAAATACGGCGAGGTAAAGCAGGCCAGCGACAATGAGCCACATGACAATCATCTCCCAACTCAAGTCGGGAAAGCCCGTCAGTCTGAATAATTCGGATAGTTCCATGGGTGTTTCTTCCTGTATAAGGATTGCTGGGCTTAGCCCAAAGCAATCAGACCTTGGCCTTCTTCGACTGCGTCACCGGCTTTCACATGGATAGCCTTCACCACACCAGCGGATGGTGCATTGACGATCGTATTCATTTTCATGGCTTCAAGGGTGATGAGTCGGTCGCCTTCGTTGACTTCTTGGCCCGGCTGAACATCAATCGATATGACGACTGCTGACAGCGGGCTGGGTACGTCACCCGCGCTGGCACCGGCACTCGGCTTAGTGGCAGGAGCGGCGGCTGTTGGTGTCGCTGATGCCGAGGCTCTGCGTGTCGTTGCTTTTTGTGGGGTGGGCGTAGTTGCCATAGACTGCCCATCATCGTCAAGCATCTCGATTTCGACTTCGTAGGTTTTGCCTTCAACAGTGATTTTTAAACGTTTCATGAGAAAATAGCGATTGCAGTTAGCGGACTTTGTGGGAGGTGAATATTGCGCGACGGCCCTCTTGGGCCCAGCCGTGACTCGATGGGCGAATGTTCAGGATACGGTGTGGCTTCTCGCCAATGATAGCGTGCACAGCTGCGGCGATAACAACGGCAGTCAGTGGATCAAGTGACGCATCCTCTGCTTCAGGGGTTGTTTCGACAGATGTGCTGACGTTGGGTTGCTGAGTCGTCGCAGGCGCGGGCTTCTTTTTTGCGTTATCCGCTTGGCGGAACAGCAGACTAATCATCTGCGTAACGCCCGCCAAGGTTAGTAGAACAAAGGTGACGAAGAGGAAACCGACGACGATGAATGTCATATTCTCACCAATGCTCGGATGAGCGGGCAAGGAAGCGATTATGGCAGTGGTGTGCATCATGTTGCCTAGAGTGGGATGTTACCGTGTTTTTTGGGAGGCCGGTTGTCGCGTTTGTTGAGCGTTGACCGGAGAGCAAGGGCTATTTTGGAGCGTGTTTCCGATGGCTCAATCACGTCGGTAATCATGGCGTTGGCTGCTGCTTGATAGGGCGAAGCGAATTCGCCCTTATAGTGGTCGACCAGCTCTTTTTGCTTGGCGACAGGATCGGCAGCTTCTTTTATCTCTCGGCGAAAGAGCACATTAACTGCACCTTCGGGGCCCATGACCGCGATTTCTGCCGTTGGCCAAGCGAAGACCAAGTCGGCCCCCATGTCGGATGAGCACATTGCCAGATAGGCCCCGCCATAAGCTTTGCGCATAATCAGGGTGATCTTAGGCACGGTTGCGGCCGCGTAAGCGAAAAGCATTTTGGCACCGTGGCGGATGATGCCGCCGCGCTCCTGTGCTAAGCCCGGCATGAATCCGGGGACATCGACCAAGGTGACGATCGGTATGTTATAGATGTTGCAGGTGCGGATGAAGCGCGCCCCCTTGTCCGATGAATCAATATCTAGCGTGCCTGCTTTTACCTTGGGTTGGTTAGCAACGATGCCAACCACCACACCGGAAATGCGGGCGAAGCCCACGACCAGGTTTTTAGCAAAGTCTGGCATGATCTCGAAAAAATGCTCGTCGTCGACCAGCCGCCCAATAACGTCATGTACGTCAAAGGCTTCTTTGGGGCTGGCGGGCACGAGCTCGTTCATGCCGATGTCTTTTGCCAGATCAATGCCGAGTTCCAAATTATGGGGTGGATCGGCTATGTTATTATTAGGCAGAAATGAGAGCAACTCTGCGGTAAGGTCCATCGCGTGCTGATCATCTTCGGCAATCATGTGGATGTTTCCACTCACTGAAGCATGTGCCGATGCGTTGGCAAATTGCTCTAATTCAGCTTTTTCGCCAGTCGCTGCCTTAATGACGTCTGGTCCGCAGATGAACATATTGGCGTTGTCCTTCGTCATGATGATGAAGTCCGTCAGGGCAGGGGAATAAGCGGCACCCCCTGCGCAAGGCCCAGCGATAATTGCAATTTGTGGGACCACGCCGGAGAGAAGGACGTTCTTAAAGAACACTTGGCCATAGCCCGAAAGTGAGTCGACGCCCTCTTGGATTCGAGCGCCACCAGAGTCATTGACGCCAATTACCGGAATGCCAGCATCGTGAGCGTAATCCATCAGGTCGCATATTTTCTTGGCGTGAATGCGGCCCAGCGCCCCGCCGCCGACTGTGAAGTCTTGGCTGAATGCAGCGACGGGGCGCCCGTTGACGTAGCCCGTTCCGCAGACGACGCCATCGTAGGGCAGTGGCTTGTCGGCGAGGCCAAAACGGTGGCAGGTGTGTTGGGCATGCATCCCAAATTCCTGAAACGAACCGTCTTCAAAGAAATATTCGAGCCGGGCACGGGCTGAAAGCTGGCCCTTCTCTGCCCGCTTGGCGAGCTTGTCCTCGCCTCCCGCCTTAGCGGCAGTTTCACGGTGCCGTTTGAGTTCTTCCATTAATTGGGGGTCAATAGCCATGGACGTAGTGGTTTAAGATTAACTAATAGTAAGTGGTTAAGTTATTTTGGCATGCAAAATTCAGTCAGTACACCGTGGGTGGATTTTGGGTGAAGGAACGCAACGAGTTTGTCCGCTGCTCCCTCAAAAGGAACTTCGTGGATCAGGCGGATGCCTTGGTCGGCCGCTTGGCTGAGTTGGCCTGTTATGTCATCCGTGCCAAAGGCTATATGGTGAATGCCTTCGCCGTTTTTTGCGAGAAATTTAGCAATGGGGCTGTCGTCTGCGGTAGGCTCCAATAGCTCCAAATGCACTTCTCCTACGGTAAAGAAGGCGGTTTTAACTTTTTGCGATGCAACCTCCTCGCGTCCTTCGCATTTAAGGCCGAGCGCCTCTTCGTAATACTTAGTCGCTTCGTCGAGGTTCCTGACTGCAATGCCTAGATGGTCGATTTTTTGAATCATTTTGTTTCCTATTTATGGCAATTTCATCGATTAGCTTTACTAAAGTCAAACAGAATAAGTATAAAATTTACTGATTGACAGCACGCTTACCAATTAACAGCATTGCGAATACTGAGACACTCTAATTGGAGAAAAATCACTGATGAAAAACGCAGGAAACAAACCCTTGCTCGCTGAGTTTAAAGCCGCGAGCTATGATGAATGGAAGGACGCTGCGGTATCGCTGCTCAAGGGCGCGCCGTTTGAAAAAAAGCTATATACTCTGACGCCAGAGGGCATTACACTGCAGCCAATCTATCGACGAGAGGACTTGGCGACGGCCTCCGCTGCTGCGACTATGCCAGGCTTTGATGGCTACACTCGGGGAGCACGGGCTGATGGTTATCGCTCTATTCCGTGGGAAATAGCGCAAGAATTGCCCTATGGCGACCCTGCGGAGTTTAACCGTATTGCCTTGGGTGATCTGCACCGTGGACAGGATGCCTTGAACATCACTTTGGACATCGCCACTTTGAAAGGGCTTGATCCTGATGCTGCTCGCGATGGCGAGGTTGCTGCTTGTGGGCTTTCCCTTGCGACTCTGTGGGACTTCAATACCGCGTTTGCTAACATCTATCCAAACGCGATTTCAATCTATTTTCAGAGTGGTTGCGCAGGCGCTCCGATTTACGCGTTATTCCGCGCCTGGCTGGCCAGTCAGGATGAAGCAAATTTAGCAGAGATTAAGGGCGGGCTGGGGGTTGACCCGATGAGTGTTCTGGCCAGTGCTGGTGCTCTACCGACCTCACCGGATCAACTCTACGATGAAATGTTTTGCATTGCGGAGTTGAATGCGGTCGAGATGCCGAAATTCACCTCCATGGGTGTTAGTGGGCTACCTTATCATTGTGCGGGTGCCAGCGCCACTCAAGAGCTAGCAGCAATGTTGGCGACAGGGTTGGAATATCTACGCGCACTGACTTCACGCGGTTTGGATATTAACGCGGCTGCTAGCCAGATCCGCTTTAGCGCCGCTATCGGAGGCAGCTTTTTTATGGAACTCGCTAAGCTTAGGGCTGCACGCCAGCTCTGGGCGCGAATTGTCAAGGAGTTGGGCGGCGATTCTCAAGCCCAGCTTATGCGCTTGCATGCGCGAACTGGCTTTAACAACAAGACGCGCCATGATCCTTATGCGAATATGCTACGCTCCGCTACGGAAGCGCTTTGCGGTGTGACGGCAGGCGTGGACAGCCTTTGCGTAGGAAGCTTTGATGAAATTATTCGCGAGCCTGACGAATTCTCGCGCCGTGTTGCGCGTAATACGCAAGTCATCTTACAGGAGGAATGCGAATTAACGGCGGTTGTCGATCCCGCTGGTGGTTCTTGGTATATTGAAAGTCTGACCGAAGAGGTTGCCCGTAAGGCCTGGGGCCTCTTTCAGGAAATCGAATCAGCAGGCGGGATGTTAGAAGCTTTGCACCGCAAAGTAATTCAAGACATGGTTGCCGATACTGCCCGAAAGAAATCAAAACTGGTGGGGCAGCGCCGTCTCTCATTGGTGGGAGCAAACCAATACCCTAACCTTGGCGAGAAGCCGCTTGAGAGTCGCATCCCGGATTACGCTGCGATTCGGCAGAAGCGGGCGAGCCAAGTTGAGCGCCGCCGCATGCAAAACGATGAGAAGACTGATGAGTTGATTATGGCCTTGCTGGTGGAAATCCAGGAATCTCCCAAGCAGGAAAAAATCACTAAGATGATCGAGGCTGTAACCACTGGTGCAACTCTAGGTGAAATTTCCCGCGCGTTACGTGCCAATGCTGGCCCGGCAATCTGCATTGAAGCGTTGCCAAATCACCGTCTCGCTGAAGATTATGAAGAGCTGCGCTCGGCCTCTGCCGCATACGCAGCCACTAATGGACATGGGCCAAAAATCTTCCTGACTAATTTGGGGGCATTGCGTCGCCACAAAATACGGGCAGACTTCACACGTAATTTCTTCGAAACAGGGGGCTTCGAAATGGTCTCTTCAGCAGGATTTTCAGCCCCCGATGTAGCAGTCGGAGCATTGAAGGAATCAGGAGCTAAGATCACTGTAATTTGCGGTATTGATGATGATTACGTGGAGCAAGCTCCTGCTTTGATTCGCGCAATCAAGACAGAATTGCCGGATACGATAGTGATCTTGGCTGGTGATCCTTGTGCTCACGAGGCAACCTACCGCGAGGCGGGTTTGGATGATTTCATCTTTATCAAAACGGATAACTACGCGGCCAACCGGAAGTATCTTGAACTTCTGGAAGTACTCTAACCCGATACCATTTAACGCAGCAAAAATTTTAAGCCATGAGAACCGTAGACTTTACAACTCTGGATTATGAAGCGCCCAAAAGCGCCACGAACGAAGCGGACTGGAAAACAGCGTTTGAAAAGCGTACCAGCAAATCGCCAGATGATATGCTGACCGACACGATGGAGCAAATCCCCGTGAAGCCGCTTTACACAGCTAAGGACTATGAAGGGATGGAGCACCTCGACTACACTGCTGGTTTGCCACCATTTTTGCGCGGGCCATACGCGACAATGTATGTCACACGTCCTTGGACGGTCCGACAGTATGCTGGCTTTTCGACGGCAGAAGAATCCAATGCTTTTTATCGGCGTAATATCGCCGCTGGCCAACAGGGTTTATCGGTGGCATTCGACCTGGCGACACACCGTGGTTACGACAGTGATCACCCGCGTGTTGTAAGCGATGTGGGCAAGGCTGGTGTTGCCATTGATTCAGTCGAGGATATGAAGGTGCTTTTCGACGGTATACCGTTGGACCGTGTTTCTGTATCGATGACGATGAACGGTGCCGTTATCCCAGTGATGGCGTTCTACATTCTCGCCGGACTGGAGCAAGGCTGCGAACTCAAAGATTTAGCAGGCACGATCCAGAACGATATCCTAAAGGAATTTATGGTGCGTAATACCTACATTTACCCACCGACTCCATCGATGAAAATCATCGGCGACATCTTCGAATACACATCGCAAAAAATGCCGAAATTTAACTCCATCTCCATTTCTGGCTATCATATGCAGGAGGCAGGTGCAACGGCAGACCTCGAGATGGGCTATACGCTGGCGGATGGACTAGAGTACCTCCGTACGGGTGTGGCGGCTGGCTTGGACATTGACGCTTTTGCGCCGCGTTTGTCATTTTTCTGGGCGATTGGCAAAAATTTCTTCATGGAAATTGCTAAGATGCGGGCGGCGCGTTGTCTGTGGGCCAAACTCGTTCAGCAGTTTGATCCGAAGAATGCAAAAAGTCTGGCTCTACGTACCCACTCACAGACCTCAGGCTGGTCGTTGACTGAGCAAGATCCTTATAACAACATCATTCGCACAACGATTGAGGCCTTCGCTTCGGCTTGTGGACACACGCAGTCACTGCACACCAATGCCCTCGACGAAGCGATTGCGCTGCCGACAGATTTCTCCGCTCGCATTGCTCGTAATACGCAGCTTTTCATCCAAGAGGAAACTGGGATGACAAGCGTTATCGATCCGTGGGGCGGCAGTTATTACGTGGAATCACTCACGCACCAGCTCATGCAAAAAGCATGGGCACACATTGAGGAAATCGAGTCGCTCGGTGGTATGACTAAAGCGATTGAAGAGGGCATTCCCAAGCTGCGTATCGAGGAGGCAGCGGCCCGTCGCCAAGCCCGTATTGACAGCGGCAAGGAAACCATCGTCGGCCTGAATAAGTATCGTATGGCGAAGGAAGATCCGCTCGATATTCTCGACATCGACAACACCGCGGTGCGGATCTCGCAGATTGAGCGTTTGCAAAAGCTTCGGGCTTCGCGTGACGAGTCCGCCTGTCGTGTCGCGCTGGAGGCCATCACGAATTGTGCTGAATCAGGTAAGGGAAATTTGCTTGAACTCGCCGTGGAGGCCGCTCGTCAACGGGCGACCCTGGGAGAAATTTCTGATGCAATGGAGAAAGTTTTTGGTCGCTACAAAGCAAAGATTCGCTCGATCTCGGGTGTCTATGCCAAAGAATTTGGAGAAGACATGAATGTGAAAGCTGTTAAAATACTGATTGAGCAATTCGAAAAACTGGAAGGCCGCCGCCCGCGTATCATGATCGCCAAGATGGGACAGGATGGACATGACCGTGGCGCAAAAGTGGTTGCCACTGCATATGCCGACCTTGGTTTCGATGTGGACATTGGGCCGCTTTTCCAAACCCCAGAGGAGGCCGCTCGCCAAGCTGTTGAAAATGACGTGCATATCGTCGCAATGAGCTCGCTCGCTGCGGGTCACAAGACCCTCTTGCCACAGCTCGTGGCAGAATTAACCAAACTTGGTCGTGACGATATCATGGTCGTTTGCGGTGGCGTTATCCCTGCACAGGATTACGATTATCTGCTGAAGAATGGTGCGAGCGCCATTTTTGGTCCGGGGACTATTATTCCGGAGTCCGCCCGCACGATCTTGCAACTCTTGTTAGAAGACACCGAAACCGAATAACCCCCCCTCCATTATGGAAAAACTCGCCATGCTGCTTCAGGCCAAGAAGGCCAACCCGGAACTCGCTCATGATGTCGTGAGCGCGGCCTCTGACTGGTTAAAAACACAGCTTCAGACTGCTCAGGTGGAATTTCATTTCGCAGATTGCGAGAAGGACTACTGTGGATTTGCTACGTTTCAGATTAACTCGATTTATCGCGGTTCCGCACTGACATTGTATCTGAAAATTGCTGAGGTTCGGGCGACTCCATATGTCTTTGCCGACATCCGTGTGCGCAATGGTGTCCAGCATGTCATGTTCCCATTCTTTGGCGAGCTTGGATCCGACGAGGGCAAAGAAATTCTGCTGAATTACATCGCTGACTTTTTGCTTAGCGTGGAATAGATTTAAAATGTATCAGGAATTCAGTAAGGTTAAAGGCAGCTTTCTCTATCTTTAAGAAATAAATATCGCTAATCAGCCAATGCCTAAGCAACCGGAGAAAACTCGCCGCACTGAATGGACGCCCGCCGAGCATCATGCCGGTTTCACGACCGAAGTGATGTTGGGTGTGCAAGGAGCACCCACGGTTAAAAAGCATCGCAAAAAACGGCGCACGCTCTCTGCCGACGAAGTTGTGGATGGCGTACTCGCAGGCGACCGAACGGTTTTAGCACGTGCCGTGACCTTGATCGAAAGTCGAGCTGAGGCGCATCGCGAAACGGCTCGTGAGATTCTCCGCAGATGTCTTCCACACGCTGGTAATTCCGTGCGTCTGGGCATTACTGGTACGCCGGGTGCGGGCAAAAGCACTTTTATCGAATGCCTCGGTCAGCAGATTTGTGCCAAGGGTGGAAAAATTGCGGTATTGGCGGTCGATCCCTCCAGCTCGCGTACTGGGGGCAGCGTGTTGGGAGACAAGACACGGATGGAATTGCTCACTCGCGAGCCGAATGCTTTCATTCGGCCATCTCCTTCCGGGGGTGCATTAGGCGGTGTTGCGGCTAAAACACGTGAGGCCATGTTATTGTGCGAGGCGGCGGGTTTTGATCACATCGTCATCGAAACGGTCGGCGTTGGCCAAAGCGAAGTTGCTGTACGCACGATGGTTGATTTCTTCCTGCTCCTACAAATTACTGGTGGCGGCGACGACCTACAGGGCATCAAAAAAGGTGTCATCGAAATGGCTGATGCAATCGTGATTAACAAGGCCGATGGCGCGAACCTCCGCCCGGCTCAGATCGCCTGTGGCGAATTCAAACGCGTGTTGCATTATCTCAATCCCTATACCGACGGTTGGGCTCCGCAGGCAATGACTTGTTCTGCGCTGGATGGCTCTGGCGTGGATGACGTTTGGGCGATGGTTTTGCGTTTTTGCAGCGAGCTAAAAGCGGCGGAAAAATTCTCCGCTATCCGGGTGGAGCAAAATCGTCAATGGCTCCACTCACTCTTGCGCGACGCTGTCCTGCAACGCTTCTATCAGGGCAAGTCCGTTATTGAGCAACTTCCCCAAATCGAACACGATGTAGCTTCTGGAAAACTGCCTGTGGTGGAGGCAGTGGAGTTACTGTTGAGGTAGTTGAAGGGGGGGGGACATTTAGCCTAAATCGCCTTAATCGATTGCTTCGCTGCCCAGTAACCAGAGCACGTCGGCAAGGCGATTGAGATACTGCAAGATGATGGGGCGAACGGTGCCACCTTGCGATTGCAGAGCAATCACGCTTCGTTCGGCGCGACGGCATGTGGTGCGCGCCTGGTCGAAGAAAGCATGCGCTGGATTTTCTCCAGGAAGAATCCATCCATTGAAGCCTTTGCTGCTGGCCTCCAGCTCGCCGACCATGCTATCCAAGCGCGCAAGGTTGGCCTCGGTGATGGGGTGCTTGGCCTTGGCGAGATAGCGCTCTTGGTCGTCGTTTTCGACGGCGAGTTCTGCCATCAGGCCGATTAGCTCTTGTTGGGTGGTGCGGATATATTCTCGTCTTGGCGCACTGGTGGCATGTGCCCGACAAAGCCCAAGCGCGGACGTGAGCTCGTCCACGGTTCCGTAGGTACAGACACGAGGATGATCCTTCTGGACGCGGCGGCCGTAGATCAGTGCTGTGGTTCCTTGGTCCCCTCCCTTTGTCGCGATGGACATAGAGAGTTAGTTAAAGTTCTTCAACTTGCACTTCAAGCCTTTTACCATCGATTGTCAGGGCATATTGCTTGGCATTGATTGGCTGTGAGGGACTCGCAGGCGCTTTATCCGGCTTGACGGCGGGTACTGGGACTGTTGTCTCTGCCTTGGGCTTGTTTTTGTTCGCGTAATGTGTCGCCAACTGTGCGGGGAACATGGCTTGGATGACGCAATGTTCGTCATTGTCGGGTAGATTCGCGGTTTGGAGCTGCTTGCGCAGATCGGCCATGTGGGTGTGGTTGGAACCTGGTGCCTCGACTGGGCGGCACGTGATAGGGTCTTTACCAGCTTGTTTGGCGGCAAGCTTTTGGATTTCAGGATTCACCGGCGCTGGCGTCACACCGTAATAGCCAAGCGCGATGTCGGCGGCTTGCGGCGAGATTTGTTTCCAGCGCCCAAACTTGACGTTAAGGAAAGCCTGCATGCCAACGATTTGGGAAGTTGGCGTGACCAGTGGAATCCAGCCCAATGCCTCACGAACAACAGGGATTTCGGCAAAGACGGCGTCGAATTTGTCCTCCATCTTCTGCTGCTTCAATTGATCGCGAAAATTGGATAACATGCCGCCGGGCACCTGATAGAGGAGGGTGTCGCTGTCGACAATTTCGTTGATGTGGGAGGTGAAGGTGGACAGTTCTTGGTAAACTTTTTGGAGGTGCGTGCGGATGCGGCCCAGACGTTCGTAGTCTTCTTTCGAATACTCGGGGCAACGTGTGTGGTCCTTCAGCAAGGCGAGCATGCGGATGGTGTCGGGTTGGCCAGTACCGTTGGCAAATGGTGAGACGGCGACATCAATTGCGTCCACTCCGGCGTCAATAGCGGCGAGATAAGTCGTTGCACCGAGGCCAGCAGTGTCATGCGTGTGAATCCAAACAGGGATCTTAATCTGCTTTTTCAGGCCCTCAATGATTTGCTTCGCGTGCATAGGGGGGATCAGGCCCGCCATGTCCTTAATCACGATCGCGTCGCAGCCCATTTCTTCGAGTTGACAGCCGAGTTCGATAAACTTGGCCGTCGTGTGCACCGGACTTGTGGTGTAGCAAATTGTGCCATGCGCTTGCTTGCCTGCTGACTTCGCGGCATCAATGGCAGTTTGCATGTTGCGCGGATCATTAAGGGCGTCAAAGATGCGGAAGATGTCCATGCCGTGCTTGGCGGATGCATGGATGAATGCCGTGACTACATCGTCTGGAAAGTGCGCATATTGGACGATGTTTTGCCCACGTAGGAGCATCATGTGGGGGGTCTTGGGACAGGCCTTTTTCAATGCGTCGAGTCGATCGAACGGAAACTCGTCCAGAAAACGTAGGCCTGCGTCAATGGTGGCACCTCCCCAAGTCTCAAGCGAACCGAAGCCGATCTCGTCTAAGTCTGTGCAGACTGGTAACATCTGCTCAGTTTTCATTCGTGTTGCCGCCAGACTCTGGTGCCCGTCACGGAGGACGTTATTGTTGAAGATAATTTTATTCACTGCAATCCTTGAATAAGTAAATTGAATCACTCGTGTCGTGTAGGCACAAGGAAATAATCGGTTATTTAACCGTGTGGGACAACACCGGATGTAATCTGGGCGCTTGGGCTCTGGAAATTGTCCCAAGCACATTGCTCATTCCCGGAAAATACAGACGAACAGTTCGCACAATATCTCTGGGCACGATGAGTTGATGACAATCGATGCCTGAATGGAGGCTGAATGATCGCGGAACGAGAACTCAACGTGCCTCGATGGCCGCAAAAATTGCCATCGTAGTCATGCTACGATGCAATTGGAGCGTGTTGGTCCCTTATTGGGCAGCAACGAGGTCGTAGCCGCGCCAGTCCTTGATCGTAATCTCGGCAAAATTTCCCATCGGTAGCTTCTTGTCGACGAATACAGAGCCGTCAATGTCGGGTGCATCCCACTGGGTACGAGCGACGCCGGGTTCCTCAACGAGCACCTTGACCGTACGGCCCTTCATGGACTCGTTTTTGCGCTCCGCGACGCGTTGGAGGGCAGCCATGGCGGAGTTCCAACGCTTTTTGCGCGTCATGTGGTGAATGTGGTCCCCCATTTTGTAGGCGCGGGTGCCTTCTTCCTTAGAATATTCAAACACGCCCGCCCGCTCGAATTCGGCGGTTTCAATGAACTCAAGTAGTTCCTCGTGGTCGGCGTCGGTTTCGCCGGGGAAGCCCACGATGAATGTCGTGCGAATAGCGATGTCTGGGATGGTGGCGCGCATGCGCTTGACGAGATCGCGGATGTAGGCGCTGTCAGTCTCCCGGCGCATTAGGCCGAGCATATTGTCTGAGATATGTTGAAGCGGCATGTCCACGTAGCGCGCGACTTTGGGGCACTCAGCAATGGCTTGCATGAGCTCATCGCTCCAATGTGCGGGGTGCGTGTAAAGCAGGCGGATCCAGAAATCGCCTTCGATAGCGTTGAGCTCACGGAGGAGGGAGGCGAGGGAGTCGCCCTTGGACGAGTCGACGGGGCTGCGCGGATTGGGGCGCGCGTCTTCCCAGCGGTCCATGCCGAAATAGGTGGTGTCCTGCGAAATGAGATTCAGCTCCTTGCAGCCGTTGGCAACGAGCTGTTGGGCTTCCTTGACGACGCTTTCCACGGTGCGGCTGCGGTGGCGACCTCGGATTTTCGGGATAATGCAGAACGAGCAAGGGTGGTTGCAGCCCTCGGCGATCTTAATGTAGGCCGAATGGTCGGGCGTCAGGCGGAAACGTGGTGTATCGTAGTCGGGGATGTAGACGGGCTTAACGGATACAAGGTCGTCGCCCTGTTCGTCGTCTGCCTTTTGCTTACCAGTGAGGCCCTGAATGATTGGCACGATGTCCTTGATCTGGTCTAGGCCGATAAAGGCGTCCACCTCGGGCATGAGCGTTGGTAGCTCCGTCTTGAAACGCTGAGAAAGACAGCCGGCCACGATCAGCTTTTGCTCGCCTTTGCGGCCACTCGATTCGCGGTCGGCAGCAGCGTCTTGAATTGCCGCAATGGACTCGCGCTTAGCGGCGTCAATGAACGAGCAGGTGTTGACCACGAGCACGTCGGCCAGCTCTGGATCCGGCGTGAGGACCATGCCCGCTTTAGCGAGATAGCCCATCATGATTTCGGAGTCGATCAGGTTCTTGGCGCAGCCCAGCGATACAAAGCCTACAGTGGTTTCCATAATATAAAAAGCCCGCCATTAGGATGGATTTTATACAGGAAAGCAATGCGCGATTTTGCGCTTACTGACTGGCCTGCAGCATGAGAAACTGAGGCGTTTCGGCGGCGGGAATGCTGACCGTGACTTCGTCGGTGAGGCCGTTGACATTGACGGAGGCGGGGCCGCTCGGAGTCCAGTCGCCGCCTTCGTAGGCGCGGCTGCCGATGGTTGTCCAGTCGATCATATTTGTGGAGTGGCGGACTTCGAGCGTGGCACCGTCGGTGATGTTGGGAGTGAAACTAAAAGCGAGGTCGGAGCCGCTCGGTTGCACGATAGGGGCCATGGCATGGGAGGGTGTTTGCGGGTCGCTGCCGAGGGTGAATTCGATCAGGTTGACGACGTTGTCGTTGTCGGGATCGGCGTCTGGAGTGATATCCGCCGGGTCAGGGGTGATCCCGAATTGCGCGGTTACCCAGTCGCCGTACGGATCGTAAACGAGGTTGGCGTTGTCGCCGAGATGGACGGCGGCGGCGGGGGAGGCGGAGAGCTCGATGGGTGGATTGGCGGTGGAGTGTGCGATGTCATCGTAGCTGACGCTCATGCTTTGTAGCACGAGTTCGGTCAGGGCGGGATCGGGACGGCGAAAGCGGAAATAATCAACCTGGGAAATCAGGTCCGGGTTGCCAGCGGGGGGGGCGTAGTTGAAGTGGAAGCAGGCTTCGAGGCCAGCGGAGTTGAACGGCCCGGCGGTTTCCCAGTCGGTGTAGGCAGTGACGCCGACTTGGAGCGTGTCTCCGAAAGCCGGGAAGGGATGATGTGCGTTGGGGTAACGATTTTCGACGATCCAAGGCTCGGCCTCACCATGTTTGCGCATACAGACAATCGTGTCGCCGACACGAACCATTTGCAGCCACACTTCGGTCTCATTCTGATCAATGCCGGTGTTGTTGTAGTAGAGCTGGGAGTTGGAGTTGCGCGTGCATTTGATCTCAAACTGGCGCGTGCCGGGGTTGCCCGCGGTGCCGTAACTCAGGAAAATATAGTTCTCGGTGTTGGGGAGGTAATCGCTACCAAAATCTTGCGGCGGCCAGACGGCGCTCGTCGTGTAAGGGTCGGGAGCGGCGTGGGTGATGTTGCGTGGGCCGTGGACGAAGATGCCGCTCAGAGAGAAGCTTCGGCTGGGAACCTCGGTTGGGTCGCCGGGATTGTGCCGACTGAGGATTCGCAGCTTGGCCGTGACCACGAAGTCGCCCGTCACTTCCTTATAAAAAAGCAGCCCGCGCAGGTGGCCGAACCAGGTGTTTTGCGCCGGGACAATGTGGAAATAGCCATCTTCGGTGGTGTCGATATCGGCGAGTTCGTAGGCGGGTGCTACCCATCCCTCGACAGCGGCCAGATCTTGCCATTTGCTGAAGGTGGCGGCGTTGTTAAATTCATCACTGAAGGGTGCCAGGTCATCTGCTTGAAGACTGGAGCCAGCGAGTAGTAAGATCGTGCAGAGGTATTTCATTTATCAGAACGATTAAGCCTTATTGCTTGGCATATTATCGGAAAAAAGGCGAATCGATAGGGCCAGTTGGCATTCTGTTGGGGAGCTTTTACAGAGGGTTTACGGTATTTCACGGCACCGACGTGTGCGGCAAGCTGTACCAGCAACATAATAAATAGGCGAGGTTAGGTTAATTGGACAAGGCAGCGTAAGTTTTTCTCGATTGTAAAATGTGTCGTCGCGGTGACGCTTTGGCTTCCAAACAGGCACCCAAAGGCGTATGCTTCATTGATTGTTTTTTTTGACCTAGTATTTCTTTTAGTAAGTTTCAATGAATCCCCTGACCCTTTTTGCCAAAAAGCGGGCGAAGCCCCTGCAGTCGCGACTGGCAATCCATACCATTTCTCTCGACATCAAGGGAATCGAAAACAAGCTCCGCGTCATTGCGGAAGCTGGTTTTGCTGGGGTGTCGCTCTGGCGTCAGGATGTGATGGAGAAGTCGCCGGGCGAAATCCGCAAGCTCCTCAAGCAGCATAATCTCAAGGTCGCCTCCTATTGTCGGGGTGGTTTTTTTGCTGCCGAAGACGCCAACGCGCGCCGTTCCGCTATCTACGACACCGAGCGCTGTCTAGACGAAGCTGAGGCCGTCGGTGCCGCCGCTTTGCTCATTATTCCCGGAGCTGACCCCCACCAACCTATGGCGGCGAGCCGCGCTCAAGTCCGCGAGGCACTGGAAAAGCTCATCCCTTACGCCGCGAAGAAGCAAATTCGCATGGCGCTGGAGGCCCAGCACCCTATGCACGCCGACGAGCGCGGCTGCATCAACACCCTCCGCGAGGCCAATGACCTCGTCGAACAGTTGGACTCGCCTTTCCTCGGCGTTTGCGTGGACACTTATCAGCAGTGGTGGGACTCCTCCCTCGACGACGAAATTGCCCGCGCTGGTGAGCACGAAAAACTCTTCAGTTTCCATGTCGCGGACTGGAAAACACCCACGCTAGACTTCCTCAACGACCGCGGCATCCCCGGCGAGGGTTGCATCGATCTACGCCGTATTTGCAAACAGGTCGAAGACGCCGGTTTTGACGGCCTCTGCGAGATCGAAGTCTTCTCCAATCGCTGGTCCCAAGACGACCCCGTCCACTTCCTCCACGAAGTCAAATTCGCCTGCCGCGACTACATCGAGACGCCAGGCGGGTAGGGGAGAGGAAGCTTAAAATTGGTAGGTTTCGAAGTGAGAGCTTGCGCTGTAAGGCTACGCGAGTTTTGGATTTGGCCCGTATTTGTTGTCACCTTCTTGGCTGTCTTGGACCAAGAAAATCAGAAGCACGATAGCCCCGATTAGTGGGATCAAACTAATGAATATCCAAAAGCCGCTCCTTCCGGTGTCATGCATTCGGCGAACGAAGACCGCGATTGACGGGAGAAAGACTCCTAGCGAATAAATTGAATAGAGTGCTCCATATGGTACGCCTTCGAAGTTTGTTCCGATTACATTATCAATGACCCCCAAAATGATGAGGGCGATTGTATTGAATAAAACGAAGAACCAGTATTCCGAGCGACGTGATCGACCTTGGAATACGACATATTTTTTGAGTGCTTCTAAATAATAATTCATAGCGGTTTATGTAGCGAGTTTTTGCGGTATAGGGAGGCGAGCAGTTCGTTTAGTCTGTCTCGTTGTTCCTGCGGTTTGCAACGTAGTCAGGCCAAATACTGCCACTTGTCTAATCGGAAAATTTGTGACTATGCAATGCTATTGAATAAACAAAGATTGAGTCGGCAACCAACAGAATGCCCGCGATTTCGTTGCATGGGATAATGTGGTGTAGCTTAAATGTGCAAAAACTGTTCACCCGCAAAGGCGCGAAGAAACTGGACGTATAAATACTTTAGCGTCTCGGCGTCTTGAGCGAAGCGGGCGTGAGTTCTAACCGATCAATGCGGCCAATGCGGCTGCAGTGGTGCGAAGGTTTTCGCGCCAGGGGAGACCAATGATGGGGTGGCCGGTGGCGGCGTCGTCAAAGGGGAGCTTTTCGCCGTCGCCGACGATGAGGCGGTAGTCGATGGTCAGTTCTTCACCGGGGGCGAGGTCGCGCGCGGCGAAGATGAAGCCGAGGTGCCATAGGCCGTTGGGCGCGAAACTATGGTTAAAATAACACTCGTCAGGCCAATCGAGGCTGACGGTGTAGCGGCCTTCAAACCAGCGGACGGAGGCTGCGTCTTCGGGGGAGTCCGGCCCATAGGCGTCTAGCTCGGCCCGGGTGTAGAGTCGGTCAATTTTGTCCGGGGCAACGAGGACAGCGCCCGCGGCAACGTCTTCTTCCAGATAGACTCCTTGACCTGCACCGGGAATGCCCGATGCGGCGATGCGGTAGCGCGGGAGGATCATGATTTGAGCGCGGTGCGCTTTTCCATGCGGCGGAGAAAGTCGCTCATAATACGGCGGTAAAGCTCGTCGCGGAGGAGCTCGTCTTCAACCCCAGCATCAATGCTGGGGTTGTCGTTGACTTCGATGACAACGACTTCGCCGTTCACTTCCTTGAGGTCGACGCCGTAGAGGCCGCGGCCAATTGCGTTGGCGGCCTTGAGGGCGGTGCGAAGGACCTTGGCGGGAACTTGCCCGGGCAGGATCGCTTCGCTGCGCCCGGCGCGAGTGTTACGTTGGCTCGTCTGCTTGTAGATCTGCCAGTGCTTGTGCGCCATGAAGTATTTGCAGGCAAAGAGTAATTCGCCGTTGAGCACGGTGATGCGCCAGTCAAAGGCCGAGGGAGTGAATTGCTGGGCCACGAGGAGCTCAGAGGATTCAAACATCGACGTGGTTTCCGCCAGCCATTCCTCTTTGGTTTCGGCCTTCTTGACGCCCATTGAGAACGAGGAATCCGGCTTCTTAATGACAACTGGCAGGCCAATCTGTGCCAAGGTCGCGTCTCGCATATCGCGGTCGAAAAGGACGGTTTGCGGGGTGGGGATCTTTAGGCGGGAAAGGAGCTCGGCGAGGAAAACCTTGTTAGCGCACTTGAGGATGGACTGGGCATCGTCGATGACTACAAGGCCTTCACGCTCGGCTTTGCGGGCGAAGCGGTAGGTGTAGTGGTTGACGGCGGTCGTCTCGCGGATGAAGAGGCCGTCGTATTCGCCGATCTCGCCGTAGTCGTCTTTGTCGAGCAGTTCGCATTCGATGCCCAGTTTGCGGCCAGCATCGATGAATTTTTCAATCGCGCGAGGGTTGGAGGCCTTTTGCGAGTTTTCGGTGGGGTCGTAAAGAATGCCCACGTAAAAACGAGGTGGCTGCTTGCGCGGTGCCGCAGGATGGCCTCGCGTGATGAAGCGTTCAACGGCCTGAGCCAGAAACTGGCGAGAACTTTCGCCGACACTGGTCAGCGCGACGAGGTCGATGTTGACCAGGCCCCAGCCGTCCGATGTTTTACGGAAGTGGGCCTTGACCAGCGGGGCGGGGAAGAGATTGAAAATCTGCCGACCCAAGCGCTCAAAGACTTTCTCCTTGGTGCGGGCAAAGAAGACTTCGAGGTCAAAGCTGGTCCCATCAATCGCGGCGAGGGCGCGCTTCATGGCGTCATCCAGCTCGGAGGAGAGCAGGCGGATGATGGACGGGAGCTTCGTGTCCTGCACGGTGTCAATGGCGGGCAGCGGGCGGTGCTTGCGTGCCTCGGCGACCAGTGACACGTAATAGCCCTTGCTCTGGTAGCGGTAGGACGCGCACAGGTTGATCACACGTGCTGCTCGTCCGCTGGTATAGGCGGCATTGGTCAGGTAGTCCCTCGCCGTCACAAGTGACTCTGCGGGAAAAAGGTCGGCCCACTTTTCAGGCCGGTCGGTGACGAATAAATAAGGTATCATTGGGCCGGGCTAAGCCGGTATTGCTAAAGGGCGTGATGTCAGACAAATTCTACAAAAATCTCAATGAAAAATACACCCGAAGTGACTATTCGCCGAGGTCAGCCCAATGACTTGGCCGCAATTCGTACGCTTGACCAGTTGCTCATTGCCCATGATCGCCAATTCGACCCGTCGCTGGATGCTTCGTGGTCGGAATCGGTCGAAGCAACGGAGTTCTTCGTAGGGCGACTGAGTGGTGACGGCGTTTGCTTCGTGGCTGAGGCTGATGGCGTCGTTGTTGGCAGTCTCTTAGGCGCGATGAGCGAAGTTGCCAGCTACCGACGCCCGGCTTGTCTTGTCGAGGCCGAGACGCTTTTTGTGCACCCGGACCAGCGAGGGGGGGGGGTAGGGCGGCGGTTAATGGACGCTTTCCTTGACTGGGCGCAGGAGCAGGGCGCTGTTAAAATTTCTCTGCGTGTCTCAGCGGCCAATAATGAGGCAATTCGACTCTACGACAAGCTGGGCTATACGCCCTACGATCTGATCTTGGAAAAAGACATAGAGTGATTCACTCGAGGAGGGTTCCCCCCCCCCTCTGCGACTCAAGATGTTGGCGAAATTCGGCCCATCTGAGTGCGGACGAATTTGCTTAGCGAGAGCAGGCGCTGGGCGGAAGGCTGATTGGAAAATGGAGCCAAGGCGGCGTCTCCAGCAGCAAGCTCGGCTTCGAAGCGCTGGCTGACCTCTTCTTGGATGCCAAGATCGCGGAGAGCTTGCTGGAGCAATTCTGCCAGTTCGGCATGGTCGGCAGTGTCGCTGGAGTGGGTCGCGGCTTCCAGTGCGGCTTTGGCCTGACCTTCGGCGCGGTGCTGGAGCAAAATTATTGGCAGAGTGTATTTACCACTGGCGAGATCCGTGCCGAGCGTTTTGCCGATTTTGGTCTCATCACCAAGGATGTCAGCCATGTCATCAAAAATCTGGTAGGCTACGCCGAGACGGCGGCCAAATTCGGCATAGGCTTCAACTACAGTGGGCTCAAAATTCGCCAAATGAGCGCCAAGAAAGCAGGACACTTTAAAGAGTTCGGCCGTTTTGAGGTCGATCACGTGGAAATAGTCGTCGAGCGAGAGGGCGGCGTTACCCCGCTCAAAGGTCTGACGGATTTCCCCCGCACAAACGCGGCGGGTGGAGGCTGAAACGGCGCGGCAGACCTCAATGGTGTCAAAGTGTGTCGCTAGGTTGAGTGCTTGAGCGAACAGGGCGTCTCCGAGCAGCACAGCGACATGTGGCCCCCATTTTGCGCTGACGGTGTCTGAGTTATGGCGAATCGCGGCGTCATCCAAGATGTCATCATGCACGAGAGTGGCCAAGTGGACGAGTTCCACGACGGCGGCGGCGCGAATGGCGTCGGGGGAGGGGGGGGCTTCGTCCGTTGACCAGTTGCTGAAAAACAAGAGCATCGGGCGGATGCGTTTGCCTTGGTTGACTAGGCAATAGCGGACCATTTCGCGCAGTTCAGGCTCAAAGGTCTCAACCTGCTCGTCAAGGAATGCGCTCAGGGCGTCCATGTGTTCGGACACTGGCTCCATGATCGCGGCAATGGAGGAGAGCGCGGCAGTGCGTTTTGGATCGGTGGCGAGCATGTCGTTGGTGGAAAAAACCGAAATTCGTTTCAAAAAGAGACTTTAAACTGTTGGATAGTCAACTACAACCACGAGTCATGTCAAAAGCTGCAACAATTGTATCTGTAGATTAACACCAAAAAGAATTATGGCAATTAATTACCCTTATTCGATTTTCTTTCCATTGGCACAGGCCGCGCCCGAGGCGGACAATGTTTCTGATATGCAGAGTGATCCCACGATGATCATCATTTCGGCGGCAGTCGCGATATACATCTTTAAAATGTGGCTCGACGATTTACGGGCTCAACAGCAGGGGAAACCGAATGAAAAGGCCTTCCCGGGCGCGTTCCCATGCTCGATGAAGGCCGTTTGGGTGGCGATTATTGGCGCTCTGGTGATCTTGGGGGTTGAGACTGGTGGCGAGATTGCCTTGGGCATTGCGGGTGAGCAATCGGACATCACCTGGCTCTTCTTGATCTCAATCATTACTGCGGCCTTTATTGAAGAGCTGATTTTTCGCGGTTTCCTGGTCATCGACAACAAGGGCAAGGCGGCGCTGATCGGCGGTGTGGTGGGCTTTTCGCTGCTGTTCACTATCTTTCACCCTTTTTTCTGGGACATCGACATGCCTGAGGGTGTGCCCGGTTGGAAATTCTGGGAAGGCTCTGTGACGTGGGATTTTTCGGTCAAACCGTGGTTTACGAGCGCAATTTTGTTCATTAATTCGCTCTGGTTTTACGCAATGCGTTTGTGTACGAAACTTAACCCGCAGCGTTCGCTAATTCCTTGTATGGCCGCGCACTGCGCGAGTAACGTTGGCGTATTCGTGATCAAGCTCGTTCAGGGCCACGTAGTGGGGCTTTGGTAGGCGCTTGATGAAGTGATTTAAGTAGTATTTTGACGTTATCACTTGGCACGGCCTTAGCTTGACAGATGGCTAAATCCTCTATTGCATTCCGCCTTTAAGCTATGCCAGTACCAGTTTCCCAAGCAGCAACCGTCGCCAGTTATGTCCTCAAGCAAAAGCTTTCGGGCCGTAAGCACTATCCGCTGGTGATGATGCTGGAGCCGCTTTTCCGCTGTAATTTAGCCTGTGAAGGTTGCGGTAAAATCCAGTTTCCTGATCACATTCTGAAAAAGCGTGTCTCGGCCGAGAAGGCTTTGGCCGCGGCTGAAGAATGTGGCGCACCGATGGTTTCCATCGCAGGCGGCGAACCGTTGATCCACCCGGAGATTCAGGAGATTGTCGAGGGGCTGATCAAGCAGGGCCGATATATTTATTTTTGCACGAATGCTCTTCTGCTGGAACGTGCGCTCAAGAAGTTTAAGCCGAACAAGCAGCTTTCCTTCTCGGTTCACATGGACGGCCTCAAGGAAGAACACGACCAATCGGTTTGCCGCGATGGTACCTATGAGATCGCGCTTTCAGCCATCCGTAAGGCTGTCGATATGGGCTTCCGTGTGACCACAAACACCACGCTGTTCAATACTGCCAATCCTGAGCGCGTTCGTCAGTTCTTTGACGAAATGATGGAAGTCGGCGTTGAAGGCATGATGCTTTCCCCAGGCTACGCTTACGAAAAGGCACCCAAGCAGGACATTTTCCTTGGTCGCACCTTGACCAAGGCGCTCTTCAAGAAGATTCTCGGCGACGCCAAGAAAGGCTGGCGCTTCAATCACTCGGCCAGCTTCATGGCGTTCCTCCGTGGCGACATCAACTACGAGTGCACGCCTTGGGGTAACCCGACTTACAACGTGTTTGGCTGGCAGAAGCCTTGCTATCTCCTCGCCGACGGTTACGTGAAGACCTTCAAGGAACTGATCGATACGACTGAGTGGGAAAAGTATGGCCGTGCTGGCAAAGGCACTGACGAGCGTTGCCTTAATTGCATGGTCCATTGCGGTCATGAAGCGACTGCCGTCAACGATACTTTCTCGCCAATGGGCCTTGTCCGTTTCCTTAAAGCCGCTGGCAACTTCCGTCGTACGGCGGTCCTGTCTGCGGAAGAAGAGGAATTGTTGGCCAGCCAGCCTGCTTACGAAGGTGCGCATTCTTGTGCTTCCAGCTCTAGTGAGCCATCGGGCCGCGACGAGTTGATGGAAGCCATGGCTTCCTCTCGTGGTCAGAGTGAGGTCAAGACCGGCGAAGAGCCGATCAGTCGCAACTAGCTAATTTTTCTTGCCCGCTTACGCGTCTTGATGACGCGCGCATCCCGCCCAATGAAAGCTTGGATAACGCTGTTTTTCCTAGTCGTCACTGTTCCATTGTTGGCGCAAAGCCGTAATTGGACTGACAAAGAAGGCCGGTCATTTGAGGGATTGATGATTAGCTATGATGCGGAATTCGTTCGTATTGAGCGATCTGACGACAAGCGACAGTTCAAGCTGGAGCGCACGAAACTCTCTGCCGCTGACAACGTCTACCTGGATGAATTGATTCGCAAAGAGCTTGTCGAGAAATTCCTCAAGGATGTTCCCGATACATACAGCAAGGCGTATGACAAGAGTATCAAGGAGGAGATGCCTGCGCTCATTTTTTACCGGAATCAGGGCGGATATGCTGAGTTTGATGCGTTGATCGAAAAATTTCTGATCGATCCGAAGTTTCAGGAAAAAATTAAAGATCGCGCCTTTATTGCGATTGTCCGTGAGAAAGACACGGACCTAGAAGGTGTTATTATGGATTATGTGACAACGAGCCAGCGTCCCTGTATGTCGATTATTAAGGAACATAGGTACTATGGTAACCGAGTCTTTGCCAATACGACGAAACAAGGTTTTCTGGATAACGTGGACCTGCTGTTGAAACATGCAGACGAGAGTATCTACTAACTAGGCAACTTAACTGCGCCGAAACTTGCTTCTGTCACTATCATTGTCTAGGCCTTCGCGTTAATGAGTCACCTGCCGCCCGCGAATTGGGACCTGATCCGTTCCACCCATCACGCTGATTGCAAAGTCTACGAAGTCGTTAAGGAACGCTTCCGCCATCCTGGCGATGAGCGTGAAGACGATTTTTATACGATGAAATGCCGGGACTGGGTCCTCGTTTTGGCCCTGACCGCAGATAAGCAGTTGGTACTCGTGAATCAGTTTCGTTTCGGCGTGCGTAGTTCCTCATGGGAAATGCCTGGCGGCGTGATTGATGACGAAGATGCCGATCCGATGATTGCTGGCCCGCGCGAGTTGGTCGAAGAAACAGGCTATGAGGGCGATCCGCCACATTATTTGGGCTGGTGCCATCCCAATCCTGCGCTTCAGAATAATCGTGCGCATTTTATCGTCGTGGAGAATTGTCACCTGCGCCAAGGGCAGAATTTGGACCCCAATGAAGAGCTCCAAGTGAAAGTGATTCCGGTCGACGAGGCATATGCAATGATGACCCATTGCGAGATTACCCACTCCATGGCGATCAACGCCCTGTTTTGGCTACAACGCTATCTTGCCGGCGAGCCGACGCCGGGCCGATAAAGAACGTAATACGCACAGTTGTGCGATTTTGCTTTGCCTTCATGAGCCTTGGCGTGAAAGCCTCCGACCATGGCAAATCCCTTTAAATTAATCGGCGTTGGATCGCCGGTCGTTGATACACTTGCGTCGGTGAATGACGCCTTTCTTGCTTCTCATGTGCCCGGAGCTAAAGGTGGCATGGAGCTGGTTGACGCTGCTGCGTTGACCACAATTATCGGTGAGATGGATGGCCCCCTTGTGCAGGCACCAGGCGGCTCGGCGGGTAATACTGCTGTCGGCGTGGCGCAGCTTGGTCTGCCCACGACTTTCCTCGGTAAGTTGGGCAATGACGCGAATGGCACCTTTTATCGCGACAGCTTTAAGGCGATAGGGGGGGATATCTCGCGCTTTAAGGTGGGGAGCGTGAGCAATGGCCACTGCCTCTCAATGGTGACTCCTGATAGCCAGCGCACGATGCGTACGGACTTGGGTGCAGCGATGACGCTTTCCCCAGACGAGATTTCGTCAGAAGACTTTGCCGGTGTTGATCATGCACATATTGAGGGCTATTTGCTTTTCAACCGTGATTTGCTCTATCGCGTGCTGGAGTGTGCTAAGCAGGCAGGGTGCACGATCAGCCTCGATTTGGCGTCCTTTGAGGTGGTTGGGGCAGCCAAGGATATTTTACCGGATGTCTTGCGTGATTCGGTGGACATCGTTTTCGCCAACGAAGACGAGGCGGGTGCCTTTACGGACATGGGCAACGACTATGTCGGGATGGCCGCGCAACTATCCGAGCTTTGCGGCATTGCTGCGGTCAAGCTTGGCAAGTCTGGTTCATTGGTCCAATCGAGTAGCCAGCTCCATCGGATTGAGCCGGTTGTGGTCGACAATGCCATCGACACCACTGGTGCAGGTGATCTCTGGGCTGCGGGCTTTCTTTACGGTTGGCTGAGTGGTAAGGATTTGCCGACCTGCGGCCTATACGGATCGATTTTGGGCGCTGAAGTCGTTCAGGTGATGGGCGGAGCTATCTCAGAAGAGCGCTGGGAAGTGATTCGCAAGCAACTTGGGGGCAATTGATCGAGCAATGCAGCTTTGCCGCTTAGCAGGCAGAAATTTCATAGTAAATTAGAGCATTTGTCGGGAGTGTGTGCATCACTTGAAGATCAGAATCGGCGATAACTATTTCATCTTTCACTAAGACTGGTTCCGCTGCCTGATTAAGGGCCTCTATATTCTTTTTCGTGAGATAAAAGGGTTCGCCCATTTCTTGCCACGCGCGGTAGCTATTGCCCATCGTTCGGTCGACCTGCCAGGCACAAATGCGATAACGACCATTGAGGCCATGTAGCTGAATCGTTTCGTGGTGCTCTTTTTCGTTGATGATCCAGTCTGCACCGCTGAAGTCGTGGGAGCTTGGCTCACAATGATTCCATGCCAGCAGGCGAAAGTTTTCTCCGTCCGTGGTCGCAATCAACGATTCGTTGTCGGTTAAGTGCTCGTGATCGAAAAGCTGGCTGAGAAACGCATAAGCATGGAATGCCGGCTTGGGAATGCCATGGATGTTAACAAGTCCATACTTTCCGCTGTAAGGCCCTTCGCCGGGGCCGCTTTCTTCGAAAATGTCGTTGATTGCCCAGAATGAATAGCTATCGGGGATGTCTCCTAGGTCCTTCAATGTTTGTAGGATAAAAGTCATGGTAAACTCACTATCCTTACCGAAGCGGTCATTGTGAACTGGCGAGATGTTCCATTCTGTGTAATGAAGTTCGGCCGTTGGAAATGCGGAATCATCAATCAATTGACGAACCATCGAGACATCATTGAGCATTTTTTTCTGTCCGAAATACATGATTTCAGTCGAGGGCAGGCCAATCTCCAGTGCGCTATCAGAACTGTAATGATGGGTGCTAATGAAATCGAGCGGAGTGTTGGTGCTCTCGCAGTAGGCAAGCATTTCACGCACCCAAGCGTTCTTTGACGTGGCTGGGCCACCTACCCGAATTCCAGCATCAATGCTTTTGATGGTGCGCACCGTTGCCTCATAGAGCTTAAAGTATTCGTCCATATCGGCACCCTCCCAAAAGTAACTCAGGTCGGGTTCGTTCCACACTTCAAATCTCCATGTGCACACTTCGTTTTTGCCGAATTGATCGATGAGGTGCTGGACAAATTCATTGATGAAATCACACCATTCCGTATAATCCCTCGGTGGGGTAACATTTGCCTTATAGTGGAAGCAGGTCTGGCTACCGCTAGCGAGTACCTCAGGCATGAAGCCAAGTTCGACGAATGGCTTCATGCCTAAATCCAGAATCCCTTGGTAGGCTTTGTCGACGTTGACGAAGTTCGTTACAATTGCGCCCTCGTCAGTTCTTTTACAACAGCCCATCCAGTCGTTAAATATACCGTGAAAGCGGCACTGTTTAAAGCCGACGGCCTTTTGTACCATAGCAGAATGCTGCCGCCAATCCTCACGGAGGGTAATGTATGCATGGCATGATCCGACGCATTGCCGGTAGGTTTGGCTACGAGGGCGAGTTGCGCTGCTTGTCAGTATTTTTGTCATAATACTCTTATGGAGAATAAAACAGCCGCCGCTTTGAGGCGACGGCTGAAAATGTGGGATTCGAAACTTGATTAACCAAATCGGCTTCGTTCTTTAAACGATGGAACGGTGCCGTGTCCAAGCGATGGTTAACGCGGAGAGGCCAATCATGAATGTGATGGTCGAAGGCTCAGGTATTGAATAAACATCGAGCACGTCTGCTTGTGTGGTGCCGACCAATAGATTATCCCAGAGGACAGTGGAGCCACCGCCTAGTGCGGTAATCGCAAATGTGTCGATGCCATCGCTGATACCCGTGCTGGTTACATTTTGAGCGATGGATCCTGCGCCTAGAGTTGTGGAGCTCGGGTTGATCCACATCTCCATTTTGTCGTAATCTCCCGTGCCCGATATGCCGTCCTTGGAAAATTTACCAACTAAGAACAGTGTTTCGTCACTGGGTAAGCTATTGCTACCCGAAGTGAATTGAGAGGTGGTGGCGCGGTAGCCAGATAGAAGAGCGCCGCTGCCGCTATTGATCTGTCCCATCACGCCGGAGTTGCCCAAGTCGGCGTCATCACTTACATAGAACCAGAATCGGTTGGAATTGTTTGTGGCGCTAACATTTATGGTGAAGCTAAACCAGACATCGCCGTCCTGGCTCGCGAATCCTTTCGATCCAATTGGCTGAGTATTTGCGCCGGACCAAACGGCGTTATTGGTGCCCCCTGAAATGCTGATGTCACCGCTGCTATAGGATAGTCCTCCGGACTGGACATCGAGCTGGGATACTGCAGTCCAGCCATTTTGGCCATTTAGGTCACCAGTGGATAGACTGTTGAAATCTTCGTTTAGAAGCAAGGTCCCATGAGCAAGCGTTGTGATTGCTAATGTCGAGATAATCGTAATTAACTTATTCATTGTTGATGATTTTAGGGTTGTTGAGGTAAGACGGATCAAGCGCCTAAATTTGAGCGAATGTTTACCCTAGAATATCAGGATTTTTACGAGTGGAGGTAGTTTATAATCGATTTGAAATATGTCATTTACTGATTTCAAATAGCTTCCCTCGCTGGGAAGTTTCGTTTGCGCGTTAAGTCTGAGTGCGCTTCAAGGATAACTTGTGGAGATCGATACCCCGCCGATTTCTTGGAGAATGGAACTGTAGTGTAAGGGGAAACGGTGTCTGAGATAGTGTTGAAATGACGCGCTTTTATCGTCAGGTTATGGCATAAATGCAATCAGGCAATGACTAGCATGTTGTATAAGAAATCGGTTAGTATTTCCAAATGCTTGAATTATCCTCAATCCGAAATTGCATTATGTTATCTATGTTTAACGTTGGCTCAAAATGTGCCTTAAGGCTCCTCTTCTTAACGATGGCTTTACTTTTAGTTTCGCAGGAGGTTAGTGCGCGGAATTGGGATAAAGACTTTACGGACTTCGAGGCAAAGATGAGCCCATCGAATAGCTCTGTGACTTTAAAGCCTAAGACACCAAACTCGCCGGAAGGCTTATTGCTAGAGTTTCAGCCAGATGGTGGAAGTTACCCAGGCGTTCATCTTTCTCCATTAGATGGAGATACTTGGGATTTTTCTGAATACACCTGTATTGACTTCACAATCACTAGTCTGTCCGAGAAGCCAATTTATGTAACCGCGCGTGTGGATAATCCAGGTGATTGGAAAGCCAAAAAATGGAACTCAGGTGCGGTTCGGTTAGAAAAAGGAAGTACGAAAAAAATACGGATATTTTTTGGTTACTACGGAAGGAAAGCATCTTACCCCTTGGATACATCCAAGATATCGCAGATTCTAATTTTCACTGGCAAAGCTTCTGAAGGACAGGCGCTGAGAATTGATTCCATTATTGCTGGGAAAACACCGGTTCCTTTTAAGGATAACGTAGCGCCACCGGATGGATATCTGCTCAAGGCATCATCGAATGACGTGCCCAAAGAATATGTCGCTCGCGGTGGGGCTAGCTTTAGTGGCGGTGCTCAAGGTGAACCGTTACACATTCGCTTGGAAGATCCTAAGCAAGCCGTTGAAATAATGCCCGCAGGAAATGCACAATGGGATTTGCGCCAAGGCTACGAGCTTGAACTCGCAATTCGAAATGTTGGCCAAACCCCTGCGCAGCCTACTGCTCGTGCAGTTGGTGGATCAGGGAAGACGGATTTGGGGTCAATGCCCGCGCCAATTGCCCCTGGTGAAAGCGGAAAACTCGTGGTTTCCTTTATTCAGAAAGAAGTGCGTAATGCCGCAGTTAAGAAACCGTTTTTTGAAAGTAATAAGGTGAAATATGTCGTTATTGGTGCTGAGGATTCGGCTGGTAGTCAAGAAATCGAAATTGATTCGATTCGTTTAGTTGCTCCTCCGATTCAATTACCAGAATGGGTGGGGAAGCGCCCGCCAGTAGAAGGTGATTGGGTCATGACGCTCAACGAAGAATTTGATGGCGATGTAGTGGATGCATCAGTGTGGGATGTCTATGCGTCTAACTTCTGGGATAAGGTGTCTCGATTCAGCAAAGATAATGTTAGGATTGAGGACGGCAAAGCGGTCCTCGTTTATGAAAAGCGCTCAGGCCCACACAACGACGATCCTAACCATAAGCGCCACAATGATTATACGACTGGATTCCTGCATAGCTACGGCAAGTGGGCGCAGAAGTATGGATATTTTGAGGCGCGGATGAAGCTGCCGAAGGCACCAGGTCTATGGCCCGCATTTTGGCTGATGCCCGATCGTGGTGTCGAGGCAGGTGAGCAATGGCGCCGGCAAGACATCGGTGTGAATACCGGCGGTATGGAATTCGATATTATGGAGTTCCTATCCGGTTGGGGGGCGTATCGTTTTACCACCGCGTTTCACTACGATGGGTATGGTAAAGATCATAAGGCTAAGGGCGGAGGTTCATATACCGGACATGATGAAGAGGGCTATGTGACTACGGGTCTCCTTTGGCTGCCCGGCCTCGCTATTATCTATAATAACGGTGAGGAAATTGTCCGCTGGGAGTCCGATCGAATTTCCACTGTGGAATCGATCATCATCTTTACGTTTGTTGCAGGAGGATGGGATAATGAACCCATGGACGACAAACAACTGCCCGAAGAATTTGTCATCGACTACGTTCGAGTATGGCAGCGGGCTGATCTCGCTTCGGAAGTAGACGGCTTTAAGCCGTAATGGCGCTAACCGGAACATGATTTGAATCTGGCCGTGTTTACTCATTGTTTTCACGGCCAGTTTTAATCTCTCGCCCGAGGGTTTTTGGATATCTCGGCGGCGGGAATGTCATTTGAGCTCTCACGAGTTCGGAACTGTCGCTGAAATCGGCCTGGAGTCATCCCCATTTCTTTACGGAATACCTTAGAGAAATGAATGCGATCGGAGAAGCCACAGCTATCTGATACGTTTCCAATCAGGATATTTGGATCGCGAAGCATGTTGCGTGCGCATTCAAGACGAACGCGGCGTATGTGGGCGCTGAGGCTCATGCCTGTATATTCTTTAAACCGACGGCTTAGAAAATCGGGATGACAATTCAAATGGGCAGCGATGGTCTTGACGTTGAACGTTTCGGAGATGTTGTTTTCGATATACCGCTGAGCTTCCTTGACGACATAGGGGACCTGCTCTTCTTGGCTATGGGTATATTTTCGCAGACATTCACCGTTTGTCGTTATGATTTCCTGATAAGCAAATGCTGAATCTTTAAGCGTTCGGTCTAGCGTTTTAAAATCCACGAAAACAAGGCCGTAGCGATGCTTGTAGCCTTGTTGCCATTCGAGGTTGTCCAACAGAGACCAGTGGAAATAGCCTTGAACATCGGCACCGTCATCAATCGCACGGCGAAGTGCGAGCAAGTTACGGATGAGGAAGTCCTTGCGGTTAACGTCGTGTATAGCTCCGTCGAGGCTGACTTGGTCGAGCAGGGAACAGCCATTTTCCGTAATCACAATGGGCAAGCCGTAGCGTTCGTAAAAGAATCGAGGTCCCCAATAAAGCGCATCTGGGTTTAGAGTCCATTCATACATTGAGATCGGCTCGCCGGGCTCAAGTTCGACCCCGACAGGCAAGCCATCTTCACTCATTCGAACTGAAGGTGCTTGAAAAATATTACAGCCATAAAAATCGATCGGTTGGCTGATCAACTTTCTATCAGATTCGCACGTATCAGGAGCGGATTTTCCGTAGGCTTTAAGCCCCTCCTCGGGGTAGTTTCCTTCGATGACCATGTCTGCCCACCAAGAGGTATTCCAGAGGCTATCCGGGTATATTGCAAATGTGGCCTCCCGCGCTGCATTGACGTCGTTCAGGCTATTGGTTGCTGGGCGATAGACAGAGCCGGATGGCGACCAGCCAATGGTGGGTTTGATCTTTGCGCGCTCGCGAATTGTTGCGACTGCTCTGCCGTGGGATAATAGCGTGTGGTGCCCTGCTAGCAGGCAATCACGCATACTAAGCTTTAAGCCGGGGGCATGTAAGCCATCGAAATGGCCTAAGCCGAGGAAGCACTGTGGTTCGTTAATTGTCATCCATTTGCTTACTCGATCGGAAAAATGGTCAACGGCTACTCTTGTGTATTCCTCGAACCATTTCGGGCTATCACTGTTTAGCCAACCTCCGCGTCGAAAAAGCTCATAGGGGTAATCCCAGTGAAATAGGGTAATCCAAGGCTCAATGTCATTCGCCAACAGCTCGTTGATGAGCGCATTGTAAAATCGAACGCCTGCTTTGCTTACTTTACCGACTCCGTTCGGAATGAGGCGCGGCCAGGATAACGAAAACCGGTACGCTTTAACGCCGATTTGAGCCATGTAGCCAATGTCTTCCTTATATCGATGATAGTGGTCGCAGGCTATTTCTCCAGTTTGGCCACGCCACATCCTTTTCTCTGACTCACAAAAGTGGTCCCATACGGAAAGTCCCTTGTCGGCTTCATCCCAAGCACCCTCGATTTGGTAAGACGACGTGGATACGCCCCAAGCGAATTTTTCGGGAAAAAGGGTAGGGGGAGGGGAGGAATTCATACTGGATACGCATATTGATACATACAGTAGTTTTGACTGAGTGGAAAGTCAGAAAAAGACAATCGCGTGTGTTTGTCCCCGTTTTCTCAAGCAAGGATCGTTGAATAACGCGCCCTACAGGATTTCAGTCCCAGATTCGCTTTCTACTATTTGCTCTCGCACCTCACGTACAATGACACCTATTGGTTCGGGATCTCGATCACTTGGGGGTATGTCCAGAATGATAATCGTCGTACGGCTGTTGTTATCTACTGGCCGTGGCTTGCTAACGACTTTCATCCAGCCGGAATCTTTATCATCGACGGCGATCTTTAGCCATGTTTTCCGATTGTTCGGGTATGGTGCCAGTGCGGATTTCCCAGATTCTAGCAGCATGTCTTGATCGGCCAGCCGTACTGCCATGCGACGCTTGGAAAGATTAAACGCCCGATAGTTCATCTCTGGATGCATCGCGATGGAATGATCCAGCACTACCGTGCTTAGTTCCTGGCTGTTAGGCTTTTGTTTTACGATAATCAAGAATGGGCCAGGTCCGCTGGGGAGCTGGACATTGGCGAGGATCTTCTTTAACTTTGTCTTGGGAGCGTCCGGCATCGCCTCTTCCTGATAAAAAACTAACTTGCCGCTTGGGGGCGCGACATACCAACCCGTGAATGCAGTGGAGCTGGTGTAAACGCGCTCAGTCGTGCCTCCTTGGTCATACAAGAAGCTCACTGCATTCGAAATGGAGAGAAGTCGAAACTTGACGAGATCTTCACCAGATTCGGGTGCTGAGTAGCCTGTCGAGAAGACGAATAAAAACAGGGACAGGAGGATTAAATTTCGCTTGGTTCTAGCCATCTAAAACTAATTAATTTGTATCTACGTCCGAAGTGTTGATTGACTACGGATGTCGGACGATCTTCGGGATTGTCGGTTTGGTTATCAACATACTCAGCGGTACGTTGAACGACCGCTTCACACCAAGCACCCACTCGATCATTGGAGGTAAAGGCGGAAGTCACTTCTCCGTAGGCTCGAATGGTGAAGGTGTCTGAACGAGCGGTAAGGCTTGCGCCGATGGTGGATAGTACGTCGGCCTGAGTGACGTATTTGGGAGAAAAAGCAGAGCGGTTGCTATACGGGCTACGTTCGGTGTCTCCACCTTGCATTCTTTGTAGATTGTAAACGTATTTGGAACCAGAGCCAAATTGGTGCTTTGTGTTATTGTATGGATGCCCAAGTAGAGGATCATCTTTCCAGAAATCATCAGCGCCATCATTCGCAGGATAAGCGGCTGAGTCCCCATTGGCTTTACTGTCGGGGTCGGTGGAGCTCCAAGTTCTATCTAGTGCCGCCTGGATCACACCGCGTAAGTCTTCGTGTTCATAGGGTGCATCTTCGACGCCAGAATCATCGGTGCTTGGATTGTCTACCAAACGTCGGTTGATAAAATCGGAGAGCGAAATAAAGGGCCCGCGGTTCTTAATCTCAGTAACGATATTGCGCGCCAATTGTGCAGTCTCTTCATCTGTCAGGCTGCGATAGCCTTCCCAAGGATCTACCCAGCTATCGTCGGCGGTTGGTCGCGCAAATCGAGGGAATGCCGCCTGCAAGCTTTGGTTGGTGCTATAATTGCCGGTTTCCGGATTGTACTGTAACCCACGGTCGCCGCCCAATATCGCTCGCCAAGCTTGCTCAGAAGTTGAGTTGATATTGAATCCACCGACTAGGCTCAACTCGGCGGCGGCTTTGTCTGGATCGCGCAAATTCGCTTCATTGCCGGTATGGCTCATCCGGGAGTTGGGCAATTTATCTGGCAAGTTTCCATTTTGTGGGACGCTGGAGACGAAGTATGCATCCCACAGAGTGCGATTCAGCAGGAAGGAGATATCGTAGTAAGCAATCTGGTCCGCTTTTAGCAGAGTGTTGCCAGATACCGAATCAGTACGGGCAAGTTCGTATTGAGATGGGGGCAATATAGCGCCGCTTGGTGACTTTTCGTGCAGGCGATAATCTGCGAGGCTGTTGCCGATGGGGTAGGATGGGTAAGCGCCGATGAGCGAAAGATTGGCGTGCTGGAGTTGCCCAATAGAAAGCAGGGGCTGGTCTTCGGGCAGAAACTCGAAGAGGGTGACGTCAACTGGACCACTGGAACCCCAATCATGGCCGGAGCCAGCTGAGGTTCGATTACTCTCTGAGCCTTCATCATTGGCGAATTTCTGCCAAGCGCTGCTATTGCCTTCACTGCCAGCAGTTGCAATGTAGAGCGGAAGGTAATTTTGATCACGCCGGGTGCGACCGGTGCGCGTCGCCCTCATACTGCCCTGTGCAATCCACCGAGTGGGGAACATAAACTGGTTGGCATTGTACTGAGCATTGTTGCCACCTCCTGAGAAGAGCGCATGAGTCATGATCACGTAGGAAATGGACGGGTCAGAACTTAAGGTAGCTGGCGTCTGGATGGCAGAAATGGGGTTGCCACCATTGATTTCTTCCGGTTTGAAAATTCTGTCTACCTTTTTGCCTCCTTCGGTCACCTGTACCAATACAGACTCGTTTGGCATATCTTGCACGATAGCATTATCCCAAGTAATACTCTGTTGCGTTTGATACCAGCTTAAGTCTGGGTTGGACGGATTGAAGTCCATGGCGTTGTCCTTTGAATAGGCAACAGTACGATCTTCGCGTGGCATTCCCAGATAAGTGAACAAGCCACCGTCTCCACCCGAAAGAAGCGTTGCGCTCAGGCTTGTTGTCGGGACGCCTTCGGAGTTAACGCTAAACCTTGGCCCTACACGGAAGAGAGTGGTTGCTGTAAAATCCTTATCCAAAGTGGCCACGGGAAGAGATACGAAAGCATCTGGTTCAGGCTCGATGTTTTTTAGAACGACGTGTGAATCATAAGCTTTGCCTCTATCTGAATGAGGAATGCTAAAAATAAGACTTTGTCCAGGGGGAATGTCAGGGCAGTCCAGAGAAAAGCGGATGTATTCGAAGTCTTTATCATTCGGATCGTCTAAGCTTTTTTCGATATTCTTTCGTAGGTCAATATTACCTATGTTCCGCCAAATGTATTCTTCGGTAACCGTTTCAGCTCCTTCCCCTTGAGTCACTGAACCAGGATCAAAAATATCAATTCCGATTTTTGCTTCTAGGCTAAGACTAAGCAGCATGCCGACTTCGTAGTTCGCGCCATGGGCGTCGTAGCTGGGGGCCTTTATAGTGAAATTATACGGATTCCATAAGACAACCAAAGGGTACAAGTTCATTTCAATATCAGCGCCGCTGTTGACGCCACTAGCCGAGAATCCCATACCAAGGGAGAAATAGGTCAGTATTGGAGATACGCCCACATGATCATCACTGATTAGCTTGTCAAAAACAGGAAGTTGGGCGTCGAGTGTGCGCGAGTTAGGGACTCGGGTGTGTGCAAATGAACGCAAGTGGCCCCAAGTCGGGATGCCATAGCCAGTCGTGTCCTCCTGATGCGGCGTCCACAAGCGATTACTGTCCACCGTAGGGTCGTTGGCGCTGGGCGTGTATGTATCGTCTAGCAGAGTTGACAGATCGCGCTTTAGACCACCAGCAAAGCTATCAGTCAGGAGTGACGTCGAGTGCAGTGAAATGTCGTGGAAACGTCGCTTTTCTATCAATGAAAAGTTGCTAGGATCGGTTGACAGCATGGCTAGGTCGCCTAGGCCGAGCGCTCGTTCCACGCCGCCACTGGGGTCATAGAGTTCATCGATGCGTGGCTCGTCCAACGCGCCGTCACTGGCACCCTGGCTCATCAGTTCGATGGCATTCCTGCTTGAGCTGATAAACGCATTGGATATGGAATTTGGATCGGTTTCGATGGCAAGATTTGCCCGCGCCTTTACGTTTTCGTCGGATACCCACCAAGCGTAGCTGTTGATCATGCTGTCGTTCGGTTCGCTTTCCAGGGTAACCATCGGAGCCACGACATAGTCTTCAAGGTCGTGGACTGCCCCCCCCCCTACGAGGATTCGTCCTGGATGATTTGCCCCGTTCGCGTCCTGGATTTGAATGTCGCTGGCATTCGCTGGGCTGTCCTGGCTTAGGTTGCTGATACTGGCGTCAGGCGTAAAGCTTAGCTCTACATTTACGCTTGGGTCGGCAAGTTGGCCGGTTGGTTGGAATTCTGGCCATGAATTGTTTGGCGCGTTTCCACTGACTAGCCAAGTGAGCAATTTTGCGGATGAACCTTGGCTATTTACCAAGGTTGAATCGGTCAATTCGTCGGCAATATTGCCGGGGATTAGCTCATAGGATGGGGTTAGGGCATGAGCGTATACGCCGATCCAGTGAGGGCTGATTGCTGAGTCGGTTAATTGAAGGTTGGCGGGTGCCGTCACTCGTTGGTCTGGGCCGGTTGTTCTCTGCAATTCGGCAATGGCAACATTGAGGGCGAGAATCGCATTTTGCTTTGCGCGGGCGATTTTATGAGTATGGCCCGCTGTTTGGACTTCTACGGAAAGCATTGTCGTCATCGACAGAAGCAGAACTACCATGAAACCCATAAGCACCAAGCTTACTATCAGTGCGAATCCCCTTTTAACGTTTTTTGGAGGTAAGTGCATCGGACATGTGGGACAATATTGTTTATAGTACCGCTACGGTGTGGTCAGTGAGCCTTAACGAGTCTCTCGTTACTGATCGATTTCCCATAGCGCCAGAGTTCGGAACATAATTTTTGGGGTGTTTCGTTTTCGATCGAGGGGGGGGGCTGAGTTTGACCGATCCTTTTGCGTAACGGTGATTTTTAGCAATAGGAATGATTTCACTACATTCTACCACATGGGATGAACATATAGTAGTCAGTCGCTGACCGCTTTATTGCTAATGTCCGATGAAATACAGAAAATGAAGAGACTGGGACATTATGTCTCTTAATTCGCATTGCCCAAGCTTGTGAGTCTACGATTTGAGCTACATTATAATCATACTTGGGCCAAGCCCCCCCTCTGCGGAGGCTGGTCACCATTTTATTGGTGCTGGTAGCAGACAGCAACGAACGGAGTGGCTGTCCCAGTGCATGGCGCTCGCCTTGATCAGGCGGAATCGGCGTGCATTAGTCGCCAAGGGACTACTAATGTGGCTATAGAACTGAGTGGCATTAAGATTGCGGCGAGTAATGGATGCATCGCGCCCGCTAGGCATAGAGTGATCGCAGCAAAGTTATACGCGATCGCTAGTGCGAAAATAATCTGGATCGTTTGGCGGCGCTGATTGGCTAATTGGAGCAGACGTGGAAGGCAGCGTAAGCTGCGGCCAAAGAAAAAGAAGTCCGTCGAGCCCTCAAGTAAACTACGATCAACGATGGGTGTGCCCCGGCAGATGGCTCGATCGAAGGCGAGCCGGTCATTGGCTCCGTCTCCGATCATCAATGCGGAATTTGGCGCATGGTGGTCGATCCATTCTGCTTTTTGACCAGGGGTGCAGTGGGCGTGGGATTGCGGCGAATCGATATTCAATTGAGCGGCAATACGGTCAACGTTTTGTTGGGCGTCACCGCTGAGGATGGCGATTTGGTAATTGGTTGCTTGCAACCACTGTATCGCGTTTTTGGCTTCGTCGCGGACTTCCTCCTCGAACTGGAATGTGGCCAAGCAGATGCCATTACAACGAAGCTCAGTGGCTGTTGTTTGATCGATTTCAGTTTCGTTACCACAAGGTGTCCATGAGGATTTACCAAGGCTCCAGCAAGCACCGTGTTCATCCGTAAAATAAACGCCATTCCCAATTGATTGGTGGATTCGGCATTCATCATGCAAATCGCTGAATGTGCGCAAACGCAGGAGTAAGTATTCTCGCAAGGTCCGGGCGACAGGGTGAAGATTTCGCTCAACCAGTCGATAAAGAGCGAGCATAGCGTCCTCGGATAGCATGTTGAGACACTCGGGATTTATCAGGCGTGGTGTTTCCAAGGTGAGGGTGCCTGTTTTATCAAAAACCACAGTCTTTACCTGGCTCAGTCGCTCCCATACATCGTTGTTTTTGATGAAGAGTCCGTAGCGGCGCAGGATGGATTGGCAGAGTTCATCGGTTAAAGGTAGAGCTACGCCGAGTGCACATGGGCAGGACACGATTAGCACGGAGATGAAGACTTGTAGTGCGGTAATCGCCTGATTTCCAAGGATGAGCCAAGCCGCTCCTCCAAAGCCCGCAATAGCGAGTACCAATATGAGGTAGATTGAGAGCACTCGCTGTAATCGCCGGGCATGGAAATTATCCTTTGGAGGCTCCAATAATTGCGCGAGTAAACTATCGCTCCACGCTTCTTCTGCTGTGAGTGAGATTGAGGTCAGGTTAACATTGATCGCGCCTGCTGGGGCGAGCTTGCCTCGCGTGATAGTTACAGGGTCAGGCTCGCCGTTTATCCACTCTAAGCTAACGGAGGCGTCGCTGTGAAGCCGAGCACTGACCGGGTTTGCCTCACCCGGTGCCAGCGTGTAGGCCTCGCCGGATTTTATCTGATCAACCGGTTTGCGTTCCCCATCATTGGGGCCGCCAAAGTTGGTCACGGTTTGTTGCTCTGGCTGACGACGGCTTAGGTGTTGGCGGTTTTTTTCGAGGGCAAATTCTTGTAGCCAACGACCTGCCAGCATGAGGAAGACAAACGTTGCCACGAAGTCGAAGTAGATGAGGTCAGTGGAGGCAGTCAGCCAGCCTATCAGTGAGCCGAGATATGCTGCGCTCAAACCGAGTGCGATTGGGAGATCGATCGACAGTAATTTATGGCGCAAAGCTTCCGCTGTGCGCTGGAAGAAATAACTACCGCCCATGATCAGGCTCAATGTGGCAAACAACGCGCTAAGCAGCTTAAAGAGGGGTGCGAGAAAAAAATCCTCCTCCATGCCCAGGTAGCCCGGTAGCGTAAAGAGCATCGTATTGAGCAGAAAGAATCCACAGATGCCTACCCGATGCGCTAGTTCGCGCGCGACCGAGCTACTCGCGGATTCGTCCGTTGGCGGGACAACTTCATAGCCCATTCTTTGCAGTTCTTGTGCAAAATGAACGGCATCGAATTCACCGCACTCCCATCGAGGTTGGATGATACCCGTGCGGGCATTGATATTGATCGAGACGGCACCAGCTTGCGCGGTGAATATTGCTTCAATGAGCCAAACGCAACCGACGCATGAGACGCCGCGTAGCCCAAGTTTGGCTGTTACAACGGGGGTTGTGGCCTGATCTTCGGCCGTTTGGATCGCTGTTTTTAGCCAAGGCACGTCAACCGCACGGAATGCGCGTGTGCCAATGGGGGGGGTGGAGGTGTTGCCCTTGAGCTCATAGAACCGAGTGAACCCGACTTCGTGCAGTAGGTCATAGACATAGGCGCAGCCATGACAGCAGAAGCGTTCCTGTGCCTTCGGGTGGAAGGGCGTGCCGCAGTGGTCGCATTGGATTGTCTGACTGGTTATGGGCATCGCGCGCTAGTCGGCTGCTTGCTCTACGGGAACGATTTCGGTGGGGTGTTTGGCTGCAATGACGATGAGTGTCGTCCACGCAGCGATCAACACGAGGAAGGCTATCGTAACGGGAATCCACAGTGACAGGCGTCGTGTGTTTGGTTCATTGGGCGTTTTCATTGCTAAATAGTCGAGGGTCGGGGCCGAGGAATTCTGCGTCTTTGCTTATGACGATACGGCCGCTTTCGTCTTTGAGTTCGATGACTAGCGGAAATTTCCCCGTAAAGTTTTTTTTCTGAATACTGATGATAAGTGGGCGAACGATTTCGCCCATTGGCTCAACGACAACGGATTCCGTGAAACCTTCTACTTTAAAGGTCTGGTCGGGTCCAATGGCTTGCACAGTGAAGTTTTGGGGCAAGTCCTGTTTATTAATTATTCGAATCATATATTGATTTCGAAGTCCTGTGTCGGTGATGAAATAGGGTGCGCCAGTCATGCGCACTACATTCATGTTCGCGCCGCGTAGCTGCATAGCAGAAAAGGTCATTGCAGTGGCACCAAGTAGCAGGAGAACACCGTAAAGGAATAGCCGTGGTCGCACGATTCGTTTAGGCAAGCCTGCTAGGCCATTCATCGAATCGTAGCGGACAAGCCCACGAGGTCGGCCAAGCTTATCCATGATTGTATCGCAGGCGTCGATGCAGTTTGCACAGCCGATACATTCGATTTGCAGGCCCTGACGTATGTCAATACCGGTCGGGCAAACCTGTACGCAGCGGCGGCACTCAATGCAGTCACCAATGTCCGTGAGCTTAGCGGAGCCTCGGGGCTCTCCACGCTTTTCATCGTAGCCGATGATCATGGAGTCGTCGTCGATGAGCGCGGATTGCAGGCGACCATAGGGGCAAATTACTAAGCAAAGCTGCTCACGAAACCACGAGAAATTAAAGTAAATCGCAGCGGCGGCGATGAAGACAAACAGGAATGCACTCCAGTGCTCCAGCGGGCTTGTGCGCATCCACACATAAAGCTGTGGGATTGAGATAAAGTAGGCAATGAAGACATGGGCAATTAGCACTGAGACGAAGATAAACGCAGTGTGCTTTATCGCGCGTTTCGTGGCTTTTAGTGCATCCCATTCACGTTGGTCGAGCTGCTTGCGTTTGGTGTGGTCACCTTCAATCCAACGCTCAATGCGCCGATACACATGCTCAAGGAAGATGGTTTGCGGGCAGGCCCAGCCGCACCAGAGTCGTCCAAAAAGCGCGGTGACCACATACAGCGAAAAGCCGAGGCCGGTGATAAAGAAAAACGCGAGCCACATGTCTTGTGCGGCAAAGGTCAGGCCGAACAAATGGAAGCGTCGTTCGGCTATGTCGAGGAATACGGCAGGGTAGCCACCAATGGGAATCCAAGGTAACAGGACATAGATTGAAATGAGCAAAATGGCTACTACTCTGCGAAGCAAAGCAAAGCGCCCCCTCACATCAGCTGGGTGAAGAAAGAAGCGTGATCCGTCTCGGTTGATTGTCGTGACGGATGCGCGTACGGGCTTCTTCGGGCTGGCTGATTTGGGCATGAGTCTTCGCTCTACTCGCCGCTTGCGGCGGATTTCCTCATGGCTGATTCATTATTCTTACTCAGGATGTAGGCGACGACTTCGGTAATGCGCTTTTGGCCGAGCATGTCTCCCCATGCCTGCATGCCTTTTTCCGGGACGCCGTTGAAGATGGTGTTGTAGATAGCAGGCGGTGCGGCACCGTGAACCCATTCGCTGTCGACCAGATTAAAGCCAATGCCACCTTCGAGGTTGGCACCGTGGCAGGGAATACAGAAGGACTGGAAAGTCTTTTCACCTGCCAGAACAAAAGCCGGATTGTGCCGCATTTCCCAAAACAATTCATCATTGGATACGTCAATGGAATTGGTTAGGCGAATCGCGTTGATGGCTTGCATTTCTTTTTCTACGCGCTGTTCATTGGTCAAAGAGGACATATAGTAATGGCTGACCAGCCAGTAGGCAGCAGAGAACACGATGGCACCGTAGAGTGTTAAAAGCCACCAACGCGGTAGCTGTTGGTCATACTCTTGAATGCCGTCGTAGCTGTGCTCTTTGAGGACAACACCGTCGGGCAGCATTTCTTGTTCGGTGTTATGAGATGGATCGCTCATGCTTTGGGTTGTGCGTCGTTGGCGTCATCTTCGAGGGGAAGATTTCCCATGCGTTGAACAAAGTCCTTCTTGAAAAATAGCGCGCGCACAGTGATGGCCAAGAACACGCCGAAGGTTAGCCAGAAGGAAAGAATCGGGACGATATGCGTCCAGTGATCGTATATAATTCGTTTAAACATTGGTTGCTCAGGGTTGGGTCGAGGTGACCGGTTCAAAGGGCAGTGGTGTTGTATTTTCGTTGGGCGCGTCTTTGTCTTCAAAGGCACCCAGTTTCTGTAGGTAGGCAATGACGGCGACGATCTGCTTTTGTGGTTCGGTGTAAGCACCCTTTTCGGCAAGGCGCTGCACAATCTCTGCGGCCTGTGAATTATACTCGGCCATGATTTCCTCTTCCGACAAACCAATGTCATAGGGAACACCGAGCATGCGCATTGCGTTGATTTTGGATTCGAGCGTGCCCGTCTTGGCATCCTTGGTGAAGAGCCATGTGTAGTTTGGCATATTGGAGCCAGGCGAGATGTCGCGCGGGTTTAGGAGGTGGTAGAAGTGCCATTCGTCGGAGCGCTTACCGCCTTCGCGTGCAAGGTCTGGGCCGGTGCGTTTGGATCCCCATTGGAACGGATGATCGTAGATGGATTCGCCCAGTCGCGAGTAATCACCGTAGCGGAGGATGTCGGGAGTCATGGTCCGGATCATCTGCGAGTGACAGTTGTAGCAACCTTCGCTCACGTAAATGTCGCGCCCGGTTAGTTCTAATGGCGTATAGGGAATTTGCAGGCGACCCTCGATGTTGTCCGCCCGCTGCATAGTCACCGTGGGAATGATCTGCACTGCGCCACCAATGGCCGCAGCGATGATGGTCAGCACGGTAAAGGTAAGCCCGTGCTTGAGCAGTTCGTCATACCACTGACCCCATTTTGCGCCGCTCATTTCAAAGTGGGCGAAGGCAGCGATGGTAAAGGTTGCCGTCAAGAAAACACCAGCCAGGAACGAAGCACCGTGGCCAAAGATCATCAACGTCGCTGAGGCAATGATCAGAAAGCAATAGACGACAGGGGCGTTGGCGTAGCTGCGGAAACGGTTTGTGTCACCGACCATTTCCTCCATTGCGGATTCTACTTCGATTGAGCCATTGACTGGTGATCCGCTACGGGCGGTTTTCCACAAGTTGAAGGCCATCATGATGAAGCCGATCAGGTAAAACGTTCCACCGACTACGCGGCACCACATCATTGGGCGGATGGCTTGAAGGGTGTCGAGGAAGTTCGGGTAGGCGAGAATGGTACCTTGCTCCGCGGTTGCGTTGAGCATTAGGCCTTGCGTGATGCCTGAGACCCACATCGCCGCGACGTAGAGCAGGATGCCCACCATGCCGAGCCAGAAGTGCATGTTGGCCATGCTCTGTGAGTAAAGTTTCGTATTCCAAAGTCTCGGCGTGAGCCAATAGAACATGCCCGCGGCCATGAAGCCGTTCCAGCCCAGTGTGCCGCCATGCACATGGCCGATCGTCCAGTCGGAGTAGTGAGAAAGTGCGTTGACTGACTTAATTGACATCAGTGGCCCTTCAAAAGTCGCCATGCCATAGAAGGTTACACCAGCGGCGAAGAACTTGATGACGGGATCGGTCCGGAGCTTATCCCAAGCACCGCGCAGCGTCAGCAGACCGTTGAGCATGCCGCCCCACGAAGGAGCCCAGAGCATCAGGCTGAAGAGCATGCCGAGTGTTTGGAGCCAACCGGGAAGGGCAGTATTAAGCAAGTGGTGAGGGCCGGCCCAGATGTAAATAAAGACCAACGACCAAAAGTGAATGACCGATAGGCGGTAGGAATAAACTGGCCGGTTCGCTGCCTTGGGCACGAAGTAATACATGATGCCGAGGATCGGCGTTGTTAGAAAGAAAGCTACCGCGTTGTGCCCGTACCACCACTGAACAAGTGCATCCTGAACGCCACCAAAGATGGGATAACTGTGGGTGAGGCTTGTCGGCAGCGACAGGTGGTTAACGACATAGAGCATCGTCACAGTGACGATGGTTGCGATGTAGAACCAGAGCGCTACATAGAGGGACTTTTCGTTGCGCTTGGCGAGCGTCCAGAAAAAGTTCGCGGCGAAGACGAGCCAGATGACGGCGACCAGGATATTGATCGGCCAGATGAGCTCGGCGTATTCCTTCCCCCGACTGTAACCCAGCGGTAGCGTTATGGCGGCGCAGACAATGATGAACTGCCAGCCGAAGAAGTGAATCTTTGTGAGTAGGGGGGAGGCCAGTCGGCAGCGGCAAAGGCGTTGCGTCGAGTAATAGATGCCCGCGAACATCATGTTGCCCACGAAAGCAAATATCGCGGCATTGGTGTGCAGAGGTCGGAGCCGGCCAAAGGTCAGCCAGGGTAGGTCGAAGTTTACTCGCCAAGAGTTGAGCTGTGAGGCGATCAGAACGCCGGCTCCCATGCCAACGAGTGACCAGAATACCGAAGCGATTAGAAACCACCGAACCGATTTGTCATCGTATTCGATGGTGGTGGTGCGTGTTGACTTGCTCACTTACGCACGGTCTCCACGGGAATTTCGGTCGCGAATGGGCTCAGGGACTCCTGCTCCATGCTGCGATGCGTTTCCGTTCGCCGGTCCCGCAGAAACAGTAGCAGGAACAGCACTGCCAATAGCAGGCTCAGGAACACGGTTAGTAAAAGTATTTCCATGGTTCAGTCTCAGTTCAAAATGAAGGGGCAATCCTCGTTTTCCGTGCGTTGTGGGCAGCGGAAAATTTCTTGGCTAAATATCCAGTCGAGCGCCTCGCCGATCAGTTTCATCGAAGCCTCACGGTCAAGTTCGTTGAATTCGCCCTGGATATCCCAAGTGTCGCTAAAGATACCCATGAAAGCGCGTGCTCCAGCTTCGTGCAGTTCCAGACACACGTGACCTCGTAGTCGGTAGGTCTGGCAGGCGCAGGTGACGCCGAGAATGTCACCAAGTTTGAGCTTGGCGCATTCGCCAGTGCCGCCGCATTTGCAGGTTTTTCCTTTTATTCGGTTCAAGACACGATCAAAGACACTTTCCAGAAAAGCAACGGGGACTGATCCGTTAGCCGCCTGTGCTCCAACGGGCGCTGGCAATTCACTCTCAGTCAGCCAATCCTCAATGATGTGGTCGCGGTTGTCTTGGAGGTAGCCGACGAGTCGTTTATTCATGTCTTGATTCTCTCATACAGGGGCCTAGCCTGTCTCCGCATATCCAGACTAACACTGCGCATATATTCGCCAGTTTTGCGGTATGAACAGTTCCGAGACGCCACCATTTATTTTAGCCAACGTGTCATCCGCAACCGATCGCGCCCGACGGACAGCGGCACAGTTGAAAGATTCGCAGCTCTTTCAGGATTACCAGCGGGCATTTCGGAAAGCAACAGGTCTGCCCTTAGCCATACGCTCGCTTCAATCCTATGAAAGCGCCTTGTCTGGTGCTGTGGACGAGAACCAGTTTTGTGCATTGATCGGCAAGACAAATGTCGGCTGTGCAAATTGCCTGAAGATGCAGGAACAGTTGGAACGAGAGGCAGGACTGGAGCCTAAGAGTTTACATTGCTTTGCTGGTCTGTGCGATACGGCCGTGCCGATCCGCGTGGGCGACCGGTTGATTGCCTTTCTTCAGACTGGGCAAATACTACTGCACCAGCCAAACGAAGCGGAGTTTTCACAGGCTACCCGACAAATTCTCAAGTGGGGGGCGGAGATTAATCTGAAGGAGTTGGAGGAGGCATATTACAACACGAAGGTCTTTGATCGCGATCAATACCAAGCAATGGTTGCCCTGCTCACCACCTTTGCAGAACACCTGGCAACAATCAGCAACAGTATCGCACTGGAAGAGAGCAACGAAGACCCGATGCTTGTCGCAAACGCCAAAAAATACATCCAGGAGCGCTATCAGGATGCGCTGTCTTTGGACGATGCAGCTAAGGCGGTCAACGCCAGTACCCGCCATTTTTGCAAGGTTTTCAAAGAAGCAACGGACATTACATTCACCGATTATCTAGCGCGTATTAGAGTCGAAAAGGCCAAGCATCTTTTGGCCAATCTCAACTTACGCGTTAGCGAAATCGCCTTTGGTGTCGGTTTCGAATCGATCTCCCAGTTCAACCGTTCCTTTAAACGTGTTACCGGCCAGACTCCGACTGAGTTTCGCCGTGTCGTTTAACGGGTCAAATTGCATTCTGGTAGGCAATTTCGTCGGGGGTTTCGAATAGGCAATCATACGAGCATGAGCCACTTCGAATCCATTATCTGGTTTCGGTCGGAAATATGCCATTGATTGATCGGTATATGACTAACGGTTTTCATAGCCCTGATGTATAAAGGGTGTATGAGAACATTTCCTGAGCATTTCAAGTGGGGCGCAGCGTCTTCTTCATATCAAATCGAGGGTGCGGCCCAAGCTGATGGCAAAGGGATGTCCGTGTGGGATATGATGTGCCAATGGCCTGGCAAAATCTATGGCGGAGAAACAGGTGACGACGCATGTGAGCACTATTATCGCTATCGAGAAGATGTTGCCGAAATGAAAACCATTGGTTTGGAGACTTATCGGTTTTCGGTCAGTTGGCCGCGCGTGTTGCCGGATGGAATCGGGAAGGTGAATGCGAAAGGGCTCGAGTTTTACGATCGCTTAGTGGACTGCCTATTGGAAGCAGACATTGAGCCATGGGTGACTTTGTTTCATTGGGATTATCCCTTGGCCCTTTATCAGAAAGGTGGGTGGCTAAACCGAGATTCCGTCGACTGGTTTGGCGAGTACGCAAGTGTCATCGGGGAAGCCCTAGGAGATCGCGTGAGTCATTGGATGACGCTCAACGAACCGCAGTGCTTCATGGGGAATGGTCATTTGTGGGGCTCCCATGCTCCCGGTGATAAATTACCCATGCCCTTGGCGTTGAAGGCTATGCATCATGCCTTAATGGCGCACGGAAATGGAGTGCTTGCGCTTCGTAAGCATTGTGAGCTGAAGCCCAAAATTGGGTGGGCACCCAATTGTTCTGCTGCCATCCCAGTCAGTGAGTCTGCGGAGGATGTCGAAACGGCGAGAAAAGACTTCTTTAAAGTATCCTCAGGGACGTTCTTCAACAATTCCTTGTGGTCGGACCCAGTCTATCTTGGGCGTTATCCTGAAGAAGCAGCGGAAGTTTTTGGTGCTGATTGGCCAGATTTTGACGACGGGGATATGACGCTGATCGCCCAGCCATTGGATTTCATTGGTTACAATTGTTACTCTGGTTATCTGATCAAAGCATCACCAAACGGAGGCAGTGAAAGTATTGCAGCGGTGCCCGGTGAACCCGTTGGCACGTTGGATTGGCTAAAGGTGATGCCCGATTCGCTCTACTGGGCTTCGCGGATGTTCGCTGAGCGTTATGGCCCCAAGCCAATCTACATTACTGAGAATGGACTGTGCAATACGGATTGGGTTTCGTCCGATGGTGCGGTTCATGATCCCCAGCGAATCGATTATATTAGCAGCTACCTACAGGGGGTAAAGCGCGCTGTGTCCGAGGGCATCGACGTGTCTGGCTATTTTTATTGGTCGATCTTCGATAATTTTGAATGGGCCGAAGGCTACCGATCACGCTTCGGATTGGTCCACGTTGATTTCGGTACCCAAAAACGGACGCTCAAAGACTCGGCGTGGTGGTACCGCAATTTGATTCAAACGAATGGTGAGTCACTGGATGTTAAGGAGTACGATGTGAACTTGCTCGTAGCCGATCCTGTGCGGTAGCGCAATGGGCCTAGCGGCCCCAATTTCTACGCGCCAACATCATGGTCGAACGGCATGGAAACGCCCGCTTTTGCCTGTTTCCAGAGATACTTTCCAAAGGCCTTCATGACGAAGTAATGCACGACGGCTTGGCTGGTTTCGTAGATCCACCAAGGCAGCCGTGGGGCGAAACCATGAATTGCGGCGATGAGGCAGTAGTTCTCCGGGAAAATGCGGAACTCAAACCGGCCCGGCGGGTCGACTTGCCGGGCAAGAAATCCGCCCGAAATATAAAACGCTCTCCTCCGTCCACCGCCGCGTGTGTATGGGGTGGGCGTTAGCTCCAGCAGCTTGATTTTAATGCCCGCGAGCTGGATCATGAAACGCAGGGTGTTGTCGGCGTCGCGTTGCACGTTGATTAGGTGGATTGATTTATCGGTCAGCCATTGGCCATAGATCTGTGCAACATAGGGCGCATCCCAGCCAGAGGGCAGGGGCATGCGCTGGACGGAGCGAACACGACGGGCCTTTTTTATCAGCTTATCGTCTGTCTTCTGGGTGCGGCTCCGTGGGTTGGGCAAGGGAGCACCATCGGGGTCGAGTGAACTGCGGAGGGAGTCTTCAAAGGCAATCGCTTGCGGTTTTATCCGATCCAGCAGTGGATTGTCCTGAGCATGCAAACTGTGGCGTAGACTTTCGAGCAGAGGATTGACGAGTTGCGAGGAAACACCGCTGAGCGTTGCCACCCATTGCCGCGAAACAGCAAACCAATTGATCGGCAAATCAATGGTCACGGGGTGCTTACTAAGTATTTCTGCTGTGCGCAGGATCATCGCACGATAAGTCATAGGCTCGTGTCCACCCAGATCATAGGTGCCATCCCAGAAGTTGCGATTGTCCAGAGCAATGCCGAACGCGCGGATCGTGTCGCGGATGTCGATGGAGTGCGTTTCAGAATGCGTCCACTTGGGCATTAGCATGACCGGCAACCGACGCACGAGGTTGATCAGAATGCGTAGTGAGGAGCCACCCGGTCCAATGATCAGCCCTGCCCGCAACACGGTTACAGGCACATTACGGCTGCGCAAAACATGCTCCACCTCCTGTCGACTTCGCAGATGCGGCGATAGATAATCATCGGGCGGTATCAGGCCGCCTAAGTAAATAATATGCTTCACGCCTGCTGCCTCTGCCGCACGGGCGAAGTTGTCGGCCAGCAGCAGGTCTAAGTCCTCAAACTTCGCCTGCACGAGGCGGCTGGAGGGCAGCATCGAATGCACCAGATAGATCGCATAGTCAGCACCTTCCATCGCGGCTTCCACCTTGGGCAGTGAGTAGAGGTCGCACAGGCGCCATTCGGTGTTGTCACGTTCTTCATGCTGGTTGACGATTGCCTCAGAGCGTGTCAGAGCCCGCCAGCGGTAACGGTCGGCAAGAGCAATACGCAGGCTGGCACCCACAAAGCCACTGGCTCCGGCAATAACCACCAAGGGTTGCTCGCTCGGTTCGCTCTCAAGCAATGCCTCGACTTCCGGGGATAACTCCGGCTCAAAGCACAACGCGTGCTCCACCGTCGCAGTAGTGGTATCGCCCATAAGGATTAAAATTAGCCGTTCGCGAACCCAAGGTCAATTTTAGAGTCTACTGTAAGAAGAAGCGCTACTTTATGGATTCAGCAAATGCGGCACAACGGATTCCTAACGATTCCCTGCTTGAGTTTCCTCCATAATCAGCCTTCATCGACAGACCACTTTTTTTCGCAACCATGAAAGGCATTCTTATATTCGGCGGTCTCTTGATCGCAATTCTCAACGGTCTGGCCCTGGTTCCTGAGCTTTCAGCTCAGGCACTGGCCTTTAACGCGCTATCCATCATCGCTGGCCTGGGTGTTACCCTTGCTGCCGTTGCTAAATACCCGACCGACTCCAAAGCCGCGCCGGCACCGATTGCCCCCCCCCCCCCCA